>NZ_AP019700.1:1460000-2660000 GCF_006738645.1 Stella humosa | reverse complement strand
GCTGCCCTTCATGCCGCTGCGCGGCATCCTGGGGTCCGACATCCTGCAGCATCGGCCGGATTGGAAGGTGATGGACAACCCCTTCGCCGAAGGGCCGGACCCGATCGTGCTGCTGCCGGCCCTGCAGCCGGACCTGGCCATCTTCCACGCCCGCTGGGCCGACCGGCAGGGCAATGTCTGGCTCGGCCGGCGGCGCGAGTTGATGACCATGGCCCATGCCGCGCGCCGGTCCTTCGTCACGGTCGAGGCGTTCTTCGACGGCGATCTTCTGGCCGAGGACGAGCTGGCGGCGGGCACCCTGCCCGGCATCTATGTCGATGCGGTGGCGCTCGCCCCGCGTGGCGCCTGGCCGATGGGCCTGGCCGATCTCTATGCCCCCGATACCGCGCACTTGGCCGGCTATGCCCGCCAGGCCCGGACCGAGGACGGCTTTCGCGCCTATATGGCGGCCAACCATCTGGAGCCCTCCCTTGTCGGCTGACGCCCCCGCCTGGCGGCGCGAAGAGCTGCTGATCGCCGTCCTGGCCCGCCTGCTGGACGGGGTGGAGCATGTTGCCGTCGGCGCCAGCTCGCCCATCCCGGGGGCCGCCGCCCTGCTCCAGCGTGCCCTGTCGAAGGGGGCGATGCGCGTCTCTGTCCTGGGCAGCCGGCGCCACAACCCCTTCACCGAGGGTGGACGCGAGCTGTTCGACTGCGCCGCCCAGGGCCGCATCGGCGCCTTCTTCCTGGGTGGCGGCGAGATCGACGGCGAGGCCAACATCAACTTGGTCGGCATGGGCGACTATCCCCGGCTCGACGTGCGCTTCCCCGGCTCGTTCGGCTCGGCCTACCTCTACATGCTGGTCCCGCGCGTGATCCTGTTCCGTGAGGAGCATTCGCGCCGCGTGTTCGTGCCGAAGGTGAATTTCGTCAGCGCGCCCGGCACCAGCGACCCTGGCGTGTACCGCCCGGGCGGCCCGCACGCGCTCGTCACCGGGATGGCCTGCTTCGACTTCGACCGCACCCGCCGCCGCTTCTCGCTGGCCAGCGTCCATCCCGGACATGATGCGGCCGGGGTCGCGGCAGAGACCGGGTTCGACTACGACGTGCCATCGGCCGTACCGGAGACCGCGCCGCCGCCGCCCGAATGGCTGGAGCTGCTGCGCGGCCGCATCGCGGGCGAACTGGCCGAGACCTATCCCAAATTCGCGAGCACGGTGTTCGGCGCGTCCGCCGCCGCCTGACCCCGCGCCGCGACCATCTTCAGAAGGCATCGGAGCAACGGATGAACGCGTCCACCGGCACGCTCGCCGGCATCAAGGTCATCGACCTCACCCGCATCCTGAGCGGCCCCTACGGCTCGCAGATCCTGGCCGACCATGGCGCCACGGTGATCAAGGTCGAGCCGCCGGCCGGCGACGAGACGCGCGACTGGGGCCCGCCCTTCCGTGACGGCACGGCCTCCTACTTCGTCGGCGTCAACCGCAACAAGCGGTCGATCGCGCTGGACCTGACGAAGCCCGAGGGGCGGGAGGTGTTGTTCCGCCTGCTCGAAGATGCCGACGTGCTGTTCGAGAACTTCAAGACCGGCCAGCTTGCCAAGTGGGGCTTGGACTACGAGACGGTGCTGAAGGACCGCTTTCCGCGCCTGGTCTATGCCCAGATCTCCGGCTTCGGCCCCGATGGTCCGCTGGGCGGCCTGCCGGGCTACGACGCCGCGGTGCAGGCGTCTTCCGGCCTCATGAGCATCAACGGCTCGCCCGAGAGCGGGCCGGTGCGGCTGGGGACGCCGATCGTCGACCTCGGCACGGGGCTCAACGCCGTCATCGGCATCCTGATGGCGCTGCTGGAGCGCCAGCGGTCGGGCCGCGGCCAGCATGTCGAATGCTCGCTCTACGACGTTGGCATTTCGCTGCTGCACCCCCATGCCGCCAACTACTTCATGTCGGGCGACCCGCCCAAGCTGCTCGGCAACAGCCACCCCAACATCTGCCCCTACGACCAGTACAAGACGAAGACGCGGCCGATCTTCCTGGCGGTCGGCAATGACACCCAGTTCCGCCGCCTGTGCCAGGTGCTGGGCGTGGCGGACCTGCCGGCCGACCCGCGCTTCAAGTCCAACCGCGACCGCGTGGCCCACCGGGCCGAGCTGAACCGGATCCTGCTCGACCTGCTGCTGCAGCATGACGGGCCGGCGCTGGCCTCGCAGCTCCTGGACGCCGGCGTGCCGGTCGGGCCGGTGCAGTCGATCCCGGAAGTGATGGACGACGCGCACACCCGCCATCGGGACATGGTGGTGGAGATGGATGGCTATCGCGGCACTGGCATCCCCCTGAAGTTCACGCGCACGCCCGGCACGGCGCGCACCAAGCCGCCGGCCTTCGGCGCGGAGGGTGCCGACATCCTGGCCGAGCATGGCTTCTCGGCGGGCGAGATTGCGGGGCTGAAGGAAGCGGGCGTGCTGTTCGAGGAGCGCAAGAAGGGGCGATAGGGGCGGCCGCCCCTGCGTCTCTCGACTGCTCGCTTTGCTGCGCGCTCGAGATGAGGATCGTCCGGGCGCTCCACGATCTGTCGTGCGGCCCCCGGCCCCCCTCACCCTGAGCGCGCAGGGAAGCGTAGCGGACCGGGCAGTCGAAGGGCGCACCAGCCAGCGAGCCAGCGCGCCCCCGCCTCTCAGTCCACCTGCGCGCCGGCCGCCTTCACGATCGCGGCCCAGCGGACGAGTTCGGCCTTCATCAGCGTGGCCAGGTCTTCCGGGCTGCCGCTGACCGGATCGACGCCCTGCTTCATCAGTGTCTCGCGCATGTCGGCCGAGGCCATGATGCCGGTGATCTCCTTGTTCAGGCGGTCGACGATCACGGGCGGCGTGCCGGCCGGCGCGTAGACCCCGAACCAGGCCGAGACCACGAAGTCGGCCGCTCCCGCCTCGCCCATCGTCGGCACGGACTTCAGGGCGGGCACACGCTCGGCCCCCGTCACCGCGAGCGGCCGCAGCTTGCCGTCCTCGATGAAGGGCAGCAGCGGCAGGTAGTGGTAGAACATGAGCTTCAGGTCGCCGCGCAGCAGCCCCTCGATCGCCTGGGCGCCGCCGCGATAGGGGACGTGCACCATGTCCAGCTTCTCGCGCGAGGCCAGCATGGCACCGGACAGGTGGTTGGACGTGCCGTTGCCGGACGAGCCGTAGTTCATCTCCCCCGGCCGCGCCCGGGAATAGGCCACCAGTTCGGCCAGGCTGTTCACCGGCACGGACGGATTGACCACCAGCACGTTGGGCGCGGTGCCGAACTGCGCCACCGGGGCGAAGTCCTTCACCGCGTCGTAGGTGATCTTCTTGTAGAGCGCGGGATTGATGGCGTGCGTGCCGATCGTCGCCATCAGGAGCGTGTAGCCGTCCGGGGCCGAGCGCGCGACATGCTCGGTGCCGATGGTGCCGCCGCTGCCGCCGCGATTGTCGATCACCACCTGCTCGCCCAGGGCCGGACCCAGCTTCTGGGCCAGGATGCGGCCCACCAGGTCGGTCGTGCTGCCGGCGGGAAAGGGCACCACCAGCCGCACCGGCTTGGCGGGATAGGTCTGGGCCCCGGCCGGCGCCGCGGCCAGCAGCAGTACCGCCGCGCCCGCAAGCAGGTGCCGCATCGTCGATGGCATCGTCATGATTCCTCCCGTTCGGTTCCGTGCCGCCCTTGTCGGCAGCTTGGCTGGCGGGGAGGCTACGACGGGATGGGCCGGATGCGGAAGCCGCTAGACGTGCCGCCGCGACAGGGTCTTGCACATGTAGACCCGCGGCCGCCCGCCGACCACCTTGCGCTCGTATTCGACATAGCCGAGGCGGCGATAGATGGCCTGATTCTCGGTCATCATCTGGTGGGTGTAGAGGCGCAGTTCCGTCAAGCCTGCGCCCAGCGCCTCCGCCTCAGCCAGTTCCATCAGGGCACGACCCATGCCGGTGCCCTGGTGGCCGGGGTCGATCGCGACGTTCTCCACCATCATGTGGTCGCGCGTCGCCTCCAGCAGCAGGAACCCCACCAGGCGATGCTCGCGCTCCACCACGAAGCCGCGCATCGCCTGGATCGCCTCGGCATAGTCGACCGTCATCGGGTAGGGCTTCTGGCCGATGCGCGCGACATAATGGCCGTAGGACCGGTCGACCAGCGCGGCCACGCGGGTGGCATCCACCGCCGTGGCCCGGCGCAGGCCCGCGATCATGGTTCGGCGAACATGGGGGTGGCCCCTGCCCCGGCCCGCGCGGCCAGGACCGGGCCAGGATCGTTCGCGGCACGCTGGATCATCCCCTGCACCCCATCGAGCGCGCCCGGGACAAGCTCCCGGGCGAGGAACCGGTGCGCCTCGACCGGCCCCGGCATGGACAGGTTGCGGGTCATGGCGCGGCTGAACCCGAAGGGCTCATAGTAGCCGGGATCGCCGACCAGCACGACGATCCGATGGCCGTCGGCCGCGGCCGCCGCCAACCCGTGGCGCATCAGCGCCTTGCCGAAGCCGAGACCCTGCAAGGCCGGGTCGACCGCCAGCGGCCCGAGCAGCAGGGCCGGCACCCGCTCCCACCCCAGCGCGATCGGCCAGAAGCGCAGGGTGGCTGCCACCGCGCCGGTCGGCAGGGTGTTGACGAAGGACAGGCTGTCGATCGGCGCCACGCCGTCCCGCAGCCGATAGGCGGTCTTGCGCTCGCGGCCGGGGGCGAAGCTGCGGTCCAGGATGTCTTCGATGGCGGCCGCGTCGTGCGGCGTCTCGAACCGGATGGTCATGGTCGTCCTCGGGATCGCTGTCGTGTGGCACCGGGCGGCGGCCCTGGTGCGGCGATCGGAGGACGGGGGCGATTATGCCTGGAGCCGTTCCCGGACGCGCACGCGGGCCACCATCCCCTCTCGGGATAGGCGGATCGCATCTCGTCGGAGTCGTCGGCTGAACAAGGTTCCCAGGCCCTTTCCGGGTGTTGCGGACGAAGCAGATATCATCGCGCCCGCCGCTATTCAAGATGCCAGGCGGACTTTCGTTTCGCGGCCCTCCTACCGGCCGGTGCGGTCCATCCTGCGCCATTCGCCGGTGGAGCCGACATTGGGGTCGGCGCCGGGGTCGTTGGTGCCGACATAGCCGCCGTTGCGATCGGCCCAGTAGTGCTTGTAGGTCATCGGCATCTCGACCGGCGGGCTGCCGAAGGGGTTGGCGAAGGTCTGCACGCCGCCCAGGTTCTCGCGCACGGCGAAGTTCCGCCGGTCCTGGCTCTCGTTGCGCTGGTCGGTGACGCCTTGCCAGTTCTTCTGCGACCAGTCGCGGTATTGGCGCTGGGCTTCGCCGAACGCCGCGGAGTTCTGCAGGTTCTGCTGCATGATCCCGCGCATGCCGAAGGCGGCCCCATTGTTGGCCGAGATCTGCTCGGCCGACGCCGGCAGCCACGACGCATAGCTGGGCCACTGGTCCTCGGCGGATATGGCCGCGGTCAACGCCATCGTCTGCGAATCATAGGCCGGCGCGACCGAGACCTTGGCCAGGCCGCGATAGGGGATGCCGCGCGCCTGGTAGCTGATCTCGAACTCCACCGCCTGCTGGAACCCCGCCGCCGGCCGGGCCGGCCGCTGCTGGCCGATCCGCAGGTTCTGCGGCTGCATGGCGGACAGCTTCTCGTAGGCAAAGCGCGTGGGCGGATAGTTGGGCGCCACGCCGGCGTTGCCCAGCATCAGCGTCATCGCCTGGCCATCCGGCGCCAGCAGGGTGAGCGCGAACTGGCCATCCTCGCCCACGCGCCAGCCGGGCGGCAGCGCGAAGGAGAAGAAGCGGCTCTGCCCGATGCGCAACTGCCCGGCCGGCCGTTGGCGGTCGCCGCCCCCGGCCGGCGTGCGCGCGACGGGCTGTACTGCGACGAACCCGCGCGGTCCCGCGTCGCCCGGCGGGGGGCTGGTGCCGGGCTGGCTGGCGTCCTGCTGGCGGCCGGTCTGGGTCGGCAGCCCGGCTGCCTTCCACGCCTCGATGCCGCCGCGATACCACAGGACGTTGGTGTAGCCGGCGTTGATGGCGCGCAACGCCGCATTGTAGGACATCCAGCATTCCCGCGAGAGGCAGTAGAAGACCAGGGCGACGTCGTTGCGCCCTTGCGTCTGCTGGCGCAGCAGCGCCCGCGCCTGCCCCTGCACCTGGTCGTCGAACGATCCCGGTTGGGCGAGCCACGGTGCAGGCACGGCACCGGGCAGCGTCTCGCGCTGGCCAAGGACATCGAAGACGACATGGGGCGCCTGGCGCCCCTGGATGAGTGCCGCCAGCCCCTGGGTGGTGATCACCTGCCCGCCCGGGATGCTGGCCGGCGTCGGCCCGTGCATGGCGCCCGCATGCAACTGCATGGTGGGTGGCACACCGAAATCCTGGCGCTCCATCTGCGCCTGACGATCCTGGGCCATGGCCGGTGTAGCCATGGCGAGTGCGCCGAGAAGAACCAGCGAGAGCCTGCCCGACATGCTGCGGATCCTTCCAAGGTTGTCCACCTGGAAGGGCATCATGCACCAAATCGGCATCGGTGCGCAGGGACGGCCGAATAAAGGGCCGGCTTTCGCCTTGCGGGCGGAAGTGGCTCGGCTACCATGGCGCGACCTGTCCGATCGGCACCGCCCCCGCTAGGGGGATGGCGCCCAATCAACATGCTCAACGCCCGATACATCCCCTGGGAGGATGCGACATGACGGAACGCCCGAAGCTGCGCAGCAGCGAATGGTTCGGCAAGCAGGACCGCGACGGCTTCGTGCACCGGAGCTGGATGAAGAACCAGGGCCTGCCGCAGCACCTGTTCGACGGGCGCCCCGTGATCGGCATCTGCAACACCTGGTCCGAGCTGACGCCCTGCAACGCGCATTTCCGCAAGATCGCCGAGCATGTGAAGCGCGGCGTCTATGAGATGGGCGGCTTCCCGCTCGAGTTCCCGGTGATGTCGCTGGGCGAGACGCTGATGCGGCCGACGACCATGCTGTTCCGCAACCTGGTCAGCATGGATGTCGAGGAATCGATCCGCGCCAACCCGATGGATGGCGTCATCCTGCTGGTCGGCTGCGACAAGACCACGCCCGCCCTGCTGATGGGGGCGGCCAGCTGCGACCTGCCGACGCTGGCCATCTCCGGCGGGCCGATGCTGAACGGGCGCTTCCGCGACGAGCAGATCGGGTCGGGCACCCACGTCTGGAAGTTCGGCGAGATGGTGCGCGCGGGCGAGATGTCGCTCGGCGACTTCATGGATGCCGAGGCCTGCATGTCGCGCTCGGCCGGGCACTGCATGGTGATGGGCACGGCCTCGACCATGGCCTCGATGGTGGAATCGCTCGGCATGGGCCTGCCCGCCAATGCCGCCATCCCGGCCGTCGATTCGCGCCGCTATGTGTTGGCCCACATGGCCGGCCGGCGCATCGTCGAGATGGTGAAGGAGGATCTGCGCATGTCGAAGATCCTGACGCGCGAGGCGTTCGAGAACGCCATCCGCGTCAACGGCGCCATCGGCGGGTCGACCAACGCGGTCGTCCACCTGCTGGCGCTGGCCGGGCGCATGGGGATCGACGTGTCGCTGGAGGACTGGGACCGGCTCGGCTGCGACGTGCCCTGCCTCGTCAACCTGATGCCGTCGGGCAAGTACCTGATGGAGGACTTCTTCTATGCGGGCGGCCTGCCGGCCGTCATCCGCGCGCTGGGCGACCGCATCCACAAGGACGCGATGACGGTGAACGGCCGCACCATGGGCCAGAACACCGAGGACGCGCCCAACTGGAACCCGGACGTGATCTTCCCGGCAGACGCGCCGTTCAAGGACCAGGGTGGCATCGCCGTGCTGCGCGGCAACCTGTGCCCGAACGGCGCCATCCTGAAGCCGTCGGCGGCCTCCCCCCACCTGATGAACCATCGCGGCCGCGCCGTCGTCTTCGAATCGATCGAGGATTTCCACCACCGCATCGACGACGAGGACCTCGACGTCGACGAGACCTGCGTCCTGGTGCTGAAGGGCTGCGGGCCGCGCGGCTACCCCGGCTTCCCGGAGGTCGGCAACATGCCGCTGCCGCCCAAGGTGCTGCGGAAGGGGATCACCGACATGGTGCGCATCTCCGACGCGCGCATGAGCGGCACCGCCTACGGCACCGTCGTGCTGCACACCGCGCCGGAATCGGCCGTCGGCGGCCCGCTGGCCCTGGTCCAGAACGGCGACATGATCGCGCTCGACGTCGCCGGCCGCACCCTGACGCTGGACGTGCCCGAGGAAGAGCTTGCCCGCCGCAAGGCGGCCTGGGTGGCACCCGAGCCGCGCCATGACCGCGGTTATGCCCGCCTCTACATCGACCATGTGATGCAGGCCGACACCGGCGCCGACCTCGACTTCCTGGTCGGCAAGAGCGGCGCCGAAGTCGCCCGCGAAAGCCATTGAGCGAGGACCGCAGCGTCATGCCGACCATACTCTACCCCGACACCCGTTTCCTGGGCGGCGCGGAGGCGGACCGCGCCGGTGCCGGCGATGGCATCGAACTCGCCACGTATGACGCGACGCGGCGGGAGCAGATCGCCGACGAGGTCTGGCGCGCGGCCGATGCCGTCATCCTGGGCATCGGCCTCAACATCACGGCCGACGTGGTCGAGCGGCTCGACAACTGCAAGATCATCATCCGAATGGGGGTCGGCTACGACAACATCGACGTCCGGGCGGCGGCCGGGCGCGGCATTCCCGTCGCCAACGTGCCCGACTATGGCACGACCGATATCGCCGACACCGCCATGGCACTGCTGCTCAACTTCACCCGCGGGGTCAGCGCCTACGACAACGCGTTGCGGCGGGACGTCGTCGCCAACTGGCATGTCAGCCACGCGCCGGTCATCCGCCGCACCAAGGGCATGGCGGCGGGCGTCATCGGGCTGGGGCGCATCGGCACGGCGTCGGCCCTGCGCCTCAAGGCGTTCGACCTGCCGGTGCATTTCTACGACCCCTACGTCTCGAACGGCACCGAGCTGGCGCTGGGCCTGACGCGCCACCAGTCCGTCGCCAGCCTGCTGTCGGCAGTCGACGCCGTCACCATCCACGCGTTCCTCAACGACGAGACTCGCGGACTGATCGACGGCGCGGCGGTGGCCGCCATGCGCAAGGGCACCATCCTCGTCAACACCGCGCGCGGGCCGATCTGCGATCTCGACGCCATCCATGACGGGTTGAAGTCCGGCCAGATCGCGGCCGCCGGCCTCGACGTGCTGCCGAACGAACCGCCCGATCCCGAGCACAAGCTGATCGCGGCCTGGCGCCGCGACGAGGACTGGATCCGCGGCCGCCTGGTACTGCTGCCCCACGCCGCCTACTACAGCGCCCAGAGCCTGTGGGACATCCGCTACAAGGCGGCGGAGACGGCGCGCCTGATGCTGACGGAAGGGCGGCTGCGGAATTGCGTGAATGGGGAGTTGCTGCGCGAGGCTGGGTTTGGGCGATAGGACACGCAAGCGAGCTACAGATAGTCCCCTGGCCGCTCACAGCATGAATATTCTGTCTTAGTATCTCTACAAGCCAACGAGATTCACCCAGTGCCCGAACGATTCTGGAAGTAACTGTCGTTGGCTACGTATAAATGATAAGACTTTAGATCTCGGAATTATAGTGACGTTATGAGGTACAACATCCCCATAATCTTCACACGATGCAAATAGAAACGTTGTAGTCTCGCCGGCATACTTGGCGGCATCTATTCCTTCATGCCCGGACTTTACCTGCACTATTCCTCTTTTGCCAGTATTGCGGTCGACCAGCACAAACTCATAGTGGGGAGTGTCCTTTCGGCGCGTTCCGGGCATCACATACCAGCCGCAAACCTGGAGATAGATCGATATGAGATTTTCTAAATCCTCATCGCTCAGATATTCAAATATATCCCGCGTACCCGGTTCAGCTGGCTTCAGCCCCATCATGGCGCTGCTGTACTCCAGCATTTGCTGGCTATCGATCGCCTGAAACGTTCTCGGCGGCCGGAAGCACGAGATGACCTTTCCGGGAACGGCATCAACCAGACCAACCTTTAGAATCCGGGCTGTGCGATAATTTACGATGTCGGTAGAAATATGTATTCCCGAGTAATAATAGTTCCATGGCCCGGTTATTTCGGCGAGGTAATAATATCCCTTGGTATTTCTGAACCAAACAAGATCCCCGACCGCTGCCTCTTCGCCGAAAACACGCACACTACTCCAGGGAGACGTACCATCATAGAATTTTTCCGCCGCCGCCTTATATAAAGGAAAATCAAAATAATGTGTAACGCCTAAATCAGGAACGGACCATCCCATCCCAATAATATTATTCTTGATGCAAAAGTCGATGCTGCGATCTGTATCTCCATCGCCCTCGCGCGGCCTTATGTGTAAGCGCCATAGTCTTTTCACACGCTTTCTCCCTACGCAAAGTGCGGAATATACGGCTTCTATCCCCACTTTATACTGAGAATTTCAACATCACAGCCTGGATGCCTTTTGTTCAATTCTTGAATCAGGATGCTGTCCGAGCGTGAGGGAAGTTGTCCTGACCAATAAAAGAATGACCAAGCCGTCGTGCCACGTTTTCTATATCGATACTTCACGGAAACGAAAATGCGAGCCAAGGCATTCCTCCACGATTTTGTTACACCGCAAGATCATTCGCTGATGGATGAGGCTGTGACGATAGATAAGAGCGCAAGGTCCAGCTAGCCTCCGCCAAAAGCGTTGCATACGTTTCCCGTAGAACTGGTGGCGATAGAATCTTCAAGGCGCTCCCCCATGTGAATGCATGCCAGCACATCTCCCGCATTCCGGTCGCCCGGAATCTGACAATCAGGGTTCCGTCACCAAGCCTCTCCATCGTTTGGGATGGGTGAAAGCGAAACTTGACTGCATCGCTGGCCGCATCGGCCGAAAATTGCCATTGAACGTCCATAGGTTCGCCATCGCGGAAGACCCCAAAGGATTCAGACGCGAATGCGGCGAGATTGAACGGCTGCCTCTTAAACGACGTATCGAGGACCTCGAGGTCCTCAATTCCATCAAGGGCGAATAGACGAAAGTCGAGTACCTCTGGGTTCAAGCTGAAGGCGACCAAGTAATGACGTCCGTTGCCATGGAGGAAACCGTAGGGGCAGAGTGTAGTCTGGCTTTTCTCTCCCGTCCCCCGGGCTCGATAGAGCATGTGGACCTCGCGATTGGCCAGGATCGCACGTCGCAGTGTACCCATCGTTGCCCCATCGACCGGAACTTGCGGTGCGGCCCGAGGGATCAGCCCTTCGGCATCCACCAATGCTTCTAGGTCGGGTTCCAGTCGGACCTGGGCGCGCTTGTCTAACTGCGCGCGGGTCTTCAGTGCCAGTTGCTCGATCCGCGCCGCCTCCAAGCTGCGGCCATCCCGCCTCAATATTTGCGCGGCCAGCGCAAGATCAGCGAGTTCGTCCGCGCTCGTCGAAGGCGTCAGGCCACGATGCCGTCCCGGAATCCGCCATCGCTTGGGGCGGTCGCCCGGATTTGCTTGTTCGATGGTCGGATACAACCGCTCGGCAGCGTTGCGGAGACGTTCGGCAGTGCTCCGGCTAAGGGGCTCGACGGTGAAGTCCCTTCGGATATCCTCAAGCGATACTCCAGCTGCAGATGCCTGCATCGCCGTCGCAATGCGTTGAAGCAGTTCCGCGTGTCCATACCGCCCGTACTGGCCTCGTCGAGGGGTCTTGCCTTTCGCCAACGACATGACCTACCTCAGTTATCGGCCGGCTGGCGGAGGGGGCATTCGATGCCTTGCGAGCGCATGATCCACGTCCGAATCTCGTCCAGTGCCTGTCCCTCCACGGGGTCGCCGTCGGCCGCGATCATTTCCGCAAGTGTCCATCGATCAGCATGATCACGTGCGACCAAGACCGTGGCGCGAACTGGCGCGTGAACGGCGTAGAGATAACACTGACCAAGAAGCACGCGAGCGAGGTGCTGATCCGTGCAATTGTTCTGCGTTTCCCCCTCCCGTAGCATTGCCTGCACCGTGTCGAGGGGTCGGATGATGTCGGTCCCCGGTATCGGTGGTGGCGGAAGCGCCACCTCGGCAATCTGTCGTTTTGCTGACCATTGAAGCAGTGGAACGCGCCAACACCGGTCGAGCTTCGTAAACGCCGCTTCTATCTCGGCAATGCTCTGGAACTGCCGCAGCAGGCTTGGCCGCTCCTCGGCCACCGCACGAATGGTGACCAATCGGGACAATAGCCCAGAACAGTCGTCCTCCTGCTGCGACAGTTCGAAGAGCAAACCCGGTCCAACCAACTTGCCAGCGGCATGGTGGCTTTGAAGTTGCAACATTTGGCGTGTCAGTCGCGGCATATGAGACAGGCGCCGCACCCGCCGATCATCGTGTGACAGGTCTCGCAGATACTGGAGCCCAGCCAAGTCCACGTGTGAGGCGGGAATCTTCGCAAGCAATCGCGCAACTGCCCGCGATTGATGAAACCCCAGCCATCTGAGGGCTTCTCGGAAACCCCGACGTAGGCGCCTCTCGATCGCAGCCGGAGCGTCCTTCGACTGGGTGCCGCAGAATTCCGCCGCATGTGAAAGCGCGAAGGCGAGCGCAGGGCTCCAACCGATCACGCCGAGCAAGCGTGGGGCATAGGCCGCGGCAGCGAGCACGCGCCATTGCCCGGTCCGATACAGTTCCAGTTGCCGACGCAATTGGGAGGGAATGGCCTCCGCATAGCTTGCGCGGGCGGGCGAACCGCCAGCCGTCCCCGATCGCCCCTCCGGCAATGCGATCTTGAAGGCTGGATCGTAAAGCCGCCACCGTCTGCTTCCTGATCGCCGTGTCCAAGCCCCTGGTCGCGGCCATGGTGTCAGTATCGCGACCGATCGGTCGCCGAGGCTAATGAGACGCCCCCGGTCGAAGAAGAAGCCTTCCGTGCCGGGATCGACCAGAAGTTCGCCCCACATTACCGGAGCCTTTTTTGCCGAAGGTCCAGTAGGGCGCCCTCCGCGGCTCTGCGGGCCCGATCTGGACCTGATGCTTCGCCTTGCCCCCAAACCGCAGGTCCGCCGGCCCGTAGCACCGATGAAATATCCGCCAGGTCGAGGCAGATCATGCCTCGAGTTGTCAGCAGATCTGTGATCGACAGCACGACGGACACAATCGCTGCATCGCTCCGCCCCACCGGTCCCGATTGCTCGTCTCCGAATCCCTTCGCCGGATCCTGTACAGAAGGTATCCGTTCGCAGCCCGTTGCCACGCACTCGTTGCAATTGCGCATCCCGACCTCACACCGCTGTGACGCTGTCGATGATGAGTTGCGAGTACGTCAAAATTGGCCGTATTCGATCAACTGGCCGAAGATGTGGAAGAGGAATTGGTGGGCGTGATGAACGCCCACCGGAATTCGCTTCGCCCTTACGAGTTCGGCCCCCGCTCCATCGACACCGGCTGCCAGCGGCGGAGCCCGCTGTTCGGCAGCACGGTCGGGTTGACGCAGGACATCGGCCAGCGGCCGGACAGGACGAGCGACAACTCCTGCCCGACGCGGCGCTTGCGGGCGACGTCGAAGCGGGCGGATGCGGATGCGTTGTGCGGCGACAGGATGACCTGGGGCATGCGCAGCAGCGGGTTGTCCTGCTGCGCCGGCTCCACCTCGAACACGTCGAGGCCGGCGCTGGCGATCCAGCCTTCCTCCAGCGCCTTGATCAGGCCGGATTCCTGCACGGTCGGGCCACGGCCGGTGTTGATGAAGATGGCGGTCTTCTTCATCTGCCGGAAATGCTTCTCCTTCAGCATGCCCTCGGCCTCGGGCGTCGCCGGGACGTGCATCGACACGAAGTCGGAGTTCTGCAGCACCTCCGACAGGCTGGCGGGCTGCACGCCCTCGCCCGAGATGGTCAGCTCGTCGATGAAGGGGTCGTAGGCCATCAGGCGCAGGCCGAAGGGGGCGGCGCGCTTGGCGACGGCGCGCGCCACGCGGCCGAAGCCGATGAAGCCCAGCGTCAGGCCCATCAGGCGGGGGATCTGGAGGAGCTGCGGCCGGCCCTCGCTCCAGCGGCCTTCGCGGACCATCTTGTCCTGCTCGAAGGCGCGGCGGTGGGTCGCCAGCAGCAGCATCATGGCGTGGTCGGCCACCTCCTCGATGAAGGTGTCGGGGCAGTTGGTGACGGGGATGCCCTTGGCCGTGGCCGCCGCCACGTCGACATAGTCGACGCCGACGGTGCCCAGCGTGATGACCTTGGCCCGGTCCAGCGCGCCGATCATGGCCTTGGTGAACTTCATGCCCTTGGCGTAGACGGCATCGACGCCGGGGGCGGCGGCGATGAAGCCGGCCTCGGTCGCCGGGCACTCGACGATCTCGGCGTCGATATGCTCGAGCGCTTCCATCTCGTAGTCGTAGCCGCCGCCGGCCACGGTAAAGGAGGCGCCCGCGGGCGTCAGGATACGGAACTTCGACAAGATGCTTCCTCCGACGGGCAGGCTAGATCTTCGGCGGCCGGGCCCGGATCGCCGCTTCGTTCACCTCGGTCCCCCACCCGGGCAGGTCGGGCAGGACGAACTCGCCATCCTCGATCACCGGCGGCCGGGTCACGAACTCGTCGCGCCACGGCGTCGAATCGATGTCGATCTCCATGATGCGGAAGTTCGGCACCGAGGCCGAGAAGTGCGCGCTGTGGTAGGAGCAGAGGTGGCCGTAGAAATTGTGCGGGGCGACGTTCACCTCGAACGTTTCGGCCATCGCCGCGATCTTCATGCTCTCGCCCAGGCCGTTCCACGGCACGTCGACGATGCCGACATCCATGGCATAGTTCTGGAGATAGGGCAGGAAGTCCCGCCGGCCGTGCAGCGTCTCGCAGGACGCGATCGGGCATGGCGCGTCGCGCCGGATAAGGGCCAGGCTGGACGGGTCGTGGGTGTCGATCTCCAGCCAGGTCATGCGGAACGGCGCGATGGCCTCGGCCACCCGCTTGTAGCCCTCGGTCTTGAAGTTGAAGTTAGTGTCGAGCATCAGCCCCATCTCCGGGCCGATGGCATCGCGGATGCAGCCGAGCTGGCGCTGGATATCCTCCAGCAGGGCATTGTCCCAGTTCAGCTCGGGCCACCCGACGGTGCGCGCGAAGCCCGGCACGAAGGATTGCAGCTTGCCGTCGCGCCAGCGGAAGATGTTGGTCTTCAGGCAGCGAAAGCCCATCGCCTTCACCTCCGCCGCGTGGCGGGCCAGGTCCTCGTAGCTGTTCAGTTCCGGCAGGAAGCCGCGGCCGCGCTGGCCGATGCGGTAGGTGCCGAAATGCGACCAGTAGACCGGTATGCGTTCCCGGATCGGCCCGCCGAACAGGGCCGAGACGGACTTGCCCGCTTCCTTGCCGCGCACGTCGAGCAGGGCGTTCTCGATGGCGGCGATCGCCTGCTGGTTCAGCCCGCCGCGCGCCTGGCGGGTGGCGATGTGCAGGCGGGCGAGGATGGCCTCGCTCCGCCTGGGGTCCATGCCGATGCAGAGCGGCGCCAGCACGCCGATCACCTGCGACAAGCCCTTGCTGCCGAAATCCTCGTTGTATTCGGACCAGCCGGTGATGCCGCAGGCGGTGCTGATCTTGACGAACGAGAAGGTTCGCCAGCCGGCGTCGGCGATCAGCGTGTCGATGCGCTCGATCTTCATGGGAGGTGCACTACTCCTTCACGGCGCCGGTGAGCGACGAGACGTAGTAGTCGACGAAGAAGGAATAGAAGATCGCGACCGGCAGCGACCCCAGCAGCGAGCCCGCCATCAAGGCCCCCCACTGGTAGACGTCGCCCGAGATCAGCTCGGTCAGGATGGCCACCGGAACGGTCTTGTTCTCGCTGCTCTGGATGAAGGCGAGCGAGTAGATGAACTCGTTCCAGGACAGCGTGAACGAGAAGATGCCGGCGCTGATCAGCCCGGGCACCGCCAGCGGCAGGGTGATCCGCCGCAGGATCTGCAGGCGGGTCGCCCCGTCGATGAGGGCGCATTCCTCCAGCTCGTAGGGGATCGACTTGAAGTAGCCGATCAGCAGCCAGGTGCAGAACGGCACCAGGAAGGTCGGGTAGGTCAGGATCAGCGCGATCGGGCTGTCGAACAGGCCGAACTGGTAGACCATGGTCGCCAGCGGGATGAACAGGATCGACGGCGGCACGAGGTAGGCCAGATAGATCGCCAGCCCGACATACTGGCTGCCCTTGAAGCGCAGCCGCTGGATCGCATAGGCCGCCAGCACGCTGGAGAAGAGCGACAGGACCGTGGCGCACACCGCCACCGTCATGGTCGTCAGGATCCAGCGCGGGTAGGCCGTGTCGAACAGCAGCTTGTAGATGTGGTCGAGCGTCGGCTTGGCGATCCAGAACGGGTTGTAGGTCTTGTAGTCGTAGAGCTCGGCGTTCGGTTTGAACGACGTCACCGCCATCCAGTAGAACGGGAAGAGCAGGATGAAGACGAAGCAGGCGAGCGGGACATAGATCGTCACCACCCGGCGCGCCCGATTGTCCCAGTGCATCGCCTCCGGTGCGACCGTCGCGGTCGAAGGCGTGTCGGTGTTGGCGGCCGCGGCGTCAGTCATTGGCCTCTCCTTGCTGCCACTTCCGCCGTGCCAGCGCGAAATAGCTGAACAGCGTCGCGAAGACGAGGAAGGGGATCATCGAAACGGCGATGGCCGCCCCCTCGCCCAGGTTGCCGCCGGGAATGCCGCGCTGGAAGGCGAGCGTCGCCAGCAGGTGGGTGGAGTTGACCGGGCCGCCGCGGGTGATGGCGTAGACGAGCTGGAAATCGGTGAAGGTGAAGATGATCGAGAAAGTCATCACGATCGCCAGGATCGGCAGCAGCAGCGGGAAGGTGATGAAGCGGAAGCGCTGCCACCCGGTGGAGCCGTCCAGCAGCGCCGCCTCGTAGAGCGAGGGCGAGATCGTCTGCAAACCGGCCAGGAGCGTGATGGCGACGAAGGGGATGCCACGCCAGATGTTGGCGAAGATCAGCGACCAGCGCGCGGGCCAGGTCGACCCCAGGAAGTCGAAATAGGTGGTCCGCCAGCCCAGCACGTCGACGAAGACGTAGGAGATGATCGAGAACTGGGCGTCGTAGATCCACCAGAAGGCGATGGCCGATAGCACCGTCGGCACGATCCAGGGCAATAGGATGATGGCGCGCAACAGGCTCTTGAACGGCAGGTGGTTATTCAGCAGCAGCGCCAGCCACAGGCCCAGGCCGAATTTACCGACCGTCGCCACCGAGGTGTAGAACACGCTGTAGAACACCGCCTGCCAGAACAGCCGGTCGCCCATCAGGTACTCGAAATTCTCCAGCCCGACCCAGACGCCGCTGCGCCCGATGGTCGTGTCGGTGAAGGCCAGCCAAATGCCGAGGCCGAGCGGATAGGTGAGGAACACCAGCAGCAGCCCGGCCGCGGGCAGCATGCACATGAAGATCAGGAAAGGCTTCCAGTCGAACAGGCGGACGAGCCAGGACGGCTGGATGTTCGGGCGCGTCCATTGCGCGTGCGTGACGTCGGTGCCGGCCATCGGTCCTCCAGGGACAAGCGTGCCGGGCTGCCGGGAACAGGGTCCCCGGCAGCCCGGCGATCATCCGGTCAGCGGTAGTAGCGACGGCTTCTGCGCTCGGCCTCGCGCACGGCCTCCTCGGGCGTCTGCTGGCCGGAAGCCACGCCCGCGCACATCTGCACCATGATGTACTCGGCCGCGACCGTGCCGGCGGCGTGGCTGATCGGGCCCTTGTAGCCGCTCCAGAACTGGTTCTCGGTGCCGTTGCGGTAGACTTCCAGCTTGGGATCGGAATCCCACACCTTGCTCTTCCCGTAGGCGCGCAGCGTGTGCGACCAGTAGCCCAGGCACCCCGTCAGCCACGGGTCGTACTGGTCGGCCTCCATCATGTAGGTCAGGAACGCCTTGGAGGCGTTGGGGAACTTGGTGTGCTTGAACACCATCCCGTTCAGGATCAGCGCCGACTGCGGCGTCTTGCCGACCAGCCCGGACGGCAGCGGCGCGTGGTCGGTGTCGTCGGCGATGGCCTTGGTGGCCGGATCGTTCTTCAGCGCGAAGTACATCGAGACGCCGTTGGCGGTCAGCCACAGTTCCTGCGCGGCATAGGCGCGGTTGTTGCTGACGTCGCCCCAGGACAGCGTGCCGGGGATGAAGGTCTGGTACAGCTCCTTCAGGTACTTCAGGGACTCGATCGTCTCCTTGCTGTTGATCGCGACCTTGCCCGCCTCGTCGACGAGATAGCCGCCATGGGACCAGACGACCCAGTTGGCGAAGCCGTTGCCGTCGCCGACGGCGTTGCCGAGCGCGAAGCCGGCCGGCTTGTTCATCTTCTTGAAGGCCGCGCAGACCTTCACGAACTCGCCCAGGTCGTTGGGGATCTTGTCGAAGCCAGCTTCCTTCAGCGCCGACTTGCGATAGACGATCGGGCCGGTCGACCCGCCGAAGGGAATGCCGATCCAGTTGTTGGTGCCGACCTTCTTGCCGTACTTCTCGCCCAGGAACGACCAGCCGCCATACTTCTTGCCGAGATACTCGGCGATGTCGGACAGCTCCAGCACCTTCTCGGCGTAGACGTGCGGGTCCTCGGCCCAGCCGATGACGATGTCGGGGCCGGCGCCGGTGTTGGACGACACGGCGGTCTGCTGGCGGATGTCCTCCCAGCCCACGAAGTCCACCCGGACCTCGACGCCCGTCTCCTTCGCGAACTTGGCGGCGTTGGCGCGGAAGATGGTCTCGTCCGGCTCGACGAAGCGGGCCGGACGCAGGACGCGGAGCGTCGCCCCCTTCTCGATCGGCAGGCTGGGCGCGGCCACGTCGGCGCGCGGGATGGCCTGGGCGGCAGCCTGGCTGGCGAAGGTCGCGGCGGCGGCGGCGCCACCGATGATCTTGAGCGAGTCGCGTCGCGTGATGATGTTGGCCATTATTTCCCTCCCATTCTTATGCCGGTGTTCCGGCTTGGATCCGCTGACCGGTCTTGCGGTCGAACAGATGGACGAGATCGCGCTCGGCCGTGATCGACACCATCTCGCCCGGCTGGGCGGAGACCCGCTCGCGGAAGGCGCCGATCACCGACTGCTGGCCGATGCGGAACGTGACCTGGGTTTCCGAGCCCGTCGGCTCCACGAGCTGGACGGTGGCCGGGATGCCGTTGGGGTCGAGCTTCAGGTGCTCGGGCCGGACGCCGTAGACGACGCCGTTGCCGTTCCCCTTGCTCAGCCCGTGCGAGGGCAGTGGCCAGGACGTGCCGTCCGGCCCGCGGAAGACGCCATCGGCCAGCTCGCCTTCCAGCATGTTCATGGCGGGCGAGCCGATGAAGCCGGCGACGAAGAGGTTGTTGGGGCGGTCGTAGAGCTCGAGAGGGCGGCCCGCCTGTTCGATGTTGCCGCTGTTCATCACGACGATCTTGTCGGCCATGGTCATGGCCTCGATCTGGTCGTGGGTGACGTAGACGGTCGTCACCTTCAGGCGCTGGTGCAGTTCCTTGATCTCGGAGCGCATCTGCACGCGCAGCTTGGCGTCAAGGTTAGACAGCGGCTCGTCGAAGAGGAACACCTGCGGGCTGCGGACGATGGCCCGGCCCATGGCCACGCGCTGGCGCTGGCCGCCCGAGAGTTGGCGCGGATAGCGGTGGAGGAGCTGCTCCAGGCCGAGGATGCGCGCGGCCCGGCCCACCTCGCGCTCCATCACGTCCTTGGGCGCCTTCGCGAGCTTCAGGGAGAAGCCCATGTTGTCGAAGACGGTCATGTGCGGATAGAGCGCGTAGTTCTGGAACACCATCGCGATGTCGCGATCCTTGGGCGGCACCTGGTTGACCACCCGGCCGCCGATCGAGATCTCGCCGCCGGTGATGTTCTCCAGCCCGGCCAGCATGCGCAGCAGCGTGGATTTTCCGCAGCCCGACGGCCCCACCAGGACCACGAATTCGCCGTCGTCGATATCGACGCTGACTCCGTGCAGCACCTCGAAATGACCGAATGCCTTCCGCACTTGGCGGATTCCGACCGTCGCCATTCACCCTCCCTATCCGGACTGTTGGGCCTGCCCGGTGATCGGCCATAGGCCGCGCGAAAAGCGCGTCGCCTTGCCGCATTGATGCCCCATTGCGCCGGGACTGGGCCGCCATGTCAACAGCCCCGCGCGCAGGATCGTCGACAATCTTCGCGCGTCCTCGCCGGCCGTCTCGCAGCACCCTGGTCGTGCGTGCCCGGAACCTCGGAAAATGCGGGCTTATGGCTTGCCGGTCGCGTCGTGGCTTCTGGCTGTGTACCGGCAGCGGCGCAATTGTCCGTATGATTGTCGACATGCCGATGACTTCCCGGCGTCCGGTGGCGGACTCGACGCGCCCGGCATTCCCTCCGGCCGGATGGTCGGCTAGGGTCCAGGGCTGACGCCAGAAATCACGGACGCAAGCCCATGCCCCGCCTCGCCGCCAATCTGTCGATGATGTTCAACGAGGTCCCGTTCCTCGACCGCTTCGCCGCCGCCGCCGGTTGTGGATTCCGCGGCGTCGAGTTCCTCTTTCCCTATGAATGGCCGGCCGAGGAGGTGGCGCGGGCTGCCCGCGACGCCAGCGTCGAGGTGTGCCTGTTCAACACGGCCGCCGGCGACTGGGGCAAGGGCGAGCGCGGCTATGGCGGGTTGCCCGGCCGCGAGCAGGCCTTCGCCGATGCCGTCGACCAGGCGATCCATTATGCCGGCGTGCTGGGCTGCCCGCGCATCCACCTGATGGCCGGCCTGGTGCCGCAGTCGGCGACGCGCGAGGCCTGCGAGGCGGTGTTCGTGTCGAACCTGGGCAAGGCCGCGGCCAAGCTGGCAGCCGCCGGCCTGACCGGCCTGCTGGAGCCGCTCAACACGCTGGACGCCCCGGGCTACCTGCACAACCGCACCGACCACGCGCTGGGATACGTCGCGGCCGTCGCCAGCCCGGCGCTGAAGCTGCAACTCGACCTCTATCATGTGCAGATCATGGAGGGAGACCTTGCCCGCAAGGTCGAGGGGCTGGCCGGGCGCTACGGCCATGTGCAGATCGCCGGCAACCCGGGCCGCAACGAGCCCGACGTGGGCGAGATCAACTACCCCTACCTGTTCGAGCTGTTCGATCGCATCGGCTACACCGGCTGGATCGGCTGCGAGTATCGCCCGCGCGCCGCCACCACCGACGGGCTCGGCTGGGCCGCCCCCTGGGGCATCCGTGCGGCCTGAGCCCCTGCCCTCTCCTTTCGTCCGGAGTCCTGATCCATGAAGGTCGTCATCACCGGCGGCGGCGGCTTCCTCGGCCGCAAGCTGGCCGCAGCCCTGCTCAACCACCATGCGCTGATCGACGCGCGCGGCCGGCCCTTCACCGCCAGCCAGGTCGTCTGCTTCGATGCCATGCCGTTCGACCCGCCGATGCCGGCCGACCCGCGCATCAAGACGGTCGTCGGCGACATCGCCGACGCCAACACGGTGCGCGAGCTGATCGATTCCGACGTGGCCTCGGTCTTCCACCTGGCGGCCGTGGTCAGCGCCGGGGCGGAGGCCGATTTCGACCTCGGCATGCGGGTCAACCTGGACGGCACGCGCCACGTGCTCGATGCCTGCCGCGCGCTGCCGAACCCGGCCAAGGTCATCTTCACCAGCTCGCTGGCGGTCTATGGCGGCGACCTGCCGGCCACCGTCACGGATGCGACGCCGATCACGCCGCAGACCTCCTACGGCGCCCAGAAGCTGATCGGCGAGTACCTGCTGACCGACTACAGCCGCAAGGGGTTCCTCGACGGCCGCGCGCTGCGCCTGCCGACGATCGTCGTGCGTCCGGGCAAGCCGAACAAGGCGGCCTCCACCTTCGCCTCCAGCATCGTCCGCGAGCCGCTCCAGGGCGATGGCGCGATCTGCCCGGTGACGCCGGAGACGCGCATGCCGATCCTGTCGCCGCGCAAGGCGGTGGCGGCCTTCCTGCATGTCCATGACCTGCCGGCCGAGGCGCTGGGCGCCCATCGCGGCATCCTGCTGAACGGCATCTCGGCCCCGGTCGGCGAGATGGCCAAGGCGGTCGAGCGCCATGGCGGCGCCGCGGCGGCCAAGCGGATCGAGTGGAAGCCGGACCCGGCGATCCAGAAGATCGTATCCTCCTGGCCCGCCGCCATCGATGCCGAGCGCGCACGGCGCCTGGGTTTCCACGTCGACCGCGACATCGACGAGATCGTCACCAACTTCATGGCCGACGATATCCGTCGCTAGGAGAGCAGCCATGGACGCAGCCGGTCTTAAGGCGATGCAGGCGCCCCTGAAGGAGAGCTATCGCGGTGACCCCGCGAGTGCGCTCGTCACCCTGCGGGCGCAGGGCTCGATCGACGACGAGGGCATTGCCTGCAAGGTGGAGACCGGCCGCGCCCTGGCGGTCGCCGGCCTGCATCCGGCGACTGGCGGCTCCGGCCTGGAGCTCTGCTCCGGCGACATGCTGCTGGAGGCGCTGGTCGCCTGTGCCGGGGTGACCTTGAAGGCGGTGGCGACGGCGCTGGAATTCAAGCTGGCGGGTGCCACGCTGTCGGCCGAGGGCGACCTCGACTTTCGCGGCACCCTGGGCGTGGCCAAGGACGCCCCGGTCGGCTTCCGGGCCATCCGCCTCCGGTTCGACCTGGACACGAGCGAGCCGCAGGAACGCATCGACACGCTGCTGAAGCTGACGGAGCGGTATTGCGTGGTCTTCCAGACCTTGAACGCAAAGCCCGAGCTGTCGGTGTCGCATGCCTGAGATCGGCTAGAGACCGAAGGACCCTCCGGAACGCTACCCCTGCGACCCAGTGCTTCGCCCGAATGGAACTTCGGGCGAAGCCGCAGGTTTGGGGGGAGGAGGACACGCAGAAGACGTCCGATTTGTCGCCCCAAGGCGCGGCCTCCGCACACACCAGAACCGGAGGCGACCATGGCCATAGCTGGCAATCCAGATCGGCTGCTCGACGATCCACTGCACCGCACGGGGCGCGATGTCCTGGCGACGGACGACAGCCACACCGTCCTGCTGAACAAGATTTCCTGGGGTGCGGTCTTTGCCGGCGTCGTCGTGGCGCTGGTCGTCCACACCATCCTCAACATGCTGGGCGTCGGCATCGGTGCCGCCAGCCTGAACCCGCTGACCGGCGGCAATCCCAGTGCCGCCACCTTCTCGATAGCGGCTGCTGCCTGGTGGGTCGTCACCGGCATCCTGGCGGCCTTCGCCGGCGGCATCGTTGCCGGTCGGCTGTCCGGTCGACCGAAGGAATCCACTGCCGGCTGGCATGGCCTGATCTCGTGGGCCGCCACCACGCTCGTCATCGTGTTCCTGGTTTCCAGCGCGCTCGGCAGCGTTGTCGGCGGTGCCATGAACATCGCCGGCTCCGCGCTTGGCGGAATGGGCAAGGCGGCCGGCGCTGCCGCCGGCATGGCCGCGCCCGAGCTGGCCAAGGCGCAGGACCCGTTCGGTGCCATCGAGCAGCGGCTGCGGGCGTCGGCCGGCGGGCAGGACCCGGCGGCGCTGCGCGATGCGGCGGTGTCTTCGCTGCGGGCCGTCGTCAGCGGCGACCAGGCACAGGTGGCCGAGGCGCGCGAGCGGGCCGCCGACGCCTGGATGCGGGCACAGGTCGCGGCCGGACAGGCGACGACGATCGAAGAGGCACGTACGCAGATCGCCGATCTCGAGCGCCGCTATCGGGAAACCGTCGCCCAGGTCGAACAGCGTGCCCGCGAGGCAGCGGACGCGGCGGCCAAGGTGGTCTCCCGGTCGGCGCTGCTGGCCGCCTTCTCCCTGCTGCTCGGTGCCTTCGCGGCATGGATCGGCGGCAAGCGCGGCACGGTGCGACCCTTCCGCGCCACGGCCTAGGTCCAAGGTCGAAGGTGAGTTGCGGGGGGCGGTGCAAGCCGCCCCCCGCATCGATTCAGATCGCGGCCGATTCAGATCGCGATGGTCAGGCCGCCGTCGATGATGATGGTCTGCCCGGTCAGGTAGGCCGCCGCGTTCGACGCCAGGAACACCGCGCAGCCGGACAGGTCGTCGGTCTGGCCCCAGCGGCCGGCCGGCGTCCGGCTGCCGATCATGGCATCGAAGGCCGGGGTCTGCTGCAAGGGTGCTGTCATCTCGGTGGCGATGAAGCCGGGTGCTATGGCGTTCACGGTGATGCCGCTCGGCCCCAGCTCGGTTGCGAGCGCGCGCGTCATCGACGTCAGCCCGCCCTTGGCCGCGATGTAGGCGATGATCGTCGGCCGGGCGGTTGACGCCATGATCGAGGAGGTCGAGATGATGCGGCCGAAGCCGCGCTCGACCATGCCGCGGGCGGCTGCCTTGGCCAGGACGAAGCAGGACGTCAGGTTGGTCGCCAGCACGCGCTCGAAATCGGCCAGCTCGAATTCCTGCAACGACCGGCGGTGATTGACGCCGGCATTGTTCACCAGGATGTCGACCCGGCCGAAGCGCGCCTCGCAGGCGGCCACCACCGCCTCGCCCGCCTTGGCGTCGGAGAGGTCGGCCGGGATGGCGGCGGCTTTGCAGCCGGCCGCCTCCAGTTCCGCCACGCGCGCCTCCAGCGTCGCCCGCTCGCGGCCGACCAGCGCCACCGTGGCGCCGGATGCCGCCAGCGCGCGGGCCATTTCCCAGCCGATGCCGCGCGACGCGCCGGTGACCAGCGCCACCCGCCCCGTCAGGTCGAAGACCGCAAGCCCGCTCGGCAGCTCCATCACATCACCGCCCCGATCTGCCACGGCGTGAATTCTTCTTCGCCGAAGCCCATCTCCTCGCTCTTGGTCTGCTGGCCGGATGCCGTCGCCAGGATCAGGCGGAAGATCGCCTCGCCCACTTCCTGCACGGTGGCCGAGCCGTCGACGATGCCGCCGCAATTGATGTCCATGTCGTCCATCATGCGGTTCCACAGCGGCGTGTTGGTCGCGAGCTTCAGGGACGGCGCCGGCTTGCAGCCGAAGACCGAGCCGCGGCCCGTGGTGAAGCAGACGATGTTGGCGCCGCCCGCCACCTGCCCGGTCGCCGACACCGGGTCGTAGCCGGGCGTGTCCATGAAGACGAAGCCGCGCGCGGTGATCGGCTCGGCATACTTGTAGACGTCGACCAGGTTGGTGGACCCGCCCTTGGCAACCGCGCCCAGCGACTTCTCGAGGATGGTGGTAAGCCCGCCCGCCTTGTTGCCAGGGGATGGGTTGTTGTTCATCTCGTTGCCGGTGCGGGCGGTGTACTCCTCCCACCACTTGATGCGGCCGACGAGCTTCTCGCCGATCTCGGGTGCCACGGCGCGCCGGGTCAGCAGGTGCTCGGCGCCATAGATCTCGGGCGTCTCGCTCAGCACGGCCGCACCGCCATGGCGCACCAGCAGGTCGACCGCCGCCCCCAGGGCCGGGTTGGCGGTGATGCCGGAATAGCCGTCCGACCCGCCGCATTGCAGCGCCAGCGTCAGGTGCTTGGCCGGCACCGTCTGGCGGGCGACCTTGTTGGCCTCGGGCAGCATCTCCTGGATGCGGGCGACGGCCTCGGCCACGGTCTTGCGGGTGCCGCCGGTGTCCTGGATCGTCATGGTGTGGAACTGGCCGGAGGTCGACAGCCCCTCGGCCTTCATCAGGCCGCCGATCTGGTTCGACTCGCAGCCGAGGCCGATCACCAGCACGCCCCAGAAGTTGGGGTGGCGGGAATAGCCGGCGATGGTCCGGCGCAGCACGTCCATCGCCTCGCCTTCGCTGGCCATACCGCAGCCGGTGCCGTGCGTCAGCGCGACGACGCCGTCGACATTGGGATACTCGGCCAGCGCGCCGTGGCGGAACTTGTCGGCCACCATGTTGGCGACATGGGCCGAGCAGTTCACCGAGGTCAGGATGCCGATGTAGTTGCGCGTCGCCACCCGGCCGTCCGGCCGCACGATGCCCTGGAAGGTGGCGGGCTCTGGCACGAAGGCGGTCGGCGTCGCGTCGCGGCAGAAGGCATAGTCGCGCGCGAAGTCACCCATCGCCAGGTTGTGGGTGTGGACATGCTCGCCGCGGGCGATCGGCCGCGAGGCGAAGCCGATGATCTGTGCGTACTTGCGCACCATCTCGCCTTCGGCGATGTCGGCGGTCGCCACCTTGTGGCCGGGCGGGATGTGCCCTTTGGTGGTGATGTCCTCGCCGGGCAGGGTCGTGCCCGGCAGCAGGTCGGTACGGGCGACGACGACATTGTCGGCGGGGTTCAGGCGGATGGTGATCGGCGGGGACATGGCTTCGGTCTCTCCCGGCAGGGGCTCGCGAGTGGCGGAATTGTGTCGGAAAACCCGCGCGAGCGATAGGCGCCGATTGACGGCCGGCGCCCTGCGGTGATGCACTCTCGCACCAACGCAGAAAACAGACCCCTGGGGAACGCGCCGCCATGAAGATCACGCTCGACGCCGCCACCACCCTGCCGGACGACGGCACCCGCGGGACCCTGCTGGGCCGTGCCTGGCTGCCCGATGCCGGGCCGGTGCCCGTCCTGCTGCGCGGCGACGACGTGATCGACCTGTCGCGCATCTCGCCGACCATGGCGACGCTGATCGCCATGCCGAACCTGCGGGCCGTCCTGTCCGCCGCCGCCGGCCCGCGCGTGGCCGGCGTCGCAGAGATCATCGCCAACACCGCCATGGATGGCCGGGATGCCAAGCGGCCGTGGCTGCTGGCCCCCTGCGACCTGCAGGCGGTGAAGGCCTGCGGCGTCACCTTCGCTTCGAGCATGCTTGAGCGCGTGATCGAATCCTCGGCCCGCGGCGACGCGGCCGCGGCCGACGACATCCGCCGCACCTTGCAGGCCGAGATCGGCGGCGACCTGTCCAAGGTGAAGCCCGGCTCCGAGCCCGCCATGCGGCTGAAGGAGGCGCTGATCGAGCGCGGCCTGTGGTCGCCCTACCTGGAGGTCGGTATCGGCCCGGATGCCGAGGTCTTCAGCAAATGCCCGCCGATGGCGGCCGTCGGCACCGGCGTCGAGGTCGGCATCCATTCGGTGTCGGAATGGAACAACCCGGAGCCCGAGATCGTCGTCGTCGTCGACCCGTCCGGCACCATCGTCGGCGCCACGCTCGGCAACGACGTGAACCTGCGCGACGTCGAGGGGCGCAGCGCCCTGCTTCTTGGCAAGGCCAAGGACAACAATGCGTCGGCCGCCGTCGGCCCCTTCATCCGCCTGTTCGACGAGACCTTTTCGCTGGACGACGTGCGCGCGGCCGAGGTGTCGCTGCGGGTTGAAGGCGATGACGGGTTCGAACTGGACGGCCGCAGCTCGATGCGCCTGATCAGCCGCGACCCGACGGAGCTGGTCGAGCATACGATCGGCCCGCACCACCAGTACCCGGATGGCTTCGTGCTCTATACCGGCACCATGTTCGCCCCGACCAAGGACCGCGGCGGCCCGGGCAAGGGCTTCACCCATCACCCGGGCGACATCGTGACCATCTCCAGCGGCAAGCTCGGCTGCCTGACGAACCGGGTCGAGAAGGCCGACAAGGTGGCCCCCTGGACCTTCGGCGCCTCGGCCCTGATGCGCTCGCTGGCGGCCCGCCAGTTACTTTGACGGGTCCGCGCGGCGGCTACCCTTCGTGGTTGGCGCCGCGCACCCGCTCCAGGACGAAGTCGAACGGCTCGACATCGACATAGCGGATGTCGATGTCCTTCAGGTTCTGCTCATGGGCGACGGACCCCTGGTCGAACACGCATTCGCGCGGCACGATGGTGCGGTAGCCGAGCGCGAAGCTGTCGATCGCGGTGGCGCGGATGCAGCCGCTGGTGTTGGCGCCGGTGACGATGACGGTGTCGACGCCGTGCATGTTCAGGACCGAGGCACAGTGCGTGCCGAAGAAGATGGATGGCGTCTTCTTGCACACCAGCACGTCGCCGTCGCGCCAGAGCCGGCGGTCGATCTCGACGATCGGCTGGCCGATGATCCACTCCTTCATGCACTCGATCTTCCAGGGCGGCATGTCACTGAGATCGGGCTGGAAGGCGGTGTTGCAGTGGACGATCGGCATGCCCCGCGCCCGGGCCGCGTCGAGCAGGATCGCGGTCTTCTCCACCGCGTCCTGCGCCATCGGGCTCTTGCCCATGCGCTCGTCGGGATTGGTCACCCCGTTCATGAAGTCGACCGAGACAATGCCGATTTTCCGGCCGAACCCGATCTTGCGGTAGCCGTAGCCACCCACGCCGAACAGCTCGAAATCCCCTGCCGTCGCCATTGCCGCCCCCATCCGTCGATGTGATCGATAGGCGGATGGTTCGCCGCCGCGTCCGGCAATCCCAGCACCGATTTCTCATATATCGATGCCTTTGGCGCCATGACCGTCCTCGGCCACCGCGAAGCTGCGGGCGACCGCGATGAAGTTCTCGAGGATCCGCGAGGCATTCCGCCGGTTCCACGCGGCCAGGGTGACGATCCGCGCGTCGACCCCGGCGATCGGGCGGACGACCAGGCCGCGCGGATAGATCCGCAACGGCCGCTCGGGATAGATGGTGATGCCGAGCCCTGCCGAGACGAGGCCGAAGATGCCGTCGCTGTTGAACGGCTCCTGCACGACCCGCGGCAGGAAGCCATGGTCGAGGCAGATGCGGTCGATCCGGTTCCGGAACGGCCGCCACTTGTCGGGCGCGCCGAAAATGAAGGGGGCGTCCGCCAGGGTGCGGAGGTCGATCTCCGCCGCCGCTGCGAGCGGATGACCTTCAGGGCCGACGACGACCAGCCGGTCGGAGGCGACCGGGACCACGGCGACGTCGGGATGCTCGAACGGCCCGATCAGGAAGCCGAGATCGATGCGGCGATCCAGCAGGGCCACGTGCTGGCGCTCGGTCCACAGGTGCTCCAGGGCGATGTCGACCTGCGGCCAGGCCTCGCGGAAGCCGCGCAGGATCGCCGGCAGCGGCCCGCTGATCGCGAAATCCATGTAGCCGATGGTGATAGACCCGACCATGCCAGCCGCGGCCCTCCGGGTGACCTGGACCACCGCGTCGGCCTGACGGAGCAGTCGGGTCGCCTGCTCGAAGAACACTTCGCCGGCCGGTGTCAGCGAAATCGCGCGGGTCGTGCGAAACAGCAGGACCACGCCCACCTCTCGCTCGATGAACCCGACCAGGCGACTCAGTTGCGGCTGGGCCATGTTCAGCCGCTCGGCCGCGCGACCGAAATGCAGGGCCTCGGCGAGCACGGCGAACGCCCGGTAGTGCCGCAACTCGAGGTGCATCATCGGTCCCTCGCCGGGACCCAGCCGGCAGGTCGCGCTCGCGCGTGGACTCGCGCGAGTCGGGTCGCTAGGGTCGCGGGCAAAGCAGTTTCAACCATCGGGGGGAATACGATATGGCGGGCAGGCTCGCCGGCAAGACGGCTTTCGTCACCGCCGCCGCGAACGGCATCGGCCGCGCGACGGCGCTCGCGTTCGCGGCAGAGGGCGCCACGGTCCACGCGACCGACATCAACGACAAGGTGCTGGGCGAACTGGCCGGCACGGCCAACCTCCATCTGTCCCGCCTCGACGTGACCGACCCCGCCGCCGTCGCCCAGGCGGCGGCTGCGATCGGCTCGGTCGACATCCTCTTCAACTGTGCCGGATGGGTCGCCGCAGGCTCCATCCTGGAGACCAGCGAGGCCGACTGGGACCGCTCCTTCGGGCTCAACGTGCGGGCCATGTTCACGGTGATCAAGGCCTTCCTGCCGGGCATGCTGGCGGGCGGCGGCGGGTCGATCATCAATATCGCCTCGGTCGCGTCGTCGGTGAAGGGCGTCCCGCTGCGCTGTGCGTACGGTGCCAGCAAGGCCGCCGTCATCGGCCTCACCAAGTCGGTCGCGGCCGACTACATGCGCCAGGGCGTGCGCTGCAACGCGATCTGCCCCGGCACGGTCGACACGCCCTCGCTGGGCGACCGCATCAACGCCTTCGCCGACCCGGTGCAGGCGCGCAAGGACTTCATCGCGCGCCAGCCGATGGGCCGCCTCGGCCGGGCCGAGGAGATCGCCCACCTCGCCATCTATCTTGCATCCGACGAATCCAGCTTCACCACCGGCACGGCCGTGATCTCCGACGGCGGCATGGTGCTGTAGCCGGACCGACCATCTTTTTGAGGGGAAAGAGGAACGCCATGAAGCTTCTGCGCTACGGCCCGAAGGGCAAGGAAAAGCCGGGCGTCGTCGATACCGACGGCCGCATCCGCGACATCTCGTCGATCGTCGACGACATCACGCCCGACCTGCTGGGGCCAAGCTCGCTGTCGGCGCTGGCCAAGGAAGTGAAGGCCAAGATGTCGACCCTGCCGCTGGTGTCGGGCAAGCCCCGCCTCGGCGTGCCGCTGGCGACCATCCCGAACCTGATCTGCATCGGCCTGAACTTCGCCGACCATGCGGCCGAGGCCGGCCAGCCGATCCCGGCCGAGCCGATCATCTTCTTCAAGCATTCCTGCGCGCTGACCGGCCCCAACGACAATGTGCCGATCCCGCGCGGCTCCGAGCACACCGACTGGGAGTGCGAGCTGGCGGTCATCATCGGCCGCACGGCGCGCTACGTGAAGAAGGAAGACGCGCTGAAGTATGTCGCCGGCTACACGATCTGCAACGACGTGTCCGAGCGCCACTACCAGATCAAGCGGTCGGCCGGCCAGTGGAGCAAGGGCAAGAGCAGCCCGGGCTTCGCGCCCGTGGGCCCGTGGTTCGTGACGCGCGACGAGATCCCCGATCCGCAGAACCTGAAGATGACGCTCGACGTCAATGGGAAGCGGATGCAGAACGGCTCGACCAGCACGATGATCTTCGACGTGGCGACACTCGTCAGCCACCTGTCGGAGTTCATGACGCTGATGCCGGGCGACCTCATTTCCACCGGGACGCCGCCGGGCGTCGGCTCGGGCATCAAGCCCAAGCCCGTCTTCCTGCGCGAGGGCGACACCATGGACGTGGCGATCGAGGGCCTGGGCTCGCAGCACCAGAAGTGCGTCGCCACGAAGTAGCAGCATGCGGGCGGGCCCGGCTTTCGAGTGGGGCCCGCCAGTTCTTCCGGAAAGCCATTAAGCCATGCCAGCCACCCTCGCCGGCCGTAGCATCATCGTGACCGGCGCCGGTCGCGGCATCGGCGCTGCACTTGCCCGCGGCCTGGCCGCGGAAGGCGCGCATCTGCTCGCGGCCGACCGCGATGAAGCCGGCGCCAGGGCGGTGGCCGACGGCATCAATGCCGATGGCGGTCGCGCCGTCCCGTTCGCCGTCGACGTCGTCCAGCGCGACCAGGTCCGGGCGATGGTGGCCGCCGCCGTCTCGGCGTTCGGCCGGCTCGACGTCATCTTCAACAACGCCGGCATCGCCCAGGCCCGTCCCTTCCTGTCGATCACCGAGGAGGACTGGCGCCAGGTGACCGACGTCAACGCGCTCGGCTGCCTGATCGGCATGCAGGAGGCAGCCCGCCAGATGATCGCCCAGGGCGGCGGCGGCAAGATCGTCAACACCGCGTCCATCGCCGGCCGGCGCGGATCGCCCAACCTTGCCCACTACAGCGCCAGCAAGTTCGCGGTCGTGTCGCTGACCCAGTCCGGCGCCGGCGCGCTCGGCCGGCATGGCATAACCGTCAACGCCATCTGCCCCGGAATCATCGCCACCGACATGTGGACGGACATCGAGCAAGGGCACCGCGAGACCGGCCTCACCAGCCGCGACAACGAGGCCTTCGAGACGGCGGCCGCCCGCATCGCGCTCGGCCGGACAGCCACGCCGCAGGATCTGGTGGGGATGGCCTGCTTCCTTGCCTCGTCCGGTTCCGACTATGTGAACGGCCAGTCCCTCGTCGTCGATGGCGGCCTGGTGATGATGTAGCTTTGTTGTGAATGGTTCTCATTCATAATATAGGGGTGGCGAGCATGGCAGCCGGCCATGCCGAGCATTGGACCCGCCGCCCGCGTTGGAAGACCTGTTTCGCCGCTACGGAGCCAGCCTGCAGCGCTTCCTGACCCGTCGCGGGGCACGGCCGGACGTGGCCGCCGACCTGACGCAGGATGCTTTCCTGCGCCTGATCCAGGCGGGCCCGGCCGAAGGCATCCAATCGCGCGAAGCCTATCTTTTCCGGATCGCGACCAACCTCGCCATCGACCGGCATCGGCGTGAGGTCGATGGGGCTTCCAGTGCCCTGCCATTGGACGATCAGCCCGAGCCGCCCGACCTTGCGCCATCGGCCGATGCGGCGCTGCTGTCCCGTGAAGCGCTGGCCGTGCTGCAGCGGGCGGTCGACGACTTGCCGCCGCGCGGACGCGAGGTGTTCGTCCTGCACAAGTTCGAGGGGCTCAGCTACGACGAGATCGCCGGGCGCCTGGGCATCGCTAAGAACACCGTCATGGTGCACATGGCCCGGTCGCTGGCCCACTGCAAGCGGCGGCTCGACGCCTATCGGCGGGACCATGAATGAACGCATGACGGGTAATGGTTCGGGCTCGCCGCCACGTCACATGGATATGGCCGTGCCGCAATCCCCAGCCGAAGCGATCGAAGAAGATGCCATCGCCTGGTTCGTCCTGCTGCGCGATACCGACGCCAGCCGAGACGACCGCGCCCGCCACGCGGCATGGCTGGCGGCCAGCCCCGCCCATCGCGCGGCATGGCAGGATGTGGGCGCGCTCTGGGGCGGCATGGATGCCCTGGCACCGGCCAATCAGAACCGGCCGCCGCCGCCCCGTCGCCGCCACCGGGCGGCCGCGCTCGCCGCCTGCCTGCTGCTCGCCTGCGTCGGTGCCTGGGCAGTGGCCCCGCCCGGTCTGTTCGCCGATGAGCGCAGCGGGGTGGGCCAGCGGCGGACCGTTTCCCTGGCGGACGGATCGTCGGTGGAACTGGGCACCGCTTCGGCCCTGTCGGTGCATTTCGACGGCAGCGAACGGCGGGTCGTCCTCCATCGCGGGCAGGGTTACTTCATGGTGGCGCCCGAGGCCGACCGCCCGTTCGTGGTGGAGGCGGCTGGCGGTCGGGTAACTGCGGTCGGCACCGAATTCGACGTGAAGATCATCGACGACGACAGCCGGCCCTCGGTTGCGGTCGCCGTTGCCGAGGGCGTCGTCGCCGTGTCCGCCGGCCGCGATGGCCGATCGGTCCGGGTCGGTGCGGGGCAAGGGCTGCGCTACGGCGCCGCGCTCATCGGTCCGCCCGGCGCGGTCGACATCGCGGAGGCCACGGCGTGGCGCAGCGACCGGCTGGTCTTCCACGAGCGCCCGCTGGGCCAGGTGGTGCGCGACCTCGAGCGCTATCGCTGGGGTCGCATCCTCATCCTTGATCCAGCTCTGGCCGCGATCCCGGTGACGGGCGTCTTCAATGCCCGTCGCACCGATGCCGCATTGGACACCATCGCCGCCACCCTGCCCGTCCGGGTCGTTCGCGTCACCGACCTGCTTGCGATCGTCTCGCCGCCGCGCTGACCGACAGAAAAGTTGCCGCCGCGTGTAATTGCCCCGCCTGCCGCCGCCGTCATGTCGACAGGTAGTGCGAATGCGTTCCATTCGCCAAGTTCGCCCGTGTTCCGCGCGGGCCCGGCAAGCGACGAGGGGGAGAGATGGTTCTTGGAGTTCTGATCGGGCGTGGCGGCCCGGCCCTGGCGGGGTTCGTGGCCGTGGCGATGCTGGCCAACCCGGGGGTGGCCCAGGTCGCAGGCGCCACGCAGACGGCCCAGGCCGACCAACTGAAGCGCTTCGAGATCCCGGCCCAGCCGCTGCACCAGGCCCTGCTGCGCTTCTCCCGCGAGGCCGGCATCGAGCTGTTCTTCGATTCCGCGCTGACCCGCAACGCCACCTCGGCGGCGCTATCGGGGACCTTTCCGACGCGCGAGGCGCTGGCACGGCTGCTGGCCGGCACCGGCTTCACCTTCCGTTTCACCAACCCCACGACCGTGACGCTGGAGCGGCTGCCGCAGCAGACCGGCGCGGTCACGCTCGACACCGTGACGGTCGAGGGACAGCAGGCGCGCCTGCCCGCCCCCCACGCGCCATTCGCCGGCTTCGTCGCCCCCTCGTCGGCGGCCGGCACCAAGACCGACACGCCGATCCTTGAGACGCCCCAATCCATTTCCGTCGTCGGCAGCGCGGAGATCGCGACGCGCAACGCCCGCACGCTGGCTGACGCCCTGGGCTATACCGCCGGCGTCCGCGCCGGGACCATGGGTGCGTCCAACGGGTACGGCGGCGACAGCACTTCCATCCGGGGCTTTGGCGGCAACGGCACCGCCGGCCCGTCCAGCAACGAGTATCTGGACGGCATGCGCCTCGGCGGTACCGGCTATCTCAGCTCGGCCCTCGATCCCTATCTCTTCGAGCGGATCGAGGTGATCAAGGGGCCGGCCTCGGTGCTGTACGGCCAGAGCACGCCGGGCGGGCTCGTCAACATGGTGTCGAAGCGGCCGACGGCTTCGCCGCTGCGCGAGGTGGAGCTTCAGACCGGCAATCGCGGACGCGTGCAGGGCAGCTTCGACGTCAGCGATCGCATCGACCCGGCCGGGCGCGTCCTCTACCGTGTCACCGGCGTCGCCTATCGCCACGATGCCGAGACCGACATAGCCGACGGCAAGCGCCGCTTCGCCATCGCGCCCTCCCTCACCTTCCGCCCGAACGACCGCACGTCGCTGACGCTGATGGCGCGCTACCAGAACGACGACTTCGGCGGATCGCCGTTGAACTGGCTGCCGGCCTACGGCACCGTCCTGCCGAACGCCAACGGCAAGCTCGGCCGCGACCTCTACACCGGCGACCCCAACTTCGAGCGCTGGAAGCGCGAGAGCGCCAACATCGGCTATGCGCTGGAGCATCGGTTCGACGACACCTTCACGTTCCGTCAGAACTTCCGCTACCTGCACAACAAGCTCGACCATGCCGGCCTCTACGTCAGCACCTTGCAGGCGGACCAGCGCACGGCCAATCGCCAGGCATTCGGGATGATCGAGCATTCCGACGATTTCACGCTCGACAACCAGGTCGAGGCCAGGTTCTCCACCGGGCCGCTGCAGCACACCCTGCTGTTCGGCATCGACGGGCAGTGGTTCCTCGACGATACCGATCGCGTGCTGCAGTCGCCGGCCGCCACGCTCGACCTCTTCAACCCCGTTTACGGCGTCGCGATCAATGCGACCCCCTACCAGAAGAGCGAGAGCGAAGGGCGGCAGTACGGCCTCTACCTCCAGGACCAGGTGGCCTTCGATCGGCTGCGGCTGGTGCTGGGCCTGCGCCAGGACTGGGCGAAAAGCGAATCGACCAACAAGCTGAACGGCACTTCGTCGTCGCAGAAGGACGATGCGCTGACCATGCGCGGCGCCGCCATGTACCTCTTCGACAACGGGCTGGCCCCCTATGTCAGCTACACGGAATCCTTCGAGCCCACCGTCGGCACGGTGCTGGCCGATGGCAGCCTGGCCAAGCCGACGGAGGGGCGCCAGTACGAGGTCGGCCTGAAGTACCAGCCGACCGGCTTCGACAGCTTCATGACGGCATCGCTGTTCGACCTGCGCCGCAAGAACGTCGTGACGCGCGATCCGAACAACCCGACGCTGTCCATCCAGACGGGCGAGATCACCGCCCGCGGCGTGGAGCTGGAGGCCAAGGCCAGCCTGGCCGCCGGCTTCAACGCCACCGTCGCCTACACCTATCTCGATGCCGAGGTGACCGACAGCAACAACACCACGACTGGCATCGACGGCGTGGTGGTGCCGATCCGCGGCAAGACGCCGACCCGGGTGCCGGAGCACGCGGCCTCGCTCTGGCTCGACTACACCTTCGCGGAGGGTCCGTTGCGCGGCTTCGCCCTGGGCGGCGGCGGGCGCTATGTCGGCCGGACGATGGGCGACGACGCCAACAGCTTCAAGGTGCCGGCCTTCACCGTCTTCGACGCGATGCTGCGCTACGACCTGGAGGGCCTCGACAGCCGGCTGGCCGGCATGCAGGTGCAGTTGAACGCGATGAACCTCTTCGACAAGGAGTATGTCTCGACCTGCTTCGGGGCGAACCGTTGCTACTTCGGCACCGGGCGCACGGTCTATGCCTCGCTGAAGTACCGCTGGTAGGCGGCGACCGGCATGGCCGCGCTGGTCCTGCTCCTGCGGCTCGTGGCGGCGACGGCCGGTGCCTATGGGTTGGCCGTCGCCTGGGTGGCGGCCTTCTCGCTGGCCTGGCCCGGGCCGCGCGCCGACGCGGTTCTGCTCGGCACGGCGTCCAGCTTCCTGGTCGCGACGCTCGCGGTCATCTGGATCTTCGCCACCGCCAGCCTGGGGCGTGCCCTGGCCGGAATGGCGGTCGCGGCGGCCATCCTGGTGGCCATCGCCTGGCTGGCGGGGCCGCGATGAAGGCGATGGCACGCCTGCGCGTCGCCATGGCGGGGCTGCACATCTGGGGCGGGCTGTGCTTCGGCTGGCTGCTCTATGCCGTCTTCCTGACCGGGACGCTCAGCTACTTCCGCGACGAGATCAGCCTGTGGATGCGGCCGGAACTGCAAACCAGGCTGATCGAGCCGGCCGAGGCGGCGGAGCGGGCGGTGCGGCGCCTGGAAGTGATCGGCCAGGGCGCCTATCGCTGGCTGATCGAGATGCCGGACGCGCGGATGCCCGTCGCCAACCTCGCCGTCTGGCGCGACGCCGGACCGGGGCCACGCTTCCAGCGCGAGGCCTTCGACCCGGCGGCCCAGGCGCCGAGCCCGGCGCGGGCGACGCACGGCGGCGACTTCCTCTACTACTTCCACTTCGACCTCAACATGCCCTGGCGCCTGGGGCGCTTCCTCGTCGGCCTCGCCGCGATGGCGATGCTGGTTGCCATCGTCAGCGGCGTCATCGTCCATCGCCGCATCTTCGCCGACTTCTTCACGTTCCGGCCCGGGAAGGGGCAGCGGTCCTGGCTGGATGCCCACAACGCCGCCGGCGTGCTGGCCCTGCCCTACCACCTGATGATCACCTACACCGGCCTGGTGCCGCTCATGTTCCTCTACCTGCCGATGGGGATCGACATGGCGTTCCCGGGGCAGCGCGCCGCCTTCTTCGTCGAGGCCGGCCAGGGGATGGAGACGCCGCCCGCCGCCGGCCGGCCCGTGGCCATGGTCGGCATCGCCCCGCTGGTCGCCGAAGCGGGGCGCCGCTGGGGTGGCGAGGATGTCGGCCGCATCGACATCCGCCGGCCGCTCGATGCCAATGCGCGCATCGGGCTCACCGCCTCCGACGCCGGGCAACTCTCCCACGGCCGCGGCCGGCTGCTCTTCGACGGCACGGACGGCCGACTGCTGGCAAGCGACGCCGACCTGTCCTGGGTCGTGGCGACGGAGCGTGCGCTCTACGGCCTGCATCTCGGCCGGTTTGCCGAGGCCGGGTTGCGCTGGCTTCTCTTCGCATCCGGCATGGCTGGAACGGCAATGGTGGCGACCGGCCTGCTCCTCTGGGCGGCCGCGCGGCGGCGCAAGAGCGGCGACGCCAGCCCCCCGTTCGGACACTGGCTGGTCGAGACCTTGAACGTCGCGACGATCGCCGGCCTGCCGATAGCGATCGGCGCCTTCTTCTGGGCCAACCGGCTGCTGCCGACGAACCTGGCCGGCCGATCGGGTTGGGAGGTCGATGTGTTCTTCGCCGCCTGGGCGTTGGCGGCACTGTACGCGGTGCTGCGCCCGCGCCCGGCGGCATGGGCCGAGCAGCTTGCCGCAGGCGCCTTCCTGTTCGCGGCCCTGCCCGTCCTGAACGCGCTGGCGACCGACCGGGGTCTCTATCGGTCGGTCGCTGCCGGCGACTGGGTATTTGCCGGGTTCGACCTGATGGCCGGGGCTACCGCCCTCCTCCTGGCTGCCTTGGCATGGACGAGTGCCAGGGGGTGGCCGGTCAGAACTCGATCCCGGCCTGCGCCCGCACGCCCGCGCGGAAGTGGTGCTTGATGTTGGTCATCTCGGTGACGAGGTCGGCTGCCTCGATCAGTTCCGGCTTGGCGTTGCGGCCAGTGACGAGGACATGCAGGTCGGGCCGCCTTGCCGTCAGGCCGGCCACGATCTCGTCGACCGGCAGGTAATCGTAGCGCAACGCGATGTTCAATTCGTCCAGCACGACCAACCCGAAATCCGGATCGGCCATCAGCGTCTGGCCCAGTTCCCAGCCGCGCCGGGCGCAGGCGATGTCGCGCTCGCGGTCCTGCGTCTCCCAGGTGAAGCCCTCGCCCGCGGTGTGGTAGGTGAAGAGGTCGCCGAAGCGCTTCAGCGCCATGATCTCGCCGGTCTCGTCGGTCGCCTTGATGAAGCGCACGAGGCCGACCGGCCGGCCATAGCCGAGGTGGCGCAGCATCAGGCCGAAGCCGGCCGTCGACTTGCCCTTGCCCGGCCCGGTATGGACCATCAGCAGGCCCTTCTCGATCGTCTTGCCGGCGATCAGACGATCCTTGGCGGCCTTCACGCGCGCCATCTTCTCTGCATGCAGGCGGTTGATCTCGGTTGTGTCGGTCATGGCAGGTTCCTTTCCCGCAGGCTCCAGGGCATGGCGTAGGGGCGGCCGCCGCGGCTGTGGCGGGCCAGCTCGATGCCGTAGACGGTCTCGATGACATCGCCCGACAGCAGTTCGGCCGGGGTGGCGATGGCCGCCACCCGGCCGGCCGACAGCAGGCAGATGCGGTCGCAGAAGCGCAGGGCCAGGGCCAGGTCGTGCATGACGACGACCACGGCGACGCCGGCTGCCGCGCGCGCCGCCAGCAGCTCCAGGCAGCGGATCTGGTGGGCCGGGTCGAGGCCGGCGACCGGCTCGTCGGCCAGCAGCGCCTCGGGGTGGCCGGCCAGGCAGCGCGCGAACAGGACGCGGGCCCGCTCGCCCCCGGACAGGGTCGTGACGTCGCGCCGGCGCAAGTGGGCGACGTCGCAGGCGACCATGGCGGCCTCGATGGCGGGTGCGTCGGCGGACGAGGTGCCGCCCCACGCCCCGCGATGCGGCAGCCGGCCGAGGCTGACGGTCCGCTCCACCGACAGGGGCCAATGGCAGACCGCCCCCTGCTCCAGGTAGCCGATGCGCCGGGCGCGCTCCATCGGATCGAGCCAGGCCAGCGCCTGGTCGCCCAGTCGGACGCCGCCCCTGTCGGCGCGCCGCAGGCCGGCCATGACCTCGAGCAACGTTGTCTTGCCGGCCCCGTTGGGTCCGAGCAGCCCCAGCAGCGTGCCGGGCGCCACGGCCAGGTCGATGCCGTCGAGGATCGTGGCCGCACCGATGCGGACACCCACGCCCCTTGCTTCGATCGCGTTCATCGCAGGTTCGCTCGCGTCTTCAGCAGCAGCACGAGGAAGAACGGCGCCCCGATCAGCCCCGTCAGCACGCCCAGCTTCAGCTCCACGTTGGTCGGGATCCAGCGCACGGCGATGTCGGCCGTCAGCAGCAGGGCGCCACCGGCAAAGGCGCTGGGCAGCAGCAGCCGGCCGGGCATGTGCCCCAGCAGCGGCCGCAGCAGATGCGGCACGACCAGGCCGATGAAGCCGATCGACCCCGCGACCGAGACCGCCGCCCCGACCGCCAGGCCCGTGCCGACGATGACCCGCCAGCGCAGCCAGCGCAGGTCGACGCCCAGGCTGGCCGCCGTCCGCTCGCCCAGCCCCAGCGCATCCAGCCCGCGCCCGTTCAGCAGCAGCAGGGCAGCGCCCGCCGCCATGAAGGGGGCCGCGATCAACACTTGGTCGAGCGACCGGTCGGTCAGCGACCCCAGCAGCCAGAAGGTGATTTCCACCACCGCGTGCGGGTTGGGCGCCAGGTTGAGGGCCAGCGCCGTCATCGCCCCAGCCAGCGTGTTGATGGCGACGCCTGCCAGGATCAGCGTCAACACGTTGGCGCCCTGCCCCGCCAGCGCCTGGACGACGAAGATCGCCACCAACGCGCCGGTCATCCCGGCGATCGGCAATGCCGGCGCCCAGGCGGCCGAGACACCGAAATAGATGACCAGGACCGCCCCCAGCGCCGCCGAGGACGAGGCGCCGATCAGGCTGGGCTCGGCCAGCGGGTTGCGCATGTAGCCCTGGAGGTTGGCGCCGGCCAGCCCCAGCACCATGCCGACGGCCGCACCCAGCAGGGCCCGCGGCAGGCGGATCTGCCAGGCGATCAGCGCCTCGGGCGAGCCGTCGGCCCGCCACCATGCCGACAGGAGTTGGTCGACCGGCAACGCGGCCGGGCCGATGGCAAACGAGGCAAAGGCCAGGACGGCCAGGAGCAGGCCAAGGAAGATCGTCATGGCCGGCTGCCCGGCAGCGCGCGGGCGATCGCGGCTTCCAGCACCTCCAGCCCTTCGGAGGAGGCCGGGCTGTTGCAGAGCCAGTAGCGCAAGGGGAAGTCGGCCACGGCCATGCGCTGGCTGCGGTGCAGGGCGGGGTGGTCCAGCATCGCCTGGTTCATGGCCGGGCGGTCGTCCCGCCGCGAATCGATGATCAGCAGGTCCGGCGGTTGCAGCACGAGCAGCTCCAGCGGCACGGCCACGCGGGCATTGCCATCACCCGCGCGCAACCGCATGCCGATGGCGCGGACCATGTCGGCCACCAGCGTGCCCTCGCCTGGCATGGTGCCACCGGGGCGGTAGACCCCGACGCTGGCCCCCTGCCCGGCCGGTACGCTGTGGCCGACGAGGCGGTCGCGGATGACGGCGGCATGGGCCGCCCCGCGATCGGGATGCCCCATCGCCTTGGCGACCCGTTCGAGCTGCGGCGGCAGATCCGCCAGGCGGGGGATCGGCGGCACCCGCAGCACGGTGACGCCAACCTTGGCCAGGAGCTCCATCGTCGCCCGCCGGGCGAAGCCGCCGCCGACGGCCAGGTCGGCGCGCAGGAGCAACACCTCCTCCGCCGTCCCCCGATGCTTCGGCAATCCTTCGGCGCGCGCGGCCAGCGGCGACAGCAGCGGGTCGTCCGCCACCTTGCTGAGGGCCGCCACCTGCCCCCGGTCCGCCAGCGCCAGGACAAACTGGTCCGAGCAGAGGTCGAGCGAGACGATGCGCAGCGGCCGGGTGGCCGCCCCCGCCGCCGGCCATGCCGCCGCCGGCCATGCCAGCGCCAGCGCCAGGAGAGCCGCCCACCCGCGCGCCATCGTCAGAAGTTCGCCTTCACGCCGACATAGGCCGACCGGCCGGGCGTGCGATAGCCCAGCGCCTCCTGGTACTTCTCGTCGAACAGGTTCTCGGCCCGGACGTAGACCGCGACGCGCTCGGTGACGTCGTAGGAGACGAGCGCGTCGACGACATAGAAGGGCTTGAGGCGGACGGTGGAAGAGGCCGAGTTCGCCTGGCTGGCGACGTAGCGGACCGCCCCGCCGATGCGGAATCCCTTCAGGCCCAGATAGTCGGCCGACAGGTTGACCGAATGGCGCGGCCGTCGCGGCAGGTCGCGCCCGGTGTCCCGATCCTCGGTATCGAGCAGCGTGTAGGCGGCGCCGAGGCTGAGGTCGCTGGTCACGTCGGCCTTCACGGTCGCCTCGATGCCCTGGGTGCGGGCGCGGGCGATGTTCACGTAGTAGTCCTGGAAGGCGATCAGGTTGCGATAGTCGTTGTGGAATGCGGTCGCCCCGATGGTGACCCGGCCGTTCAGGAGCGGCTGCTCGAAGCCGAAGTCGAAGCCCTTGCTCTTCTCCGCCCGCAGGCTGTCGTTGCCGTAGATCGGGGCATAGAGCTGGAACAGGGTCGGCGCCTTTACGGCGGTGCCGTAGCTGGCGCGCAGGATGGTGCGCCACACCGGCACGGTATAGGCGCCGGTGACGCGGTAGGTGGTGCTGCCGCCGAAGCCTTCGTTGTCGTCGTGGCGGACGCCGGCCGTCAGGTGCAGGTCGTCCCACAGGCCCAGCAGGTACTGGGCATAGATGGAATCGGTGCGCAGTTCGCGGTCGAGGTCGGTCGTCTTGACGGTGCCGCGCGTGTTGGTCGCCCGCGCCGTCTCGGTCTCGCGTGCGACGCCGAAGGTCAGGACATCGTCCCGGTCGATCTTGATCGCGCCGCGATACTCGACCCCGTAGCGGTCGCCGTCATAGGTGGAAAAGCGGGTGCTGCTGCCCGGCTGGTCGTAGTCGCGCTCGGTGCGGCTGCCGGTGACGGCCAGCGTGTTGTCCCAGCGCCCCTCCAGCAGCTTCACCTTGGCGGCGAGGCGGCCGTGGGCCATGTGCTTCTCGATCTCGTTCGGCCCGTCGCGGGTCGAGGACGGGTCGTACTCGCTGACCATGTGGGTGAAGCCGCCGGCCGCCTCCAGCGAGAAGATCGCGTTGAAGTCGTAGGAGAAACGGCCGTTCAGCGCCTGCGTCTTGGTGCCGTCCTTCTCGTCGCCGGCGGTCACGCGCGAGAAGCCCTTGGTCTGGAAGTTGGCGCCGGACAGGGCATAGGAAAAGCGATCGAGCGACCCGCTGACGCCCACGGCCTGGCGGAAGGTCTGGTAGCTGCCGCCCTCCACCAGGCCGGTCACGCGCATCGGGCCTTGCCCCTTGCGGGTGATGATGTTGATGACGCCGCCCATGGCGTCGTTGCCGTAGAGCGCGCTCTGCGGCCCGCGCAGCACCTCGATCTGCTCGATCTCGGTGACGAGGAAGGCGTTGAAGTCGAAGTCGTTGGAGGTGCCGGTGGTGTCGTTCACCTCGACCCCGTCGATCAGCACCTTCACCTGGCCGGTGTCGGACCCGCGGATGCGCAACTGCGCCGTCGCCCCCGGGCCGCCATTGTGGTTGATGGTGACGCCCGGCACCCGCTTCAGCAGGTCGATGACGTGGGCATCGCCCGTGCGCTCGATGTCCTCGCGCGTCAGCACGGTGACCGAACTGCCGACCTGGTCGACCGGCGTCGGCACCAGGTTGGCCGACACCACCACGGGCGGCAGCGTGACCGCGGCGCCACCCTGGACCAACTGCTGGGCCGTGGCCGGTGTGGCTGCCAGCACCGCGCCGGCTAGCGCCCCTGCCCCGACCCGTACCGAATTCGTGACTACCGACGTGTAGAAATAGCTGCCTGTCGCGCGATCCATAGGATGCCCCGCCTCGCTGGTCGAACCGACTGGAGGCGTGGAACGGCAATACGGTCGCGCCGGCGGGATGCCGAATCCCGGCCGCACGAATCGATGAGACTTCGGAGTCCTTTCGAACTTCCCATAGCCCGCCGCGCCTTCCTCCAGGCGTCAGCGCAAACGGAAGTCCGTCCCCACGGGGCACCCCGCCCACGGGTCGCGCGACGCACGCTTGACGGCAGGTCTCCTGGCTCGCAGGTCGCTGCGTCCTACCAGCCTTCCCAGTTTCCCAGTGGCCAGAGCGGCGGACGCTCTCTGCTTACAGTTGCGGGGGCAGCTCCGGCATCGACCCCCGCCGTCTCCGTTGGGGGTCTCACCGAATTCCCTTTTCACCGCCTTTCGGCGGAACCGTCGCGGGCGATCCTATGGATGGGTCGCCGTCAGCGCAAGCGGTGGCGTCAGCGCAAGCGATCGTGGGCGGCCGAGAAGCCCTTCAGCGAGACCGGCAGGCCGAGCTGCTTGCCCTCGCGGTTGCGCAGCAGGACCATCAGCTCCTTGCCCGCCCTCATCGCCGCAAGGTCGTCCGGGGATGGGCGCCAGGGCGCGAGGCAGCCATTGGTATCGCAGTGGCGGAACGGTACCGTCACGGGATCGCGCGCGTCGACCTTCAGGCCCAGGCCGGGCGGCAGCAGCACGTCGAGCGGCACGACGATCAGGGCCACCGCGTCCGTCTCCTGCGGTGCATAGCCCAGGCGCAGCAGCAGCAGGTCGCGCTTGCCTTCCTTGTCGCTCAGGATCTGGGCGATCTCGCACTGCTTGGGCTGCCCGCCGGCCGGGGGGTCGCAGCGCAGCATCCAGTCGCCGACGCGCTCGGAATTGGCAGCGGCCGGGGCCTCCTCGGCCTTGGGCTTCCGCTGGCGGTTCTGGGCGTCGGCGGTGCCGGCGGCCGCAAGGACGAGGCCGAGCGCGAGGCCGGCGATCATGGCACGCATGTGATCTGCTCCCGGCGTCAGGCGGCGTCGCCGAAGGCGCGGACGGGCTGGGTCCATTCGCTGGAATGGTCGGACGTGGCGGGCCGTTCGACCGGCCGCAGCACGGCCGGCGGCGTGCCGACATAGACGAAGCCGACCAGCCGGTCCGGGGCCGGGAAGCCCAGCGCATCGGCGACTGTCTGGTCGTAGGCGTTGGCCCCCGTCACCCACATCGCCCCGAAACCCAGTGCGTGGGCGGCGTTCAGCAGATTCATGGTGGCCGCGCCCGCCGCCATGAGCTGCTCGATTTCCGCGATCTTGTGATCCGGCCGGACACGGGCGCCACAGGCGATGACCAAGGGCGAGCGCAGGGGCCGGCCGCGCTCGCGCTCCAGCAGCGGCTCGGTCCAGGTGGGATCGCGCGCCTTCAACGCATTGGCGAAGACCTCGCCGAGCTCCCGGCGGGCGTCGCCGCGGATGATGGCGAACGACCAGGGGCGCAGGTTGCCATGGTCGGGCGCGCGCAGCGCCGCCTGGATCATGGTGTCGATTTCAGCGTCCGTCGGCCCCGGGTCGGTCAGCATGACCGGCGAGATGGAGCGGCGGGAAAGGAGCAGATCGAGCGTGGGCATGGCAGGCTTTCGCTATGGGGACCAGCCGGGCGCAGACGGGCGGCGCCGGCAGAGTCAGGCACGGATTGCCGCCGAACATATTGCAAGTGCGAGACGCTCGCAACTTGTCGACTGAACCGGCCGTCCGGTGGAAAAGTTGCACTCCATGTGTCGGCCCGGGCGACGCTTGTGCGTCCTATGGGCAGGACAGGCGGAACGGCCGCCATCGACGAAGGAGATGGACAATGCGTGTCATGGTTCTGGTCAAGGCCACGACGGACAGCGAAACCGGCATCATGCCCTCCACCGAGCTGCTGGAGGCGATGGGGAAGTTCAACGAGGAGCTGGCCGCCGCGGGAATCATGCTGTCGGGCGATGGGCTGCACCCCTCCTCCAAGGGCAAGCGCGTGCGGTTCGACGGACCCGGACGCACGGTGGTCGACGGCCCGTTCGCGGCCACCGACGAGCTCGTGGCCGGCTTCTGGATGTGGCAGGTGAAGGACATGGACGAGGCCGTCGCCTGGGCCAGGCGCTGCCCCAATCCGATGCCGGGCCCCAGCGAGCTCGAGATCCGGCCCGTCTACGAGATGGCCGACTTCGGCGATGCCCTCACCCCGGAAGTGGCCGATCTGCACGATCGGACGCGGGAGAAGTTGGGCGATCGCTGAGGCCTGCCGGCGGTCGCCACCTTGTTCCATGGCGACGCTGGCTAGAAATGAATGAACCGGCCATGCGGGGCGACCTGCTGGATCAGGTCGAAATCGACCCGGTCGGCGGTGAGGACAGGGAGCCCCGCCTTGGCTGCGGTCAGAAAGATGAGCGCGTCGTTCAGGCATTCCCTGCGCTGCTCGCGTTGGAAGCGCTGGGTCCTCGCCAGCGTTCCCGCGACCAAGCCCGCTTCGGTCCAGACCTGCGGATCAGGGGTAAGGATTCTCGTCGGAGAAAAAGTCGCGATCAGCGCGACATAGTGGTCTCGCATCGCTCGCCAGTTGCCGCGCGACGGATCCGCGTTGGCAATGCCGAGTGTCAGTTCGGACACGCATACCGAGCAATGGAACAGCAGGCCGCGATCAAGCAGTGCCGCGACTGCGGCAGGAAGCGTTCCAGCCGCCGACCGGATGTAGACATTGGTGTCCAGTACGAGCGCCGCCCGCCCCTCGTCCGGCAGATCCGTGACCGCCACCAGTTCGTCCAGCGGACGGGGCGCGCGCTGTGCCGGCTGCCTCTCGGGCCTGATACGCCTCAGGCTTGCCCGGACGTCAATAGTCAAGCTGATGGTCTTTGCCGAGATTGCCGCGAGTCTTCTTGAGGAAGCTGGCAGCCGGATCGGGTTGGGCGAGCATGGCCAGCCCCAGCAGTCCGAGCTCGGTCGGCTTGGTTACCCCGCTCTGGCGCTTGGCGGCTTCGATCAGGGCTTTGGGTGCACGAAAGCTGACATGCTCGGTGCTGTCTCCCTCCAGCAAGCCGGCCTGGCGCGCCTCGGCCATGGCGCGTTCCGCCCCGCTCGCACGCCGAGGGGTCGTCTGCGCCCGTCCGGCGTCGGTCGGCGTCTTCGGCAGTATCCTGGCGGCCATGACGCGGCTCCCATTTGTGTGCAGTACTGAATGATATGTAGCACAATGCCGGATCGGCAAGCCGGCGCCGCGCACACGGGGGCGCTGGGGGGTCAGCGACGGGGAGCGGCGCAGGAGTCGCGTACCACCAACCGCGGCTGGAGGATGAGGCGGCGTGCCGTCGTCGGTGGGTCGCCGCCCAGGCGGTCCAGCAAGAGTTCGACCGCCTGGGTGCCGATCGCGTCGGTTGGCTGGGCGACGGTGGTCAGTCGGGGGCGGAAGGCCTCTGCCCAGTCGAAATCGTCGAAGCAGGCGACCGACAGGTCGCCCGGGCAGTCCAGGCCCATGTCGGCCACCGCCCGCATCATGCCGATCGCCATCAGGTTGTTGCAGGCAAAGAGCGCGGTCGGCGGCCGTGCGGCGCGCAGCAGGTCGAGCGTGGCGGCATAGGCCGGTCCCTGCCGGAAGCCGCCGTCGCGCACCAGTTCCGGATCGGCCGCCAGGCCCGCATCCGCCAGGGCCTGGCGATAACCGGCCAGGCGTTCATCGCTGGCTGAGACGCCGGCCGGACCGGCCAGGACGGCGATGCGGTGATGGCCATGCGCGATCATGTGCGCGACCGCCAGCCGGGTGCCGGTGGCGCCATCAACCGTCACGGCGTCCAGCGGCAGGCCCGGGATCGTGCGGTCGACCAGCACCGCCGGCCGGTCGAGCGCGCGCCGCACCGCCTGGCCATAGTCGCGGCCGAAGCCGACCGGCATCAGCATCACCCCGTCCGCGCGATGGGTGCGCAGGAGGTCGAGGTTGGTCCGCTCGCGGCCCGTATCCTCGTCGCTGTTGCACAGCATCAGGGAATAGCCGCGGGCATGGGCGGCCGCCTCCATCGCATGGACGACGGCGGTCGTGAACGGGTTGGTGATGTCCGCCAGCAGCAGGCCCAGCATCCGCGTCTCGCCCCGGCGCAGGCTGCGCGCGATGCCGTCCGGGCGATAGCCGACCGTGTCGACCGCTGCGCGCACCCGCTCCTGCAATGCCAGGCTGACAGGCGAACTGCCGTTCAGGGCGGCCGAGACGGTGGCCGTAGACACGCCGGCCACGCGGGCGACGTCGCGAATCGTGGCCTTGCGCAGCCTCTTGCCATCCTCTGCGGGATTTGAAACGATGACGACCTCCGAAACGATTAGCTAATCGTTACGGAAATAAGAATGGGTCCGTCAACAATGGGACCGCGAAAATTGGGTGGGGGAAACGACTTGGACACCAGGGCATGACGGCCGGGTCGACAGCGGCTTCTCGCGCGACGGAGGACGGCCGCGGCAGCGTCGCCATTCGCGGGCTGACCAAGAGCTTCGGCGCCACCCCGGTGCTGCGCGGCGTCGACCTCGACATCCCGGACGGATCGTTCCTGACGGTGCTGGGGCCGTCCGGCTGCGGCAAGTCGACCCTGATGCGGATCGTGGCGGGCCTGGAGCAGCAGGATGGCGGCTCCGTCGCGATCGGCGGACGCCCGGTCGACGGACTGCGCCCCGACCAGCGCGACATCGCCATGGTCTTCCAGTCCTACGCGCTCTACCCGCACCTGACGGTGTTCGACAACATCGCCCTGCCCTTGCGCATGCGCAGGCTCGATTTCGCCCGCCGCCTGCCGATCGTCGGCCGCATGCTGCCGGGCGTCGGCCAGACCGAGCGCGAGATCGCCCAGGCCGTCCGCCGCGTCGCCGAGACCTTGCAGATCGAGCCGCTATTGGCGCGCAAGCCGGGCCAGTTGTCAGGTGGCCAGAAGCAACGCGTGGCCGTCGGCCGCGCCATGGTGCGCGAACCGCGCGTCTTTCTGATGGACGAGCCGCTGTCGAACCTCGATGCCGAGCTGCGCGTGCACATGCGGGCGGAGATCGCCCAGCTCCATCGCAGCCTGCGCACGACCTTCATCTATGTGACGCACGACCAAGCCGAGGCCATGACCATGTCCGACCAGGTCGTGGTGATGATGGACGGGCGGCCCCTGCAGGTGGCGCCACCGTCGGTGATCTACGAAGACCCCGAGGACATCCGCGTCGCCCGCTTCGTCGGCAGCCCGCGGATCAACATATTGCCCGGCACGGCGACCGGCCGCGGCTCGGTCGACGTGCTGGGGGTCGAGGTGCCGTTCGCCGGCCATGTCTCCCCTGGCACGGGGGTCCAGGTCGGCTTCCGGCCGGCGGCCGCGACCGTAACGCGGGCATCCGGTACGCCGGGTCTCGCCGGCACCCTCACCTACCGCGAGAACCTGGGCTCCGATCTGTTCCTGCATGTGGCGCTGGCTGGCGCCGACGCCCCCGTGGTCATCCGCCACGACCCGGCCGAGATCGCCAGCTTCCCGGTGGGCGAGCCCGTGACCATGCGCATCGGCGAAGTGCAGACGCTGATTTTCGACCAGGCGGGCAAACGCCTGCGCGCGCCCCTGGCCGCAGCCGGGATGCGCCGTCATGGCTGAGGCCGCTGCCCTCTCGGCCGCCCGCCGCCGGCGCAGCCTGGGCGAGGCGCTGGCCGCCCTGTCGCTGGCCGGGCCGGCCGTGGCGCTGATGGTCATGTTCCTGATCGGGCCGCTCGTCGTGGTCGTGCTGCTGTCGCTGACCAACTACCAGCTCGGCGCTGCATCGCTCAGCTATGTCGGCCTCGGCAACTATTCGGAGATGTTCGCCGACCGGGTGTTCCAGCGCTCGCTCCAGAACACGCTGCTCTATGTCGCCATCGTCGTGCCGACCTCGGTCGGGCTCGGGCTTGGCGCGGCGCTGCTGATCGAGGCCGGGACGTCGCTGCGCGCCTTCTATCGCGCGGTCTATTTCCTGCCGGTGATGGCGACCCTGATCGCCATGGCCATCGTCTGGGAATTCATGCTGCATCCGACGCTTGGCCTGATCAACCTGACGCTGCGGGAGTTCGGGATCGAGGGCTACAACTGGCTGCAGGATCGCCGCACCGCCCTCTTCACGCTGTGCGGCATCGGCATCTGGCAGAGCGTCGGCTTCAACATGGTGCTGTTCATGGCCGGCCTGACGGCCATCCCGGGCGAGCTGTACGAGGCAGCCGCCGTCGATGGTGCCCGGACCGGCATCGACCGCTTCCGCACCGTCACCTGGCCGATGCTGGGGCCGGTGACGCTCTTCGTCGTCGTCATCACCGCCATCCGCTCGTTCCAGGTCTTCGACACCGTGCAGGTGATGACCAAGGGCGGCCCCAATCGCGCGACCGAGGTGCTGCTCTACACCATGTATTCGGAGGGCTTCTCGTTCTTCCGCACCGGCTACGCCGCCGCCGTCACGGTGGTGTTCCTGCTGTTCGTGCTGGCCCTGTCGCTGCTGAAGACCTGGGCCATCAATCGCAAGGTCCACTACGCATGAGGTCCCGCCCGCCCGGCCCCGTGGGGGCGATCCTGCGCCACGCCGTGCTGATGACCGGCGCCTTGCTGATGATCACGCCATTCGCCTGGATGGTGCTGACCTCGTTCAAGCCGCAGGCCGAGATCCTGGTGGCGGAGCTGCATTTCCTGCCGACCCGCTGGGCCGTGGTCGAGAACTACGGCATGGCGATGACGCGGGTGCCGATGATGCGCTTCCTCATCAACGGCGTCATCGTCACGGCGGCAATCTTCGTATTGCAGGTGCTGGTGAACCTGCCCTGCGCCTATGCCCTGGCCAAGCTGCGCTTCCGCGGCCGCGGCGTGCTGTTCGCGGTCGTCCTGCTGTGCCTGCTGATCCCGCACCACGCGACGGCGATCCCGATCTACATCCTCTTCCACAAGATGGGCCTGCTCGACAGCTACTCGGCCCTGGTGCTGCCGTTTGCCGTATCGGTCTTCGGCATCTTCCTGATGCGGCAGTTCTTCATGACCGTGCCCAACGACCTGATCGACGCCGCGCGCATCGACGGGCTGGGGGAATTCGGCATCGTCTGGCGCATCATGCTGCCGACCGCCGTGCCGGCCCTCATCGCCTTCGGCATCTTCTCGGTCGTGGCCCACTGGAACGATTATTTCTGGCCGCTGATCGTGGTCGGCAGCGAGGAACTCTATACCCCGCCGCTCGGCGTCGCCTTCTTCCGCCTGAACGACCAGGGCACCGAGTACGGCCCCCTGATGGCGGCTGCCACCATCGTGATCCTGCCATTGGTCGCGGCATTCCTCTTTGCCCAGCGCAGGTTCATCGAAGGGATAACATTCACAGGTATGAAGACCTGATCCTGCAACAAGGAGGAGGACGCCATGAAACTGCCATGCCTCATTGCCGCGGCCACCCTGGCCCTGGTTTCACCGGCTCTCGCCCAAAAGACGAAGATCGAAGTCCAGTACCCGCTGGGCTTCATCTTCGATCCCGTGTTCAAGGACATCAAGGCGGAGTTCGAGAAGGCGAACCCCGATTACGAGGTCTTCTACCGCCCGGCCTACAAGGAATATGAGGACGCGGCCCAGACGGCCCTGCGGCAGTCGATCACCAAGCAACTGCCCGACGTATCGTTCCAGGCGATCAACCTGCAGCGCCTGTTCGTCGATCGCGGCATCGCCGTCGACATCGGCCCCTTCATCGCCCAGGAGAAGGACTGGAAGGGCCAGGGCTACTCGGACTCGATGATGGCGCTCGGCACCTTCAACGGGAAGCCGTATGGGTTGGCCTTCGCCGTCTCGACGCCGATCATCTATTTCAACGAGGATCTGGTGCGGAAGGCCGGCGCCGACCCGGAGAACTTCCCCAACACCTGGGACGGCATCTTCGACCTGTCGAAGAAGATCCAGGCGCTCGGCAGCGACACGGTCGGCATGTACCACTCCTGGACGATCACCGGGAACTGGATGTGGCAGAGCCTCGTCTTCTCGCATGGCGGCGCCATGATGTCGGCCGACGAGAAGAAGGTCGCCTTCGACGGCCCCGGCGGCCAGCAGTCCATCGACCTGATGGGCCGCATGGTGACCGAGGCCAAGATGCCCAACCTGGCGCATGAGGCCGCCCGCCAGAGCTTCTTCGCCGGCAAGGTCGGCATCTGGACGGAATCGACCTCGCTGCTGCGGGTGGCCGACGACGGCGTCGGCGGCAAGTTCAAGTGGCGCACGGCCGTCTTCCCGGTGCCGGCCGCCGACGGCAAGCTGCCGACCGGCGGGGCGGCCGCCCTCATGTTCGCCGCGACGCCCGAGAAGCAGAAGGGCGCCTGGGCCTTCATGAAGTTCATCTCCGGTGCCGACGGCGCCACCATCATGGTGAAGGGCAGCGGCTACATGCCGCCCAACTCCCTGCCGGCCGACGACCCGAACCGCCTGAAGCCCTTCTACGCGACCAAGCCCAACCACCTGACTTCCCTGAAGCAGCAGAAGTACATGACGCCCTGGTACGCCTTCCCCGGCGACAACGGGCTGAAGATCATCGCCGTCATCAAAGACCACCTGCAAAGCGTGGTCGACGGCTCGACCCCGCCGCGCACGGCACTCACTTCCATGTCGAAGGACGTGCAGGCGCTCGTGCCGAAATGAGCATCGGCTGACGTTTCTCCCTGGGCCCTTGCCAAGCAGGGGTCAACTGGCGGAGAGGTGGCGACACCTCTCCGCATTTCTTTGTCCCGGCCCTGAACCCTCGTGGACCGCCCGATGAAATTCATCCACGTCACCGACACCCACATCGTGCCCTCGGGCGAACTGCTCTACGGGCTCGACCCGGCCGAGCGGCTGCGCCTGTGCATTGCCGACATCAACCGCAATCATGCCGACGCCGAGTTCGCCATCTTCACCGGCGACCTCTGCCATCGCGGCGAGCCGGCCGCCTACACGGTCCTGCACGAGTGCCTGAGCCAGCTCCGCCTGCCCTATCACCTGCTGCTCGGCAACCACGACCATCGCGGCAACTTCCAGGCGCAGTTCCCGGACGCGCCTCGTGACGCAGAGGGCTTCGTCCAATTCACGCTGGAGACCGCGGCCGGCCTCTTCGTCTGCGTCGACACCAACGAGCCCGGCGTGTCCTGGGGCATCTGCTGCGAGCGCCGGCTGGGCTGGCTGGAGCGCACGCTGGATGCCGCCGGCGACCGCCCGGTCTATCTCTTCCAGCATCACCCGCATTTCCCGGTGGGGCTGAAGCGGATGGACGAGATCTCGCTGCGCGAGGCCGAGGGCTATATCCGCGTCCTGTCCGGCCGGACCAACATCCGCCACCTCTTCTTCGGCCACCTGCACCGGCCGATCGCCGGGAGCTGGCGCGGCATCCCCTTCAGCACGATGCGCGCGACGAGCCACCAGGTGGAGCTGGATCTGGTGATCGCGGGCAAGGTGCCGGGCAGCCACGAGCCGCCGGCCTATGCCGTGGTGCTGGCCGACCAGGACCAGACGGTCGTGCATTTCCACGACTTCCTCGACAATTCGCCACGCTTCCTGCTGTAGGCCATGGGCGATCTCGTGATGGCGGTCGACGTCGGGTCGACCGCGGCCCGCGCCGGCATCTTCGATCGCGCAGGGCACCTGCTGGCCCGCGCCAGCCGGTCCTTCGCCGTCCACCGGCCGGCGACCGACTGGGCCGAGCATTCCTCGGCCGAGATCTGGCAGTCGGTCTGCCAGGCGGCGCGCGCCGCCCTGGCCGAGGCCGGGGTCGATCCGGCCCGCGTGGCGGGCCTGGCCTTCGACGCCACCTGCTCGCTGGTCGTCCTGGACGGAGACGGGCAGCCGGTCGGCGTGTCGCCCGGCGGCGAGGATCGCTGGAACGTCATCATGTGGGCGGATCACCGGGCGACCGCGGAAGCGGCCGAGATGACCCTGACCAGGCACCGCGTGCTGGACCATGTCGGCGGCGTCATGTCGCCCGAGATGGAACTGCCCAAGCTGCTGTGGCTGAAGCGCCATGCCCCGGCCGCCTGGGCGCGGATGGCAAAGGCGCTGGACCTGGCGGACTTCCTGCTCTGGCGGGCGACCGGCCGGGTCGCAGTCTCGGCCTGCACCGTCACCTGCAAATGGACCTACCTGGCCCATGAAGCGCCCGGCTGGCAGGCCGATTTCCTCGAACTGGTCGGGTTGCCCGACCTGCCGGAGAAGGCAGCCCTGCCCGACCGCGCGCTGCCGATCGGCACCGGCGCCGGGCCGTTGTCCGAAGCGGCGGCCGGGGCGCTGGGGCTGACGACCGCCTGCGTCGTCGGTGTCGGGCTGATCGACGCCCATGCCGGCGGGCTCGGCGTGCTGGGCGGCGTGCCGGCCGCAGAGCTGGACCGGCGACTGGCGATGATCGCCGGTACCTCCACCTGCCACATGGCGGTGTCCCCGCAGGCGCGGCCCGTGCCGGGCGTGTGGGGCCCCTATTTCGACGCCATGGTCCCCGGTCTGTGGCTGAACGAGGGCGGCCAGTCGGCCTCTGGTGCATTGCTCGACCACGTCCTGGACCTGCATGCCGAAGGGCGCGGGCTGGGGCCCGATCGCCACGACCGGGTCAGCCGGCGCATCGACGAACTGCTGGCCGTCGACGGACCGGCGATGCTTGGGCCGCTGACCGTGCTGCCCGATTTCCACGGCAACCGCTCGCCGCTGGCCGACCCCGAGGCGCGGGGGGCTATCTTCGGCCTGTCGCTCGACGCCTCGTTCGACGGTCTGTGCCGGCTCTACTATGCGACGGCACTCGCCATCGCGCTCGGCACGCGCCAGATCGTCGACGCCCTCGACCGGGCCGGCTACGCTATCGACACGCTGCACCTGACCGGTGGCCACGCGGCCAACCCGGTCCTGGTGCGCCTCTATGCCGATGCCACCGGGCGCCGCGTGGTACTGCCGGAACAGGAGGACGGGGTGCTGCTGGGCACGGCGACGGTGGCCGCGGCGGCGGCGGGGCTGCATCCGTCCTTGGCCGATGCCGGGCTGGCGATGGTCCGCAGCGGCCGGGTCGTGGAGCCCGACCGGGCGCTACGGTCCTTCTTCGACTGCCGCTATGCCCTGTTCCTGGATCTCCAGCAGCAGGAGGCGCGGCTAAGAGAGATGCTTCACCAAGCGGTGTAGCCACCGTCGACGGACAGGATGGAGCCGGTGACGAAGCTGGCGGCGTCGCTCGCCAGGAACAGCACGGCCGAGGCGATCTCTTTCGGCTCGCCAACGCGGCCCATCGGCGTCATCTCCAGCCAGGTGCGCTTCCAGTCCTCGTTGGCCAGCCCGCCCTTGGTCATCTCGGTGCCGATATAGCCGGGCGCCACGGCGTTGACGCGGACGCCACGGCTGGCCCATTCGGCCGCCAGCGAGCGCACCAGCGCATGGACGCCGGCCTTGGACGCGTTGTAGGCGGCCTGGGGCTGCGGCTTGTTGACGATCAGGCCCGACATGGAGCCGAGCGCCACGATGCTGCCGCTGCCGCGGGCGACCATGGCCCGGCCGAACGCCTGGCACGACCACCACACGCCGTCGAGGTTGACGTCCATTACTGCACGCCACTCGTCGGGTGCGGTCTCCTCGGCGTTGGAGCCGCGGGCGATGCCGGCATTGGCGATCATGATGTCGACGGCGCCATGGCGGGCCAGGATGTCGGCGGCGGCGGCCTCCACTTGCGCGCGGTCGCGCACGTCCAGGCTGAAGGTCTCGACACCTGGCGCCGGCTGCGGCTCCAGGTCGCCGACGATGACCTTGGCGCCGGCTTCCTGCAACGCCTCGACGATCGCCCGGCCGATGCCGCGGCCGCCGCCGGTGACGACGGCCACCTTGCCGTCGAGCTGGAACCGTTCACGATACATGCTTCCTCCTAGACCAGGTTCTTTTCCATGAAGACCGACAGCGGGTCGTCCGGGTAGTCGCCGAACGCCGCGCATTCGCGGTAGCCGAGCCGGCGATAGAGCGCCAGCGCCGGCAGGCTGTAGGGACCCGTCTCCAGCCGCAGCAAACGGACGTCCTCCGCCCGCGCGAGCGCCTCTAGCGCCTCGACAAGGCGCGCACCCAGCCGCTGGCCGCGCGCCTCGTCGGCCACGAAGATGCGCTTCAGTTCCCCTTCCCCGTCGGCGCCCAGCACGACCGCGCCGCAGCCGACCGCATTGCCGTCGATCCGCGCCACCAGGAAGCGGACGTTGGGCCGCGCCAACTGGTCGGCGTCGATCAGGTAGCTGGCGGCCGGCGGATAGAGCGAGCGCGAATAGGCATCCGACCGCCGCAGCAACTCTCCGACCGACGCCTGATAGGGCGATTCCGGCGCGATGACCGCCCGGCTTGCGACACCGGCGCTCACCGGTGGGCGATGCCGGGCAACAGGTCGATGACGCCGCCCACCGTGCCGCGCGGGCCGACCATGATGGTGGGAATGCCGAGGGCGGCGGCACCGGCGCCGTCCGTGTCCGGGTTGTCGCCGATCATCACCGCCTCGCCCGGGCCGACCCCGGCCAGCGCCATGGCCGCCAGGAAAAGGGACGGCTCAGGCTTGCCGATGATGCGCGGCTGGGCGCCGGGCACGCAGGTGCTGAGGGCCGCCATCAGCGCGCCCGTCTCCGGCACCGGGCCGCCATCGGTATCGGGGTGGATGCGGTCGGGGTTGGCGACGATCCAGCGAGCCCCGCCATGCAGCACGCGGGCGGCGCGATAGAGCCGCGCATAGGTCAGCTCGGTGTCGCGGGCGAGCGCCAGGATCCGCGCCTCCTCCTCCACGTCGGTCAGGCGCAGGCCGCGCTCGGCCGCATAGGCGGTCAGCGAGGGTGCCGCCACGAGAAACACCGGGTCGGCCGGCGCCTCGACCGCGATGGTGTCGATCATGACCGCGCCCGCCAGCGACAGGTGCTCGGGCGTGACGATCAGGCCCTGGCGGGCGAACTTCGCCGTCATCGAGGCCGGCGTGTCGATCGAGTTGTTCGACACGATGAAGGCCCGCGGCCCCAGTGCGGCCAGGAACTCGGCCGCACCCGGCAGCGCCACGCCGCCCGCGATCAGCACCCCGTCGACGTCGATCAGTACCGCCCGCACCCGGCCGAACAGCCCGCTCGTGCGCTCCAGCTCCGCTTCGGAAATCATCGCACGGCGCCGGTCATGCCGTCCTGCCGCACCGCTCGGGCCGATGGATACGCTCGGCCGATGGCGGGAACTTCGCCAGCTTGTCGGCCGGCCGCACCGGGCGGGCCACCAGCTCGCCGCCGCAGTTCGGGCACTTCCCGCCGAGCACCGTCTCCGTGCAGTCGCGGCAGAAGGTGCACTCGAACGAACAGATGCGGGCCTCCCGGCTGTCGGGCGGCAGGTCGCGGTCGCAGCATTCGCAGCCCGGGCGCAGTTGCAGCATTCTATGCCTCTTTTCTTCTTCGCGGCGGTTTCGGTCTTACCGGCTGAACGATGGTCGCAGGCTGTCTCTGAGATAAATATTCGATGACTCGTGTTACTTCATCCTGTGTAAGATCATTTATATCACGCTCAAATAAAGTGATCGCTGCTTCTCGAACCTGGCGAGACCACTCTTTCTTAGCCCTGGCGGGTTGGCGAATTACCTCTTCTACGGGAATTCCGAGCCACCTCGATATAATCTTGTTCCATTCGTCTTTTTGTTTTTTTGTTGCCATGGCATAGATGGCTAGTCCTGTTGCAGAGCTTCCAAAAATACCAAATAAAGCGATAGGAATAATGGGTAGCACCATACTCAGCCCTCCCCTGCCCTATTGCTCAAATATCCATCGCTAGTAGGTCGCGCGGCCGCCGGTGATGTCGAACACCGCACCCGTGGAAAAGGAGCAGTCCTCCGAGGCGAGCCACGCCACCATGGCCGCGATCTCCTCCACCCGGCCGAAGCGGGCCATCGGGATCTTCGACAGCATGAAGTCGATATGCTGCTGGCTCATCTGCTTGAAGATGTCGGTCTCGACCGCGGCCGGGGCCACGGCGTTGACGCGGATGCCGGTCGCCGCCAGCTCCTTGCCGAGCGACTTGGTGAGCGAGATCACGCCCGCCTTCGACGCACTGTAGTGCGAGGCGTTGGGGTTGCCGTCCAGGCCAGCCACCGAGGCGATGTTGACGATGCGGCCATAGCCCGCGTTCAGCATCTCCGGCACCACGTTGCGGCAGCACAGGAACGGCCCGACGAGGTTGACGTCGATCACCTGGCGCCATTCCTCGACCGAGTATTCCCACACCTTCTGGTTGCCGCCGGTGATGCCGGCATTGTTGACCAGGATGTCGATGCCGCCCAGGCCGGCCACGGTGCGCGCCGTGGCGTCGGCCACCTCGCCATCCTCGGTCTGGTCGACGGCAACCGCCATCGCCTTGCCGGTCGCGCCGAGCGCGGTTGCGGCCGCGTTGGCGGCGGCCAGGTCCCGGTCCCACAGGGCGACGGCGGCACCGCTGGCGACCAGCCGCTCGGCTATGGCAAGGCCGATGCCGCGGGCACCGCCGGTGATGACCGCGCGGCGGCCCTTCAGGTCGATCTGGTTCATGGCGGCGGGTTCTCCCTTTGGCGGATTCTTGTTGGGTCAGGCCGCGCTGCGGCGGCCCGTGCGATAGCCGAGGCGAATGGCGCCGATCGCCATGGAGGCGGCGGCCTGGCTGGGGTCGATGACGGCCACGCCCAGCGCGTCCTCCATCCGCTCGCGATAGCGGGCCATCCCGGCGCAACCCATGACGATGACGTCGGCGCCGTCCTGGTCGCGCAGCGCCCGCCCGGTCTCGACCAGCCGGCCGTAGGTGCGGGCCTCGTCCGACAATTCGACGACGTTGAGGCCGACGGCACGGTCGCCCGCCACCCGCTGCGACAGGCCCATTGCGCGCACGAAGCGCAGGTGGCGCGCGACCGAGGTCGGCAGGATGGCGATGATGCCGATGGAGTTGCCGAGGTTGAGGGCCGTCGTCAGCCCCGCCTCCATGATGCCGAACACCGGCCGGTCGGTGGTCTCGCGCGCCGAGTGCAGGCCGGGGTCGGAGAAGCAGGCGATGACGAAGGCGTCGGTCGCGTTGTGCTCGCGCTCGATCAGGCGGCAGAGCGGCGGCACGACATGGTCGACGTCGCGCTGGCTCTGGATGCCGGGCGGCCCTTCGGCCAGGGTGGCGCAGTCGATGCGCGGGCCGCCTTCGAGCCGCAGCGGCGCCATCGCCTGGTCGATGCCGCTGGTGACGGCGGCCGTGCTGTTGGGGTTGATGACCAGGATGCGCTGGGTCAAGGGCGGCCCTCCGGTTGCTGCGGCCGGATCATAGCCGGCCTGTCCGGCGCCGCCAGCCGGGAACGGCTCTTGCGTGGGAAAATCGCCAGGCTAGTCAGGAAGCGCCATGTCCTCCGCCAGCAAAGTTGCCAACCAGCCCGTCGGCATCGGCCACAACAATGGCCCGCCGATGGATGCCATGCCCGACTGGAAGCTGGTGTGCTGGCGCAAGGCCCACCGCCGGGCCTGGAAGAACCCACCACGCGAGGTGCTGATGCGCCAGATGGCGCGGGCCGAGCAGCTCGGCATCAGCCACCGGGAATATGTCCTGCGCTGGATGGCGACGGGGAAGTGGACGTAATCTGGGCATCTGCCGCCTTCAGCGGCACGGGCCTGCACACGATCATGGCAAGCCGGCCGATGCGCTGCATACGCTGGGCCGCCAGCCCGCTCGCCACCGCGTCGCCGGCGAAGCGCGCCATCCAGTGGCCGACCATGCGCGTGCCGAAATGGGCGACCGCATTGGCGGTTCCGGCGAAGCTGGCACTCACCAGAATCCGCCCGACCAGCAACCGGGTCGCCGCCAGCCCCGGGCGGTGGCCATAGATCGCCGCCACCTCGCGCACCAGGCGCAGGCTGCGGGCGACGAAGGCCAGGGTGTCGATGGTCGCCGAGGGGCTGACGACGTTGATGGCGAAGACCTGGCCGACCGCCCGCCAGGTCGCGCGCTCCGCCTCCAGGTCGAGCGGGCGCAGCACGGTCCGCTCGAAGAGTTCGATTGCCTGGGCGTTGCCGTGGTGCGGCTGCACCTGCCGGCGCCAGACCGCCATCCGCGCGCGGGCCGGGCCACCATTGCCGAGGGCGGCGCCGGCCTCTTCCAGGGCGGCGACGATGACCGCCTGGGGCTGGCCCTCTACGCCGGCGGCGACGAAATGGGCCTGCACCTCCGGGAGGTGGCGCAGCCGGCGAAGCTGGCGGTACTCGGCCACGATCCAGGCCAGCACCGCGCCGATGCCCGTGGCAGCGACGGCGACCGTGGCCCAGCCGAGCGCCGGATCGCGGCCGAACTGGTCGACCACGAAGCCCGCGATGTCGAGTGCCAGCAGCCCGGCCACGAGGATGCCGATGCCCCAGAGGCCGGTACGCAGCGGCGACCGGCGGGCGCGCGCCGGCTCGGGCAACATGGCCGGCAGCGGATCGGGCGGCAGGTCGGCGATCCGCCCCTCGTCGGCGGTCTCGATCAGGATCGGTCCGAGCGGCGGGGCATCCTCGTGCGGGGAACGCTGCCAGGGGGGCTGATTGGTCATCGCAGGCGATCCGCGAGCAGGAAGTCGAGCGCCTCGTCGAGGCCGACATGGCCGATGCCGGCGTTCACGTCGGGGTCGAGGCGGGGCGGCTGGAAACGGGGCATGGCAAAGAACGGCCGGCTCCAGAACCGGTCGTCCGGCGGCGGCGGCTTGATCGGGATGGTGCCGGCAAAGAACTTCACCTGGCGGAAGCCGGTCAGCGGCACGCCGCGCACGACCGGGGTCGGCCGGCCGTCGAGAACGGCCTCGTCCTCCACGGTGCAGCGCACCGAGGCGATCGCCATGGCGGCGGTGTCGGCGCCGCGGGTATCCGCATCCAGGATCGGCGCCCGCAGCACGTTGGCCAGCAACTGGCGGAGATGCTCGCGCTGCATGGCCGGCACATGATCGGCCTTGGTCGCGGCATAGAGCACGCGGCCGATCCGCGACCCGAACAGGCGCGCGAGCAGCCCGCCGCCGACGCGGAAGGCGCCCGCGATCTCGGTCAGGGCGCGCGTGGTGTCGCCGAAGGCCGCCGGCCCGGCATGGAGCGCCTGCAACACGTCCACCAGCACGATCTGGCGGTCGAACCGGCGGAAGTGGCGGTCGAAGAAGCGCGCCCGCGCGGCCTGCTTGTAGGCCTCGAAGCGGCCGGCCATGACGGCCCCCAGCGAGCCCGGGCCGCCGCCCGGCGGCAGCGGGCAAAAATGCAGCAGCCCGGGATCGGTCCAGTCGCCCGGCTGCAGGAACCGCCCGGGCTGCAGGTAGGCCATGCCGAGATCGCGGCAGGCGAGGAGATAGTCGCGGTAGAGTTCGTGCGCGCGTTCGGCCACCAGCGCGTCATGGGTGGCCGTCGGCGGATGGGTGGCCAGGAAGGCCAGCCAGTCGGCCGCGGCCGCCGCCCGCGGGCCCTGGCGCGCCATCGCCAGCATGTCGGCCGACCAGGCCGCGAAGTCGCGGTCCAGCATCGGCAGGTCGAGCAGCCATTCCCCGGGATAGTCGACGATGACGACCCGCAGCGTCGCCTCGGCGTCGCGCCGATGCAGGAAGCCGCGCGGCCGGAAGCGGATGTCGACCGCGATCTCGGCCACGTCGCGCGTGCCGTCGGGCCAGCGCGGCGGGTCGGCCGCCATCGCCCGCAGGTTCCGGTCGAAGGGGAAGGGCTGGATCTCCGCCACCGCCGGCAGCGCCACCTCCACCCCGGTCACCCGGCCGGCCAGGTCGTCCAACGCGCCGAACAGCGGCAACCGCGACGGCAGCCGGGGAAAGGCCAGCAGGTCATGGACCAGCGCCGTGATGAAGACCGACTTGCCGGCCCGGCTCAGCCCGGTCACCGCCAGGCGGAGGGTGCTGCCATGCAGGAGTGCGGTCGCAAAGGACGGCAGGCGCGCGTCGTCCCAGCCCAGGCGCGGCAGGCGAAACGCAGCAGGTAGCTTGATCCCGTCCCCCTTATCCCTGGCCTTTATCCATGGCGCTCGAGCCATTCTGCGTGGGAGATCCGCTTCATGTCGAACCGGTCGGTCGTTCGGACATATCCGGCCCCGCCCAGCCGCCCGACGATGTCGAGGCGGGCCGGGTCGACATAGAGGCGCTCCGTATCGGCCATGGCATCGTCGCGGATATGGAGATGGACGACCTCGCCTACCAGTATGCTGCGGCCGTTCGGGCCGACCTCGATCAGCGAGACCTTGCGGCATTCCAGGCTGGCGGGGGCGGCCGCGATGCGGGGGGCGCCCACCTTGGTGGATGGCAGGGTCGCCAGCCCCGCCGCCGCCAGCTCGTTCTCGCCCGGCGGGAAGTCGATGGCGCAGACGTTCATCGCCTCGGCCATGGCGAAGTCCACCATGTTGACGACGAACTCGCCGCTCTCGCGCGGGAACTGCACGGAATCCTTGGGCGAGCCGTCGCTGCGCACGTCGATGCCCAGGACCACCAGCGGCGGCGTCTGGCTCATCACGTTGAAGAAGCTGTACGGGGCGGCGTTCACCCGCCCCGCGGCGTCGATCGCGGTCACCAGGGCGATGGGGCGCGGCACCACCACCTGGATCAGCAGCTTGTAGCGGTCGGCCGGGGCCAGCGTCGCGAAGTCGAACTCCATTCCCCTGCCCCTATGCCGGCGGCAGGATGGCGCCGGTGCGCTCGACGATCATGCCGTAATGCTCGGTCCGGCGGTGCTTGGCGAAGTTGAAGACGCTGGTCTTGATCGGCACCGTGGCGTCCAGGTCCATGGTGTAGGACAGCAGCTCGTCGCCCAGCGTCGAGGCGACGGCGACCAGTTCGCCCGAGGGGGCGACGACGCATGTGCCGCCGATCAGCATGCAGCCCTCCTCGACGCCGGCCTTGGCGGTCGCCACCACCCAGGTGCCGTTCTGGTAGGCGCCGGCCTGGCAGGTCAGGTAGTGGTGCATCATCCGGTGATAGCCGGGCTCGACGATGGCCGCGTTGAACTCCGGCGTGTTGTATCCCAGCATGACCAGCTCGACGCCCTGGAGCCCCATGACGCGGAAGGTCTCGGGCCAGCGCCGGTCGTTGCAGATCGCCATGCCCATGATGCCGCCGAAGGCGCGCCACACCGGCCAGCCCAGGTTGCCGATCTCGAAGTACCGCTTCTCCAGGTGCTGGAACGGCCGCTGCGGCTCGTACTCGGCATGGCCCGGCAGGTGGATCTTGCGATACTTGCCGATCAGGTCGCCGTTGGGCGCCACCAGGATGGCGGTGTTGAAGCGGCAGCTCCGCCCCTCCTCCTCGGCGATCTCGGCATAGCCCAGGTAGAAGCCGATGCCGAGGCGCTTGGCCTCGTCGAACAGCGGCTGCACGTCGGCGTTGGGCATCGACTTCTCGAAGAAGGCGTCGAGCTCGTTGGCATCCTCGAGCAGCCAGCGCGGGAAGAAGGTGGTGAGTGCGAGTTCGGGAAAGACCACCAGGTTGCAGCCGCGCGAATGGGCCTGGTGCAGCAGGTCGAGCAGGCGGGCCACCACTTGGCTGCGGGTTTCGGCGCGCTGGATCGGGCCCATCTGGGCCGCACCCACGGTAAGAAGACGGGACATGGCTTGCCTCGTAATGGCTGGATGGTTCGGATGGCGGATCAGAGGCCGGGCAGCCGGCCGGAAACGGGGTCGAAGCCGGTGACGCGGCGGCCGGTCGAGCGTGCCAGCGGCGAGCGGTCGCAGCGCAGGAACTGGCCGCGGCCACGCTCCTCCGTCACCTTGCCATCCTCGGCCACGACCTCGCCGCGCGAGATGGTGATGACTGGCCAGCCCTTCACCGTCAGCCCCTCATAGGGGGTGTAGTCCATGGCGTCGTGCAGGTCGGCCTGGCGGATGGTCACTTCCTTCTCGGGGTCCCAGATCGCCAGGTCGGCGTCGGACCCGATGGCGATCGTGCCCTTGCGCGGATAGATGCCATAGAGCTTGGCGGCGTTGGTGGCGGCCAGGCCCACGAACTGGTGCAGGTCGATGCGGCCTTCCGAGATGCCGTGGAACAGCAGCGGCAGGCGCGCTTCGAGCCCGGGCACGCCATTCGCCACCTTCTTGAAGGGCGGGTTGGAGCCGTGCTTCATCTTCCCTTCCGGGTCGTCGTAGCGGTAGGGCGCGTGGTCCGACGAGAAGACCTGGAACACGCCCTGGGACAGCGCGTCCCACACCTTCTGCTGGTTGGCCTTGTCGCGCGGCGGCGGGCTGCACATGCACTTGGCGCCCTCGAACCCCGGCTTATCCAGGTCGTCCTCGGTCAGGTACAGGTATTGCGGGCAGGTCTCGCCGAAGACGCGGATGCCGCGGTTCTGGGCGATGCGGATCTGCTCGATCGCCTCGGCCGACGAGACATGGACGATCAGCACGGGCACGTCGACCAGCTCGGCCAGGGAGATCACGCGGTGCGTCGCCTCGCGCTCGGCGGTGCGGGCATGGGCGACCGCGTGGAACTTGGGCTGGGTCAGCCCGGCATCCATCAGCTTATCCGACAGCCAGGCGATGATGTCGTGGTTCTCGGCATGGACCATCGTCAGCGCGCCCTCGCGCCTTGCGATCGACAGCACGTCCAGCACCTGCCGGTCGTTCAGCTTCAGCATGTCGTAGGTCGTGTAGATCTTGAACGAGGTGTAGCCGTCGGCGATCAGGGCCGGCAGTTCCTGCCCCAGCACCGTCTCGGTCGGGTCCGAGACGATGAGGTGGAAGGCATAGTCGATCACGGCCTTGGGCGTGGCGCAGGCGTGGTAGTCGCGCACGACCGTGCGCAGCGACATGCCGCGATGCTGGGCGGCAAAGGGGATGATCGTCGTCGTGCCGCCGCCGGCGGCCGAGCGCGTGGCCGAGTAGAAGTCGTCGGCCGTCATGATGCCGCTGGAGGAGGTCTGCTCGACATGGCAATGGCTGTCGATGCCGCCCGGCAGCACCAGCCGGCCGGCAGCGTCGATGTCGCGCGTGCCCTTCGGCAGGCCGCGACCGAGGGCCACGATCACCCCATCCTTCACGCCGATGTCGGCCTCGAACAGGTCGGCGGCGGTGGCGACGCGGCCATTGCGGACGACGAGATCGAACGCGGTCATGGGCACTCCTGGGCAGGACGAGGGATGGGCCGGCGGGCGAAGGTTGCAGGGATTATACCGGTGCCGCTTCCGCCCGCACGGCTTTTGCCGCCTGCCACGATTTCTGCTACCTCAGATGCCATCCAAACGCTTCCGCCGGAGAGGAACCTTGCCCATGGCCACGTCCGCCCACCCCCGTCCCCACGGCGTCTATGCCGCCGTGCTGACGCCGTTCGACCAGAACCTGGAGCCGGACGTGAAGGCGTTCGTCGCCCACAGCCGCTGGCTGCTGGCCAATGGCTGCGACGGGCTGGCGCCGCTCGGCACCACGGGCGAGGCGAACTCGCTGTCGGTCGACCACCGCTTGCGCCTGATCGAGGCGTCGGCCGAGGCGGGCCTGCCGGGCGACCGCACCATCTTCGGCACGGGCTCCTGCTCGCTGGCGGATGCGGTGCGGGTGTCGCGCGCGGCGGTGACGGCGGGCGCGGCCGGCGTCCTGCTGCTGCCGCCCTTCTATTACAAGAACGTCGATGAGGACGGCCTCTTCGCCTTCTTCTCGGAGATCGTGCAGCGGGTCGCCGACCCGCGCCTGCGCATGTACCTCTATCACTTCCCCCAGCAGGCGGTGATCCCGATCACCCTGTCGCTGGTCGAGCGCCTGAAGAAGGCCTATCCGGGCGAAACCATCGCCGGCCTGAAGGACAGCTCGGGCAACTGGGACAACACCGCCTCCTTCATCAAGACCTTCCCCGGCTTCGGCGTGTTCTCGGGCTCCGAGCAGTTCCTGCTGGCGAACCTGCGCGCCGGCAGCGTCGGCTGCATCTCGGCCACCACCAACGTCACCGGCCCGCTGGCCCAGAAGGTCTACCAGGCCTGGCAGGGTGCCGATGCCGACCAGCTCCAGGCCGAGCTGACCGAGACGCGCCTGACACTCCAGGGCTACCCGCCGATCGCCGGGCTGAAGTCGGTCATGCGCAAGATCACCGGCGACAAGGGCTGGGGCAACATCCTGCCGCCCAACAAGCCGCTGCCGGCCGCCCAGGAGGCCGAGTTGTTCGGCAAGCTCGAGAAGCAGCCGCAGTTCGCGCCGATCCTCGGCCAGCGCGCCATCGCGGCCTGACGGTCCGGGAGCCCGAAGCCATGGTAGCCCTCATCGACGCCAACGCGCGCGGCGTGTGGATCATCTCCGCCACGCCCTTCGCCGACAATGGCGACCTCGACCTCGAATCGACCGACCGCATGGTCGACTACTATCTGGGGTGCGGCGTCGACGGGCTGACCATCCTCGGCATCATGGGCGAGAACACCCGCCTCAGCCAGGAAGAGAGCATCCGCTTCACCGCCCGCGTGGTGAAGCGGGTGGCGGGTCGCGTGCCCGTCGTGGTCGGGGTGAGCGCCCCCGGCCACCGCCTGGCGGGCGACCTGACCCGTGCGGCGATGGACCTGGGCGCGGGTGGCATCATGCTGTCGCCGCCGCTGGGTCTGCGCACCGAGGACCAGGTCATCGGCTACTACGACAGCTTCGTGGGTGAGATCGGCCAGGCAGTGCCGATCGTGCTGCAGGACTATCCGCCGGCATCCCAGGTCTGGATGTCGGTCGCCACGATCAACCGGGTGATCGCCGACCATTCCAGCATCGTCGTCTTCAAGCACGAGGACTGCCCGGGCCTGCGCAAGCTGACGCGCCTGCGTGCCGACGAGGCGGCCGGCCTGCGGCGGCGGGTCAGCGTGCTGACCGCCAATGGCGGCCTCTATTTGATGCAGGAGATGCGGCGCGGCGCCGATGGCTGCATGACGGGCTTCGGCGTGCCAGAGATGCTGGTCGAGGTCTGTCGCCTGTTCCATGCCGGCGACGTGGAAGCGGCCGAGGACCTGTTCGACGCCTACCTGCCGCTGGTACGGCATGAACAGCAGCCGGGATTTGGCCTCGCAGTCCGCAAGGAACTGCTTCGCCGCAACGGCGTTATAGCGACCGCCAGGACACGCGCCCCCGGCCCGGCGCTCGACGCGACGGACCGGGCGGAGCTGGACACGCTCCTGGCACGGCTGGCGCGTCGCCTCGCGGAGATGGGGCGGACCCTGCCGACGGCTGCGCAATAACGACAGGAGCCCGCCATGCGGATTCGTTCGATCGCCTTCATCGCCTCGGCCCTCGCCCTCGCGGCCCCCGCCACGGCCTCGGCCCAGGACTATGCGGCCGGCCTGCGGTGCTACGAATTCAACGATTTCGGCTGCGCGCTGAACCAGTGGATGCCGCTGGCCAACAATGGCGTGACGCGCGCCCAGTATCGCATCGGCTCGCTCTACGCCGAGGGCACGGGCGTGCCGACCGACAAGGCCGAAGCCTACAAGTGGTTCGCCATCGCGGCCGCCAAGGGTGACCGCACCGCGGCCGAGGCCATCCAGTCGATCGGCCCGACCATGTCCCAGGCCGAGGTCGAGGAAGGCATGCGCCGGGCGGGCGAGTACCGCGCCATGCGCGGCCGCCGCAGCTAGAAAGCCGGCCGGCGGGCCGTCGTCCCGCCTTTACAAATCCGCGGCCGGCGGGCGAGGGTTGGGCCATGACAGCCACCCTCCCCGCCCGTCTCGAACGCGCGCTCGCCGCCCTTCCCCGCACCTATCCCGGCCCGGGCGGCGCTGCCGCCGTGCTGCGCGAGGGCGAAGTCCTGGTCCGCCATGCCTGGGGCTGGGCCAATGCCGAGCGGCGCATTCCCTTCACGCCGCGCTCTTCCTTCCGCATGTGCTCCATCACCAAGCAGTTCACCTGCGGCCTGGTGCTGGATGCCTTTCCCGATCCGTCCGTGCTGGATGGCGACGTGCGGCGCCACCTGCCGCTGCTGGACGGCGCGGCGCCGGGCGCCCTCCACCTCTGCCACAACCAGTCCGGCCTGCGCGACTACTGGGCGGTCGCCATGCTGCAAGGTGCGCCCGTCGAATCGGCATTCGGCGACACGGAAGCAGCGCGCCTCATCGCGGCCACGCGATCGCTCCAGTTCGCGCCCGGCACCCGCTATTCCTACTGCAACCAGAACTTCCGCATCCTGTCCGAGATCCTCCAGGAGCGGACTGGCCGCAGCTTCGACGAGCTGCTGCGCGCCCGCATCTTCGACCGGGTCGGGATGGAGGGCGCCTTCGTGGCGGCCGACACCCGCGCCATGCCGGACGGCACCGAGGGCTACGAGGGCAACCAGGTGGCCGGCTTCCGCGCCGCCGAGAACCGGATCCTGTGGACCGGCGATGCCGGCATCGGCGCCAGCCTGGACGACATGATCGCGTGGGAGCGCCACATCGACGCCACGCGCGAGGACGCGGGCTCGCTGCATGCCCGGCTGTCCGCGCCAGTGCATTTCGCGGACGGCGCCGTGGCCGGCTACGGCTTCGGGCTCGGGCGCTCGACGGAGCTTGGCCATGCCGCCATCGGCCATGGCGGGGCGCTGCGCGGCTGGCGCAGCAACCGCATCTACCTGCCGGGCGAGCGTATCTCGGTCGTGGTCATGCTGAACCACCTGTCCGATGCCGCCGGTGCGATGATGGACCTGCTGGCGGCCGCCCTCGGCGTCGAGCGGCCCAAGCCCGCGGGCGACATTCCGATGCCCGAGTGGCTCGGCCACTACATCGAGCCGGAGACGGGCCTGTCGGCGCGCATCGACCGGGCCGGCCCCGGCCAGGTGCGGCTGCGCTTCGGCCATGCGGCCGAGCGCGTCGACCTCCAACCCGACGGCAGTGCGGGTACCGTGCGCACACGCCTGCACGCCGGCGACGGCGGCCTGTGGATGGATCGCCCGCAGGAGAACCAGACCTCGCGCCTCGTGCCCTGCGACGGTCCGCCCGGCATGGACATGGCCGGCCGCTATCGCTGCGCGGAACTGGACGCCGAGGTGACCGTGGTCGATGCCGGCGGCGCGCTCTATGGCGGCTTCTCGGGCTTCCTCGGCCAGGGCCGGATGGAACTGCTGGACCCGGTCGGCCCGGACCTCTGGACCCTGCCCTGCCCGCGCGCGCTGGACCACACGCCGCCCGGCGACTGGACGCTGGCCTTCCGCCGCGACAGCGCCGGCCGCGTCGATGGCGTCGCGGTCGGCTGCTGGCTGGCGCGGCGGCTGGACTATGCGCGGGTTAGCTGAGGCTCAGTCCGCGTCCGGCAGGAATCCGCCGACCAGGTCGAGGGCCAGCAGCCGCTGGCTGTCGAACGGGTCGCCGGCACCGCCGGACGGGCGCATCAGAGCTGGCAACCCTTCCATCGCCGCGTCCCAGTCGCGGCGGATCCGCCGGGCCTCGTCCGGCGTGACGATCTCGAAGGCGACGCTGGTGCCCGGGGCCAACTGGGCGATGCTGCCGATGTCGGGCGTGATGATCGTCGCGATCTTGGGATAGCCGCCGGTCGGTTGCCGATCTGCCAGCAGAACGATCGGCTGGCCGCTGGCCGGCACCTGGACGCTGCCGAGCGCGATGCCGTCCGACACGATGTTGTCCGCGCCGCGATGACGCAGCGGCGGGCCGGCCAGGCGATAGCCCATCCGGTCGGCATCCGCGGTGATGGTGAAGCGGCCGCCACCCAGGGTGGCGATGGCCTCGTCCGTGAAGTAGCCGTCCTGCGGCCCGAGCACGACCCGCAGGCGGTTGCGCTGCCGCGGCCGGGCGTCAGGCGGGAGTTCCAGATCGCCGGGGTCCGTCTCCGCCGAGCCCAGCGGCAGCGCGTCGCCCCCGCGCAAGGCCCGGCCCTGCCAGCCGCCGATGCCCGAGCGCACATGGGTCGACCGGCTGCCGAGCGCCACCGGCACGTCGAGTCCGCCGGCGCAGGCGAGATAGCCGCGCAGGGCGTCGGGCGCGCGGCCGATCGCCAGCACCTCTCCCGGCCGCAGCAGGAAGGAATGCCAGGCCGGCACCGGCCGGCCATCCACGGAAAGCGCGAAATCCCCGCCCGTCACGGCCAGGCGCACCGGCCCGCCCTCGACCGCGTAGCTGCCGCCGGTGAAGGTGAATTCGATCGCGGCCGCCCCGGGCGGATTGCCCGCCAGCGCGTTGCCGGCACGCAGCGCATGCAGGTCCATGGCGCCGGCGACGACGACGCCGAAGCGCTGCCAGCCGACACGGCCGGCATCCTGCACGGTCGCCAGCAGCCCGGGCTCGCGGACGAGCAGCGTCGGCATCGCTCAGCCTACCCGGCGGGCGATGAGGCCGCCGGCCGCCTCCAGCGCGGCGAAGGTCGCAGCGTCGATGCGCTCGAACCGCACCACATCGCCCGCCGCCAGCAGAAAGGCGTCGTCGCCGCGACCGAGGTCGAACATCTGCGCCGGCGTCCGCCCCAGCAGGTGCCAGCCGCTCGGCACCGGGATCGAGGTGATGCCGGCCTGGATGCCGCCCAGCGCCACCGAGTTGGCGGGGATGCGCAGCCGCGGGCTGGCCCGGCGCGGCGTGTGCAGCGCCGCCGGCAGCCCGCCCATATAGGCAAAGCCTGGCGCGAAACCGATCATGTAGACGCGATACTCGGCCGACAGGTGGATGTCGACCACCGCCTCCGGCGTCAGGCCGTGCGTCTCGGCAACGAACTCCAGATCGGCGCCGAACTCCCCGCCGTAGCAGACGGGGAAGAGCCACCGCCGCCCCTCGGCCGGCACGTCCTCGGCCGGCACGAGCGGCCCCAACGCCTCGACCAGCCCGGCAAAGGCGGCCAGCCCCGGATCATATTGCACGAAGAGCGAGCGATAGGTCGGAACGCTCTCCAGCAGCCCGGGAATGGCGGCCGCCCGCACCCGCCGGTCGAACTCCAGCACCCGGCGGTTCACCACCGCGTCGACGGCATCCCCGAGTTCGACCGTCAGCGCCGCGTCGCCCGCCGGCAGGAAGCGCGGGCGGTCATAGGCACCGTTCCCCATCTGCTCAGCGCGCGATCATCTGCTCGGGCAACCAGGTGGCGATTGCCGGGAAGAACCAGAGCAACACCACGGCCGCCACCAGAAGGCAGAAGAACGGCGCGGTATCCGCGGCTATCCGGAAGATGTTCTTGCCCGTCAGGCCCTGCAGCACGAAGAGGTTGAAGCCGACCGGCGGCGTGATCTGCGCCATCTCGACCACCAGAACGATGTAGATGCCGAACCACAGCAGGTCGATATTGGCCGCCTGCACCATCGGCAGCACGACCGACGTGGTCAGCACCACCATGGAGATCCCGTCCAGGAAGCAGCCGAGGATGATGTAGACGATCGTCAGCGCCAACAGCAGCTTCCAGGGGCTGAGGCCCATCTCGCCGATGAAGGCCGCCATCACGCGCGGAATGCCGGTGAATCCCATCGCGATCGTCAGCACCGCCGCCCCGGCCAGGATGAAGGCGATCATGCAGGACGTGACGGTGGCGCCCATCAGGCTGTCGCCGAAGCTCCGCGCATTCAGCGTGCCGGTGACGCCCGACAGGATCAACGCGCCGACGACGCCCAGCGCCGCCGCTTCGGTCGGCGTGGCGACACCGCCATAGATCGAGCCGATGACGGCCGCGATCAGCAGCACGACCGGGATCAGCCGCCGCGATGCCCACAGGCGCTGCCTGAATGTGTAATCGTGATCGGCCGGCGGCACGCGCGACGGGTTCAGCTTGGCCCAGACGATCACATAACCCATGAAAAGCAGGATCAGCAGGATCCCCGGCAGAACCCCGGCGATGAAGAGCTTTCCGATCGAGACGTCCGCGGCGACGCCATAGACGATCATGATGATCGAGGGCGGAATCATCAGGCCGAGCGTGCCGGAACCCGCCAGCGTGCCGATCGCCATGCCTTCGTCGTAGCCTCGGCGTTTCAGTTCCGGCAGCGACATCTTGCCGATCGTCGCGGCGGTCGCCGCCGACGAGCCGGAAACGGCCGCGAAGATGCCGCAGCCGATGATGTTCACATGCAGCAGGCGTCCGGGCAGCCGGGCCATCCATGGCGCCAGCCCCTCGAACATGTCCTCGGAAAGCTTGGTGCGGAACAGGATCTCGCCCATCCAGATGAACAGCGGCAGGGCGGTCAGCGTCCATCCGGTCGTGGAATCCCAGAACTTGGTGGCCATCACCGTTCCGGTCTCGGTGCCGGCGAAGAACTCCATCGCCACCAGGGCGGCGCCCAGCAGCGACAGCGCGACCCAGAGCCCGCTGCCGAGCAGGAGGAAGAGAAGGATGATCAGGAAGAGGGAGATGCCGATGATGTCCACTGGGGGCCCTCCTCAGCCGGCCTTGGGGGCGACGGCGACATCGCCGAGCCGGTCGGATTCGAGCAGCGTCGCGTTGGCGGACTCGTATGAGGCCCGCCCGCCGCGCAGCACCGTCACCAGGTCATCGACGAACGCGATCATCAGCAGGGTGATGCCGGCACTCATGGACAGTTGCGGCAGCCACAGTGGGATGGGGACGACACCCGGGGACACGTCGCCCAGCATGAAGGATTCCCAGGTGAGGAAGATGCACCACCAGGTCGCATAGGCCGTCATGGCGCTGGCGATGCCGAGGCACCAGATCTCGAATACCCGCCGCAGGCCTGGCCCGAACCGCTGGAGCAGAAGTTCGACCCGGATGTGCCCGCCGCGCCGCAGCGAGTAGGCCAGAGCAAAGAACGTGGATGCGCCCATGCAGTAGCCGGATATGTCGTCCGCCGACGGCACGAGGATGCCCGTCGTTCGACCGGCTATCTGCGCCAGGATCATGACGGCGACCCCGACCATGAACACGCAGGCAAGAATTCCGCTGCCCCTGTAGAGGCCGTCCAGGAACCGCCGCATCCGATCCTCTCCTCCGCGAATCCAGTGCCCGGATTCGAAGCGGGCCGGCCCCTGTCGGGCCGGCCCGCGGCTGGATGCCAGTCTACTGGCGGTACTTGGCGACGAGTGCGGCGCCGTCTGCGCCGGCCTTCTTCTCCCACTCGGATACCAGTGCCGCACCAACCTTCTGGTAGTCGGCCTGGAGCGCGGCCGGCGGCTTGGCCACCGTCATGCCGTTCTTCGCGAGCGTCATCTTGGTGTCGTCGGAGACCTTCTGCATCATCTCCCAGCCGCGCTTCTCGGCCAGTTCCGCGATGTTCAGGACGATCTGCTGCTGCGCCTCCGGCAGACGCCGGAACGCCCGGTCGTTGATCAGCACGCCATTGCGCGGATGCATGGCTTCGGTCTCGTAGAAGAACTTCGAGAACTCCCACGCCTTGGTGTCGACGCCGGTGGCGCCGGACGTGATCATCGCGCTGATGACGCCGGCCGAGAAGGCCTGCGGCACTTCGGCGGACTGGACCGTGGCCGGCTGCGCGCCAATCAGTTCCGCCAGGCGCGCCGTCACCGCGTTGTAGGCCCGGAACTTCATGCCCTTGAAATCGGCCAGCGTGTTGATCGGCGCCTTGGAATAGACACCCTGGCCCGGCCACGCCACGGAATAGAGGACCGTGATGCCCTGCTTCTTGAAGTTCGCCTGCATGTAGGGGCGCTGCGCCTGGTAGAGCTTCCAGGCATTGTCGTAGCCGGCGGCCAGGAACGGCAGGCTGTCGGCCTCCAGGATCGGATCCTCATTGCCATAGGCTGACAGCAGGATCTCGCCGATCGGTACCTGGCCGGTCTGCACCGCGCGCTTGATCTCCGGCATCTTGAACAGGGCCGCGTTCGAATGAACGATGATCTCGAGCTTGCCGCCGGTCGCCTTCTTCACCTCGTCGGCGAACCAGCGGATGTTCTGGGTGTGGTAGTTGCCGTCCGGATAGGCCGTCGGCATGTTCCACTTGGTCTGGGCGACGGCACCGCCAGCCGACATTGCCACCGCAACGGCAGCCATAGTCACGATCGAACGCATCCGCAAATCTCCCCTATTGCGACGATGAAGCGCGCGATCCGGCTGGTCTCTTCGGACATGCTTGCCGCCCGCCCCTGAGCTGCCATTGTTCGCGTGCCGGTCGCGTACGGTCAAGGGCCGTTGCTGCACTGCAAGGCGGACGGCTTGACCATGGCGGCGGGTACCGCGATAGCTGCGAGGCGGCTGGGACGTTGATCGGAGAAGGCGAGAATGGCAAAGACCGTCGACATCAATTCGGACATGGGCGAGAGCTTCGGCGCCTATCGCATCGGCAACGACCAGGCGATGCTGTCGATCGTCACCTCGGCCAACGTCGCCTGCGGCTTCCACGGCGGCGACCCGCTGGTGATGCATGAGACGGTATCGACGGCCAAGGCCAACGGCGTCGATGTCGGCGCCCATCCCGGTTTCTTCGACCTGTGGGGGTTCGGCCGCCGCCGCATCGTCGGCGAGCGCCCGGCCGACCTGGAGAAGATGATCGTCTACCAACTGGGTGCCATCCAGGCGATGGCGCACGTCACCGGCCACCGGGTCACCCATGTGAAGCCGCATGGCGCCATGTCGAACATGGCCTGCGTCGATGCCGCCATGGCCGACGCCATCGCGCGTGCGGTGCGCGCCGTCGATCCAGGGCTGGTGCTGATGGCGATGCCCAATACCGAGCTGGAGCGGGCGGGCGAACGCGCCCGGCTGCCGATCGCGCGCGAGATCTTCGCCGACCGCGCCTATGACGATGACGCCAACCTGGTCGGGCGCAACCTGCCCGGCGCCGTGCTGCACGATGCCGACGAATGCGCGCGTCGCATCCTCGACTTCATCGAGGACGGCGCCATCCGCAGCGTCTCGGGCAAGCGCATTCCCGCCGCCATCGACACCGTCTCGGTCCACAGCGATACCGAGGGCGCGGTGGCCATGGCCCGCATGCTGCGCCAGAAGCTGGAGGCGGCCGGCGTCGTCGTCCGCCCGCTCAGCCAGTTCATCGGGTAGGCCCGCACAGACAAAAGGCCCCTGGGTTTCCCCCGGGGCCTTTGCCCGCCGGTCCTGCTCGGACCGTCAGTTCATGATCTTGGCAAGGATCGCCAGGAGCAGGATTGCCACAATGTTGGTGATCTTGATCATCGGGTTCACGGCCGGGCCGGCCGTGTCCTTGTAGGGGTCGCCAACGGTGTCGCCGGTGACCGCCGCCTTGTGGGCGTCGGACCCCTTGCCGCCGTAGTTGCCCTCTTCGATAAACTTCTTGGCGTTGTCCCACGCACCGCCGCCCGAGGTCATCGAGATGGCGACGAACAGGCCGGTGACGATGGTGCCGAGCAGCATGGCGCCGACCGCCGCGAAGCCCGCGACCTTGCCGCCGATGGCCGCGATGACGATGAAGAGGATGATCGGTGCGGCCACGGGCAGCAGCGACGGGATGATCATCTCCTTGATCGCGGCCTTGGTCAGCATGTCGACCGCCGCGCCGTAGTCCGGCTTGGCCTTGCCTGCCATGATGCCCGGGATTTCCTTGAACTGGCGACGGACCTCGACCACCACCGCGCCGGCGGCACGGCCGACGGCGGTCATGCCCATGGCGCCGAACAGGAAGGGCAGCATGCCGCCGACGAACAGGCCGACGACGACGTAGGGGTCCTGCAGGTTGAAGGTGACGTTGACGTTGGGGAAGTAGTGGCGGATGTCCTCGATATAGCAGGCGAACAGCACCAGCGAGGCGAGCGCGGCCGAGCCGATGGCATAGCCCTTGGTCACCGCCTTGGTGGTGTTGCCGACCGCGTCGAGCGCGTCCGTCGTCTTGCGCACGTCCTTGGGCAGGTCGGCCATCTCGGCGATGCCGCCGGCGTTGTCGGTGACCGGGCCGTAGGCATCGAGCGCCACGATCACGCCGGCCAGGGCCAGCATGGTGGTGGCGGCGATGCCGATGCCGAAGATGCCGGCGACGAGGTAGCCGCCGATGATGCCGGCGCAGATCACCAGCACCGGCAGGGCGGTCGCCTCCATCGAGATGGCGAGACCCTGGATGACGTTGGTGCCGTGGCCCGTGACCGACGACTTGGCGACGCTGCGGACGGGGCGATAGGCCGTCGAGGTGTAGTACTCGGTGATCCACACCAGCAGGCCGGTGACGGCCAGGCCGATGATGGCGCACCACACCAGGCTCATGCCGGTGATGGTCTGGGTCGGCAGGGTCAGCGTGCTCGACAGGCCCACCATCCAGTGGGTGATGGCGACGATGACGACCAGCGAGATGCCGGCCGACACGATCAGCGAGCGATAGAGCGCGCCCATGATGTTGTTGCTGGGGCCGAGCTTGGCGAAGAAGGTGCCGATCACCGAAGCGATGATGCAGCCGCCGCAAATGGCCAGCGGGTACATCATCATCGCCGCCTTCTGCGCCGCATCGGCGAAGAAGATGGCGGCCAGCAGCATCGTGGCGACGATCGTGACCGCATAGGTCTCGAACAGGTCGGCGGCCATGCCGGCGCAGTCGCCGACATTGTCGCCGACGTTGTCGGCGATGACGGCCGGGTTGCGCGGGTCATCCTCGGGGATGCCGGCTTCGACCTTGCCGACGAGGTCGGCGCCGACGTCGGCACCCTTGGTGAAGATGCCGCCGCCTAGACGGGCGAAGATCGAGATCAGCGAGGCGCCGAAGCTGAGCGCCACCAGGGCCTCCAGCACGGCGCGCAGGCTGGCGTCGGTGGCCGCACCCTTCCAGGCGAGCAGGACGCCGTAATAGCCGGCAACGCCCAGCAGGCCCAGGCCGACCACCAGCAGGCCGGTGATGGCGCCGGCGCGGAAGGCGACGTCGAGCGCCGGCTGCAGGCCACGGCGCGCGGCCTCTGCCGTGCGGACGTTGGCGCGCACCGAGACGTTCATGCCGACATAGCCGGCCACGCCCGACAGCACCGCGCCGATGATGAAGCCGATGGCGACATGCAGGCCGAGGAACAGCCCCAGCACGATGCAGACCGCCACGCCGACGATGGCGATGGTCCGGTACTGGCGATTGAGATAAGCCTGCGCGCCTTCCTGGATCGCAGCCGCGATCTCCTGCATGCGCGCATTGCCGGGGCTCGCCGCGAGAACCAGGCGGCTGGCATATGCTCCATATAGTAGCGCCAGCACGCCGCAGGCGAGCGTGAACCAGTAGGCCGCAGTCATTGCCCCATCCTTCTTTACGTTCCGGGACCGCGAACGGTCCTGCCGCCTGGCTCGCGCGCACTCCTCCTGGCACGCGGGCCGGCACCCCCAAGAGCGGCGCGGGTTATGCCAGAAGCCCCAATTCCGCGCAACAAGAGGCGGTTTGGTGACTATTTCTAGGCAGGGCGCCGCGGCCTCAGGCCAGGGCGGGTTGGCGCGCCCGCAGCCAGAGGATCGCCGCCAGCACGGCCAGCAGCAGCGGTGCCACGCCCAGGTTGACGGCCGACCAGCCCAGGTTCTGCAAGAGGGCGCCCGACGAGAAGGATGCGATCGTGACCAGGCCGAAGACCAGGAAATCGTTGAAAGACTGGACTTTCGCGCGCTCGGAGATGGTGTGGGTGCGGGTCAGGAGCGTGGTGGCGCCGACGAAGACGAAATTCCAGCCCACGCCCAACAGCATCAGGCCGGTCCAGAAATTGAGGAGATCCAGGCCGGAAATATTGATGACGATGCAGGCGACGTTCAGCGCGATGCCGGCCAGCATGACGTTGATGACGCCGAATCGATGGATCAGGTGCCCGGTGAAGAAGGCCGGGACGTACATGCCCAGCGCATGCCATTGGATGACGAAGGCCGAGTCCTCGAACGGCAGGTTGCAGGCGGCCATGGCAAGCGGCGTCGAGGTCATCACCAGCGACATGACGGCATAGCCGATCATGCCGCCCAGCACGGCGACGATGAAGGTCGGCTGGCGCGCGATCTCCCATAGCGGGCGCCCCTGGTCGCGCCGTTCGGCGCGGCTGGGTGGCGGGATGCGCAAGAACTGCTGCACCACGACAGCACTGGCATGGAGGGCGGCCACCACCAGGAAGCAGCCCGCGAACAGCACCGGCGCCAGCAGGTCGCGCGACCATTTGGCGAACTCCGGCCCGAACGAGGCCGAGATGATGCCGCCCGCCATCACCAGCGAGATGGCGCGGCTGCGGAACTGCTCGGGTGCGGCGTCGGCGGCGGCGAAGCGGTAGAGCTGCGAGACGCCGTTGGCGAAGCCGATGACGAAGCTGGCCCCGGCGAAGCCCCAGAAAGAGGCCTCGAGGATTGCCCAGGTGGCGAGCAGCGCGCCTGCGATGCCGGTGACCGATCCGCAGGTGAAGCCGACGCGGCGGCCGAACCGCTTCATGATCACGGCCGACGGCACCGTCGACAGCATCATGGCGGTGAACTGCAGGCCGAGCGGCACGGTCGCCAGCGACTTGTCGTCGGCCAGCGACAGCCCTACCAGCCCCGTCACCACCATGATCACGTTGGTGGAGGTCATCGACAGGGCCTGGCAGAGCGCAAGAAGGGCGACGTTCGCCTTCGCGGCGAACGGAACGGGCGCAGACATGGATGCTACACTTCCGCGGAGGTGGGGAACCGCGTCAGAAGTGGCGATAGCCCGACGCGGCCACCGTCAACGAACGACCCGAGCCGTCTAGCACGCGAACCCCCGACCCCGCCACTACCCGGCCGATGGACGTCACCGGCACGCCGGCGATCATCGGCGGAACCGGCCCGGAGGCGGTGAACAGCAGCTCGTAGTCATCCCCGCCGCCGAGCACGACGTCCCACAGTGCTGGGTCATGCGCGACGGCCGCCCCGGCGGCCGGCGACAGCGGCACCCGGTCGCGGTCGATCTCGGCCGCGGCGCCGGAACCCTCCGTGATGTGGCCAAGGTCGCCCAGCAGCCCGTCCGAGACATCGAGCATGGCGTGCGCGATCCCGCGCAATGCCGGTCCCACGGCACAGCGCGGCCGGGGCAGCAGGTAGCGATCGGCCAGGAACCGGCGATGCTCTTCGTCCAGGAAATCCAGGCGCCCGGTCGGCGCCAGCAACCCCAGGGCGCCGTCGCCGATCGTGCCGGTGACGAATACCGTGTCGCCCGCGCGGGCGCCGTTCCGGCGGATGGCGGCACCGGCCGGCACCTCGCCGAAGGCGGTGAGCGACAGGGTGATCGGGCCGGGTGTCGCCACCGAATCGCCCCCCAGCAGCCCGACCGCGAATTCCGCCTGGTCGGTCGCCAGGCCGGCCGCGAACGCCGCCAGCCAGTCCTCCCCGCAGCGCAGCGGCAGGGCGGTGGTCATGACATAGCCGAGCGGACGGGCGCCCATGGCCGCCAGGTCCGACAGGTTGACGCGCAGCATCTTGCGCGCGACCAGGTCCGGCGGGTCCTCGGGGCGGAAATGCACCGATTCCACCAAGGCATCGACCGTGACCACCAGCTCGTGCCCCGCCGACGGCGCCAGCAGGGCGGCATCGTCGGTCAGGTCGAGTGCGCCCGGGCTGTTCGCCGTCAGCGGCCGGAAATGGCGGCGGATCCGGTCGAACTCACCCAGCGGTGCCGGTTCCGGCACGCCGCCCCTCCTCCATCCCCTGGCGCAGGCGGCGCCCCAGCCGGTCCAGGACGGCATTCACCAGGCCCGGCTCCTTCTGCGTGAAGAAGGCATGGGCGACGTCGACATAGTCGTTGATGATGATGGCGGGCGCGGTGTCGGGCCGGGTCAGCAGCTCGAACGTGCCCGCCCGCAGGATGGCGCGCAGGATGACCTCCAGCCGCTCCACCTTCCATTCGCCAGACAGGGCCGAGCCGATCAGCGTGTCGAGCTCGCCCGTGCGGTCCTTCACGCCCTCGACGATGGCCGCGAACAGCAGGCGATCGGGCGCCTCCAGCGGCTCCTCCTCGCCGGCATCGGCGGTCGGGTCGGCGGTCGTGCCCAGGCGGTGGCGCATGAATTCGGCAATCGCCAGCCGGGCCGAGGTGCCGGTGAACTCCATCTGGTAGAGCGTCTGCACGGCGGCCAGGCGGGAGGAACGGCGGGCGCCGGTCGTGCCGGTGGCCGCAGGCGCGGTCGGGGTCTCGTCGGTCACGAGCGCAGCCCCAGCTTGCGTTTCAGCTCGATCATGGCCAGGCAGGCGGTGGCGGCATCGCCGCCCTTGTTCTTTTCGCTGACGCGTGCACGCGCCCAGGCCTGGGCGCCGTTCTCGACCGTCAGGATGCCATAGCCGATCGCCAGCCCGTCGCGCACCGCCAGGTCCTGCAGGCCGCGCGCGCTCTCGCCGCAGACATAGTCGTAGTGGGTCGTCTCGCCCCGGATGACGCAGCCGAGCGCCACATAGCCGTCATAGCGGGTGGCGCTGGCGACCGCCCGGCCGGCGCGCTCGGCGAACGCGATCGCTGCCGGGATCTCGAACGCCCCCGGGACCGAGATGCGGTCGTGCGTTGCGCCGGCGGCGGCCAGCCGGCCGACGGCGCCCTTCACCAGTTCATCTGCCAGGTCGTCGTAGAAGCGAGCTTCCACGATCAGGATATGGGGCTGCTTCATCTCAATGATCCGTTCCATCGGAAATCGCGCGCTGCTCGACCACGGTCAGGCCATAACCTTCGACCCCGATCAGCGTCTTTGGCCGGTTCGACAGCAAGATCAGCTCGCGCACGCCGAGATCCAGCAGGATCTGCGCGCCGACGCCATAGTCGCGCAGCTCGCCACCCGTCTGCGGCTCGCCGCGCACCTTCGAGCGCACCCGGTCGGTCAGGCTGGAAGGCAGGGGTTCGCGGATCAGCACCACGACGCCGCGGCCGGCCTCGCCGATGGCGCGCATGGAGGCTTCAAGCTCGCCGCCGCGACCGCTGCCGGTGTCGCCCAGCACGTCGTCCAGCACGTTCAGCGCATGCATGCGCACCAGCACCGGGCCCGGCGCCGACAGGTCGCCCTTCACCAGCGCGATATGCTCGGCATAGGCCACCTTGTTGACGTAGACGCACATGCGGAAACCGCCGCCGAAGCGGCTTTCCAGCGTGCTTTCCACCGCGCGCTCGACGATGCGGTCGTGGCGGCGGCGATAGGCGATCAGGTCCGAGATGGTGGCGATCTTCAGCCCGTGTAGCTGGGCGAACGCGATCAGGTCTGCCCGGCGCGCCATGGTGCCGTCGTCGTTCATGATCTCGCAAATCACGCCCGAGGGGTTGAGGCCTGCCAGGCGCGAGATGTCGACCGCGGCCTCGGTATGGCCGGTGCGCACCAGCACGCCGCCGTCGCGCGCGACCAGCGGGAAGATGTGCCCGGGCGTGACGATGTCGCCGGCCCCGGCGCCCGGGTCGATGGCGACCGCGATGGTGCGCGCGCGGTCCGGCGCGGAAATGCCGGTGGTGACGCCGTCCTTGGCCTCGATCGAGACGGTGAAGGCGGTCGACAGGCGGGAGGCGTTCTGCTGCGGCATCAGCGGCAGGCCCAGCGCCTCCACCCGGCGGCGGGTCAGCGCCAGGCAGATCAGGCCGCGCCCATGCTTGGCCATGAAGTTGATCGCCTCGGGCGTGGCCATCTGGCCGGGGATGACGAGGTCGCCCTCGTTCTCCCGGTCCTCGTCGTCGACGAGGATGAACATGCGCCCGTTGCGCGCCTCCTCGATGATCTGCTCGATCGGCGACTGGACCTCGGTAAAGCTCACGCTGCGTCCTTTCCCAGAAGACGTGCGACGTATCGCGCGATCGTGTCGATCTCGAAATTGACCGCGTCGCCCGGCTTGGCCTGGCCCAGCGTCGTCACGGCGAGGGTGTGGGGGATGATGTTCACGCCGAAGCGGCGACCGTCAACCTGGTTGACCGTCAGCGACACCCCGTCCAGCGCCACCGACCCCTTGGCCGCGACGAAGCGCGCCAGATGCTCGGGCACGTCGAACAGCATGCGCACGCTGTCGCCCTCCGGCCGGACGTCGGCCAGGATGGCCAGGCCATCGACATGGCCCGATACCAGATGGCCGCCCAGCGTGTCGCCCAGGCGCAATGCGGCTTCCAGGTTCACGGTCGTGCCCACCCGCCAGGCACCGAGCGTCGTGCAGGCCAGCGTCTCGGCCGACGCCGACACCTGGAACCAGCCCTCGCCCGCCGCGATCACCGTCAGGCAGCAGCCGTTGCAGGCGACGGACGCGCCGTCGGCCAGGTCGCGCGGCGGCAGCCTTGTGTCGATCGTGAGGTAAGTGTCCCCTCTTGCCTCAATTGCGGAGACACGGCCGCGATCGACGGTGATGCCGGTGAACATGGTGCCTCGATCCTGGATTGGGCCCGGCGGGCCTCGGCATCGCTTCAGTTGGTGCCGCACCCGCCGCTTCGCCAGGGACGGGCGGCGGTCGATGCGGGAGGCGGTCTAAGGCTTCCCGCCCGGCGCGTCAAACCCGTTCATGACGAAGGCGCCGGTAACGCTCCAGGATATCCACGCCCAGTTCCCGCACCGCGACGCGCTCGAACCGCGGCGCGTCGTCGGGCCGGACTATGCCGAAGGCGACCGCCGCCGGCACCCCGTCCCCGCCGATGATGGTGGGGGCACGAAACCACTCCAGATGATCGACCAGGTCGTCGCGCAGCAGGGTCGCCGCCAGCCGGCCGCCGCCCTCCACCAGCACCCGGGTGAGGCCGCGCCCGGCCAGGGCCGCCATCGCGGCCGCCATGTCGAGCGTGCCGGTCTCGCGCGGCGATACGGAGATGACGGTGACGCCGCAATCCTCGAAGGCATGGCGGCGGGCCGGGTCGGCATCGGGCAGCGTCAACAGCCAGACCGGCGCCTCGGCCGCTTCCTGGACCAGCCGGGCGGTCAACGGCAGGCGCAGGCGGCTGTCGACGACGATGCGCACCGGGTGGCGGTCCTCGAGGCCGGCCAGCCGGCAGGTGAGCTGTGGTTCGTCGGCCAGCGCCGTGCCGATGCCGACCATGACGCCGTCATGGCGCGCGCGCAGCAGATGGCCGTGGGCGCGGGCGGGCGCGCCGGTGATCCAGCGGCTGGCGCCGGTATGGGCAGCGATCCGGCCGTCCAGGCTGGTCGCGACCTTCAGCGTCACCAGCGGCCGGCCGTCCTGCATGCGGCGGAAGAAGCCTTCGTTGAGCGCCTCGGCCTCCGCTGCCAGCACGCCGGAACGGACGTCGATGCCGGCCGCGCGCAGCCGCTCCGCCCCCTTGCCGCTGACGCGCGGGTCGGGGTCGTCGACGGCATAGACGACGCGCGCGACGCCGGCCGCCGTCAGCGCGTCGGTGCAGGGTGGCGTGCGTCCCCAATGGCAGCAGGGCTCGAGCGAGACATAGACCGTGGCACCGCGGGCGGCCGCCCCTGCCCGTCCCAGCGCCTCGACCTCGGCATGCGGCCGGCCGCCGGGCTGGGTCCAGCCGCGGCCGACCACGCGCCCGGCGCGCACGATGACGCAGCCCGCGGACGGGTTGGGCCATACGCGGCCAAGGTTGCGATCCGCCAGCGCCAGGGCCGCCCGCATGTGGCGGACATCGTCGGATCCCGGATCTGGCGCCCTAGTCTGGGTCACCGCCGAGCCGACCAACGAAATCCTCGAAGTCCTTGGCCTCGCGGAAGTTGCGATAGACCGAGGCGAAGCGGACATAGGCGACCGGGTCGAGCTGCGACAGGGCCTCCATCACGTACTGGCCGATCATGTCGGACGGGATCTCGCTCTCGCCCGCGCTCTCCAGCCGGCGGACGATGCCGTTGATGACCCGCTCGATCCGCTCGGGCTCCACCGGGCGCTTGCGCAGCGCGATGAAGATCGACCGGGCCAGCTTGTCGCGGTCGAACTGCTGGCGCTGCCCCGTCTTCTTGACGATGGTCAGTTCGCGCAGTTGCACGCGCTCGAAGGTGGTGAACCGTGCCCCGCAATTGGGGCACGACCGCCGGCGGCGGATCGCCGCCTTGTCGTCGGTCGGCCGGCTATCCTTGACCTGCGTGTCGTCCGACCCGCAGAACGGGCATCGCATCGCACTTCCCCCCTGGATGCTTCCCGCCCGCGTTCAGGCGAGACCTGGATAGATCGGGAACCTTGCCGTCAGGGCCTCGACCTCGGCGCGCACGGCCGCTTCCGCCGCGCCGTTGGCCTCCCGCCCCTTGGATAGCTCCTCGAGCACGTCGCCGATCAGTTCGCCCACGCGCGCGAACTCCGCCTGGCCGAAGCCGCGCGTGGTGGCGGCCGGCGTGCCAAGACGCACGCCCGACGTCACCATCGGCTTCTCGGGATCGAACGGAATGCCGTTCTTGTTGCAGGTGATGAAGGCACGCTCGAGCGCCTTCTCGGCGTCGCGACCCGTCGTGCCCTTGGGCCGCAGGTCGACCAGCATCAGGTGCGTGTCGGTGCCGCCGGAGACGATGGCCAGGCCCCGCTTCGTCAGCGTCGCGGCCAGCGTGCGGGCATTGTCGACCACCGTCTGGGCATAGGTGGCGAAGGACGGGCGCAGGGCCTCCCCGAAGGCGACGGCCTTGGCGGCGATAACATGCATCAGCGGGCCGCCCTGCAGGCCGGGAAAGACCGCGCTGTTGATCTTCTTGCCGATCTCCTCGTCCATCGACAGCACCATGCCGCCGCGCGGGCCGCGCAGCGTCTTGTGCGTCGTCGTCGTCACCACATGGGCGTGCGGCAGCGGGCTCGGATGGGCGCCGCCGGCCACCAGGCCGGCGAAATGCGCCATGTCGACCATCAGATAGGCCCCGACCTCGTCGGCGATCGCGCGGAAGCGCTCGAAGTCGATCACCCGCGGATAGGCCGAGCCGCCGGCCACGATCAGCTTCGGGCGATGCTCGCGGGCAAGGCGGGCCACCTCGTCATAGTCGATCAGCGCATCGTCCCGGCGCACGCCATAGCCGATGGCGTTGAACCACTTGCCCGACAGGTTGGGCGGGGCGCCGTGGGTCAGATGGCCGCCGGCCGCCAGCGTCATGCCGAGGATGGTGTCGCCCGGCTTCAGCAAGGCCAGGAACACGGCCTGGTTGGCCTGCGCACCGGAGTGCGGCTGAACGTTGGCGAAGTTGCAGGCGAAGAGCTTGCGTGCCCGCTCGATCGCCAGTTCCTCGGCCACGTCGACATACTCGCAGCCGCCATAATAACGGCGGCCGGGATAGCCCTCGGCATACTTGTTCGTCAGCACCGAGCCCTGGGCCTCCAGCACCGCGCGCGAGACGATGTTCTCGGACGCGATCAGCTCGATCTGCGAGCGCTGCCGTTGCAGTTCGTCCGTGATGCTTGCCAGCAGTGCCGGATCCGACGCCGACAGGGGTGCAGTGAAGAAGCCGTCGTCGGCCATCGCATTCGCCTGGGGCAGAGACATCTATGGAAATCCGCTGGCTGTAGGGTGGTATCAGCCGAGCTTGGCCACACGCGGGACGTGTCGCCCGCCGGCAAACCCGGTCGAAAGGAAGGTCGCGAGGCACTCCTTGGCGACCTCGGCCCCGATGAGCCGTTCGCCGAGCGCCAGAACGTTAGCATCGTTGTGCTCGCGGCACAGGCGGGCACTCGTCACGTCGTGGCAAAGTGCCGCACGGACGTGGCGGTGGCGGTTGGCCGCGATGGAGATGCCGATGCCGGTGCCGCATACCAGCACGCCGCGCTGCACCCGGCCGTCGGCCAGGGCGTCGGCCAGCCGCTCGGCCATGTCGGGATAGTCCGCCGGCTTCGAAGCGTCGGTCCCGAGATCGAGGGCCTGGAAGCCCAGACGCTCCAGTTCACCCGCCAGGATCGACTTTAGATTGGCCCCGGCATGATCGGAGGCCAAGGCGATCACTTCCGGCGTCGTCAGCGCGGCAGGCATGTCTTCCCGTTCCTGAAGATTGCTCGCTTCCAATACCATATGTCGACGCCCGCTGCCAGAAGCCCACCAGCCTTTGCCGCCATTGCCGGCGAGTCGCAGAATCCGCCGGCATCCGGGGCGGCAACGGTGGCATGCGCGCAGACAAGTGATGGATTTCCGGGATTTTGCGGCGTGCATCCCCTGTCTGAAAGACTATTCAGGACTTGCAAGCGTTGACTTCCGTTGTCTGCCCATGCCATTTTCCGATCATCTTTACCTCGACTGTAGGGATGTTTCTCCATGGATGAAGAGCAGATGAGCAGCGATCAGCATGAGGAGTTGCTGCGGATGACGACAGAGGTCGTCGCCGCCTATGTCAGCAACAATGTTCTGCCGGCAACCCAGATTTCCGACGTGATCGGCGCGGTCTATACCTCGCTGAAGGCGCTCGACAGCGGCATGCCCGAAGTGAAGTCCGAGCCGCTGAAGCCGGCTGTTTCGGTGAAGAAGTCGGTCAATCCCGACTATCTGATCTGTCTCGAGGACGGCAAGAAGCTGAAGATGCTGAAGCGCCACCTGCGCACGACCTACAATATGACGCCGGAAGAGTACCGGGCAAAGTGGGGCCTGGCGCCGGACTACCCGATGGTCGCCCCCAACTACGCCGCCCAGCGTTCGGACTTCGCCAAGAAGATCGGTCTGGGTCGTACCGGCGGGCGCAGCACCGGCCGCCGCGGCAGCAAGAAGTAACCCCCTTCGGCCCCGGCCGGAAGGACAGACGGCCCGGCGGGAAACCGCCGGGCCGTCGTCGTTTGGAGTGCGACTGCCGGACTCATCGCCAGAATCGAAACGGCCCGGCGGTTTCCCGCCGGGCCGTTCGCTGTTCCGCGACCGTCAGAGCAGGATCAGGTGCCCGAGCCGATCTCCGCGTACTTCCCGTCCTTCCACTCGTAGAAGACGTACTGCGGATTGACGATATCGCCCTTGTCGTTGAAGTCGAGCGTGCCGATCACGGTCTTGTACTTGTTGCCGCGCAGCGCCTTGGCGACGTCGGCGGTCTTGATCGACTTGGCCTTGGTCGCCGCATCCGCCCAGGCCTGGACCGCAGCGTAGGTGTAGAGGGTATAGCCCTCGGGGTCGTAGTTCTTCGCCTTGAACTGGGCGACCACATCCTTGGCATCCGGCGACCGGCGCGGATCGGGCGCAAAGGTCATCCGGGTCCCCTCGCCCGGCTTGCCGGTGATCTTCCAGAACTCGTCGGTGACGAGCGCGTCGCCCGAGATCATCTGGGCATTGAAGCCCTGCTCGCGCGCCTGGCGCACCAGCAGGCCCGCTTCGGTGTGATAGCCACCCAGATAGATCGCCTCGACCTTGGCCGCCTTCATCTTGCTGATGAGCGCGGTGAAGTCCTTGTCGCCCTGGGTGACGGCCTCGTACATCGCCTCCTTGAGGCCGGCGGCGTTCATGGCTTTCTTGGTCTCGTCGGCCAGGCCCTTACCGTAGGCGGACTTGTCGTGGAGGATGGCGACCGGCTTGCCCTTGTACTTGGTGGCGAGATACTTGCCGGCGACCAGCCCCTGGGCGTCGTCGCGCCCACAGGTGCGGAAGACGTTCTTCCAGCCCTTCTTGGCGGCTTCCTCGGTGAAGGCCGGGTTGGTGGAAGCGGGCGTGATCTGCAGGATCCCGTTCTCGTTGTAGACGGCCGAGGCCGGGATGGACGAGGACGAGCAGAAATGGCCGGCGACCATGGCCACCTTCTTGGCGGCGAGCTGGTTGGCGACGGCCACGGCCTGCTTGGGATCGCAGGCGTCGTCGCCGATCTCCAGCTTCAGCTTGCGGCCGAGCACGCCGCCCTTGGCATTGATGTTCTCGACGGCCATCTCGGCGCCGCGGCGAAGCTGTTCGCCCAGGGCCGCGTACTGCCCCGTCATCGGACCGGCCGACGCGATGATGATGTCCTGCGCCGCCGCCATGCCGCCGAAGCCGACCACGGCCGCCGCGGCTGCGACGATTCCTGTCACTCTGCGCATCGAATGCTCTCCTCAAGCGTCTTGGCGATCGGCGGCGCGTAATTCGCCGCCCGTGGATTCGGCGCCGCGGCCGCTCTGCCGCCGGCACCGGTAGAGGCCGTCGATATTAGTCGATCGACGGAAATCAGGCGAGCCATCACCCGCGACGGTCGCGCCATGAAAGCAGTCCTGCCCGCTCGTAAAGCCAGGGATACTGGCTGACCAGCCGGTGCGCGCGGGTCACGCGATAGGCGAACCCGGCGATCGCCAGCAGGATCAGCGAGTGGACCACATACCCCGTCCAGGACAGCAATTCCGCCTGGAACAGGGCATAGGACAGGAAGCGATCACCCAGCCCGAGCAGGAACGCGTAGGGGACGATCTGCCACCAGGGCTTCCAGGTCGAAGCGACCGCCTGCCCCGTCATGAACGCGGTGCCGCCGAACAGGATCAGCGTCAGCCCGATGAAGACCGGCAGCCGCGTGCCGAGGATATCCTCCAGCATCAGTGGCCACCTTCCAGATACGCCGCACGCACCTCGCGATTGGCCAGCAGCTCGGCGCCGCTGCCGCTCATGGTGATCCGCCCGTTCACCATGACATAGCCGCGATGGGCCAGCCGTAGCGCGTGATAGGCGTTCTGCTCCACCAGGAAGACGGTCATGCCCTCGCTGGCATTGATCTCGCGGATCACCTGGAAGATCTGCTTCACGATCATCGGCGCCAGGCCAAGCGAAGGCTCGTCCAGCAGCAGCAGGCGCGGCCGACTCATCAGGGCCCGGCCGATGGCCAGCATCTGCTGCTCGCCGCCCGAGAGCGTGCCGGCGCGCTGCTGGCGCCGCTCCTCCAGGCGCGGAAACAGGCGGAACACCCGCGCCAGCCCCTCTTCGAACCGGCCGGGCGCGGTGATGGCGCCGATCTGCAGGTTCTCCATCACCGACATGCGGGGGAAGATCCGCCGCCCCTCGGGCGAGTGGGCGATGCCGAGCCGCACGATCTCGAAGGTCGGCATCGCCGTGATGTCCCGGCCCTCGAACAGGATGCGGCCGTAGCGGGCGCGCGGGCTGCCGCACAGGGTCATGAGCAGGGTCGACTTGCCGGCGCCGTTGGCGCCGATCATCGTCACGATCTCCCCGGCCTGGACCTCGATATCGACGCCCTTCAGCGCCTCGATATGACCGTAGTAGGTGTGGACCCCGCTGACCGACAGCATCTCAGCCCCGCGCCCCCTGCCCGCCCGCGCCGGACTGCCCGGCCAGGTCGGCCGCGATCTCGGGCGGCAGTTCCTCGTCGTCCTCGCCCAGATAGGCGCGGATCACCGCCGGATCGTTGCGCACCGCATCGGGCGGTCCGCCCGCGATGCGCCGGCCATAGTCGAGCACGACGACATGGTCGGAAATCTCCATGACCACGCTCATGTCATGCTCGATCAGCAGCACGCCGACCCCGTCCTCGTCACGGATGGCGCGCAGGAGCGTGTTGAGGTCGGCCGATTCGCGCGGGTTGAGGCCGGCCGCCGGCTCGTCGAGGCAAAGCAGGGTCGGCTGCGTGCACATGGCGCGCGCGATCTCCAGCCGGCGCTGGGCCCCGTAGGGGAGGTTTCCAGCATCCCGGTCGGCGAGGTCGGTCAGGCGGATGCGCTCCAGCCAATGGCGGGCCAGCTCCACCGCCTCTTTCTCGGCGCGGGCATAGCGGGGGTGGCCCAGCAGGCCCAGGATGGTGAAGCCCGATGCGCGCATCAGCCGGTTGTGCTGGGCCACGATCAGGTTCTCCAGAACCGTCATCCGCGGGAAGAGACGGATGTTCTGGAAGGTGCGGCCAACCTTGGCATCCTTGGCGATGCAGTGGCCGTCGAGCTGTTCCAGCAGGTAGGTGGTGCCGGAATGGGTCAGGGCCAGGCGCCCGACCGTCGGCTTGTAGAAGCCGGTCAGGCAGTTGAAGACGGTGGTCTTGCCGGCCCCGTTCGGGCCGATGATGGCGGTGATCTCGCGCGCGGCGGCGGTGAAGGACAGGTCGTCGATGGCGGTCAGGCCGCCGAAGCGCATGGTCAGGTGCTCGACCGACAGCAGGACGGTCATGTCCGGCCCCCGGCAGCGGCCGGCCCGCGCGGCGGGTGCAGCCGGATCGTCGGGTCGCGCCGCGACAGCAGGCCGCCCGGCCGCCAAACCATGATCCCGACCATGCCGGCGCCAAAGGCCAGCATGCGGAACTGGTTCAGCTCGCGCAGGAACTCCGGCATGCCGATCAGGACGATGGCAGCCAGCACGATGCCGAGCTGGCTGCCCATGCCGCCCAGCACGACGATCGCCAGGATCACGGCCGATTCGATGAAGGTGAAGCTCTCGGGGCTGATGAAGCCCTGGCGGGCGGCAAAGAAGCACCCGGCGAAGCCCGCGAACATGGCGCCCAGCGCGAAGGCCGACAGCTTGGTGTTGGTCGGGTTGATGCCCAGCGAACGGCAGGCGATCTCGTCCTCGCGCAGGGCCTCCCAGGCGCGCCCGACCGGCAGCCGGCGGATGCGCCGGGTGAAGGCATTCACCGCCAGGGCCATGGCCAGGATGATGAAGTAGAGGAAGATGATCCGGTGGACGGGCGAGAACTCCAGGCCGAAGAAATCGGCGAAGGTGGTCTCGTTGTCCTCGGGTGCGGCGCGGAACGGCATGCCGAAGAAGCTGGGCCGCGGGATGCTGGCGATGCCGTTGGGGCCGCCCGTCACCTCGTACCAGTTCAGCAGCACGATGCGGATGATCTCGCCGAAGCCCAGCGTGACGATCGCCAGGTAGTCGCCGCGCAGACGCAGCACCGGGAAGCCCAGCAGGATGCCGAACAGCGCGGCCAGCAGCCCGCCCAGGGGCAGCGCCATCCAGAAGGAGAACCCCGCCGTCTGCCCCAGGATGCCGAAGGTGTAGGCCCCGACGGCATAGAAGGCGACGTAGCCGAGGTCGAGCAACCCCGCCAGCCCGACCACGATGTTGAGGCCCCAGCCGAGCATGACGTAGGTCAGCACCAGGATGGCGATATCCAGCACGCGCTGGTCGACGAAGGGCAGGAACGGGAAGAGGACGGCCAGGGCCAGGAAACCGGTCGGCGCCAGGCGACGCGCGCCGTCGACAAGGCCCGGGGCCATGAAGCGCGCGTCGTCCGGCCAGGGCATCCGGCGCCACACGCTTACGGCCGCGCGGATAGCCAGCACGGCCGCGGCGGTGCCGACCAAGCCGGCCGCCATGTCGCCCTCCGTCGCGCGATAGAAGCCGAAGACCGTCACCGCCAGCGACGCGAGGAGGATCGGCATGCCATGGCCAAGCGCCACCAGCGACAGGGCGATCCGGCCGATCACCACCGTGGCCACGCCCACGCCAACCGCCCCGAAGCGGTAGTTGAGGCCGAGCCCGACGCCCGACACGTCGACCGTCTCGAAGCCGACCAACGGAACGGCCAGAACCAGCGCGACGAAGCCCGCCAGCAGCGCGTCGCGCAGGATCGGCCAGACGGCGATGCCGGGCGCGACCGGCGGGGCTGCAACCGTCATGGGCCCCTCAGACCTTCTCGACTTCCGGCCGGCCGAGCAGGCCGGTCGGTCGGAAGATGAGGACGAGGACCAGGATCGAGAAAGCCGCCACGTCCTTGTACTCGACGCTGAAATAGCCCGACCAGAAGGCCTCGATCAGGCCGATCAGGATGCCCCCCAGCATCGCCCCCGGCAGCGAGCCGATGCCGCCCAGGACGGCCGCGGTGAAGGCCTTCAAGCCGGCCGAGAAGCCGATGAAGAAGTCGACCACGCCGTAATAGAGCGCGAACATGAGCCCGGCGACGGCCGCCAGGGCCGCCCCCATGACGAAGGTGAGCGAGATGGTGCGGTCGACGTCGATGCCGAGCAGGGCCGCCATGCCGCGATCCTGCTCGCAGGCGCGCTGCGCCCGGCCAAGCGCGGTCTTGGTGATCAGCAGCGTGAAGACGGTCATCAGGACCACCGTCACGACGATGATGATCATCTGCGTGTAGTTGAGCTGGACGGCAAAGCCGTTGCCCTCCGTCAGCACGATTCCGCCGGAGATCAGCGGCGGCAGCGGCTTGATGCGCGCGCCCTGGAGTAGCTGGACGTAGTTCTGCAGGAAGATCGACATGCCGATGGCCGAGATCAGCGGCGCCAGCCGCACCGAGCCGCGCAGCGGTCGGTAGGCGATGCGCTCGACCGCCCAGCCATAGGCGGCCGTGAAGATCATGGTGACGAGCAGCACCAGCAGGATGGCCAGCGGGATCGAGGATATTCCCGTCATCCACACGAGCGTGAAGGCGATGATGGCGATGAAGGCACCGATCATGAACACCTCGCCATGGGCGAAGTTGATCATGCCGATGATCCCGTAGACCATCGTGTAGCCGATCGCGATCAAGCCGTAGATCGCTCCGAGCGTCAGCCCGTTGATCAGCTGCTGAAGAAAATACTCCATGCCCCCCGCTGGGCCGGGGTCGCTTCTGCCGTGCCGACTCCCCGCCTGCCAATGAAGCTATCGCGCCGGCCGAGCGGCGACAACCCGCCGCAGATGGCGGCGACGTCGCCGGGCCTGCCCGCTTCCAGCCGGCAGGCGCGCTCTATATAAGGTCGAGTATCGCTGCATTCCCGTTCCTGGAGCCCATCCCATGACCCCTCCGCAGGCCGCGCTCGCGCCCGCCCGTTCCTCGTCCAAGCCCGTCTTCCAGTGGGAGGACCCCTTCCTCCTCGACGACCAGCTGACCGAAGAGGAGCGGATGATCCGCGACACGGCGCGCGACTATTGCCAGGACAAGCTGATGTCCCGGGTGCTGGAGGGCAATCGCAAGGAGATCTTCCACCGCGAGATCATGAACGAGCTGGGCGAGCTGGGCCTGCTCGGCTCGACGATCGACGGCTATGGCTGCGCGGGCACCAACTATGTCAGCTACGGCCTGATCGCGCGTGAGGTCGAGCGCGTCGACAGCGGCTATCGCTCGGCGATGAGCGTGCAGTCGAGCCTGGTCATGCACCCCATCCATGCCTACGGCACCGAGGCGCAGCGCCAGAAGTACCTGCCGAAGCTGGCGACCGGCGAATGGGTCGGCTGCTTCGGCCTGACCGAGCCCGACCATGGCTCGGACCCGGGCAGCATGGTGACGCGCGCCAAGACGGTGGCCGACGGCTACCTGCTGAAGGGCGCCAAGATGTGGATCTCCAACTCGCCGATCGCCGACGTCTTCGTCGTCTGGGCCAAGACCGACGACGGGGTGATCCGCGGCTTCGTGCTGGAGAAGGGCATGAAGGGGCTGTCGGCCCCCAAGATCGAGGGCAAGTTCAGCCTGCGCGCCTCGGTCACGGGCGAGATCGTCATGGACGACGTGTTCGTGCCGGAAGAGAACCTGCTGCCGAACGTGAAGGGCCTGGGCGGGCCGTTCGGCTGCCTGAACAACGCGCGCTTCGGCATTGCCTGGGGCGCCCTGGGCGCGGCCGAGTTCTGCTGGCACGCGGCGCGCCAGTACACGATGGACCGCAAGCAGTTCGGCCGGCCGCTGGCCGCCAACCAGCTCATCCAGAAGAAGCTGGCCGACATGCAGACCGAGATCGCGCTCGGCCTGCAGTCCTGCCTGCGCGTCGGCCGCCTGAAGGACGAGGGCAAGGCCACGCCCGAGATGATCTCGTTGATCAAGCGCAATTCCTGCGGCAAGTCGCTCGACATCGCCCGCGTCGCCCGCGACATGCATGGCGGCAACGGCATCGTCGACGAGTTCCACGTCATCCGGCACGTCATGAACCTGGAGACCGTGAACACCTACGAGGGCACCCACGACGTCCACGCCCTGATCCTGGGCCGGGCGCAGACGGGCATCCCCGCCTTCGCGAACTGAGGCCTGCGGGCCGTTGGCCGGGGCACCTACGCCCCGGCCAACGCCTGCCAGACCGTGGTCGCGGCGAAGAACACGAAGAGCGCGCCCGTCCCGCGGACGACCCAGATCTCGTGCTGGCGATAAAGCCGGCGCACCGGCGCGCTGCCGACGATCCAGATCAGGATGGCGTCGGCCACCAGGAACCCCACGAAGCAGGCCGCCAGCAGCAAGGGCGCATTGGCCCAGGTCAGCGACTGCACCTCGTTGGCGAGCAGCGCGGTGAAGACCGACAGCGTCACCGGATAGCTCTTGGGATTGGTGATGCCGAAGATCAGGCCGTTGACGAACGGCCGGCGAGCAAGCGGCATGCGCCGGCCGGACGCGTCGGGCCTGGCCCGGAGCGCGCGCAGGCCGAGCCAGAAGAGATAGGCGGCACAGGCCAGCGCCAGGCCCTGGAACAGCCGGGGTGCCAGGGTCTGCGCCCCCACCATGGCGGCCAGCGCCAGCACCGTCCACCACAGGTCGCCCAGCAGGTGGCCGAAGATGAAGCCGGCCGCCGCGCGGCGGTGCTGGGCCGCGCCGATGGCGATGAGCGCCAGCACCGCCGGGCCCGGCGTCAGCACGACGATGGCGCCGCCGACCGCGGCGGCAAGGAGGACGGACGGCTCCATTCCGGATGGCTCAGAAGAAGCCGCGCCGGCGGAACCAGACGATCATGCCGATGGCGACGGTGATGAAGACGCACCAGATCGCCGGGTAGCCATAGGCCCAGCCCAGTTCCGGCATCGCCAGCGGCCCGGCATCGCGGTCGAAGTTCATGCCGTAGACGCTGGCGAGGAACGAAAGCGGCATGAAGATGGTGGCGATCACCGTCAGCAGCCGCATGATGTCGTTCAGCCGGTTGGAGATGGCCGAGACATAGATGTCCATCAACCCCGAGGCCGTCTCGCGATAGGTCTCCAGCACCTCGATCACCTGGGCCGCATGGTCGTAGCAGTCGCGCAGGTAGACGCGCGTCTCCGGCCGAATGAGCGCGTTGTCGTCGCGCAGCAGGTTGGCGACCACGTCGCGCTCCGGCCAGATGGCGCGGCGCAGGACGTGGAGCGAGCGGCGCGCCTGCTGGATGGCGCGGGCGGAATCGGGCGTCGCGCGCTCCAGCACCTCGGCCTCCAGCGCGTCCAGCCGGTCGCCAAAGTCTTCCAGCAATGGAAACTTGCGGTCGATCACCAGGTCGACCAGGGCATAGAACAGATAGTCCGAGCCGCGCCCACGCATCGGGTTGTCGGCGGAATCGAGGCGACGGGCGACGGGAGCGAAGATGTCGTCCCCCTCCCCGTCATGGAAGCTGACGACGAAGGACGGCCCCAGGAAGAGGCTGACCTGCTCGATCTCGAGCAGGCCCGAGGCCTGGCGCTCGACGTCGTTCAGGACGGCGAACAGCACCCCGTCATAGCTGTCGACCTTGGGGCGCTGGGCGCCGGCGCGTTGCACGTCCTCCAGTGCCAGCCGGTGCAGGCCGAAGGCGGCCCCCAGCATGCGCAGCAGGCCCGCATCCGGCACGCCCGCGACATCGAGCCAGATGCGCCCGCCGCGGGCCCGGAACGCCCCGCAGGTGGCCTCGTCGGGGTCGTCCCGGGTCTCCACGCCATGCTCGTCATAGACGCGCAGCCGCACCCGGCGGACGCCGGCCACCTGGTCGGTGAGCGTTCCCGGCGACAGGCCGGGCACGATCTTGGTGCGCCGGCGAGCCCCCTTTGGGACGGCCATCGGCCGCCCCCTACTTCCCGGCCAGCAGCCGGATCACGGCCGAGAAGTCCTGCTGCCCGTGGCCGGCCGCGTTCATCAGGCCATAGATCTGCGCGGCAGCAGCCCCCAGCGGCGTGACGGCCCCGGCGGCCTGGGCCGCCTGCTGGGCCAGGCGCATGTCCTTGGCCATCATCGCCGCGGTGAAGCCCGCCTGATAGTCGCGGTTGGCGGGCGAGGTCGGCACCGGGCCCGGCACGGGGCAATAGCTCGTCAGCGACCAGCACTGGCCGGAAGAACGGCTGGCCACGTCGAACAGCTTCTGCCGGTCGAGGCCCAGCTTGTCGGCCAGGTTGAAGGCCTCGCTGACCGCCACCATCGAGATGCCGAGGATCATGTTGTTGCAGATCTTGGCCGCCTGCCCGGCGCCCGACGCCCCGGCATGGACGATGGTCTTGCCCATCTGCGCCAGCACCGCCTCGGCCTTGGCGAAGGCATCCGCCGTTCCACCGACCATGAAGGTGAGCGTGCCGGCCGACGCCCCGCCGACGCCGCCGGACACCGGCGCGTCCAGCATCTCCAGCCCCGCGGCCGCGGCCCCGGCCGCCACCGCGCGCGCCGATTCCACGTCGATGGTGGACGCGTCGATCAGCAGCGTGCCGGGCTTCACCTGGCCGACGATGCCACCCTCGCCCAGATAGACCGCGCGCACCTCCGGCCCGGCCGGCAGCATCGTCACGACGATCTCGGCGGCCGCCACGGCGTCCGCCATCGAGGCCATGCGCTCGGCCCCGACCGCCTCCGCGCGGTCGAGATTGTCCTTCGACAGGTCGAAGGCCAGCACCTTGTGCTGCGCCTTGACGAGGTTGGCGGCCATCGGGCCGCCCATGTTGCCGACGCCGATGAAGGCAATGGTCGCCATGTTCGCTCTCCCTGCCGGAGCCGCCATCGCATCCGACGGCCCCGGATGTCTCGTTTGTCAGAAGCTGAGGTCGCCCTCGGCCGGCCGGGCGAAATGCCGCGCCACCAGGTCCGGCCCGACCTCGTCCAGGCTGGCCGGTTGCCATTTCGGCGCGTGGTCCTTGTCGACCAGGACCGCCCGGATCCCCTCGAAGAAGTCGTGCCCGTCCATGCAGGCCTGGACCAGCCGGTACTCCATCACCAGCGCATCCTCGATCGACAGGCCGCGGCCGCGCTGCATCTGCTCCAGCACCACGCGCAGGCTGGTGGGCGAACGGTGCAGCAGGCCGTCGCGCGTCTCGCGGGCGAAGTCGCTGCCGTCGCGCGACAGGGCCTCCAGGATGTCCTCGATCGTGCCGTGCGCGAAGCAGCGCCGGATCGTGTCGAGATGGGGGGCGAGCGTGCCCGGCCCGGGATCGGCGCGATGGGCGGCCACGGCATCGTCGACCGGGGTGCCGGCGCGGATGGCGGCTTCCAGGGCCGGGATGGCGGCGCTCGGCACGAAATGCGCGCCGGTGTCGGCCGCCAGCACGTCCGCCCCCTTCAGGCGCGCGCCGGTCAGCGCCAGATAGGTGCCGATCCCGTCCGGGCAGCGGGTCAGGAACCAGGTGGCGCCAACGTCGGGGAAGAGGCCGATCGCCGTCTCCGGCATCGCGAACATCGTCTTCTCGGTGACGATGCGGTGCGAGCCGTGCACCGACAGGCCGACGCCCCCACCCATCGTGATGCCGTCGAGCAGCGCGACATAGGGCTTGGAGTAGCGGTGGATCTGACGATTGAGCTGATATTCCTCGCGGAAGAAAGCGCGCGTCGGATGATCGGGCGAGCCGTCGCGGCCGTTGCGCCCGGCTTCCCAGATCGCCCGCACGTCGCCGCCAGCGCAGAAGGCGCGCTCGCCCGCCCCCTTGACGATGACCGCGCGAATGGCGGGATCAGCCTCCCACGCGGCCAGCGCGGGTGCCATCGCGCGAATCATCGGCAGGGTCAGCGCGTTCAGGGCCTTCGGGCGGTCCAGGGTGACGGTGCCAATGCCGTCGGCGGTTTCGATGCGGATATCGTCGGTCATGCGCGGGCTGCGGTCGGCATCGGTGGTGTCTCTCCAGGCTCGGTCGGTCGGCGATGATATCGACCGGGCCGGCGGCGTTCAACGCGGCCACTGCGATCGACGCGATTAATTGACAATAAGAATCAGTCGCAATAAAGCATCGACGCCCCTGCAAGGCCTGCTGAGATATCGATCACGGGGGAACCATGACCACGCAACGCTACCGCACGGCCCTGCTATCGGGGACGGCGCTGCTGCTCCTGACCACGACCGGGCACGCGCAGGCGCCGGTGCCGGCAGCCGATCGCCAGACGGCCGCCACCTATCTTTCCCCGGTCGTGGTCGAGGCCGAGACGGTCGAGGACCCCTACGCCAGGCCGGCCGCCACGAGCCGCATCGGCCGCGACGAGATCGACCAGTTCGGCGGGCAGAGCCTCGACGACGTGCTGCGCGCCTCCCCCGGCGTCTTCACCCGCGACAGCGTCCAGAACCCCGGCATCGCAGTGAACATCCGCGGGCTGGAGGGGTCCGGCCGCGTCAACATGATGATCGACGGGGTGCGCCAGAATTTCCGCTTCACCGGCCACGAGGCCCAGGGCTTCGCCTATGTCGACCCGGCCTTCATCGTCGGCGTCGACATCAACCGCGGCGCGGTCTCCGGCGCGGGTGGCGCCGGCGCACTGGCGGGCACCGTCAACTTCCGCACGATCGGTGTTTCGGACCTCATCTCGAAGGGGCGAAACTGGGGCGCCCAGGCGACGGCCACCTATGGTACCAACGGTGCCGGCTGGTCGGAGTCGGTTGCCGGTGCCTATCGCTTCAACGACACGGTGGCGATCGCCGGCGGCATCAGCAAGCGCGACCCGCGCAACTACAAGAACGGCGACGGCGAGACCGTCCCCTACACCGTGCAGGACATCGCGTCCGGCATCCTGAAGCTGGAATTCACGCCCAGTGCCGACCACAGCCTGAAGTTCGGCGGCAACATCTATCGCAACGAGTTCTACGCGAACTCCTACTTCCAGGACATCGACTCGCGGCAGTTCACCGCCAACTACACCTATACGCCGGACAGCGACCTGATCGATCTCCGGGTCAACGCCCACTACAACCGCGTCCGCATGAACTATGACGGCGCGCTTACCGCGCTCAGCGCCGTGGGCCGACGGATCGACGATACCGGGCTCGGCTTCGACATCTCGAACACGTCGCGTTTCCGGCTCGGCCCCCTGGCCGTGTCGGCCAACTATGGGGTCGAGTACTTCCACGACGATGTCGACGTCCGCAACAGCACGGCCGTCCCCGACCGCGGCGTGAACGCCAGCGGCAAGAACGCGATCGGCAGCGTCTTTTCCGCCACCACCTTCACCTATGGCATGGCGGACCTGATCGTGGGCTTGCGCTACGACCGGTACACGCTCGACGGCCAGGGCTCGGTCGTGGCCGAAAACCCGCTCGGCATGCCGGCGGGGCCCTACGACCTCGATCGCTCGGCCGGGCGCCTCAATCCCAAGGTGACGCTGGCACTGAACCCCCTGCCCTGGCTCCAGCCCTTCGTGACCTACGCCGAGGCGTTCCGGGCGCCGACGATCTCCGAGAGCCTGGTTGGCGGCAGCCATCCCTCGCAGGCCGGCGGCCCGCGCCAGTCGTTCTTCCCCAATCCCTTCCTGCAGCCGGAAATCTCCAAGGGGTGGGAGATCGGTGCCAACATCCGCAAGAACGACGTCCTCGCCAAGGGCGACAGGCTGCGCTTCAAGGGCAACTATTTCTACAACAACATCGACAACTACATCACCGCCGAGATGGCCGGCGGCGTCCACTTCGTCAACAATCCCGGCACGTCGGTGGTGCAGGGCGTCGAGGTCCAGGCGGCCTACGACGCCGGCTTCGCCTTTGCCAGCCTGGGCTACACCTACACCCACTCCGAACTGCCCTCGCAGGTGAACGGCTTCGGCGCCCAGAGCTACCTGCCCGACCACATCTTCTCGGCTACGGTGGGTGCCCGCCTCTTCGACCAGCGCCTGACGCTCGGCAGTCGGCTCTATGCCGTCAGCAAGAGCTATGTCGGCGAGGTCAACGTGGCGCCCGGCACCGACCCGCACGAGAAGGGCTATGTCACCGTCGACCTCTTCACCAACTTCCAGATGACCGACAATCTGGAACTGGGTGCCAACGTGACGAACCTGTTCGACAAGTCCTACTCGCCCGCCCTCAGCACATCGCCCGGGATCGCGGGCCTCGCGACCGGGCGCGGCCGAACTTTCCTGGTCACCGCGAAAGCCAAATTCTAGGGTCCAAAGATGCTAATGCGTTGCAGTCGCGTTATGGGGAGAACCGCCATGCCATCCATCTGCCGACCGGCCGCCCTGGCAGCAGCGGCACTGCTCCTGGCTAGCGGCGTCCAGGCGCACATGCCCTACGTGCTGCCGTCCATCTTCGATGTCGGCCAGCGCGGCCACATCCTGGTCCAGGCCTCCTTCACCGAAGATGCCTTCGTGCCGGACATCGCCATGCGCGACGCGCCATTCCACCTGATCGCGCCCGATGGCCAGCAAGGCGCGGTCGGTCCGGTCAGCTACCTGCGCGACGTCTCGGTGTTCGAAGCCGACCTGAAGGCCGAGGGCACCTACCGCCTCACATCGGGCCAGCGCCTTGGGCGCAAGGGCCGGATGTACAAGGATGGCGACCAGTGGAAGATGGGCGGCGAAGGCGGCCGCACCCCGGCGGGGGTCGAATTGGTCGAGGTCCAGAGCACCACCCTGGCCGAAGCCTACGTCACCCGCGGCCGCCCCAGCGACGCCGCGCTGAAGCCGTACGGCGTGGCGCTGGAGATCCAGGCCCTGACCCATCCGAACGGTCTCTCGGTCGGTGCCGATGCGACGTTCCGGGTCCTGTTCGACGGCGCGCCGCTGGCCGGGCTGGAGGTCACCGTGTTCCGCAGCGCCGGGGTCTATGACGGCCGCAAGGTCGCGGCCAAGGCGACCACCGATGCCGGCGGCGGCTTCGCCTTTCGACCGGAGGGTGCCGGCACCTACCTCGTTCTCGTGCGCCACCGGGCGGCCGCTCCCGCAGGCGCCGAGACCCCCTATCGCAGCTACACCTACACCCTGGCCTTCGACGCGATCTGAAACGCGTCTCCGATGGAGCAGAGCATGACCTATCGACTCCTTGCCGCGGCGACCGCCCTCGGCCTCATCGCGTCGGTCGCCGTTGCCGCCCCGCATGGGGGCAACGCCTTCATCCGCGACTACGACACCAATGGCGATGGCCAGGTGACCCGGGCCGAGTTCGACGCCGTCCGGGACGTGCGCTTCAAGGCGACCGACGCCAACGGCGACGGCACGCTCGACGAGGCGGAGTATGTCGGCGAGTACACCGTCCGACTCGACGCCCAGCTGGCCGCGTCCGACCTGACCGCCGAGAAGAAGACCGAGGAGCGCCAGCGCCAGGTTCGCCAGGCCCATGTCCGATTCGGGGCGCTGGACAAGAACAAGGACCAGCGCATCGACCGTGCCGAATACGACACGTCGGGGGCGGCCGCCTTTGCCGAGCAGGACGACGACAAGGACGGCGTGGTGACGCTGGCCGATGCCGCGGCCAGGCGGGCAAAGCGGGCAGCGGCGGCGAAGTAGCCGCCGTCCCCGCCGCTCACCGGCGCAGCGAGGGGCGCTGCCGGTGCCACTCCTGGGTCTGCTCGTAGGCATGGGCCGCGCGCAGGACCAGGCCATCGGCCAGGCGCGGGCCATGGATCATCAGGCCAATCGGCAGCCCGTCCTCGGTGAAGCCGCAAGGCACCGAGCAGGCGGGCTCGCCGGTGGCGTTGGCCACCGCCGTCAGGCCGGCGGCCAGCCCCAGCACGGACGCGCTGCGCCCTTGCACCATCACCGCGTCGACGTCGTGTGGCGTCGCCGGCAGGGGGCCGGTCGGCGAGATCAGCAGATCGACCCGCTCGAACAACCGGCGATAGGCGTGGCGCACCTTCGCGCGCACCTGCTGGGCCTGCAAGTAGTCGACGGCCGTGTAGGCCGAGGCCGAGGCCAGCGTCTCGACCAGGTCCGGCCCGTAGTCGTCGGGCCGCGTCTGCAGCCAGCGGCGATGGAAATGGGCGGCCTCGGCCCAGGCAATGGTCAGGCAGAGGTCGAGTCCATGCCGGGCCTCGGGGATCGGCACGGCGACGATCTCCGCCCCCAGGCTGCGATAGACCTCGACCGCGGCCATGACCGCTTCCTGCACCTCGGGGTGGCAGTCGTCGAAATAGACGTCGGCGGGCAGGCCCAGCTTCAGCCCGCGCACGCCCTGGCGTAGCCCGGGCCGCAGCGCCGGCGGCCGGCCGGGCAGGCTCGACGGGTCGCGCGGGTCCGGCCCGGCGATCACCTCCAGCAGGATGGCCGCATCCTCCGCCGTCAGCGCGATCGGCCCGGCATGGTCGAAGGACCAGCTTTCCGGAAAGACACCGAAGCGGGGCACCAGCCCATGGGTCGGCTTGTGGCCGACCAGGCCGCACATGTGCGCGGGGATGCGGATCGAGCCGCCGGTATCGCTGCCCAGGCTGCCCAGCCCCTGGCGCGTCGCCACGGCCGCCGCGGACCCACCCGACGAACCGCCCGGGATGTAGCCCTGGCGCCAGGGATTATGGCAGCGGCCGAAGAACGGGTTGTCGTTCGTCACCCCGCAGGCCCATTCGTGCATGTTGGCCTTGCCGACCAGCACGGCGCCCGCCGCCAGCAGGCGGGCCACGGCGGGAGCGTCGAAATCCGGCACATGGTCCTTCAGGATGACCGAGCCGGCCGTCGTGGGGATGCCGGCCGTGCAGTAGAGGTCCTTCAGGCTGATCGGCACGCCATGCAGCGGCCCGCGCCAGTGGCCGGCCTTGATCTCGGCTTCTGCTGCCCGGGCCTGCTGGCGGGCGACATCGGCGGTGACGGTGATGAAGGCGTTGAGGCGCGGCTGCAGGCGCTCGATCCGCGCCAGCGTCGCCTCGGTCAGGGCCACCGGCGAAAGCGAGCCCGCCCGCATCAGGCGGCCGGCGCTGGCGATGGTCAGTTCATCGAGGTCGGCGTCACGCATCGGCCCTATCCGCGCGGCATCAGGAAGTCGAACTCGAAGCCGGCGACATCCTCGTCGTAGAAGCGCTGCATGCGCTCCTTCTGGGCGACCAGCAGGCCGTGCAGGCGCGCCGCCCGGGCCTCGTCGCACGGCAGACCGGCCCATTCGGCAACCACTTGGGCGGATGACGGCGACAGTTCCTCGCTATCGGCCATGGCGGCCCCCTCCCCAATTTCCTATTTGGTCGTTTCTTGCATTTCCGCCGCGCGAATCAAGCGTCGAGCTTGGCCCGATCATACAGCCTGGCCGAGAGGCAGGAAGCAGCGCAGAAAGCGGCAGACATGCGACGGAAGGCGCGATTGTCCCCAGCGCGCCTGGGGAAATATGATCGTCCACGATCCATGGTCCGCCGCCTGCCCCCAGGAACCATCCCATGACCGCACGCCACACCGGTGCCCTCGGTGCCTTTCCCGCCATCCGCATGCGGCGCAATCGCTTCGACGCCTGGACGCGGCGCCTGGTCGCCGAGACGCGGCTGTCGGTCGACGACCTGATCTGGCCGCTGTTCGTCTGCGAGGGCGAAGGGGTGGAGCGGGAAGTCGCCTCCATGCCCGGTGTCATGCGCTATTCGGTCGACCGGGTGGCGGCCGCCGTCCGCCGTGCGGCCGACCTCGGCATCCCCTGCGTCGCCCTCTTCCCCGAGACGGACGGCGCGCGCAAGACGCCCGATGGCGAGGAGGCCTGCAACCCGGCCAATCTCGTTTGTGCGGCGGTCCGCGCGATCAAGGCGGCGGTGCCCGACATCGGCGTCCTATGCGACGTGGCGCTCGACCCCTATACCAGCCACGGGCAGGACGGGTTGGTGCGCGACGGCTACGTCGTCAACGACGAGACGCTGGCGGCCCTCTGCCGCCAGGCGGTGGTCCAGGCCGAGGCCGGCTGCGACATCATCGCCCCGTCCGACATGATGGACGGCCGCATCGGCGCCATCCGCGGCGCGCTGGATGCGGCCGGGTTCGGCCATGTCCGCATCATGTCCTATGCCGCCAAGTATGCGTCCGGCTTCTACGGCCCGTTCCGCGAGGCCGTCGGCTCGGGCAGCGCGCTCGGCCAGGGCGACAAGAAGACCTACCAGATGGACCCGGCCAACGGCGACGAGGCCTTGCGCGAAGTGGCGCTCGACCTGGCCGAGGGCGCCGACATGGTCATGGTGAAGCCCGGCATGCCCTATCTCGACATCGTCCGGCGCGTGCACGAGACGTTCGGCGTGCCCACCTTCGCCTACCAAGTGAGCGGCGAGTACGCCATGCTGCGCGGTGCCATCGATCGCGGCTGGATGGAGGATCGCATCATCCTGGAATCGCTGCTGGCGTTCAAACGGGCGGGTGCCGCCGGGATCCTCACCTACTTCGCCATCGACGCGGCAGAGCGGCTCGCCAAGTAGTTGCCATCGGCAACTATATGGTTGCCGAACGCATCTAATGGGCTATCCTGCTGGGACCATCCCGGCGGAGGCCATGCATGCCCGACAGCGATCTCCAGTCTCGCACCGAGACCGTCCGCGCCTTCAACCGCTTCTACACCAAGGCCATCGGCGTGCTGGAGAAGGGCTATCTCCACAGCCCCTTCTCGCTGACCGAGGTCCGCGTCTTCTACGAGCTGCGCCACCGCGAGGGCCTGGCCGCCGCGGCCATGGGCCGGGAACTGGGGCTCGATCCCGGCTATCTCAGCCGCCTGCTCGCCCGCTTCGAGGCCAAGGGCTACCTACGGCGGGAGGCCTCGCCCGATGACGCCCGGCAGAGCCGGCTGTTCCTGACCGAGCACGGGGCTGCCACCTTCGACCCGCTGGAGCAGGTCGCCAGCGACGAGATCGGCCGCCTGCTGGCCGCCCTTTCCCTGGCCGAGCAGGACCGGCTGCTGGCGGCCATGGCAACGATCCAGACCCTGCTGGAGGGAACGGCCGACCGCGGCGCCGGCTGGCTGCTGCGCCCGCACCGGCCGGGCGATTTCGGCTGGATCGTGCAGCGCCATGGCGAGATCTACTCGGCCGAATATGGCTGGGACCAGCGCTTCGAGGGCGTGGTCGCCGGCATCGCGGCCGACATCATTGCCAGTTTCGATCCCGCGACCGATGCCTGCTGGATCGCCGAGAAGGACGGCCGGCGGATCGGATCGGTCGCGGTTGTGGCCAAGACGCCGGCCCTGGCGCAGCTCCGTATCCTGATCGTCGACGCAGAGGCGCGCGGCCTGGGCGTCGGCCGGCGGCTGGTGGCAGAGTGCATCACCTTTGCCAGGCGCGCCGGCTTCGCCCGCATGACGCTGTCGACCTACAGCTGCCTGGCGGCGGCCCGGGGCCTTTACCAGCAGGCCGGATTCCAGCTCGAACAATCCGTGCCGGAGCGCAGCTACGGCCAGGACCTCGTGGCGGAGACCTGGACGCTGGCGCTGTGACGGCCCCAGGCCGGTTGTCGCCGGCGGTCGTCCTGGCCGCCGCCTTCACCGGCATCCAGGTGGGCGCCGCCATGGTGGCGACCCGGGCCGTGGTCGGCGAACTCGGCCCCGCCTCGCTGGCGCTGCTGCGCTACGCCATCGGCTTCCTCTGCCTGGTGCCGGTGCTGGTCGCGACCGGCAGCTCCATGCGGGTCGCCTGGCGCGACCTGCTGCCGATCGCCGGCCTCGGCATCCTGCAGTTCGGGGTTCTGATCGCACTGATCAACATCGGCCTGGCCCATATCCCGGCCGGGCGGGCTTCGCTGGTCTTCGCCACCTTCCCGCTCCTGACCATGCTGGTGGCGGCCCTGCTCGGGCGCGAACGGCTGACGGCGGGCAAGAGTGCCGGCGTGCTCGTCACCATCCTGGGTGTCGGTCTGGCGCTGGCCGACCGGCTCGATGGGGCGGCCGGAATCGGCTGGTTCGGCGAGGGCATGGTGCTGGCAGCGGCCCTGTGCGGGGCGGTCTGCACCGTGCTCTATCGTCCGCACGTCGCCCGCTATGGCGCGCTGCCGGTGGGCGCCGTCGCCATGCTGGCGTCGGTCGCCTTCCTGGCCCTGCCCGCGCTGGGCGAGGGCATCCTCGGCGCCGTGCCGCAGATCGGCTGGGGCGGCTGGGCAGCGATCCTCTTCATCGGGGTCGGCAGCGGCAGCGGCTATGTCGCATGGCTATGGGCGCTCCGCCACGGCACGCCCACCCGCGTCACCGTCTTCCTCGGCCTCGGGCCGGTGACGGCCACGCTGCTGGGGGCGGTCCTCCTGGACGAGCCTGCCGGCTGGCCGGCCCTGCTGGGGCTGGCCGCCGTCCTGCTCGGCCTGTGGCTGGCGCTGCGCGAGCCGCCGGCTCAGCCGCGATCGAGGAAGTCCACCACCAGCGCGATCTGAGCGGGGTCCATGAGTGCGGGCGCGTGGGCGCAGTCGGCGATCACCGCCAACTCCGCCTTCGGCCCGCGCGTCGTCATCTCCTGGGCGGTCTCGGCCAGCAGCAGACCGGATTCGGCGCCGCGCAGCACCAGCGCCGGCACCTTCACGCGGTCCCACACCGGCCACATGTCCACATCCTTCATCGGCAGGTTGCGGAAGGGATGGGCGATGGCCGGGTCGTAGGCCAGCCGGAAGCCGCCGGCCGGGTCGGGCCGCGTCATGTGGCGGGCCATGTGTGCCCATTGCGCGTCGGTCAGCCGGCCGAAACCCGCCGCCACCGTGCGCTGGTAGGCATCGGCTTCCTCCAGCGTGGCGAAATGCGGATCGCGGCCGACATAGGTGCCGATCTGCTCCATCGCTGCCTGCGGAATGAACGGGCCGACATCGTTCAGCACCATGCGGCCGATCGGCTGGCCGCGGGTGGCCGCCAGCAGCATGCCGAGGAAGCCGCCCATCGAGGTGCCGACCCAATCGAGCGTCTCGACGTCCAGCCGCGCGATCAAGGTCGCCATGTCGGCCATGTAGCGCGGATAGCCGTACTCGGCCGCGTCCGCCAGGTGGCCGCTGTCGCCGCGGCCGACGATGTCAGGGCAGATCACGGTGCGGCCGCGCGCCACCAGGGCCTGGGCCAGGAAATCGAAATCCCGTCCGTTGCGCGTCAACCCGTGGACGCAGATCACCGGCGGGCGGTCCAGGCTGCCCTGCCAGCGATGGTAGGCCACGCGGTGGAAGCCCTTGGCGCCCAGGCAGGAGACGAATTGCGTTTCGGGTGTCATTGACGGCCTTCGGCTGCTGCGGCGGGTCTGGCATCCACCCTATCAGGAGGGTGGCCTATTTGTCGTCCGGGCAGGGGCCGCCGCACTCGGCGGCAAAGGATATCCGGTTGCGGCCGGCATTCTTGCTTTCATAGAGCCGGGCGTCCGCGCGGCGCACCAGCTCTTCCAGGTCCAGGTCGTTGGTCGGCCGCGCCGTGGCGCCGCCGATGCTGACCGTCACCAGCGGCGACACGGACGAGAATGCGTGCGGTATGGCCAGGTCCAGCACCGACTGGCGGATCTTCTCGGCCACGCGCACGGCGCCGCCGCGGCAGGTGTCGGGCAGGATGCAGGCGAACTCCTCGCCGCCGTAGCGCGCCACCAGGTCGGCCGCCCGGCCGGCCTGGTCGGCCACCGTGCGGGCGATCGCCTTCAGGCACTCGTCGCCCGCGATGTGGCCGTACCCGTCGTTGAACTGCTTGAACAGGTCGACATCGATCATCAGCAGCGACAGCGGCGATTCGTGGCGCTGGGCGCGCAGCCACTCGCGTTCCAGCGCCCGGTCGAAGGCCCGCCGGTTGGAGATGCCGGTCAGCCCGTCGATGCTGGACAGCCGCTCGAGCAGGTCGCGCTGGCGCTGCAACTCCAGGTGGTTGCGCACGCGGGCGCGGACGACCGGGACGCTGAAGGGCTTGGTGATGTAGTCGATGGCGCCCAGGCCCAGCCCGCGCTCCTCGTCCACCTCCTCGGCCAGCGAGGTCAGGAAGATGACCGGGATGTCGCGGGTGTTGGGATTGGCCTTCAACATGCCGCATACCTCGAACCCGTCGAGGCCCGGCATCATGATGTCGAGCAGGATCAGGTCGGGTTGATGCTCCAGCGCCAGCGACAGCACGCGGGCGCTGTCGCCGGTACAGATCGTCCGGCAGTCGCCTTCCAGGATCGCGCTCATCAGCGCGAGGTTTACCGAGACGTCGTCGACGATGAGAACCGTTGGTTTCTTCTCGACCATGTCGATACCTGAGCGGGCGCTGTGTGAGGATGACGTCGTAGGGTTGCAGTCAGATGGTCCGAGTATCCGGTGCCGCGCCCTTCGGCAAGCCGAAAAGCAGTTTTGCGATGCGCGCATGCGGTCGCAGCCGGCCCGCGGCAGGCAGGCGATGGACTTCGCCCGACGCGTTGGATAGTAGAGCCGTCGCCGGCGCGCCCCCACCCCGACGCCGCGAGAGCGGAGCCCCATGACATCTGCGATGCGCGGCGCCCTTCTGGTCGCCGCCGCTGCCACCTGCTGGAGTACCGGCGGCGTCGCCGTGCGCTTCATGGATGCCGGCCCCTGGGAGGCCGCCTTCTGGCGCTCGGTCTTCCTGGCGATCGCGGTCGGCCTGTTTTGCGCCTGGCGCCACCGCGCGCGGCTGCCGGCGGCGTTCGCGGCCATGGGCTGGCGCGGCATCGCCTCTGCGCTGGCGGTCGCAGCCTCATCCCTCTTCTATTTCGTGGCCCTGGCCGATGCCTCCGTCGCCACCGTGCTGGTGCTGATGAGCACGACGCCGCTGCTGACCGCGATCCTGGGCTGGGTCGTGCTGGGCGAGCGCTTCGGCATGGCCACATTGCTGGCGATCGCCGCCACCATGGCGGGAATCGGCGTCATGGTCGGCCCGGTCGATCTGCTGTCCGGCGGTTGGCGCGGCCTGCTGGGGCTGGGCGTGTCGGCCTTCGGCGCCGTCAACATCGTCGTCGTGCGCGGCACCAGGCCCGGCACCGACATGGTGCCGGCCGTGGTGCTGAGCGGCGTCTTCCTGGCATTCGGCAGCGCCTTCGTCGGTGAGCCCTGGTCGGTATCGGGCAAGGACCTCGCCATCTGCGCCTTCATGGGCATCTTCCAGGTCGGGCTGGGGCTGACCCTGTTCGTGACCGGCATCGGCCTGCTGCCGGCAGCACGTGCCGGCCTGCTGACCCTGACCGAGACCGTCCTGGCACCGTTGTGGGCATGGCTCGGCGCCGGCGAGGTGCCCGACCAGCGCACCCTGGCCGGCGGCGGCCTCATTCTGGCCGCGCTGGCGGCCTATGCCGTGCACCAGGGGCATAGCGGCCGGCGGGCCGGCCTTGCCGCCCCGGCGCCGCGCAAGCTATGACAGGACCATCCACCCGCCCATCGTACAATGAGGAGAACGCGGCATGACCGCTGCAGGCCCGCTCAGCGGCGTCACGGTCGTCGACCTGTCCCGCATACTGGCCGGACCCTACTGCACCATGCTCATGACCGAGCTGGGCGCGCGGGTGATCAAGGTCGAGCCCCCCGAGCGCGGCGACGACGCCCGCCACTACGGCCCCTTCGTCAACGGCAAGTCCGCTTACTTCCAGTCGGTCAACCGTGGCAAGGAATCGATCGCGCTCGACCTGAAGAACGACGCCGACCGCGCCGTCTTCGAGGACCTGCTCGGCATCGCCGACGTCGTGGTCGAGAACTTCCGGCCCGGCACCATGGAGAAGCTGGGCTATGGCTGGGACGTGCTGCACGCCCGCTATCCCAAGCTGATCTATGCCTCGGCTTCGGGCTTTGGCCATACGGGGCCGGAATCCAAGCGCCCCGCCTACGACATGGTCGTCCAGGGCATGGGCGGGATCATGAGCGTGACCGGCCATGAGGGCAGCCCGCCGACGCGCATCGGTACCTCGATCGGCGACATCGGCGCCGGGCTCTACACCACGATCGGCGTTGTCTCCGCCCTCTTCCATCGCGCGGCCACCGGCGAGGGCCGCAAGGTCGACGTGGCCATGTTCGACTGCCAGCTGGCCCTGCTGGAAAACGCGATCATGCGCTTCTTCGTCTCGGGCAAGCCGCCCGGCCCGCTCGGCGCCCGCCACCCGTCGATCACGCCATTCGAGGTCTTCACGACCCAGGACGGCCATGTCATCATCGCGGCTGGCAACGACGCCCTCTATCGCAAGCTGTGCGACGGGCTGGGCCGGCCGGAACTGGCCACCGATGCCCGCTACCTGACCAACGACCTGCGCAACCAGCATGTCGACGTGCTGAAGGCGCAGCTCGAGGAGACGCTGACCAAAGCCGACACGGCCCATTGGATGGCGGTTCTGGACAAGGTCGGCGTTCCTGCCGGACCTATCAACAACGTCCAGCAAGCCATTGAATTTCCGCAAGCTGCGGCGCGCAACATGCTGGTCACCGTCACCGACCCGGAGATGGGCTCGATGCCGGTCGTCGGCAATCCGATCAAGATCTGGGGTTTCGAGGATCCCACCACTCGCGATCCGGCCCCGGTGCTCGACGGCAACCGCGACGCCATTCTGAAGGCGCTCGGCCGCGCCTGATCACGCTTTCTGTCTGAGGATTCTATGCAGAAGAACGAACTTTCGCCCCAGCTCGACCCGTTCGCGCTGGCCAAGTCGCTGGCCGGCCGCAACCTCATCGACGGTGCCCTCGTCCCGGCTGCCGCCGGCAAGACCTTTCCGGTGGTCAACCCCGCCACCGGCGAGGAAGTCTCCCAGGCCGCCTATGGCGAGGCGGCCGACGTCGATGCCGCCGTGGCGTCGTCGGTGAAGGCGCAGAAGGCCTGGGCCCGCCTGCCGTCGCGCGAGCGCGGCCGGCTGGTCGCCGAATGCGGCCGCCGCCTGACGCTGCATGTCGAGGAACTGGGCCGGCTGATCGCGCTGGAGACCGGCAAGGCGCTGCGCACCGAAAGCCGCGTCGAGGCCTCGGTCCTGGCCGATGCCTTCGTGTTCTATGGCGGCCTTGGCGGCGAGTTGAAGGGCGAGACGGTCCCCTTCAACCCCGACATGCTGTCGCTCACCCTGCGGGAGCCGATCGGCGTGGTCGGTGCGATCATCCCCTGGAACGTGCCCATGATGCTGATGGCGCTGAAGATCGCGCCCGCCATGGTCGCCGGCAACGCCGTCGTGGTGAAGTCGGCCGAGGAAGCACCGCTGGCCGTGCTGCGCGCCTGCCAGATCATGAACGAGGTGCTGCCGCCCGGCGTCTTCAACATCCTGTCGGGCTTCGGGCCGGAATGCGGCGCCCCGCTCGTCACCCATCCCAAGGTCGGGAAGATCACCTTCACCGGCTCGGTCGAGACCGGCAAGATCGTCTACCGCGCGGCGGCCGACAAGCTGATCCCGGTGACGCTGGAGCTAGGCGGCAAGAGCCCGATGATCGTCATGGGCGATGCCGATGTCGACCGGGCCGTGGGCGGCGCCGTCACCGGCATGCGATTCACCCGCCAGGGACAGAGCTGCACGGCCGCCAGCCGCATCTTCGTTCATTCCAGCATCCACGACGAGTTCGTCGGCAAGCTGAAGGCCAAGGTCGACGCCATGGTCATGGGCGACCCGCTCGACGAGAAGACCGACATCGGCACGATCATCTCGCACCAGCAGTTCGACAAGGTGAAGTCCTACATCAAGATCGGGACCGAACTGGCTGGTTCAAAAGCGAATCTCTGCTCTGCCATGCCGACCGACCCGAAGCTGGCGAAGGGCCTGTTCGTGCAGCCGGTGATCTTCACCGGCGTGGACAACGACTCCCGCATCGCGCGTGAGGAAATCTTCGGCCCTGTCGCCTGCATCATCAAGTTCGACGACTACGAGCAGGTCATCGAGCAAGCCAATGATTCGGAATACGGATTGGCCGCGACGATCTGGACCAGGGACCTCCGCACCGCGCTCGACGCGTCGCGCCGCCTGGAGGCCGGCATCGTCCAGGTGAACCAGAACCTGGTCGTCCAGCCCAACATCTCCTATGGCGGCGTGAAGCAGTCCGGCCTCGGCAAGGAAGCCTCGCTCGAGGCGATGCTCGAGCACTTCACCCACAAGAAGACCGTGATCATCAACATGCTCTAGGACGGCGGGAGGGACGCATGCGACTGATCCGGCGTGCCCTCGCGCTGCTGCTGGCGGCGGCCGTCTGCCTCGTGGCAGGCGGCTTCCTCTACCTGTGGACATCGTTGCCGCCGACGAGCGGCGAGATCCGCGCAGCCGGCCTGGGCGCGCGCGCGCAGATCGCCCGCGACGCCCACGGGCTGGTGCGCATTACCGCGGCCAACGTGCCCGACGCCTACTTCGCCCTGGGCCTGGCCCACGCCCAGGATCGCTTCGCCCAGATGGAACTGCAGCGCCGCGTCGCCCAGGGCCGCCTGGCCGAGGTGATCGGCGCCGACGGGGTGGAGACCGACCGCCTGATGCGGACGCTGGGCATCCACCGGCTGGCACAGGACATCGTGCCGACCCTGGACGCCAAAACTCGAATTATATTCGACTCTTATGCCGCTGGGATAAACACCTACATCAACTCCGCCAGCCAGATGCCGCCACCGGAGTTCGTGCTGCTGCGCCACCGGCCGGAGCCGTGGACGGCCGCCGACAGCGTCGCCTGGGGCAAGCTGATGGCCCTGCAACTCTCCGGCAACTACCGCGCCGAGGCGTTGCGCGCCCGGCTGCGCACGCGGCTCACCCAGGACCGGGTCGATGCGCTGTGGCCGGACGCCGGGGGCCCCAGCACGACCGAGGGGGCATCGAACGCCTGGATCGTCGGCGGCGCGCGCACGATCGGCGGCAAGCCGATCCTCGCCAACGACCCCCATCTGGGCCTGCGCCTGCCGGGCATCTGGCACCTCTCGCGCATCGAGGCACCCGGCTTCACGGTGGCCGGCGGCGCCTTTCCCGGAACGCCCTTCCATGTGCTCGGGCACAATGGCCGCGTCGCCTGGGGCATGACCACGACCAATGCCGACGTCTCCGACCTCGTGCTCGAACGGGTGACGAGCGACCGGCCCGACCACTATGACAGCCCCGACGGCCCGCTGCCGTTCGCCGTCCGGGAAGAGACGATCCGCGTGCGCGGCGGCAGGCCGATCCCGCTCCGCGTGCGGACGACGCGGCATGGGCCCGTCATCTCGGATGTCTCCAGCGCGATCACCGCGCCGGCCGATGGCCAGGTGGTGGCGCTGCAGGCGACCTGGCTGCTGCCCGGCGACCGCACCGCCCAGTCCTTCCACGCGATGATGCGTGCCGGCACCGCGGCCGCCTTCCGCGAGGCCCTGCAACTGTTCGGCGGCCCGCCCCAGAACATCCATTTCGCCGACCGCGAGGGCGAGTTTGGCATGGTCACGGCCGGAAACATCCCCATCCGCGACGGTGGCGACGGCTGGATGCCGGCCGAGGGTTGGACCGCCCGCAACCGCTGGCCGGCCTTCATTCCGTTCGACCGCCTGCCGCAGCGCGCCGGCAAGCCGTACGAGGTGATCGCCAACGCCAACAACCGCGTCGTCGGCGCCGACTATCCGTTCCTGATCACCCGCGAGTGGGATGCCCCCTATCGCATCCAGCGCCTGGCCGACCGGCTGGCCGAGCCCGGCCGCCACCGCGTCGACACCAGTGCCGCCATCATGGCCGACTCCGTCTCCATGTCGGCCCGGGCGCTGATCCCGCTGCTGGCCCCGACGGTGCAGCGGAACGCGCGCACTGGCGCGGCGCTCGACCGGTTGGTGGCCTGGGACGGCACGATGGACCGCCTGCGCCCCGAGCCGCTGATCTTCACGGCCTGGATGCGCGAGCTGGTGCGCACGATCCTGGCCGACGAGCTGGGCGACCTGTTCGAGGAGTTCTGGGACCTGCGCCCGGGCCTGATCCAGCACATCCTGACCGCCGACCCGTCCTGGTGCGACGACCAGGTGACCCATGACCGGGTCGAGACCTGTGGCGACCAGGCGACCGCCGCGCTCGAGCGTGCCATCGACTTCCTGTCGGCGCGCCACGGCGCCGACCTGTCGCGCTGGCAGTGGGGGGCCGCCCACACCGTCCGCTTCTCGCCACCCTACCTGGGCGACGTGCCCCTGCTGGGCCGGCTCTTCTCGGCAGAGGTCGCGACCGACGGCGGCAGCGACACCATCAATCGAGGCAACATGCGCATCAACCAGGAAGCCACCCCGTTCCGCAATGTGCACGGGGCCGGCTTCCGCGCCGTCTTCGACCTGTCCGATCTCGACCGCTCGTGGTTCATGATCGCCGCCGGTCAGTCGGGCAACCCGCTGTCGCGCAATTTCCTGGACCTCGTCGTGCCTTGGCGGGATTTCGATTGGCTGCCCCTGCCCGCCTGGGCCGGAACCCCGCCCGAGGGGCGCACCCTGCGCCTGGTGCCGCAATGACGGTGACGCTGGCGGACATCCGCAGCGCCGCCGCCCTGATCGCCGGGACCATCCCCGAAACGCCCTGCATCCCGGCCCCGCGCCTGTCCCAGGCGAGCGGCGCCGAGGTCTTTCTGAAGCTGGAGACGGTGCAGGCGACGGGCTCCTTCAAGGAGCGCGGGGCGCTGGCGCGCCTGCTGACGCTGACGCCCGAGGCGGCCGCCGCCGGCGTCATTGCCATGTCCGCCGGCAACCATGCCCAGGGCGTGGCCTGCCATGCCACCCGCCTCGGCATCCCGGCCACCATCGTCATGCCGGAGGCGACGCCATTCACCAAGATCGAGCGGACCGAGGGCTACGGCGCCCGCGTCCTGCTGCACGGGCGCACCCTGGCCGAGGCGCGCGCCTATGCCTGGGAGGTGGCAGAGCGCGACCGCCTGACCTTCGTGCATCCCTATGACGACCCGATGGTGGTGGCGGGCCAGGGCACCGTGGGCCTGGAGATCGCCCGCCAGGTGGAGCGGCTGGACGACGTCATCGTGCCGATCGGCGGCGGCGGGCTGATCGCCGGCACGGCCACGGCCATCCGCGCGCTCAGCCCGCGGACGCGGATCTGGGGCGTGCAGACCGCACTGTTCCCGGCGATGCGGCAGACGCTGGCAGGCCAAGCCATCACCGCGGGTGGCGACACGCTGGCCGAGGGCATCGCCGTGGCCGAGCCCGGCCAGTTGCCCGCGCGCATCCTGGCCGGCCTGCTGGAAGACATCCTGCTGGTGGACGAGGCTTCCATCGAGCGCGCCGTGCACCGGCTGATCGAGGAGCAGAAGCTGGTCACCGAGGGCGCGGGTGCGGCGCCGGTGGCCGCCTTGCTGGCCAATCCGGACCGCTTCCGCGGCCGGCGGGTCGCCATCGTCATCGGCGGCGGCAACATCGACGACCGACTGCTGGCCTCGATCCTGATGCGCGGCCTGGTACGCGAAGGCCGGCTCATCCGCCTGCGCATCGAGTTGAACGACGCACCGGGGGCGCTGTCGCAGGTGGCCCGCCTGGTCGCCGATTCCGGGGGCAACATCGTCGAGATCTACCACCAGCGCCTGTTCTTCGACGTGCCGGTGAAGCGCGCCGAGGTCGACGCGGTGGTAGAGATCCGCAATTTCCGCCACGCCGACCTGCTGGCCGCCGCCCTGACCGCGGCCGGCTTCCCGACCCGGCAGATGACCTACACCAACGCCGGCAGTTAGGCCGCTGCGGGCCGTCCCGCCAGAGCCTGTTCGATGGCCGCCGTCAGGTCGTCGATGCGGTAGGGCTTGGCCAGTACCCGCAGGCCGGAGAGCTCGGCCAACTCCTCGCTGTAGCCCGTTGCCAGCAGGACCGGCATGCCCGGCCGCAGGGCGATCGCCTCGCGCGCCAGGTCGGCGCCGCTGATGGCGCCCGGCATAACCATGTCGCTGAAGAGCAAATCGATCGTCAGGCCGGCTTGCAGCCGCGCGAGGGCCTCCTCGCCCGACGCCGCGAGCGCCACGGCATAACCGAGGTCGCCCAGGGTCGACGCCACCAGGCTGGCCACCAGCGGATCGTCTTCGACCAGCAGCAGCCGGGCGCCGCCGGTAACGGCGGCCTGGATTGCCGGCGGATCGACGGCGGCCATTGCCGGCCGGGCGGCCCGCGGCAGGATCATAGCCACCGTCGTGCCCTGGCCGATCGCGCTTTCGATCCGCGCCACGCCGCCCGACTGGCGACAGAAGCCATAGACTTGCGACAGGCCGAGGCCCGACCCTTTGCCGACCGCCTTGGTGGTGAAGAATGGCTCGAAGACGCGGGCCAGAATCTCGGGCGGCATGCCCGAGCCATCGTCGCGCACCGCAACCCGCACGAAATCGCCGCAGAGACCGTCGATGTCGGAACCGTCCAGGCGGCAGTTCTCCGCCTCGATGACCAGCTCCCCCCGCCCAGCCATGGCATCCCTGGCATTGACGACCAGGTTCAGCAGGGCCAGTTCGAACTGCGTCGGGTCGGCTTCGACCGGCCACAGGCCCGGGCGCGGCTGCATGCCGACCGAGATGTCGGCACGCAGCGCGCGCTCGATCAGGCCGGCCATGCCTGCCAGCCGGTCGCGCACGTCGAACGGTTCCGGCCGCAGGGTCTGGTGCCGCGCGAAGGCCATCAGTTGCTGCGTCAGCCGCCCGCCGCGGGCGACGGCCTGCTGCCCGGCCTCCACCAGCGGGACGACCGCGGGCTCGGCGCTGCGCCGCCCGATCATGGTCAGGCAGGCCGACAGCGCCTGCAGCAGGTTGTTGAAATCATGCGCGATGCCGCCGGTGAGCTGGCCCACCGCTTCCATCCGCTGGGCATGGTGGAGTTGCTCCTCGGCCTGGCGCAGGGCCTGGGTCCGCTCGCCGACGATCTGTTCCAGGTTGGCGTTCAGCAGGCGCAGCGCCTCCTCGGCTTCCCGGCGTCGGCGCTCGGCCACGATGCGCTCCGTCGTCTCGACGACGATCGCCAGCACGCCGGACGGCTGGCCGGCGGCATCGCGGATGGGGCTGTAGTTGAGGTCCATCCACACATCTTCCGGCACGCCGTGGCGGTGCAGGATGAGATGCTGGTCGCGAAAGGAGAGCGTGCCGCCGCGCAGCCCGACATCCATGACGCGGCGATTGAAATCCGCGACCTCGGGCCAGCCGTCGAGTACCGGCATACCCAGGAGGCCCGGGTGCCGACCGCCGGCGAAGGCGGAATAGGCATCGTTGTAGATCATCACGCCGTCGGTGCCGCACAGCATCACGATCGGGACCGGGGACGCCAGGACGATATCCACCGTGGCGCGCAGCTCCGGCGCCCACGCGGCGCGCGCGCCGAGGCTCGTCCGCTCCCAGTCGAACCGGTGCACGAGCGCGGCCAACTCGCCGCGCAGCACGAAATCGGGCAGCGCCGGCCCGGTCATCGCCATTGCCGCCAGATGGAATCCATCGCCAAGGCCCCCATTTCCTCCCCGTGACAAGCTGGTGTATTGCCCAGCCGGCGGCGACCGCACTAGGCTGCTGAACGATGGTGCGCGAACCGGCCAGAGACAAGAGCGAAACCCAGGGTGCTGCAAAGCGCGCCTGGCTCGCGGGCCTGCTTGTCTGGGCCGTCGTGCTGCAGATGCTGGTGCCGATGCTGGGCCCGGTGCGCCTGGGCGACGGCACGGCAACCGCGGCCCTCGGTCGCCTGCTGCCCATCTGCACGATCGACGGGCTTCGCCTGGCAGAGCCCGGCACCAGCGAGAATGACGGTGCACCGGCCGGCCAGGCGATGGATGGCGGCTGGCATTGCGTCATCGCCTTCACGCCAGCGGTCGCACCGCCGGCGGAAATCGCGGTTCCGGCGGCGCCGGCCGGACGCATGTTTGCCTGGGCGGTGCCGCCGCCCGACGTACTGGCGATCAGCCGCCCGCGACAACCGCAATCGGCGCGCGGCCCGCCCATCAATTCCTGAACTTCGTAGCACTGCCCCGACCGTGTCCGGCCGGGCCGCAGTCGTTCTGCGTTACGTTTCAGGAGTTGAACAATGTCCACCCAGATCATATCCCGGCCGCACGCTAGGCGTGCTGCCCCGGTGCTTGGCGCCATCCTGGTCCTGGCCGCACTTGCCACCGCACCACAGGCACGCGCCCATGCGGTGCTCGATACAGCGACGGCGACGGCCGGCAGCTACCACAAGCTGGTCGTGCGAATCGGCCATGGCTGCAAGGGCTCACCCACCGTCGAAGTGTCCGTGGGACTGCCGGATGGGGTCGGCGGCGGCAAGCCGCAGCCCAAGGCCGGCTGGCAGGTCGCCACGACCAAGGAAAAGCTGGCCGAGCCATTTCGCGATGGCCATGGCGTCCTGGTAACGGACCGGGTCGCGCACGTGACGTGGACCGGCGGGCCTCTCGATGACGCGCACTTCGACGAGTTCGCCATCAGCGTCCGCCTGCCCAACCGGCCGGGCGAGACCCTGCGGTTCCCCGTCGTGCAGCGTTGCCAGACCGGCGAGCACCGTTGGGTCGAAATGCCCGCGCCAGGCCAGCGCCCAGGCGAACTGAAGGAACCTGCGCCGGGGCTGATGCTGCTGCCGCGCTAGCAGACCCTGACGGACCAAGAGGCGGGCGCCGGCCACGGCCGGGCGACCCCTATATAAAGGCATTGAAACCATGAACGACCACCGGCCACGCGGCCCCCTGCTCGCGCTGGGAACCGCCGCCTTGACGGCCCTTTCCACCGCGGCTGTAGCCCAATCTCCCGTTCAACTTTCGCCCGTCACGGTCCAGGGCGCCGCGCCCGGCGCCAGCCTGACGGTCCCCGACACCGAAGGCGCCCGCCGGGCGATCGAGCAGACGCCGGGTGCCGTGTCCGTCGTGTCCGACAAGGCCTGGCGCGAAACCCCCGCCACGACCCTGAAGGACGTGCTGGACTATACGCCGGGCGTTTTCGTGCAGCCCAAATGGGGCGAGGATTCGCGCCTGTCGATCCGCGGGTCCGGCCTGTCGCGCAATTTCCATATGCGCGGCGTCGCCATCCTCCAGGACGGCGTGCCGGTCAACGCGTCGGACGGCAGCAGCGACTTCCAGGAGCTGGACCCGACGGCCTTCCGCTACACGGAGGTCTACAAGGGCGCCAACGCGCTGCGCTATGGCTCAAACTATGTCGGCGGCGCCATCAACTTCGTCTCGCCGACGGGGTATGACGCCGACCTGTTCGACGGCCGCGCCGATATCGGCAGCTTCGGGTTCCGCCGGCTGCAAGGCAGCACGGGCGGCAACAACGGCGTGGTGGATGGCTATGTCACCGGCTCCTGGCAGGCCCAGGACGGCTTCCGCGACCACAGCAACGGCGAATCGAAGCGCGCGTCGGGCAATGTCGGCTGGCGGATCACGCCGGACCTGGAGACCCGCTTCTACTTCAACGCCGTCGACCTGAAGCAGTACATCCCCGGTTCGGTGACCCGCGATTCGGCGCTGAACGATCCGCGGAAGGCCGCTGCCGGCAACCTGCTGCAGAACTACCAGCGCAACATGGAATCCCTGCGCGTCGCCAACAAGACGACGCTGAAGCTGGGCAACACCAAGCTGGAGGTGGGAGGCTATGCGGTCGACAAGGCCCTTATCCACCCGATCTTCCAGTATCTCGACTACGACTACCGGGACTTCGGCGCCTTCGCCCGGGTGGTCGACGAGCGCGAGATTGGTGGCCGGCGCAACCGTCTGACGGTCGGCACGAACGTCGCCTTCGGCTCGGTCGACAACAAGCAGTATGTGAACCTGCCCGGCGGGCGGAAGGGCAACCTCCTCTCGGCCTCCAAGGACAAGTCGCTGACGACCAGCGTCTATGCCGAGGATTCCTTCGAGGTCGTCCGCGACGTCTCGGTGGTGGCGGGCGCCCAGTACGTCCAGGCCAAGCGCAAGCGCGTCGACCGCTTCCAGGACGCCACCGACACGTCGGGCGACAATACCTACGACTTCCTCAATCCCAAGCTGGGGCTGCTGTGGCAAGTCGATCCGGGCTGGCAGGTCTTCGCCAACGTGTCCCGCAGCGGCGAGGCACCGACCTTCGGCGAGCTGAACTTCACCAACACGGTGCTGGCCGACACCAAGGCGCAGCGCGCGACGACCTTCGAGATCGGCACGCGCGGCCGGCGGCCCGACTATAGCTGGGACCTCGCTCTCTATCGCATGAACCTGAAGAACGAGTTCCAGTTCTTCGACCTGGGCGGCGGCAACTTCCAGGTCACCAATGCCGACCGCACGATCCACCAGGGCATCGAGGCCGGCGGTGGCGTCGCCGTCGCCAAGGGCCTGCTGTCGGAGGCCGACCGGCTGTGGGTGAACGCCGCCTACACCTTCAGCGACTTCCGCTTCGATGGCGACCGCGACTGGGGCGACAACAAGCTGCCGGGCGCGCCGCGCCATTACCTGCGGGCCGAGCTGCTGTACCGCAGCCCGGACGGGTTCTATTTCGGACCGAACGTCGAATGGGTGCCGCAAGCCTACTATGTCGACAATGCCAACTCGCTGAAGACGGAATCCTACGCCCTGCTCGGCTTCCGGGCGGGCTACGACTTCAACGAGCATGTCTCGTTGTTCCTGGACGCGCGCAACCTGCTCGATACCAAGTACATCGCCAGCAGCAGTGTGGCCGCGGTGGCCAATCCCAACTCGCCCCTGTTCGAACCCGGCACCGGCATCGCCGCCTATGGCGGACTGCGCCTGCGCTGGTAGCACTGGAGGATGACCATGAATAAGGCCCTTAGATTGACGGCGTGCCTCGCCCTGGCGCTCCAGGCCGGGGCGCCGGCCGCGCTCGCCTGCGAGCCCGAGGCGATGAACGAGCAACTGGCCGAGCTGTGCCGGGTGCCGCTGGAAGAGCTCTCGACGATGCTGTCGGCGGTGAAGCAGCCGCCGGAGGCAACGGCGGCGTTGCGGAGCCGCCTGGAGGATGCCCGTAACGCCTGTCGCGACGGCGAGTTCGAGGTCGGCGCCTTGTCGTTCGTCCGACTGGCGCGCGATATCGGCCGCCTGGAGGCCCGCACGCTGGCGGCGCTCGGTCCGGCCATCAGCCCGGTGGGGAGCGCGCGATGAAGGGCCGCTCCACCATCCTGGCGCTGGCCATGCTGGCCGGCGCCGGCATGCCCGCGCTGGCGCAGGCCCCGGCCACAGCAGCAACCGCCATCGAGATCGTGCAGCCCTGGGCGCGGCCCACGGCCGGTGGCGCCAAGACCGGGGCTGCCTATGTCACCCTGCGCAACCCGGCGGCCGCGGCAGACCGGCTGCTGTCGGCCGCGGCGCCGGTCGCCGACGCGGTCGAGCTGCACACGGTGGTGAAGGACGGCGATGTCATGCGCATGCGGCCGGTGGCCGGCATCGACATCGCCGCCGGCTCGACCACGCGGCTGGAGCCAGGCGGCTTCCACATCATGCTGATCGGGTTGAAGGCGCCCCTGAAGGCCGGCGACCGCTTTCCCTTGGAACTGGTCTTCGAGAAGGCCGGACGGCTGACGGCCGACGTGGCCGTGGGCCAGCCCGGCGGCCATGGCGGCCCCATGAAGCACTAACGGACGAAAGGGACGGAGGGGGCGGGTCCGTCCCCTCTTCCCCGCCTACCGTCGGCGCACCGGCACCACCTTGCCGGACGATGCCGCGGCCAGGAGTGCGGCGATCAGGTCGTGCACGGCCAGCGCGGCCCGGCCGTCGGCGCGGGGTGGCCGGCCGCCGCGCACCGCGTCGACGAAATCGAGGATGAGCGCGCGGTGATAGTCATGCGGGAAAGCCATCGGATCAGCGCCCGTTCCCCCAGGCGTGGCGTCCGCGGCCATCGCCTCCAGGCGTCCGTCCTGCCAGCGGACTTCGAGCGCGGTGCCGGCCAGGGTGGCGGTGCCGTGCGTGCCGATGATCTCTATCTTCTCGGCCTGGCCCGGAAAGGCAGCCGTGGTGGCGTCGATGGTGCCGAGCGCGCCCGATGCGAAGCGGACAGCACCGGCCACAAGGTCCTCGGTCTCCATCCGGTGCACGGCAGAGGTGGTGGCGAACCCCGCCACCTGGTCGACGGCGCCGGCCATGGCCAGCAACAGGTCCAGGGTGTGGATGCCCTGGGTCAGCAGCACGCCGCCGCCGTCGCGTGCCAGCCGGCCCCGGCCGGGCTGGTCGTAATAATCCTGCGGCCGCCAAAGACGAATGACGGCGCCGGCGCCGACGACGGTGCCGAGCGCCCCGCCATCGAGCAGCGCCCGCAGCCGCTCCGCCGATGGGCGGAAGCGATGCTGCAGGACGAGCCCCAGCGTCCGCCCGGCCGCGGCGCATTCCGCCACCAGCAGATCGGCCCGCGCCGGATCGGCCTCCAGCGGCTTTTCCAGCAGCACATGCTTGCCGGCGGCGATGGCCCGTCGCACGAGATCGAGATGGGTGTCGGGTGGCGTCAACAGCAGAACGGCCTCGACCCGCGCGTCTTCCAGCACCGTTTCCAGCCGCTCGGTGACCGGCAGGCCATAGGCCGCATGGAATGCCGCCCGCCGGTCGGGCGACGGGCTCCAGGCATGATGGACGGTCACCGCTTCGGCGAGGTCGGCCAGCGCCAGGGCATGCGGCTTCACCGCCATGCCGAGGCCGACGATGGCGACGCCGAAGGGCTGCGTCACGCGCCGCCCCCGTTGCCGAGCCGGACCAGCCGGGTCGCGTCGGCCGCATTCACCGCGCCGGGCGGGGCGATGCCGCGGACGATGTCCGCCACCTGGCGCACCGTCTCCATGGCCTGGTAGGCGCTCGCTTCCGGCGTCAGGCCGCCGATATGCGGGGTGGCCAGCACGCCCGGGCGCCGGGCCAGGTCCGGCATGGGCATCTGGCCCTCGGCACGGCCGACATCCATGGCCAGCCCGGCAATCCGTCCGCCGTCCAGGGCGGCGGCGACCGCGGCCTCGTCCATCAGGTTGCCGCGCGATGCGTTCACCAGCAGCGCGGTCGGCTTCATCGCCGCAAGCAGTTCCGCCCCGACCAGGTTCTCGGTCTCGGGCGTGGCGACGGCCAGCGGCACCAGGAAATCCGCCTCGGCCACCAGGGTGGCCAGGTCCACCTGGGTGATGGCCGGGTCGTCGACCGTGGCATAGGGGTCGTGGACCAGGATGCGCGCCTCGAACGGCGCCAGCAGGCGGCACACCCGCTTTGCGATGGTGCCGTAGCCGATGATGCCGACCGTGCTGCCGCGGATCTCGCGCCCCATTCGATGGGTCAGGTCGCCGCCGGTGCGGTAGGCGACGGCGTACTCGACCGTGCCGCGCGCCAGGCCGATCATGGCGCCGACGATCCATTCCGCCACCGCCGGGCCGAAGCCCGGGCCGGCACGCGTGACCAGCACGCCGTTGCGACTGGCCCCGGCCACGTCGACATTGCGGATGTCGACCGCGCAGCGGACGAAGGCGACCAGACCCGGCATGGCGTCGAACAACGCGCCCTCGCCCGGCGTGCGCGGATCGGACACGACGACGTCGGAGTCGGCCGCCATCTCGGCCAGTTCGGCCATGGTCAGCGGCCGGTCATGCGGGTTCAGCCGCAGGGTGCCGAGCTGGCGCAGCCCGTCGACGGCCGCCTCGCGGTAGAAAAGCCGCCGCGTGCTCTCCGGATGGGTGAGAAAGATCGTTGCCATTCGCCCTGATACCTCGCCGGCACCACGTTTCGTTGTGGGCCGATTGTTGCCAATCGGGGGCCATGCTAGCGTCTTCCCATCGAGTGCCGCCATCCACGAAGCGGCATCGGGAGGAGACCTTCATGCATATTTCACGGCTCGTTCTGGCAGCCGCGGCGTCGGTTGCAATTTCGCTCGGCGTGGCTGGCGCCGGCAGCCCCGCCCTGGCCCAGCAGAAGCTCGTCCTGAAGGCGAGCGACGTCCACCCCCTGGGCTATCCCACGGTCGAGGCGATCGTCCGCATGGGCAAGAAGCTGGAGGCCGCGACCAACGGCCGCCTCAGCATCCAGATGTTCCCATCGATGCAGCTCGGCGGCGAGAAGGAGATGATCGAGCAGGCGCAGATCGGCGCCCTGCAGATCGCCCGCATCAGCGTCGGCCCGGTCGGCACGATCGTCGACGAGCTGAACGTCTTCAACATGCCGTTCGTGTTCCGTGATTCCAAGCACATGGAAGCGGTCATCGATGGCGAGATCGGCACCGAGCTGCTGGCCAAGATCAGCGAGAACCCGCAGACCCGGCTGATCGCGCTTGGCTGGATGAATGCCGGCTCGCGCAACGTCTACAACAGCAAGCGCCCGATCCGGACGACGGAGGATCTCAAAGGCTTGAAGATCCGCATGATGGGTAACCCCATCTTCGTCGACACCATGAATGCGCTGGGCGGCAACGGGATCGCCATGGGGTTCAACGAACTCTATAGCGCCATGCAGACGGGCGTCGTCGATGGAGCCGAAAACAACCCACCGACCTACATCGTCCAGAACCACTATCAGGTCGCCAAGTATTTCTCGATGACCGAGCACCTGATCATCCCGGAGATTTTCGTTTTCTCGAAGCGGACATGGGACACCTTGTCGAAGGAGGACCAGGCGCTCTTGCGGAAAGTGTCGCGCGAGGCGCAGACTGAGCAGCGCGAGCTTTGGTACAAGATGGAAGAGGAATCGGTCGCCAAGATGAAGGCGTCCGGCATCGAGATCATCACGTTCGCCGACAAGAAGCCTTTCCAGGACGCGGTCAAGCCGGTCTGGGAGAAGTATGGCGGCAAGTACTCGGCCCTGGTGAAGCGGATCCAGGCGGTCCAGTAGCCTTCGCGGCCGTGGGGCGACCGCGCATGGTCGCCCCCCCTGTGCCCTTTGCCGAACTCTGCCCGATGGATCGAACGCCGATGCAGGACGCCTATCGCCGCGCGATGGACGCGCTCTATCTCGCCTGCATCGGCCTGGCCGGGGCGAGCGTCGTGGTCATCACTCTGGTCGTGCCCTGGGGCGTGTTCACCCGCTACGTGCTGAACCGCGGCTCGGCCTGGCCCGAGCCGATGGCCATCCTGCTGATGGTGCTGTTCACTTTTCTGGGTGCAGCCGCCTGCTACCGCGCGAACTCGCATATCGCCGTCGACATGATCGCAGGCGCTATGCCGCCGCCGATCCGGCGCATGCTGGCCATCCTGGTCGACCTGCTGCTGGCTGCGCTCAGCCTCTTCATGGTCGTCTATGGACTGGAACTGTGCGTCACGACCTGGCACCAGGTCATCGCGGAGTTTCCATTCCTCTCGACCGGGATCACCTACCTGCCGCTGCCGCTGGGTAGCGCGCTCACATTGCTCTTCATCATCGAGCGCATGTGGATCGGGCCGCCGCCGCACGGCTCCATCGTCTACAACGATTCCGCGATCGAGAAGGACTGACCGCCATGGATGCGCTGGTTCTGCTCGGCAGCCTCTTCGCCCTCATCGCCATCGGCCTGCCGGTCGCCTATGCCCTGGGGGCGGCAGCACTGGTGGGAGCGCTCTGGATCGACATCCCGTGGGAAGCGGTGATGCTCAAGATCTCGGATGGGGTCCGCAATTTCTCGCTCCTGGCGATCCCCTTCTTCGTCCTGGCCGGCGCGATCATGGCCGAGGGCGGCATGGCGCGCCGACTGGTCGCACTGGCCAACGTGTTCGTCGGATTCATCCGCGGCGGCCTGGCGCTCGTCAACATCCTGGCGTCCAGCTTCTTCGGCTGCATCTCCGGATCTTCGGTCGCCGACACCTCGTCGATCGGCTCGGTCATGATCCCGCAGATGGTCCGGGCGGGATACCCGCGCGTGTTCGCCACCAATGTCACGATCGCCGGGTCGGTGCAGGCGATCCTCATTCCGCCCAGCCACAATGCGGTGATCTATTCGCTGGCCGCCGGTGGCACCGTCTCCATCGCCCACCTTTTCCTGGCGGGCTTCCTGCCGGGATTGCTGCTGGGCCTGTCGCTGATCGGCCTCTGCATTTTCATCGCCCGGCGTCGGGGCTATCCCAAGGGCGAGCCGGTGCCGCTGCGCCAGGCGCTCCGCGTCGTGGTCGAGGCATTCTACGGCCTCCTGACGATGGTCATCATTCTGGGCGGCATCCTGTCCGGCGTCTTCACCGCCACAGAATCTGCGGCAGTCGCCTGCATCTACGCCTTCCTGGTCACGATGTTCGTCTATCGCGACTACCACTGGCGGGAGTTGCCCAAGCTCATCCATCGCGTCGTGAAGACGGTGGCGATGGTGATGATCCTGATCGGGTTTGCCTCCTCCTTCGGCTACATCATGGCCTTGATGCAGTTGCCGGCGCAGGTGACGGCTTTCTTCCTGACGCTGTCGGACAACAAATACGTCATCCTCTTCCTCATCAACATCATGCTGCTGGTACTCGGCTGCCTGATGGACCTGGCACCGCTTCTGCTGATCTGCACGCCTATCCTCCTGCCGGTGGTGAAGAGTTTCGGCGTCGATCCGGTGCATTTCGGCATGGTGATGCTGGTAAATCTCGGCATCGGCCTGATCACGCCGCCGGTCGGGGCGACGATGTTCGTCGGCTGCGCCATCGGCAAGGTGACGATCGAACAGGTCACGCGCGAGATCTGGCCGTTCTACGTGGCGATGCTCGTCGTCCTGGGGCTCGTGACCTATGTCCCGGAGATATCCCTCTTCATTCCAAGCCTCGTGAAGTTTTGACCCCGAAAGGGCGCCGGGGCCGGCAAAGCGCCCACCAAGAACTGGAGGGGACGACCATGATCGGCACGAGAAGAAGCTTCCTGGGGGCGACGGCGGCCACCGCGGTCGCCGCCGCCGCGCCCGCCGCCTTCGCCCAGTGGCAGCCCGAGCGCCGCTACCCCGACCCGCTGGTCGAGGTGCTGGACCCCGCCTTCAACAAGTATCGGCTGGGCCTGGCCGGGGTGGAGCGGCTGGCGACGGGGTTTCGCTGGTCCGAGGGGCCGGTCTGGTTCGGGGATGGCCGCTACCTGCTGTGGAGCGACATCCCCAACAACAAGATCATGCGCTGGGACGAGGTGACGGGCCGCGTCAGCACCTTCCGCTCGCCCTCCAACAACTCCAACGGCAATACCCGCGATCGCCAGGGCCGGCTCGTCACCTGCGAGCATGACAGCCGCCGCGTCACCCGCACCGAGTATGACGGCACCATCACCGTCATCGCCGACAAGTTCGACGGCAAGCGCCTGAACTCCCCCAACGACGTGGTCGTGAAGTCCGACGATTCGATCTGGTTCACCGATCCGCCCTTCGGCATCCTCGGCCACTACGAAGGCACGACGGCGACGCCCGAACTGCCGACCAACGTCTATCGCGTCGACGGCAAGAGCGGGCAGATCACGGTGGCGACGGGCGCCATCAACCGCCCGAACGGCCTCTGCTTCTCTCCCGACGAGAGCAAGCTCTACATCATCGAGTCCGGCGTGGTGCCGCGCGTGGTCCATGTCTTCGACGTGACCGACGGCGGCACCAAGCTGTCGAACGGCCGCAAGTTCATGGACAGCGGTCCATCCGGCACGCCCGATGGCTTGCGCTGCGACGTCGACGGCAACCTGTGGATGGGCTGGGGCATGGGCGAGGGCCATGACGGGGTGATGGTCTTCACCCCCGACGCCAAGCCGATCGGCAAGATCAACCTGCCCGAACGCTGCGCCAACCTCTGCTTCGGTGGGGTGAAGCGCAACCGCCTGTTCATGGTGGCCAGCAAGTCGATCTATTCGCTCTACGTCAACACGCAAGGGGTGAAGGGCGGCTGACAAGCGCCTCGGTGGTCCGCCGGTGCTGCGGGCCGGTCGAAGGACGCTATGACGATCTCGATAGCAACTCCTCCACCGCCCACCCCGCCGCGTCGCGGACCACCGGGTCGTCGTCGCCCAGCAGCGCCTGGGCGTCGGCGACCCGGGCCGGGTCGCCGCTGTTGCCCAGGGCATAGAGCACGTTGCGCACGAAGCGGTTGCGGCCGATGCGCTTGACCGGCGAGCCGGAAAAGACCGTGCGGAACCCGGCATCGTCCAGCCGTGCCAGGTCCGCCAGGCGCGGCGCGGTCAGTTCGGCGCGCGGCAGGAAGTCGGGCTCGGCCGACATGGCGGCGAACTTGTTCCAGGGACAGACAGCCAGGCAGTCGTCGCAGCCATAGATGCGGTTGCCGAGCTTCGGCCGCAGCGCGGGGTCGACCGGGCCGGCATGCTCGATCGTCAGGTAGGAGATGCAGCGCCGCGCGTCGAGCTGGTAGGGCGCCGGGAAGGCATCCGTCGGGCAGGCGTCGAGGCAGCGCCGGCAGGAGCCGCAATGGTCGCCCTCGCCCGCGTCTGGCGGCAGTTCCAGCGTGGTGTAGACCATGCCGAGAAACAGCCACGAGCCGTGATCGCGCGACACCAGGTTGGTGTGCTTGCCCTGCCAGCCGATGCCGGCGCGGGCGGCCAGCGGCTTTTCCATCACCGCGGCCGTGTCGACGAAGACCTTCACCTCGCAGCCCTGCGACGCATGGAGCCAGCGCGCCAGCTCCTTCAGCTTGCGCTTCACCACGTCGTGGTAGTCGCGGCCCTGGGCATAGACCGAGACGATGCCGCGGTCGGGATGGGCCAAGAGGCGCATCGGGTCCTCGGCCGGGGCGTAGGAGAGGCCCAGCGCGATGACCGTGCGGGCGTCCGGCCAGAGCGCGCGCGGGTCGCCGCGCCATGCCGCCTTGGCCGCCAGCCAGCCCATGTCGCCGTGGCGGCCGGCGGCCAGGAACTCCGCCAGCCAGCCGGCCACGCGCGCGTCGAGGGCGGCCGGCGCGAAGCCGACGGCGTCGAAGCCGATCGCCAGCGCCCGGTCGCGGATGGCGCCCCTGATGTCAGCCGCGGCCGCGATAGGGTGCCACGTCCTGGGGCGGGATCCACACGCCCTCCGGCGCCGACCCTGTCTGGTAGAACACGTCGATCGGCATGCCGCCGCGCGGATACCAGTAGCCGCCGATGCGCAGCCAGCGCGGCGCGATCTCCGCCACCAGGCGGCGCGCGATGTCGAGCGTGCAGCCCTCATGGAAGGCGCCGTGGTTACGGAACGAGCCGAGATAGAGCTTCAGCGACTTGCTCTCGACGATCCAGTCGCCGGGGATGTAGTCGATGACGAGGTGCGCGAAGTCCGGCTGGCCGGTGATCGGGCAGAGGGAGGTGAACTCGGGCGCCGTGAAGCGCACGCAGTAGCCGAGGTCGGCATGGGGGTTGCCGACCCGTTCCAGCCGTGCCGCCTCGGGCGAGGCCGGCAGGGCGGTCATCTGCCCGAGTTGGGTCAGTTGCTCCGTCATGGTGCGTCCGTGCTGGATGGTGGAAGGGCCGCGATGTCGCCCGCGACCCAGCCCTGCTGCAATTCCCCGACATGGGCGTCGAGCCGGCCGTCGGCAATGGCCTGGCGCAGGCCGGCCATCAGGTCCTGGTAGTATTGGATGTTGTGCCAGGTCAGCAGCATCGACCCCAGGATCTCGTTGGCCTTGAAGAGGTGGTGCAGATAGGCCCGCGAATGGTCGCAGCAGGCGGGACAGCCGCAGGCGGCGTCGAGCGGACGCGGGTCCTCGGCATGGCGGGCGTTGCGGATGTTGACGGTGCCGTGGCGGGTGAAGCCCTGCGCCGTGCGGCCCGAGCGGGTCGGCATGACGCAGTCGAACATGTCGATCCCGCGCTGGACGGCGCCGACGATGTCCTCGGGCCGGCCCACCCCCATCAGGTAGCGCGGCCGGTCGGCCGGCAGCATGGGCGTGGTGAAGCCCACCGTCTCGAACATGGCCGCCTGCCCCTCGCCTACCGCCAGCCCGCCGATGGCGTAGCCGTGGAAGCCGATCTCCTGCAGGGCGGCCGCCGATTCCGCCCGCAGGTCGCGGAAGGTGCTGCCCTGGACGATGCCGAAGAGGCCATAGCCCGGGCGCTCGACGAAGGCGTCGCGGCTGCGCGCGGCCCAGCGCATGGAGAGCCGCATGGAGGCCGCCGCCTGCTCCTCCGTCGCCGGGAAGGGCGTGCACTCGTCGAAGGCCATGGTGATGTCGGCATCCAGCAGGTGCTGAATCTGGATCGAGCGTTCCGGCGTCAGGGCGTGGGCGCTGCCGTCGATGTGCGAGCGGAAGGTGACGCCGTTCTCGTCGATCTTGCGCAGGCCGGCCAGCGACATCACCTGGAAACCGCCGGAATCGGTCAGGATCGGCCCTTGCCAGCCCATGAAGCGGTGCAGGCCGCCCAGCCGCCCGACGCGCTCGGCCCCCGGCCGCAGCATCAGGTGATAGGTGTTGCCCAGCACGATCTCGGCCCCGGTGCTGCGCACCGCGTCGGCGGTCATCGCCTTGACGGTGCCGGCGGTGCCGACCGGCATGAAGGCCGGCGTCTCGACCGTGCCGTGGGCGGTCGAGATCCGGCCGCGCCGGGCGGCACCGTCCGTTGCCAGCAGGGCGAAGGACAGGCCCGTCATGCCGCGCGCTCGATCAGGCAGGCATCGCCATAGGAATAGAAGCGGTATCCCGACCCGATGGCGTGGGTATAGGCGGTCTTCATCCGCTCCAGCCCGGCCAGCGCCGAGACCAGCATGAAGAGGGTGGAGCGCGGCAGGTGGAAGTTGGTCATGAGCAGATCGACGACCTGGAAGCGGTGGCCGGGCAGGATGAAGATGTCCGTCGTGCCGGAGAACGGGCGGACCAGGCCGCCGCCGGCCGCCGCCGTTTCCAGCAGCCGCAGCGAGGTGGTGCCGACGGCGACGACCCGGCCGCCGCGGGCGCGGCAGGCAGCGATGGCATCGACGGTCTCCTGCCCGACCTCGCCCCATTCGGCATGCATGCGATGGTCGCGGGCGCGGTCCGCCTTCACCGGCAGGAAGGTGCCGGCGCCGACATGCAGCGTCACCACCGTGCGCGCGATGCCGGCGGCGTCGAGTGCCTCCAGCAGGTCTGGCGTGAAGTGCAGGCCGGCGGTGGGGGCCGCGACCGCGCCCTCGCGCCGGGCGAACAGGGTCTGGTAATCGGCCCGGTCGCCCTCGCCCTCCGCCCCGCCGCGGATGTAGGGCGGCAGCGGCATTCGCCCGTGGCGCTCCAGGGCCGCCAGCAGATCGGCCCCGCCGACATTGAAATGCAGGCCGACCTCGCCCCCATCGCCCTTGTCGATCACCTCGGCCGACAAGTCGGCGGCGAACACAACCTCATCCCCCGGCCGCAGCCGCTTGGCCGGGCGGGCGAAGACGCGCCAGCGGTCCGGCGCCTGTTGCAGGTGCAGCGTCACCTCGACGGCGGCTGCCCCGCGCTGCCCGGTCAGGCGCGCCGGAATCACGCGCGTATCGTTGGACACCAGCAGGTCGCACGGCCTCAGCAGGCGCGGCAGGTCGCGCACGCCATGGTCGGCCAACGTGCTGCCGATCGCCAGCAGCCGGGCCGCGTCGCGCGGGCGCGCCGGCGCCTGGGCGATGCGGTCGGCCGGCAGATCGAAGTCGAAGTCGGCCGTCAGCAGGTCGGCGATGGCAATGTCGGATGGCATGGGTGCGGCAGATATAGGCGGGTGCCGCGCGATAGGCGAGCATCCTCGATGCCGCGGACGGTCGGACGGCCTTGAGATTCGCCGGCCCGTCCCGCAATCTGGCGCGACCATCCCCTTCGCTCCAACCTCAATCGCAGCCAGCGATGGAAAGGGCGCGCGCCATGAGCGGCGGCTTCGACGTAACCCCCCTCCCCAACTCCCCGTTCGGCGGTCTCCTGCGCCTGCGGGCGCCGGCCGGGCCCGACTACACCCGTGCCCTGATCGCTGCGGCCGAGGCCGAGCCCCACGCCATTCCGGCCGCGCTTGCGGAATATGAGGGGCTGCTGCTGGTCCCCGGCCTGCATGGCATGGCCCAGGACCCGGCGCTGCTGGTCCGCCTCAGCCGGCTCTTCGGCGAGGAGGTCGAGAACTATCACGAGACCCTGACCGAGCCCACCAAGGTGCATGAGACGGTGCCGGAGATCCTGGTCGTCTCCAACATGCCGCCGGCCAGCAAGCCGCCGCCGCCGCTGCCCAACCCGCCGCGCACGGCTGATGGCGGGTTGCCGATGCAATATCCCCATCGCCGTGGCTGGCACACCGACCAGAGCTATCGCCGGCCGCCGCCGGACATCTCGCTCTTCTTCGCCGCCATCGCCGTGCCCAAGGGCCAGGGACAGACCCTGTTCGCCAACTGCGCCGGCGCCTACGAGGCCTTGCCGGCCGCGACCAAGGCGCGGATCGCCCACCTGGACGGGCTGCATGTCATGCCCGGCAGCGGCCGGTCGCCCGATGCCATCCGCGCCGGCAAGACGCCCAAGCCACTGGCCCCGCACGAGCAGCCGCAGCGCCAGCCGCTGGTGCGCATCCACCCCGTCACCGGCAAGCCGTCGCTCTATCTCTGCGAGGAAGGGCAGCTCGACTGGATCAACGGGCCGGTCGTCGGCATGGAGCCGGGACCAGACGGCGAAGGCGGCGGCCTCATCCGCGAACTGATGTCCCACCTGACCCAGCCGCAATTCACCTATGCCCAGGACTGGGACGACGGCGACATGATCATCTGGGACAACCGCTGCCTGGTGCATGCGGCGACCTGGTTCGACGCCGACCGGCACCAGCGGCTGATGTGGCGCACGACCGTGCGCGGCAATCCGGGGCCGGAATATGCCGGCGAGCGCCGGAGCTGGATTCCCCAGCGCGAGGCCGAGCCGGCCTGAAGATCGACGGGGGCGCCACAGCGGCGCCCCCTTTTCGGTTTCAGCTCCGCGCCAGCGCCTCGATGCCCTGGCGCATCACCATGCGCGAGCGCCACAGGACCATTTCCCGCCACTCGTCGGTGTCGGGATAGAACTGGCGGCGCAGGGCCGCCTTGATCCGCTGCGTCTCGGCGGCGTCCCAGTCGAAGGGCCCGCGATTGTGCAGCCAATGATCGTCGCGCAGCGCGATGCGGCCCGATTCCGGCGTGAAGGTGCCGTACTCGAGCGCGATGAAGGACACCCGGTCGCCCAGCATCCGCTCCCAGCCGATCTCGCCCAGGCCGTGCTTGGCGACCGAGGAGGACGTGCCAAGCTGCGGCTCGGTGACGGACTCGCCCCACCATTCCTTGGCCCGGCGGACGTTGATGCTGTCGACCGTGTGGTCGCAGATCAGCTCGCCATAGCCATACGGGCCGAGGCCGGTGTGGTAATCGACGACGGCGACCAGCCGGCGGTCGGCCAGCTTCTCGTCGGCCGCGATCGCCTCGATCGTGCGGCGTGACCAGGTCGGCCCGCTGCCGCCATAGAAGAGGCCGCCGGCATGGCGATACTGCCCGCCCGAGCGCGCGACCGAGGCGGCATGGACGCCATGCGTCTCGCGATAGGCGCGCACGCGGGCCTCGGCCGCCTCGAACACGGGGCCGGACAGGTCGGCCGGGATGTAGGCGTCGGCCAGCTCGTCGTAGCCGGGGTTCTCGGGCAGCGGCTGGGTGAAGTCGATGTAGTTGCGGTTGAGGTCGCAGCCTTCCTCGGTCACGCGGCGGATCCAGGCGAAGCCGTGCGGGTTGATGGCGTGGACCAGCAGCACCGCGACGCCGGCCGGCACGGAAGCCAGCGCGCCCGACGCCAGCCAGTCGACCTGGCAGCCCGACCCGCAGAAGCCCTCGGCCCCGTGCGTGCCGGAGATCGCGACCATCACGGTCGGCGCATCCTCGGCCCCGAACCAGGCGGTGTCGGTCGCCAGCTCTTCGCCGCGCGGGCCGCGGTTGGGGTTGGCGTAGCTGCGCATGCGCCCGCCATGGGCCTTCACGGCGGCGGCGAACTTGCGCCGCGCATCGGCGTAATCGACGGCAAAGCTCTCCGTCATCGACTGCAACACGTCCATATCGGCAGGGACCTCTTTTGGTTTTATCGGGCGCGCCAGCGGGCGATCCCGTCGGACAGGCGATACCAGGAACCGACGATCGGCAGGAACCACGGATTGCCGCGATAGAGCGGCCGGGTCGGGAACGGCAGGCCGTCGAAGGCACATTGCCGGTTGGTCCGCCCCAGGATCTTGAGGGCGACCTGGTTGCCGAGATAGCTGGCCATGGCGACGCCGCTGCCCTGGCAGCCCATGGCGTAGTGGACCCCGTCATGCACGCCCATGTGCGGCACCATGTCGAAGGTGAAGGCGACGTTGCCGGTCCAGCTATGGGTGATCTTCGTCTGCGCCAGCTCGGGCCAGACGCCCGTCATGAAGCGGTGCAGCACGGGGGCCGCCAGCTCGGGCGTGGTCTGGCGGAAGCTGGCACGGCCACCGAACAGCACGCGCGTGCCGTCCGGCGACAGGCGGAAGTAATACAGCACCTTCTTGCTGTCGGAGAACATGCGGCCCTTGGGCGACAGCTTGGCCGTCACCTCGGGCGGCAGCGGCTCGGTCGCGATGATGTAGCTGCCGACCGGGATCAGGCGGCGACGCAGCCAGGGCGTGACCGGGCCGGTATAGCCGTTGGTGGCCGCCATCACCTCGCGCGCGTGGATGGTGCCGCGGGTGGACTTGACGACGAAGCCCCCCTCCTCACGCACGATCCCTTCGACGCGCGCATGCGAGCAGAGTGTTGCCCCGGCCTCGGCCACCTTCCCGGCCAGCGCGCGGACATACTTGGCCGGGTGCAGGGCGCCCGTTCCCTCCACCACCATGCCGCCGTAATAGTAGTCGGAGCCGATCTGCTCGTGCTGGCGCGCGCGCGGCACCATCTCGACCACGGCCCCCGTGGCCGCGCGCAGCTTGGGCGCGCGCGCCTCCATGGCGGCATAGTCGCGCGGCGTGTGGGCACCGACGAAGCGGCCGGAGCGGACATAGTCGCAGTCGATCCCCTCGCGCCGGATCAGGTCCTCGATATGGGTGAAGGAGCTCCAGCCGTCCTCGCGGATGCCGTTGGCGACCTCCGCGCCGTACAGCTTCTCTATCTTGGGGTCAGACACCTTCATGCCGCCCGACACCATGCCGCCATTGCGCGAGCTGGCACCCCAGCCGATCTCGGCCGCGTCGACCACGACCACGCGCGTGCCGGCGCGGGCCAGCGTCAGCGCGCAGTTGAGGCCGGCATAGCCGCCGCCGATCACCACCACGTCGGTCTCGTCGGGCAAGGGCGCATCGAAGCGGGCGGGCGTGGCGGCCTCCCACCAATAGGGCGTGGTCTTGAAGCCGTCGGCGAACAACGGGTGGGCGGCCATGGTCTCGGCTCCTGTCGAAGCGACGGCTGGACGTTCGGTCTCTAGATGCGGGTCGGCGCGGCCGAACCACTGGCGGGCGGCTGGCCGGCGATGGGATGTTCGGCCGGGCGTCTCCCGGCGGCGCCCGCCTGCGGCGGTACGCGGATCCCCCCGGCGGCTGCCGGCCCGATCCTGGCTATCGCCATTCGCGCAGGCCGTCAATCCGATGCCGCCGTCAGAGAATGATCGCGGCATCGGCAGCCGGAGCCGGCCGGGCGGTGCCCTCGTCCCCGAGCATGCCGCGCATCTCGACCTCGATCCGGTGGGCCAAGGTCGATATCGGGACGTCGTTCACACCACCCTCGAAGGGGTTCGAGGAATTCTCCCCGACCTTCTCCAGCGTCACGAATATCCAGGTGATCATCACGCTGAAGGGGATCGTAGCCCAGACCGTCCAGGCTTCGATCCCGGCATACCGGCCCATCCCATGGAACTGTTCGAGCAGCGCGAACGGCACCAGGATCACGAACATCCGCAGAAGCACGATCGCGATGGAATAGAAATTCCGCGCATAGGGATAGTTCTTGATCCGCTGGGCATTGCCCTGCAGCAGGATGATCTCGTTCAGCACCCCCTGCAGGCTGGAATACATCGGCCCGGTGTCGATGATCTTCTTGCGGTAGGAGTTGGAGAGCATCCGCGCCTGCTGCGACAGCAGGTAGTTCGCCTTGTCGCCATGGTGCCGGAGGACGGCGTCCAGGGTTGCCTCCGGCAGGTATTGCGCCAACGCCTGGCGCAGGTCCATCTGGCGCTCCGGGATCGTGTAGAACGCCATGTATTCCTTGTTCCCCGGCTCGTTCAGATTCTCCCAGACCTTCGGCTCCCGGAGCTGGTAGCGAAGGGCGGTCAGCCAGGCGAAATGCTGGTTGAACAGCACCCAGTGCAGGCGCCGCGTCTCTTCCTGATCGCTGGCGAGCACGAAGCCGATCACCGCATTGCCCCACGCCATGCTCCTGGCCGCGATCGCGCTCCAGATCGCCAGCGCGTCGGATGCCCGGCGGTGGCATTCGACATTCTTGAACGCGATGATGAAGGAGACCGCGGTGCCCAGCACCGCAATGATCGAGGGCGGTACCGACAGGAACTTCCACCCCAGCACCGCATAGGCAGCCGTCGGTATCGCCGCCCATGCGGCCAGCAGCACAATCTCGCGTCGCGTCCACTGGACGTATTCCACGAACTTGAACTTGCGGCCGACATGCATCGCCAATACTCCGGAGGAGGCGCATGGCGCGACGCGCGTCCCGTGCGACCCAGGCACCCGGCATCCTATTCCACGCACTCGCAAACGGGTAGCGCCGGCGCCCCGAACGGGGCACATGGCATAATCTTGCGGTGGATTGAGCGAGCAATCTAAGATTGCCCAGTACAGGGACGGGAGTCCGTGCACGATCTAATCCCGATCGTGGATCTCATAAGTAATTTGAATGAAGGCGGGATGGGCATGGCAAACTTCGACTTGACCTCGGGCGCGGACAACTTCCCGAACGATGCGCAGGACAACAGTGGGTCAGATTCCATTTCCGGCCTGGCCGGAATAGATACGATCTACGGCGGCCAGGGCGACGATACGATCCTGGGCGGCGATGCGCGCGACCTCGTCTATGGCGGCATCGGCAACGACAGCCTGCTGGGGGACGAGGCCAGCGACACGGTCGCCGCGTCCGGCAATGACACCATCCTTGGCGAGACGGGCAACGACACGATCCTGGGCGGCTTGCTGAACGACTCCCTGATCGGCGGGGACGATGACGACTGGATCGGCGGCGGCAGCGGCAAGGACACGATCTTCGGCAATGCCGACGACGACACCCTGTTCGGCGACGCCGGCGATGATTTCCTGAATGGCGGCGGCGGCGACGACAGCGTGCTGGGCGGCAACGCCGACGACACCATCCAGGGCGGGGCCGGAAACGATCTGCTGTTCGGTAGCTTCGGCCATGATTCCATCCGCGGCGGCGACCATTCCGACGTTGTGTCGGGGAATTGGGGCAACGACACGCTCGATGGCGGCGACGGCAACGACCTCGTCTTCGGCGCCGACGGACCCATCCCCGAGTCCGGCCTCAGCGATGAGGATCTGATCTATGGCGGCGCCGGAAACGATCTGCTGATCGACTTCCTCGGTTCGGACAGCATCCTTGGCGGCGATGGCGATGACGGCATCGCATCTGCGGGAGGCAATGCCTTCATCGACGGCGGCGATGGCGACGATGGGATTATCGACGTTGGCGGCGCGGGCATCAGTGAAATAGGGGGCGACAGCAACATCCTGGGCGGCAACGGCGACGATACGGTCTTCGCGGGCGCCGGCCGCGACACGCTGGATGGCGGCGACGGCCGCGACCTTCTGCTCGGCGGCCAGGACGCGGACCAGATCGCCGGCAGCGCGGGCCAGGACACGATCTACGGCGATGACCTGCAGTTCGACGAGACTTTCGGCCTGAGCTATCAATATTTGGCGCCCGATGGGAAGACCGCCACCAACCTGAGCTCGTCCGTCAGCCGCCTGGACGGCTTCTACGCCTACGACGATACGCTGGACGGCGGGGCGGACAATGACCTCCTGTACGGCGGCGACGGCAACGACCTCATGCATGGCGGCGACGGCGACGACACGCTGGCCGGCGACCGCTATATGGGCCCGACCGAATCCGGTGACGACGACAGCTACGACACGCTGACCGGCGGCAACGGCAGCGACCTGATCTATGGCGGCGACGACAACGACTTGGTCCATGGCGGTGCCGACGCCGACGTGATCTTCGGCGGCGATGACGAGGACAGCCTGTTCGGGGAAGGCGACGCCGACACGATCGACGGTGGCGCCGAGGAAGACCTCATCTATGGCGGCGACGGCGACGATTCGATCCATGGCGGCGTCGACGATGACGGCGGGCCCGATTACACCGGCGACACGCTCTATGGCGGCGAAGGCAACGACACGCTGACCGGGGACGGCGACCGCGACCTGCTCGTTGGCGGCGCCGGCAATGACCGCCTGACCCCCGGCATGAACCATGACGGCGAGATCCAGGCCGACGATTGGGGCGACAGCCTGTTCGGCGATTCGATCTGGGGCGGTGCCGGCGCCGACGGCATCCACGCCGCCACGCCGGACGAACTGGGCGACGACACGGTCTTCGACTTCACCGCCGGCAAGAGCCCTGCCCTCTCGGACTACATCGTCGTCGAAGGCGATTTCTCCGATCTCGACGAGACGACGATGGAAGGCGCCCTGCTGCTGCAGGACACCATCGCGGTCTATCTGCTGAACGGCGGCAATCCCATCGCGGGCGAGGTCGAGGCCAGCTACGACAGCCTGGCCGGCGAGACGACGCTCTGGATCCACGAATTCGACGACGAGGCGCCGGCCGCCCCCGCGATCACGGCCTTTGCCGGAAACACCGGGGACCCGGCCGACAACGTCACCACCGACCAGACGCTCTACATCTACGGCGAGGCCGAACCCTACAGCACGGTCACCATCTACAAGGACGGCGCTGCCGTCGGCGTGACGTCGCCCGACGAGGATGGCGACTTCATGTTCGACTTCACGGGCACCGCCCTGCCCTTCGGCGTCCATGGCTTCGTGGCGACCGCGACGGACCAGGCGCTGAACGAGTCCGACCCGTCCGACCTGTTCCCGGTCATCATCCAGACCGGGAATACGCCGAGCAACAATGCGGACGTCCTGGCGGGCGGCACCGGCAGCAATGTCATCGACGGCAAGAACGGCAACGACCAGGTCTTCGGCCTGGCCGCCAACGACACGCTGAAGGGCGGCAACGGCAACGACCTGGTCTATGGCGGCTCGGAGAACGACGCCCTCTATGGCGGCAACGACCATGACAGCCTCTATGGCGAGGCCGGCAACGACACGCTCTATGGCGAGAACGGCAACGATGCCGCCGCCGGCGGCGACGGCAACGACCGGCTGGAGGGCGGCGCCGGGCTCGACACGCTGGAGGCCGGGGCGGGCGCGGACACCTTGCTGGGCGGTGCGGGCGACGACCAGTTGGCGGGCGGCGAAGGCGGCGATCGCCTCTACGGCGAAGCCGGGTCGGACCATATCGACCTCGGCGGCGACGGCGCGCGCGACAGCGTGTATGGCACCGTCGCCTTCCTCGGCGGCGACACCCTGGCCGGTTTCACGGCCGGGGCACCCGCGGTGGCCGGCGCGGACGTACTGGTGATCAGCGGCCTGGCGACCAAGTCACAATCCAAGCTGGACAGCGTGGTGCTGGTCGACGGTGTCCTGTCGCTGTCCAGCGTCGGCGGCACTTCCATCCACTTCACCGACGACGAGGGCAACGACTTGGTCGGCCGCACCGACACCATGCTGGGGGCGGACAACACGGTGCTGCTCTACATCGTCTAATCGAGGCCAGCGGGGTCTGATCGAGGCCAGCGGGGCAGTAGCCTGCCGCCCCGCTGGCGGTCGCCCGCCGACCACGGCTATGGTCGCCGGCAATGACCGACCGCCGCTTCGCTGTCTATTTCGCCCCGCCCGCCGAAAGCCCGCTCGCCCGCTTTGCTGCCGGCTGGCTCGGCCATTGTCCCGAAGGGTATCCTGCGGCAGCCGGCCCGCCGGTGCCCGGGATCAGCGATGCGCGAATGGGCGAACTGGTCGCGGACGCCGCCCGCTACGGTTTCCATGGCACGCTGAAACCGCCATTTCGGCTGGCCGAAGGCCGCACCGAGCAAGATCTGTCGGCTGCGATGACCGTCCTGGCACGCCGTTTCGAGCCGTTCACCCTGCCGCCGCTGCGGCTGGTGGCGATCGGCGGGTTCCTTGCCCTGGTGCCGGCCCATCCATGTGCCCGTCTGGAGGCCGTGGCGAGCGCATGCGTCACCGAACTGGACCGCTTCCGCCGCCCGCCGGACGAGGCGGAGCTTGCCCGACGGCGCCGCGCCCGCCTGTCCGAGCGCCAGGAGCAGATGCTGGCCCGGTGGGGCTATCCCTATGTCCTGGACGAGTTCCAGTTCCACCTGACGCTGACCGCCCGCCTGGACCCGGCGGAAGCGGCGCTGATCCGCCCCGTGCTGGACAGGCTGACCGCCCCGCTGATAGGCCAGCCCCTGCCCTTCGCCGACCTGGCGCTCTTCATCCAGCCGGCGGCGGGCGCACCGTTCACGATCGAACGGCGCTTCCCCCTGGCGCCAACCGCCGGGCCGACAGCCAGTTGATGCCAAGCGGCAGCATCGCGATGGCGATGCCGAGGACCGTGGCCGTAATGTTCGGCGAGATCATCATGATCGCCGACACTGCCAGCACGAGGCGGGCCAGTACACCCAGCCGCGCGAAGGCGAAGCCGGCGATCGCCATTCCCAGGAAGATGATGCCCATGAGGCAGCTTCCGGTCGTCACCAGGAAATCGATCCAGGAGAAATTCGGCGTCGCCACGATCAGCATGACCGGCGAATAGACGAAGACGAAGGGTACCAGAACCTTGGCATTGCCCATCTGGAATGCCTGCACGCCCGTCCGGAACGGGTTGGCGCCGGCGATGCCGGCGGCGGCATAGGCCGCCACGCAGACGGGTGGAGTAAGGTCCGCCAGCACCCCGTAATAGAGCACGAACAGGTGGGCCGCCAGCGGCGGTACCCCCATCAGCACCAGCGCCGGTGCTGCGATCGCCGCCAGGATGATGTAGAGCGCCGTCGTCGGGATGCCGGTACCCATGGCGATACAGGCCAGCCCGATGAAGACCAGCGTGAAGAACAGCGTCACGTCCTTCAGCGTGATGGCCTCGGCCGGCAGGAAGCTGAACAGCGGCATCACGTCTTCGGCGAACTGGGCGGCGGCCTGCGTCACCGCATAGGATATCTTGAAGCCCAGGCCAGAGAGGGTGATGACGCCGACGAAGATACCGACCGCGGCGGCCGCCGTGCCGACCGCGATGGCATAGCGCGATCCCTCCATCAGCGTGTCCAGCACGTCGCGCGGGCTCATGCGGTTGCGCGGGTTCACCATGCCGACCACAAGGGCGGTGATGATCCCCCAGAACGCCGCCATATAGGGCGTGAAGCCCTGGAAGATGATCGTCACCAGGACGACCAGGGGAATCAGCGTCGGCCAACCATCCTTCAGAACCTGGCCGATCCGCGGCAGTTCCGCCTGGGTCAGGCCGCGCAGGCCGGTGCGCCTGGCCTCGAAATGCACGATCGTGAAGACGCCAGCATAGTGCATGAAGGCCGGAACGGCCGCGGCTATGCAGATGTCGATGTAGGGAATGGCCAGGAACTCGGCCATGACGAAGGCGGCCGCACCCATGATCGGCGGCGTGATCTGGCCTCCCGTGCTGGCCGCTGCCTCGACCGCGCCCGCAAAGTAGGGCTTGTAGCCGATCTTCTTCATGGCCGGGATGGTGAGGGACCCGGTCGTCACCGTATTGGCGACCGACGAACCGGAGATCGTCCCCATCATCGCCGACGAGATGACGCTGACCTTGGCCGGCCCGCCCGGCGACTTGCCCGCGATGCAGTATCCGATGTCGATGAAAAGCTGGCCCAGCCCCATGCGGGTGGCGATCACGCCGAACAGCACGAAGTGGAACACGAGCGTCGCCATCACCTGGATCGGGATGCCGAATATCCCCTGGTCGAGCAGGTAGATATGGCTGATCACTCCGCCCCAGGTTGACCCGGGATGTGCCAGCAGGCCGGGAATGAAATATCCCCAGATGGCGTATGCCAGGGATATGAGAACGATGATGGTGAGCGGCCAGCCCATCGATCGGCGAGCCGCCTCGATGACGATGCCGATCAGGATCGTGCCCAGGACAACGTCGGTATCGGTCGGATTGCCGACACGAAATGTCAGGTCGTCCAACGTCCACGGAATATAGAGCGCAGCCACGACGGCGGCTGCGCTTAGCACCCAGTCGTAGAGCGGAACGCCACCCGGCCGGAACCAGCTGCTGACCACAACCGTGTCGTGACTGTCCTTCGTGGCACCGTAGACGAGAAAGCAGACGGACAGCACGAATGCCAGGTGGGTCGCCGCCAGCAGATGCGTCTGCGGCATCCCGGTCGCGGCGATATAGAGATGCCACAGGGACATCGCCAGCAGGATGGCAGCCGTAATGATCTTGGCCGGCTGGACGACCTTGCGGAAGTGCATCTCCGGGTCGTACTTCGCCTCGAGCTCGGCGGTCGTCTTCAGATCCAGCTTGTCGGTCGCCATCTGCCGCCCCTGCCCCCGTACCAGCAGCCTTATGAGAAGCGGGGCCGGAGGATATCCCCCGGCCCCGCTTTCGTTGCCCCCGCTGTCTACTTCAGCAGGCCAACTTCCTTATAGTACTTCTCGGCGCCCGGGTGGAACGGGATGCTGACACCCTTCACCGCGTTGTCGCGCAGGATGGCCTTGCCCTTGGCATGGCCGTTGTCGAGCAGCTCGCGGGTGTTCTTGTTCCACAGGGCCTCGGTGACCTTGTAGACGGTGTCCTCGGACTGCTTGTTGTTGGTCACCCACCAGGCACCGACGGCCACGGTCGGAATCTCCTTGTCGATGCCCTTGTAGGTCCCGGCCGGAATGGTCGTCTCCGACCAGAAGGGGATCGCCTTCAGGACCTTCTCGCGCATGGCGCCTTCGACCGGCAGCAGGGTCATGCCGACGGTCGACGCCAGTTCCACCAGGGCCGCAGTCGGCGTGCCGGCGATCAGGAAGGCCGCGTCGAGCTGGCCGTCGCGGATCCGGTCGGCGGCGGGCTGCGGATTGAGGAATTCCGGCTGTACGTCGACCTTCTCCTTGAGGCCATAGACCTCGAAGAACAGCCGCGCGCCGACCAGCGTGCCCGACGCCGGCGGGCCGTAGTTGACCTTCTTGCCCTTGAGCTGTTCGATCGAGGTGACGCCGCCCGTTCCCTTGGCGAAGACCTGGATATGCTCCGGGAACAGGTTGGCGATGACGCGCAGCGTCTCAACCTTCGGCCGTCCCTCGAACAGGCCGGTGCCGGTGTAGGCCCAGTGCGTCACGTCCGACTGGGCGATGCCCGATTCCATCTGGCCGGAATTGACGGCGTTGATATTGCCGACCGATCCGTCGGACGACTGCACGATCGCCACCAGGCCCGGGACGCCGCACGCACCGCCCTTGTCGCAAGGACGCGAGCCGGGCGGGTTGGAGATGCCCGTGGCGATGATGCCGCCGATCGGGAAATAGGTGCCGCCGGCGCCGCCGGTGCCGATGCGGAAGAACTGCGGCGCCTGCGCCTCGGCCAGGCCGGGAGCAAGGATTGCCGCCCCCAGCGCGATAGCCGTCAATGATCCCAATACGCGCATGACGTGGCCCCCATGATTAGCCATTGAACCGACCCCGACAAGAAATGGGATTGGCCGGCACTGTCAAGCGTAGCGGCGGACGAGGGGCGGCCTTGCGGCCTCACCGAACCGCGCTATATCACCTCGGCATATATCGATCCGTCATAGGTAGCGAAAAAGATCGGCATGGACGTCCCCACGCTTTGCCTGGCCGCACTGGCCCACGGACCGGCCAGCGGCTACGACATCCGCAAGGCGTTCGAGGACGGGCCCTTCGCCCATTTCCACGAGGCGAGCTTCGGGTCGATCTATCCGGCCCTGCGACGGCTGGAAGAGTCCGGAGCGGTCCACGCCACCGTCGAGCCACAGGATCGCCGGCCGGACCGGCGCATCTACAGCCTGACGCCCGATGGCGAGGCGCGCCTGCGCCGCGCGCTGCTGTCGCCGCCCCGCCCCGACCAGCTCCGTTCCGACGCGCTGGTGATCCTTTTCTTCGCCCATCTGGTGCCGGTTGCGACGGCGGTCGGCGTGCTCGACGGCTATCTCGAATACCACCGCCACCTGCTGGCCCAGCTCGACGGCAATTGCGAGGGGGGCAACGGCGAGGGGGCCGACGGCGACGCGACGGAATGCGGCACGCCCGGCCAGCGTTTCGTCCATGGGCTGGGCGTCGCCGTCTATGAGGCGGCGGTTCGATACATGGAAAACCATCGGGCCTCGTTCGTCGACCAACTGTCCGGCGACACGGCACCGAAGGCCTAGCGGAGAGTTCCTGGATGCGCAGTTCCTATTGGATGGCAGCGGCCGTGGTGGTCGGCGCCACGGCCTGGGTCGCCTCTGGCCAGATGCCGGGCCGGGCCGAGACCGAGGTCGAGAAGAAGCCGGCGGCGATCCAGGCCGCACCGGCGCCGGCCGTCCGCGTGGCGGAATCGGTGGCGGAGAACCGTGCCCGCCGCATCGTCCTGCGCGGCCGGACCGAGCCCAACCGCCAGGTGGTGATCCGCGCGGAGACGATGGGCCGCGTGGCCACCATCGGCGCCGGCCGCGGCAGCGCCGTCGCGAAGGACACGCCGATCATCGAATTGGCCGAGGACGACCGCCCTGCCCGCCTGGCCGAGGCCCGCGCCCTGCTGACCCAGCGCGAGGTGGAATTCCGCGCCTCGCGCACCCTGGCCGATCGCGGCTTCCGTGCGGACAACCAGCACGCCGTGGCCAAGGCCCAGCTCGATTCCGCGCGCGCGCTCGTCACCCGCATGGAGGTGGAGACCCGCCGCCTGAACATCCGCGCGCCCTTCGCCGGCGTGCTGGAGAGCCGCCCCGTCGAGCTGGGCGACTACCTGAAGGAAGGCGACACGGTCGCGACCCTGGTCGACCTCGACCCGGTCATCGTCGTGGCCCACCTGACCGAGGTCGACCGCGCCCGCGTGGCCATCGGGCAGACCGCCGTCGCCCGCTTGGCGACCGGCCAGGAGATCCCCGTGCGCGTGCGCTACCTGTCGGCCAATGCCGACAGCGCCACCCGCACCTTCCGCATCGAGCTCGAATCCCCCAATGCCGACGGCAAGGTGATCGGCGGCGTCACGGCCGAGATCCTGCTGGCGGTCGAGCAGGTGGCCGCCCATCGCATCACCCCGGCGCTGCTGGGGCTGGACGAGCGTGGCGTCATCGGGGTGAAGACGGTCGACGGCGGCGACAAGGTGGTGTTCCAGCCAATCCGCATCGTCGATGACGGCCCGGACGGCATGTGGGTGACCGGCCTGCCCGAGCGCGCCCGCATCATCACCGTCGGCCACGAGTTCGTGCGGGCCGGGCAGAATGTGCGCCCGGTAATGGAAAAGGCCGGCGACGCGGGCGGCAAGGCATCATGAATACCCTGATCGACGCGGCGATTGGCCGTGGCCGGGTGACGGTCGCGATCCTGCTGCTGATCCTGCTGTTCGGCGCCATGGCCTGGTAGACGATCCCCAAGGAATCCGAGCCCGACGTCAACATTCCCATCATCTACGTCTCCCTGACGCTGGAGGGCGTGTCGCCGGAGGACGCCGAGCGCCTGCTGCTGCGGCCGATGGAAAAGGAACTGCGCTCGGTCGAGAGCGTGAAGGAGATGCGCTCGACCGCCTATCTCGGCGGTGGCAACGTCGTGCTCGAGTTCGAGGCTGGCTTCGACGCCCAGAAGGCGCTGACCGACGTGCGCGAGAGCGTGAACCGCGCCAAGTCCGAGCTGCCCCAGGACACCGACGAGCCGATGGTGAAGGAGGTGAATGTCAGCCTCTTTCCGGTGCTCGTGGTGACCCTGGCGGGCGAGGTGCCGGAGCGCACCCTGCTGCGCCTGGCGCGCGACCTGCGCGACCGGCTGGAGACGATCCCGGCGGTACTGTCCGTGCGCATCGCGGGCGACCGCGAGGAGCTCGTCGAGATCGTCATCGACCCGCTCAGGGTCGAGACCTATGGGCTGTCGGCGACCGACCTCGCCAACTCGATCTCGCGCAACAACCAGCTCATCGCGGCGGGCCAGATCGACACCGGCCAGGGCCGGTTCGCGGTCAAGGTGCCGGGCCTGTTCGAGAGCCTGCGCGAGATCCTCGACATGCCGGTCAAGGTCGATGGCGACGCCGTGGTGCGCGTGCGCGACGTGGCGGAGGTGCGGCGGACCTACAAGGACCGCGAATCCTATGCCCGCGTGAACGGCCAGCCGGCCATCGCGCTCGAGGTGTCCAAGCGCATCGGCCAGAACATCATCGAGACGATCGACGAGGTGCGCCGCGTCACCAACGAGGAGAAGGCGCGCTGGCCCGACAACGTCGTCGTCGGCTTCACGCAGGACAAGTCCGACGACATTAAAATGATGTTGTCGGACCTGGAGAACAACCTCGGCATCGCCGTCCTGCTGGTGATGGTGATCGTGCTGGGCTCGCTCGGCATGCGCTCCACCATCCTGGTCGGCGTGGCGATCGTGGGCTCGTTCCTGGCCGCCATTCTGCTGCTGGCGGTGATGGGGCTGACGATCAACATCGTCGTCCTGTTCGGCCTGATCTTCGCGGCCGGCAACGTCGTCGACGGCGCCATCGTCGTGACCGAGTTCGCCGACCGCCGCATGGCCGAGGGCATGGGCCGGGCCGAGGCCTACCGGATGGCGGCCAAGCGCATGTCCTGGCCGATCATCTCGGCCATCGGCACGCAGATCGCCGCATTCCTGCCGCTGCTGTTCTGGCCGGGCGTCGTCGGCCAGTTCATGAAGTACCTGCCGATCACCCAACTCGTCGTGCTGTCGGCATCGGTGCTGATGGCGCTGGTCTTCATCCCGGTGCTGGGCGCCTGGTTCGGGCGGGCCGGCAAGGCGGACGCGACGCCCGTCGAGCCGCCACCCGACGACGCCACCACGCGCGTCTATGTCGGCATGCTGGCCTGGTCGCTGCGCCGGCCGGTCACCGTGCTGCTGGCGACGGTAGTGGCGCTGGTCGGCGTGCAATGGTGGTACGCCACCCACGGCAACGGTGTGGAGTTCTTTCCCGATGTCGAGCCCGACCTGGCGCTGCTCAACGTCCAGGCCCGCGGCAACCTGTCGACCGACGAGAAGGACCGCCTGAACCGCGAGGTAGAGGAGCGCATCCTGGCACTTCAGGCCGAGCGCGGCGAGTTCGCCACCATCTACAGTTCGACCCGCGTGCGCGAGCTGGGCAAGGACGCGGGCGAGGACACCATCGGCATCATCCAGCTTGAGTTCGCCGACTGGCAGCGCCGCCGCAAGGCATCCGCGATCCTGGCCGACATCGGCCAGCGCACGCGCGACCTGGCCGGCATCCATGTGGAAACCCGCCGCCAGGAGGCCGGCCCGCCGATCGGCAAGCCGATCCAGGTGCAGCTCGATTCGCGCGACCCCGCGCTTTTGGAGCCGGCCGTGCAGCACGTGCGGGGGCTGCTGTCGCGAATCGAGGGGCTGAAGGACATCGAGGACAGCCGCCCCCTGCCCGGTGTCGAATGGCAGATCCTGGTCGATCGCGGCCAGGCGGCCAAGTTCGGCGCCGACGTGGCATCGGTCGGCAGCTCGATCCGGCTCGTGACCAACGGGTTGAAGTTCGGCGAGTACCGGCCGGACGATTCCGACGACGAGATCGACATCGTCGCGCGCTACCCGCGCGAGGATCGCGGCATCTCGCAGCTAGGCCTGGTGCGGGTGCAGACCGCTTCCGGCCTGGTGCCGATCGAGAATTTCGTCACCCGCAAGGCAGCACCCCGCGTGAGCGAGATCCAGCGCGTCGACGGTCGGCGGGCGATGATGGTGAAGGCCGACGTCGAGGCAGGCCTGCTGCCCGACGACAAGGTGCGCGAGTTCCGCCGCCTGCTGGAGGCAGAGCCCGTGGCGCTCGGCGTCAGCGTCCGCTTCAAGGGCCAGGACGAGGAGCAGCAGAAGGCCCAGGAGTTCCTCTCGAAGGCCTTTCTCGCCGCCATCTTCCTGATCTTCGTGATCCTGCTGGCACAGTTCAACAGCCTCTACACCACCTTCGTGATCCTGACGGGCGTGGTGATGTCGACCATCGGCGTGTTCGTGGGCCTGCTCGTCACCGGGCAGCCCTTCGGCATCGTCATGACGGGCATCGGCGTGGTGGCGCTGGCCGGCATCGTGGTGCAGAACAACATCGTGCTGATCGACACCTTCGACCAACTCGTGCAGACAAGCCCCAGCGTGCGCGAGGCCCTGCTGCAGACGGGGCGCGAGCGCCTGCGGCCGGTGCTGCTGACCGCGTTCAACACCGTGCTGGGCCTGCTGCCGCTGGTGCTGGGGATCAACATCGACCTGTTCCAGCGCGCGATCACGATCGACGCCCCGGCCACGCAATGGTGGATCGGCCTGTCGACGGCCATCTGCTTCGGGCTGGGCTTCTCGACCATCCTGACGCTGCTGGTGACGCCGTGCGCCCTGATGGTGCGCGGCAACGTCGCCGGCTGGTTCGCCCGGCGGCGGCTGGCGCGCGGCGGCGGCGGCCATCCGGCACCCGCCGAATGAGCGACCACCCCCCCGCCATCGCCGAGGGGCTGCTGCGGCTGGTCGAGCGCGAGCCCGCGCTGGCCGAGCTGGTGTCGGCGACCGGCCTGCCCCGATCCCGCAGCCGGCCGGCGGGGTTCGGCACGCTGCTGCAGATCATCACCGGGCAGCAGGTCTCGACCTATGCGGCGGCCGCCATCTGGCAGCGGGTGGCCCTGCTGGCCTCGCCGATGACGCCCGCGGCATGGGTCGGGCTGTCGGACGAGGCCATCCGCGGGGCGGGTTTCAGCCGTTCCAAGGCCGTCTATGCCCGCGACCTCGCCACGAAGCTGCTGGACGGCTCGGTCGACCTGGACGGGTTGGACGCCATCGACGACGAGGCCGCCATCCGCAGCCTCGTCGCCATCAAGGGAATCGGCCGCTGGACGGCCGAGATCTACCTGCTCTTCGCCCACGGCCGGCCGGACATGTGGCCGGCCGACGACATCGCCATCCAGGCCGGCTACCAGATGCTGCGCGGCCTGCCCGAGCGACCGGCGGCCAAAGCGCTGCGCCAGGCGGGCGAGGAATTCCGGCCATGGCGCAGTGCGGCTGCCCTGCTGCTATGGCACCTCTACCACCACCGGCTGCGCACCCAGTCCGGCGAGATCATTCCCGGATAGCCGGCGGCTGCGCCGCGTGCGCTCGGCAAAGCGCAGCACCAGCAGGATGGCGACGACCGCCAGCCCCAGCGTCAGGCCGAGCCAGATGCCGTTGCCGCCCCAGCCGAGCGGGAAGGCCAGAACCAGCCCCAGCACGCCACCGACGCCCCAATAGCCCGCACCGGCAATCAGCATCGGCACGCGGGTGTCCTTCAGCCCGCGCAGGGCGCCAGCCGCGATCACCTGGGCGCCATCGGCCAACTGGAAGATGGCGGCAAAGAACAGGAACCCGATCGCATAGGCCACCGTCACCGCCGCGTCGGGCTGAGCGCTGTCCAGGAACAGGCCGATGATCGGCCCGGCCAGCAGCAGGAAGCCGAGTGCGGCCGTCGCCATGATGCCCGCCCCGAGCACCAGCGCCGTCCAGCCGGCCCGGGCGACGCCACCGGCGTCGCCGCGTCCCGCCGCCACACCGACCCGCACGGTCGCCGCCTGGCCAATGCCGAGCGGGATCATGAAAGTGACCGAGGCGCATTGCAGGGCGATCTGGTGGGCCGCCACCGCCTCGGCCCCGATCAGGCCCATCGCCAGCGTGGCGCCCGAGAACAGCGCGCATTCCAGCGTCATCATGGCGCCGATCGGCACGCCGACGGCCAGCAAGTCGCGCAGCCGCGCCCAATCCCGGCGCCCGAAGCCGGCCCAGACGCGGTAGCGGCGCAGTCCCGGCTCGACCAGGAACACGACTCCCAGCGCCACGGCCATGAACAGGCAGGCCAGCGTCGAGGCCAGGCCGGCGCCCAACAGGCCGAGCGCCGGGAAGCCCAACTCACCGTGGATCAGGACCCAATTGCCGAAGGCGTTGAAGAAGATCGCCGCGATCGTCACCAGCACGGCGGGCCGCGTGCGCTCGATCGCCGAAAGGAAGGTCCGCATGGTGATGAACCACAGCGAGGGAGGCAGACACCACATCAGCGATTGCAGATAGATCTCGGTATCGGCGACCAGCGTCGGCTCCTGCCCCATCGCCAGCAGCAGCGGCCCGGCCAGCATCAGCAGCCCGACGCAGGGCAGCGCCACGATGGTGGCGGCCCAAAGGCCCTGCTGGAACGTCCGCCGGCTTTCGCCCTGGATGTCTCGGCCCCTGCCGCGCGCCTGCGCCACGAAGGGGGCGACCGCCGTGACGACGCCGACTCCGAACATCCACAGCGTGAACATGAGGGCGCTGCCCAGCGCCGAGGCCGCCAGGGCATGCGGCCCCAGGGTGCCGATCATCACCACGTCGGTCGTCATGATGGCGATCTGGGCCAGGTTGGTCAGCGTCAGCGGCGCTGCCAGCGCCAGCAGCGCGCGTACCTCGACGGCCGTGGCGGATATCCCGGGACGTTGGCTGTGGGGGACGATGGAATCGCGGTTCGCAGTCATGTCTCTACCTCGTCTCCGGCCGGTACCGGGCAAGGTCTGGCTTGCCTCCGGGGCTCCGGCTTCTCTCTCGTTCATGCAGCGTTGCCCACGCGGGCGACGTGCTGTTAGGGTCTCGCGCAACGAATACGGGCAACGATCCGCTTGAGGATCGGCCCCGACAGGAGGAACGCCAGAATGAACCGCAGAACGCTCCTAGCCCTCGCGGCCGGCACGGCCATGGTCGCCTTCGCCGGCACGGCGGCAGCCGCATGGCCGACCCGGCCGATCACGCTGATCGTCCCGTGGGGCGCCGGCGGCGGCACCGATGCGACCGCCCGCGTCATCGGCAGTCTGTTGGAGAAAGAGCTTGGCCAGCCCGTCAACGTCGTGAACCGCACCGGCGGCAGCGGCGTCGTCGGCCACACGGCCATCGCGACGGCCGCGCCCGACGGCTACACGCTGGGCATCATGACGGTCGAAATCAACATGATGCACTGGCAGGGCCTGACGCAGCTCACCCACCAGTCCTATACGCCGGTCGCTATCTACAACAACGACCCGGCCGGCGTCCAGGTCGCGACCGATGCGCCCTACAAGACGATCAAGGACCTGCTGGACGCGGTAAAGGCCAGCCCCGGCAAGCTGAAGTCTTCGGGCACCGGCCAGGGCGGCATCTGGCATCTGGCAATCGCCGGCATGCTGAAGGGTGCCGGGATCGAGCCGAACGCGGCACCATGGGTTCCGAGCCAGGGTGCGGCATCGGGTCTCCAGGACATGGTCGCTGGCGGCGTCCAGATCGTCCCCTGCTCCATTCCCGAAGCGCGCGCCATGCTGGATGCCGGCAAGGTCCGCTCGCTGGCGATCATGGATAGCAAGCGCAACCCGGCCTACCCGGATGTGCCGACGCTGAAGGAAGCGACCGGCATCGACTGGAACATGGCGGCATGGCGGGCCGTGGTCGGCCCCAAGGGCCTGCCCAAGGAAGTGATGGACCGGCTGCTGCCGGCCCTGAAGAAGGCGCACGAGAGCAAGGAGTTCCGCGACTTCATGGCCAAGCAGGGCTTCGGCCTGCTGTGGTCCGAGGGGGCGGAGGCTACGGCCTTCCTCACCAAGTCGAACGAGGACCTGGGCGCCGTGATGAAGGCGGTCGGCCTGGCCAAGACGAACTGAAGGCAGGTTCCTCCTCGGCCATCTCCGTCCGATGCGTTTCCACGACGCGATCGTAGGGCTGGTGCTCCTCATCGGAGCACTGGCCCTTCTCGTCTATGCCCAGACGTTGCCGGCCATGCAGGGCCAGCAGTTCGGCCCGGGCGTATTCCCCACCCTGGTCGGCGCCGGACTGGGTATCACCGCGCTGATCCTGACGATCCGCGGCCTGGCCGCAGGCCGCCGCCAGGCCTTGGTGGAAATCGAGGACGGACTGTTCGACCCGCGCGGCGCCCGAGCCGTCGCCATCGTGCTGGGCGGCGTCGTCTTCTACCTGCTGGCATCGGACTGGCTGGGTTTCCTGATCGTGGCCCCGCTCGTGCTGCTGGCCCTGTTCCGCAGCCAGCGGGTGGGCTGGGTCACGGCCATCGTCGTGGCCGTTGTCGGCTCGGTGATGATCCACTTCGCCTTCTACTCGCTCCTGCGGGTGCCGCTGCCGTGGGGCATCCTTACCCCGATCGCCTGGTGACCCGGCCGTGGACGCACTCCTGACCGCCTTCGGGCTCGTATTCGATCCCTACGTCATCCTGGTCATCGCCTGCTCGGCCGCCTTCGGCCTGTTCGTGGGGGCCGTTCCCGGCCTGACGGCGACGATGGCGACGGCGCTGCTGGTGCCCGTCACCTTCTTCATGGAGCCGGTGCCGGCCATCGCCGCCATCGTCACGGCGACCGCCATGGCGATCTTCTCGGGCGACATCCCGGGCTGCCTCGTGCGTATTCCCGGCACGCCCGCCTCGGCCGCCTATACCGACGAAGCCTATGCCATGACCCGCAAGGGCTTGGCAGAGCAGGCGCTGGGCGCCGGCCTCGTATTCTCGGCCCTGGGCGGCATCTTCGGCTCGATCGTGCTGGTCCTGGCCGCGCCCTCGCTGGCCGAAGTCGCCCTGAAATTCTCCAGCTTCGAGTATTTCTGGCTGGTGGCGATGGGTCTGACCTGTGCGGTCTTCATCTCCACGGGCGACCCGCTGAAAGGGCTCATCTCGCTCTTCATCGGCCTGACCGTGTCGCTGGTCGGCCTCGACAATCCGGCCGGCCACCCGCGCCTCACCTTCGGGTCGGTCGAGTTGATGGGTGGCATCAGCTTCATCCCCGCCATGATCGGCATGTTCGCCGTGTCCGAGGTGATCCGCTGGGCCGCAGCACCGGATGCCAAGCCCTTCAACGTGCAGGGTTCCATCGGCAACATCTTCACCGGCATGGGCCGCATGACGCGCACCTACAAGGTGCCGCTGCTGCGCGGCAGCATCGTCGGCACGCTCATCGGCGCCCTGCCCGGCGCCGGCGCCGACATCGCCGCCTGGATCTCCTATGCGATGAGCAAGAAATTCTCCAAGACTCCGGAGAAATTCGGTACAGGATATCCTGAAGGTATCGTCGAGAGCGGCGCCTCGAACAACGCCGCCGTCAGTGGCGCATGGATACCGGCATTGGTATTCGGCATTCCAGGCGATTCGATCACGGCCATCGTCATCGGCGTGCTCTACATGAAGGGGATGAATCCCGGCCCGACGATCTTCATGAACAATGCACCCCAACTCTATGCGGTCTTCATCGTCTTCTTCATCGCCAACATCATGATGATTCCCTTCGGCTGGGCCGCGATCAAGGCAGCCAAGCAGATCCTGCGCGCGCCGCGCGAGATCCTCATGCCGATCATCCTGATGTTCTGCATCGTCGGCGCCTTTGCCATCAACAACACGGCCTTCGGCGTCACCCTGATGCTGTGCTTCGGCATCCTCGCCTACTTCATGGAGAGCAACGGCATCCCGGTCGCCCCCGCGATCCTCGGCATGGTGCTGGGTTCCGTGCTGGAGGAGACGTTCGTGAGTTCGATGATCAAGGCCGACGGCGACCCGCTCGGCTTCTTCAGCCGGCCGATCTCGGCCACGCTGGGCGTCGTCACCCTGCTGGTGTGGTTCGCGCCGTTCTTGATGCGGACCATGCGTCGGTGGCAGGCTCCCGCCGCCTGACCATCATCACCCGCGCGAATCGCGCAGCCCTGGGAGAGCCCGACCGATGCGTGCCGACGATGCCCTGCTCGCCCGCGCCCGCGAGCGGCTCTTCACTGCCGTCCTGTCCGATACGCTGGACGGCATGGGCCACACGAACCAGGCATTCCGGCCGAACGTCCGGCCGCTGGACGAGGCGCTGGTGATGTTCGGCCGTGCCCGGACGGGTCTCTATTCCGAGGTCTATTCGGTCACGCCCGGGGAAAATCCCTACGAGTTGGAGATCGCGCTGATCGACGACCTGGCACCGGGCGAGATCCCGGTGCTGGCCTGCCAGGGCAGCCCGCGCATCGCCCCCTGGGGCGAACTGCTGACCACGGCGTCCATGGCCAGGGGGGCGGTCGGCTGCGTCACCGATGGGCTGGTGCGCGACATCAAGCAGATCCGGGCGCTCGGCTTCCCCGTGTTCCATGGCGGCATCGGCCCGCTCGATTCCAAGGGGCGCGGCAAGGTGATCGCCATCGACGTGCCGGTATCCTGTGCTGGCGTGCATATCCGCAGCGGCGACCTGGTGGTGGGCGACGCGGACGGCATCGTGGTGATCCCGGTCGAGATCGAGCAGCAATGCCTCGAACTGGCCCTGGAGAAAGTCGAGGGCGAGGACCGCACCCGGGCCGAGTTGCAGGCAGGCATGAAGCTGGCCGACGTGTTCGCGCGCCACGGCATCCTGTGACCACGCCCCCGCCGCCGGCAGCCGAACTGGCCGCCATTCGCGGGCACATCGCCCGCACCGAGCATGCGGCTGCGGCCGAGCGGGCGACCGCGCTGGCCGGCGCCCATCCCGGCAGCCAGGTCGCCTGGCTGCTGCTGGCCAAGGCGATGGTTTCCCAGGCGAAGCCGGCCGAGGCAGAGGCGGCGATGGCGCGGGCGGCCGCCCTCGGGCCGCTGCCGGCCGACGCCAAGAGCGATCAGGCCGCGACCTGCCTGCTGCGCCGCGACTTCACCCGGGCGGCCGCCCTGATCGCCGAGGCGATCGCCGAGGAGCCCGAGAACCCGGTCATCTGGCGCCGCAGCGCGCTCATCGAGGAGCGCGCCGGCAACCTGGCCGCCGCCGAGGCCGCCTATCGCCGGGCACTGCACCTGGCCCCGGACGATGCCGCCCTCCACAACAACTACGGCATCTTCCTGCGCAGCCAGGACCGCAACGACGCCGCCGCCCATGCCCTGCGCCAGGCCATGGCACTGGAGCCCAAGCGGGTCGAGTTCCTGGTCAACTATGCTGCCACGCTGCGCCATGACGGCCAGGCCGACGCGGCCTTGCGCGCCTTCCGCGAGGCGATCGCCCTGGCGCCGACGCGCGACGACGTGCGCCTGTCGACGATCGGCATCCTGCGCGCCATGGGCCGTACCGAACAGGCGATCCACGCCGCGCGCGAGGGCATCGAGAAGATTCCGGAATCGGTGCGGCTGCGCGTGGCGCTCGCCGCCACCCTGCTCGATTCCGGCCGGGCCGCCGACGCGCTGGCCGCGGCCGAGGCAGCACTCGCCTTCCGGCCCGACCATCACGAGGCGCTGCTGCATCTGGGCAATGCGCTGCGGCAGCTCGAGCGCCGGACCGAGGCCGCCGACGCCTATCGCCGCCTGCTGGTCCACCAGCCCGACGACGTCCAGGCGATGACCAACCTCGCCCTGGTGCTGATGGAACTGGGCGACCTCGCCGCCGCCAGCCCGCTGGCCGAGCGCGCGATCGCCCTGGCGCCGCGCAATGCCGATGCGCTGCACGTGGTCGGCACGATCGCATCGGTGGCGGGCGACCTTGCCGGGGCCGAACGCAAGTTCCGGGCGGCAATCGAAATTCGCCCGACCTTCGTCGAGGCACAGTTCAGCCTGGGCTGGCTGCAGTTGTCCCAGGGCAAGTTCCGCGAGGGACAGGTCGGGTTCGACCGCCGCTGGGATCTGCCACGGTTCGATAAATGGCGCCGCCCCTTCGCGCAGCCGCTATGGAACGGCCGGCCGCTGGCCGGGAGGCACCTGCTGATCTGGGGCGATCACGGGCCGGGCGACGAGATCATGTATGGCCGGCTGATCGCCACGGCGGCGGCGGCCGGCGGCAAGGTGACGCTGGAATGCGACCGGCGCCTGGTCCGCCTGTTCGCCGATGCCTTCCCCGCCATCGAGGTCGTGCCGCGCAGCGACCCGCCGCACCCCTCGACCAGGGCAGCCGACCTGCAATGCCCGACCGGCAGCCTGCTTGGCCGGCTGCATGCAGGACCCGACAGCCTGCCCCGCGAACCCATCGCCCACCTGCGTGCCGACGCGGCGCGCGCCCGCACGCTGCGCGCGCGCTACCAGGACCGGCGCCTGCTGATCGGGCTCTCCTGGAACAGCCGCCATCCGACCATCGGCGACGAAAAGAGCGTCGGGCTGGCGGCGTGGGAGCCGATCCTGCGCACCCCCGGCTGCCGCTTCGTCAGCGTCCAGTACGGCGACCATCGCGACGAGATCGAGGCGGTGACGCGGGCGACCGGGGTGCCGATCCTGGTCGATCCCGAGATCGATCCGCTGACCGACTATGACGGTGCCGCCGCCCAGCTCGCCGCCCTCGACCTGGTCATCAGCATCAGCAATACCGGCGCCCACCTGTCGGCGGCACTCGGCATTCCGACCTGGACTATGCTGACCAGCGGTCGCGGCCTGTTCTGGTACTGGCTGCTGGGCCGGTCGGATACGCCGTGGTATCCGACCATGCGGCTTTATCGCCAACAGGCCGATCGCGACTGGGGCGAGATGATCGGCCGGGTCGCCAGGGACCTGCACGCGCTCCGCCGGTAGCTACCGGCCGGGTGCCGCTATTTCGGCACCGAGAAGACCTGGCCCGGATAGATCAGGGCCGGGTTGCGGATGCTGTCGCGGTTGGCGCGGTAGATGATGGTGTAGCGCACGCCGCGGCCATACTCGTTGCGCGCGATCCGCCACAGGCTGTTGCCCGGCTGGACCACCACCGTCCCCTCCGACAGTTCGGCCACCGGCACGGTGGTGCGCTGGAAGGGAATGGAGACGCGGCCGGCCACCCGCCCATCCGGCGCCACGCGATCGACCCGCAGCTCGTAATTGCCGGGCGCGATGTCGGCCGGCGGCGTGTGCTGCCAGTTGCGGTTGCCATCGGTCACCGCCTCGCCGATGGGCTTGTTGTCGAGGTAGAGCCGCACGGTGGCACCCGCGTCGGAACGGCCGCTGAAGCGCACCTGCCCCTTGTCGCCATAGTCGATGGCATCGACGGTCGGTGGACCGCCCGGCCGGGGAGCCGGCGTCGTCGGCGCCGCATGGCCGGGCGTGCCGGCGGGACGGGACGCCGGTGCCGGGGTGGCGGCGGGGCGGTCGGCAGGGCTGCGACGGCGGCCGGCTGCGCTGCCGTCGCCGCTGCCTCGGGCACCTGCAGCGGGCGCGACGGGGCCTCTCCAGTCCGGCTGCTCAGCACGACCAGCGGCTCGCTCGGTGCCTGGCCGCTGGCGCGCGTCGGCGGCCGGTCGACCGCGACCACCACCACCTGGTCGCCGTCCTTGCGGTCGGTGGCGAGGCTGGCCGACAGGCTGAAGGAATGCGAGCCGGGTGGCAGGGCGGCGGACGGCAGGAACACCCACTCGCCGCGGGAATTGGCGACCGTGGTACCGATGGCCCGGCCGGAATTGAGGATGGTGACCGTGGCCCCGGGTGCCGCCCTGCCGGCCATGACGGCGGAGCCCTTGGGGTCGACTCGCACGATGTCGAAGCTGGGGGCGGCGAAGGCAGGCCGCGGCCGTGCCGCCTCTTCCCGCACCGCGGCCGGAGGCCGCGGGTCGGGCAATGCCGGGGTCGCTGCCGGGCTCGGACGGGTTGCGGGCCCGGGCGCCGGACGTGGTGGCGCGCTGGCGGTCGGTGCGGGCTCTGCCGGCGGGCGCATGAGCGCCACCGATGGGGCGAGCGGCGGCGGCGTGGATGCCGCCGCCGGAGGGGCGGGCTCGACGCTGTCGAGGCGACCGGGCTGCGCGGGGTGGACTAGTTGGCGGCGGGCTGGCGGCGGCCGGGCGACCGGGCTGGGCGGCGGGCGGTGCCACGACCGTCGGTGCCGATGCGGCGGACACCGGGGGCGGCGGCACCGCGGTCGGCGTCGGTATGGCGACCGCCTGGGGCGATGCGACGGCCGCCTGGGGCGATGCGACGGCCGCCTGGGGCGGAGCCGCGGCCGGTGGCGGCGGGGTGCTGGCAACGGCCGGCGGCGGCGTCGCCGTCACCGCGGGCGCCTGGGGCGCGGGCACCGGCTTTGCCGGCCAGAACGCCACGCCGGCGCCGATCGCCACGGCCGGAACGGCCACGATCCCGAGAATCTTTGCGAGTTGTAATGGCCCCATTGGTGACGAACGTAATACGCGCGCTGCCACAACAGCAACAAGCGTACGGCCGCCACCGACTAAAAGCGCAAGCGCTTACCGCGGCGGATGGGTCACCAGCAGCCAGACGAGACCGGCCACCACCGCAAACAGCACCGCCGCGATCCAGGGGCTGACCATGCGCACCGGCCGCCGGGTGGTGATCGGCAGGCGCTTGATGCCGGTGATCATCGGCCCGATCAGGTCGTTCCGCTTGACCACCAGATAATAGAGCACGGCCAGGATGTGGATGGCGGCCACGATCCGCAGCGCGTCGAAGCCCAGCCCGTGCAGCCAGGACGCCAGGCGGCCGGTGTCGAACGAAACGAGATGGGCCAGCGGACCGGACTCGATGCCATCGGTATCGACCGCGAAGAGGCCGAGCAGCACCTGGGCCAGCAACAGCCCCAGCAAGGCCAGGACGCTGAGCGCGCCCAGCGGGTTGTGGCCGATCAGCGTGCCGCTGCCGCGCGGCTTCAGCATGGTGCGGGCATAGCCCAGCACGGCCGCGGGCCCGCGCACGAAGCGTGAGAAGCGGGCCGTGTCGCTGCCGACGAAGCCCCAGAGGATGCGGAACAGGACCAGCGCCATCATCGTGTAGCCGGCCGGCAGGTGGATATCCATGCGGCCGTTGCTGATGCTCCACCAGGACACGCCGAAGGTCACGACGATGCCCCAATGGACCAGCCGCACGGCCCCGTCCCACACCTTGACCCGTTCGCCGAACGGTCTGCGCGCCATTCCCGTCCCTCACCCCATCTCGACCAAAGGCACTTGCGCGCCGCAACGGCCGGGGCGGCCCGGCAGGTCGGACCGCCCCGACTTCGCTCGGCTCAGTTGCGCTGGCGCGCGATCTGGTGACAGCCGCCGCAGCTCTTGCCCACCTCGCCCTGGGCGGCCGCGATCGTCGCCGCGTTGCCGGTATTGGCCGCGGCGACCAGCTTGGCCGACTCCCCCGCGAAGCGGTCGATCGCCGCCTTGTAGTCGGCCGGCTTCTCCCAGATCGCCGGCAGTGCCGCCGTCTTCACGCCCGATTCCGGCCCGGTCCCTGCAGGGAACCAGCTAACCATCTGATTGGCGATCTCGTTGATCTTGGAGGCGCGGGCAGACGCGTCCTCCTTGGTGATCGAGCCCGCCTTGGCGGCGTCGCCGATCCCCTTCATCTCGGCACCCAGCGTCTTCATCGCCTGCTGGCGTGCCGCGATGATGTCGGCCGGCGGACGCTGCTGCGCCTCGGCCATCAACCCCACTCCCAGTACCGCAGCGAAGGCCGCCACGAAGACCGAGCCCCGACCCAGAACGCTCATGTCCTACCTCTCCCATTGCGCGCCATACGGCGCGTCGCCGTTCGGGGTAGAATCCCCCTGATCCGGCAGACGAAACCGACCCTATCGTATCAGGCTTCAACCGGGACTCACGAGTTCGTGACGGAAACCATGCCAAAGCTCCGATCGCTCTGCGTCTACTGCGGTGCCCAGGCCGGGCACGACCCCGCCCACCGGGCAGCCGCCGAGGAACTGGGCCGGCTGCTCGCCCGGCAGGGCACCGAGCTCGTCTTCGGCGGCGGGCGCGTCGGCCTCATGGGCATTCTGGCCGATGCCTGCCTGGCGGCAGGCGGGCGCGTCGTCGGCATAATCCCGCGCCGGCTCTACACCATCGAGATCGCCCATGCCGGCGTCAGCGAGCTGGTCGTCGTCGACAATATGCACGAGCGCAAGCGCCGGATGGTCGAGCGGGCCTCGGCCGTGGCCGTCCTGCCGGGGGCGCTTGGTACCCTGGACGAAACCATGGAAGTGGCGACCTGGCGCCAGATCGGCCTGCACGACCTGCCGATCGGCATCCTCGACATCGGCGGCTACTGGCAGCCCCTGCTGGCCCTGATCGACCACGCCATCGCCGCCGGCTACGGGCCGGACGCGTTGCGTGACTATTTCACCGTCGCCGACAGCGTGCCCGCCCTCCTGGCGACGCTCGAGGCGGCGCCGGCGCCGCGCTTTGCCTTTCAGGATCGCTGGGCCTGATTTGCGCGGATACGCCGCGCTTGCCTGGCAGGTGCGAGGTGCTATCGTGCGCCGCTTATCGCCCGCCCGCACCCCCTGCCCGGCGGGCTTACCCTCTTTCGAGAGCCCGGAGACCAATCCCCGTGAAGAAGATCAAGGTCGCGAACCCCGTCGTCGAGATGGACGGCGACGAGATGACCCGCATCATCTGGCAGATGATCAAGGACAAGCTGATCCTGCCCTATCTCGACATCGACCTGAAGTACTACGACCTCAGCGTCCAGAAGCGGGACGAGACGAACGACCAGATCACGATCGATTCGGCCGAGGCGACGAAGAAGTACGGCGTCGCCGTGAAGTGCGCCACGATCACGCCGGACGAGCAGCGGGTCGAGGAGTTCGGCCTGAAGAAGATGTGGAAGTCGCCCAACGGCACGATCCGCAACATCCTCGACGGCTCGATCTTCCGCGAGCCGATCATCTGCAAGAACGTGCCGCGCATCGTTCCCACCTGGACGCAGCCCATCGTCATCGGCCGCCATGCCTTCGGCGACCAGTATCGCGCGACAGACTTCGTGGTGCCGGGCAAGGGTAAGCTGACGATCACCTTCGTGCCCGAGGACGGCGGCAAGACGATCGAGCACGAGGTCTACAAGTTCCCGGGCGGCGGCGTGGCGCTGGCCATGTACAACCTGGACGAATCGATCGCCGCCTTCGCGCGCACCTGCTTCAACTACGGGCTGGAGCGGAAGTACCCGGTCTATCTCTCGACCAAGAACACCATCCTCAAGGCCTATGACGGGCGCTTCAAGGACATCTTCCAGGAGGTGTTCGACCAGGAGTTCGCCGACAAGTTCAAGGCCGCCTCGCTCACCTACGAGCATCGCCTGATCGACGACATGGTGGCGAGCGCGCTGAAGTGGTCGGGCGGGTTCGTCTGGGCGTGCAAGAACTACGACGGCGACGTGCAGAGCGACGTGGTGGCCCAGGGCTACGGCTCGCTCGGCATGATGACGTCCGTGCTGCTGACGCCGGACGGCAAGACCGTAGAGGCCGAGGCCGCGCACGGCACGGTCACCCGCCATTATCGCGAGCACCAGAAGGGCAAGGAGACGTCGACCAACCCGATCGCGTCGATCTTCGCCTGGACCCGCGGCCTCTATTACCGCGCCAAGTTCGACGGCACGCCGGACGTGGCGAAGTTCGCCGAGACGCTGGAGAAGGTCTGCGTCGACACGGTCGAGGCCGGCTTCATGACCAAGGACCTGGCACTGCTGATCGGGCCGAACCAGCCCTGGCTGACGACCAACCAGTTCCTCGACAAGCTCGACCAGAACCTGCAGGCCGCCCTGGCCTGACCGGTTCCGATCGGCGATCGCGCGGGAGGGGCGGCCAGGCCTGGCCGCCCCTTCTCGTTTCGGCTCAGACCGGCTGCGACAGGATGAAGGCCTTCCGGAACGAGCCTTCGGTCAGGTAGTCCTGCACCAGCCATTCCGGATGGGCCGCCCGCCATTCGTTGAAGGCACGCTGCTCGCCCAACTGCGGGTTGCCGCGGAACTGGAACCAGTCGTCGAAGATGACGATGGTGCCGTCGCGGAAATAGGGCGTGCAGAAGGCCAGCGCCTGCTTGGCCGATTCATAGAGGTCGCTGTCGATATGGACGACGGCGATGCGCTTCAGCTCCAGCCGCGCCGCGGCCTCGGGCGTCAACGACTGTTCGTAGAACCCCTCGACGATCCGCACCTTGTCGAGATCGACGCCGACCTTGCGCAGCTCCTTCAGGAACTCGTCGCGGGGGGCTGCGTATGCTCCCTCGCGGAATATCGGCAGGATCGAATCGATCTTTCCCGGCTTGGGCACGCCGGAAAAGGAGTCGAAGGCGATGAAGCGCATCTGCTCCCATTGCTGGCGGGCCCAGACCTTGCTCATGTCGGTCGGGTCGTCCTTGCCGCCGGCCGCGTCCCAGCGCCCGCCCAGGAAGCCGGCGACGATCTGCATCGCCGAAAAATAGGCTTGGATGAAGCTGGAGCCGCGGAAGACGCCGAACTCCAGGTAGTCACCGTCCAGTTGGGATATTTCAAAGGCATGATGGACGAGAAGGTTCTCGGTCCAGCGCAGCGATTCCAGGGAATGCATCGGGCGAGCGGGCACGGCTTCGCGATCTCCGATCTGAAGCAGCGGAACGCCGACCCCCCGCCGACGCACGATTGCTAAGATCGAGGATGCTAGCGGCCTCTCGCGGGAAACTCTAGCCGCGATGGCCCGATGCGCGTAACCGGGTGGGCCTGCCGGCCGTCCCCGGTCGTGCGCGGATGCGTCAGGCGGCCTCGGCCCGGGCCGACAAGGCGCCTTCGATCGCGGCCAGCGCGGCCTCGGCGCGGGCCGGATCGGGCCCGCCGGCCTGGGCCATGTCGGCGCGGCCGCCGCCGCCCTTGCCGCCCAGCGCCTCGGCCCCGACGCGGACCAGGTCCACGGCGCTGAAGCGGCCGGTCAGGTCGTCGGTGACGCCCACCACGAGCGAGACCTTGCCCTCGTCGATGCCGGCGATGGCGACGACGCCGGAGCCGAGCTGCCGCTTCAATTCGTCGGCCAGCCCCTTCAGTTCGCGGCCCGGCATGCCCTCGACCTTGCGGCCGGTGAAGCGGATGCCGGCCACTTCCTTCACCGCCTGGGCGGCACCGCCACCGCCGGAGGCAAGCTGGCGGCGCGCATCGGCCAGTTCGCGCTCGAGCCGACGGCGGTCCTCCAGCAGGCTGGAGACCCGCGCCGGCAGGTCCGAGGGCGTGACCTTCAGCACGCCGGCGGCCTCGCGCAGGATGGCCTCCTCGCGCTTGAAGTGGGCCAGCGCGCCGATGCCGGTGACGGCCTCGACGCGGCGAACGCCGGCGGCCACGGCCCCCTCGCCCAGGATCTTGAAGACCCCGATGTCGCCCGCCCGGCGGACGTGGGTCCCGCCGCACAGCTCGACCGAGAAGTCCTCGCCGCCCATGCTGACGACGCGGACCTCGTCGCCATACTTCTCGCCGAAGAGCGCCATCGCGCCGGCGGCGACCGCCTCATCGGGCGCCATCAGCTTGGTCGCGACGTCGGCGTTGTGGCGGATCCGGTCGTTCACCTCGGCCTCGACGGCGGCGATGTCGTCCGGCGTCAGCGGATTGGGGTGGCTGATGTCGAAGCGCAGCCGGTCCGGGGCCACGAGCGAGCCCTTCTGCGTCACATGCTCGCCCAGGCGATTGCGCAATGCCTTGTGCAGCAGATGGGTGGCCGAGTGGTTGGCCCGCAGGCGCGACCGGCGCTCGCCATCGACCCGCAGTTCGACCACGTCGCCCACGGACAGGCGCCCGCGCTCCACCCGGCCGAGATGGACGAACAACGTGCCCGCGCGCTTGACCGTATCGCTGACCGCGATCTCGGCGCCGCCGGGGGAAAACATCGCCCCGGCATCGCCCATCTGGCCACCGGATTCCGCATAGAACGGTGTCTGGTTGACGATGACCGACACCGACTGGCCGGCCTCGGCCGCCTCGACCTCGCTGCCGTCGACCAGGATGGCGGCCACCTTGCCTTCGGCCATCTCGGTGTCGTAGCCGAGGAACTCGGTCGCGCCGACCCGCTCCTTCACGTCGAACCAGACATGACCCTCGGCGGCATCGCCGGAGCCCGCCCACGCCGCCCGGGCGTCGGCCCGCTGGCGCGCCATGGCGGTGTCGAAGCCGGCGGTGTCGACCGCCAGGCCGCGCGCGCGCAGCACGTCCTGCGTCAGGTCGAGCGGGAAGCCGAAGGTGTCGTAGAGCTTGAACGCGACCTCGCCCGGCAGCCCCTTGCCCGGCGGCAGCCGCTCGACCTCGTCGTCGAGCAGGCGCAGGCCGCGATCCAGCGTCTGCTTGAAGCGCGTCTCCTCCAGCCGCAGCGTCTCGGTCACCAGGGCCTCGGCGCGGACCAGCTCGGGATAGGCCTGCCCCATCTGGCGGATGAGCGCCGGCACCAGCTTCCACACGACCGGCTCGGTGGCGCCCAGGATGTGGGCATGGCGCATCGCGCGGCGCATGATCCGGCGCAGCACGTAGCCGCGCCCTTCGTTCGACGGCAGCACGCCGTCGGCGATGAGGAAGCTGGTGGAGCGCAGATGGTCGGCGATCACCCGGTGCGAGACGGCGTGCGGCCCGTCCGCCGCCGTGTTCGTCGCCTCCGCCGAGGCGGTGATCAGGGCCCGCATCAGGTCGATGTCGTAATTGTCGTGCTTGCCCTGCAGGACCGCCGCCAGCCGCTCCAGCCCCATGCCGGTGTCGATCGACGGCCGCGGCAGCGACACCCGGTGGTCGGCTGCAAGCTGCTCGTACTGCATGAAGACGAGGTTCCAGATCTCGATGAAACGGTCGCCGTCGCCGTCGGGGCTGCCGGGCGGGCCGCCCGCGATGTGGGGGCCGTGATCGTAGAAAATCTCAGAGCACGGGCCGCAAGGGCCGGTGTCGCCCATCGCCCAGAAATTGTCCGAGGTGGCGATGCGGATGATGCGCCGGTCGTCGAGGCCGGCGATGCGGCGCCAGAAGCCCGCTGCCTCCTCGTCCTCGTGATAGACCGTGACCAGCAGCCGCTCGCGGTCGAGGCCGAAGTCGCGCGTGATCAGGTTCCAGGCCAGCTCGATCGCGCGTTCCTTGAAATAGTCGCCGAACGAGAAGTTGCCCAGCATTTCGAAGAAGGTGTGGTGGCGCGCGGTGTAGCCGACATTCTCCAGGTCGTTGTGCTTGCCGCCGGCGCGCACGCACTTCTGCGAGGTGGCGGCGCGGACGTAGTCGCGCTTCTCGACCCCGGTGAAGACGTTCTTGAACTGCACCATGCCGGCATTGGTGAAGAGCAACGTCGGGTCGTTGCGCGGCACCAGCGGGCTGGAGGCGACGACCGCATGGCCTTCGCCGGCGAAGTAGCCGAGGAACTGGGCGCGAATGTCGTTCGCCGAAGTCATGCGGGGCCTCTCGATCCTGCTATTGCGTGCCTGCTGCGGGGTCGACCGGGTGCTTGGGCGATCCCGCTTCGTTCCATCGAACCGGTGCTTCTATAGGCTGCTGGAAACCCTGTCCAGAACGGCCGGGCCGCACGGAACAGGTGGAAACGCAGAAGGCCGGGGCTTTTTCGGCCCCGGCCTTCCGTCGTCGGAATGCTGGAGCCGGCGCTAGCCGTCGGCGTCGCCCTCGCCGGCCGAGGCGCCGCTCATCATGGCGTCGGCGACCAGGCCGGCGTTCTGGCGGATGGCCTGCTCGATCGTCTGGGCCAGGGCCGGGTTGTCGCGCAGGAAATTCTTGGCGTTCTCGCGCCCCTGGCCGATGCGCTGGCCCTGGTGCGAGAACCACGAGCCGGACTTCTCGACGACGCCGGCCTGGACGCCGAGATCGACCAGTTCGCCCGTCTTCGACACGCCCTCGCCATACATGATGTCGAACTCGACGACGCGGAAGGGCGGCGCCATCTTGTTCTTCACGACCTTGACCCGGGTGGTGTTGCCGGTCACCTGGTCACGGTCCTTGATCGAGCCGATGCGGCGGATGTCGAGCCGGACCGAGGCATAGAACTTCAGCGCGTTGCCGCCGGTGGTCGTCTCGGGGCTGCCGAACATCACGCCGATCTTCAGGCGGATCTGGTTGATGAAGATCACCAGGCAGCCCGACTTGGAGATCGAGCCGGTCAGTTTGCGCAGCGCCTGGCTCATCAGGCGCGCCTGCAGGCCGACATGGCTGTCGCCCATCTCGCCTTCGAGCTCGGCGCGCGGCACCAGGGCGGCCACACTGTCGACCACCAGCACGTCGATGGCGCCGGAGCGCACCAGCGTATCGGCGATCTCCAGCGCCTGCTCGCCGGCATCGGGCTGCGAAATCAGCAGTTCGTCGATGTTGACGCCCAGCTTGCGGGCATAGCTCGGGTCCAGCGCATGCTCGGCGTCGACGAACGCGCAGGTGCCGCCGGCCTTCTGCGCCTCGGCCACGACATGCAGGGCCAGCGTCGTCTTGCCCGAGCTTTCCGGCCCGTAGATCTCGACCACCCGGCCGCGCGGCAGGCCGCCGATGCCAAGCGCGATGTCGAGGCCGAGCGAGCCGGTCGAGATCACTTCCGCCTCGGTCGAGGCCGGGCGGGCGCCCAGCTTCATCACCGAGCCGCGGCCGAATGCCCGTTCGATCTGGCTGAGGGCGGCCTCGAGAGCCTTGGTCTTGTCCACGGTTTCCTTGTCCACCAAACGCAGCGCGGCTTGCGACATAGCCCGGTCCCCTTATTCCACGCCCATGGGGGCGATGCAATGACGGGCACCGTACTTCATTTGTTCACGTCGGTCGAGGGCGAATGTTCGTTGTTCGTTCTCCTGCGCCATGGCCGAAAAACGACACCCGCCCTCGGCCGGCGAGAGATGGCTTGCGGTCAGTCGTCGCGGTGCGTGCGCTCCATCCGCTCGTGCCGCTCCTGCGCCTCCAGGCTGAGGGTGGCGATCGGGCGGGCCTCCAGCCGGCGCAGGCCGATCGGCTCGCTCGTCTCCTCGCAATAGCCGTAGCTGCCATCCTCGATGCGTTCGAGCGCGGCATCGATCTTGGCGATCAGCTTGCGCTCCCGATCCCGGGTGCGCAGTTCGAGCGAGCGGTCCGTCTCCAGCGAGGCCCGGTCGGTCAGGTCGGGCTGGGACAGCGTCTCTTCCTTGAGGTGCTGCAGCGTCTCGGTCGATTCCCGCTGCAGTTCCGCCCGCCAGCGCAGCAGCTTCTGGCGGAAATACTCCCGCTGCAGCGGGTTCATGAACGACTCGCGCTCCGACGGCAGGTAGCCCGGCGGCAGGTCAGGCCGCTCGGCCGCCGCCTCGTCCACCTGGGTATCGCCGTCGAATGCGGAAGATCGGTAGGATTCCCCGGCCTTGCCGGTCACCGCAGCCGTCATAGCGACGAACTTGAGGTTGCCGGAATTTTCGCGATTGGAACTAGCCTTCACGGTGGCGCTCCCTCAACCCGTCCTCGTCGGTAGGTGGTTAGCGATACTTCTAGGATTGCTCAAGCGCGATTGCGTTACGGCGCGCGCCAAAGCGTGGCAGCAGGGGTGAAAGCAAGAGCAATGCCGCGATCGCCAGGCAGGTCGCCGAGATCGGCCGTTCGACGAAGGTCATGAAGTCGCCCTGCGCCAGCAGCAGCGCCTTGCGCAGGTTGTTCTCCAGCATCGGGCCCAGCACGAAGGCCAGCACCAGGGGTGCCGGCTCGTAGCCGAACTTGCGCATCAGGTAGCCCAGCACGCCGAAGCCGATCATCAGGTAGACGTCGAAGATGGCCCCCGAGGCCGTGTAGACGCCGATGACGCAGAACAGCAGGATCAGCGGGAAGAGGATGCGATAGGGCACCTTCAGCAGCTGCACCCACATGCCGATCAGCGGCAGGTTGAGGATCAGCAGCATGATGTTGCCGATATACATGCTGGCGACGATGCCCCAGAAGATGTCGGGCTTCTGCACCATCAGCAGCGGCCCCGGCTGCAGGCCGTGGACGATGAAGGCGCCCATCAGCAGGGCCATCACGACATTGGGCGGGATACCCAGCGTCATCAGCGGGATGAAGCCGCCGCCGGCCGCGGCGTTGTTGGCCGCCTCCGGCCCGGCCACGCCCTCGATCGCCCCTTTCCCGAAGCGCTCCGGCGTTTTCGACAGGCGCTTTTCCAGCCCGTAGGACAGGAAGGACGAGATCACCGCCCCGCCGCCCGGCAGGATGCCCAGGATGAAGCCCAGGACCGAGCCGCGGGCCAGCGGCCAGGCGCTCCGCCGCCAGTCGTCGCGGGTCGGCATCAGGCCGGTGATGCGGCGGGCGAAGATCTCGCGCTTCAGCTCCTGTTCCAGGTTGGCCAGGATCTCGGCCACGCCGAAGAGGCCCATGACGATCGGCACCAGCCCCAGCCCGTCCACCAGCTCCATGCGGTCGAAGGTGAGGCGCGGGATGGCGGTGATCGAGTCCAGGCCGACCAGGCCCAGGATCAGGCCGGCCGCCGCCATGATCACGGCCTTCACCAGCGAGCCGTGCGACAGGTAGGCCAGGATCGACAGGCCCAGCACCATCAGGCTGAAATATTCGGCCGGGCCGAACTTGATGGCAAAGCGCGCCAGCGTCGGCGCCACCAGCATCAGGCCGACGACCGCCAGCGTGCCGGCGAGGAACGAGCCGATGGCGGCCATCCCGAGTGCGGCCCCTGCCCGCCCCTGGCGCGCCATCTGGTAGCCGTCGAGGCAGGTGACGACCGACGCCGCCTCGCCCGGGATGTTGACCAGGATGGCGGTGGTAGAGCCGCCATACATCGAGCCGTAATAGACCCCGGCCATCAGGATGATGGCCGATTCCGGCGGCACGGCGAAGGTGGCGGGCAGCAGCAGCGACATCGCGGCCACCGGGCCGATGCCGGGCAGCACGCCGATCAGCGTGCCGACGAAGACGCCGCCGAAGCAATAGGCGAGGTTGATCGGGCTGAGCGCGACGGAGAAGCCGAGCGCCAGGCTGTTGAGGAGATCCATCGCGGCCCCGGCGCTACAGGTAGAAGATGCCGCGGGGCAGGCCGACGCCCAGCCACTTGTCGAACACCAGGAAGGTGATCGCAGTCGCCGACAGCGCCACGGTCGCAGCCGTGACCGGCGGGTTGCGGTCGACCGCCAGCATCAGGACCAGCAGGAAGGCGAAGGTGGAGAGCAGGTAGCCGACCGGCAGCAGGGCCACGGCATAGATCGCCAGCACGACGACCGCGCCCACCGGCTTCCACCAGTGGAGGTCACGCCACAAGGCCCGGATGCCCGCCTCCGCCGGCCGCGCCAGGGCCTGGCCCAGCTGCACCAGCGCCAGGACCACCAGCAGCAGGCCGACCCAGAACAGCACGAAGCCCGAGCCAGGGTCGTTGGCCGACCCCAGGCCCAGCTCGTACCCCTCCCAGGCGACGAAGGCACCGGCGGCCAGCCACAGCAGACCGCTCGGCAGGTCGGGCCGCACCAGCCCGGCCCCCGCTACCGCCCTGCCCCGCTCACTTGGCCTTCAGGCCCAGCATCTCGACCAGCTTGGCCTCCTGGGCGATCGAGGCGCGCGCGAACTTGTCGTAATCGGCCGTCGACATATAGAAGGGCTCCATGTCGAACTTGCGCATGGCCTCGGCATAGGAGGGCTCCTCCATGCCTTTCTTGAAGGCATCGTGGAGCTTGGCGACGATCTTGGGGTCCATGCCCTTCGGCCCGGCGATGCCGAACGGCGAGTTCGAAACGAGGTCGAACCCGGCCTCCTTCAAGGTCGGCACGTCGGGCCACCGCTTGGAACGCTGCTGGCCCCAGATCACCAGCAGGCGCAGTTCCTTGGCGTCGACCAGGCTGCCCCAGCCGGTGGAATCCGCCACTGCCGAGACGTGGCCGCCCAGCACCGCCGCGTTCGTCTCCGCCCCGCCCTTGAAGGGGACGTGGGTGAACTTGACGCCGGCCATGGCGGCGATCTGCTCCATGGTGATGTGCAGGGAGGTGCCGGCACCGGGCGTGCCGTAGCTGACCTTGCCGGGGTTCGCCTTTGCGTCGGCCACCAGTTCCCCGAACGTCTTCCACTTGGCGTCCGCCTTCACGACGACGCCGAAGGTATAGCCAGTGACGTTCAGGATGTAGGTGAAGTCCTTTGCCGGATCGAACGAGGTCTTCACCATGTTGGGCAGGCGGAAGACCGTGATCGGCATCTGCGCGATGGTATAGCCGTCGGGCTTGGCGCCCGCCGCCATTACGGCCGGTCCGGCCGTGCCGCTGGCCCCGGCCTTGTTCTCGATGACGATCGGCTGGCCCAGATGCTTGGAGGCCGCCTCGGCCAATGCCCGCATGGTCAGGTCGCTCGACCCGCCGGCCGGCCATGGCACGATGAAGGTGACGGGCTTGGACGGATAGGTGTCGGCCAGTGCCGGACCGGCAGCCGGTACGCCAGAAATGGCCAGGACGCCGGCGAACGCCGACAGAATCGTCCTGCGGTTGAGCATGATATCCTCCCCTGAATACTTTTATTGGGGCGGATAGTACGGAGTCGGCCGTCTGGATGCGACCAGGAACTTCCGCCCCGCTTCGCCAAGGCCCGGTTCGGCGAAGCCATCTCGGCCGGCTTTCGACGGCTGCCGGACCGATGCGCTTCGGGCGGTCCGCGATCAGATTCGCTGCATGCCGTGGCGGCGCAGGATCTCCATCTGCTCGCGCCCGCCGCGCTCGCGGTGGCGGCGATAGATCTCCCGCGCACCTTCCGCGTCCCCCCGGCGGATGGCGTCGACCACGGCGGCATGCTCCTCGACCGATTGCGACGGCTTCGGCCGCAGGCGCAGCGTGAACATGCGCGCGCGGTGGGCCTGGTCCCAGCACTGCATCACCATCCCGGCCAGCCGCCGGTTGCCGCACAGCCGCAGCAGATGCAGGTGGTAATCCTCGTCGGCCCGGGCCCATGCCTCCAGGTCGTCGCGTGCCAGCGCCGCCGCCATCTCGCGGCAGGCGGCATCGAAGGGCGCCAGCTCCGCCTCGCCCGGGCGCCGGGCGGCCACCAGGGCGACGGCGGTCGGCTCCAGGCTGGCCAGCACGTCATAGATCTCCTGCATGTCGGCCAGTGCCAGCGGCAGGATGCGCACGCCATGGCGCGGCACGATGGCGACCAGCCCCTCCTCCTGGAGGCGGATCAGGGCCTCGCGCACGGGCGTGCGGCTGACCCCGCATAGGTCGACCAGTTCCTGCTCCAGGAACTGGCCGCCCGGCGGCAGGGCATTGTCGAGGATGCGCTGCTTCAGCGCCGCATAGGCACCGTCGCGCGACGACGAGCGGACCGGCGCCGGCTGCACGCGCGTCCGCCCCTCAGGTCCGCGCGACCACCCCCGACACCGTGCGCGACAGCAGGCTCGACAGGCCCAGCACGATCAGCAGGATGACCGACTGCAGGACGCTGAAGGCCGCCGTCGCCCCGGCATTGCCGCCCTCGTAGAGATCGAGCAGCAGCACCGCCATGACGATGGTGTCGTTGGTGAAGAGGAACAGGGACGAGCCCAGCTCGCGGATCGCCAGGATGAAGAGCAGCGTCATCGCCGCCACCACGCCCGGCCGCGCGATCGGCAGGACGATGCGCAGGATGGTCTGCAACGTGCCGCGGCCGCAGATGCGCGATGCCTCCTCCAGCTCCTTGTGGATCTGCATCAGCGAGCTCGACAGCACCTTCAGCGTGTCGGGCAGGAAGCGGGCGACCAGCGCCAGCGCCAGGATCCAGGTGGTACCCCACAGGCCGCCCGGCAGGCCGATCCATGCCCAGAGATAGGCAACGCCGATCACCAGGCCCGGGATCGCCACCGGCGCGGTCGCCAGCAGATCGAGCAGGCGGCGGCCGGGAAGCTGCGTCCGCGTCACCGTGTAGCCGATGGCAAAGGCCAGCGCACCGCCGAAGAAGGCGGTGATGAAGCCGACCTCCAGCGTGTTCCAGATCGACCGCCACACCACCTCGGTGCCGAGCAGGCGCTCGAAATGCAGCAGGGAATAGTGCTTGGCCTCGAACAGGCTGCCCAGGGTGGGAATGAACATGAAGCGCCGGAAGGCCGCGATCAGCAGGGCCGCACAGGGCAGGATCACCACGACCAGAAGGTAGACGATCGCCAATGCCAGCGTGAACCAGCGCCAGCGGCCGAGATTGAGCTCGCGCGGCTTGAACGACTTGCCCGTCACCGTGACGAAGCTGCGGCGCGACAGCACCCGCTGCTGCAGCCAGACGCAGAAGCCGGTGACGACAATCAGCAGGATCGCGACGGCAGCCGCCGTGTTGAAGAGCGGCGGCGACCAGGAGGTCAGCGCGAAGATGTAGGTCGTCAGCACGCTGATCTTGGCCGGCGTGCCCAGCACGGCCGGGATGCCGTAGATGCCCAGCATGACGATGAAGGTCAGCAGCATGCTGGAAATGATGGCGGGCGCGATCAGCGGGAAGGTGATCGTGAACATGGTCCGCAGCGGGCCGGCGCCCGACACCTCGGCCGCCTCCTCCAGCGAGGGGTCCATGTTCTTCAGGGTCGAGACGACGAAGAGGTAGACATAGGGGGCGTAGTACATGCCGAAGACCAGGATCACCCCGGTCATGCTGTAGAGGTTGATCCGGAAATCGAGCCCCATCTGCTTGAAGAGGGTGTTGAAAAGCCCGGTCGTCGGCGACCCCAGGATCGACCAGGCGACCGCACCCACCAGCGGCGGCACGAACAGCGGCATGATGCCGGCGCTCTCGATCAGCCGCTTGCAGGGTGTGTTGGTGCGGGCGACGATCCAGGCGAAGCCGACGCCGATGATCAGCGCCACCACGGTGCCCGCGGCGCAGATGACCAGCGTGTTCACCATCGCCGACTGCACGCTCGAGCTGGCCATCACCGACGTGAAGTTGGCGATCGACAGGTCGAACTTGCCGAAGCCGTCGACGATCGGGTTGGTCTTGGTCAACGCACCCAGCAACAGCATGGCGACCGGATAGGCGACCAGGAACAGCAGCAGGATCAGCAGGCAGCCGGTCCACACCCGCCCCGCCCAGCGGCCGGAGAGGCGGGTTCCACCGCCCCCGCGGCCGACCGTATCCGCCGTCATCGTCATGGACCCCTCCCCGAACTTGTTTTTTGCCTATGCGTTCGCCAGCAGATACCAGGAACCGGTGCCTGCCCAGCCCCTACATCGGGTGATCGCGGCCATGCGCGGCGGCCGAGCGCATGATGCCGGCCCGCGTGCCGGCATGGACGACGTGGCTGCGCGGCTCGATCCCCAGCATCTCGGCGATGTCGCCGGCGCAGGCCACCGCCTCCTCCGTCGTGACGCCGGTGTCGATGCCCATGTCGTTCAGCATGTGCACGATGTCCTCGGTCGGCAGGTTGCCGACGGACGCCATCGAGGTCGGCGTCATGATGCCGCCGCCGATGCCGCAGATGCTGCCCTCGACGAAGCTGGCGCCGGCATCCATCGCGGCCAGGATGTTGGCCGTGCCGGTGCCGGCCAGGTTGTGGACATGGAAGCCCAGTTCGACATCCGCATGGCGGTCGAGGATGCGGCGGAAAAGGCTGCCGACATGGCGGGCATCCTCCATCCCGAGCGAGCCCGCCAGGTAGTAGCGGCGGATGCCGGCGTCCCGGAACCGGTCGATCAGGTCCAGCACGCGCTCCTCCGGGATCGGCCCATCATAGGCGCACCAGAAGGACATGCCGATCGCCAGCAGGAACGGGATGCCGGCGGCATCGGTGATGCGAAAGGTCTCGATCGCGGCATCGACGCCTTGCGCGATCGTCATGTTCTGGTTCTTGCGGTTGTAGGCCTCGCTGGCGGTGATCAGCCCCAGCACCTCGTCCACCCGGGCGGCCACCGCGCGCTGGGCGCCGCGCGGGTTGGGCGCCTGGCCGCGATAGACGGTGCCCGGCCGGCGGCGGATGCGCTCCATCACCGCCTCGGCATCCTTCAGGTGCGGGATGACACGCGGGTGGGCGAAGTTGGTGACCTCGACCACCGGGAAGCCGGCGTCCGACAGGCGGTCGACCATCGTCACCTTCACGTCGGTATCGACCCAGCGATGGAAGCTCTGGAGGCCATCGCGGGCGGCGACGTCGACGACGGTCATCTTCTCGGGGATGTGCAGCATGGCGGATGGCCCCTTCAGATCTTCAGGCCGGCGGCGCGGACCTCGTCCTCGCTGAAGCCGAGCTGGCCGATCAGCACCTCGCGATTGTGGTCGCCCAGCTTCGGCCCGGCATGGGCGACGCGGCCCGGCGTGTCCGACAGCTTGCCGACGACGTTCTGGAAGCGCACCGGCCCGCCCAGCTCGGGATCCTCGACGGTGACGATGTTCTCGCGCGCCTGGTAGTGCGGGTCGTTGAAGATCTGGCTGATGTCGTTGACCGGCGCGACGGTGGCATCGACTTTCAGGAAGCGCGCCAGCATGTCGTCATAGTCCAGGCCCGCGATCGCCTCCGCCATCACCGCATCCAGCGCGTGGACGTTGATGAGGCGCAGCCGGTTGTTGAGGAAACGCGGGTCCTTGGGAACGTGCGGGATTTCCAGGGCGTCGCACATGCGCTCGAAGGTCGACTGCGCCGCCCCGGCGATGGCGACGTAGCGGCCGTCGCGCGTGCGGTAGCAGTTCCGGGGCGAGGTGAAGTTGTGCAGGCTGCCCGTGCGCTCCTGGACGATGCCGAGCTGGTCGAAATTGACGGCGTGCGGCCCCATCAGCGTGAACAGCGGCTCGTAGAGGGCAAGGTCGATGTACTGGCCGCGCCCACCATTGTTGGCCCGCCCCTGGAGCGCCACCATCGACAGGTAGGCGCCCATCAGGCCGGCGGTCGAATCCGCCAGGCCGAAGGACGGCAGGATCGGCGGCCGGTCCGGATAGCCGTTGGTGAAGGCAAAGCCGCTATAGGCCTCGGCCAGGGTGCCGAAGCCGGGGCGCGAGCTGTTCGGGCCCGTCTGGCCGAAGCCGGTGATGCGCAGCATGACGAGCTTGGGGTTGATCGCCGACAGCACGTCCCAGCCGATGCCCCAGCGCTCCAGCGTGCCCGGCCGGAAATTCTCGCAGACGATGTCGGCGTCCTTGATGAGGCGCTTCACCGCCTGGACGCCGAAGGGCGTGCGCATGTCGATGGTGACCGACCGCTTGTTGCGGTTGATCACCTTGTAATAGAGGCCGACCCCGTCCTTGTCGTTGCCCCAGTAGCGCATCTCGTCGCCGGTGTCCGGCCGCTCCACCTTGATCACGTCGGCGCCGAAATCGGCCATGAACATCGACGCGATGGGGGCGGCCAGGAAGCAGGACAGGTCGACGACCCGGATGCCGGCGAGCGGCAGGCGGGGTGCTGCGTCCGCGGATGGCGTGCCTTGCATGTTTCCCTCCCGAGGGACTCTTCTGATCGTTCCTCCATCTATACGGACCCGCCAAGACGGGGGTCAATGTATACGTAGTCGTCAGGCAATATGTTGACGCCACGGGGTGCCGTCCCTAACGTCGTCCGTCCGAGGCGCGTGGGAGGCGAGCCATACGGCTCCTGCGCACCCACCAGACGCACCAGAAGAGTGCGGAAGAACGAACGAACCGGAGGAGACGCACGGACATGGCCAAGCTGAGCGGTATCGGACACGCCACCCTGCCCGCGCTGGCGGCACTGCTTCTGGGCAGTACCGCGGCCCTGGCGCAGGAATGCTGTCCGAAGGAACTGGTCGACGCCGCGAACAAGGAGGGCAAGCTCGTCCTCTACACGGCGCTCTTGCTCGACAGCGAGCAGATCGTGATGAAGGAGTTCAACAAGAAGTTCCCCCGGGTGAAGGTGGACATCGTCCGCGCGCCCGGTGCCCGGCTGTTCACCCGCATCGAGACCGAGGCTGCCGCCGGCAAGCTCGGCGCCGACGTCATCGACATGACCGACCGCGGGCTGGCCAAGCGGATGGAGGGCGTCTTCGCCGACTATGCGCCGCCCAATGCCGACCAGTGGAACAAGGAGACGATGATCTCTCCCAAGCTGTGGTCGCGTACGACGCACGTCTATGGCCTGGCCTACAACACCGCCCTCGTGAAGGACCCGCCCAAGTCGTGGCAGGACATGACCAAGCCCGCCTACAAGGGCCGGATGGGTCTTGTCATCGCCGGCTCCGGCGGCACGACCTGGACCACCGCCATGTACCAGCGCAAGGTGCTGGGCGAAGGCTACTGGAAGGCCGTGGCCGATGTGGAGCCGCGCCTCTACGAAAGCAACGGGCCATTGGCCACCGCCGTCGTCAGCGGCGAGGTGCAGGTGGCGATGCTGCTGGTCAATGGCAGCCTGCCCTTGAAGCTGGACGGCGCGCCGATCGAGGTTGTCTATCCGACCGAGGGCATGCCGACGACGCCCGGCGCCGCCGGCATCACCAAGACCGCCGTCAACCCGAACGCCGCCAAGCTCTTCCTCAACTGGTTCCTGTCGCTCGAGGGCCAGAACGCGATGGTCGGCAAGCTGGGCTTCGTGTCGTTGCTGAAGGGGGCCGACGTGCCGCCCGGCGCACCCAAGGACATCAAGCTCTGGATTCCGGACAAGGACGAGTACGAGAAGATCCGCGACAAGTGGATCGACGAATGGAACGTCGTCTACAAGTACCGGCAGTGACCGGCTGAGGGAAAGCGCGCGCCATGTCGGCGGACCTCACCGTCGAGGAGCTCGAGAAGAGCTTCGCACCCGGCATCCGACCGGCGGTCGATCGGGTTTCGTTTCATGTTCCCGCCGGCGAGATCGTCGTCCTGCTCGGGCCCTCGGGCTGCGGCAAGACGACGACCTTGCGGATGGTGGCCGGCCTGGAGCGGCCGACCGGCGGGATGATCTCGATCGGCGGGCGCGTGGTGGCCAGGGCGGCGACGGGGGAACTCGTCTCCGCCCAGCACCGCGAGGTCGGCATGGTCTTCCAGTCCTATGCCGTCTGGCCGCACATGACGGTGCAGGAAAACGTCGCCTACCCGCTGCGCCACAGGAAGGTCAGCCGGGCCGACATCCGCACCAAGGTGGCCGAGGCCCTGCAACTGGTCGGGTTGGAGGATTACGCCAGCCGCTCGGTCACGGCCCTGTCGGGCGGGCAGATGCAGCGGGTGGCACTGGCGCGGGCGCTGGTCTATCGGCCGCAACTGCTGCTGCTGGACGAGCCCCTGTCCAACCTCGACGCCAAGCTGCGCCTGCGCCTGCGCGACGACCTGCGCCGCATCATCAAGGAGGCGGGCGTCACCGCCCTCTACGTCACCCACGACCAGGCCGAAGCCGTCGTGCTGGGCGACCGCATCGGCGTGATGCGCGACGGCCACCTGCTGCAGATGACCGATCCCGTCACCCTCTACAACCGGCCGGCCGACCTGTTCGTCGCCAACTTCACCGGCGCCTCGAACATGCTGGACGGCCGCATCGGCAGCGACGGCCGCTCGGTCGAGCTGGCCGGCGGGGCGCGGCTGGCCGCCGAACTGCCGGAAGGCGCCACGCCCGGCGTGCCGGCGGTCATCGCCATCCGGCCCGAGAACCTGATGCTGGCGCCGCCCGGCAGCGAGGGTACCGGCCTGCATGGCCGCATCGTCACCGAGACCTTCCACGGCACCCAGACCATCTACCGGGTGGAGGCGATGGGCTCGATCCTCGAGGCCGTGGAGATGGGAACCGTCCCCCGCTTCGCCCCCGGTGCCGACGTCACGGTACAGGTCCCGGCATCGGCCTGCCGCGTCTTCGTCGGCAAGGCCGCCGACCGGACCGGGATCGACGCAGAGGCGCGCGTCGAACACTGAGCACGGGCCGAATGCCGGTTTCCCGGCATTCGGCCCGTAGCTCAGACGAGAGTCGCGTCGAGGGTGATCGTCGCGTTCAGAACCTTCGACACCGGGCAGCCGGCCTTGGCCTTGCCGGCCAGTTCCTCGAAGGTCTTCTGGTCGGTGCCGGGGATCTTGGCCTTCAAAGTCAGGTGGACGGCGGTGATGGCGAAGCCGGCTTCCGCCTTCTCCAGCGTGACCTTGGCGGTCGTGTCCATCTGCTCGGCCGTCAGCCCGGCCTCGCCCAGGATCAGCGAAAGCGCCATGGTGAAGCAGCCGGCATGGGCCGCCCCCAGCAGCTCTTCCGGGTTGGTGCCGCGCACGCCCTCGAAGCGGGCGGCGAAGCCATAGGGATGGGCATCGAGCGCGCCGCTTTCGGTCGAGATCGAGCCCTTGCCGTCCTTGAGCCCGCCCTTCCAGGCGGCCGATGCCTGCTTGGTGATCTTCATCTCTGGTCCTCCGGTTGCGGTGGCGATGATATGGGGGCGTCGTCCTGCGGCGTCACCTGCCCGGCCGTGCCGTCGACGGACAACATCTGGCCGTTCTGCATGTTCCCCCAGGCGGCGTCGGGAATGTCCGACACGATCGGGATGCCGGCCAGGATGGCACCCTGGACGACGCTCGGGTCCGGCGGGTCGCGGGTGACGATGGCGACCGGATGGTTGCCGTGCTTGAAGAGCTGGTAGAGGAAGCGCCAGGCGCCGGCGGAGCCGCGGCTGTAGGGAAAGACCAGCACCGTCCCCTTCACCGACATGCCGTGCACGCTGGGCAGGTCGCCCACCACCTGGCCGGTGTTGATGTCGACGTCGCCCAGGAACGAGATGGCCTCGGACGCGAAGAGCGCGGGACCGCTCGCCTGGCCCTCGACGATCGCCCTGCCCGTGATCGGCGGCTTCATGCCGCCCTCCCGTTGCGTACGAAGCGGCCCGTCATCGCCGTCTCGATCGCCTCGGCCGTGCCGGTCAGCAGGGTGTCGCAGCGGATCATGTCGCGGACGTATTTCGCCTGTTTGGCGGAGTCGACCACGATCGAGCGCAGGGGTGGCGGCACCACGCCCAGCTTGGGATCGGGCGACACGGTGCGGGCGAAGTGGCACGAGATCGGGCAGGTGTCGGAGATCACCTTGGCGCCCGATGCCTCCAGCGTACGGATGATGCCGGCCTCCTCGGCCATGCGGCGCACGGCCCGGCTGGTGGTGATCCAGAACTCCATGCCGTCAGCCACCCGCTTGCCGTCGATCAGGCGGGCATAGTCCTTCATCTCCTCGAACGAGGCATGCGGGCAGCCGACGTGGACGATGTCGAACACCCCGTCGTCGCGGGTGCAGAAATAGTCGTAGACCGCGTCCAGGTCGGCGCGCTTCGCATCGACAGCCTGTTCGGGCACGCGGCCGCCGGCGAACGCCTGCGCCGTCGTGGCATAGGGCGGCGTCACCCCCGGCACGATGAAGAGTGCCACGCCGCCCGAGGTGGCCAGGGCCGCCCCTAGCGCGTCCAGCGCATCCAGGCTCGGCCGTTCGGTGAAGCCCTCGAACACCGGCACGCCCTCGCCGACGATGCGCCCGACATGGAAGCCCAGGGCCGAATAGTCCGTGACCGAGCGCAATGGCGTATCGACCCGCACCAGGTGCGTGCCGCGCCGATTCTCGTCCAGGTGATAGCCGAACAGCGGATAGCGCCCGGTGATGCCGGCATAGACGGCAAAGAACCCGTCGCGGTTCGACCGCGCGCCCAGCACCGAGTTGCAGAAGATCGTGACCGTCGATTCGATCGAGGTCATGTGGGTGTTCCAGGTCGGCCAGTGGCCGGCCCAGTAGGGCGTGCAGGTGAAGGTGCAGGCCGCCCCCATCTGGTGCTGGGCGCCGGCCGCGCGCTGCTGCAGGCGGGCCAGGCTCTCGGGCGCGCCGGTCGCCCGCCAGTTGACCGTGTCCGCATTGGCGATGTTGACCGAGGACGGGACCGCCATCCTGGCGCCCATCGTCGCCAGGTCCTCCATCAGCTCGACATCGTGCAGGTAGAGCGCCATGCCGGCATGAATATGGGCATAGCCGATCTCGACCATGCGCGGGGCGTCGAACGCCCGCCCGAGTTGCACCAAGCCCGACATCGCCTTCTGTTTGGCGGGGCCATCCCCGCCGTCCAGCATTCGTTCCTCGGCCGCGGTCAATCGCATCGTCGCTACCTCCCAGTGGGTCGGAGCATAGCGTCATCCGCCGGCCTCGCCAGCCGCATGGCACGTCCTCGTCGCGGATCGGCCGCGATGCTACCGTTCGGCGAACGACCAAGGCCGGCGCAGGCAGAAAGACCCAGGAAGCATGAACGAGGCCGGCGTTCCGCCTGCGCGTTGGCGCGGCTATATCGACGAGGCCACGCACGAGGCGGTCAGCGGCTGGGTCCAGGGCGGCGCCGATCCCGATCGGCCGGTCGTGCTGGAGATTTCCTGCAACGGCGTGCCGGTCGCGCGCGTGGTGGCGGACCGCTACCGGGCCGACCTGAAGGCAGCCGGCATCGGCGGCGGCCGGCATGGCTTCACGGTGCGATTGCCGGGCAATCTGCCGAGAGACCAGCGGCATGTCGTCCATGTACGGCGCCAGATCGACGGCGGCGACATACCCCGGTCACCGATCACGCTCGGTGCCGCCCGATCGTTCGACGCCGCCGCGCATTCATCGATCGTCCAGGCCGTGGCCGAAGTGACGACGGAGGCCGGCGCGCAGGCCGCTCTGGCCTTCCTCGCAGCGCAGACCAACCGCCTGCTCCAGCGCCGCGCTACCTGGGCGGACACGCCGGCCGGCCGGCGGCGGGCGCTCGTCGTGGACGAGACGACGCCGAACCCTGCGTTCGGTGCTGGGGCCGTCGCCATCCTGTCGCACATGCGGGCGCTGCAGCAGCTCGGTTATCAGGTCAGCTTCATCGCCGCCTATGACGGCGCACCCGATCCCGTCGCCGTCGCCGCACTGGAAGCAACCGGCATCGAACATTGCGGCCAGCCGTTCCACCCGTCGGTGGAGGAGCTGCTGCGCCGCCGCGCCGGCGCCTTCGATCTCGTCTATCTCTACCGGGCAAGCAGTGCGGCCGGATATCTGGGCCTCGCCCGGCGCTACTGCCCGGGCGCCCGCATCGTCTTCAGCGTCTGCGACCTCCACCACCTGCGGATGGCGCGCCAAGCCACGCTGGAGAAGGACGACACCCTGCTGGCAAAAAGCCGCGCGATGCGGCGGACCGAGCTGTCGGCCGTTCGCCTGGCCGATGCCGTCGTCACCCATTCGACGGCCGAGGCCGACATCCTGCGGCGCGCAGCACCCCGGGTGGCGATCCATGTCGTGCCATGGGCGACGCCGCTGCAACCCGTCTCACGCCCGTTCGGCCAGCGCCGTGGCATCGCCTTCATCGGTGGCTACAACCATCTGCCGAACTGTGACGCGGCGACCTGGCTTGCGGCGGAGATCATGCCCATCCTGCGCCGCGCCGACCCCTCCATCACCTGCCTGCTGGTCGGCAGCGACATGCCGGAATCGGTCCGCCGGCTGGCCGGGGACGGCATCGAGGCGGTGGGTCCGGTCGACGACCTGGCATCCGTCTTCGAACGGGTGCGGGCGACGGTGGCACCCTTGCGCTACGGGGCCGGGATCAAGGGCAAGGTGCTGAGCAGCCTCGCCGCCGGGGTGCCTTGCGTGATGACCCCGCTGGCGGCCGAGGGCATCGCGCTGACGCCCATCCTGGGCGCGCTGGTCGGGCGGGATGCCGCCGGCATCGCCGGCCTGCTACACCGGATGCATTCCGACCCGGCAGCCAATCGCGCGGCTGCCAGCGCCGGCCTGGACCTGATCGGGGCGGGCTACTCCGAGGCGCACGTCGCGGCGGCGCTCGAGTTGGCCCTCGCTCCGGCGGCATAAGGGCCGCGCCGGCCACCCGTTGCTCCATTGTCGGGCAACGAGCAGCCAAATAGATTGGGCGCCAGCTTCAAACACTCGATCGGACGATTGATGATATCCCCCGGCTCGCGCCCTGATCACTCGCGCCCTGGTCCTTCGCGTATTGCCCATGGCGGCAAGTCCGTTTTCGGCGCCCGGCTTGGCATACTCATGCTCGAAGCGCGCTTTCCGCGTATCCCGGGCGATATGGGCAATGCCCGCACCTGGCCGTTCCCGGTCCTCTACAAGGTGGTCTCGGGTGCGTCGCCCGACCGGGTCGTGCGCCGCAAGGCCGAGGGGCTGCTGCCCGATTTCCTGGCCGCGGCCGAAGAGCTGGTGCGGCTGGGCGCGGACGGCATCACCACCAATTGCGGGTTCCTGTCGCTCTACCAGAAGCAGTTGGCCGCCCATGTCGGCGTGCCGGTCGCCACCTCCAGCCTGATGCAGGTGCCGATGGTGCAGGCCACCCTGCCGCCGGGGCAGAAGGTCGGCATCCTGACGATCAGCGGCGCCTCGATGACAGCAGCCCATCTGGAGGCGGCGGGCGTCGCCCCGGGCACGCCGGTGATGGGCACCGAGGGCGGCCGCGAATTCAGCCGCGCCATCATCGAGAACGAGGACCGGATGGATGTGGCCGCCGCCGAGGCCGACATCCTGGAATACGGGGCCAAGCTGGCGGCGAGCGACCCGGCGATCGGCGCCATCGTGCTCGAATGCACCAACATGGTGCCCTATGCCGCGGCCCTGCGCGCCCATGTCGGCCTGCCGGTGTTCGACATCTACAGCTTTGCCTCCTGGTTTCATGCCGGATTGTCGCCCCGGGACTTCGGCCACCCGGCCAGCGCACCGGCCGAATGGCGCGAGCGTGGCCGCAGCGGCAATTGACATTCCCGCGGCCCGGGCCTTGCAATGTTCGTCGGTCGATCCATCAGGTTCGGCCGGCGCATATGCGCGCCGGGGGGCAACTACGGGAGACGGACGATGATAGGCAGATCGCTGCTGCTGGCGGGTATCGGCGCCGCCATGGGCATTGCGGGGCCAGCTTCGGCCCAGACGATCGAGTTCGTGGCCGGCCAGTTGGGCGGCGGCTGGTACACGATGTCGTCGGGCATGGCCAAGATGATGCAGGACAAGAATCCGGGCCTGACGATCAAGGTCGTGCCGGGTGGCGGCACCGCCAACCCGTCCAAGATCCAGCAGGGCCAGAGCCAGCTCGGCATGGGCCTCGACATCTTCTCGAAGATGGCGCGCGAGGGCACAGGGGTCTATGCCGGCCGCAAGCACGACAAGGTCGTGATGATCGGCCAGAGCTTCTCCGACAACTACGTCCACTTCATCAAGGCCCAGAACGCGCCCTACACCTTCGAGGACGTGTTCAAGCAGAAGAACGTGAAGATCGGCGTCACCAAGGCCGGTTCCTCGGACGAGATGACCTACCGTTTCGTCATGGAGGAATACGGCCAGTCCTATGACAAGCTGCGCGCCAACGGCTGGAAGATCGTCCAGGGGGACTACAACGAGCTGGCGTCGTCCTACAAGGACGGCCAGGTCGACTATGTGTTCCTGGTGCTGGGTATCCCGGGAGCGGCCGTCATCGACATGGGGACGGGCCGCAAGGGCGAACTGATGACCTGGCCCAAGACCCTGTCGGACACGCTGGTCTCGAAGTACGGCTATTCGCCGGCGACCTTCCCCAAGGCGACCTATCCCTCGTTCCAGAACGCCGATGTCAGCGCCATCCTGATGGCGACCACGCTCATGGCGTCGAGCGACCTGTCGGACGACATCGCCTACAAGGTGGCCAAGACCTTGTGCGAGAATACGGCCGAACTGCCCAAGATCCATGCCAGCATGGATGTCTACAAGTGCGAGACGGCGGTGAAGATCCAGCCGGTCCCGGTCCATCCCGGCGCGATGAAGTACTACAAGGAAAAGGGTTTCGGCTCCTGAGCCTGTAGCGACAGCAACCGGCCCCGTCCCTCGGACGGGGCCGTTTCTTCATCGGGGCCGGGAGAAGCACAATGCGCGACCTGAAGGGCAAGACCGGGCTGGCGATCGCCTGCTGGGCGGTGATTGCCTCGCTGTTTCAGATGTACACGGCCGGGTTCGGCTTCTTCGAGCCGCGCGAGCAGCGGTCGATCCACCTGCTGCTGCTGATGCCGCTGGCCTTCCTGCTGTTCCCCGCCCGACCCGGCAAGTCGCCCGAGGACCATCCGTCGCTGGCCGACTGGGGGCTGGCATTCCTCTGCCTGCTGCCCAACGTCTATTCCTACGTCCAGGCCAACCGCATCAACCTGCGCTTCGAGAATGTCGACCCGCTGCTGCCGGGCGAACTGGCGATGGGCCTGCTCGCGACCCTGCTGATCCTGGAGGCGCTGCGCCGCGCGGTGACGCCGATCCTGGCCGGGCTGGTCGCCGTCGGCATCGCCTATCTCTTCGTCACCGAATACGCGCCCGGCATGCTCAACTACCGCGACATGGCGACGTCGGAGATCATCGAGACGATGTACCTGCTGAACGGCATGGGCATCTATGGCTCGATCACCGGCATCTCCTCGACCATGGTCGCCATCTTCATCGTCTTCGGCGCGTTCATCGAGCATTCCGGCGTAGGCCGCCTGTTCCACAACCTCGGCACCAAGGTGGCGGGCGGCCATTCCGGCGGACCGGCCAAGGTGGAGGTGATCAGCTCGGCCCTGTTTGGCACCATCAGCGGATCGTCCACCGCCAACGTCTATGCGACCGGCTCCTTCACCATCCCGGCGATGATGCGGCTGGGCTACAGGCCGCATTTCGCGGCCGGCGTGGAGGCATCCTCCAGCGTCGGTGGCCAGATCATGCCGCCCGTCATGGGTGCCGGCGCCTTCGTCATGGCCGAGATCACCGGCATCCCCTACTCCGACATCATCCTGGCCGCCCTGCTGGGCTCGGTCTGCTACTTCTTCATGATCCTGGTCAGCGTCCATTTCGAGGCCAAGCGCCTGGGCCTGGTCGGCTGCGACCCGGCCGACATCCCGCTGTGGAAGGTGATCGTCGACGACCTGCACCTGCTGATCCCGGTCTTCCTGCTGATCGGGCTGCTGATGGTCGACTATTCGCCGCACTTCTCGGCCTTCTGGTCGATCCTGGCCGTCGTCGGCGCCTCCTGGATCCGCCGGCACACGCGCATCTACCCGGCCACGCTGTGGCGCATGCTGGTGACAGGCGGGCGCAACATGACGATCGTCGGGCTGGCCTGCGCCGGCGCCGGCATGTTCGTCGCCTGCCTGACGGTGACCGGCCTCGTCATCTCGATCTCGACCGTCATCACGTCGCTGTCGGGCGGCAACCTGCTGATCGCGGGTGCCCTGCTGATGGTGACGACCATCATCCTCGGCATGGGCGTACCGACCACGGCCGCCTACATCATCGGTGCCTCGATCGGCGCCAAGCTGCTGATCGACCTCGGCGTGCCGATGCTCCAGGCGCACCTCTTCGTTTTCTACTTCTCGATCCTGGCCGATGCGACGCCGCCCGTCTCCGTCGCCAGCTATGCCGCCGCCTCGATCGCCCGCTGCGACCCAATCAAGACCGGGCTGGTGGCGTTCCGCCTGGCGATTGCGGGCTTCGTCGTCGGCTTCAGCTACCTCTACACCCCGGCCCTGCTGATGCAGGGGCCGGTCGAGGGCATCGTCAGCCAGATGCTGCTGGTCCTGGGCGGGCTGACGCTCGCGGCGGCCGGGTTCTTCGGCTTCTTCCGCCAGCATGTGGCCGTGCTGCCCCGCATCGTCCTTGGAGCCGGCGGCATCATCATCGTCCTCGCCGAGGAGTACAGCGACTGGTACAGGGTTGTGATCATCGCCGTGGTGATGGCACTGCTCTACTACCTGCCGGGCGTCTTCGCGCCGGCACGGCCACCGATCAACGCGCTCGCGGCAGGACCCAAGGAATGACGGCAACCACCCCCACCCGCTCCATCATCCTGACCGGGGCTGCCACCGGCATCGGCAAGGCGATCGCCCGCCGATTGGCCGCCCCCGGCGTCGGCCTGGTGCTGACGACCAAGGCCAACGCTGCCGGCCTGGCCGGCGTGGCGGCCGAGGCGGAGGCCAAGGGGGCGACGGTGGCGCAAATATTGGGCGACCTGACCCAGGCGGAGACCGCCCCCCGCCTGGTCGCGACCGCGGTGGAGCGTTTCGGCGGGCTCGATGGAATCGTCTCCAACGCCGGCTTCGCCGACCGCCGCCGCTTCGGCGAACTCGATATCGAGGGCTTCGAGCAGTCGATCGCCGCCATCCAGAAGGCGTTCTTCCGCCTGGCGAGTGCCGCCCTGCCGCACCTGGAACAGTCGAAGGCGGGCCGGGTCGTGGCCATCAGCACCTTCCTGGCCCATGTCTTCAAGCTGGGCGGCGGCATCTTCCCGGCCTCGGCCTCGGCCAAGGCCGGGCTGGAGGGCCTGGCCAAGTCGCTGGCGATCCAGCTGGCGCCGAAGGGCGTCACCGTCAACGTCGTGGCACCCGGCTATGTCGAGAAGGAGCCGGGCACCCACAGCTCCCTGACACCCGAGCAGTGGACCCAGGTCTCGGGCCGCATCCCGCTCGGCCGGATCGGCCGGACGGACGAGATCGCCGCCATGGTGGCCTTCCTTCTGTCGCCCGATGCAAGCTACGTTACCGGGCAGGTCGTCCATGTCGACGGCGGGTTGACCCTCTAGGGTATGCCCGCCCGGCGGCGGGGCGGCATTCCCCGCCCCGCCCCACGGAAGCAGCCCCATCCCATGCCTGAAACGATGCGCATCGGCCTCGCCGGCTTCGGCAATGTCGGCCAGGACCTCGCCCGCCGCCTGACGGCCGGCGCCATTCCCGAAGCGACCCTGGTCGCGGTCAGCGCCACCGACCTGCAGAAGGCGGCCGGCAATGCCGCTGCCATCAGCGCTGCCATTCGGGTCGTGCCGCTGGCGGAACTGGCCGGCCATTGCGATGTCGTCGTCGAATGCGCCACGGCCGATGCCTTCCCCGAGATCGCGCGCGCCGTCGTCGGCGCCGGCAAGCTTCTGGTCGCCGTCAGCGTCGGCGGCCTGCCGAACTGTCCCGAGCTGCTGGAGCTGGCGCGCACCCATGGCGGCAAGGTCAAGGTCGCAAGCGGTGCGCTGCCCGGCCTCGACATCATCCGCAGCGTCAAGGAAGGCACCATCCAGAGCGTCCAGCTCACGACGCGGCTGCGTCCCAACTCGCTGGCGCACGAGCCCTACATCATCAACAAGGGCTTCGACTTCTCCACCCCGCCGGCCAAGGCCGTGCAGGTGTTCGACGGGACGGCCGGCGAGGCGGCGGCCTCGTTCCCGCGCCACTTCAACGTCGCCGTCACCCTCAGCCTCGGCGGCATCGGCTTCGACCGCACCCGCGTCACCGTCTATTGCGACCCGGACATCGCCGGTGCCATCCACCAGGTCGATGTGGAGGCCGACGACGCCAGCCTGACGCTCATCAGCCGCAACCGCCCCTCGCCCACCAACCCGCGCACCAGCCGCATCGTCGCCCCCAGCATCCTGGCGGCCCTGCGCGGACTGGTCGACCCGATTACCGTAGGCAGCTAGCCCGGCCCCGGCGATGCTCCTCGAACTCGGCATGCTGCTGGTGAAGATGATCCTCACCGCGGCGGTGGTGGTCGGCGCCTCGGTGGTGGCGGAACGGTCCGGGCCGCTGCTGGGCGGCGTCATCATCAGCCTGCCGATCTCGTCGGGCCCCGGCATGTTCTTCCTGGCGCTTCAGGCCGAGGACCGTTTCATCGCCGATAGCGTCCTCTACACGCTGGGCATGAGTGCGGCGATCGCCGTGTTCCTGATCGTCTATCCGCGCCTGGCGGTGCACTTCGGCGCATTCGTCAGCGTCGGCGGCGCGCTCCTTGTGTGGTGCGGGGTGGGAGTCCTGGTGCAGTACCTGCCCCTCCAGCTCTGGTCGGCGCTGGGGCTCACGCTGGCGGCCTTCGGCGCCGCCATCCTGGTGCCGCGACCGGCCGGGCTGAAGCCGCCGCCGCGGCCGGTCGGCATCTCGGGCCTGGAGCTGGTCGGCCGGGCGCTGATCACCGGCGGCATCATCGCCGGCGTCGTCACCGTCAGCGCCCTCATCGGGCCGCGGGCGACCGGCATCCTGATGAGCTTCCCCACCGCCTTCACTGCGATTGCCTTCATCATGCATCGCCGCCATGGCGGTGGCGCGGCAGCGGCCACCCTGCTCGCCAGCACGGTCGGCATGCTGTCCTTCGTCGCCTACCTGATCGCGCTCTACCTGCTGATCATGCCGCTCGGTGCGCTGCCGGCCCTGGGCGTGGCCTTGTGCGTGGCCGCCACCGCATCGACCATCATCGCGGTCACCGGGCGCAGGCGCGCCCGCAACCGCCGCCTGCAACCAACCCTGGCCGACGAGGCCCGCTGACCCCAGCCCAGGAGGCCGGACCATGACCCCAGCAGAAGCCGCCACCATCGCCGCGCAGCAGGTTCCGACCGGCGATCGCTTCGTCATCGACCACCTCGCCCACTGGGTCCCTGAAGAGCGCAAGGCATCGGCGCGCCTGGCCGAGCTGGGCTTCACCATGGCTCCCTTCTCCCACCAGGTGACGCGGGCCGCGCCCGATGCCCCGCCGGTTTCCGCCGGGACGGCCAACCGCACCATCATGCTGCGCGAGGGCTATATCGAGATCCTGACGGTGACGGGCGACACGCCCAACGCCCGCACGCTCCAGGCCGGCATGGCGCGCTATGTCGGCGTCCACCTGATCGCCTTCGGCCTGGCCGACCCGGACGCCACCGCTGCCCGCCTGCAAGGGGCGGGCTTTGCCCCCCTCCCCGTCGTGCGGCTGGAACGCGAGATCGAGACCGAGGCCGGCACCCCCGGCCATGTCCGCTTCCGCGTCCTGCGCGTTGGCGCCGACGCCATGCCCGAAGGTCGCGTGCAGTTCTGCCACCACCTGACGCCCGAGAACATGTGGCAGGGCCGCTGGCTCGACCATGCCAACGGCGCCATCGGCCTGCGCTCCATCCTGATCGCCTCGGACGACCCGGAAGAGGCGGCGGAGCGCTATGCCCGCTTCACCGGCCAGCCCGTCCGCCAGCGCGACGACGGCGCCTGGGTGCTCGCGTTCGACCGCGGCGCCCTGGTCATCGCCGACCAGGAGCGCTGCCAGCGCCTGCTGTCCGCCCCCATCCCCGCCATTCCCTGCATGGCCGCCTATGCGCTGGCGGTCGCCGACCCGGCAGCCACCCGCCAGCACCTGACCGCCGGCCGCATCGCCTTCACCGACACCGGTGGCGCCATGCTGGTCGATGGCGGCCCGGCGCTGGGGGCGCAGATCGCGTTCCTGGCGGATGGGGCCAAGGCGCCTTGGGATTGAGACCGATGCAACGTCGCCGCTTCAGGTAGCACCGCCAACCACCCTCACCCAGGCCAGTCCGCCTTCTTCATCCCCTCCATCGCCTCCACCGAGGGGAACGCCGCGGTGGCAAAGCCCGGGCAGGCGAGCGAGCCGATCATCGCCTCGCCGTCCTTGATGCGCATGCGGACGCGGCCGGACTGGTCGGCATAGAGGTCGGGATGGGCGGCCAGGAAGGTCTGTGCCTCGCCGTCGGGGCGGCCGGCGAAGCCGTCGATGAAGTGGTGGCCGTTGCGCTCGACATGGCCGAGGCCCAGCAGGTTCACCAGCGCCAGGTCCTGCTGCACCGACAGGCCGGCCTGGGTCGTCAGGTCCTCTGCCGACATGAAGTAGGTGCCGTCGCCCTCGGCCGCGTTCCACATCTGGCAGCGGGCGAGGTTCAGGATCGACTTGTAGAAGCCCTTGCAGTTCTTCGACGAGACGCCGCGATAGCCGAGCCGCCGCCCCGTGGGGAAGGATTCCAGGTCGCCGTCGGACTCGTCCAGGATCACCGGCCGGGCGGCACCCAGCGCCGTCACCGGGGCCGACAGCGCGTTCTGCCGCTTGATCGGCTGTTCCACATAGAGGATCGAGGCGACCAGCCGGCGCAGGCGCGGCTCGGCTTCCATCGCCCGCCACAGTTCCAGCACCGCTTCCTCGTCGGCGTACTGCTCGTTGCCGTCCAGCGAGACGGCATAGTCGTGCCGCTGAAGGTCGAGCACGCCGGCAATGCGCGCCAGCCGGTCGACGTCGGCCGCGACGTTGCCGCCCACCTTCAGCTTGTAGTAGCGGTGGCCGTAGGTGGCGACCACCTCCTCCAGCGTCTCCGGCAAGCCATCCTCGACCCGGGTTTCAGCAGTCTGGTCGGCGGCCGTGATCGGGTCGACCAGGCCCACCGTGTGGCGGACATGGATGCGGTCGGACGGCACCAGCGAGCGCAGGAAGGGCGCCAGCGCGAAGCCCGCCAGGTCCGGCGCCACGGCGTGGCCCTCGATCCCCAGCAGGTTGCTGCGCACCGCCTCGTAGAAATTGACGCCACGGGCACGGGCGAGCGCATCGGCGATGGCGCGGTCCAGCAGCGCCGGACCATAGCTTGCGACCAAGGGCGGCAGGCGGCGACGGGCGCCTTCCTGCTGCTGCTCGACATAGTGGTCGGCGAACATGCGGAACGGCGTCTTTGGGCCGCTCGACCGGTAAAGGCCGGTCGCGATCTCGAGCGCGGCGCGCAGTTGCTCCAGGTTCTGCGCGTCGCTCAACTCCGGGCTTTTGTCGAACCACTTGGCGGCCAGCGCCTCGGCCGCCATGCCCTCGGCACTGCGGCCGTCGGCCAGGCGTATGCGCACGCGCACGACCGCCTGGCGGCCATGGGTGACCGTGATGACGCCGAAGCGGAACGGCAGCCGCAGGCGATAGGGCCACTCGAAAAGGTCCACCGCCTCGACCGTGATCGCCTCGGCATTGATGCCGACCCGGTTCATCGCCCCGATCATCGCTCCGCCCCCCGCCATGCCAGCGCTTCCTCGATCCCGCGCAGATACCCGGCCGCCCTGGCCGCCGACCCCGGCCCGTCCGGCACATAGTCGAACGGCTCGACCGCCACCCAGCCGCGATAGTCCTGGCGTGCCAGGGCCGCCAGGATCGGCGCGAAGGCTTCATCCCCCTGCCCCGGCCCGCGGCGGTTGCGGTCGTTCACCTGGACGTGCGCCACCAGTCCGGTCGGCAGCCAGCGGTCGATCAGGTCCGCCACCGGCTCGGCCTCGGCCAGGCCGGCGGCGCTGCAATCGATCATGGTGCGCAGCGCCGGGTTGCCGATCGCCTGGACGATCCCGGCCGCCTCGGCCACCGTGTTCACGAAATTGGTCTCGCGCGGCGACAGCGGCTCCAGGCAGTAGACGACGCCGGCCGCCGCCGCTGCCTCGCCGACCCGGGCCAGGGCGTCGATCGCCCAGCCACGCGCCGCGGCCGCTTCCGGCCCATCCGGCAGGCGGCGCTGCACGGGCGAGCCGTGCACCAGCACATCCCCCTCCAGTTCGGCGCACAGCGCCACCAGCCGGCACAGCACGTCGGTCGTGCGCGCCCGGAGGGCGGCGTCCGGGCTGGTCAGCGACAGGCCGGCCGGCTTCACCAGCAGCCAATGCAGGCCAGACACCCGCACGCCCGCGGCGGCGGCCGCCCGCCGGATCCCGGCCCGCGTCTCGGCCGACATAAGATGCGGCTCGTCGCCGAAGGTGAAGGGCGCCACCTCCAGCCCGTCATAGCCGAGCTCGGCCGCCAGCGCGCATTGCCGCTCGAACGGCAGCTCGCCGATGACCTCGTTGCACAGCGACAGGCGCATCCGGCTCATGGATCGATCCTTATGACGGCGCCCTCGGCGGCCGAGCGCCGGGCGGCGTCGAGCACGAGGGCCAGGTCGACACCGCATTCGGCCAGCCCCGCATCGGGCGCTGCACCGGTGGCGATGCAATGGAGGAAGTGGGAAAGCTCCGCCCGGACGACGGCGACCGGATCGGCTGCCGGGACGTCCATCGGACCGCTCCGGCCGTAGACCGGCCGCCACAGCCCGTCGGACAGTTCGTGGCGGACGCGGTGATGGACCATGGTCTCGGCCGCGAAGTCGACCTCGATCGCCCCTTCGCTGCCGCTCACCTGGATCTCCTTGGACGTGATGGCGCCCGGCACAACCGTGTCCGGCCAGCGGCCCGGCTGCACATAGCCGGTCGCGACATGGGCGACAATGCCCGACGGGTAGGTCAGCGTCACCAGCGCCAAGTCCTCGAAGCCGCGGCCGAAATGGTCCCGCGTCACCGCATGGACGGTGGCCGGCCGCTCGCCCGCCAGCCAGCCGAACAGATCGATGAAATGCACGGCGTCGTTCAACAAGGCGCCGGAATCGCCGCGGGCACGCTTGAAGCCGGCGAACTTGCCCTGGAGGAAGCGCAGCCGGCCGACCGCGCCCTCGCCCACCAGCCGCCGGGCCGCGCGCGCCTTGGGGTGGAAGCGGAAGTAGAGGCCGGCCTGCACGACGACGGCCGCGGCACCCGCCCGCCGCAGGAGGTCGCGCGCCTCCTCCGCGTCGGTCGTCACCGGCTTCTCGACGAAGACATGGCGGCCGCGGTCGATGGCGGCCCCCGCTATCGCGTGATGGCTGTCGGTCGGCGTCAGGATGTCGACGGCATCGGCATCGGCCAGCGCCGGCCGCCAGTCGGCCACCGTCGTGATCCCCGGCAGGCGCGCCGCCGCGGCCGCGCGCGCGTCCGGCCGGGGGTCGGCCACGGTGATGGCCGCGGCCGGCAGCAGCCCGGACCAGGCGTCGAGGTGCGTCGCCCCGAACGCGCCATAGCCGACCTGGAGGATTCGGATTTCGCCCGTCATGGTAGGGGCGAAGCGGCTTGACGGCCGGGGCAAAGGAACGGAACGATCACGGGCTCAACGATGCCTTTGGGGAGGCCACTCATGTCCAGCTTTTTCCGATGGGCGGGTGCGGCAATCGCCGCCGCCCTGTCGATCCACGCGGCCCAGGCGCAGGACTATCCCTGGAAGCCGGACCGCCCGGTGACGATCATCGTGCCGTGGGCGGCCGGCGGTTCGACCGACCAGATGGCGCGCATCGTCGCCTCCGAGCTGGAGGCCGAACTGAAGCAGAAGTTCGTGGTGGTTAACCAGCCAGGCGCGTCCGGGTCGATCGGCACCAAGAACGCGATGGAAGCGGCCAAGGATGGCTACACCTGGGCCGCCGGTGCGGCGTCCGACGTCGGCACCTATCGCGTCCTGGGCATGCTCGATACTGGCCTGCAGGACTGGAACCTATTCTTCGCCGTCGCCAACGTCTCGGCCATCTCGGCCAACGCCAATGCGCCCTACAAGGATTTCGGCGACCTGCTGGCGGCGATGAAGTCGGGCGGCACGCCGGTCGCGGTCTCCACGGCGGGGCTCTCCTCGGCCGGCCACAACATGATGGAATCGATCAAGGCCGCGTCCGGCATCAACTATCGCCACGTCACCTATGACGGCGGCAACCCGGCAGTGATCGCGGCCGTGTCGGGCGAGGTGCCGGCGGTCTCGCAGCTCCTCGTCGAGATGACCGAGATGATCCGCGGCAAGCGGCTGAAGCCGCTGGTCGTCCTCAGCGAGCAGCCGGTCACGCTGGAGGGCTATGGCGAGATCCCGCCGATCACCAAGTGGCTGCCCAACATGGCCGCCCCGGTGAACTACTTCGGCATCTGGGCGCCCAAGGGCCTGCCCGAGCCGGTGCTGAAGTCGATGCAGATGGCCTGGGACAAGAAGATCGCCAACTCGGACGTGCTGAAGCGCTATGCCGCCCAGCGCAGCGCCATCTTCGCCCCGATCCACAGCCAGAAGGCCCATGACGAAGCCTTCAAGATGGTGCGCCAGACCGCCTGGCTCTATTTCGACGGCGGCAAGGCCAAGGTCTCGCCGGATACGCTTGGCATCGAGCGGCTGAAATAGCCGCCAGACCGGTCCGGGGCCGCTCTTGCAGGGCGGCCCCTTCTCTTTGCATCCCCTCGATAAACAGGCTGGCAGGCGATGACCGACGCGAGCGACGACGCCCCCGTGCCGACCGACCATATCCGGCCGGAGCCGGCGCCGCGCACCGACCTCATGACCGCGATCGTCGTTCTAGCCGCGGCCCTGACGGTCATACGGCTGGCGCTCGACATGCCGACCTTCACCGATCGCGGCGGCGACCCCTTCACCGCGCCCGGCATCGTGCCCGGCTTCTACGGCATCGTGCTGGCGATCCTGGGCATTGCGCTGGCCGCGCGCTCGATCGTGCGCGGGGCGCTGCGGCCGGGCGGCGGCTATGTGCCGTCGACGACCGGCTTCACCCATTCCAGCGTCTCGCGGCTGGCGGCGGCCGTCGCCATCTGCCTGGTCTTCTCCATCGGCCTGATCGGCCGCATGCCGTTCTGGCTGGCGGTGACGCTATTCGTCACCGGCTTCATCCTGCTCTTCGAATGGCAGGACGAATCCACCGCGCGCCGGGTGCGCCGCGTCGCCATCGCGGTGGCGCTGGGGGTGGCGACCGGGATCGCCGTCACGCTGGTCTTCGAGAAGCTCTTCCTCGTCCGCCTTCCCTGACCCGTACTCAGACCGGGGCTTGCCCGCGATGCTCGACAATCTCGCCATGCTGGGCAACGCCTTCGCCGGCTTCGCCAACGGCAGCACCCTCTTCAACGTCTTCTGGGCCACCCTGCTCGGCATCATCGTCGGCGCGCTGCCGGGGCTGACCGCCACCATGGGCGTCGCCCTGATGACGACGCTGACCTACACGATGGCACCCAACTCGGCGATTCTGATCCTGATCTGCGTCTATGTCGGCGCGATCTATGGCGGCAGCCGCAGCGCCATCCTGCTCAACATCCCGGGAACGCCGGCCAGCGCCTGCTCGACACTGGACGGCTTCCCGCTGGCGCGCCAGGGCATGGCCGGGCGCGCCATGGGCATCTCGACCGCGGGCTCGTGGCTGGGCACGCTGTTCGGCACGCTGTGCGTGGCCATATTCACGCCGACCTTGGGCGAGATGTCGCTCTCCTTCGGCTCCTACGAGTTCTTCTGGGTGGCGGTCTTCGGCATCGTCATCGCCGGCTCGCTGTCAGGCGGGGACGCGCTGAAAGGCTACATCGCCGGATTCTTCGGCCTGTTCGTGGCCACCATCGGCCAGGAGACGGTGCACGCCTATCCGCGCTTCGCCTTTGGCACCGTCGACCTGGCGGGCGGCATTGGCCTGCTGCCGGCGCTGGTCGGCGCCTTCGGCGTCGCCGAGGTGCTGCACGTCATGAGCGGCCCGGCCTTCAAGGCCGTCTCCAACAAGATCGATTCCGTCATCCCGCGCATCGCCGACGTGCTGCAGTACTGGCGTACGATCCTGCGATCGGGCGCCATCGGCACCTTCATCGGCGTGCTGCCGGGGCTGGGCGAGGATACCGCCGCCTGGACCTCCTATGCCGCCGCCCGCCGCGCCAGCAAGGAGAAGCACAAGTACGGCAAGGGCTCCGTCGAGGGGCTGATGGCGGCCGAAACGGGGGAAAGCGCCTGCGTGCCGGGCGCCATCATTCCCGTGCTGACCCTGGCCGTGCCGGGCTCGGCGCCGGCCGCCGTCCTGCTCGCGGCGATGCTGATCCACAACGTGAACCCCGGCCCCATGCTGATGGTGACCCAGCCGGAGTTCGTCTACCAGATCGTCGCCATGCTGGTGATGGCCGACATGATGAAGCTGTTCTTCGGCCTGACGCTGGTGCGCCCGCTGCTCTGGATCCTGCTGGTGCCGCGGGAAAAGCTGATGCCGATCGTCTTCGTGCTCTGCACCGTCGGCGCGTTCGCCATCACGTCGCGGGTGTTCGACATCTACGTCATGCTGGCCTTCGGCATGATCGGCTTCGGCATGCGCCTGCTGAACTTCCCGATGGCGCCGCTGATCCTCGGCCTCGTGCTGGGCGAACTGCTCGACAAGAACCTGCTGCGCGGCCTGTCGCTGACCGGCGGCGACCCGACGCCCTTCTTCACCCGGCCGATCAGTGCGGCCCTGGCGCTGCTGACCCTGGCGGCCATCCTGTGGTCGATACCGGGCATGCAGCGGCGGATCGTCGGGCTGTTCCGAAAAGAACGATTGTCCACTTGAGATCGTTACTATCATGACCAGTTAGGTGACTAGTCATATCAAGGGGTCACGGTATGAGGATCTGGCCGGTACAGGACGCGAAGGCGCGCTTCAGCGAACTGCTCGAGACCTGCATCAAGGAGGGCCCACAGATCGTGAGCCGGCGCGGGACGGAGGCAGCGGTCCTGGTGCCAGTTGATGACTGGCGCAGACTCCAGAATTCTGCCTACCCCACACTGAAGGATTTCCTCCTTGCCAGTTCGTCGGAGGCAGGGGCAGAGACACCCCCACGGGGACGTCTGCGCCGGCGCCTGCCGATGGAAATCGAGTGAGTGGCGGTGTATTTGCTCGATACGAACGTCGTCTCCGAATTTCGTCGAAAGCGACCCCATGGCGCGGTCCTGGCCTGGCTGGCCGGCGTTCCGAGCGCGGACCTTTCCATATCCGCGGTCACGGTCGGTGAAATCCAGGCCGGCATCGAGGTCACTCGAAGCAACGATCCTTCGAAGGCCGGCGAGATCGAGGATTGGCTGATCAGATTGGTCGATCGCTACACAATCCTGCCCATGGATTCATCGACGTTCCGCTGCTGGGCTCGCCTGATGCACAGGCAGCCGGACCACCTGGCCGAGGATGCCATGATCGCCGCCACGGCTCTCGTGCATGGGCTGACCGTGGTCACGAGAAATGGGAAGGACTTCCTCCCATTTCCCGTTCGTACGCACGATCCATTTCAAGCTGCCTAGCCTTTCCGGGCGGCCCCTACCGGCTACACGTCCACGCCACGGTGCGGCAGTCGGTGCCGCCGAAGCGCGCGCAGACCCGGGCTGCCCCCCGTTCCGCCGCGGCCCGGTCTGGGCCGTGGTCGGCGCCGTAGCTCCCATTGCCAGCGACGGAGAGCGCGCCGCAGGAGTTCCAGAACCACGTAAGCACGGCGCAATCACCCGTCCTGCCCCCGGCCCGGCGACAGTGGCCAAGTGCGGTCGCCTCGGCCGCCGCGCGGGACGGGCGGCCATAGGAATAGCCATGCGTGCCGGCCGCCCGGGAATAGGCAATGGCGCCGAACGACCGCGTCGCCGGCGCCGAGGACCCACTGGACCCCGATCCCTGCTCCGACCGGCAGGACGCGATGCAGGACCGGCGGTCCTCGTCGCACTTCCAGGCGTCGGCAGTGGAGTTGCCATAGCAGCCGGTGCGGCAGCGAATCTCGCAATCCTGCGCCAGGGCGGCCGAAGCCAGCAACGGCAGGACGACCGCCAGGAGCGCGGAACGGATCGCCGCCATGCCTGGGCCTCCCGCCGGTTAGCTGCAGCAGCTTGGTCCGGCTCCCTCCAGATTCCCCCGACTGGCCGCATTCTTCTCGCGTGGCAGGTCGATGATCGGGTTGCCGTCGAAGAAGCCGACCGGCATCAGCTTGAATCCGCACAGCACGCGCGGCTGCACGGGATGGTCCTCGGGCCGCGGCAGGTGGTGCAGGCCGAAGGAATGCCAGAGGACGATATCGGTGTTCTCGACCGACCGGTCCTGCGCCGTCCAGGCCGGCAGGCCGTCGGCGCCGGTCGAGTGGTTCATGAACTCGCCCGCCGGGTAGCGCTCGTCGACATGATAGGGCGTCACCCACAGATGGCTGTAGATGAAGCCGGCGCGCTTGCCGGACGGGCCGGCGGGGTCGAGATAGGGCTGCACGGCCGAGGTCGCCTCCAGCTTGTAGCCGGTCGGCTTGCCCACATGGTTGCGGGCCGCGGGGTTGACGATCTTCCAGTAGCGCATGCGCTCGAAATCGACGCGGCGGTGGGCTTCCAGTTCGCGGGTCAGCGGTCGCTCGACGACCTTGAAGGCGTTGCCCATCGGGTTGCCCGGCCCCATCGGCGGGGCAACCGTGTCGCATTCGACGACCGTGTTCGCTGGGCCATCCACCTCCATGTCGAGGCGTGCGCAGAAGATGTGCTGGTGGATGTGGCCGATGATGCCGGGAGCGACCTCGGTGCCGTATTCCTGCGCCGTGCCGGGGATGCAGGCGGCGGTGTTGATGATGCCGGTCGCCTTCATCTCGAACTCGATCGTGCCGTCCTGGTAGAGGTACCAGTAGCAGCAGTATTCGTAGTTGCCGACGGTCGTGATCGACGACACCACCAGCCGGCGCAGGCGCCGGGTCTCGGTGCGGCCGGTGCGGAAATCGAAATGCTTCCAGGCCAGGCCCGCGTCTTCCTCATGGATGCAGATGGCGCTGGGGATGACCAGCGGCTGCCCCAGGATGTCGTGCAGGGTCACGTCCATATAGTGGATATGGCCGAGGCAGTCGCAGCCCAGCGCCAGGGACTGCACCAGCTTGCCGAAGCCGTACTCGCCGCTGTCGAAGACGTTCTTGCGATAGTGCACGCCCTCGGGCGTGCCGTAGGGCACCACCATCTCGGCGATGGACGCGCGATAGACGACCGGTCGCCGACGGCCGCCTTGGGTATAGCCGATCTGGTGCAGGATCAGCCCTTCGCGCCCGCTGAAGCCGACGCGCAGGTCCCAGTTGTCCCATAGGATGTGGTTGCCATCGACCGTGAAGCTCGGCCCGTCCGGCTGGACGACGTCGAGCCGCTTCAGCGGCTGGCGCAGGTCGGTGAGGAAGTCGGCGTCGTAGTTGATGGGCGTCATCGGCACCGGCACGAAGGTGCCGGCCGCGGCCGAATGGTCGTCGACGCGGATCACCTCGAACGTGTCGACGTCGACCGCGACGTTCAGCCCCTCCACCGGATGGGCATAGTAGTTGTCGTACTCGAATGCCCGGCGCCAGACGAAGGTGTAGGCGACACGCCGGCCGCCCTCGCCCGCCCCGTCGAAGTTGCCGGCCGTCCAGGGGTCGACGCAGACCAGATCCATGCGGTCGATGCCGCGCCGGGCGATGGCGGCCTGGAAGCGCGGATCGGCCTTGGCGGCAGCCTCGATCTGCATGAACTCCTCGGGCGAGAACATCGGCCGGGCGTCGGGCAGGAAATCGACCGCCGATACTGTGCCGGCATCGAAGTCGATTCGGCCGGCCCACAGGCCGGTGGCGCCGCGACGGTAGACCGCGAAGCGGGCCGACCGCCGGACCGGCGCGCCCGGCGCATGGGCCCGCACCGCCGCCTTGTCCGGCTCGTCGAGATCAATCGTCTCGAACTGCAGCGCCTCGCCCAGGTCGAAATGGGCGCGAAGGATACCGGCAGCCCGGCGGATCTCGTCGGCCGACAACGGATCCAGCGGATGAAGTGCCGCCGGATGTGGCGTATCGGCGCGGTGCGCGAGCGCTCCATCTTGTGCGGGTGCCATGGTCCCCTCCGTCCATCCGGTCCTGGATGCGAGAGTAGCAGCCACCGTGCCAGACGCGGCTAGGAATCCCGGAAATAGCGCCGGAGGAGCAGCGCCGCCCAGGCCAGCGCCATGCCGCTGCCCACGCCCGCGACGAGGAACGGCGCCGCAACCCAGAACGGGTCGGTCCGCAGTTCGGGATGCATGCCGACATAGACGCCGAGCGCGTAGCGGCAGGCGAACAGCAACATGCCGACGACCAGCCAGAATGCCGTGCCCGGGGTCTCGATGCGCCCGGCCGCTCGGTCGATGCGGAATGGCAGGCCGCGCGCCCATACCCAGCCGATCACCGCCCCCGGCACCATGCCGGCCAGCCAGGCCGGCAGGGCCGCCAGGGGGTTGGCCGATATCACCAGTTGAACGAGTGCGATCGCCACGAAGACGGCGGGCGTTATCAGCAGGCGTCGGGGGCTGGAGCGTTGCGGGCGAAGCCCGCGGAAGCCGATGACGAGCACGATGACTAGAACCACCCACACCCAGGGGGGCGTGCGCGCGACGATCGTCAGCAGCATTTCCATTTTTTCGGCTCCGTCGCCGGGTTGAGGACTCGGACGCCTCTTCAACCCTGACGATGAGCGGACTTCTACTCCACCCGGGCGATCCCGTCGATCTCGACCAGCGCCCGCTTCACCAGGCCGGTCACGCCGATGCAGGTGCGTGCCGGCCGCCGGCCCTCCGGGAAGAACTCGGCATAGGCCGCGTTCATCGCGGCATAGTCGCGGTCGAACTCGGTCAGGAACACGCGGACCGACACGAGGCTCGCCAGCGACCCGCCGAGGCCGGTCAGCACGCGGTCCATATTGCGCAGCGCCTGGGCGGTCTGCGACGCGATGCCGTCGAACAGCGGCCCATCCGGGTCGTCGAGGTCACGGCCGAGCTGGCCCGTCATGAAGACCCAGCCGTCGACGATGACGGCATGGCTCGACGGCGAGATCGGCCGCGCCAGGCCGGGGATGATGTGGTGTTGGATCATCGGGGGCATATCCCTCTCCTTGCGGCTCAAGCGTCCGCCATGGCGGCGGCCAGTGCCTCCTCGGCCTCCATCCAGTCCGCCTCGGCGGCGGCGACGCGCCGGTCGAGGTCGGCCTTGGACTTCAGCAGGTCCGGCACCGATGCCGCATCCTTGGCGTAGGTGGCTGGATCGGCAAGGCGCTTCTCGACCGCCGCGCGCTCCTTCTCCAGCCGGTCGACGGCGACGGCGGCCGCCTGCACCTTCTTGCGCAAGGGGGCTGCCGCCTGCCGCTTGCCGGCGGCCTCGCGCCGCAGCACCTTGCGCTCGCTCTCCGACGGGCCCTCGGACTGGGCGGCCGCCTTCTGGCGGTTGAGCAGCAGACGGCGATAGTCGTCGAGGTCGCCGTCGAACGGCTTAACCATGCCGTCGGCCACCAGCAGCAGCCGGTCGACGGTCGCCTCCAGCAGCGACCAGTCATGGCTGACCATGACGACCGCGCCCGGGTAGTCGTTCAGCGCCGCCACCAGCGCCGCGCGGGCGTCGATGTCGAGATGGTTCGTCGGTTCGTCCAGGATCAGCAGCGACGGCGCCACCCGGCAGACCTGGGCCAGGGCGAGCCGCGCCTTCTCCCCACCCGACAGGTCCTTGGCCTTCACGTCGGCCTTCTGCTGGGTCAGGCCGAAGCGGCCGAGATAGGCGCGGATCGCGGGCTCGCGCAGGTGCGGCATCGCGCGGGCCATCTGCTCGGCCGCGGTCGATTCGGCGTCGAGCGCATCAAGCTGGTGCTGGGCGAAGAAGCCGACCGACAGCTTGGCCGACCGGGTGATGCGGCCCGACATCGGCTCCAAGGCACCCGCGAACAGCTTGGCCAGCGTCGACTTGCCGTTGCCGTTCGCCCCCAGCAGGCCGATGCGGTCATCCGGGTCGACCCGCAGGTCCAGGCGCTTCAGGACCGCGCGCCCGCCATAGCCGACCGAGACCTCGTCGCAGGAGATGATCGGCGGCGCCAGCTCGACCGGCGTCGGGAAGTTGAAGACGACGTGCGGGTCCTCGGCCACGGCGGCCGGCGGCGGCAGCTTGGCGATCGCCTTCAGCCGGCTCTGCGCCTGGCGGGCCTTGGAGGCCTTGAAGCGGAAGCGGTCGACGAACGCCTGCATGTGCTTGCGCTGCGCCTCGATCGTCCGCGTGAAGGCCGCCTCGTGCGCCCGCCGCTCCGCCCGCAGGCGCTCGAACGTGTCGTAGTTGCCGCCATAGAGCGTCAGCCGCCGCTGGGCCAGGTGGAGGATCTGGTTGACGGCGGTGTTCAGCAGCGCGCGGTCGTGGCTGATGACCAGCAGGGTGTGCGGATAGCGCGCCAGATGGCCTTCGAGCCACATCGTGGCTTCCAGGTCGAGATGGTTGGTCGGTTCGTCGAGCAGCAGCAGGTCGGGCTCGGCGAAAAGGGCGGCGGCCAGGGCGACGCGCATCCGCCAACCGCCCGAGAAGCTGGCGAGCGGGCGAGCCTGCGCTTCTGCGTCGAAGCCCAGCCCGTCGAGAATGGAAGCCGCCCGCGACGGGGCCGACTGCGCGCCGATCGCCTGCAGGTGCAGGTGGATGTCGGCCAGGTCCTCGGGGGCCGCGGTTTCCAGCGCCGCAAGCAGGCGCTCGCGCTCGGTGTCGGCGGCCAGGACGGCCTCCAGCGGCGTCGTCTCGCCTTCCGGCGCCTCCTGGGCGACGAAGCCCACGCGCGCGCCGGGGCGGATGCCGATCGAGCCGCCGTCGGGCTGGATATGGTTCAGCAGCAGGTCGAACAGGGTGGACTTGCCGGTTCCGTTCGGTCCGACGATGCCCACCCGATACCCGTCCGGAATAGTCGCGTCGGCGCCGTCGAAGAGGACCCGGCCGGCAATGCGGTAGGTCATGGCGCGAATTTCGATCATGCGCCGGTCCATAACATGGGCCGTCCGCCCGCTCCAACCTCGCCGACCGTCGGCGGTGGCCTGCTTTGAACCCGGCGGTTGATCCAAACCGGCGCGCGTGGCGAATATCAAGCCAGCTTATGGAAGGATCACCGATGGACGCCCTTACCCTGCCGCCGCCGGACCGGACGTCCGCAGCGCCGACGACCGGCCGCCCGACACGCGAAGAGGCGGAAGCGGCGATCCGCACGCTGATCGGCTGGGCCGGTGACGATGTCGGGCGCGAAGGGTTGCTGGATACGCCGGCCCGCGTCGTGCGCGCCTATGAGGAGTTCTTCGGCGGCTACCGGCTCGACCCGGTGGAGATCCTGAACCGCACCTTCGACGAGACCGAAGGCTATGACGAGATGGTGCTGCTGAAGGACATCCGCTTCGAATCCCACTGCGAGCACCACATGGTGCCGATCATCGGGCGCGCCCATGTGGCCTACCTGCCGCGCAGCCGCGTCGTCGGCATCAGCAAGCTGGCCCGCGTCGTCGACGCCTATGCCAGGCGGCTGCAGATCCAGGAGAAGCTGACCGCGCAGATCGCACAGGCCATCGACACGGCACTCCAGCCGCTCGGCGTGGCCGTGGTCATCGAGGCCCAGCACCAGTGCATGACCACCCGCGGCGTGCATAAGCCGGGCGTATCGATGGTCACCAGCCGCATGTTGGGGGCGTTCCGCACCGATCCGGTGGCGCGGCAGGAATTCATGCTGGCGATCGGCGGCCGCGCCGGGGCGGCGGCGGCCTGACGCCGGCCCCCCGTCAAGTTCCCCCTCGTCAAGTTCCGGCGGGGTGCGGGTCGTCGAAGAGAATGGTCAGGGTGCCGCCCAGGCTGGGGTGCAGGATCAGGTCGTCGCCGGCCGGCGACCGCGTGTCGACCTCCACCCGGATGCCGCTGCCGTTCAGGTAGTACAACTCGTCCATCTCGGGGTCGAAGTCGTGGATGACGACGTCGGCCCGCTCGCCCTCCTCGAAGACGAAGATGTCGCGGTCCTCGCCGGCATAGGCAACGGCGCTGCCCTCGCCGAAATGGAAGACGTTCTGGCCGTTGCCGCCGATCAGCACCGCCTCGCCGCTCGATGCCAGCAGCAGGTCGTCGCCGCTGTCGCCGGAAAGGGTGTCCTGCCCGGCATTGCCCTGCAGCGTGTCGTTGCCCTTGCCGCCATACAGCAGGTCGTCACCCGCCCCGCCCAGCATCAGGTCGTCGCCCTTGCCGCCATGCAGCAGGTCGTCGCCGGTGCCGCCAGCCAGGATGTCGTTGCCGTCGCCGCCCAGGACGGTGTCGTTGCCGCCCTCGGCCGCCACGATGTCGTCGCCGCCATTGGCGATGATCAGGTCGCGGCCGTCGCCGCCGGACAGGAAGTCGGCCTGGTCGCTGCCAACCAGGGTGTCGTCGGCCTGGCCACCCGATAGGACCACGCCGTCGAAGGTCAGGTCGACCGGCACGAGCGGCAGGCCTTCGGGCATGTCCAGATCGACGTGGAAGCTGTCGCGAACCGGATCGACATGCGTCGGCGAATCGCCGGCGGCGGCGATCGGCTCTTCCTGCGGCTCCTCCACGTCGACGGCGCGAACCTGCGGCGCGGGATCGGCCGGCTCGCCCTCGGGCTCGCCGCCATCGTCACCGGCGATCGTTTCGTCGTCGGTGCCCGGCAGCGCTTCGTCATCGTCGAGCAGCCACTGGGCGGCCGGCGCATCGTCTGCCTGGGCGGCGGACGCCTCGCCTTCCGGCGCCAGTTCGGCTTCGCCGCCCTCGAAGAACTGCGACAGGCTCTCCAGCGACAGGCCCAGGGCCGCCACCGTGACCGCGATATGGGCATGGAACGCATCGCCCGACGCCCGGCCGACCGAGCGGTCGGGGAAGACCAGGACGCGATCGACGAGGTCGCGAATGTCGCGCGATTCGAAGACGACGTCGGCGGCCGCGTGGTGCACCACGAAGGTGCCGTCGATGCGCGCGAAATGGGCCAGCACCTCGCCGGTGCCGCGGCCGATGAAGAGAAACCAGGGGTCGCCGTCGTCGGTCGTGCCGAACTCGGAATCGAACGGCAAGCCCCGCGCGCCCAGAAGGCTCGCGGCGCGATAGAGCTCGGCCTTTTCCTGTTCGGTCCAGCCGCCCGATCGCACCGGCGATCCGAACAGCTCGATCACGTCCCCCACTCGGCCCTCCGCTGGCTGGCCTGGACGGCCGGCAACTGCTTCACCTAGGCGGAAACCGCCATTTCCTCCGGGAAGAGGAGTCGAAAGGTGAAGGGATCATAGTAGCGCAGCATGGACTTGGCGAAGTCCCGCGGCTCGATGTCGAGCGCGATTGCCCATGCCTCGTACTGGTCGGGCGGAATGCGCCCGTGCCCGCCCTCGATCTGCGAGATGAAGGTGTAGTAGCGCAAGCCCACCCGCTCCGCCAAGTCGCGCTGGGTCATCGCCCGCGCCTCCCGGCAGGAACGAAGCCAACGACCGGCATCCTGGCGAAGCTGGCGCGCATGGTCGGCCGAACGCACATATTGCGCGTACATCACCAACCTCCCTTCGTCATCGGTTTGATCGGTTTTCGATGTCATCGAGTTACTGGATATCTCGCCGCCGGTCCACCGGAAACTTGGAGCCACCTGCGCCGGGGGGCGACGCAGGTGGCGTCCAAGGGTAGTGCGCGGCAGCCTCGACGGTCGGGCGGACTGGGACCGGCGGCGGGCATACGGGGGGGCGAATGTGATGCCCGCTGCCGGAGAACATCGAGGCTGCCGCTACGGTGACCCGTTTCGACGCTTGCCGGGCGTCTCATCAGGCGGCGTGACGTTCGAACCACGTCAATAAGTCACTGTATATCGGAACCGGCCGGAGCAAGCAAGCAGTTTTATCAATAAGTCACTGTACAAGGACGGCGGGGGCGGCCGGCCCCCTCACTGCCCTTCCCGCAGGCGCTTCACGAACTCCGCCAGGCCCGGCTGGCGCTGCCGCCGCAGGCGCTCGGCCACCAGGATCGCACGCACCCGGGCCACACTCTCCTCCAGGTCGCGATTGACGATGACGTAGTCGTATTCCGGCCAATGGCTCATCTCGTCGGCCGCCCGGCCCATCCGCCGCGCCACCTCGTCCAGCGAATCGCGGGCGCGCGTGCGCAGCCGCCGCTCCAGCTCGGCCGTCGACGGCGGCAGGATGAAGATGCTGACCAGGTCGTCGCGCGCGGCCTGGGCTAGCGTCTGCGTGCCCTGCCAGTCGATGTCGAACAGCACGTCGCGACCGCCGGCCAGTTCCTTCTCCACCGTGCTGCGCGGCGTGCCGTAGTAATTGTCGAAGACCTTGGCGTACTCCAGGAACTCGCGCCGGTTCACCATCAGGTTGAAGGTCGTGAGGTCGACGAAATAATAGTCGATGCCCTCGGCCTCGCCGGCCCGCCGCGTCCGCGTCGTCATCGACACGGACATCTTCAACTCCGGCTCCTCGGCCAGCACGCGGCGCGAGATCGAGGTCTTGCCCGCGCCGGACGGCGACGACAACACCAGCATCATGCCGCGGCGCGGAATGTTGGGCTCCATGGTCAAGGCTTTCCCCGCTACTCGATATTCTGGATCTGCTCGCGCAGTCGCTCGATCGCCGACTTCAGGTCGAGCCCGATCCGGGTCAGCCCGATGTCGCCCGACTTGGAGCACAGCGTGTTGGCCTCGCGGTTGAACTCTTGGCACAGGAAGTCCAGGCGCCGGCCGACGGCCCCGCCCTCGGCCAGCATGGCGCGGGCCGCCCCGATATGGGCGTTGAGGCGATCGATCTCCTCGCGGATGTCGGCCTTGGAGGCAAGCAGGGCCGCTTCCTGCGCCAGCCGCTCGGGCGCGATCGGGTTGGCGCCGCCCAGCAGGTTGGTGATCTGCGCCAACAGCCGGTCGCGGATGGCCTCGGGCTGGGTCGCCGCCGTCGCCGTGGCGGCCGAGACATGGCCTTCGATCTCGTCCAGGCGCTGCACCAGGACGCGCAGCAGGCGCTGCCCCTCGTCGTCGCGCCCGGCCACCAGCAGGGCAAGGACGGCGGCCAGGTCAGCCAGCATCGCCCGGTCGCGCTCCTCATGCGAGGCGGTCTCGGGCTGGTCCTCCACCGTCTCCAGCACGCCGCGGATGCCGAGCAGCCCGTCCAGGCGCGGTGGTGCGGCATCGAGCCGCTGCTCCAGCCCGCGCATCAGGGCAATCACCTGGTCCAGCAGGGCCTCGTTGACCGCCAGCCGCTGCGTCGTGGCACGCCGCGCCAGGGTCAGCGTGACCGACACGTTGCCGCGCTTCAGCCGCTCGGCCAGTGCCGTGCGCACCGGCAGCTCCAGGTGGTCGCAGCCGGGCGGCAGCCGGCAGCGCACCTCCAGGCTGCGGCCGTTGACGCTCTTGACCTCCCAGGTCCAGGCATCCTCGCCATGGCGGCCGTCGCGGCGCGCATAGCCCGTCATGCTGGCGATCGACAAATTCATCCGTCCTTCCATGGGGGTGCCCCTGCCCCGCCCCGCGCCTTATAGCGGGGCGCCCGGGCGGCGGACAATGTATCGTCGGCCAATGACCTCGCACGTAGCCGGCAGCGGCAGCATCCTCGTGACCGGCGCCTCCAGCGGCATCGGCGCGGCCCTGGCCCTCGCCTATGCCGTTCCCGGTGCCGTGCTGGAGCTCGGCGGCCGCGACGCCAGCCGGCTGGAGGCCGTGGCCGTGCAGTGCCGCAACCGTGGAGCCACGGTCCGCACGGCTGCCATCGACGTGGCGGACCGCACGACGATGGCCGACTGGATCGCCGATGCCGACCTGAGCCACCCCTTGGCCCTCGTGATCGCCAATGCCGGCATTTCGGCCGGGACCGGCGATGGCGGGGAGTCCGAGGCGCAGGCCCGGCGCATCTTCGCCGTCAATGTCGATGGCGTGCTCAACACCGTGCATCCCGCCATCGCCTGCATGCGGCCGAGGCGCCGGGGCCAGATCGCCCTGATGAGTTCGCTCGCGGCGTTCCGCGGCTTCCCGGGCGCACCGGCCTACTGTGCCAGCAAGGCCGCTGTGCGCGTTCTCGGCGAGGCAATGCGCGGCGAGCTGCGCGCGGACGGCATCGGCGTCAGCGTGATCTGCCCCGGCTACGTCGAAAGCCCGATGACGGCGGTGAACCGCTTCCCCATGCCCATGCTGATGTCGGCCGAGCGGGCGGCCGCCATCATCTGCCGCGGGTTGGCGCGCGACCGTGGCCGCATCGCCTTTCCCTGGCCGGTCTACGCCGCCGTCCGCCTGCTGGCGGGCCTGCCAATCGCCTGGACGGACCCGCTGCTGCGCCGGCTGCCCCGGAAAGGCGGCTGACCCCTGCCCCGCCTTATTCGGGCGGCAGCCCGCGCTGGATGCGCCGCCAGCGGGCAACGTTGCGATTGTGGTCGGCCAGCGTCCGGGCAAAGGCATGGCCGCCGCTGCCATCGGCCACGAAGTAGAGATCGTCGCTCTCGGCCGGCTTGGCCGCGGCCTGGAGGGACGCCCGCCCGGGATTGCCGATCGGCCCCGGCGGCAGGCCTGCCGAGTAGTAGGTGTTGAAGGGCGAGGGCTGCTCCAGGTCGCGCCGCGTCAGCGCGCGGTCGAGCGGGCCGCCGCCGGTGACGGCATGGATCACCGTCGGGTCGGATTGCAGCTTCATGCCCCGGCGCAGCCGGTTGACGAATACGGCGGCGACGCGCGGCCGCTCGTCGGCGCGCGCGGTTTCCTTTTCGACGATCGAGGCCAGGACGACCAGTTCCTCGGGGCTCGCCACCGGCAGGTCCGCCTGGCGCTCGGCCCAGGCGCGCTGGATCTCGTCCTTCATCGCCCGGCGCATGCGCTGGGCGATGTCGTCGCGGCGGTCGCCCCAGGCGTAGAAATAGGTGTCGGGGAAGGCCTCGCCTTCCACCAGGGGGGCCGCCACCTTGCCTTCAAGCCCCGGCGCACTCTCCAGGAGTTGGGTGACCTCGCGCGCGGCCAGGCCCTCGGCCACGGTCAGGCGGCGTTGGTGGACGCGCCCGGACGCCACGAGGATGGCGGCATCGCGGGTCGAGACGCCGGCCGGAAAGGCATACTCGCCGGCCTTCAGCCGGCCTTCCACGCCGGCTCGGAAGACCGCGAAATGGAACAGCCAGGGATGCTCGACGATGCCTTCGGCCGCCAGTCGCTGGCCGATGGCCTCACCGCCGAGGCCGCGGGGAATGAGGAGGACGCGCTCTTCGGCCAGCGGCCCGGACTGGGCGATGCGCTGGTCGGCCCACCACCAGGCCCCGCCCAGCACGCCCGCGCCCACCACCACCAGAAGGAGCAGCAGGCGCAGGACGGCGCGCATGGTCAGGCTTCGACGCCGGCGCCCGTCAGGGCGCCGGGCCGAAGATCAGCGAGGCGTTGGTCCCGCCGAAACCGAAGGAGTTGGAGAGGGCATAGCGCACCTTCCGCTCCTTGGCGTGGATCGGCACGAGGTCGAGGTCGCAGCCCGGAGAGGGATTCTCGAGGTTCCGGGTCGGCGGCACGACGCTGTCTCGCATCGCCAGGATCGAGTAGATGGCCTCGACCGTGCCGGCCGCTCCTAGCAGATGCCCGATCGCCGACTTGGTCGACGACATGGAGAGCTGATAGGCGTCCTGGCCGAACAGCCGCTTCACGGCCCCCAGCTCGATCTCGTCGCCAAGCGGCGTCGAGGTGCCGTGGGCGTTGATGTAGTCGATGTCCGACGTGTTCAGCTTGGCCGACCGCAGGGCGTTGCGCATCGCCCGGTAGCCGCCATTGCCGTCCTCGGGCGGGGCCGTGACATGGTGGGCATCGCCCGACATGCCGTAGCCGCGCACCTCGGCATAGATCTTGGCACCGCGCTTCTTGGCGTGCTCGAGTTCCTCGAGCACGACGCAGCCGGCCCCCTCGCCCATGACGAAGCCGTCGCGATCCTTGTCCCACGGGCGCGAGGCCCGTTCCGGCTCGTCGTTGAAGTTGGTCGAGAGCGCGCGCGCCGCGGCGAAGCCGGCAAGGCCGAGCCGGCAAACGGCCGCCTCGGTGCCACCGGCAACCATGACGTCGGCGTCACCCCAGGCGATCAGGCGAGAGGCATCGCCGATGGCATGCGCCCCGGTCGAGCAGGCGGTGACCACGGCATGGTTGGGGCCGCGGAAGCCGTAGCGGATCGACAGGTGGCCCGAAGCCAGATTGATCAGGCAGGCCGGGATGAAGAACGGGCTGATGCGGCGCGGCCCCCGGTCACGCAGCAGCAGGGCGCCTTCCTCGATACCAGGCAGGCCACCGATGCCGGAGCCGATCATGACCCCGGTCTGTTCCTGGGATTCCTCGTCCTGGGGCTTCCAGCCCGAATCCTCCACGGCCTGGATGCCCGCGGCCATCGCATAGATGATGAACTTGTCCATCTTGCGCTGGTCCTTGGGCGGGACCCAGTCGTCCTGATTGAAATGCTGGTCCGCGGTTGCACCCCGCGGCACCATGCCGGCGACCTTGGACGGCAGATCGGAGACGTCGAAGGACTGAATTGCGGAGAGACCGGACTCGCCCGCGACGAGGCGCTTCCAGTTGTGCTCGGCGCCGATCCCCAGGGGGGTGACGACGCCGAGACCCGTAACGACTACGCGACGCATCGGAAAAGCCCGGACCGACCGGCCCTCGGGCTCAGTCCTGCTTCTTGCTGATGAATTCAATCGCGTCCTTCACGGTCGCGATCTTCTCGGCAGCATCATCGGGGATTTCGATCGAGAACTCTTCCTCGAAGGCCATCACCAGTTCGACGGTGTCGAGGCTGTCCGCGCCCAGATCGTCGATGAAGCTGGCATTCTCGGTGACCTTGGCTTCCTCGACACCGAGATGCTCCACCACGATCTTCTTAACCCGTTCGGCGACGTCGCTCATCTTGGCCTTCCTCTAGGTATGTCCGGCTTCAGTCTAAGGCAGGTGCCGACGCGAAGGAGCGCCGGCCACCATTTCTGGAAATCTGGGGTAAGCGCGCCCCCATACCATGAACGTTTGGGGTTTGCCAGCATCGGCCGACGCCCGCCACCCCATCCGCCCGCGGGGGTTCAGAGCATCGCCATGCCGCCATTGACATGGATGGTCTGGCCGGTGACGTAACCGGCCTCGGCACTGGCCAGATAGGCCACCGCCGCAGCAACCTCGTCCGGGGTTCCCATGCGGCCCGACGGGATCTGCGTCTGGATTCGCTGGCGCTGCTCGTCGTTCAGCGCATCGGTCATGGCGGTCGCGATGAAGCCCGGCGCAACGCAGTTGACGGTGATGCCACGCGATGCCACCTCGGCCGCGATCGCCTTGGTCATGCCGGCGATGCCGGCCTTGGAGGCGGCATAGTTCGCCTGGCCGGGATTGCCCGTGTGGCCCACGATCGACGTGACGGAGACGATGCGGCCCCAGCGCTGCTTCATCATTCCGCGCAGCGCGGCGCGGGACAGGCGGAAGGCTGCCGTCAGGTTCACGTCCAGCACACGCTGCCAGTCCTCGTCCTTCATGCGCAGCACCAGCCCGTCGCGCGTCAATCCGGCATTGTTGACCAGGATGTCGAGGCCGCCCAGCCGCGCCTCGGCCTCCTTGACCAGCGCGTCGGTGGCGGCCTGGTCGGAGAGGTCGGCGACCACGACCGCGGCGCGCTCGCCCAACTCGGCCGCCAGGGCCTCGAGCACGGGCGCCCGGGTGCCGGCCAGCGCCACGGCCGCGCCCTGCGCGTGGAGGATGCGGGCGATGGCGCCGCCGATCCCGCCCGAGGCGCCGGTCACCAGCGCGCGCTTGCCATCCAGCCGAAACATGCCCTCGTCCCTTCGTGCCGTGATCGGTGCTTCAGAGCGTCTTCAGGAAAATATCGACCTCGGCCGGCGTGGCCACCGCCTGGGTCGCCAGTTCGCGGTCGATGCGCTTCACCAGGCCCGACAGCACCCGCCCGGCACCCAGCTCGACCGCCGCGGTGGCGCCCCGTTCGCGTAGCGCCAGCACGCATTCGCGCCAGCGCACCATGGCCGTCACCTGCTCCACGAGCTGGCGGCGAATCGTATCCGGGTCGCTCGTGGCTGCCGCGCTGACGTTGGCAACCAGCGGCAGGGTCGGCGGCGCCAGGGCGACCTGCCCCAGGGCCTCCGCCATCACGTCGGCCGCGGGCCGCATCAGGGCGCAATGGAAGGGGGCGCTGACCGGCAGCAGGATGGCGCGCTTGGCGCCCCGCCCGGCCGCCAGCTTGACCGCACGCTCGACCGCCTCGCGATCGCCGCTGACCACGACCTGGCCCGGCGCATTGTCGTTGGCGGTATCGCAGACCTGGCCCTCGGCCGCCTCGGCCGCCACCGCCTGCGCCTGCTCCAGGTCGAGCCCCAGCAATGCAGCCATCGCACCGGCGCCGACCGGCACCGCCTTCTGCATCGCCTGGCCGCGCCGCTTCAGCAGGCGCGCGGCGTCGGCAAGAGTGAAGGCGCGGGCCGCCGCCAGGGCCGAATACTCGCCCAGCGAGTGGCCAGCGACGCAGATGCCCAGATCGGCCAGGCTGCGCCCGCTCTCGCTCTCGATGGCGCGCACGACGGCGACGCTGACCGCCATCAGGGCGGGCTGCGCATTCTCGGTCAGGACCAGATCGCTTTCCGGGCCCTCGAACATGAGGCGCGACAGCTTCTGGTCGAGCGCGTCGTCGACCTCCTCGAACACCAGCCGCGCGGCCGGAAAGGCATCCGCCAGTTCCCGTCCCATGCCGACCGCCTGGGAACCCTGCCCAGGAAAAACGAATGCTCTTGTCATTTCCCCCCGCGCGAACGCCGGCTCGCGAAACGCGCGGTCACTCATAAACGGGGATGGTGCGGAGTCAAGGTACGGCGTCGCCCGGACACCGCGACCGTACCGCGTCCCGGCACGCGGCTTGCGCGGGAGGCGACGATGTGTATATTCCCGCGCCTTCGCTCCTTGCCGGCCCAGCCGGCTAGGCCCCGTTCGCCGTGTCGAATCCGATCGTCCGGCGCCGGGCCCGCGAATAGCCAAAAGGAGTATCTGGCACCATGGCGTTCTATGAGAACGTTTTTATTGCTCGGCAGGACATTGCCGCGAACCAGGTCGAGGCATTGACCGAACAGTTCGCGACGATCATCACCGAGAACGGCGGGCAGGTCACCAAGCGCGAGTATTGGGGCCTTCGCAACGTCGCCTACCGAATCCGCAAGAATCGCAAGGCGCACTACGTCCTGCTCAACATCGACGCCCCGCCCGCGGCGGTGGCCGAGATGGAGCGTAACATGCGCATCAACGAAGATGTGCTGCGCAGCCTGACGGTCCGCGTCGACGCCCTGGAAGAGGGTCCGTCGGCGATGATGCAGTCCAAGGGCCGCGACGATCGCGACCGCCCGCGCCGGGAGTATGGCGACCGGGGCGATCGTGGTGACCGCGGCGACCGGGGTGATCGCGGCGACCGTGGCGATCGCGGTGGTGATCGGGAAGGCGGCCGCGACGCGGCCGTCGTCGCAGGAGGCGAAGCATGAGGTCCCCCTCTGGTGCCGGTGGAGCCGGCGGTGCGAGCAGCGGTGGTGCGGGCGAGCGGGCTGGTGGCGGCGGAGGCGGTCGTCGACCGTTCTTCCGGCGTCGCAAGAGCTGCCCCTTCTCGGGTCCGACCGCGCCCAAGATTGACTACAAGGACGTGAAGCTGCTCCAGCGCTTCGTGTCCGAGCGCGGCAAGATCGTTCCCAGCCGCATTACCGCCGTCTCCGCCAAGAAGCAGCGTGAACTGGCCCAGGCCATCAAGCGCGCCCGCTTCCTGGGCCTCCTGCCCTACCTCGTGAAGTAGGGCCGGATGCGATAGGACGGGCAGCGGACGGGCCGCCGCCATGCAGGGGCCGGTCCTCTATGCCTTCGGCGCCGGGCTGGCGAGTGCGTTGTTCGCACTCGCCGCCACGCTGGGAACGCCGGGCGCCATCATCTTCGCTTATCTGACTCAGCTGCCGCTCTTCGCGATCGGCCTGGGTCATTCGGCGGGGCTGCTGGCGATCTCGGGCGCGGTCGCGGCCGCGGTGCTGACGCTGGTGGAGAACGGCCTGTTCGCCGTCGTCTTCCTGGCCGTCAACGCGCTCCCGGCATACTGGCTGGCCCATCTGTCGCTGCTGAACCGGCCCCGGCCGGACGGCAGCGCCGATTGGTATCCGCCCGGCATGCTGGTGACATGGCTCACCGGCATGGCCGTCGCCGGCCTGGTCACCGCCTACCTCGCTTTCGGCGGGTCGGAAGGCGGGTTGCCAGGCACGGTGGAGCGGTTCCTGCGGGCAGGCCTGGCGATGATGGTAGGCGGACCGGAGGCGCAGATCGAGCGCGCGGTGGGGGCGGTTGCACCCCTCTTCCCCGCGGTCGTGCTGGTGTCCTGGATGGTCATGGTGGTCGTGAACGGGGCGCTGGCGCAGGGTGCGCTGGTCCGCTTCGGGCACAACCGCCGGCCGACGCCCCGGGTGTCCGACATCGAGCTGCCCAGATGGGCGCTCGTGCCGGTGGCAGCCGGGCTGGCCCTGGCGATACTGGGCGGCGGGGTGCCCGCACATTTCGGCTCGAACCTGAGCCTGGTGCTGTGCCTGCCGTTCTTCTTCGTCGGTCTGGCCGTCGTCCATGCCTATGCGAGGCGGCGTCCGTTACGCTGGGTCATCCTGGTTGGGGCCTATGCGGCGATAATGGTATTCGGTTGGCCTGCGGCGGCGCTGGTCGTCCTGGGTTTCGTGGAGCAGTGGGCCGGAATCCGGCGGCGCCTCGGCGAACCGCCCGCGGCCGAGAAGGAGTAGTACGATGGATGTGATCCTGCTCGAGCGGGTCGAGAATCTCGGCCAGATGGGCGAAGTGGTTAAGGTGCGCGCGGGTTTCGCCCGCAACTTCCTGCTGCCCAAGAAGAAGGCTCTCCGCGCCACCAAGGAGAACCTGTCGCATTTCGAGACGCGCCGTGCGCAGCTCGAGGCGGCGAACCTGAAGCGGCGCGACGAAGCGCAGTCCGTGGCCGTCAAGATGGAAGGCCTGTCGGTGACGGCGATCCGCCAGGCCGGCGAGTCGGGCCAGCTCTACGGCTCGGTGTCGCCCAAGGACGTGGCCGATGCGGTCACCGCCGGCGGCTTCACCGTCGAGCGCACGCAGGTCCTGATCGACCAGCCGATCAAGACGCTGGGCCTGCACACGGTCCGCGTAGCCCTGCACCCGGAAGTCTCGGTCAAGGTGACGGTCAACGTCGCCCAGTCGGTCGAGGAAGCCGCGGCCCAGGCACGCGCCGCCGCCCCCGCCCCGACCGCCGCCGCTGCCGAGCCGGCCGCAGCGGAAGAGGACGCGGCCGAGGAAGAGACCGAGGCCTGACGACGACTTCGGCACCGGCCCGCGGCAAGGTTGCCCGGGCCGGCGCCGGACAGACTGGAGTGACGGCGCGCGTCCGGCGCTGTCATCGGCCACTTCCATCCGACTAAGCCGTTGATGGAGCAGAGCTGCAATGCGTGCAGCGATGCTTGAGGACAAATTCAGGTTGTGGCGTAATTGTTACCCGCGCGGGGCAGCCCGAATCGGCACTCCGCACCGGCAAGAATTGCCCGGGGGTGGAACGCCATCATGCTGTTCGCTCGCTTCCTTCGTCACATCATCCGCCAGGGGACCCTGAAGCTCACCGATGCGGCGGGCAGAACCTGGACATTCGGCGACGGCACCGGCAAGCCCGTCGCGATCCGCCTGCACGACAAGGCGCTGCACACGCGGCTGGCCCTCAAACCGGAACTCCATGTCGGCGAAGCCTTCATGGACGGCACGCTGACCCTCGACGAGGGCACGCTCTACGATTTCCTGTTCCTGGCGACCGAGAACCTGGCACACATCCCGGAGCCGCCGGTGATGTCGGCGGGGCGCAAGCTGGAGCACTGGCTGCGCGGCCTGCGGCAGTACAACCCGGTCGCGCGCTCGCGCGCCAACGTCGCCCACCATTACGACCTGTCGGGCCGGCTCTACGACCTGTTCCTCGACGAGGACCGGCAATATTCCTGCGCCTACTTCATGCAGCCGGGCGACAGCCTGGAGACGGCCCAGCACAACAAGAAGCGCCACATCGCGGCCAAGCTGTTGCTGCAGCCCGGCCAGCATGTGCTGGACATCGGCTGCGGCTGGGGCGGGCTGGCACTCTATCTGGCCCAGACGGCAGGGGTCGAGGTGACCGGGCTCACCCTGTCGGAGGAGCAGCACAAGGTGGCCCAGGAGCGCGCCCGCCGCGCCGGGCTCAGCGATCGCGTGCGGTTCCTGCTACGGGACTATCGCGAGGAGACCGGGCGCTACGACCGTATCGTGTCGGTCGGCATGTTCGAGCATGTCGGCATCAACCAGTACGATACGTTCTTCCGCCAGGTGCAGAAGCTGCTGGCCGAGGACGGGGTCGCCCTGCTCCACTCCATCGGCCGCTCGGACGGGCCGGGTGCCACCAACCCGTGGCTGCGCAAGTACATCTTCCCCGGCGGCTATTCCCCGGCCCTGTCCGAGGTACTGCCGATCGTCGAGCGCACCGGCCTGTTCGTGACCGACGTGGAGATCCTGCGCCTGCACTACGCCTACACGCTGCGCCATTGGCGCGAGCGGTTCGAGGCCAGCCGCGACGAGATCCGTCAGATCTACGACGAGCGCTTCTGCCGCATGTGGGAGTTCTATCTGGTTGGCTGCGAACTGGCCTTCGTCAACCAGGGCCACATGGTCTTCCAGATGCAGATGACCCGCGACCTGAAGGCGGTGCCGCTGACCCGCGACTATATCCACGAATGGGAAAGCCGGGCGGACGCGCGGGCGGACATAGCGGCCTGATCGGGTTGGATATCTGACGATCGTACCCGTGTTCCACAGGGCTGTGGATAAAATGCAACCAAGGTCCGGGCCCGATATCGGGTAATGTGCCGGCGATGGAGAACATCCTCTCGATCGCCAGCGTCACCCCGCTGCATGACGGCCCGGCCTACCGCTCCCCCCCACGCAACGAAGAAGCCGAGCAGGCGCTGCTGGGCGCCATCCTCGTCAACAACCAGGCCTTCCAGCGCGTCAGCGAGATCGTGGCCGCCGAGCATTTCGCCAACGGCATCCATGCGCGCATCTTCTCCGCCGCCGCCAAGCTGATCGAGCGCGGCCAGATCGCCGACCCGGTGACGCTCCGGACCTATTTCGAGCAGGACAAGGCGCTGGCCGATGTCGGCGGCGCCAACTACCTGGCCCGTCTGGCGGCGGCATCGGCCACCATCATCAATGCCGAGCACTACGCCCACTCGATCCGCGACCTGCACCTGCGGCGCGAACTGATCGAGCTGGGCGAGGACATCGTCAACACCGCCCACGACGCCGAGCCCGACGTGACGGCCATCGGCCAGCTCGAAACGGCCGAGCAACGGCTGTTCAACCTGGCCACCACCGGCAGCGGCGAGGGCGGCTTCCGCACCTTCGAGAGCGCGCTGGTCGAGGCCATCCACATGGCCGAGGCCGCGTTCAAGCGGGCGGGCCACGTCGCCGGCGTCGGTACCGGCTTCATCGACATGGACAAGCGCCTGGGCGGCCTGCATCCGTCCGACCTCGTGATCCTCGCCGGCCGGCCGGCCATGGGCAAGACGGCGCTCGCCACCAACATCGCCTTCCACGCCGCCCGGCACTATCGCGAGGGCCGCAATCCGGACGGCTCGATCAAGGCCGAGGATGGCGCGGTCGTCGCCTTCTTTTCGCTGGAAATGTCGGCCGAGCAGCTTGCCACCCGCATCCTGGCCGAGGTCTCGGGCGTGCCGTCCGACCAGATCCGCCGCGGCGACGTGAAGGCCGAGGAGTTTCCGAAGTTCGTCGAGGCGAGCCAGACCCTGGCCTCGATCCCCATGTTCATCGACGACACCCCGGCCCTCAGCATCTCGGCCATCCGCACCCGCGCCCGCCGCCTTGCCCGACAGCGCGGGCTGGGCCTGATCGTCGTCGACTACCTCCAGCTCCTGCGCGGTTCCACCGGGTCCAAGCAGGAGAACCGGGTCCAGGAAATCTCGGAAATCACGCGCGGCCTGAAGGCGATCGCCAAGGAACTGAACGTGCCGGTGCTGGCGCTTTCCCAGCTATCGCGCGCGGTGGAGCAGCGCGAGGACAAGCACCCGCAGCTTGCCGACCTGCGCGAATCCGGCTCGATCGAGCAGGACGCGGACGTGGTCATGTTCGTGTTCCGCGAGGAATACTACCTGCGCAACGAGCCGGTGCGCCGCCCCGACGAGACCGAGGACAAATTCAACGACCGCTACCAGCGCTGGTCGCAGCGCCTGCAGGAGGTGGCCGACACCGCCGAGGTGATCATCGCCAAGCAGCGGCATGGTCCCACCGGCACGGTCCGCCTGCGCTTCGACGGGCGCATCACCAAGTTCGAGAATCTGGCCGAAGGCGACCATCTGCCCGATGCGCACCACTGATACTGTCCGGCCAGCCGGGGCCACCCTGACGGTCGACCTCGACGCGATCGGCGGGAACTATCGCATCCTCGTCCGCGAACTGGCCGGCGTGCCTTGCGCGGCCGTGGTCAAGGCCGACGCCTACGGCCTGGGCGCGGCACAGGTGGCGCCCGCCCTGGCGCGGGCCGGCGCACGCTGGTTCTTCACCGCCCATCTGGACGAGGCGATCGCGGTGCGCGCGGTGCTGCCGGGCGACGCGCGCGTCGCCGTGCTGAACGGCATCTGGCCGGGGCTGGAGGCCGCCTTCGTCGCCCATGACCTGCTGCCGGTACTGAACGACCTGGGCCAGGTGGCACTGTGGCAGGCCCATGCCCGGCAGTTGGGCCGCCCCCTGCCCGCCCTGGTGCAGTTCGACACCGGCATGGCCCGCCTCGGGCTGCCGCCAGCCGAGGCCGCGGTCCTGGCGGCGGAGCCCGACCGGCTCGCCGGCGTCGACACGCAGCTCGTCATGAGCCACCTCGCCTGCGCCGACGAGCCCGGACACCCGCTCAATCGAACCCAGCTCGACCGTTTCTGGGCCTTGCGCCAGGCCTTCCCGGGCGTGCCGGCCAGCCTGGCCGCCTCGTCCGGCATCTTCCTCGGGGCCGACTATCATTTCGACCTGGGGCGGCCGGGCGTCGCCCTCTACGGCGTCAACCCGACCCCGGAACGACCCAACCCCATGCGGCCCGTCCTGCGGCTGGAGGCCCGCATCCTCCAGGTCCGTCACATTGACCCGGGCGAGAGCGTTGGCTATGGTGCGGCGCACCGTGCCTCCAGGCCGACTAAAGTCGCAACGGTTCCAATCGGTTACGCCGATGGCTTCCTGCGATCGTCGAGTTCTCGCGGCCATTTCCTCCTGAACGGCGAACGCGCGCCGATTCTGGGCCGGGTATCGATGGACCTGATCACGCTCGACGTTACGGATTTCCCCGAAGCCCATGCCCATCCCGGTGCCGCCGTGGTGGCGATCGGCGATGCGCGCCCGATCGACGCCGTCGCGGCCGATGCCGGGACGATCGGCTACGAGTTCCTGACCGGGCTCGGTCCGCGCTATGCCCGCGTCTATCGCGGCCTGGACCGGGCGGCCTAGACGGTGGGTTTCCTCGCCTCGATCGGCCGCGTCTTCCTGCAGCTCCTGGCCACCACCGGGTCGGTCAGCCTGTTCGCGGGCCAGGCCATCGCGCTCTCCGTCCGGCCGCCCTGGCACTGGCGCCTGATCCTGCGCCAGATGATGAACATCGGCTTCTACTCCCTGCCGGTGGTCGGCCTGACGGCGCTCTTCACCGGCATGGTGCTGGCGCTCCAGAGCTACACCGGCTTCTCGCGCTTCGCCGCCGACAGCGCCATCCCGACCGTCGTCGTGATCTCGATCACCCGCGAGCTGGGCCCGGTCATCGCCGGATTGATGGTTGCAGGCCGCATCGGCGCCTCGATGGCGGCCGAGATCGGCACCATGCGCGTGACCGAGCAGATCGACGCGCTGACCACCCTTTCGACCAACCCGATGAAGTACCTGGTCGCCCCGCGCCTGCTGGCCGGCATGACCATGCTGCCGCTGCTGGTGCTGGTGGCGGACGCCATCGGCGTCTTCGGCGGCTATGTCGTGTCGGTCCACAAGCTGGGTTTCAACCCGGCCAACTACCTGAAGCGGACCTTCGAGTATCTTCAGGTGATGGACGTGGTGTCGGGCCTGGTGAAGGCCGGCGTCTTCGGCTTCCTGATCGCGCTGATGGGCTGCTACCACGGCTATCGCTCGCGGGGCGGGGCGCAGGGCGTGGGTGCCGCCACCACCCAGGCGGTGGTGACGGCGTCCATCCTGATCCTGCTGTCGAACTATCTCGTCACCGAGCTTTTCTTCTCGCACCGATGAGCACGACACCCAAGATCCAGGTGCGCGGGCTGAGCAAGCGCTTCGGCCCCAAGGTCGTGCTCGACGGCGTCGACCTCGACATCGCCCAGGGCGAATCCCTGGTCGTCATCGGCGGTTCGGGCAGCGGCAAATCGGTGATGATCAAGTGCATCCTGGGCCTGATCCGCCCCGATGCCGGCAGCATCACCATCGACGGCGAGGATATCACCCGGCTCGACCGCCGCGGGCGCGAGCGCGTCATGGCCAAGTTCGGCATGCTGTTCCAGGGCGGCGCCCTCTTCGACAGCCTGCCGGTGTGGGAGAACGTCGCCTTCGGCCTGATCCAGGGCCGCGGCACGCCGCGGGCCGAGGCCCGCCAGGTCGCCATGCGCAAACTCCAGGCTGTCGGCCTGGGCGAGCAGGTCGGCAACCTGTCGCCGTCCGAGCTGTCGGGCGGCATGCAGAAGCGCGTGGCACTCGCCCGCGCGATCGCGACCGAGCCCGAGATCATCCTCTTCGACGAGCCGACCACCGGCCTCGACCCGATCATGGCCGACGTGATCAACGACCTGATCGTGTCCTGCGTCCAGGAACTGGGCGCCACCACGATCACCATCACCCACGACATGCATTCGGCGCGCAAGATCGCCAGCCGCGTGGCCATGATCTATGCCGGCAAGATCATCTGGGAGGGGCCGGCGGCCTCGATCGACTCCTCCGGCAATCCCTATGTCGACCAGTTCGTGAACGGCCACGCCGAGGGCCCGATCCGGATGGAGGTGCGGCCGCTCTGACGGTCGCACCCAACCGGCCCACGTCCATGGCCCGACCCGCCGCCCGCTTCGTCTGCCAGCAGTGCGGCGCCGTCCACCCGAAATGGGCCGGCCGGTGCGAGGATTGCGGCGCGTGGAATTCGCTCGTCGAGGAAACCGGCGGCGACGGCCCACCCAAGGGACTGGGCACCGGCAAGGGCCGGCGCATCGAACTGGTCGGGCTCGAAGGCAGCGAGCAGGACGCGCCACGCCGCGTCACCGGCATCGGCGAGTTCGACCGGGTGGCCGGCGGCGGGCTGGTGCCCGGCAGCGCGCTGCTGGTCGGCGGCGATCCCGGCATCGGCAAGTCGACCCTGCTGCTGCAGGTGGCGGCCCGTCTGGCCGGCAGCGGCACCGTCCTCTACATCTCGGGCGAAGAGGCGATCGAGCAGGTGCGGATGCGCGCCCGCCGGCTCGACGTCGCCGGCTCGCCCGTCTCGCTGGCGGCCGCCACCAGCGTGCGCGACATCGTGGCGTCGCTCGACCAGGGGCCGGCACCGGCGCTCGTGGTCATCGACTCCATCCAGACCATGTACCTGGACTCGCTGGACTCGGCACCCGGCACGGTCGCCCAGGTGCGTTCCAGCGCCCAGGAGTTGATCCGGCTCGCCAAACGGCGCGGCTTCGCCCTGGTGCTGGTCGGCCACGTCACCAAGGAAGGCACCATCGCCGGCCCGCGCGTGCTGGAGCACATGGTCGACACCGTCCTCTATTTCGAGGGCGAGCGCGGGCACCAGTTCCGCATCCTGCGCGCGGTCAAGAACCGCTTCGGTCCGACCGACGAGATCGGCGTGTTCGAGATGACCGATCGCGGCCTGGACGAGGTGCTGAACCCGTCCGCTCTCTTCCTGGCCGACCGCCAGGGCGACATCTCGGGTGCGGCCGTCTTCGCCGGGATGGAGGGCACGCGGCCGATGCTGGTGGAGATCCAGGCCCTGGTCGCCCCGTCCGCCCCCGGCACGCCGCGGCGCGCGGTCGTCGGCTGGGACGGCGGGCGCCTGTCGATGATCCTGGCCGTGCTGGAAGCGCGCGGCGGGGTGGCAATCGGCGGCAACGACATCTACCTGAATGTGGCCGGCGGCCTGCGCATCCAGGAACCCGCGGCCGACCTTGCCGTTGCAGCCGCATTGATCTCGGCTTCGACCGGGCAGGCGCTGCCGGCGGCCACGGTGGTGTTCGGGGAAATCGGCCTGTCGGGCGAGGTGCGGGCGGTGAGCCAGACGGAGCAGCGGTTGAAGGAAGCGGGCAAGCTCGGCTTCGAGCATGCCCTGATGCCACCGCAGCGCGGGCGCCGCCTGGCGCGCTCGGCCGAGGTAACCTTGCAGGAGATCGGCACGGTGGCCGAATTGTGCGCCCTCTTCGACGAGAAGCGCGCGGCGGGCGGGCGACCCGGCGGGGATCGGCCTCGGTCATGAACGAACTGAACTATGCCGACCTCGGGATAGCCGGCGTCATCCTGCTGTCGGCGCTGTTCGCCGTGATGAGGGGCTTCGTGCGCGAGGTCTTGTCGGTCGCCGGCTGGATCGGCGCCGGCCTGGTGGCGCTCTACGGCTTCACGCCCTTGCGCGGCCATGCCCGCGACCTGCTGGGGCCGACGCTGTTTGCCGACATCGCCCTGGGTGCGGTCCTCTTCCTCTTCGCCCTCATCGTCTTCTCGCTGATCACCCATGCCATCGCCAACCGCGTGCGCGGCAGCGCGCTCAGCGCCGTCGACCGGACGCTGGGGCTGCTGTTCGGCATCGCCCGCGGGGCGGTGCTGGTGTGCCTGGCCTACCTGCTGCTCGCCTGGGCCGTTCCAGCCGGCGAGCATCCGCCCTGGATCCGTGGCGCCCGGGCATTGCCATTGGTGCAGCAAGGGGCCACATGGCTGACCACGCTGGTGCCCAAGGAGTTCCGTGATCGTGCGCTCGACGAAGGACAGAGATTGCGGGACCAGGCCCGCGATACGAACAGGGCCGTGAAGACCCTGACGAGCCCGCCGATCGGCGCCCCTGCCCCGCCGCCGCCCGGCTATTCGCCGGGGGAACGACGGGAACTGGACCGGACCCTGCGGCAGAGCACGCAGTAGGCCCCGGCAGAGAGTCATTCACGAATCGTGGAAACCGCGTGCGTGGCGGTTTCGAGACAGCTATAACCGCCCCGTCGATGAAGCCCATGGCGCTTGCTCCACCTGGGTCGGACGGGCGGCGGAGAACGGCGATGCAGACGCTGACCACCCATCCCTTCGACGACGACCACTTCAAGGAAGAGTGCGGCGTCTTCGGGATCTTCGGACACCCGGAAGCGGCCGCCCACGCCGCGCTTGGCCTGCATGCGCTTCAGCATCGCGGTCAGGAATCGGCGGGCATCGTCAGCTATGACGGCATCCAGTTCCATGCCCATCGCGGCCTTGGCCAGGTGGGCGAGAATTTCAGCTCGCAGGCGACGATGCAGTCGCTGGTCGGCGCCATGGCGATCGGCCATGTCCGCTATGCCACCACCGGCGACACCACGCTGCGCAACGTGCAGCCGCTGTTCGCCGATTTCGAGTTCGGCGGGCTGGCGATCTGCCACAACGGCAACCTCACCAACTCCTACGGCATCCGGCGCGAACTTGTGCGCCGCGGCAGCCTGTTCCAGTCGACCACCGACACCGAGGTGATCGTCCACCTGATCGCCACCAGCCTGCGGGCGACCGTCGTCGATCGCATGATCGACGCGCTGCACCGGGTCGAGGGCGCCTATTCCCTGGTCGCCATGTCGAGCAAGGAGTTGGTCGGCGTGCGCGACCCGCTGGGCGTGCGGCCGCTGGTGCTGGGCCGGCTCGGCACGACCTGGATCCTGACATCGGAGACCTGCGCCTTCGACATCATCGGCGCGGAGTTCGTGCGCGACGTCGAGCCGGGCGAGATGGTCGTCATCAACGAGGCCGGCATCCGCAGCATCTTCCCCTTCGCGCGGCCGCCCAAGCGCTTCTGCGTCTTCGAGTACATCTACTTCGCCAGGCCCGACAGCATCGTCGAAGGCACCAGCGTCTACGAGGCGCGCAAGCGCATCGGCGCCGAGCTGGCGCGCGAGAGCCATGTCGACGCCGACCTGGTGATCCCCGTGCCGGATTCGGGCGTGCCGGCCTCGATCGGCTATGCGGCGGCGGCCGGCATCCCGTTCGAGCTGGGCATCATCCGCAACCACTATGTCGGCCGCACCTTCATCGAGCCCAGCGACCATATCCGCCACCTGGGCGTGAAGCTGAAGCACAACGCCAACCGGGCGATGATCGAGGGCAAGCGGGTGATCCTGGTGGACGACAGCATCGTCCGCGGCACCACCTCGACCAAGATCGTCGAAATGGTCCGTCAGGCGGGTGCCCGCGAGGTGCACATGCGCATCTCCAGCCCGCCCACCACCAATTCCTGCTTCTACGGCATCGACACGCCCGAGCGCGAGCGGCTGCTGGCGTCGCGCTTCGACGTCGCCGGCATGGCCAAGTTCATCGGCGCCGATTCGTTGGCCTTCATCTCGATCGACGGCCTCTACCGCGCCATGGGCCATGACGGCCGCAACGCCAGCCAGCCGCAGTTCTGCGACGCCTGCTTCACCGGCGAGTATCCGACGACCCTGGCCGACTATGACGCCGCCGGCACGCCTGCCCAGCTTTCCCTTCTCGCCGAGATCGCCTGACCCCTATGACTGAAGCTGCTGCCCCCCGCCGGTTGGCGGGGAAGGTTGCCGTCGTGACCGGTGCTTCCCGCGGCCTGGGCGCGGCCGCCGCCGTCGCCATCGCCGCGGAAGGCGCCCATCTGATCCTGGTCGCCCGCACCGTGGGCGGACTGGAGGAAACCGACGACGCGGTGCGTCGCGCCGGCGGCAGTGCCACCCTGGTGCCGCTCGACCTCAAGGAGGGCGAGCGCATCGACCAGTTGGGGGCCGCCCTGCACAGCCGCTTCGGCAAGCTGGACATGCTGGTGGCAGCCGCCGGGGCGCTGGGCACGCTGACCCCTGTCGGCCATATCCGCCCGGAGCATTGGGCCGATGTGATGGCCGTCAACCTGACCGCCAACTGGCGCCTGATCCGCAGCCTCGACCCGCTGCTTCGCCTGTCGGATGCTGGCCGCGCAGTGTTCGTGAGCTGCCCGGAGGCAACCGGCCGGGACGCCTACTGGGCCGGCTATGCCGTCAGCAAGGGCGGGCTGGAAACGCTGGTCCGGCTCTACGCGGCCGAACTCGCCAACACGCGCGTGCGCGCCAACATCTTCGATCCGGGCGCCATGCGCACCGGCCTGCGGGCCGCCGCCTTCCCCGGCGAGGACCCGACCATGGTGCCCAGCCCGGACGATGCCGCGAACGCCATGCTGCCGATGCTGATGGCCGCATATCCCCACCAGGGCGAGCGCGTCGTTTTCGCGTGAGGATCCGGCTCGCCGCGCTGCTTCTGTCGGTCGCAGCGGCGGCCCCCTGCCTCGCCTTCGAACTGCAAAGCCACCGTGGCGGCCGCGGCCTGTGGCCGGAGAACTCGCTGACGGCATTCGCCGGGTCGCTCGGTCTCGGCGTTTCGGTGCTGGAACTGGACACCGGCATCACGGCCGACGGCGCGGTGGTGGTTCACCACGACCCGGCCCTCAACCCGGAGATTGCGCGCGGGCGCGACGGGCGGTGGATTTCCGCACCCGGCCCGCTGCTGCGTCAACTGACCCTGGAGCAGATCCAGTCCTACGATATCGGCCGCGCGGACCCGACATCGCGCTACCCCGCGCGCCATCCGGCCCTCCAGCCCGTCGACGGCGAGCGCGTACCGACGCTGGACGCGGTCTTCGCGCTCGCGGCGCGCAGCGGCAACGGCCAGGTGCGCTTCAACATCGAGACCAAGCTGTCGCCGGCCAGGCCCGACGATACGGCCTCGCCCGAGCTGTTCGCCGAGCGGCTGCTTGCCGTCATCCACACAGCCGGCATGGAAGAGCGGGTGACCATCCAGTCCTTCGACTGGCGCACGCTGCGCCTCGTGCAGCAGGCGGCGCCGGGCATCCCCACGGTCTATCTGTCCGCACAGCAGCGATTCCTGGACAATATCCAGGCGGCGTCGCCAGGTGCCAGCGCCTGGACGGCCGGCATCGCGGCCGCCGATCATGGTGGGTCGGTGCCGCGCATGGTCAAGGCCGCGGGCGGTCGCGTCTGGTCGCCCTTCTATCGCGACCCGACCGACGACGACATCGCCACTGCCCGCCGGCTCGGTCTCCAGGTCGTCGTGTGGACGGTGAACGACCGTGCCGAAATGGCCGGCCTGCTCGACCGCGGCATCGACGGCATCATCACCGACCGTCCGGATATCCTGCGCGCCCTGATGGCGGAACGCGGCATGGCGCAGCCTACGGCCACGCCCGTCGCGCACTGATCGGCCCGGCCTTGCCCGGCGGCCGATCGCCGTGGGACATCTGAGCCGGCATGCCGACCGATCCCTCACCCACCGACCTGCACCTGCGGGCACTGGCGCTTGCCCACCGGCGGGATATCACGGGGGCAGCCGCGCTGTGCCATGCGGCCCTGGCCGTCGACCCGGAGCATGTCGGCGCGTTGCGACTGATCGCCCGGTTGCTACATGCCCGGGGACGACCGGAGGCGGCATTGGTGCCGCTCAAGCATGCCATGCGGCTGTCGCCGACCGACGCCCGCCTGCACCGGGAAGCCGGCTTGGCGCTGGGCCAACTCGGCCGGCACCCCGACGCCATGGCCGCCTTCGCGCTGGCAACGCGCCTCGACGCGGGCAACGCCCGGGCCTGGACCGACCTGGCCGCCGCCGCCCTGGCGGCAGGCGACCCGGGCGCCGCGCTGGCCGCCAGCGACCGGGCGCTCCGGCTGCGGCCGGGTGTGCCGGCCGCGCACGCCAGCCGGGCCGCCGCCCTGCGCCGCCTCGGCCGGATGGACGATGCCGTCCTGGCCTCCATGGCGGCCGTGACGGCCGACCCGGCATCGGCCCGTCTACGCCTCTCGCTGGGCCACCTGCTGCGCCAGGCCGGCCGGATGGACGAGGCGCTGGCATCCTATCGCGCGGCACAGTCGCTGCGGCCGGACGACAGCGAGGGACATCGCTGGGCCGGGTGCGCCCTGCATGCGCTGGGACACCACGACCACGCCATCGCCGCCCTGCGCCGGTCCGTGGCCCTGCGGCCCGACCAGGCCGATGCCTGGCATGAGCTAGGCGTCGCACTGGCATCGGCCGGCCGCCACGGCGACGCGGCCGATGCCTTCGGCCGGGTCATCGCCCTGGCGCCCGGCCATGCCGCGGCCCTGGCGAACCTCGGTTCGGCCTTGCAGGAACTGGATCGCTGGCCCGAGGCCGAGCAGGCATTCCGCCGGTCGCTGGCGATCGCGCCGGATACCCCGGACGTCCTCTACAACCTCGGCAACACGCTGCTCATGGCCGACCGGCATGCCGAGGCGGTCGCCGCCTACGACCGGTCGCTGCATCTCCAGCCGGAGGAGGTCGGGCGGCGCTACAATCGCGGCCATGCGCTGCTCGGCTGCGGCCGGCTGGCCGAGGGCTGGGCCGACCTCGATGCCTATTGGGCGATGTCGCGCCCGACCGCGCCGCCGCCCCTGCCCTTCTGGGATGGACAGGAGACCCCGGGCCGCGTGCTGCTGTGGGGCGAACATGGCGTCGGCGACGAGGTGCTGGCCTGCGGGCTGCTGCCGGAAGCGGCCGCCCGCGCCGGTGCCGTGACCGTCGCCACCGATCGCCGGCTCGTGCCGGTCCTGCAACGCGCCTTCCCCGCCCTGACCGTGATCGCGCGCGGAGACAAGGCCGACGGCCCCATCGTCGCCCACCGGCCGCTGTCGAGCCTGCCCGGCCTGCTACGCCCGACGATGGAATCCTTCCGCCACCATGCCGGCTACCTGGTGCCGGATGCGGCCCGCACGGCGGCCTTGCGGTCACGCTACCGGTCCCGGGGCGGCCGGCTCGTCGTCGGCATCTCGTGGCGCAGCACCAACCGGCTGTTCGGCCAGCGCAAATCGGTGCCGCTGGCGGACTGGGAACCGATCCTCGACTTGCCGGGGATCACCTTCGTTGCCCTCCAGCACGGTGACATCGCCGACGAGGCCGCCGCCGCCGGCCTGCTGCACGACCGGGAGATCGACCCGCTCGTCGACCTGGACGGGTTCGCGGCCCAGACCGCGGCCATGGACCTGGTCGTCAGCGTCAGCAATTCGACCGTGCATTTCGCAGGCGCGCTCGCCCGGCCCTGCTGGCTGATGCTGCCCAGCGGCAACGGGCTGCTATGGCATTGGCAGCTCTGCCGGGGCGATCGCTCGCCCTGGTATCCAGCTTTGCGGGTCTTCCGCCAGGACCGCCCGGGCGGCTGGGACGGCATGCTGGCGCAGATCGCCCGCGCGCTGGCAGCCCATGCGTCGGCGGAACCCACCCCCGCCCATGATCGTTCCACCCTGGTCCAAAAGGGAGATCTGCCATGAAGACGATCCGTATCCTGGCCGTGGGCGCCATGATGACGATGCTGGCCGCCTGCGGCACCGTGGTGGGTGCCGGCGCTGGCGCGGCAGGTGGTGCCGCGGTCGGCGGCTGGCCGGGTGCTGCGATCGGTGGCGCCGGTGGCGCCGTGATCGGCAGTTTCTTCTAGTCGTCCTTCTTGCCCTTGTCGGCGAAGGGATTGTCGGCCTTGCGCAGGATCAGCCGGATCGGCACGCTCGGGATGGCGAAATCCTCGCGCAGGCCGTTGACGATGTAGCGGCTGTAGTCGTCCGGCAGCGAGTCCGGCCGGCTGAGGAAGAGCTGGAAGGTCGGTGGCCGCACCTTGGTCTGCGTCAGGTAGCGCAGGCGCAGCCGGCGCCCCTGCACCATCGGCGGCGGGTGGCGTTCCGACATCGCCTTCAGCCAGCGATTGAGCGAATGCGTCGGGACCCGGCGGTTCCAGGCCTCGAAGGTGCGGAAAACGGCATCCATCAGCCGGGGCACGCCGTCGCCGGTCTCGCCCGACACCGGCACCATCAGGATGCCCTTCACCTGCTGCAGCGAGGTCTCCAGCCGGTCACGGAAGCCCTGCAGGGCCGCCTGCCGGTCCTCGACCAGGTCCCACTTGCTGATGGCGATGACCAGCGCCCGGCCCTCGTCGATGACGCGCCGCGCGATCGTCAGGTCCTGCTTCTCGAATAGCTGGGTGGCATCCAGCACCAGCACCACCACCTGGGCGAAGCGCATCGCCCGGTCGGTGTCGTCGGTCGCCAGCTTCTCGAGCTTCTCGAAGACGTTAGCGCGGCGGCGCAGGCCGGCCGTATCCACCAGCTTCAGCCGACGGCCGCGATACTCCCAGTCGACGCTGATGGCGTCGCGGGTGATGCCGGCCTCGGGTCCGGTCAGCATGCGGTCGCTGCCGATCAACCGATTGGCGAGCGTCGACTTGCCGACGTTCGGGCGGCCGATGAAGGCCATCGAGATCGGCTGGTCGGGCCGGTCGTCGCCTTCCAGCGCGGGCTCTTCCTCGTCGGGTGCCAGGGCGCCCTCGCCCAGTAAGGGCGCCAGCGCCTCGTACAGTTCCAGCATGCCCTCGCCATGCTCGGCCGAGACCGCGACGGGGTCGCCCAGGCCCAGCGCGTAGGCCTCGCCGGCCGCAGACGCCCCCGCGCGGCCCTCGCACTTGTTGACGACCAGCACCACCGGCCGGGTCTGGCGACGCAGCCAGTCGGCGAAATGCCGATCCATCGGCGTCACCCCGACGCGCCCGTCGATCACCATCAGCACCGCATCGGCGTCGTCCACCGCCTGCTCGGTCTGCACGCGCATGCGCGATTCCAGGCTTTCGTCGCGCAGGTCTTCCAGGCCGGCCGTGTCGATCACGGTGAAGCGCAGCGGGCCCAGCTTGCCGTCGGTCTCGCGCCGGTCGCGGGTGACGCCCGGCAGATCGTCGACGATGGCCAGCCGCCGGCCCGCCAGCCGGTTGAACAGGGTGGACTTGCCGACGTTGGGTCGGCCGACGATGGCGACGCGCGCGCTCATGCTCCGGTCATCGCAATGCGATCAGGCTGGCTTCGTCGGTCACGACATAGAGCGTGCCGCCGGCCACCACCGGTGCTGCATAGACCGCGTCGGGCAACTGGATGGTGCCCATCAGTTCGCCGGTATAGGGGGAGATGGCAAACGCCTCCTTGTTCGAGCCGACGACGATGACGCGGTCGCCGGCCACGACCGGGCCGGTCCAGAACAGCGGATCCTTGCGCTCGACCTCGCGGCGGTGGCGCGGCAACGGGCGCACCCAGCGGATGCGGCCATCGCCGCGCGACAGGCAGACGACCTCGGCCTCCGGCGTCAGCACATAGATGAAGTCGCCGACGACCCAGGGGCTTTCCAGGCTGCCGATCTCCTGCTCCCAGATGCGGTTGCCGGTGCGCAGGTCGATCGCCACCATGCGGCCGGAATGGCTGATGGCGAACACGGTGCCGCGATCGATCACGGGCCGGCCACGGATGTCGGCCAGGTCGGAGATGGCGTCGATCCGGCGCACGGCGGCCAGGTTGTCCTGCCAGGCGACGCGGCCGTTCTCGACCCGCATGCCGAAGAGTTCGCCGGACGTGAAGGCCGCGATCACCGCATCGGCCTCGACCGCCGGGCTGGAGCCGCCCATCAGGCCCGCCGTCTCGGAGATGGCGGCGTGGTTCCACAGCTTGCGCCCGTCGTCGGCCGACAGCGCCTCGAGCTGGTTGTCGATGGTGATGGCGAAGACCCGTCCGCCCGAGACGGTGGGCGCGGTCCGCACCGGGCCGGCCACGCCCGTGCGCCAGATCTCCTTGCCCGACTGCGCATCCAGCGCCACGACCTGGGCCCAGCCCGTGGCGACATAGAGACGGCCGTTGGCATAGGCGACACCGCCGCCGAAGCCGCCATCGCTCTCACCCTCGGGCCGCAGGTCGAACGACCAGGCCTGGCCACCGCCGGCGGCCGAGACCGCGACGACGCGCCGGCCGGAATCCATGGCGAAGACCATGCCGGCGGCCACCACCGGCGTGCTCAGGATGCGGCGGTCGTCGCCGCCGGCATCGCCCAGGCTGATGCGCCACGCCACCTTGGGCGCGTCGCCCAGGGCCAGGTGGTGCATGACATGGTTGGGATAGCCGCCGGCCTGCGGCCATTCGGCATTCTCGACCGGTCGCGGCAGGGCAACGGCCACGCCCGAAAGAGACGGGTCCGGCTTGATGCTGCGATCGAGCGCCAGGATCGACAGGCGGGTACCGGGAATCGGCGGCGGCTTCGATTCGCCGAACCAGTCGCAGCCGCCGACCAGCCCGCCCAGCAGAACCGTCGCCGCCAGGCCGCGCCGGGCGTTTGCGGAAGAGAAGATTGCCATCATGCCCCGCTACCCAGCGCCTGCACCGTCTCGGCCGCGCGGGTGCGCAGCGACTGCGGTGCGGCCGCATCCTTGGAAAGCCCATCCAGCAGCGTGCGCGCCCGGGCCGTGTCGCCGGCACGGATGGCCAGCGCCGCCTGCAATTCGCGCGCGGTGTGCCGCCACGGATTGTCGTCCGCCGCCAGCGGTGCCAGCCGGTCCGACAGGGCCTTGGGCTCGCCCGTATCCATCGTCTGCATGACCGACAGCAGCAACGCCGCCTGGCGATAGGTTTCCGGCACGGCGGCATCGCCGGCGATGCCGTCATAGATCGAGGCGGCGGCGGCACGGTCGCCGGCGCGGACCTTCAGGGCCGCCCCCTGCATCCGGGCCAGCACGGCATATCCGGCCGCATTGCCGGTTGCCACCTCGGCAAACCCCGCGACGGCCGCATCGGTCTGCCCCTGGTTGGCCGCCAGCATGGCCTGGGTGAAACGGTCGCCCGCTTGCTCCCGCTGGCTGCGCTCGTAGTAGCGCCATGCCGACCAGGCAGCCGTGGCCAGCACCAGCGCCACTGCGACTCCGATGAGATAGATGCCATAGCGACGCCACAGGGCGGTTGCCCGATCGCGCCGCAGATCCTCGTCAACTTCTTGAAAAATATCGGCCACGCCGATCACTCCGGCCGGAAAACGATCGGCACCATACCGACAGGCCAGGGCAAAGGCAAACCACGGTCCCGCTTTACGATTTGATGAAAATCGGGAACACTGCCCGGGTTCCCAGGGTCCGACAGAGGCTGTCCCGTGGCGCGACCGGCATCGACCGTCCTACGCCTGTCCGATTATCGCGGTCGACAGCGCCCGGTCTATTTCAACCGCGGCGAACTGAACCGCCTCCTCGGCCTCTACAGCCGGCATGTCAGCAGCGGCGAATGGCGCGACTACGCCATCGACCACGCGCCTGGCCGGGCTGTCTTCTCGGTCTATCGCCACACCCACGAGCGGCCGCTCTACGCCATCATCAAGGGACCGCCCGGCACGGACGGACAGAGCACATGGATCGTCATGAGCGGGCGGGAGCGGCTGGCCCAGGCCGGCAACCTGGACGAAGCGCTGCGCGTCTTCGCCGCCAAGCTGCGGCTGGTGCGCTAGCCGCGGCCATCCTGCTGCCGGCCGCGGCCGCCGGCCAGGCCCCTGCCGGGCCCAGCTTCGACTGCGCGCGGGCCAAGAGCCGGGTCGAGAAATCCATCTGCGCCGATGCCGGTCTGGCCACCGCCGACCGCGAGATGGCCGCCCTCTATCGCGCGCGTCTGGCCGAACGGCCGGCCGAGGCCGGCCAGGCCATCCGCGACGCGCAACTCGCCTGGCTGCGCCGGCGCGCCGAATGCGAAGGCCAGGCCGAGGGTTCGCCTGCCCTGGTCGCCTGCATCAAGGCGGCGATCGCCGCCCGCACCGCCGAGCTGTCACCGCCCGCGCCGACACCCAAGCCCGCAACACCACCCGCCCCTCGCGAAGCGTCGGTGGCACGGGCCGGCGGCACCTGGCAGTTCGCGTCGGACGGCAATGGCTGCGCCATGGCCCTGGCCAGCCCTGGTGGCCGGCGGTTTGCCATCGAGCGGCGCCGGAGTGGTGCTGACATCCCGGTCTTTCATCCGGCCGGGCGCGACGCCGAACTGGTGCTGCCGGGCGACCGGGTGGTGTTCCTGGTCGACCAGCAGCGCCTGCCGGCACTCGTCTCCGAGGGGACCGTCACCGTCTCTCACGGCTCGGAGGCCGGCGCCATGCGCCTGATCCTGGCGGGGCGGAGCCTCACCGTGGTGCGCCAGCTCGACACGCTGCTGGAGGTGCCGCTCGACGGCGTCGCCGGCGCAATGGCGGAACTGGCCCGCCGCTGCCCCGGCTGACCCGCGAGGCGTCAGCTTCCGATCAATCCAAGCTGCGGGCTCGACGCCTCGGCATAGTTCCGCCGCGGGATGCGGCCTGCCAGTGCGGCGGCCCGTCCCGCCGCCGTCGCCAGGCCCATCGCCCGGGCCATCCGCACCGGGTCGTGTGCCTTGGCGATGGCGCTGTTCAGCAGCACCGCCGAGCAGCCCAGCTCCATGGCGAATGCCGCGTCCGATGCCGTGCCGATGCCGGCATCGAGGATGACCGGCACCGGGCTGCGGCGGACGATCTGCTCGATGTTGAACGGGTTGAGGATGCCGAGCCCCGATCCGATGGGAGAGCCCAGCGGCATCACCGCCGCGCAGCCGACATCGGCCAGGCGGCGACAGACCACGGGATCGTCGGTCGCGTAGGGCAGCACGGTGAAGCCTTCGCGCACCATCTCGGCCGCCGTCACGATCAGCTCGCCCGCGTCGGGATAGAGCGTCTCGCGGTCGCCGATCAGTTCCAGCTTCACCCAGTCGGTGCCCAGCGCCTCGCGCCCCAGCTCGGCCGTCAGCATGGCGTCGCGCCGGGTGCTGCAACCGGCCGTGTTGGGCAGGATGTGGCGGCCGGCCAGCAGCTCGACCATGTCGTCGGTGTCGCCCGTCAGCGAGACGCGGCGCAGCGACACGGTGACGATCTCGGCCCCGCTGGCATCGATGGCGTCAAGCATCACCTGGCGGCTGGGATACCCCGCCGTTCCCACCAGGATGCGCGAGCGGAAGGCCCGGCCCGCGATCTCCAGGATGTCATCGTCGGCCATGGCGGTCACCCGCCCCCGCGGGCGGTCACGACCTCGACCTGGTCGCCCGCGCCGAGACTGGTCGTCTCCCACTCCCGCCGGCGCACCAGCTCGCCATTGCACGCGACCGCGATGCCGGGCCGCTCGGGCGCGACGCCCATCATCCGCAGCAACTCGACGACCGAACCGCCGCCGAAGGCGTGGCGCTCGCCATTGACCATGATGCCGTTCATGCCGGAACCGGAACCTCCGTGTGTGGGGTGAAGCGCGCCGGGCCGAAGGCCGCAGCGGCGAAATCGGTCGGCCGGCCCAGCACGCCGGCCGCCACCAGCTCGGCCGTGGCCGGCGCCAGCAGGATGCCGTTGCGATGATGGCCGGTCGCCAGGTGCAGGCCGGGCGGCCCGGCCGGACCGACGATGGGCAGGTCGTCGCGGCTGCGCGGGCGCAGACCCGTCACCAGCTCGACGATCGGCAATTCCTCCAGCCCCGGCAGCAGGCGCCAGGCCGCCTCCAGCAGCGACAGCACGCCGCCGGCCGTGGGGCGGGTGTCGTATCCCCGATCCTCCACGGTGGCGCCGAGATAGAGGCGACCGTCCGTCCGCGGAACGAGGTAGATGCCGCTGCCCCAGACGACATGGCGCAGCAGCGGCGCTGCCGGGTCCATCCCCAGCACGACCGCCTGGCCCTTGGCCGGGCGGACCGGCGGGCGCGCCGAGGGTGGCAGACCCGCGATCCCAGCCGACCAGGCGCCGGCAGCCAGGACGAGATGGTCGGCCCGCTGCCGCGCGCCGTCGGCGGTGCGGATCGCCCAGCCTCCACCATCCGGCTCGATCGCCGCCACCGGAGTCCGTTCCGACAGACGGCCTCCCGCCGCGAGGATGGCCGCCGCCAGCGCCGGCACGACCGCGCGCGGATCGACTTGGTGGTCGCCGGGAGCGGCGATGGCGCCCACAACGTCGGGGCTGAGGGCGGGTTCCAGGTCGCGCAGCGCAGCCGCCTCCCGCCACTCGACGGGCAGGCCCAGGCGGCGCAGGAAGCGATAGCGGTGGTTGAGGGCCGCCAGCTCGTCGCGGCTGGCCGCCATATGCAGCGTTCCTTCGCCGCGATAGGCGACGTCGATGCCGGTGACGGAGGCCAATCGCGCCGCCCAGCCCGGCCACAGCGCCTGGGAGTGGCGGGCCAGCTCGGCCATGCCCTCCTCGCCGGGTTCCGCCTCGAGTGCGGCCGCCAGCATGCCGCCCGCCGCCCAGGTGGCACCATGGCCGATCTCGCCCGCATCGAGCACGTGTACCCGGGCACCGGCCTCGGCCAGCCGCCAAGCGGCAGCCAGGCCGCAAATTCCCCCGCCGACCACCAGGACGGAGACGACGGAACACGATGATGGAAAGCCTGAAATCGCCCGGGCTCCCTTCGCTGGCATGATCCAGATCAGGTTCGATGGGTGTTTTCTCAGCCAGGGACGGCGCAGGTCCGTCCTTGGCACCCCAGCCAATGGCGCATTCTAGACCGGGGCGGCGGCCTCCGCCAACCCCGGTCGCCTTCGATGCTTCAGGCCGCCCGCCGCCGTGTCATCCATTGCAGGACGAACAGGCCGGCAGTGACGGCCAGCCCCAGGCCCTTCACGTCGCCCAGCGGCAGCGCGAAGGAATCCTCGACGATGGCCGCGATCAGGCTCGGGAACAGCAGCAGCGCACCAGCCAGGATCGCGACACCCAGTTCGAGCAGCGTCATCCGTCGCACCAGCCAGCGCTGGGATGCGGCGGCGAGGATGCCGACGCCGACCGTGGTGGTGAGCGTGATCCAGGCGGTATCGAGCCACCCGCCGGCCTTGGCGACGTCGAGCAGCAGGCCGACGCCGAGCGGATCCAGCACGAAGACGAAGGGCACGACGAAGGCCGGCATGGTGTATTTCCACGCCTGCAAGGTCGTCTTGTAGGGGTTGCCGCCGGTGATGGCGGCGGCTGCGAACGGCGACAGCGCGGTCGGCGGCGACACTTCGGACAGCACCGCGTAGTAGAAGATGAACATGTGCGCGGCATAGTCGGGCACGCCCAGCTTGGTCAGCGCCGGTGCCGCGATCACCGCGCAGATGATGTAGGAGGCGGTGACCGGCACCGCCAGGCCGACGATCCAGACGATCAGGGCGGTGAAGAGCGCGGTCAGGGCCAGACTGCCGCCCGCCATCTCGATGGCAATCGCGCTGAATTTCAGCCCCAGGCCGGTCAGCGTGACCACCCCGACGATGATGCCGGCCGCGGCACAAGTGGCCGCCACGTTCAGCATGCCGACCGAGCCCGCGGCCAGCGCCTGGATCAGGCGCGGTGGCGTCAACGCCGTCTCGCGCCGCATGAAGCTGACCAGCGCCGCCAGGATGGTCGACCAGAAGACGGCCAGCACCGGCGAGAAGCCCCACAGCATGAAGACGATGATCGAGACCAGCGAGGTGAAGTGGAACCAGTACTGGCGCGTGAGCTGCCAGAGGCTCTGCTGGTCGACCAGCGTCACCTGGTTCATGCCGAAGCGGCGACCGTCCAGCTCCACCATGACGAAGAGCGCCATGTAGTAGAGGCAGGTCGGGATGATCGCCATCCGGATGACGTCGAGATACGAGATCTTCAGGAACTCGGCGATCAGGAAGGCGGCCGCGCCCAGCACCGGCGGCGACAGGATGGCGCCGAGGCCGCCGGCTGCCAGCAGGCCGCCGGCATCGTTGCGGCCATAGCCGGCCCGCGCCAGCATCGGATAGGCGACAGAGCCGAGCGTGACCGTGGTCGCCACGCCCGAGCCGGACGGCCCGCCCAGCAGGAAGGACGACAGCACGACGGCGCGGCCGGCACTGGTCGGCCGCCCGCCCATCAGCGAGAACGAGAAGTCGATGAAGAACTTGCCGGCGCCCGAGAACTGCAGGACGGCGCCGAAGATGGTGAAGAGGATGATCAGGCTGGACGACACGTCCACCGCGGTGCCGAAAATACCCTCCAGCGTCATGTAGAGCTGACCGGTCAGGCGGTCGATCGGGTAGCCGCGATGGGTCCAGGGGGCCGGCAGCGACGGTCCGACCAGGGCATAGACGATGAAGCCGACGGCGACGGCCGGCATGATCCAGCCGGTCGAGCGGCGCGTCGCCTCCAGCACCAGCAGGATGAAGATGACGCCGAAGATCTGGTCGGTGGAATTGGGCAGGCTGGCGCGGTCGGTCAGGTCGTCGCCGCCCTGGATCAGGTACCAGATGGTGGCGATCGAGACCGCGGCGAACAGCAGGTCCCAGGGCTGGATGCGGTTGCGGAAGCGCGGAACGATGGGGAACAGCAGGAAGATCAGGACGAGCGCGAAGCCGACATGGACCGGCCGCAGGATGGTGGTCGGCACGATGTCGTAGGCCGCCCACAGGTGGAACAGCGACATGATCACGGCCAGCGCCGTCAGCGCATGGCCGACCCAGCCGCCCAGGCGGTTGGTTGCCCCCTCCTCCTGCTCGATGAACTCCTCGGCCTTCTTCAACGCGGCCTCGTCGACCACCGGCTCGACGGCCACGACCGGCTCGTTCACGTCACGGTTCGCCATATCCTGCTCCCCCAAACTCGGCACCAAGCGGCAGCACCCCCCGCCAAAGAGTGAAGCCCGGCTCGCGGTGGGCGAGCCGGGCTCCGGCGGGCGGGTCGATCGGCGGCGTCAGCCGCCGACCTTGATGCCCTTCTCGTTGTAGTACTTCAGCGCGCCGGGATGGAACGGCACCGGGGTGTTCGCGACCTTCTGGTTGGCCAGGTCGAAGCTCTCGGCCTCCTTGTGGACGGCGACGATGTCGGCCTTCTTCTCGAACAGCACCTTGGTGACCTGATAGGCGACGTCGTCGCTCATCTTCTGGTTCACGACCAGGATGTTCCAGACGTTGGCCTGCTTGTTGTCGGTGTCCTGGCCGGGATAGGTCTTGGCCGGGATGATGCCCTTGGAATAGAGCGGCCCGTACTTCTTGTTCATCGCCTCGACCGCGTCGTCATGGTCGATCAGCTTCAGCTTCGTGCCCGGCGTGGCGCCGAGGTCGGTCACGGCCGAGGTCGGCAGGCCGCCGACCCAGAAATAGGCCTCGATCTTGCGGTCCTTGATGGCGTTGGTGGATTCGGCCACGCCCAGGCGCTCGCGCCGCATGTCCTTGTCCTTGTCGAGGCCGGCGGCCTCGATCAGGCGGAAGGCCATGACCTCGGTGGCGCTGCCGGGCGAGCCGGTCGACACCCGCTTGCCCTTCAGGTCCTTCATGCTGGTGATGCCCATGCCGTCGATGGTCACCACATGCATGCGGTTGGGATAGAGGACGGCCAGCGACATCAGGTTCAGCTTGCCGGACGTGAACTTGTCGACGCCGCGCGCGGCGTCCAGCGTCGCGTCGGCCATGGTGAAGGCGATCTCTGCCCGCTCCGCGCCGACCAGCTTCAGGTTGTCGACCGAGCCGCCGGTCACCTCGGCGGTGGCCGACCAGCCGGGGACGTTCTTGGTGAGGACGTTGGCGAGGCCGCCGCCCAGGGGGTAGTAGACGCCGCCGGTGCCGCCCGTGGCGATCGAAAGCTGGCGCTTGTCCTGTGCCGCGGCCGTCGTGGCGAGCGCCGCCACCAGGGCGGTCGCCAGCATGCCAGTCTGCCAGTTCTTCATCGTTCCCCTCCCATCAATTGCATTGGATGGGAACTTGATACCGATTCTGGACAGGATCGCCAACCCTGCGGGTAGCCCGCGACGCATGCGGGACCGATCGGCTAGACTCCCTCCCCGGCACGGCGCCGCCACGGCACCGGCCGCGGAGGAGGACGCCGATGCTGCGCATATTCGCGATCGCGGTTCTTGGGCTGGCGGCCGCTTGGGCCGGGCCGACATGGGCCTATGACGGGATCGTCGAGAAGAAGACCTTCTCGATGGCGACCTATACGACCCAGGGCGGGCGGACGATCAAGGACGTGAAGGTGGGTTGGGAGAGCTATGGCAAGCTCAACGACGCCCGCGACAACGTCATCCTCGTCACCCATTTCTTCTCGGGCAACTCGCACGCCGCCGGCCGCTATGCCGCCACGGACGCCGCACCCGGCTACTGGGACGGCATCATCGGCGCCGGAAAGCCCATCGACACCGACCGCTTTTTCGTCATCAGTTCCGACACGCTGGTGAACCTGTCGACCAAGGACCCGCGGACGATCACCACCGGCCCGGCCTCGATCGACCCCGATACCGGCAAGCCCTACGGCATGCGCTTCCCCGTCGTCACCATGCGCGACTTCGTCGAGGTGCAGAAGGCGCTGCTGGAATCGCTCGGCATCCGCAAGCTGCACGCCGTCGTCGGCGCCTCCATGGGCGCCCTGCAGGCGTTCGAATGGGCGGCCGCCCACCCGGCCATGGTCGAGCGCATCGTGCCCGTGATCGGCGGGGCGGAGGCCGACGCCTTCCTGGTCGGCTGGCTCGACATCTGGGCGTCGCCCATCCGCCTCGACCCGAACTGGAAGGGCGGCGATTTCTATGGCGGCGCGGAGCCGGTCGAAGGGCTGGCGCTAGCATTGAAGATCGTGACGCTGCACGCCCGCGCCGCCGGCTGGGCCGACCGCACCTTCGGGCGCAAATGGGCCGATCCGGCGAAGAACCCGGCAGATGCAATGGGCAACCGCTTCGCCATCGAGGACACGTTGGACAAGGCCGCCACGGCGCGCGCCAAGACCAGCGACGCCAACCATTTCCTCTATCTCGCCAAGGCCAACCAGCTCTTCTCGGCCGGCCATGCGGCCTCGCTCGAGGAGGGGCTGAAGCCGGTCAAGGCCAGGACGCTGCTGATCCCGGCCTCGTCCGACCTGGTCCTGCCACCCTACCTGGCCGCCCGTGCGGCCACCATCCTCAAGGCCAACGGCACCCCGGTCGAGACGGTGACGATCGAGGGCGACGGCGGGCATCTGGATGGCGTGCTCGCCATCGCCAAGGCCGGCGACGCGATCAAGGCGTTCCTGGCGCGGTAGCCGGCATCTGGAACCGGCGCCAGACACGCTCGTGGAAGAAGAACACGACCGTGTTGACCGCCGGTTCCAGCAGCGCGATGCCGGACGCGATCGCCACCGACCCCGTCAGCGCGTAGGCGACGCCGAAGCCCACGGCGAAATGCAGCGTGGCGAAACTGCCGGTCTTCAAAAGGTCTCTTGTCATGGCGCGGCTCTTCATTTGCGAACGATTCTCAATGTAGCTTTCTGAGAATCGTTCGCAAGAGCGCCGGCGGAAATTATTCGAGCGTGCCGAAGGCCTTTGCGAAGAAGTCCTCGGCGCCGAAATTGCCGGACTTCAGGGCCAGGCACAGGCCGGACGCACCCATGGCCTGGGTCCATGGCACGCCGGGGTCGATCTCCGGGCCGATCGCGAGCGCGTCGATGCCGAGTGCCCCCACCACCGCGCCCGAGGTCTCGCCGCCCGCCACGACCATGCGCCGCACCCCGGCGGCGACCAAGCCGGCGGCGATCGCCGCGAAGGCGTCCTCCAGAACCGTGGCTGCCCGCTCGCGGCCGAGTTGCTCCTGGGCGGCGCGCACCGCATCGGGCTCGGCGCTGGAATAGATCAGCACCGGATTTTCGGCCGGCTGCCCGGCGGCCCAGGCGATCACGGCCTCTGCCGACTGCCGCCCATCCGCCAGCTCCAACGGATCGAGCCGCAGCGTCGGCCAGCGGCCGGCCACAGCGGCCACCTGCCCGCGCGTCGCGGCCGAGCAGCTTCCGGCCAGCACCGCAGCCCGACCCTCGGGCACGTCCAGCGTCACCGCGCCGACTTCACCCAGGAGGCCCAGGCGGCGGAAATTCTCGGGCAGGCCCATGGCGATGCCCGATCCCCCGGTCAGCAGCGGGGCATCGGCGATGGCCGCACCGATCGCGCGCAGGTCGGCATCGGCCACGGCGTCCACCACGGCGAACCGCTTGCCCTGGCGTTGCAGGGCCGCCAGCGCCCCGCCGATCGCCATGGCCCCCTGGGCCACCGTCTCGAACCCGACCAGGCCGACGCTGTCCGGCTCGCGCACCTGGCGCGCCAGCACCCGCACCAGGCTGGGGTCGGTCATCGGCGTCAGGGGGTGGTCCTTCATGCTGCTTTCGGACAGCAGCACGTCGCCCACGAAGAGATAGCCGCGATAGATCGTGCGCTTGTTGGCCGGGAAGGCCGGGCACGCGACGGCGATGCCGCCCAGCCGATCGAGCAACGCATCGGCCACCGGCCCGATATTGCCCGCATCCGTGCTGTCGAAGGTGGAGCAGTACTTGAAGACGATCTGGCGGGCGCCCTGGGCCAGCAGCCAGTCGAGGGCCGCCAGCGACTGGGCGACGGCCTCGTCGGGGGGGATGGTCCGGCTCTTCAGGGCGACGACGACGGCATCGGCCGCGGGCGTCGCACCGGCCTGCGGCACGCCCACGGTCTGGACCGTGCGCATGCCGTTCCTGGCCAGCATCGACGCGATGTCGGTCGCCCCGGTGAAGTCGTCGGCGATCACACCCAGCAGCATCGGAGATCATCCTCTCTTGGTTCTTGACGCAACCCGGCAGAACCGTATCCGCTGGCCACGCCCGCGACCAGCACGAGAGCCCCGCCATGCCTTCGGAATCCGACCTGCGCCGCGCCGTCGCCCGCCACGGCCGGTCGCTCTACGACCGCCGCTACGCCCACGGGTCGAGCGGCAACATCAGCGTGCGCCTGCCGGACGACGTCCTGCCGGGCGGCATGCTGATCACCCCCACCAACTCGTGCATGGGCGACCTCGATCCTGACCGCATCTCCAAGGTGGCAGCCGACGGCACGCTGCTGGCGGGCGATCCGCCGTCCAAGGAGGCGTTCCTGCATCTGGCCATGTATGCCGCGCGGCCGAACGCCGGCGCAGTCGTCCACCTGCACTGCACCCATGCCGTCTGCGTGTCCTGCCTGGATGAACTCGATCCGGCCAACGTGCTGCCGCCGATCACCGCCTACTACGTCATGCGCATCGGCCGGCTGCCGCTCGTCCCCTACTTTCGCCCCGGCGACAAGGGCCTGGCCGCGGCCGTCGGGGCGCTTGCCGCCGACCACCACGCCGTCCTGCTGGCCAACCACGGCCCGGTCGTCGCCGGCAAGACGCTGGATGACGCCGTCTACAACGCCGAGGAACTGGAGGAGACCGCGCGCCTCTACCTGATGATGGAAGGCCGCAAGACCCGCTGGCTCACCACCGGCCAGATCGACGACCTCGGTCGGCATTTCCCGAGCTGAGCGTGCGCCTCTACATATCCCAGTAGGGCGGGCTGCCGAAGTGGCGGCGCAGGCAGTCGGCCAGGGCCGCCACCTTGGCGGACGCCCCGTGATCGCGGGGGTGGGCGATGTACAGTTCCGCGCCCTCTGCCTCCGCGCCGACATCGATGGCGACCAGCGTGCCGGCCTTCAATTCGGCATGGACGAAGAAGCTGGGCAGCAGCGTCAGCCCCAGGCCGGCCAGTGCCGCGTCGCGCATGATCAGGCCGTTGTTGACGCGCAGCGCCGCCCGCGGCCGCACGACCACCCACCCGGCCTCGCCCGCAAAACGCCAGTCGGCGGCGCGATTGGCATAGAGTACCGCCATGTGGCCGGCGAGCGCCTCCAGCGACTCTGGCCTGCCGCAGGCAGCGAGATAGGCCGGTGCCGCCACCAGCAGGCGCCGGCTGGTGGCCAGACGCTTGACGACCAGCCGGTTGTCAGCGATCGGCCCATGGCGAAGGACGGCATCGAAACCATCGGCCGCGGCGTCGGCAAACCCGTCATCGAGTTCCAGCGTCAGGTCGATGCCGGGATGGTCTGCCAGGAAGCCATAGAGCGCGGGGCCGAGATGCAGGCTGCCGAACCCGACCGGTGCGGCGAGCCGCAGCGGACCGACCAGCGCCCCCCGCCGCTCCGCCAGTTCGGCGATCGCCTCGGTCGCCTCGCCGAGCAGGCGCCTGGCTCGGGGCAGGAAGGTCTGCCCACCCTCCGTCAGGGATAGCTTGCGGGTCGTGCGCTGGACGAGCCGGGCAGCCAGGACGCGCTCCAGCTCGGCCAGGCGCTCGCTCACGACGGACTTGGCGATGCCCAGGCGGCGCGCCGCCTCGCTGATCGACCCCGCCTCCGCCGTCGCAACGAACGCGGCCACGCCATCGAGCTTCATCATCGTTCGGTTTTCCCGGAAATCAGTCTCGGATTTTGCCGACTAGTGAGAACGATGGGCCAGGTTCATCGTCGTGGCCAGCGATGCCTTTCCGCGCGCGGTCACCAGGGAGCCCAGTCATGCTTCGCCAGATCCTCGGCAGCGCCGCTGCCTTGCTGCTTGCCATGCCGGCCGTGGCCCAGGTCCAGCCATGGCCCGCCCAGTTCCAGGAACGCGCCATCGCCACCAACGGCACGACCCTTCATGTGCGCGTCGGCGGCAGCGGACCGGCGGTCGTCCTGCTGCACGGCTATGGCGAAACCGGCGACATGTGGGCGCCGCTGGCGGCCGACCTCGCCCGCGACCATCTCGTGATCGTGCCCGACCTGCGCGGCCTCGGCCTCTCCGCCAGGCCCGATGGCGGCTACGACAAGCGGACGCAGGGCCGCGACATCGCCGGCCTGCTCGACGCGCTCGAGGTCGATCGCACCGATCTCGTGACGCACGATATCGGCAACATGGTCGGCTATGCCTTCGCCGCCCAGAACCGTGCGCGCGTGACGCGGTTCGTGCTGATGGATGCGCCCCTGCCCGGCGTCGGACCGTGGGAGGAGATCCTCAAGAGCCCGCTGCTCTGGCATTTCCGTTTTGGCGGCCCGGACATGGAGCGCCTGGTCGCCGGCCGGGAGCGCATCTATCTCGATCGGTTCTGGAACGAGTTTTCGGCCACGCCGGCCAAGTTCAGCGAAGGCTCCCGCGTCCACTATGCGGCGCTGTACGCGCTGCCGGGTGCCATGCGGGCGGGATTTGCCCAGTTCGCGGCCTTCGACCAGGATGCGATCGACAACAAGGCGTTCCTCGCCGACGGCAAGCTGATGATGCCGGTGCTGGCCGTGGGCGGCGCCGGGTCGTTCGGGCCGACGATGGCGACGGTGATGCGCTTTGCGGCCACAGACGTGACCCAGGCGGTCGTGGCCGACGCCGGGCACTGGCTGATGGAAGAGCAGCCCGAAGCCACCGTCCGGCTCGTCCGGGAATTCCTCGACCGGCCGCGGTGACGCTGGCCGATCCTACAGGATCTGGTCCAGGAACTGCCGCGTCCGCGGGTCCTGGGCCTGGGCGAAGAACTCCTTCGGCGCGCCATGCTCGACGATGACGCCGCGGTCGGTGAAGTAGATGTGGTCGCCGACCTCGCGCGCGAAGCCCATCTCGTGGGTGACGAGGATGCAGGTCATGCCCTCTTCCGCCAGTTCGCGGATGGTGACCAGCACCTCCTTCACCGTCTCCGGGTCCAGCGCGGCGGTCACTTCGTCGAACAGGATCACGTCCGGGCTCATGGCCAGCGAGCGGGCGATGGCGACGCGCTGCTGCTGGCCGCCCGACAGTTCGCCCGGGTAGCTTGCCTCCTTGCCCTCCAGCCGCACCTTCTTCAGCAGGCGATAGGCCCGCGCCTCGACCTCGGCCTTGTTCTGCTTCAGCACCTGGACCGGGGCCATCATCACGTTCTGCAGGGCGGTCTTGTGCGGGAACAGATTGTACTGCTGGAAGACCATGCCGACCTTGCGGCGCAGCGCCAGCTTGTCGAGCTTGGGGTCGTTCACCTCCTGCCCCTCGACCAGGATCGAGCCGCTGTCGATCGGCACCAGGGCGTTGATGCAGCGCAGGATGGTCGACTTGCCCGACCCGGACGGGCCGATGATGCAGATGACCTCACCCTTGGCGACGTCGAACGACACACCCTTCAGCACCTCGACCGCGCCGAAGCTCTTGTGCACGTCCTTGAGGCGCAGCAGCGGCTGGTCCTGGGTCCATCCGGTCATGGCGATGTCCTTCAGATCCGCACCTGGAAACGCCGCTCCAGGCGCAGCGTCAACCGGCCGATCGGGTAGCAGTAGAGGAAGAAGCAGAGCAGCGCGTAGCCGTAGAGCGGCGCCAGAAGCTCGGGCCGGCCGCCCTCAGCCGCATGCACCTCCGAGACGAGCGTCAGCATCTCGGTCACGCCGACGACGGATGCCAGCACGGTCGCCATGGTGACCAGCGAATAGAGGTTCATCCAGGGCGGCAGCATGCGCTTCACGCATTGCGGCAGGATGATCGTCCACAAGGTCCGCCGGCGCGAGAAGGCCAGCGATTCCGCCGCTTCCCACTGGCCGAAGGGGATCGACTGGATGGCGCCGCGCACGATCTCGGCGGTGTTGGCCATGACCGGCAGGGCAAAGCCGATGGTGGCCTTGATCCACCCCGGGAACGGCACGACGATGCCCCAGAAACGGAACTCGAACGGCAGCAGGAACATCGCGAAGAACAGCAGCACCAGCCACGGCGCGTTGCGGAAGAACTGGGTCAGGAACCAGGCGACGCCGCGGACCGCACGGTTCGGCGCGATCAGGCCCAGGCCCAGCATCACGCCCGCTGCCGTCCCCATCGCCATGGCGATCAGCGAGATGGCGATGTTGAAGACGAAGCCTTCCAGCAGCAGCGGCGTCCAGCGCCACAGCGTGGCCAGGACCGACAGCACGCCGTCTCCGGTGGCAGCCTGGGCCGCGCCGACCGACAGCAGCAGCGCGAGGGCCAGCAGCACGCCGTGGCGCGGCGTGATCGCGGGGGCGCGCCAGGGGCCGGGGCCAGCCGGACGGAGAATGACGGGGAGAACCTTCAAAGGCCGATCCCCGGCACCTTGAGCGCGCGCTCGACGCGGGCCATCGCCCAGACGACGCAACCCACCAGGAAGAAATAGGCCAGCAGCAGGAAGGTCATCATCTCGGGCACGTTGGTGGCGTCCGACCAGATCTGCTTGGAGACATAGAGCATCTCCGGCACCGCGATCGCGTAGGCCAACGTCGTCGTCTTCACCAGGTTGACGATGTTGTTGTTCAGCGCCGGCAGGCAGATGCGCACCGCCAGCGGCAGCACGACATGGACATAGGCACCCAGGCGCGAATAGCCCAGCGCCTCGGCCGCCTCCACCGTCGCCTTGGGCACCGCCTCGATGCCGGACCGGAAGATCTCGACGTTGAAGGCGCCCGCGAACAGCGACAGCGAGATGATCGCCCACTGCATGCTGGTCAGCACCGGCTCGGGGATGCCGTAGGCGTTCTCGATGCGCGGCAGCAGGGCGCCCAGCCCGAAATAGAAGAAATAGATCTGTACGAGCGGCGGCGTGTCGCGGAAGAGCGCGATGAACCCCTGGACGCCGCGCCGGGTCCATTTCAGCCGCGATCCCTGCAGCCAGGCGCCGACCACGCCGATGACGATGCTGAGCGCGATGCAGACGAGGCAGAGCCACACCGTCGTCCAGAAGCCGGATATCATCCGCTTCCGGTCGAACTCGTCATAGACGATCGTCAGGTTGATCCCGGTGGCCTCGTAGAGCCACCGGAACCATTCGTAGAAAGCCTCCAAGGCGGGTTGCGCCGGCTCAGGAGCCCTTGTGTTCCTTGAACATCCGCTCGGAATACTCGGTCGGCTTCACGCCCCACTTCTTCTCCATGGCGACGATGGCGCCGGACTTCATCCAGTCCTTGGTCATGTCGCTCATCAGCTTGGCGAAGCGGTCCTCGCCCGGGGCCACGGCCATCGCCCAGGGGGTCTCCATGATGCCCGGCAGCGGCATGTGGTAGGCGGTCTTCCAGTCGTCCTCGAGCATCTTGCCGGCGATGAACGTCTGGTCATAGAGGTAGCCGATGCAGTTGCCCTGCTTGAGGGCGATCAGCGGCTTCTCCGACCCGTCGAACGAGATGATCTCGGGCCCGTACTGGGTGGCGACGTCCTTGTTGTAGAAGGCGCCGGTGGTGCCGCAGAGCTTGGCGCCCTTCAACTGCTCCCACTTCGTCACCTTCACCTTGTCCGACAGCAGGACGTTGACGGCGTCGGAGTAGTAGAGCGGCTCGATCACCTGCACGACCTTCCGGCGCTCCGGCTTGTCGGACATGGTGGCGATCATCAGGTCGATCTTGCCCTGGCGCAGGAACTCCATGCGGTTGGCCGAGACGACCGACACCAGTTCCAGCTTCACGCCCAGCTTCTTGGCGACCTCGGCGGCCATGTCGGGCTCGATGCCGATGATGGCGCCGGACGGGTCGCGGAAGCCGAACGGGCGATAGTCGGTCTTGACGCCGACCACGAGCGTGCCGCGCTCCTTGATCTTGTCCAGCACGTCGGCGGCGGCCGCACCCGGCAGGGCGGCGGCGGCGGCCAGCATCGAAAAGGCGAGGATGGAACGGCGCATGGAAACCTCCATTGTGATCCGGCTGCCTGATTCCCTAGCGCCCGGCGCGCAAGCCGGCAACCGAATACATTTCATGCTGGTGGCGTGACCACGCAGCAATCGTGCCGCTAGGGTGCCGCCCCCAGCGAATGCACCGCGATCTCGAAGGCGCGCATGTTGATGGCCCAGGCCTCGAACGCCGCTTCCTCGGTCGCCGACAACAGGACCAGCGACACCGGCAGCCCGCCGATCGAGGCGGATGCGGACAGGACCAGCAGCGGCGCCCCGTCCTGGCTGACGGCGCGGCGATGCACCGCCAGCGTGCGCTCGGGCGTCGGGTCCTCGGCCACCAGCTCGGCCTCGGGCGAGATCTCGAAGCCGAGCGTCGCCAGCCGGTCCAGCGTGATCCCGGTGATCGCCTCGGCATCGCCGCCCGGTTGTCCCAGCACGGCGATCAGCGTGCCGGCGACCATCTCGCCCTGGAGGTTGTCCAGGATACGGGCGGTGCCGGGCCCCGATCCGCCGCCCGTGCGGTCGATCCAAAGTTCGGATGCCAGGAACCGCACGCGGCCCTGGCCGGCCAACACGGTCCAGTCGAAGCCCTCGGCGAACGGTCGTCCGCTCGGCGCCAGCAGGCGGAAGCGCAGGGCCGCCATCAGGAAGATCTCCTGCAAGGCCGCGGCATCGCTGTCCGGCCCGAGCGGCGCGCGCCCGTCCAGCAGGTAGAGGATGTCGCCGTCCTTCACGGTCAGCATGCGGTGCAGGCGCAGCTCGCCGTCGAGCTCCCGCGTCGCCAGCGCATCCCCCATGATGCCGTTGGCCGACGGCAGGTCGCGCATGGCGATGGTGTCGTAGCCCTGCCGGTCGAGCCAGCCGCGCAGCCAGTCCCGCCCGTGCATCTCGCGCGGCAGGAACACGGCCCAGACCACCACATCGGCGGACTCTTGGCGCCCGAGCGCATCGTCCGCGACCGGGCGGCAGCGCGCCAGCGGCAGGATGGGGCTGGCCGGCCCGGGACCCTTGGCCACGCGTATCGTCTCGACCGCCCAGCCCTCGGGCAGGGCCAGCGCGAAGCCCATGGCCGCGGGCAGGCCCTGGCGGGCGATGTAGTCGCGATACTGCGCCTCGATCTCTGCCCGGGGCGAGAACGGGGTCTCAAGAAGCTCTAGCTCGTTGCCGTCCATGGAGACTTTCGATGCCTAGAATGCGAATTCGGTGAAACGCGACAGGAAGGTGCGCAGGCGTTCCTGCCGCGGGGCCTTCAGGATCTCCGCCGGCGGCCCCTCCTCCAGGATGCGGCCGTCATGCAGGAAGAGCACGCGGGTGGCGAAGTGGTAGGCGAATCCCAGCTCGTGGGTGACGAGCAGCATCGTCCGCCCCTCTTCCGCCAGGCCCTTGATGACGCGCAGCACCTCGCCCACCAGCTCGGGGTCGAGCGAGGAGGTCGGCTCGTCGAACAGCAGCACCTCCGGCTCCATGGCGAGCGCACGCGCGATCGCCACGCGCTGCTGCTGGCCGCCGGACAGGCGCGCGGGATACTCGCCGGCCTTGTCGGCCAGGCCCACCTTGGCAAGCTGGGCCCGGCCGGCCGCCTCTGCCTCGCGCCGGTTCTGTCCCAGCACCGTCAGCGGCCCTTCCATGACGTTCTCCAGCGCCGTCATGTGGGGGAAGAGGTTGAACTGCTGGAACACCATGCCGACCCGCCGGCGCAACGCGGCCAGTTCGCGCTCGCGGTAGCGCACGCCCGCGCCGGTCGCGGTACCAACGGGCTCGCCGCGGAAATGCACGCGGCCCTCGCTCGGCAGCTCCATGAAGTTGAGGCAGCGCAGCAGCGTGCTCTTGCCCGAACCGCTGGAGCCCAGGATGGCGATGCGCTCGCCGGGTGCCACGGTCAGGTCGATGCCGTCCAGCACCACGAGGTCGCCGAAGCGCTTGCGCAGCCCCTCGGTCCGGATGACGGGTTGGGCCGTCATCCGCGCCTCGCGAGCCGGGCTTCCAGCCGGTAGCTGAGCCAGGTGCCGGGATAGATGACGACGAAATAGAGGACCGCGATCACGGTGAAGACCTCCAGCGGGCGGAACGTCGTGGCGCTGAGCTGGCGCGCCTCGTACATCAGCTCATGGACCGAGATGACCGAGGCGATCGCCGTCATCTTGCCAAGCTCGATCCCCCGGTTGGTGAAGGCCGGCACCATCCGCCGCACCGCTTGCGGCAGGACGATGCGCCGCATCAGGGCCGGATAGCCCATGCCCAGCGCGCGCCCCGCCTCCCACTGGCCGCGGGCGATGGAGCCGATGCCGCCGCGGAAGATCTCCGCGCAATAGGCCGAGGTGTTGAGCGACAGGCCGAGGGCGGCCGCCGCGAATCCTGACATCTGCCAGCCGGTCAGCACCGGGAAGGCGAAGTAGAACCAGACCAGTTGGACCAGGACGGGCGTGTTGCGGAAGACCTCGACATAGGCTGCCGCCGGCAGCGACAGCCAGCGGTTGCCGGCACTGCGCACCACCCCCAGCACCAGGCCCGCCGCCAGCCCGAAGCCCAGCGCCAGCCCCCACAAGGCCAGCGTCAGCCAGGCGCCACGGGCCAGCAGGTCGATGTTGAGGACGATGTCCGAGAAGTCCGGCTGGTAGATCACCCCTGGCGCTCCGACCGGCCGAGCCGGGCCTCGACCCGGCGCATCGCCAGGCTGGCGGTGAAGAGCACGACGAAGAAGATGACCGCCACGGTGGTGTAGACCTCGAGCGGGCGGAAGGTGCGGCTGACCACCACCATCGCCTGGTACAGCAGCTCGCCATAGGCCAGCGTGGCCGCCAATGCCGTCGTCTTCACGAGCTCGAAGGCGCGCTCGACGAAGGGCGCCACCATCCGCCGTAGCGCCTGCGGCAGGATGATGCGCCGCATCAGCGCGGTCGACCGCATGCCGAGCGCGCGGCCGGCTTCCCACTGGCCGCGCTCGACCGAGACGATGCCGGCGCGATAGACCTCCGCGAAGAAGGCGCCCGACTGCACCGACAGCGCCAGGGTGGCCGCCACGAACGGCGTCAGGTTGATCCCGGCCAGGATCGGCAGGGCATAGAAGACCCAGAACAGGTGGACGAGCGGCGGCGTGCTGCGGAAGAACTCGATGACGGCGATGGCCGGCCATGCAAGCCAGCGCCGTCCCGACAGCCGCATCAGCGCCAGCACCAACCCAACGGCCAGCCCACCCGCGATGGCAGCGGCCGACAGGCGCAGCGTCTGCGCCAGCCCCTCCAGCAGCAGGGGCAGGTGGCGCAGGACGGCCGCGAAGTCCCACTGGTAGTCCATCCCGGCCGTCCCGGCCCCTCAGCCCGCTGCCGTCAGCTCTTGCCCCACAGCTCGCGCATGATGGCGGGCGCGGTCTTGGGGTCGATCTGACGCGACACCAGGAAATCCTCGTAGATCTTCTGGGTCTGGCCGGTAACGTAGTAGTAGTCGAGCGTCAGGCCCAGCCAGTCGCGCCAGGTCTTGTCGGCCTCGCGGCGCACGCCGGCACTGGTGGTCGAGTAGCGGAACGGCTCCGGCAACAGGACCGTGCCCTTGCGCACCCGGCGCTGTTGCATCACCAGGGCTGGGTGGAAGAAGGACATGGCATCGACCCGGCCGGCCTGGAAGGCGGCCGTCGTCTCGTCGTTGCTGGGGAAGCGCTCGATCGTGGCCTTGGTGAGGCGCATGGTGACGTCGCGGTCGGGCGAGGTGCCGAGCGTGACGCCCACCTTGATCTCGGGCTTGTCCAGCTCTTCCCAGCGCTTTACCGCCAGGCCGTCGCGCACCAGCACGCCCTGGGCATAGTAGAAGAAGGGCTGCGCGGGAAAATCGACCGCCAGCGCCCGCTGCGGCGTGGCGTCCATCACGAACATGACGTCGAACTGGTTGGCCTGGAGGCCGGCCACCGCATTGCCCCAGCTCGTCTCGACGGCGACGGGCTTGACGTTCAATTCCTTGGCGATGGCGACACCCATGGCCCAGCCGATGCCGCTCCATTCGCCCGAGCGCTGGTCTTTGGCGAACCAGGGCTCGCTCGGCGCGGCACCGATGCGCAGCTCGCCGCGGTCCTTGATCTGCTGCCAGGTGGAGGCGGCGGGTGCCGTCTGCGCCATGGCGGGTGCGGCCAGCAGGCCCGAGGCGGCAACGGCGCCGGCACCAAGCGCCGAACCCCGCAGAATTCCGCGCCGATCGATGGTAGATCCGGTCATTCGAGCTTCTCCCCGCACCAGGTGGCCGTCTTGCCGGAAATTACGCGCTCCGACCCCGTCTTGAACAGGTGCGAGCAAAGGCCGGGCCGAAAGGCGACCAGCGCGTGAGAATTCGCCGCGTTACGATCCTGGAGTTCCACCGCGTCTTCGACCGGCCGCTGTGGAACCCGGCCACGGTCTGGCGCGAGCGCCGCGCGCCGCTGCTGCGCCTGGAATCCGACGACGGCACGATCGGCCTCGGCGAGGCCTGGTGCCGGCAGGACGAGATCCGGTACAGCTTCGCGGCCCTCCACCGGCTGGCGGCCGCCCTGCCCGGCCGCGACCTCGACGACCTCCGGCACGCCCCGGCGTCCTCGCGCCACGACTGGGTCGAGGCCGGGGCCGCCAGTGCCATCGACATGGCCCTGTGGGACATGGCGGCGCGGCGGGATGGCCGGCCGCTCGCCAGCTTCCTCGGCCCGACGACCACGGTCGCCGCCTATGCCAGCGGCGGATTGTATGGTCCCGACAAGGACGTGTCGGCACTTGCCCGGGAGATGGCCGGCTATGCCGCGGCCGGATTCGCAGGCGTAAAGATGAAGATCGGCGGCCTGGACGCGGCCGCCGACCTCGATCGCGTCGCCGCCGTGCGGGCCGCCACCGGCGGCGCACTGCTGATCGTCGACGGCGTCGAGCGCTACGACCTCGCAACGGCAGCCCGCCTGGCCGGCGCGCTCGCCGACCGGGGCGTCGCCGCATTCCAGGCCCCCCTGCCGGCGGCCGACATCGACGGCCTGGCGGCCCTGGCCCGGCAATCCCCGATCCCGCTCGTACTGGGCGAGGCGGAATTCGACCATGGCCGACTGGTCAACCTCGTCACGTCCGGCGCCGCCGGCTGGCTGCAAGCCAACCCCGGCCTGGCCGGCGGCCCGACCGGCATGGCCCACCTGGCGCGGATCGCCCGCGACCATGGCGTGCCGCTGTCGCCCCAGGCCCACGCGACGGCGGTGCTCCAGGCGACAGCACTCCATTGCGGCGCCCTCCATGGCGTCGGCTGGGTCGAGCACCACCAGGTGCACGATCACCTGGCAGGGCTGTTGCCGCCAAGCCTGCGCCGACCGACCGACGGTCGGATCGTGATTCCGCCGCTCCCCGGGCTCGGCTTCGACCTGCCGTCGGATGGCAGTCTGCGCACGGTCTTCCGGCTGCCGGACTAGGGTCGCTTGGCACGGCCGCGCCTTTCGCGCTATCCGCTGGCGCATGGGAAATTCCGCCAAGGACGCGACCGGGCGCCGGGGAGCCGATTGGCGCCTCGTCCGCCGCCTGTGGGCCGACCATCTGGCCGACCGGCGCCGCGACATCCTGGCTGTCCTGGCGCTGATGACGGTGGTGGCGGGTGTGACCGGCCTCTACCCGCTCGTCATCGACTGGACCTTCGACCTTTTCACCGCCCGGGATGCACGGGTGATCTGGCTGGTGCCGCTGCTGGCGGTCATCGTCACCACGGTCAAGGGCATCGCCACCTACAGCCAGAACGTGCTGACCGAGAAGCTGGTGCAGCGCACCGCGGCCGACCTGCAGAAGCGCATGTTCGGGCACCTGCTGGGGGCCGACTTCGCGCAGGTGACGTCCGCCCCGGCCGGCTCGTACATCTCGCGCTTCATCAACGACGTGGCCTTCGTGCGCGCGGCCCAGCAGCGCGCGCTGAACAACCTGGTCCGCGACGTGCTGACCATCGTCGCCTTGGTGGCGGCGATGCTCTATCTCGACTGGCTGCTGTCGCTGGTCGTCTTCGTCGTCTATCCGATCGCGGCCTTGCCCATCATCGCCATCGGCAAGCGGCTGCGGCGCGTGTCCAAGGTGACCCAGGAACACCTGGGCGAGATCACCTCGCTGCTGGGCGAGAGCCTGGCCGGGGTGCGGATGGTCAAGACCTATGGCCTGGAGGCCTATGAGCGGCGCCGCGCCGATGGTGCGTTCGAGCGGCTCTACGAGCTCTACATGCGCGCGACGCGCAGCCGCGCCCGGCTCGACCCGATCCTGGAGGTGCTGGGCGGCATCGCCGTCGGCGGCGTCATCGCCTTTGCCGGCTGGCGCATGGTGACGGGCGGCGGCACGGTCGGCACCTTCACCGGCTTCGTCACGGCACTCCTGATGGCGGCCCAGCCCGTGCGCGCGGTCGGCACGCTGAACAGCGTGGTGCAGGAGGGGATGGCAGCGCTGGAGCGCATCTACGCCATGCTCGACCGGGCACCCACGGTCGTCGACCGGCCGGGCGCGCCGGACCTGGCCATTGCCGGCGGCCGCATCGAGCTGAAGGGCGTGCGCTTTGCCTATGGCGCCGGCGGGCCGGCGCTGGACGGGGTCGACCTGGTGGTGCCGGCCGGCCAGACGGTGGCGCTGGTCGGGCGCAGCGGTGCGGGCAAGTCGACGGTGTTCAACCTGATCCCGAGGCTGTTCGACGTCGGCGACGGCGCGGTCCTGGTCGATGGCCAGGACGTGCGAGCTGTGGCGCTGGCCAGCCTGCGCCGGTCGATCACGCTGGTCAGCCAGGACGCCATCCTCTTCGACGACACGATCCGCGCCAACATCGCCTTCGGCCGTCCCGATGCCGACGATGCGGCCATCGCCGCGGCGGCGCGGGCGGCTGCCGCCCACGACTTCATCGCCCGCCTGCCCGATGGGTACGCCACGGTGGTGGGCGAGCGCGGCACCCGCCTGTCGGGCGGCGAGCGCCAGCGCATCGCGCTTGCCCGCGCCATCCTGCGCGACGCGCCGATCCTGCTGCTGGACGAGGCGACGAGCGCGCTCGACGCGGAATCGGAAACGCTGGTGCAGGCGGCGCTGGAGCGGCTGGCCGCCGGGCGGACGACGCTGGTCATCGCCCATCGCCTCGCCACCGTGCGCCAGGCCGACCGGATCTGCGTCTTGGATGCCGGCCGCATCGTCGAGCAGGGAACGCATGACGAACTGATGGTGGCGGACGGGCTCTATGCCCGGCTCAGCCGCATGCAGTTCCGCGACGAGGCGCCGGCTGCCGCCGCCGCGCCATAGCTCACTCCCGCCGCAGGATCCGGTCGACGATGCCACTGCTGAGCCGGCCGGCCTGGAACTCCCGCCGCATCGCCTGCGCGTCGTAGCCGGCGGCCGCCCAGTCGCGGAAGGCGATCGGCTGGCTCGCCGCATCGGCGCCATAGCGTTCCAGCATGTAGTCCAGCACGCCCGTCCGCGAATGGCGCAGATGACCGAACTTCCAGTGGAGCTGCCCTTTGGCCTCTGCCAACGGCCGGCCCTCGTGCAGCAGCAGATAGAGCGCGCTGCCGATGCCGGCCCGGTCGGCGCCCGACTTGCAGTGCATCAGCGCTGGATACTCGATCGTCTCCAGCAGGCGTTCGAACGCCGCCACCCGCTCCGGCTCGGGCGGCTCGCGCGAGTTGAGCGGGAAGTTGACCATGGTCATGCCGAGCCGCCGGCAGGTCTCACGCTCGAAGAGGTAGGAGGCACAGTCGCGCTCGCCGCGCAGGTTGATCACCGTGCGCACGCCCAGGCGCGCCACCTTGGCGAGGTGTCCAGGCGACGGTTGCGCCGACCGCCACATCTGCGGCGAGACCGGATGCAGGTTCAGCTTTATGTGACGAAACACCGCATGGTCGAGAAACAGCAGCTCGAACCGCGCCAACAGGCGTTGCCAAGGGGTCGTCATGGTGCCACGCCACCGCTTGAAGCGGTCGCCGGCGGCGCGCGTGTAGCGTTTCAGCATCGGTCCGGGTCAGTAGCACGAGATTGGCCCAAGCGACATCTTGGCGCTGGGCCGCCTTGGCTTAATATAGGGCCGGGAGCTGAGATCGTAATGGCGGGGGCCATCTGCGTGCGGAGACCTTTGAGCACATGAGCGTATCCGCATCGGCCGAACTGACACCGGCTCCCAGTTCGGGTGGGGGCAGCATTTGGTCGACCGCGCGCAGCGGCACCTTCGGTCCGGCACACTGGATCGGGGCAAATGTGGCCGCCGCCATCGGCTATTGCGTGCTGGGCATGGCCGTCAGCCAGTTCTTCGCCGTCTATGGCCTGTTTCCTGCGCCGATCTGGCTGCCGGCCAGCATCGCGGTGGTGGCGGCATCGCTGGGCGGCATCCGCCTGATGCCGGGCATCTTCCTGGGCTCGTTCGTCGTCAATTACCTGGTGCTGCATGCGAGCCTGCCGGCGGCGTTGCTGATCTCGCTCGGAAACAGCCTGGGGCCGATCATCGGTGCGGCCGTGCTGGCGCGGTTCCGTCCGGCCCGGGGGGTATTCACCCGCTTCTCGGGCGTCGTCGCCTTCATCCTCTGCAACGTCCTGCTGCATCCGGCGATCACGGCCAGCACCGGCACGCTGGCCCTGGCCATGACGGCCGACATGGATGCCAGCCAGCTCTATTCGATCTGGGTGCAATGGTGGCTCTGCGACAGCGGCGGCACGCTGTGCTTCGCCCCTGCCCTGCTGCTGCTGCTCGGCATCGAGCGCGAGACGCATGCCGCAGCGCCCGAACTGCTCCGCCGCAACCTGGCGATCACGGCCGCGGTCGCGGTGGGTGCGATCGCGCTCTTCGCCACCCTGCCCCTGCCGGGGGCGATTCCGTGGGGGCTGCCGTTCCTTCTGGTCATCCCGCTCTCGTGGGTGGCGCTGCGGGTGTCGCTGCGGGCCGCCTACTCCCTGGTGGCGCTCGTCGCCGTCGTGGCCGCGGCGGCGACCGTCGCGGGCTTCGGCCCTTTCCAGGGGCCGGGCGTCGGCAACCCGCTGCAACTGGTCGGCGTGCTGATCGTGCTGCTGGCCCTGACGGTGCTGACCATCGTCTCGCTGGTCGCGGAACTGCGCGAGGCCGAGGCCAGCAGCCGCGCCAAGTCGATGCTGCTGGCGGCCGCGAGCCATGACCTGCGCACCCCGCTCAACGCCATGATCGGTTTCGCCGACCTGATGCGGACCGAGACCTGGGGCCCGGTCGGCAACCCGCGCTATCGCAAGTATGTCGAGCACATCCACGAAAGCGGCCTGCTGCTGGCCGAGATCGTCAACGGCGTGCTCGACCTGACCAAGATCGAGGCCGGGCGCCAGGAGCTGTCGCCCCGGCGGCTGGACTGGACGGAGGTCAGCGAAGGCTGCCTGCGGCTGCTCGCGCCCCAGGCGGCCCAGAAGGGCGTGATCCTGTCGGCGCGGGCCGTGCCGGGCCTGGCGGTCCATGCCGACGAAGTGGCCATACGCCAGATCCTGCTCAACCTGCTGGCCAATGCCGTCAAGTTCACGCCGGAAGGCGGCCATGTCGTGCTGCATGCCGGGGCCGAGGCAGACGGGACAGTCGTCATCGAGGTCGTCGACGACGGCATCGGCATGGATGCCGCCGGCGTCGCCAAGGCGCTGGAGCCGTTCGGACAAGTCGGCAGCCATGCCGGCGGCACCGGTCTCGGCCTGCCCATCGCTGCCCGCCTGGCCGACCTGCATGGCGGTCGCCTGACCATCGCCAGCGAGCCCGGCCGCGGCACCACCGTCCGCGTCACCTTCCCGCCGCCGGCGGAGGCGGCGGAATAGGCGCCAGCCGTCAGGGAAACTGCGGCGTGCCCGGCACGTCGACCCGGATGCGATAGACCGAGGTCGAAGCGGTGATGAACAGGCTGCGATAGTCGCCGTCGCCCCAGGCGAAGTTGGCCGTGTATTCGGGCACGCCGACCACCCCAAGACAGGTAGCGTCCGGGGCGAAGACGTGGATGCCGCCCGGCCCGCAGCAATAGAGGTTGCCGGCCGAATCGAGCTTCATCCCATCGGGGGCGCCATCGCCCTCGCCCGTCGTCTCGGCCCAGACCTGGCCGCCGGCGAGCGTGCCGTCCGCGCGCACGTCGAACAGCCGGATATGCTGGCGATCAGTGTCGTTGACGAAGAGCCGGCGGCCGTCCTGACTGAAGCAGAGGCCGTTGGGCTGGCCGAAATCGTCCGCCAGCAGCCGCACCTCGCCGGACGGGTCGATGCGGAATACCCCGCGGAAATCGAGCTGCGGCTCGCGCAGCACGCCGTAATGCTCCATCCGGCCATAGGTCGGGTCGCTGAAATAGATGCCGCCGTCCCCATGCACGACGACGTCGTTGGGGCTGTTCAGTTCGCGCCCGTCATGATGGGTCGCCAGCACGGTGATGGTGCCATCGGCCTCGGTCCGGGTGACGCGGCTGGTGGCATGCTCGCAGGCGACCAGGCGGCCCTGGCGGTCCCAGGCCAGGCCGTTCGACTTGTTGCAGGGCTGGCGGAAAGTGGTGACGCCTTCGGCCTGGCTCCAGCGACGCAGATGGTCGCCCGGCATATCGCTGAACAGCAGGTATCCGGCGGGGTGCCACAGCGGCCCCTCGGTGAAGATGCAGCCGGTGGCCACCGTCTCGAACGTAACCGCCGGCCCGACGATGGCGGTCAGTCGCGGGTCGCGGATCTCCAGGCTCATGGCTTGGCCGCGCGCCGGCGCAGTTCGCTGACGGCGGTGTCGCCGACATACCAGTCCTCGGCCTGCACGTCCTCGAAGACGACCCACACCGCCTCCTTGGGCACGACCGCCACTTCGGCAATGGTGTCGGCGACGCGGCGCGCGATCTCGTCCTTGCGGGCCTGGGAATGGCCCGCAACGATGCGGATGTTCACGAACGGCATGGGCTGATCCTCGCTGGTCGGATGCGTTGTTCAGAGCGCGAGCAGGCGGTTGCGCAGCGCCTCGTCGTCGCGCAGTTCGGCAGAATCGCCCGAGAAGCGGACCGTGCCCTTCTCCAGCACATAGACGCGATCGGCCAGGCGCAGCGAGAAGTCGACGCCCTGCTCGGCCAACAGGATCGTCAGCCCGCGCTGCTTCAGCACCAGCACCTGCTGCAGCAGATGCTCGACCACCAGCGGCGCCAGGCCCTCGGACGGCTCGTCCAGCAGCAGCAGCTCGGGATTGCACATGAGCGTGCGGCCGATCGTCAGCATCTGCTGCTCGCCGCCCGACAGGTAGCCGGCGCGGCGCCCGGCGATCGGCCGCAGCGGCGGGAACAGGTCGAACACGGCATCGGGCGTCCAGTCGCCGCGGCGGCCGGCGACGAGGCGGGCGACATCGAGATTCTCCCACACCGTCAGGTCGGCGAAGACGCGGCGATCCTCCGGCACGAAGCCGATGCCGGACCGCGCCACCTGGTGGGGCGCCCAGCCGGTGATCGCGTGGCCCTTCCAGCGCACCTCGCCGGCACTGGGCCGAGTCAGCCCCATGATCGAGCGCATGGTGGTGGACTTGCCGACGCCGTTGCGGCCCAGCAGGCAGACGCACTCGCCGGCCGCGATCTCCAGCGACACGCCGAACAGCACGCGCGACAGGCCATAGGCCGTGTGCAGGTCCCGGACTTCCAGCAGGGCCGCCATCAATGGCCCCCCAGATAGACACGGCGTACCTCGGCATCGGCGCGGATCTCGTCCGGCTTGCCCTGGGCGATCAGCCGGCCCTGGTGCAGTACGCCGATGCGCTCGGCGATGGAAAAAACCACTTCCATGTCGTGCTCGGTGAAGAGCAGGGTCAGCCCGCGCTCCTCGGCGATGCTGCGCAGCAGGTCGATCGTCTCGCGCGTCTCGGTCGCCGACATGCCGGCGGTCGGCTCGTCCAGCAGCAGGATGTCGGGGTCGCTGGCGAGCGCGATGCCAAGCTCGATCTGCTTCTGGTTGCCGTGCGACAGGGCACCGGCCAGCAGGTCGGCCTTGTCCGCCAGCCCCAGCCGCTCCAGCAACGCCTCCGTCTCGGGCCGGTAGAGTCGCTCGGCCCGGCCCCAGAAATCGCTGCCACGGCGGTGATGGGCGATGAAGGCGGCCTGGATGCACTCGAACACGGTCAGGCCGGGAAAGATGTTGGTGTGCTGGAAGGACCGGCCGATGCCGCGGCGGCAGATGCGGTGCGGGGCGGCCGCCGTGATGTCGGTCCCCTTGTGGAACACCCGTCCCGAGGTCGGCTGGATGTGGCCGGTGATGAGGTTGAACAGCGTCGACTTGCCGGCCCCGTTCGGCCCGATGATCGCCATGATCGAGCGCGGCAGCAGCGAGAAGGACACGTCCGACACCGCCAGGAAGCCGGCGAAGGACTTCTTCAGGTCACGGACGTCCAGCATCGCGCCCCCTCCGGATCCGCCGGAAAAGATCGATGCTGGTGCCGACCAGCCCGCCCGGGAAGGCGAACAGCAGCACGATCAGGATCGAGCCCAGGATGAGCGGCCAGTACTGGGTGTAGGCGGTGATCTGGAGATTGAGGATGGTGAGCGCGGCGGCGCCCACCGCCGGCCCCCAGAAATGCCCCATGCCGCCCAGGATCGTCATGATCAGCACCTCGGCCGACTTGGTCCAATAGGCGAAGTCGGGGAAGACGCCGCGGTTGAAGATGCCGAACAGCGCCCCCGCCAGCCCGGCGAACGCGCCCGCCACGGCGAAGGCGGCAAGCTGGTAGCGGCGAACGTCGATGCCGATGAACTCGGCCCGCTCGGGGTTCTCGCGGATCACCGTCAGGATGCGGCCGAAGGGCGAGCGCACGATGCGGCGCAGCGCCAGGATCGCCAGCGTCACCAGCACCAGGGTCAGGAAATAGAAGCGGTCGCCGACGCGGAAGCCGCCCAGGCCGGGGATGGCGCCGATCCAGTCGAGGTCGGGATAGGGCACGTTCGGCATGCCCTGCTCGCCGCCGGTGACGCCGTTCCACTTGAAGCAGACGGCCCAGACGATCTGGGCGAAGGCCAGCGTCAGCATGGCGAAGTAGATCTTGGTGAGCCGCACGCAGAAGAAGCCGAAGACGAGCGCGAACAGCCCGCCCATCACGCCGGCCGCCGGGAAGCCCAGCCAGAACGGCAGGCCCAGCGTCTTCATGGAGATGGCGCAGGTGTAGGCGCCGATGCCGAAATAGGCGGCGTGCCCGAACGAGACGAGGCCGGTATAGCCCAGCAGCAGGTTGAGGCTGAGGGCGAAGAGCGCCAGGATCGCCACGTCGGTGGCGATGAAGGTGTAGAAGCGCGACCCGGCCCAGGGGATGGCAAAGGCCGCCACGAACAGGATGAGCGTCCAGGGGATGCGCTTCATCGCGTCGGCTGCCTTCCGAGCAGGCCCCAGGGCCGGACGATCAGGATGACCGCCATCAGCGCGAAGACCGAGAAGATCGAGAAGCGCGGCATCAGCAGGATGCCGAAGGCCAGGACCTGGCCGAAGACGACCGCGCCCAGGAAGGTGCCCCACAGCGAGCCCAGCCCGCCGATCACCACGATGATGAAGACCTCGACGATCACCTCGACATCCATGCCGGGGACGATCGTCTTGACGGGCGTCACCAGCGCCCCGCCGAGGCCGGCCAGGAAGGCGCCCAGCGCGAACATCCCCGTATAGAGCCAGCCGACATTGGCGCCGAGCGCCCCCAGCATCTCGCGGTCGAGCACGGCTGCCCGGATCACCCGGCCGGCCCGCGAGCGATGCAGCAGCAGCCACAGGCCGAGCGCCAGCAGCGGGCCCAGCGCGATGATGAAGAGGTTGTAGTGCGGCACCAGCGTGCCGAAAATCGTGGTGCCGCCGGACAGGCTGACCGGCCGGGAGATCGAGAGCTGCTGGGTGCCCCAGATGATCTTCACGATGTCGGCCAGGACCAGCACCAGGGCATAGGTGAAGAGGAGCTGGTAGAGCTCCGGCCGGTCGTAGAGGTGGCGGAACATCAGCCGCTCGATCGCCGCGCCGATCACGGCCACGATCAGGGCGGAGCCCAGGACGGCGAACCAGAAATGCTCCGGGCCCGGCCCGAGCCACCCCATGATCTGCCAGGCGAGATAGGCGCCCAGCATGTAGAGCGAGCCATGGGCGAAGTTCAGCACCCGCAGCACGCCGAAGATCAGCGACAGGCCGACCGCGGTCACGAAGAGGAACATCGAGGCCGTGAGGCCGCCGACGAACTGGCCGAAAAGGAAACTCGGTTCCGGCATGGTGCGGCGCCTCCGCTCAGCCGGCCAGCCGGCCGGCCAGGCCGTCGGCCGCGGCCCGCAGCATGGCGACCCATTCCGGAATGCGCGCCGCATCGAAGCGCGCCTTGGGCATGGCGACGCTGAGGCCGGCCACCACCCGCCCATGCCGGTCGCGGACGGGGACCCCGACGCAGCACAGGCCGTCGGCCAGTTCTTCGTCGTCGACCGCATAGTCCTGCGCGCGCACGCGCTCGATCTCGCAGCGCAGCTTCGCCGTCGCGGTGACGGTGTGGCCCGTGACCGCCACCAGCGGCCCGGCCAGCAGCCGGTCGACCTCGGCCCGGCCGCGGGCGGCCATCAGCACCTTGCCGATGGCGGTCGCATGCGCCGGGTCGCGCCGGCCGAGCCGCAGCGAGACGCCGACCGGCTGGGTCGTCTCGGCATGGCAGACCTCCAGCACCTGGCCGTCGTCCCACACGGCGACGTGGATCGTCTCGCCCAGCCGGTCGCGCAGTTCCTCGATCACCGGATAGGCGGCGCCGACGAGGTCGCTGCCACCAAGATAGGCGCCTCCCAGCGCATGCACGCGCGGCCCCAGCGCATAGCGGCGGGTATCGCTGCGCTGCTCGACATAGCCGCGGCGGACGAGCGTTCGCAGCAACCGGTGGGCGGTCGACACGTGCAGGCCGGCCGCCCGCGCCAGGTCGGAGATGCCGACGGGCTGGCCGGCGGCGCCCAGATGCTCGAGCAGGTCGAGCACCTTGGCGACGCTCTTCACCGTGCCGTCCGCGGCATCCCCGACGAGCGCGCCCGGCAACAGGACGGGCCGCTCGTCGCTGCCGACGAAGGTCACTGCCTTCAATCCATGAACGGCGCCGGGTCGATGTAGGTAAGCTCGTCCATGACCGCGAAGGGGTACTTGGGGTCCATCTTCATCTTGCCCCAGAACTGCCCGCGGTTGGCTTGGTGGTCCTTGGCGCGCAGGGTCTGCTTGCCGATCGGCGTGTCGATGGAGAGGTCGAGCAGCGCCTTGGCCACCTTGTCGGAATCGAGGCTGTTGGCTTTCTTGATGCCCTCGACCAGGAACTGCATCGAGATGTAGCCGGTGATCGGCCAGGAAGACGGATACTCGGCCTTGGTGTAGGCCTTCAGCCGCGTGATGTATTCCTTGTGCGCGGGCGGGCCGGCCGGCCAGTCGAACACGTCGTAGCTGTTGCTCCAGATGCCGATGGGATAGTCCGGCCCCATCGCCCGCGCGCTCTCGATCGAGCCCGCCTCGCCGGCACCGATGAACTTCATGTCGAGCGACTTGAAATAGCCGAGCGGCACCGCCTGCTTGGCAAAGGTGACGAAGTGGCCGCCCCACAGCGACGAGAAGACCGCGTCCGGCTTCTTGCCCATCTGGGCGTTGATGAAGGGCGTATAGTCGGCCTCGCCGAGCTTGGGCCATTGCTGGTCGACGATCTCGGTATCGGGCTTGATCTTCTTCAGGTGCTCGACGAAGGCCTTGGTCGCGTCCTGGCCATAGGCATAGTCGGGGCTCATCGTGGCGACGCGCTTCACGTTCCACTTGGCGACGATCTCGGCCGCGCTGCGGCCCTCGATCGTGGTCGTCGAGGCGCTGCGGAAGACGTAGGGGTGCAGGTTCTCGGGCGCGGTCAACTGGTCGGTCTTGGTGATGGGGGCGATGAAGACGACCTTGTTCTCCTTGGCGATCGGCGAGACGGCCGGCCCCTCGGCGGAGGTCAGCGTGCCGACCACGAACTGCACGTCGTCGCGCAGGATCATGTCGCGCACGACGCGCACCGCCTCGTCGGCATTGCCCTTGGTGTCGCGCCCGATCAGCTCGATCTTGCGGCCGAGCACGCCGCCCTTGGCGTTCACCTCGTCGACATACATCTGCGCGCCCTTCAGCGAGGGCTCGCCGAACAGGGCGCCAGGTCCGGACAGGATCATGGGGTAGCCGACCTTGATCGGCTGGGCCATCGGCGCCACTAGCGGAACCGCCACCGCAGCAGCGGACGCAAGCGACAACAAAGCGCTTCGCTTCATGACGTTTCTCCCCGAGGCATTCGACGGAGGATTTTTCCTTCTCGTCGTCGTTTTTCGTATTGCGGAAAACCTTCCCGACTCTTGAAATTATTGCCGTTCGTTTGGAACGGAGTCAAGGAGCGGCCGGCGGCCGCCCCTCCGCTCTGCCGGTCCTACTCTGCTGCCATGGGTTGCGCGACGCGGCGCCCGGCCGCCGGGGCCTTGTGGAAGCGGCCTTCCTGCATGATTGCCAGCAGGCGGTCGCGGTCCTGGAGGATCGCCACGTCGCGACTGGGGTCCCCGTCCACCAGCAGCAGATCGGCCAGGAAGCCGGGCTTTACCTGGCCCAGCTCGTCGCCTTGCATCATCAGTTCCCCGCCCAGCCGGGTGGCCGCCGTGATCGCCTCCAGCGGCGAGAAGCCGAACAGCTTCACGAAATGCTCCAGGTCGCGGGCGTTGCGGCCGATCGGGTTCCAGAGGAAGCCGTAGTCGCCGCCCGGCAGGATGCGCACGCCGCGGCGGTGGAGCGCCTTCATGTTGGCGCAGGCGGCTTCCAGCTCGACCTCGAGCGCGTCCAACACGTCCCCCGGCAGGTGGATGCCAAAGTCCCCCGCCTCCTTGAACGTGGCGTAGGTGACGCCGACCGTGGGCACGACGAAGACCCGGTCGCGCGCGGCCTCAAGCTGGTCCAGCGCCTCCTCGTCGGACAGCGTGGCGTGGAAGATGATCTGGACGCCGTGGCGCAGCGCCATCTTCACCGATTCCGCGCTGCGGGCGTGGGCGGCCACCCGCTTGTCGCGCGATCGGGCCACCTCGCACACGGCGGCCACCTCGTCGTCGTTCATCACCGTGTGGCGAGCGCGGGCATGGGGCACGAACTCGTCGCCGGACGGGTTGATCTTGAGTGTGTCGACGCCCTCGCGGACAAAATGCCGGGCGACGCGGCGGAACTCGTCCGCACCATCGGCCACGACCGCGAAGGTGTCGCGGTGCATGTGGTGCAGGCGCACGTCGCCCAGGCCGCTGGTCGGCGTGATCTCGGGCGAGGCCGCCAGCATCCGGGGTCCCGGGATGTCGCCCGCCTCGATGGCGTTGCGGATCACGACATCGAGGCGCGGCTTGGCCGAGGCGGCACTGCTGATGCTGGTGAAGCCATGGTCCAGCAGCAGCCGGACATGCTTCATGGTCAGCAGCGTGTGTTCCTCGGGCGGGATGTCGCCCAGGGCCTCCAGCGTGGACGTGTTGGCAAAGCTCGCATGGGCGTGGGCTTCCACCAGCCCCGGCATCAGCGTGGCGCCGCCGCCTTCGACCACCGTGGCGCCCTGGGCGTCGAGCGCGCCCGCCTGGCGGCCCACCGCCTCGATTCGGCGGCCGGCAACCAGCACCTCGCCCATGAAGGGCGCGGTGCCACTGCCGTCGATGACGCGGATGTTGCGAAAGAGAATGCGTTCCGGCTGGCTCATCTCGGATCCTCCCGTCCGTCATGGTCGGCGGGAGGAACAGGCAGGCGCGCCAAGGCCGCCGCGGACATGGCGGTTCCGTGGGCGTAAATCCGGCAGGGACTGGTCAGGGCCCCCTCCTCCCGATTGCGCGACGGGTGCCGCCCCCGCTAGAGGGGCGCGCCCCGTTCGTCTCGTTCTCCGGGCAGGATGATTTGTCGTCGCGACGTACGAGTCAATCCGTCGCGGCTGGCCGCTACGGCTGGATCCTCAACTGAAAGGCGCAGGGCTTCGAGCGATTCCAGCCCGATGCCAGCGCGCCGGTGCAGGTGGCGGCGTTCGTCTGGCGGATCGAGGTTATCGCACAGCCCCAGCCTGAATTCGCTCCGAGGTAGTCCGACCGGGCGGAAAAGGCGCAATACTCCATGGTGCTTTCGCCCTTGGCCGTCACGCGCACCTCGTAGAAGCGGAATACCGGCATCGCGCCGGAAACGGGAAACGGCACGTTGAGCACCTGGGACCCGGGCGCGACCTCCACCGACTGGGGCGGATCGACGACCGAGAGTTCGACATTCCGTCCGGCGGCCAGAGTGCTGTCCAGGGTGAAGGCGATATCATAGGCCATCGCTCCGGCGGGACAGCCGGCGGCGATGGCGAGGGCGAGCAGGCCGGCAATCCTTGCTATCATGTGTCTTCCTCTTCGCGCCGCGGACCTGCCGCATGGGACGCGGGGAACCTAGTAATCGCTGCCGGCCGCCGTCAACGCCGACCGGTGATCGAATCACCGAATTCGGGTGGCACCAAAGGCGCGATTCGTGCGTTCAGTGCCGAACAGTTTCCCCGCAGCCACCCGACGGAAGAGCCGGCTTGCATCGCATCCTGACCTACAACGTCCATCGCTGCCGCGGCGGCGACGGACGCCTGTCGCCCGCGCGCATCGCTGAGGTGATCGCGTCGGCAAAGCCCGACATCGTCACCCTGCAGGAAGTCGATGTCGGCCGCCGTCGCTCGGATCATGTCGACCAAGCGAACGAGATCGCCCGCGAACTGGGCATGCAGATGCATTTCCATCCGGCGTTCCACGTGCTGGAAGAGCGCTACGGCGACGCCATCCTGACCGCCCACCCATCGCGCATCGTCCATGCGGCCAACCTGCCGGGCTTGCAGCACTATCCCGGGATGGAGGCACGCGGCGCACTGTGGGCGGCGGTCGAGATCGACGGGCGCGAGTTGCAGGTCGTGAACGCCCATATCGGCCTGCTCGCCTATGAGCGGAAGCTCCAGGTGTCCGCACTGCTGGGTCCGGACTGGACCGGCAATCCCGCGTGCAAGGACCCCACCATCCTGATCGGCGACTTCAACGCCGTGCCGCGCTCGCGCGCCTACCGCCGGATGGCCGAGCGCTTCACGGACGCCCAGCGCGCCGCCGGCATCCCGCGCCCGACCTTCCCCGCCCGCCTGCCGGTGATCCGGATCGACCATGTCTTCGTCAGCCAGTCGATCAAGGTGCTGAAGACCGAGGTGATCCGCACCCCACTCGCCCGGGTGGCCTCCGATCACCTGCCGCTGGTCATGGACTTCACCTTCGCGCCGGGGCCATGACGGCGGAGGCGGCCGGGCGCCCGGGCGCCTCCGGCAACTGGCGGCGAATTCTCCCCTGGGCCATGACCGGGGCGGCCCTATTGTTGGCGGCGTACCTGCTGCGACGGATCTACAACGAATATGGCTGGGACGAGATCAGCCGGTCGGTGGCCGAGATCCCGATCGCCCGGCTGGCCGGTGCTGCCGCCTTCGCCGCCGCCAGTTATTTCTGCCTGACGCTGTTCGACTTCCTGGCGGTGCGCAGCGCCGGCCATCGCCTGGCCTACCGCAGGACGGCGCTGGCGTCTTTCTCTGCCCTCTCCATCGGCCACACGGTCGGTCTGGCCGTGCTGAGCAGCGGGGCCATCCGCTATCGCTTCTATTCCGGCTGGGGCCTGAAGGCGGGCGACGTCGCCAAGGTCATCCTGTTCTGCGCCATCACGGTCGGCCTCGGCTTGGCGACGCTGGGCGGCATCGCGCTGGTGGCCGCCCCCGAGCTGGCCGTGGAGCGCCTGGGGATCGGCGCCGGCTGGGTGCGGGCCGTGGGCGCATGTGCCCTGCTGGCGCCGCTCGCCTATCTGGCGCTCTGCGCGTTCGTCCGCGGCGAACTCCGCCTCCGTCAATGGCATGTGGCCCTGCCACCCCTGAAACTGGGGCTGGCCCAGGTGGCGATCGGCCCGGTCAACCTCGCCTGCGTGGCGGGCTGCCTGCACCAGGCGCTGGCCGCCACCACCGACATCGCCTACCTCCAGCTCCTGGGGGTCTATGTCGTGGCCAACGTGACGGCATTGGTATCGCACGTGCCGGGCGGATTGGGCGTGATCGAGAGCGTGGTGCTGGCGCTGGTGCCAGGCGCCAATGTCGTGGGGGGGCTGGTGCTGTTCCGGCTGACCTACTTCCTCGTGCCGTTCCTGATCGGGCTGCTCGTGCTGGCGGTGGCCGAGCTAGCCCGCCGGGTGCGGCCGGGCCGCTGACGCCCGCCGCCGGGTGCGGACCGGCGTGCTGCTGTCGGTCCGCCGCACCTTGCCTTCGCGCTTCTTGCGCAGGAACCACAGCGGCTCGAACGGCCGCTTGGGATCCAGCACCGGCGTCGCGAACATCGGCAGCATCGGCCCCTGCAGCGGCATCTCGTCCATCGGGCAGAGGCCGCGCCCCTTGCCGTTCAGCTCGGCGATGGCGTTCAACGGCGATCCTTCGGGCCCCTCTGCGGCGGCCACGTCCGTCGCTGCAACGCCCAGATGCTCGCCCAGCAGGCGGTGGCGCAGGTCGCGGATGGTTGCCCGCGTGCTGTCATCCGTCGCCTCGATGCCAAGATCGCATTCGGTGTCCAGGCCGATGGAGCGGTTGTTCATGTTGGAGGAGCCGACGCGCAGGAAGGTGTCGTCGACGATCATCAGCTTGGCGTGGACCAGCAGGTGCTTCTGCTTCTCGCCATCCGGCACCATCGGGCAGAAGACCTTCAGCCGGCCGTAGCGGTCGGCCCGCTTCAGGCGGCGGACCAGCCGGTCGCGGTTGCGGCCCATCACCCATTGCTCCAGGAAGCCCTTGGAGAAGCAGGTCGCAATGACCACCACCTCCGGCCCGTCGGGTTCGCTCAGGACCGCGGCCAGCCGCTTGCCGATGGACGGTGCCGTCAGGTACTGGGCCTCGATGTAGATCGAGCGCTTGGCCTCGGCGATCGCGCGGAAGGTCAGCTCGGCACATTCCTCGATGCCGCGCTGCTCGCCCCAGGCGGGCGCGGTGCGCGCAATGCCGATCGGCGTCTCCTGGAATTCAGCCGCCAGCCCCTCCGGCCAGGGATCGCCCGCGATCGGCTCCACCGGCAGAATCTCGCCCGTGGCCACCTTCCAGCGGTGGCGGGCCAGGGCGGCGATCGCGCGCGCGGCCTCGCCGTCCACCAGCATCTGCACGTCATGCACGGAATCGTGCGGCTTGCCCTCCGGCGTGCGGCGCAGCGGGTCGTCGATCCGGTGCTCCGGCGTGTCCCAGCGACCGACCGTCAGGTCGATGCCGCCGACGAAGGCGACGGCGTCGTCGATGGTGACGATCTTCTGGTGGTGGGCGGCATAGATCGGGTGGCGCCCGTCCAGGCGCAGGTCGATGCGCGGATGGTCCTGCCACTCCGCCCCCAGGATCAAGGGCAGCGGCGCGCCCGGCGCGTGCAGCACGGCCACGCTCCAGATCAGGATGCGCACGGTCAGTTCCGGCCGGGTCTCGACCAGGTGGCGCAGCAGGTCGCCCAGCATCGGCGAGTCCGGGATGTCGGGCCGCAGGCGGATGCGGCCGTCGAAATCCCAGCCCAGGATGGTGATGGTCCGCTGCGCGCCGCGCAGGGCGGCGTCAAGCTGGGTGAAATAGGCAGCACCATCCACCAGCACCGACGCCCGATGGGTGTCCGCCACCCGCCAGCAGTTGCGACCTGGTTCGATGATCTTCAAGCGTTCCCCCGGGGCAGATGGATGGCGTGGCGGCGCGTCCCGCCGGCGCCACTGGAACGCGAGCATCCCGCTTCCGGTTCCGCCCCCGGCGCCCGGGATTGCGCCTATGGGCGAAGATGCTGCGCCACGGCGGCGCGGACCTCGTCGATGGCACCCGCCAGTGCCGCGGCATCCCCGCCGAAGCTGGCCCCGCGCCGCATGCAGCCGCGCAGATACTCGCCCATGGCGGTATTGGCGACGGTGCCGCCGTCGCTCCAACGCCGGCCGGTGGGCGTGGGCTCCAGCTCGATGTCGAGGCCGCATTCCCGCGCGGTCTGGGCGTTGTTCAGGCGTCGCACGGCACCCGGCGCGTCGAAGCCGTGATGGGCACCATCGAACACCCGCACCTGCACCGCGCTGCCGCGCTGGCGGAACCATTCAGCATAACGCGCGCAATGGGCGGCCGGCGTGTAGTCATCCGCACCACCCAGCAGCATGACGATGGGCGCCTTGGTCGTCGCGGTCGAGTGGTAGGGCAGCGAACAGGACGCATAGAGCGCCACATGCAGGGCAAAGCGCTCCCGCCCGCCATTGGCGCCCTTCCGGAACGGCTCGAGCGCGGTGTAGAGCGCCACCTGGCCACCCTTGGAGAAACCCATGACACCGATCCGCGCCGGATCGATGGCGGGATGGGTGGCAGCGATGCGCAGGGCAGCGAAGGCATCAGCGACGCTGGCCGCGGTCGATAGCTGGCTCTGGTCGTCGCCGGTCGAGCGGATGCCGCGCGGGGTGAAGCTGTCGAGGACGAAGGTGGCAACGCCCTGGGCCAGCAAGCGGTCGGCCCACGCCCCTTCGCGTCCCGGCAGGATGCCGCCGCTGCCGTGGCTGATGATCATCAGCGGCACGGGACGGCCGGCTGCGGGCGGCAGGCGCAGCTCGCCCGCTATCGCCGTCTCGGGGCCGCGGCCGGCCATCAGGTCGGATGGCCCCGCCGGCGTGCTCGACCGAAAACGGACCGCGCCGGCGTATCCGTCGGCCAGATTCGAGCGAATGTCATCGGCCGCCGCCGATGTGCCGGCGGCGACTGCGGTCAGAACTGCCATGATCATGCCGGCCGATCGGATACGTCGCATCGAGCTTCTCCTCCCGTTCATCCCGGAGCTTTGCACGGTCTGGCGCGCGCCTTCCTGCGCGAACCGAATACGCGATCTAAATTCAGCAGTGAAAACCATCGCGCTTGCCGCATCCCCTCCATACAGTCGTGGATGGCAGGCTGGACAACAACAGAGAATCGGGAGCTGGCACCTGGGCACCCATCGCGGGCGTCGCCCGGTCGTGCCGGACCCGGCCAGCGGGGACGGAGGGCAGCACGATGGCGAATGGCTCGAACGGCAACGACACCTTCATCGGCACCACGGGCGATGACACCTACTTCGCGCTGGATGGCGACGATACGGCATCCGGCCTGGCAGGCGACGACTTCTTCGACCTGGGTTCCGGTGCGGATTCCGCAGATGGCGGCGACGGCGCGGACTTCCTGATGGGCGTCGGCGGCAACGACACGCTACGCGGCGGGCTGGGCAACGACTCCCTGCTCGGTGGGTCCAACCTCAGCAACATCGATACCGGCGACGACGAGATCAATGGCGGCGCCGGCAATGATGTCATCCTCGGCGGCGACGGCAACGACCTGGTTTCCGGCGAGGATGGCGACGACGAGATCAACGGCAACACCGGCATCGACATCGTCTATGGCGGCGCCGGCCGCGACTTCGCGCGGGGTGGCCAGGGCGACGACACGGTCTTCGGCGAAGGCGACGACGACTGGCACGTCAATGGCAACATCGGCGACGACTTCGTCTTCGCCGGCTCGGGCAACGACACCGCGTTCGGCGGCCAGGGCGCCGACCTCGTCTATGGCGAGGCGGGCAACGACCTGATCTACGGCGATCTCGGCGACGACTTCCTGATGGGCGATGCCGGCGACGATTCCATAATCGGCGGCAACGGCAATGACGGCATCACCGGCGGTCTCGGCAACGACCTGATCGAAGGCGGCACCGGCAACGAGACCGTCGTCGGCGGCAACGGCAACGACCTCATCGACGGCGGGGCCGGCAACGACCTGCTGGTCGGCGGGGCGGACGCCGACACCATTACCGGTGGAGATGGCGACGACACCTTCTCCATATTCTCCGGAGACGGCATCGACGTCATCCTCGATTTCGCCTTGCCGGACGACTTCATTCGCATCCAGATCAATATCAACGGCACGACAATCGACGACTTCACGGACCTCGACGGGCGGATGGTCGCGTTCGAATCACCGGCCGTCTCGGGAACCCGGATCGACCTCGGCGCGGGCAACAGCCTGATCATCGCCGACATCGCGCCGGGCGATCTCCGCCCGGTGGACTTCCAGTTCCTCTGATCGTGACGCCTCCGCGGCCGGCCACGGCCCGCCGCGGAGGCTATTCGACGGCGACGATCTCGACATCCGCGCCGGCGACCTGGACCACGTCCCCCTCTTCCCGCCGCAGCAATGCAGCACCCATCGGCGATACCCACGAGACGCTGCCCTGCGTGGGGTCCGCTTCGTCCTCGCCGACGATGCGGAAGACCTGCCGCCGCCCGTCCTGGCGCGCCACCGTCACCGTCGAGCCGAACTGCACCAGGCCCGTGTCGGCCGGCGCGTCGACCAGTTGCGCGCTGGCACGCCGGGCCGTCCAGTAGCGCAGGTCGCGGGCCAGCCGCGCCGACAGCATCTGGTCGGCCCCCGCCGCTATCGCCGACAGTTCGGCGCGCAGCCGATCCACCTGTCCGTCGATGGCGGCCAGGCCCCGAGCGGTGACGAAGTTTGGATGCTCGGACACCGGCCGCTCGGGCAGGTCGTCGCCCGCTTCGTCGCCGTCGCTTTCCTTGGTGAATGCCTTGCTCATCGCCTGCCACGCGCGGTTCGAATTCTGATAGGTGATCGGGCCACCCTAACCCGTAGCGGCCCGGAATGAACGATCCCCTGCCCGATGACGCCTTCGTCGGTGAAGAGCGCCTGGCCTACCCGGCCTCCCGCCGCCGCTTCCAGCCGGGCGAGCGGCTGGAGTTCGACCAGGGCTATCGCCTGGCGCACCTGCCACTGGTGGCGCCGGGCCATCCGCTCGCCATCGCGTCCGCCCCAGGCCAGGACTACCAGGACGGCACCTATCCGGAATGGCGCCAGGCGCTGGTGGTTCCCGTCGACTGGCCGGCGCTTGCCGCCAGCCCGGCCTTCCAGGCCCTGGAACGGGAAATGGCGGCCGGCCCCTTCGCGGCCAAGATCGCCTGGAATCTCGGGCGTCGCCGCCGCCATGTGCTGCACGCGACGCTGGCGAGCGGGCTGGCGGCCGCTGCCGTCCCGGTCCATGCCGCGGCTCTGACGGCGGCGATGGCCGCGCTCGGTCCGCTGCGCTTCCGCCTGGGCGGGCCCCTGGTCGGCAATCGCAATTTCGGTCGCATCTATCTGCCCGCATATCCCCGGCAGGTCGGCGGCGACGATGCCTTCGCCCGGCTACAGGACGCGGTCGGCGCCCGGCGGAGCGGCTTCTATGGCGTCGGCCTCTATCACCTGACGGATCCGCTGGACGCGCACGAGACGGCCGCGCTCGCCGACCTGCTGGACCGCTGGCAAGACCGGGTCGTGGCGGAACTGGAACTCGACCGCGTCGTCATCCACGCCACGCGGGACGACCTTGTCCTCTCGGGCCGCAATCTGGCCGAGATTCGCGCGAAAAAATAAATCTTCGCACGACCGGTCCGTTTTCGCCGTCGGCTCGTTTATGTTGCAGTGCAACATTGAAGGAGTCGGGACATGGCGAAGCGGAAGATCGAGACGGATGCGCGGACGATCGGCCGGACGATGGCCCGCTCGCAGGCCAACGCCTTGCAGGCGACGCGGCTGGCAACGGCATCGGCGACGGTGATCGGCCGACGCATGGCGATGGGCCACGCCGCGATCTACAACCCGGGCTCCGGCGATTCGGCAGAGTTCATGCGCATGAGCACCGAGAAGGGCACGGCCGCGATCGAGGCGGCCAGCGCTGCCATGCGCCAGTCACCCGCGCTGGCGGCCGGCATCGCGCGTTTCGCCGCGGCCGAGATGGCGGCCGCCTGGGACTCCGGCATGAAGGTCGCCGCCGCCCGCTCGCCGGCCGGCGCCATCCAGGCGCAGATGCAGTACGCCGCCGACGCGATGCAGCGTGCCTATTCCTTCTATCTGGGCCTGGGTGCAGCCGCCGCCAGCATGGCGGGCGCCATGACCGCGCCGGTGCTGCGCACGGCCGCCGCCAACGCCCGCCGCCTGGGCTGAGGCGATCAGGCCGGCTTCAGGCTCTCGAAGCGGCGGATGTGAAAGGGGTCGATGGGCGTGACGGTGCGGCCGGTGGCGATCAGTTCCGCCATCACCGCCCCTACCCCGGGCCCGAGCTGGAAGCCGTGGCCGCAGAAGCCGAAGGCATGGAACAGGCCGGGCGTCGTGCCGCTTTCGCCCATCACCGGGATGTCGTCGTCCATGTAGCCCTCGACGCCGGTCCAGCTACGGATCACCTGGACGCCCGCCAGCGCCGGCACGAAGCGGACGACCCGGCCCCACTGGGCGATCGACAGCTCCGGCACCGGCCGGCCGCGCGGCGGGTCCGTCTCCACGGGCCCACGCAAGCCGCCGCCGAAGACGACGTTGCCGCGCTTCACCTGGCGCAGGTAGATGTTGGACGAGACGCCGCCCAGCACCGGTTCCATGAAATAGGGCAAGGGCTCGGTCACCGCCATCTGCGGCCCGCGCGGCACGATCGGCACCGGCTCGCCGAAGTCGGCTGCGATCCGCCCGCCCCAGTAGCCGGCACTGTTCAGCAGCACCTCGCCCCGCACCTCCAGCCCGGTCTTGGCGGTGACGCGGAAGCCGGTCGCCTCGCGGGCGATGTCGGCCACCTCGCACTGCTCATGGACGACGACGCCGGCCCGCTTGGCCGCGCGCCCGAAGGCCGGCGCCACCAGGCGCGGGTTGGCGTGGCCGTCGTCCGGCGACATCAGCGCGCCGACCACGTCCGGCCCCAGCCAGGGCCAGCGGCTGCGAATGGCGTTCTGCCCCAGCAGGTCGAGATGCAGGTCCCAGTCGCGGGCCTCGTTCACATGCTTCTCGAGCACCGCCATGTCGGCCTGGGAATAGGCGACGCGCAGCCCGCCGGTCGCCAGGAACTCGCAGTCCTCGCCCAGCAGCTCCGGCAGCCGGCCCCAGATCTCGCGCGCGCGGTGCGACAGCGGCATCTGCGGCAGGAACCGGCCCTGGCGGCGGACATTGCCGAAATTGACCCCGCTCGCCCCCGCCCCGACCATGCCTCGTTCGAGCAGGACGACCGACTTGCCGTAGAGCGTGCGCAGGTGAAATGCCGTGGCCGCGCCCATGATACCGCCGCCGACGATGATGACATCGTACCGACCGGCATGCGTGCCCCCGCTCATGACGGCACCTCCTGCTGGGTGAGCGGGATCGGCTTGACCGGGGCCTGGCCGCGCAGGCGCATGGCGGTCGAAGGGTCGGCACCGGCGGTCTCGGCCAGGATGGTGGCGGCCGACAGCCCGCAATAGCGCCCCTGGCAGCGGCCCATGCCGATGCGCGACAAAGCCTTGGCCCGGTTGATCTCGCGCGCGTCGAGGTCGTCGACGGCGCGGCGGGCGTCACCCACAGTCACCCCCTCGCAGCGGCACAGCACCGTCTCCGCCGGCAGGTCGCCCAGGAAGCGGTGCGGCACGGGGAAGACCGCCTGCAAGGCCCCGCCCCAGCGCAGGCCCCGGTCGAGCCCGCGGCGCAACTCGGCCAGGCGGTCGCCCGCCGCCGGCCGGCCGACGTCGTGCAGCACGGCCAGGGCTGCCAGCTCGCCCGCCATCTCGGCGAAGTCCGCACCCCGCACCCGGCGGCCGTCGCCGGCCAGGTAGACCCCCGCCACGCTGCTGCGACCGTCGGCATCGGCTTCGGGCAGCCACTGGCGCGAATGCGGCTCGTAGACGAAGGAGCAACCGACCAGGTCGGCCAGTTGCGTCTCGGATTGCAGGCCATAGCCGAAGCCGACGGCATCGCACTCGATCCGCCGCTCCTGCCCGCGCGCGGTGCGGAAGACCATGGCCGTCACCGCCTGCTCGCCCTCGGCGCGGACGGGCGTCACGCCCTCATGGATCGCCACGCCGTGCCGGCGCAGCCAGCCCAGATAATAGAGCCCCTTCAAGAAAGCCTGCGGCACCGCCAGCAGCCGGCGCAGGGCGCCGAGCTTGGTCGCGAAGGTGGTGGTGTCGAGCACGGCCGCCACCTTGGCGCCGGCCTTGGCGTACTGGTAGGCGACCAGATAGAGCAGCGGCCCCGTGCCCATGAAGACAACCCGGCCGCCGATGGCGCAGGCCTGGTACTTCAAGGCGATCTGGGCCGCCCCCAGGGTGTAGACGCCAGCCGTCGTCCAGCCGGGAAAGGGAATGACACGGTCGCAGGCGCCGGTCGCCAGGATCAGGGCGTCATATTCGACACGCCCGACCGCCCCGCCGCCGGCGGGTGCGGTGTGGACCGCTCCGGCCTGGATGTTCCAGACCAGGGTTTCCGGACGGTGGTCGATGCTGCCGGCCAGTGCGTCGAACGCGCCATGCACGCCCTCGGCGCGGCCGGCCTCGAAGCCATAGACGGCCTTAGCCGGACGGCTGAAGCCCGGTGGCTGGCGGCGATAGATCTGGCCGCCGCTGCGCTGGGCCTCGTCGATCACGACCGGCCGCAGCCCATGGCGGACGAAGGCTTCCGCCGCACGGGTGCCGGCCGGCCCCGCGCCGACGATCACGATGCGCGGGTCAGCCATTGTTCGGCCGCGTCCATTGTTCCAGGGGGGAGCGGGTGAGAAGCACCATGCCCTCGGCAACGGGCGTGGAGCAGGCACGGACACGGCCGCCGTCCGGGCGCCACAGCCAGCAGTCCTGGCAGGCGCCCATCAGGCAGAAGCCGGCGCGCGGGCGGCGCTCGAACTCGTTGTCGCGCAGGCGCCGGCCGGCGGTCAGCAGCACCGTCAGCACCGTATCGCCTTCCATGCCGGCGACCGGCTGGCCGTCCACTTCTATCGCTACGCCCCGCCGCCCCGCCTCGCCCAGCCGGGTGAACTGTCCGCCCTTGCCCACGCATCCTCCTGCCCGCCGGACTCAGGCGGCGGGCAGGTGCAGTGTTCGTCCCGGCCGGTCGCCTTGTCCACTACTACCCTTTGCCAGTCATCAGGTCAGGAAGTCGATCCAGGCGTTGAAGGTGCCGGTGTCGGCAGCCAGGATGTTGTCGATCTTCAGGTCCTCGAAATCGAGCCCGTTCAGCAGGTAGGTCCGGTTGTTACCGACCATGGAGACCAGGATGCCGGCCGCGTTGTCGACCACCGTGAACTGGCTGGTGGCGATGAAGCCGAAGTCCAGGCGGTCCTCGGACGGATCGAAGTCCAGCACCGTATGGACGCCCCAGCCCCAGCCGATCTCGGTGATGGTGCCGCTGACCGGATAGCCGTCCTGGCCGTCGCTCTCGCCCATGACCGTGCCGGTGCCGGCCAGGGTGCCGACCCGGGGCAGAACGTTGGCCGGGTCGAAGGTGATGCCGAGCTGGGTATCGAGATGGTCCTCGTAGACCTGGGCCATGTGGAAGATGAAGTTCTTGCCCGACAGCTCCGACAGCTCGGTGTCGAGCAGGATCAGGCGCTGCCCCGTGCCGCCGTTGGCGATCATCACGCCTTCGTCGAGCTGGGTCATCGAGATCAGTTCGCGCGTGCCGTAGTAGCGGAAGTCGACCTTGTCGGTGACCGCGTCGAACTCCACCCGGTCGATCTGGTTCTGCTCGTGCGAGCGGGCATAGACCGTGTTGGGCTGCTCGACGATGCCGCGCTCCCAGGCGAGCGCCCCGCTCAGGTCCTCGCGCAGGTGGTTGTTCCAGACCGGCATGAAGTTGCCGGGCCCGAGCTCGCCCAGGTTGATGCCCTGGATCACCTGGATGTCGCCGTTCCAGGGATTCATGAAACCGAGCCCGTCCGGCGTGTCCACCGGAATGAAGACGTGCACCGACACCTGGCCCAGGTCGAGCACGTCCGTCGCCGGATCGAAGCCGACGATGTCGGCGCCGTTCGTCGTGACGTGGAACAGCGTGCCGCCTTCGGGCAGCTCCGGGTCGATCGTGTCCTCGCCGTCGTCCAGCGCCTCGGCCCACTCGTCCCGCGTCGACTGCTGGCTGGCGGTGATGTTGGCCATGGTCATCTCGTCCAGCGTGACGCCGGAGAGGGTATAGGTCTGCATGTGCGCGGGCAGCGAGATCACGACCGAGCCGTTCAGCTCGGTGATCGTGAAGTCGGCCGCCGTGATGCTGCCGAAGTCCAGCACCTGGTGGCTGGGGTCGAACTGCAGGACCGTGTTGGCGCCATGGCTCATCGTAATGGCGATGATGTGGCCCCCGCCATGGCCCGGGTCGTCGCCGTCGAGCACGGCCGCCCAAACGTCCAGGGCCGACTGGTCGTTGGCCATGATGTTGTCGAGCGTCAGCTCGTGCAGCATCACGCCGCTCAGGGTGTAGCTGTGGTCGTTTAGGGGCAGCGAGATGACGACCGAGCCGTCGACCTCGGTCACCGTGAAGTACTCGCCCGTCACCCAGCCGAAATCGAGCATCTGGTGCGACGGGTCGAACTGGATGACGGCATGCACGCCATAGTCCCAGCCGATGGTGACGGTGTGCCCGCCATGGCCCGGGTCCTCGCCGCCGTCGCCGCCGGCCAGCGCCGCGGTCCAGACGTCGAGCGCCGACTGGTCGTTGGCCATGATGTTGGCGATGGTCAGCTCGTCGAGCGTCACGCCGGTCAGGGTGTAGCTATGATTGTTGAGCGGCAGCGAGATGACGACCGAGCCGTCGACCTCGGTGACCGTGAAATACTCGCCCGTCACCCAGCCGAAATCGAGCATCTGGTGGCTGGGGTCGAAAGCCACGGTCTCGTGGACGCCGTAGTTCCAGCCGATGGTGACGACATGATCCTCGTGCCCCGAACCGGGATCCTCGGGGCTGCCGGCGGCTAGGGCCGCCGTCCACACGTCGAGCGCCGACGTGGTCTTGGCCATGACGTTGGAAATCGACAGTTCGTCGAGCGTGACGCCCGTAAGGGTGTAGCTGTGCTGGTTGGCCGGCAGCGAGATGACGACCGAGCCGTTCACCTCCGTGACCGAGAAATACTCGCCCGAGACCCACCCGAAATCGAGCATCTGGTGGCTGGGGTCGAAGGCGACCACTTCATGGACGCCCCAGTTCCAGGTGATCGCAACGGTATGATTGTCCACGGCCTTCCCCTCCGGCTTGGCGCCGATGCCCGGGCTGCGCTCGCCCGAACCGTACGCACGCCTATGATGCCGATGAGGGTGGTTCGCCTATAACGCTATCTGGTCCAATACGGCCCTGCGAATTGCGATGGTTGGACCGACCGTTCACACCATTCTGGAGCAAACGGCCGGCCCCCTTGAATGACTGCCGGTCAGGCTGCCGGGGACAGGACGTGGATCGCCCGGTTGGCCACCATCTCGCGCGTCTTGGCGGCATAGGCGGCCATGTGCGCGGACGCCGAATGGGCCTTCAGGTCGGCCGCCGTCTCCCACTTCTCGATGACGACGAAGGTGTCGGGGCCGTAGAGCGCCGGGAAGCCCTCGGCATCGATTGCCGGGACATACTCGATGCAGCCCTTCTCGGCATGGACGGCCGGCATGTTGGCGCGGAAATGCTCCAGGATGTTGTCGCGCATGCCGGGCTTCGCGGTGATGACGGCCAGGACGTGGATCATGCTTATGTCTCCTATCGGGATGTGGGGCTCAGGCTTTCGGCGCCTGGAGGGATTCTGCCTGAAGGAAGTCGAAGTCGCAGCCGCGATCGGCCTGCAGGACGTGGTCGACATAGAGTTTCTCGTAGCCGCGGCCGGCGCGCGGGCCGGGCTTCCAGGCCGCGCGCCGCCGCTCCATCTCGCCTTCGTCCACCAGCAGGTCGAGGCGGCGGGCCGACACGTCCATCTCGATCATGTCGCCGTCGCGCACCAGCGCCAGCGGCCCGCCGACGGCGGCTTCGGGCGAGACGTGCAGCACGATCGAGCCCGAAGCCGTGCCGCTCATCCGCGCATCGGAGATGCGGACCATGTCCTTCACCCCGGCGCGGGCCAGCTTCATGGGGATCGGGATGCCGCCCGCCTCGGGCATGCCGGGGGCCCCCACCGGGCCGGCATTGCGCAGCACCAGCACATGGTCGCGCGTCACCGGCAGGTCGGGGTCGTCGATGCGCGCCATCAGGTCGTCGATGCTGTCGAACACCATGGCCGGCCCGGCATGGCGCATCAGCGCGTCCGACGCCGCCGCCCGCTTGATCACCGCACCGTCCGGCGCCAGCGTGCCGCGGACGATACACAGCGCCTCGCCGGGTGCGATCGGGTCGGCCAGCGGCCGGATGATCTTGTCGTCGACCCAGTCGGGTGCCTTTGCCAGGGCCTCGCCCAGGGTGCAGCCCATCACCGTCGGCGCCGTCAGGTCGAGCCGGTCGCCCAGCCGCTTCATCAGCGCCGGCAGGCCGCCGGCACCATGGAAATCCTCCATGTAGTTCTTGCCCACCGGCTTCACGTCGATCAGCACCGGCGTCTCGCGGCCGATCCGGTCGACCTCCTCCAGGTCGAGCGGAATGCCCATCCGTCCGGCGATTGCCGACAGATGGATGATGCAGTTGGTCGACCCGCCCAGCGCCTGGAGGACGGTCGCCGCATTGCGCAGGGACGCCGCCGTCACCACCTCGCTCGGCCGCGGGCCGCCGGCGATGGCCATCTCGGCCGCGCGCCGGCCGGCTGCCTCGGCATGGCGCAGCCGCTCGGAATGGACGGCCGGGATCGAAGTGCCGCCGGTCAGCATCAGGCCCAGCGTCTCGGCCATCGCCGCCATGGTGCTGGCGGTGCCCATGATGGTGCAGGTGCCATGGCTCGACACCAGCCGGCCATGGGCATCGGCCAGTTGCTGGTCGTCGATCTCACCCGCGCGGTGGGCCGCCCACAGGCGCCGGCAGTCCGAGCAGGCCCCCAGCCGCTCCTTCTCGAAGCGTCCGGTGACGGTCGGCCCGACGACCAGCATCACCGCCGGCATGTCGGCGCTGATCGCGCCCATGATCTGGGCCGGCACCGTCTTGTCGCAGCCGCCGATCAGGACCACGGAATCGACCGGCTGGCGGCCGATCATCTCCTCGGTGTCCATGGCCATCAGGTTGCGCAGGATCATGGTCGACGGGTGGATGAAGGATTCGTGCAGCGAGATGGTGCCGAACACGAAGGGAATGGCGCCCGCGTCCCGGATGCCGCGCGATACCGCCTCGACCAGCTTGGGCACGGTGGCATGGCACGGGTTGAAGTCCGACGCGGTGGAGGCGATGCCGACGATCGGGCGGTCGAGCGCGCTGTCGTCGTAGCCGGCCGACTTCAGGAATGCGCCGCGCAGGTAGAGCGCGAACCCTTCGTCGCCATAGCTGGTCAGGCGCGACCGCAGACCCTTCTTCTTCATGTTCCGGCTTTCCAGGCAGTGGGTGGCGGAGCCTGCGAAGGCCGGACGCCGCTGTCAACAATCCGTCGCGCATTCGACGATTTTCGCGAGCGGATTGCGGCGGCTGTTGACATTGCATTGTCCCCTGCGGATCGTCGCCGGCAAATTGCAAGGGGGAGCGGAGCGGCATGCAGCGGATCGGCCTCGTCGGCGCCGGCTGGGTGACCCAGCATCATCTGGACGGCTATCGCGCGCTGGGCGACCGCGTCCGCGTCGTCGCCATCGCCGACCCATCGGCCGAGGCACGGGCGGCCCGCGCGGCCGAGTACGGCATCCAGGCGACCTATGCCGATGCCGCAGCGATGCTGGCGGCGGGCGGGCTCGATGCCGTCGATGTCGCCGTCCCGCGCGAGCATCACGCCGCCGTCTGCCTCCTGGCGACCGACCATGGCCTGCCGATCCTGTGCCAGAAGCCGCTGGCCCCCACCCTGCCCGAGGCCGAGGCGCTGGTCGCGGCCATCGACGGCCGCGTCCGGCTGATGGTGCACGAGAACTGGCGCTTCCGGCCGCACTACCGGCAGATGCGGCGCTGGCTCGAGGCGGGCCGCATCGGCCGCCCGCGCCAGGCGCTGCTGACCATCCTGACCAGCGGCCTGCTGCCGGACGCCGATGGCCGCCTGCCCGCCATCGTCCGCCAGCCCTTCATGGCGGGGCTGGAGCGGATGCTGCTAATGGAGGTGCTGATCCATCATGTCGACGCCCTGCGCTTCCTGCTGGGACCGCTGGCGCTGGAAGGGGCGACGCTCGGCAAGTCCTGCAACGGCATCCGCGGCGAGGACCGGGCGACCCTGGCGATGCGCTCGGGCGATGGGGCCGCGGTGACGCTGGTGGGCGACTTCATGGCCCATGGCCACCCGCCGCAGCAGCTCGACCGGCTGGAGATCTTCGGCGAGGCCGGCACGATCCGCCTGGCCGGCGCCGGGCTGGAGCTTGTCCGTCCGGACGGCACCGAGACGCTGCCGCTCGACCTCGACGCCAACTACAAGGCGTCCTATCGCGACACCATCGCCCATTTCCTCGACCGGCTGGCCGATGGCGGCCCGTTCGAAACCGCACCGGCCGACAATCTGGAGACGCTCAGGATCGTCGAGCGCGCCTACGCGATCGGCTGACCCCGCCGTCGCGGCCCTGGATGCGCAGCAGGTAGGCATCCTTGCTGGGCCGGACATGGTGGACGCAGAGTTCGGCCAGCGCCCAGGCGTCGTTGCCCCGCAGGTACTCGATCATCAGGGCGTGGTGGGCGCGCGACACGGTGAGTTGGGCCGGGTCGGCCAGGGTCTTGGCGCGAATGGCGTAGGTCAGGTCCATGTACTGCTTCACCAGCGCCAGCAGGTACTCGTTGCCGCACAGGCCGAACAGCGCAGTGTGGAAGCGGTCGTTGGCCTCGTGCACGCCGCGCAGGTCGCCCGCGTCCGCGCAACGTTCATAGTCGGCGTGGATCGCCGCGATCCGCGCGACGTCGTCGGGCCTGGCCGGCAGGGGGATGCGCATCGCCGCCTGGCGCTGCAGCATCTCGCGCACCTCATAGATCTGCAGCACCTCCTCGGCGGAGAAGCTGCGGACGGCCGCGCCCTTGTTGCGCTCCCGCGCGACGATGCCGGCGCGCTCCAGGCGCACCAGGGCCTGGCGCACGAAATGTCGCGAGCCGCCGAATCTTTGGTGTAGATGTTCTTCCCGTAGGCGAGCACCCGGCTCCAGCCGGCCGAAGATGATGTCCTCCTCGATCTCGCGGGCGATCCTCTCCTCGAGGCTGGACCGTTCCTCGTGGGGGACCATATCTGCGGCGTGGCTGGCGTCGGGCATTCGTGTCCGGAAGGTCTCCTTGCTAAAAATATAGGCAGGATCGCCGGATAATGGAATGGAGAGCGGGATGGATCTCGAACTGACCGGGCGAACCGCCGTGATCACCGGCGCCAGCAAGGGCATCGGGCGCGCCGTGGCCGAGGTGTTGGCGGCCGAGGGCTGCAACATCCATCTGGTCGCGCGCAACGCCAGTGCGCTGGCCGCCGCCGCAGACGCCGTGCGCTCCCGCCACCAGGTGACGGTCGAGACCCACGCCATGGACCTGTCGGCCCGCGGGTCCGCCCAGGCGCTGGCCGCGGCCTGCGGGGATGCCGACATCCTCGTGAACAATGCGGGCGCCATCCCCGGCGGCAGCCTGGACACGGTCGACGAGGCGCGCTGGCGCGCCGCCTGGGACCTCAAGGTATTCGGCTACATCAACATCTGCCGCGTGTTCCACGAGCGCATGAAGGCCCGCCGCGCGGGCGTCATCGTCAACGTGATCGGCCTGGCGGGCGAGCGCTTCGACTATGGCTACATCGCCGGCAGCACCGGCAATGCCGGCCTGATGGCCTTCACGCGTGCGCTCGGCAGCTACAGCATGGAGCATGGGGTGCGCGTGCTGGCGGTCAATCCGGGCGCGGTCATGACCGATCGCATCGTCCAGCTCATGCGCACCCGGTCGGAGGCCGAGCACGGCACGCCCGACCGCTGGCAGGAATATTTCAAGCACCTGCCGACCGGCCGGCCGGCCGAGCCGCGCGAGGTGGCCGACCTCGTGGCCTTCCTGGGCTCCGCCCGCGCGTCCTACCTCAGCGGCGTCGTCTATGCCGTCGACGGCGGTGCTGCCGCCCGCAGCGGCAGCCCGCCGGCGTAACCCTCCTTCAGATCACGAAGACGAGGATGGCGCCGTCCCCGCCCAGCATGGTGTCGGTGTAGCGGGTAACGTCCATGTCCCCCAAAGGACCCCAAGATGCCGCGAACGCGGCTTCTGCCGGGCGAAAACCTTTCCCTTCCGAACATCCGCCACAGTCCCTAAACTGCGGGCCATAAGCGTTCCCAGGGAGGGTTTTGGTGAAGATTTCGCGTTATCTCGGACTGGCCGCACTGGCCGGGGTCTTGTCGACGGCCGCCGGCGTCCAGGCACAGACCGCCATCAAGGTCGGCTACCCCTTGCCGCTCGCCTCGCACTACGGCGCCGGCGCCACGGCCTTCGCCGAGGACCTCGCCCGGACCACCGGCGGTCGCTACAAGGTCGAGCAGTTCCCGGCCAGCGCGCTGGGCGGCGAGCGCGAGATGATCGAGAGCGTGCAGCTCGGCACGCTCGACCTCGTCATTACTTCCAGCGGCCCGGTCGGCAACTTCGTGCCGGAAGTGGCGATTACCGACATTCCGTTCCTCTTCCGCGACACCGCGCATGCCCGCGCCGTGCTGGACGGGCCGATCGGAGAGGAACTGCTGACGAAATTCCCGCCCAAGGGCCTGATCGCGCTGGCCTGGGGCGAGCAGGGCTTCCGCCACCTGACCAATGGCAAGCGCCCGGTCTCCTCGCCCGACGACATGAAGGGCCTGAAGCTGCGCACCATGGAGAACCAGGTGCACATGCTGGCCTTCCGCACGCTGGGCGCCAACCCGACGCCGATGGCCTGGCCGGAAGTCGTCCAGGGCCTGCAGCAGGGCACCATCGACGGGCAGGAGAACCCGATCTCGGTCATCGTCAGCGCCAAGATGGCCGAGGTGCAGAAGCACCTGACGCTGACGCGGCACGTCTTTTCGCCAGCCCTGATGATCTTCTCCAAGCAGCGCTACGACACGTTCAACGACGCCGACAAGGCGGCCTTCAAGTCCGCCGGCAAGGCAGCCGCCGTCGCCATGCGCAAGTTCGTCGACGACGTCGAGACCAAGGGCGTCGAGACCTTGAAGAGCCAGGGCATGCAGGTGGTGTCGGCCGTCGACACGGCGAAGTTCCAGACCGTGCTGACGCCGGCCTATGCCGAGTACGCCAAGAAGTTCGGCCAGGACAAGATCGACCGCATCCGCAACTTCAAGTAGCCCGGCACCGCCCGGCCGGCCGCGCGCGCCTCGCGTGCCGGCCGGCCGCTGACCGTCCTGCCCCTCCGTCGATCGGGCCGCTCCCATGTTCGCTTCCGCCGACCGCGCGATCCTCGGCCTCAATCGGGGGGCGATGATCCTGGCGCTCGCCGCCATGTCGGTCATCGTCTTCGTCAATGTCATGCTGCGCTACCTGACCTCGGAATCGATCGTCTGGGCCGAGGAGGTCGCGCGCTACCTGATGATCTGGCTGACCTTCCTCGGCATCGGCCCGGTCATGCGGATCGGCGGACACATCGCCATCGACAATTTGCAGGATGCGCTGGCCCCGGCCGTGGCGCGGACGCTGCGCGTCATCATCCTGGCGATCGTGCTGGCCTCCTGCCTCTTCCTCATATGGATCGGCTGGCGCTTCGCCCAGCGCACCATGGTGCAGACGACGCCGGTGCTGGAGATTCCCTTCGGCTATGTCGCGGCCGCCATCCCGGTCGGGGGCGCGCTCGCCGTCTGGCACCTGCTGGCGATCGCACGCGGCTTCGTGACCGAGCGAAAATTCGAGCAGGTAGAGGACTTCGACCCGGCCGCGGCAGGTTCGCTGTGATCACCACCACCCTTTTCGGCAGCCTGGTCCTGTTCCTGGCGCTGGGCGTGCCCGTGGCGTTCGCCATCGGCGCCGCCACCTTCTCGGCCATGGCGGTGCAGGGCCTGCCCTACATCAGCCTCGTGCAGAAGATGTTCACCGGCATCGACAGCTTCCCGCTGATGGCGATGCCGTTCTTCCTGCTGGCGGCCGAACTGATGACCGGCGGGGCGCTGGCGCACGTGCTGCTGCGCTTCGCGGCCATGTTCGTCGGCCATCGCCGCGGCGGCCTCGGCCACACCAACATCCTGACGCTCACCTTCTTCTCGGGCATCAGCGGATCGGCCCTGGCGGACGCGGCCGGCCCCGGCGCCATCCTGATCCGGATGATGCGCAATTCGGGCTACCCGCCCGCCTATGCGGCGGCCCTGACGGCCGCGACCGCCGTCGTCGGCCCGATCATCCCGCCTTCGATCATCATGATCATCTACGCCATCCAGGACCAGCGCGTGTCGGTGCTGGGGCTCTTCTGGGCCGGCGTCATCCCCGGCCTGATGATCTCGGGCGTGCTGCTCGGCTACAATGCCTGGATCAGCCGGCGGATGAACTATCGCGGCGAGGGCGGCCCGCCGACCCTGGCCGAGATCGTCTCCACCACCTGGCGCGCCGTGCCGGCCCTGCTGCTGCCGGTCCTCATCGTCGGCGGCATCCACAGCGGCGCCTTCACGCCGACCGAGGCCTCGGTGGTGGCCGTCGTCTATGCGCTGGCGGTCGGGCGCTGGGTCTACGGCACGCTGACCTGGGCGATGCTGCCCGGCATCCTCACCCGGTCGGCCCTGCTGACGGCGTCGGTGCTGCTGATCGTGGCCATCTCGTCATCCTTCGCCTGGGTGCTGACCTACGCCCAGGTGCCGCAGGCGCTGGCCGCCTGGATCGGCTCGCTCGACCTGTCCCCCATCGCCTTCCTGATCGGGGTCAACATCTTCCTGCTGCTGTTCGGCATCTTCATCGAGCCGCTGCCCGGGGTGATGGTGCTGGTGCCGATCCTGGCGCCGATGGCCGCCGCCCTGGGCATCGACCCGATCCAGTTCGCCATCATCGTCATCGTCAACCTGACCATGGGCCTGATCACGCCGCCGGTGGGTGGCCTGCTCTTCATCGTCTCGCTGGTGGCGAAGGTGCCGATGTCGGCGCTGTCGCGCGCGCTGATGCCAATGCTGGCGCTGCAGATCCTGGTGCTGCTGGCGCTGACGCTGGTGCCGGCGTTCAGCACCTTCCTGCCGCACCTGATGGGGCGGCATTGAGCAGTGCGATCAGCGCCGCGACAGGGCGGCGGTGATCGCGGCGCGAATCTCCATCAAGCTGTAGGGCTTCTTCAGCACGACATGCTCGCGCGCCAACTGGTCCAGGATGGCGTCCTCGGCAAAGCCGGTCATCACCAGCACGGCGCGCTGGGGGTGGCGCTGGCGAAGCTGGCGCGCCAGTTCCTGCCCGGTCATGCCGGGCATCGCATAGTCGACCAGGGCCAGGTCGTAGGTCGTGCCGGCATCGACGGCCGCCAGCGCCTGCATGCCGTCCGTGCAGGTCGTCAATGTGTGGCCATCGGCAGCCAGCACAGAAGCGGAGTATTCGAGCACCGCGGCGTTGTCGTCCACCAGGAGGATGCGGAGCGGCGGATTGCTCTCGCCGGACTGGGTCGGCTCCAGCTCGTCGGCCTGGGCCGCCTCCTCGGCCGATACTTCCACGCGCGGCAGATAGACGCCGATGGTCGTCCCCTCGCCCAGGCACGTGTCGATGGTCACATCGCCGCCCGACTGCCGCGCGACGCCATGCACCATGCTGAGGCCGAGCCCGGTGCCCCGGCCGACCCGCTTGGTGGTGAAGAACGGATCGAAGGCCTTGGCCTTCACCTCCTCGGTCATGCCGGTGCCGTGGTCGCTGACCGTCAGCACCACAAGGTCCCCCTTGACCGCCACGGGCCGGGGCGCGTCCGCGGCCACGCTCGCGACCGCGACGCGGATCAGGCCGCCACCCGCCATGGCGTCCCTGGAATTGATGATGAGGTTGAGGATCAACGCCTCGATCTGGCTGCGGTCGGTCAGCACGAACCAGTCGGGCTCGGCCAATGCCAGCTCCACCCGATGCAGCGGCCCGATCGTCTGCTGGAGGAAACCCTCCAGGCGGCGCAGCATCCCCGACATCGAAAGCTTGCGGCGCACGAAATGCTGCCGGCGCGCGAACGACAGGAGCTGGGCCGTCAGCCGTGCGGCTTGGTGGCCGGCCTGGGCGGCATTCGCCAACATGCGCTGGGCGCGCGGGTCGGAAACATGATCGCCGGCCATCTCCAGCCCGCCCAGGATCACCGTCAGCAGGTTGTTGAAGTCATGCGCGATGCCGCCGGTGAGCTGGCCCAGCGCCTCGATCTTCTGGGCCTGGCGCAGTTGCGCCTCGACCCGCTCGCGATCCTCGATCTCGACCAGCAGGCGGGCATTGGCGTCGGCCAGTTCGCGGGTGCGCAGCGCCACCCGCTCCTCCAGCCCCTCGTTCAACTGGCGAAGCTGCTCCTCGGCCCGGCGCAGGCGCATCAGCGCGCGCACCGACGCGACGAGCTCCTCGGATTCGACGGGTGCCACGAGATAGGCATCGGCACCGGCATCCAGGCCGCGCACCCGGTCGCCCCTCGTCACGAACGACGCGGAAATCTGCAGCACGAAGACCGACGGGTAATGCTGCTTGATGCGCCGGCAGATCTCCAGCCCGCTGACGTCGGGCAGGCGCACGTCGAGCACCACCAGATGTGGTGGGTCGCGGCGAATGATGTCCCACGCCCCCTCTCCGGTGGCGGCCTCGCTTACGGCGAAGCCGGCATGCTGCAGCACGCGGCTGCGCGCATAGCGGCCGGCCGTATCGTCATCGACATTCAGGATCGATTCGTGGGTCGCGCCGGTCACGGAAGGGGCCTGTCCATGCCGTCGACGGGGCTCAGTTCGGCTACCAGTGCCAACAGGCGTTCCCGGTCGAGTTCCGCCTTGGACAGGATGGCGCGCGCATGCCCGAGGCCGGCCCGGCTGCTGTCGTCGATAAGGGACGAAGTGACGACAACCACCGGTATGCCGGCGGTCTGCGGGTCGTCGGCCAGATGCCGGATGACCTGTACGCCATTCAGCCGCGGCAGATTCAGATCGAGGAAGATCAGCCGCGGCCGCTCCATCTGCGCCCGTTCCAGCCCCTGCTCTCCGTCGGTCGCCTCGATCACCTCGCCCACCGCCGGGCCCAGGAACTGGCGCAGGACATAGCGGGAGGTTTCCTCGTCATCGATCAGCAGGATCGGCCGGCGATCCATGTCCGGCGTCTCGGTCACCGTTGCGGACGATGGCGGGCGAAGGGGAATGGTCAGGGTGAAGGTCGAACCGACCCCCGGCTGGCTCGCGACATCCAGGTTGCCCCCGATCAGGCCGGCCAGGCGGCGGGACAACGGCAATCCCAGGCCGGTGCCGCGGACGCGCGCCTGCAACGGGTTCTCGATCTGAACGAATTCCTGGAAAATCCGGTCGATATCTTCGGGCTTGATGCCGATGCCGGTGTCAGTGACGGAAAATTGCACGCTGTCCAGACCATCGTCGTAAGTCGTCGTTACACGGACTGTGCCCCCATCCGTATACTTTAGCGCATTGGATATCAGGTTGCGCAGTACCTGCGACACTTTCCCTTCATCCGAATGAATAATGGGAATGTCGGATGAATCTTCGAATAGAAGTTCTACCCTTGGGTTGCTTTGCAGTGGCTTCAGCACGCCGCGCAACGTTCCGATCAGGTCGGCGGCAGCGAAGTACTTGAAGCGCAGCTCCGCCTTTCCTGCCTCGACCTTCGCGATATCCAGCAGGTCGTTCACCAGTTCGGTCAGGCTGAGCGCCGAGCTCCGGATATATCCGACCTGGCGCTCCTGCTCGGTGGTCAGTTCGCCGTCCAGCCGGTCGAGCAGGATCCGCGAGATCGCGAGCATCGAGTTCAGTGGCGTCCGGAACTCATGGCTCATGTTCGAGAGGAAGTGCGACTTCATCTCGCTCGCCTGCCGCAGGGCGTGGGCCTGATCCTCCAGCTCTGCATAGAGGGCCACGACGCCGCGGTTGGTGTTTTCCAGCTCAGCCGCCAGTGCCGCGACCTCGGCATCGCGCGCGCTCAACGCCGCGCGGGCGCCGGACAGTTCCCTGGCAAGCGCCACGACCTTGTCGCCGTCCGGCACCGGACTTCCGCCTCCCCGGCCGAAGGCGCGCACGAACTCATCGGCGGATATACGTGCCGGTCGCCCAAGCCGCTTGGTCAGGACGACGGACGTGCCGCCCGGACTGTTCGAGCGGATATCGAGGCTGTCCATCAGGCGACGGGCCGACAGGATGCCCTGCCCGCTGCCGGCACCGGCCAGCACGCCCTCCAGCCCGACAATGCCCGGCCCCTCGTCGCACACCTCGATCGACAGACCACCGCCGTCTTCGAGTTCGAGCAGCGCAAACTCCACCGTGCCGCCACCACCATGGCTCAGCGCGTTGCGCACGATCTCCGACAAGGCCGTGGCGATGCGGGTCTGGTCCGGGGCGTCGAAGCCGATCGCCCGCGCGATGTCGCGGCCGGCCTGGCGAAGCCGGACGAGATCCTCCCCGTCCGCGGCCGGCATGCGGACCGCCGCCAGGATCATGCGGCCAGTTCCTTCACCACCAGCACGGCCGCGTCGTCGCGCCCGCGCTCCTGGTCACGGAACAGAACGCCGGCAATCAACGTCGGATCGCACGATGCCAATCCGGGGTAGGTGTCGATGGTCCAGTTCGCGGATAGCCCGTCCGAATGCAGGATGGCGACCGCCCGCGCCGGGCGCGGATAGTCGAAGGCGCGGATGCGTTGGGCGATGCCGCCGGCCGTGCCATTGTGCGAGACCATGCGGCGCATGCCGGCCGACAGCAGCACCCCGGCGATGTTGCCGACCCCGCTGAAGCGAACCGAACCGACTTCGGTGTCGATCGCCAGCACCGCCACGGCGCCGCCGCGCGTCGCGCGCATGGCCAGGTGGATGCGTTCGAGAATGGCTGCCGGGTCGATGTCCGTGGCGGCCTCGAACTGGGCGACGGCCACCGCCGCCGCCTCGGCCGCCTGCGGGCCGTGGCCAAGCCCGTCGACCATCATGCAGCAGAGGCTCCGGCCATCGGGCCGCACCGCCCAACTGTCGCCCGAGACCAGTTCGCCCGCCTTGGGTACGACGATGGCACCGATCGCCCAGCCCCGGCTGGCCTGGCCGGCGCCGGCGGACGGCCCCGCGTGTCCTGGCCGCAGCCGCGCCAGCACCGCCGTGCCCTGGCCGACACGCGAATAGCAGTCGAACCCGTCCGACATGCGCTGCACCGCGCCGAAGCCGTTGCCCGGCGTGCCGGCCGTCGAAAATCCATCGCGCAGGCAGGCTGCGGGGTCGGCCATGCCCGGTCCCTTGTCGAGCCACAGCCCTTCGAGCTGCACCCCGTCATCGTCGACACCCCGGCCGAACAGCATCTGGCCCCCGCCACCATGGCGGATCGTGTTGACCGACAGTTCGGTCACGACCACGGCCAGGCGTGCCTGGTCGTCTTCGGAGAAGCCGGTGGATTGGGCAATGCGCACGGCTTCGCGCCTCGCGACCGCCACCTGGCTGGGATCGCCGAGGAGGAAACGTTGCATCGCTACTTCCAACGCGCGATCACGATCCTGGTGCCGCGCCCCACCTCCGAGGAGATGGAAAATTCGTTGGACAACTGCCGGGCGCCGCCCAGCCCCAACCCCATCCCGCGCCCGGTGGTGAAACCCGGCTGCAGCGCGCGGTCGATGTCGGGAATGCCCGGCCCGTGATCCTCGAACGCGATGCGGACGCCCTTGCGCACGCCTTCCTGGAGGAACTGCACCTCGGCATCGCCGCCGCCGCCGTGGTCGAGGGTGTTGCGCGCCAGCTCGCTGGCCGCGGTAATGATCTTGGTCTGGTCGACGAGCGACAGCCCCGCCTGCAGCGCGGCTGCGCGCACGAGCTGGCGGATCCGCACGACATCGTCGGACGTCCGTATGGGATGGCGGTCAGAAGCCTGCGGCACCGGGCTCGCCATAGCTGTCGGACAGGCGCGCCTGGATCAAAGCCATGCCGCGCTCGGCATTCAATGCCGTACGCACGCCAGGCAGGCTCAGGCCCAGTTCGACCAGGGTGATCGCCACGGCCGGGCGCATGCCGACGACGACCGTCTCGGCATCGAGCAGGCGGGCGACGCTGGCGATGTTGGCCAGGGTGCGGCCGATGAAGCTATCGACGATCTCGAGGGCCGAGATGTCGATCAGCACGCCTTTCGCACCCGACTTCACGATCAGGTTGCTGAGGTCCTCCTCAAGCGCCATTGCGACGCTGTCATGCAGGTCCACCTGGATCGTGACCAGCAGGGCCGCACCGATCTTGAGGACCGGTATACGGTCCATGTCTCAAGCCTCCGCGGCGCGGCGCTGCACCACCATCCGGCCGGTCTTGGCCAGCGCATGGGCCAGGGCCTCGGCCAGGGTGGCCTTGGAAACGACGGACAGTTCCACCCCCAGATGCACCATGGTCTGGGCGATCTGCGGGCGGATGCCGCTGATGATGCAATCCGCCCCCATCAGGCGGGCGGCCGCGATGGTCTTCAGCAGGTGCTGCGCCACCAGGGTATCGACGGTCGGGACGCCGGTGATGTCGATGATCGTCATCAAGGCGCTCTGGTCGACGATCGCCTGCAGCAGGTTCTCCATCACCACCTGGGTGCGCGAGCTGTCCAGCGTGCCGATCAGCGGCACGGCCAGGATGCCGTCCCACAGCTTCACGACCGGAGTCGACAGCTCGGCGATCTCCTGCTGCTGGCGGATGATGATCTCTTCGCGCATGCGCACGAACTCGTCCATCACCAGCAGTGACAGGCCGTCGATGAGCTCCGACGCCGACACCACCTCACGCAGGGCGGCAGCAGGCGACTTCACCAGTTCGCGCCCGATCGCCGCGAGCAGCGGCTTCTTCAGCGAATGCAACAGCGAGACCGTCTCGGCGATGGTGAAACCCTGCACGGCCCGGGTCTTGGACATGTCGGCCAGCATGTCCTTCAGGCGGTCGGATGCCGACCCCTCGACGGCAGCCGATTCGCGCAGCGCGTCGAGCAGCGCCCGGCACTGGCTGTCGATCTCGCGCGCGGTCAGTCGACGCTCGCTGCCCGCTTCCGCCAGCCTGCTCTGCCAGTCGCCGAGAATCTCGCTCTGATGGGCTGCGATAATGCCGTCCAGCCCGGAAAGCTGCCTTGCCATCCGTCGACCATCCCGTTGTTCTTATAAGCGCGCCTATTCTGCGCCCTGCGGCAGACTTCCACAACGGTCGCTGGCATGGGAGGCTCGCACATCTTCGCCCTCGCCACCCTTGGAGTTGCCCTGCCGATGACCGTGGAAATCGAATGGCGCCGGCTGCGCGCCGACGAACTGCGCCGCAAGGCCGAGGAGGACGCCATCGTCATCCTGCCGGTTGGATCGATCGAACAGCATGGGCCGCACCTGCCGGTCGAGGTCGACACGATGCTGGGCGAGACGGTGGCGCTGGAAGCCGCCCGCCGGGTCGCCGCCCAGGGCGAGCCGATTTTGGTCCTGCCCATGCTGTGGACCGGCCTGTCGGAACATCACATGAGCTTCGGCGGCACCATCACGCTGGATGATTCGACGTTCCTGGCCGTGCTGCGCTGCATCTGCAAGTCCGTGGTGCGGCACGGCTTCCGGCGGATCGTGCTGCTGAACGGCCATGGCGGCAACGACAACGCCATGCGCGTGGCGGCGGACATGCTGACGCCGGAGCTGGAGGTGCCGATCGTCCAGTTCACCTACTGGTACGCCGCGGCCGAGCCGATCGCCGCCATCCTGGAGACCCAGACCGGCCTGCGCCATGCCTGCGAGGCCGAAACCTCCATGATGATGGCGCTGCGGCCGGACCTGGTCGCCCGCGACCGCATCCCGCTCGCCAAGTCGAACGTCACGCCGGAAGTGTCCGAACTGGTCGGCGGCGGCATGTACCGCTGGCGCACGCTGAGCGCCATGTCGGCATCGGGCGTCGTCGGCAACCCGGAGGCGGCCACGCCGGAAAAAGGCCAGCGCCTGATCGACGGCATCGCCGACGAATTGGCCCGGAAGCTGCTGAACAAGGACTTCTGGACCCTGCCGTTCCTCTCGGAACCGGCGCATCTCTGAGAGGATATCCCGCATGCCGAAGATCGATGGGGCACGCCTGATCGCCGACCTGAAGCGGATGGCCGATTTCGGTCGCTACAAGACCGGCGTCCACCGCCCGACCTTCTCGCCGCAGGACGTCGAATCGCGCCACTGGCTGGCCTCGCGGATGGAGGAAGCCGGGCTGGAGGCGTCGATCGACGGCATCGGCAACGTCATCGGCCGGCGCCCGGGCGACGGCCCGCGCCTGTTGATGGGCTCGCACACCGACACCCAGCCCCAGGGCGGCTGGCTCGACGGCGTCATGGGCGTGCTGTACGGGGTCGAGGTCGCCCGCGCCTTCCGCGACGATCCGGCGCTGGCGGGCGTCGGCGTCGAGGTCGCCTCCTGGGCCGACGAGGAAAGCCACTATATGAGCTTCCTCGGCAGCAAGTCCTTCGTCGGCGAGTTGAGCGAGGCCGACATCGACGCCACCCGCAACCGCGACGACGGCACGCCCTTGCGCGAGGCGCTGGCGCGCTCGGGCTTTGCCGGCCGGCCACGCGCGGCCGTCGACCCGGCCCGCTATGTCGGCTACCTCGAAGCGCATATCGAGCAGGGCGGCTACCTGGAGAGCGAGGCGCGGCGCATTGGCGTAGTCACCTCGATCGTCGGCATCCACGGCTATCGCGTCACCTTCACCGGCGTGCAGAACCATGCCGGGACGACGCCGATGCCGATCCGCAAGGATGCGGGCGTGGCGCTGGTCCGCTTCTGCAACGCGCTCTACGAGCGCTTCGCGGCCGCCAGCGGCCCGCGCTCGGTCTGGACGGTCGGCCGCATCCTGCTGGAGCCGGGGGCGCCGGCCATCATCCCCGGCCGCGCCGAGATGCTGCTGCAGTTCCGCGATGGCGAGCCGGCGACGATGGCGCGCCTCGAAGGCGTGCTGGATCAACTCGTGGCCGAGACCAACCAGTCCGGCCCCTGCCCCGTCGCGGTCGAGGTGCTGTCACGCACGCCGCCCACGATCATGGACGACCGTTTCCAGCAGGCGCTGGCGGCCGCGGCCGAGGTCCACGCGCCCGGCAACTGGATGGCGATGCCGTCGGCCGCCGGCCACGACGCCCAGATCATCGCCCACCGCCTGCCGGCCGGCATGATGTTCGTGCCCTCGATCGGCGGCGTCAGCCACCACTACAGCGAGGACACCGACGAAGCCGACATCGTGCTCGGCTGCCAGGTCTTCGCCGACGCCGCCGCCCGTATCCTGGAGGCGGCGCGGCGATAGCCCCTACCGGCCCAGCACCGCCGCGTGATGGTCGATGTGGTCGTCGATGAAGGTGGAGATGAAGAAGTAACCATGGTCATAGCCGGCATGGCGGCGCAGCGTCAGCTTCTGCCCCGCCTGCCGGCAGGCGGCCTCGAACCGGTCGGGGTGAAGCTGCGTCGCCAGGAACTGGTCGTCCAGGCCCTGGTCCACCAGGATTCCGGACGCCACGCGGCTGCCGGCGGACACCAGCGCGGTTGCGTCATAGGCAGCCCAGCCGGCGCGGTCGGGGCCCAGATAGTTGCCGAAGGCCTTCTCGCCCCACGGGCAGTGCATGGGGGCCGCGATCGGCGCGAAGGCCGACACCGAGCGGAAGCGATCGGGGTTGCGCAGGCCCGCCACCAGCGCGCCGTGCCCGCCCATGGAGTGGCCGAACACCCCTAGCCGCGCCCCGTCGACCGGGAATTCCTGCGCCACCAGTTCGGGCAACTCGCGGGTGACGTAGGAATACATCCGATAGGCGTCGCGCCAGGGCTCGGCCGTGGCATCGACATAGAAGCCGGCACCCTGGCCGAAATCCCACGCCGCATCGTCGCCGGGGAACCGCCGGTCGCGCGGCGAGGTGTCGGGTGCCACCAGCGCGATCCCGGCCTCGGCCGCCCGGCGCAGCGCGCCCGCCTTGATGATGACGGTCTCTTCCGTGCAGGTCAGCCCCGCCAGGTAGAAGAGCGCCGGCACCGGCCCGCGCTCGGCCGCCGGCGGCATATAGACGGCAAAGCGCATCTCCCCGCCGATCTCGGCCGAGGCGTGGGCCAGGTACTGGACCTGGCCGCCGAAGGCGCGGTGGCGGCCGCGGACGGTGACCGCCATCAGAACTCCACCACGCTGCGGATCGACTTGCCTTCATGCATCAGCTCGAAGCCCTCGTTGATGCGCTCCAGCGGCAGCTTGTGGGTGATGAGGTCGTCGATGTTGACGCGGCCGTCCATGTACCAGTCGACGATCTTCGGCACGTCGGTGCGCCCGCGGGCACCGCCGAAGGCCGTGCCCTTCCAGACGCGACCGGTCACGAGCTGGAACGGCCGGGTCATGATCTCCTCGCCGGCCGCGGCCACGCCGATGATGATGCTCTGGCCCCAGCCCTTGTGGGCGCATTCCAGCGCCTGGCGCATCACCTTCACGTTGCCCGTGCAGTCGAAGCTGTAGTCGGCACCGCCGCCGGTCAGCTCCACCAGGTGGGCGACGATGTCGCCCTGCACGTCCTTGGGGTTGACGAAGTGCGTCATGCCGAACTTGGTCGCCAGCGGCACCTTGCCCGGGTTGATGTCGACGCCGACGATCTGCGAGGCGCCCACCATGCGGGCACCCTGGATGACGTTGAGGCCGATGCCGCCCAGGCCGAACACCACGACGGTGGCGCCCGCCTCCACCTTGGCCGTCCAGATGACGGCGCCGATGCCGGTCGTGACGCCGCAGCCGATGTAGCAGACCTTGTCGAAGGGCGCGTCGGAACGGATCTTCGCCAGCGCGATCTCGGGCACCACGATGTGGTTCGAGAAGGTCGACGTGCCCATGTAGTGGTAGAGCGGCTTGCCCTTGTGGCTGAAACGGCTGGTGCCGTCCGGCATCACCCCGCGCCCCTGGGTCAGGCGGATCTTCTGGCAGAGGTTGGTCTTGCGCGAGAGGCAGTAGTCGCACTCGCGGCATTCCGGCGTGTAGAGCGGGATGACATGGTCGCCCGGTTTCAGCGTGGTGACGCCCGGGCCCACCTCCATGACGACGCCGGCACCCTCGTGGCCCAGGATCGACGGGAACAGCCCTTCGGAATCGGCACCCGACAGCGTGTAGTAGTCGGTGTGGCAGATGCCGGTCGCCTTCACCTCGACCAGCACTTCGCCGGCGCGCGGGCCTTCCAGGTCGACCTCGACGATTTCCAGCGGTTTCTTGGCCTCGAAGGCGACGGCGGCGCGGGTCTTCATGTCGCGGGGTGCTCCCGTATCAGGATCGGATTCCGGCGGGAGACTGTCTCATGCGGTCGGGCGCCGCAACCGGCTTGTGGGCGCCAGGTCGATCAGCCGAGCCAGTCCTTGGCCTTCATCCATGCCGAGCCCGCCGCGATGTAGAACGGGCGCAGGGCGTGGAACGGGATCGGCCGCACGGGCGCCAGGGCCAGCGGCAGTTCGCCCAGCGGCCGCCCGGTCAGCGCCTCGGCCAACGGCGCGCCCAGGGCCGAGCAGAGGGCAACACCCTTGCCGTTGCAGCCGATCGCGGCCAGAAGGCCCGGCGCCAGTTCGTGCACGCGCGGCAGACGGTCGGGCGTGATCGCCACCTGCCCGCCCCAGCAATGCGCGATCGGCTGCTCGGCCAGCCACGGGTAGAGCCGGCGCACCATGCGCCGTTGCAGCCCGAACGAGCCCGGACCGCGCGGCCCGCCCAGCCGTCCCTTGCCGCCGATCACCAGGCGGCCGTCGCGATCCAGCCGGAAGTAGCGCAGCACCTCGCGCGTGTCCGACGCCGCATGGCGGCCCGGCAGGACGCGGGCGCGGTCGGCGGGCGACAGCGGCGTGGTCGCGACCTGGAAGCTCCATACCGGCAGCAGCGACCGGCGCAGCGCCGGCCACAGGTCGCCGCCCAGAGCGTTGGTCGCCAGCAGGACGCGGCCGGCCGTCACGGACCCCGCCGGCGTCGCGACCCGCCAGCGCCCGCGAACCGGCGCCAGCGACAAGGCCGGCGACCGGCCATGGATCCGGGCGCCTGCCGCCATCGCGGCGCGCGCCAGGCCGCGGGCATAGGAGAGGGGCTGCACCGTCCCGCCGCCCTCATGGACCCAGCCACCGAGATAGGCCGGGCTGCCCAGGGCTGCCGCCATCTCGTCCCGCTCCAGCAGGCGGACGGGGTGCCCCATGCGCTGCCACTGCCCCACCCGGCGGCGCGAGGCCTCGATCGACGTCGGCTTGTCGGCCGGCTGAAGCCAGCCGCTGCGCGTGGCGTCGCAGGCGATGCCATGACGCTGGATGAGGGCGAAAGCCGCATCCGCGGTGCCGAGGCCAAACTCGTAGAGGCGCCGGCCCAGGGCCGGGCCGAACGCATGTTCCAACTCGTCGGGAAAGTGGCGGATGCCGGGAATCACCTGTCCACCGTTGCGGCCGGACGCGCCCGACCCCGGCTCCAGCGCTTCCAGGACCACGACCGATGCGCCGCCCGCGGCCAGGGCGAGCGCCGTCGACAGGCCGGTATAGCCGCCGCCGACGATCGCCACGTCCGCCTCGACCTCACGGGCCAGCGGCGGGCAGGCCGGGGCCGGCTCCGCCGTCGCCTGCCACAGGCTGGCGCCACCGCGTTCCATGCCCTGGTCCACGGTCCTACTGCTCGACGAACGCCTTCTCGATCACATAGTGGCCGGCCTTGGCCTGGCTCCCTTCCTCGAAGCCGCGCTCTTCCAGGAGCGCCTTGGCGTCGCGCAGCATCGACGGGCTGCCGCACAGCATCAGGCGGTCATCCTCGGGGTTCAGCGGCGGCAGCCCGACATCGGTGAAGATGCGGCCCTCGCGGATCAGGTCGGTGATGCGGCCCTGGGTGTGGAAGGGCTCGCGCGTCACGGTCGGGTAATAGATCAGCTTGCGCCGCACCTCTTCGCCGATCAGTTCGTTCTCGGGCAGCTCGCGGGTGATGAGGTCGCGATAGGCAAGCTCGGCCGTGACCCGGCAGGTGTGGGTCAGGATCACCTTGTCGAAGCGCTCATAGACCTCGGGATCGCGGATGAGGCTGAGGAATGGGGCCAGGCCCGTGCCGGTGCCGAGCAGATAGAGGTGGCGGCCGGGCTTCAGGTTGTCGAGCAGCAGGGTGCCGACCGGCTTGCGGCCGACCAGGATGGTGTCGCCCTCCTTCAGGTGCTGCAGGCGCGAGGTCAGCGGCCCGTCCTGCACCTTGATGCTGAAGAACTCCAGCGTGTCGTCGTAATAGGCGCTGGCCATGCTGTACGCGCGCAGCAGCGGCTTGCCGGCCACCTCCAGCCCGATCATGACGAACTGCCCGCTCTGGAAGCGGAAGGACGGATCACGAGTGGCCTTGAAGCTGAACAGGCTGTCGGTCCAGTGGTGCACCGACAGGACGCGTTCCTGACGCAGGTTGCTCATGGCGGGGATGGCTCGCTCGGAGTGGATGGCCCGGATCGCCACTACATGGCGTCGCTTTCCGCTTTTTGCTGCGAATGATTTGCACTATCAATAAAGCCATACCCGTTCGCGGCAATTGGTCGCAAGGAGGCAGCTTTGCAGCGTCGAAATCAGGCCGAATCCACCGTCGTCTCGCTGGCCGACCGTCGCCCCGGTCCGGGATACGAATCCGATGGGCCGGTCGAGGCATTGACGCCGGGCGAGCTGCTGCCGCTGTCGTCGCTGCGCCTGTGGGCCGCCCCCTACCGCGACCCGCAAGGCAGCCACGTCGACTGGCGCGAGGGCCTGATGCTGGCCGACCTCGATCACGAGGCAATCGGCGACTTCGGCGCCTTCATGGGCATCGTCCTGACGGCGGCCGAGCGGGCGCTCGATGTCCGTTGCGCCAAGTGCGCCCGTCTCAGCCCGGACGAGGCGACGTTCCTGCAATGCATCGGCCAGTTGCAGCGCCAGCGACCCTTGGCGGCAACGCTGCTGCTGGGGCGCTGGATGCCCCATGCCGCGGTCCGCATCGGCCTGCGCCACCTGGGTGGCTTCGCGCGCGCAGCGGCCGATGCCGGCCTGTGGATCCCCTCCATCCGGCTGGAGACGCGGCGCGACGAGACAGCCTGCGTCGACCCGGGCCTGGCGCGCATCCACTGACGGGCTATTTCGCCGGCCCGCAATCCGCCCTGCTTGTGACGACCCCTGGTTCGGTCTACCGATTGGCATCGCCGTCGATCGGCGTCGGGGGGGAAGCAAACATGGGACAACTAACGGCCTTCACGGATCCGCTGGGTGCGGCGGGCCACGGCCTGCAGGCACTCGACCACGGCTCGGTCCTGGTTTCGGGAACCGCCACCCAGGCGGTGCTCCAAGTGTCGGACGGTACGACCTTGACCGCGCTGGGCACCGGCTTCCGCTATTCCGAGGACGGGCGCCTGATCGGCGGCACGCTGCATGATTTCGACTTTAACCTGGGCGACCTGCCCGAGGTCCACGCGACGGGCTTCGACCTCAGCATCGGCGCCGTGCTGGGCTATCTTTCCGATCACCGCCTGGATCACCTCCAGGCCTATGTCTTCCATGGCGACGACACGATCGACGGTTCCGAAGGCGGCGACCTGGCCCTCGGCCTCGACGGTATCGACCGCATGTACGGCAATGGCGGCGCCGACACGCTGCTCGGCAATGCCGAGAACGACCGGATCGACGGCGATGCCGGCAACGACGTGCTGCTGGGCGGCAAGGGCGACGACGACATCCGCGGCGGCACTGGCGACGACATGCTGTGGGGCAATCTCGGCCGCGACACCATCCGCGGCGGCGAGGGCAACGACACCATCTTCGGCGGCAAGGAATACGACGTCATCGACGGCGGCGACGGCGACGACCTCATCTACAGCGACCAGGGCGGGGACGACATCTGGACCGGGGCCGGCAACGACACCGTCCATGTCGAGGGGGCCGACCAGGACTGGGTGTTCTTCCAGTCGGGCAGCGGCCTCGACCGCATCGACGGCTTCGATGCCCCGTCCGGCGATCTGATCCTGCTGGAACGGCGACTGAACAACACCGACATCGTCGACTTCGCCTCGCTGGTCGAGCGCATCGTCGATGACGGCTTCGGCAATGCGATCGTCAACCTGGGCGGTGGCAACATCCTGCGCCTGACCGACGTCGACGCCCATCTGGTCGACGAGCGCTACTTCGCCTTCTTCGACCCCGGCGAGTACGCGCCGCCGGCATCGGGCCTGCTGCTGGGCGCGGCTGCCGCCTGAGCTACCGGAAGCGCGCCACCACTTCCAGGAAGCGGTCGCCGTAGCGCGCGACCTTGGCCTCGCCGACGCCGTGCACCTGGCGCATGGCGTCGGCATTGGCCGGCCGGCGGGCCGCCATGTCGAGCAGCGTTCGGTCGGCGAAGACGACATAGGCCGGCACGCCCTGCGTCTTGGCCAGTTCGGTGCGGAGCGCCTTGAGCGCCGCCAGTAGGCCCGCATCCTCGGGTGCCGCGGCGGCGGCGGGCGGCGCCTTGCCCTTCACCTTGGGCCCGGCGGTCATCACGTCGCGACGGATCTCGATCCGCTCCTCGCCGCGCAGCACCCGGCGGCCGCGGTCGGTGACGGTCCAGCGGCCATGCTGGACGATGTCGATCTGGATCAGGCCGGCGGCATAGATCTGCCGGAAGATCGAGCGCCAGCCATTGGCGTCACGCTCCTTGCCGACGCCATAGGTCGGCAGGCGGTCATGGCCGAAGCGGCGGATCGCCTCCGTGTCGGCCCCGGTCAGGATCTGCACCAGATGCTCGGTGCCGAAGCGCTCGCCCGTGCGCAGGATGGCCGACATGGCCTTCTGCGCCTCTATGGTGCCGTCGAATGTCTCGACGCCTTGCAGGCACAGGTCGCAATGCCCGCACGGCTCGGTCGTCTCGCCGAAATAGGCCAGCAGCGTCTGGCGGCGGCAGCGCGGCGCCTCGCACAACGCGACCAGCGCGTTGAACCGCTGCCGCTCGACCCGCTTCTGCGCCTCCGACGCGTCGCTCTCCTCGATCTGCACCCGGCGCAGGCGCATGTCGTCCAGGCCATAGAGCGTCAGCGTGTCGGCCGGCAGCCCGTCGCGGCCGGCGCGGCCGATCTCCTGGTAGTAGGCCTCGACTGACTTCGGCAGGTCGGCATGGGCGACGTAGCGCACATCCGGCTTGTCGATGCCCATGCCGAAGGCGACGGTGGCGACGACGACGATGCCGTCCTCGGCCTGGAAGGTGTCCTGCACCTCGTCGCGCCGCTCCTTCTCCAGGCCGGCATGGTAGGCCAGCGCCCGGTGCCCCTGCCCGCGCAGGTATTCCGCCAGTTCCTCGGTCTTCTTGCGCGAGGAGCAGTAGACGATGCCGTTGGCACCCGTCCGCTGGGCAACGAAGGCCGCCACCTGGTTGCGCGCGCTGCCCTTGGGCTGCATCGCCAGGAACAGGTTCGGCCGGTCGAACCCCTGGACGAAGACCTCCGGCTCGACCTCGAACAGGCGGGCGACGATGTCGGCGCGGGTGGCGGCGTCGGCGGTGGCGGTGAGTGCGATAGTCTGCACCCCGCCGAGGGCCGCCCGCACCTGCCCCAGGGCCAGGTACTCCGGCCGGAAGTCATGGCCCCACTGCGAGACGCAATGGGCCTCGTCGATCGCCAGCAGCGACGGGCGGCAGTCGCGCAGCATGGCGACGGTGTCCTCGCGCACCAGGCGCTCGGGTGCTGCATAGACCAGCCGCAGCGTGCCGTCCCGCAAGGCCCCCCAGACGCGCCGGTTCTCGTCGGCATCGTTGGCCGAGTTCAGGCTGCCGGCGGCCACGCCATAATCGCGCATCTGCCGCACCTGGTCGCGCATCAGCGCGATCAGCGGCGACACCACCACCACCGGGCCGTCGCGCATCAGGGCCGGAAGCTGGTAGCACAGCGACTTGCCGCTGCCGGTCGGCATCACTGCCAGCACGTCGCGGCCGGCCAGCACGGCGTCGACCACCGCCTCCTGCCCCGGCTTGAAGGCATCGAAACCGAAGACGGTCTTGAGCGCGGTGCGCGCCGAACTGTGGGCGGCCGTCGCGGCGACGGCAGGCTGGGCGGCATGGCGAATCGACATGGCGGCCATAAGACCTGGATTCGCCGGCCACGGGTAGCATCGCCGTCGACGCATGCCCGCGACGCGTGGCATCCTCGCCGCCTTCCCGCCTGCCCCGGAGTGCCGCCCATGACCGTCCGCCTGTTCGCCCTCACCTGCGGCCGCCTCGAAGTCGACATGGCGGCGATGATGGAAGGCTCGTCGGGGCGCGAGATGGTGCCGGTGCCGACCTTCCTGATCGAGCACCCCAAGGGCAGCGTCCTCTACGACACCGGCATGCATCCTCTGCTGCAGACCGATCCCGCCGCCTGGCTGGGGCCGGAGAAGGCAGCCCGCTTCGGCTACGACTTCAAGCCGGGCGAGGAGGTGAGCGGCCGCCTGGCCGAAATCGGGCGCGATCCGGCCGGCATCGACCATGTCGTCACCTCGCACCTGCATTTCGACCATTCGGGCGGCAACGGCCTGATCCCCAATGCCGAACTGATCATCCAGCAGGCGGAATGGGACTATGGCAGCGACCCGGAGCGTGGCGCCAGGTATGGGCTCGACCATCGCGATCTGGAACTGGGCCACCCGATCCGCAAGATAGACGGGGAACTGGACCTGTTCGGCGACGGTCGCGTCGTCTGCATCCCGACCCCCGGCCACACGCCGGGCCACCAGTCCCTGAAGGTCCGCCTGGACGGCGGCGAGGTCGTGATCGCGGGGGACTCCTGTTATTTCTGCCGGACCCTGCGCGAACGCCGGCTGCCGGCCCGCGTCTTCGACCGCGAGATGATGCACGCCTCGCTGGACCGACTGGCGGCCCTCGAACAGGGTGGCGCGCGAATCCTCTTCGGCCACGATGCCGAATTCTGGAAGAGCGTGCCGCAGGCGCCAGCCGAGATCGCATTCTGAGGAGCCCGGAGATGGCGACGATCTATCACAACCCCGCCTGCAGCACCTCGCGCAAGGTGCTGGCGGCGCTGCGCGAGGCCGGGGTCGAGCCGAAGGTGGTCGAGTATCTGAAGACCCCGCCCGACCGCAAGACGCTGGCCGACCTGATCACCCGCGCCGGCCTGACGCCGCGCACGGCCATGCGCACCAAGGGCGCGCTGTGGCAGGAGTTGGGGCTCGACCGGCCCGGCACGACGGACGACGCCATCCTCGATGCCATGCAGGCCCACCCGGTCCTGATCGAGCGCCCGATCGTCGCCACGGCCAAGGGCGTCCGCCTGTGCCGCCCGCCGGAAAAGCTGGCGGAGATCCTGGGGTGAGCACCACGATCCCCGGTCCGGACGGGCGCCCGCGCTGCCGCTGGTGTGCCGCCGCGCCCGAGTTCTTCGCCTACCACGACCACGAATGGGGGTTCCCGGTCGGCGACGACCGCCGCCTGTTCGAGAAGCTGTGCCTGGAGGGTTTCCAGTCCGGCCTGAGCTGGCGCACCATCCTGGCCAAGCGCGAGAATTTTCGTGCGGCCTTCGCGGGCTTCGACTTCGCCCATGTCGCGGTGTTCACCGAGGCCGATGTCGCGCGGCTGTTGCAGGACGAAGGCATCGTGCGCCATCGCGGCAAGATCCAGGCGACGATCAACAATGCGGCCCGCGCGCTCGAACTGGTCGCCAAGGAAGGGTCGCTGGCGGCCTACATCTGGGGCTTCGAGCCGGCGGCGGCCGACCTGGCCGCGCCGCAGAGCGCCACGACCTCGGCCGCATCGGTCGCGCTATCCAAGGACCTGAAGAAGCGCGGCTGGTCCTTCGTCGGCCCGACCACGGTCTTTGCCTTCATGCAGGCCATGGGGCTGATCAACGACCACGCCGAAGGCTGCGCCATCCGCGCGGAAGCGGCCACAGCCCGGGCGGCATTCCGCCGCCCGATGCGATAGGCGGGTAGGCTCAGCCCGCCTGGCGCACCGCAGCGAAGCCGGCGGCAGCCGCCGCCAGCACCCGGTCGATGTCGGCCGCGGTGTGGGCGGCCGACAGGAACATGTTGTGGCGCGGGTGGAGATAGGCGCCGTGGCGGATCGCCGTGGCGCAGAAGAGCTCGCCGCGCACGAAATCCGGGTCGTCGTCGAACAGCACCATCGGCATCTGCACCGGGCCGGTCTGGCGCAAGCCGATGCCGTTGTCGGCGGCCAGGCCTGCCAGCCCGTCGCGCAGGCGCTGGCCCATGGCCGTCATGCGGGCGATCGCCCCCTCCTCCTCCATCGCCTCCAGCGTCGCCAGCGATGCCGCCATCGAGGATGCCTCGCACCAGAAGGAGCCGGTGACGAAGACCGACGCGGCCGCCTCGCGGAAGCGGTCGTTGCCGGTTACTGCGGCCAGCGGATGGCCGTTGGCGATGGCCTTGCTCCAGGAAGACAGGTCGGGGCGCACGCCCAGCGGCTCCCAGCTACCGCCGGCATGGATGCGGAAGCCGGCGCGCACGTCGTCGAGGATGAGGGCAGCCCCCGTCGCGTCGCAGATCGCGCGCACGCGGGCGGCGAATTCGGGCGTCGGCAGTTCCTGGTCGCGGGCCAGGTCGTGGCGGAAGGCGGCCACGATGATGGCGGCCAGGTCACCCTCTGCCTGGTCGGCGGCGGCCTCCAGGCTGGCGATATCGTTGTAGTCGAAATGGACGATATGGGCGCGGTCCTCGGCCGTCACGCCCACCAGCGAGGGCGAGCACCAGGGTGCGGACCCGTGATAGGAGCCGCGCGCGGCCAGCACCTTGCGCCGCCGGGTGCCGGCGCGCGCGATGGTGACGCAGCTCGTGGTGGCATCGCCGCCATTCTTCTGGAACATCGCCCAGTCGGCGTGCGCCACCGTCGCCACCAGCTTCTCGGCCAGTTCGACCATGACGGCGCCGGGGCCGTTCATGCAGCTTCCCGCGGTCGCCTGGCGGCGCACCGCCGCCTCCACCTTGGGATGGTGGTGGCCCAGGACGATCGGGCCCCAACTGCACATCAGGTCGACATATTCGTTGCCGTCGACATCCCACAGGTGGCAGCCCTCGGACCGGGCGAAGAACTGCGGATAGCCCTCCGGCAGGCGGGCGGCGTTGAGGTGGCCCCACATGCCACCCGGCACCACGCGGGCGGCGCGCTGGCGCAGGGCGGTATCGACGGAATTCGGCAGGCTCGGCATGACGGGTTCTCCGGGCAGGGCTAGAAGCCCGCGAACGGGGCCGGGTCAAGGAACCGGCGCAGGACGTTCTCGGTGATGCGCGACACGTTGTTGGCATAGCCCTTGGGCGACAAGGCACAGGCCCAGGCGATCGAACCGGTGGCGAACACACCGCCGCCCGCCGCCGTCGGGAAGAAGATCATGTCGGCGCGGACATTGGCGTTCTGCTCGCCATCGAGGCCGCGATGGGCGGTGCGGAACTCCTCCGGCGAGGGCAGGCCGCCATAGCCGATGCGGTCGGCCGTCGCCACGCGAAGCAGGTGCGGCGGCGAGCCCAGGGTCGGGTCGGCACGGTCGATCTCCAGCCCCGCCGCTCCCCCGTTGCGCAGGCCGAAATCGCCGATGCGCTCGTCCGCCCCGATACCCTCGAACATGAACGCGACGCGCGGGTCGTGGCTCGCGGGCAGGCGCCGATAGAAGGCGGAGCGGTCGAAGACCTGGGCATCGAAGCCGACGCCCACCAGGCGCTGCGGCGCCCGCCCGCTGGTCCGCCACAGGCCGGCGAACTCGCCCGTATAGGAGTGGTAGGCCTCGCCCGGCTCCCCTTCCCAGGTGCGCACGCCGCTGACGTCGCGCCGCACCTCGATCGAGGCCGGCATCGCCGGGTTCCACGAGATGCGCCAGTAAAAGCCGTTGCCGCCCAGATACATGTGCCGGCCGCCACCGCGCTGATAGGCGTCGAAGGCGTCCCACATCTCGCGCGAATAGTATTCCGGATGGGTCCCGGTGATGACGCAGCGATACTGCGCCAGCAGGGCCGCCCCCTCGCGGTGGATGTCGTCGTCGGCGATGATGTCGTACTCGAAGCCCTTCTCCTCGAGCCAGTCGAGGACATGGGTGTCGTTCACATAGTTGAAGCTGTTGGCCCGCGGCCGCATGTTGAGGATCGGCCGCAGGGCGGTCGAATAGATCCAGCCGCTGCCGTCGGCATGGGTGTCGTAGGTCGACAGGCCCAGTTCGCGATGCTCGGCGATGTAGCAGTCGTCGGGCGAGAGCTGGATCAGCCCTTCGAGCATGGATTCCGCGTGGCTCTGGTCGAGCCGCAGCGCGCTGTTGGCATAGGCGAGGAACGTCGCCGTCGAGGCCACGAACGCGACCGGCGCCTTGGCCTGGCCCAGCGGCGCGCGGACGAAGAAGCCGACGAAGCTCTCGACCGGGTCGCCGTCGGGCCGCGTGCCCGTCAGCTTCAGGGCGTAGAATCCGCTCGGCCAGTCGGTCGGCACGTCGAGCGCGAAATCGGGCTGCCAGCCGGCATCGGCCATGTCGTCGTCGTGGAAATGGACGGCGCCATACTGCTCGGGCATGGCCTGCCAGGACATGACCGTGCCGTCCCAGTTGGCGCCGGTGACGCCGCGCGCCGGCAGGTTGTAGAGGCGCCCGTCCAGGCGGTTGGCGGCACGGTCGCAGACCAGGTCGCTGCCGATGCCGCGCGACAGGTCCCAGGCGCCGACCAGCAGCGGGTCGCCCGCGCGCGGCACCACCGCCTCGCACAGGGCGCGAAGCTGGTCGCCCGACAGGGCAGCACCATAGAGCCGCGGGCGGTCGATCTTGCCGTTGAAGTGGGCGGCCGCGACCGGCCGGTCGCCGTCCCACCCCGTCCAACGCGCGGCCAACGTCAGCGGCGTCGCCGCCGGCCAGGCCAGGCCACCGGGCGCCGAAGCGCCGTTGGAGCAGGAACAGTCGCGTCCGGCCTGCGGGTCGAGGCTCGCCTGCTCCAGCAGCAGGGCGCCGCCCTCGTCGTAGCTGGCCGCGACGAAAACCCACTCGCGCTCCAGCACTGGCTTGGTGGACCTCACCTCCGCCGTACGCCCGTCGCGGGCCTGCACGACCAGGCGCAGGCAGGCGTCGGCCATCATCTCCAGCCGCCAGCCCTCGCCGGTCGCCCCCACGCGGGCTGCCACCGTCTGCGTCGCGCCCTTGGCCGGCCAGGTTGGCCACAGGAAGCAGGCGAAGGAGAAGCTGCCGAGTTGCGGCAGCGGCATGCGATCGGGGATCAGCGCGAACGAGCCGGGGCGGATCGGCTGGAAGTGGACCGGCCGTCGGCCGTCGATCGCCGACCCCATGGCGCGCAGGCGCAGGCCCGGCCCGGCCGGGTCCGGGTCGCCGCAGCGCACGCGCACGACCTCGACCCCGACCTCGGTCAGGCTGGCGCTGGACAGGTGGAACTGGATGCGTTCGCCGGGCGAGGCGACGATCGGCGCGGCATAGCCCAGGACGGAATTGGTGTCGACCATGGCGCCCTCAGCTCCCGCTCACGGAATCGGCCTCGATCGCGCGGCCGGTGATCGCCTGCCAGCGCAGCTTGAAGACGTGCCATTCGGCCTCGGCCGGGTTGTCGAAGGTCTGGTTGCGGAACAACTCCACCGGGTCGCCGCGGCGCTCGGGCAGGCGCCCCAGCACCCAGCGGCGGCCGGGCTCGACGGTGACGAGAACGAACCGGCCGCCCTCGCCCGACCAGCGCATCCGATGCAGCACCTTGCGCAGCGTGTCGCTGTGCGGGCCCTTCGGGTTGCGCCGGAACTCCTCGACGAGATCGACCCGGTCGGGGTCGATCTCGAAGTGCGCGGCGGCCGGATCGTTCACCAGCATGGCGTTTCGTCCCTCTCGGCTCTGGCTCTTACTTGGTCACCCAGGTGGTCCAGCGCTCGCGGAGCTGGTCGCGGTTGGCCGCGATCCACTCATAGTCCGCGATGACGAGCTGCGACCAGTTATCGGGCCAGGACGGGCGGAAGCGCCGCTCCTCGGCCGGGATCATCGAGGCCGCCTCGCGGTTGTTGCTGTCGAAGCTGACCTTGGCGCTGAACGGCACGTGCTCGGCCGGGCCCTTCACGAAGAACTCCAGGAAGGCGATGGCATTCTTGGTGTTCGGGCCGTTCTTCAGCACCGCCCAGTTGCCGACATCGCGGATGGCGCCGTTCCAGGTGAAGTTGAAGTCACCCGACTTGGCCAGCGGCACCGAGCGGCTGGAATAGGCCATGGTCATGACGGCGTCGCCGCCGCGCATTATCTGCATGATGTTGTCGCCGCTCTTCCACCAGGCGGCGACGTGCGGCTTGATGGTGTCGAGCTTCTTGTAGGCGCGGTCGACGTCCAGCGGGAACAGCTTGTCCACCGGCACGCCGTCGGCGATCAGCGCCATCGTCGGCACCCACCACTCGCGGTCGCCGGTATCGGGCAGCGCGCGCGGGCCGGGAAAGTTCTTCACGTCGAAGAAATCGGCCCAGCTCTTGGGCTCCTTGCCCGCCGGGAAGGCCTTGGTGCTCCAGACCAGCGTCATGCCGCCGGCGGTGCGCATCAGGCCGTTGGGAAAGCAGGAGTTCGGCAGGCCGTTGGCCTTCACCGATTCCATCCCGGCACAGTCGAGCGGCTCCAGGATATCCTTGCGCTGCACCATGTCGGGCGGCGTCGCCGTGACGATGTCGAAGGGCACGTTGCCACTGCGCGAACCCGCCACCGCGCGCGCCCACTGGTCGGGCAGCTCGATCGGCACCGAGCGGACGCGGATGCCGGTCTCGGCTTCGAACCGCTTGTAGAAATGCTCCTGCAGGCTCTTTTCCATCAGCCCGCCGGTGGTGGCGATGATGACGTCGCCCTTCTGGGCGGCGGCCGGCATCGCCAGCCCCACGATCGCCGGGCCCGCCATCGCCATCACGGCCGCGCCGGCCAGCACACTGCGCCTAGAGATCCCCATCTTGCCCTCCTCCTGTTCGTTCGATCGCGATCACGCCGGCGCCCCGGCCTTCGCATCCCCGCCTTCCAGCAGGGCGATCCGGCCCGCCTCCATGTCCTCCAGCAGCGCCACCAGCCGGATGCCGCCCTCGATCGTATCGGCCCGGATGGCATCGCGCACCCCTGCCGCGTCACGCCGCGCGAGCGCGTCCAGCACTTCCAGGTGCTGGTGCCGGCCGGCATAGGTCGGCATGGCATGGGGGTAGAGGTAGTTGAGCAGCGGCCCGTTGCGCAGCCACAGGCCCTCCAGCAACGTCAGCAGCTCCGGCATGGCGGCCGCGCGATAGAGACGGTGGTGGAAGCGCCAATTGGCGCGGATCGCGTCCCGCCACGCGCCCGCCCGTTCGGCTGCGATCAGGTCTTCATGCACGGCGGCCAGCTCGGCCATGCCGGCCGTGTCGATGCGCAGTGCCGCCGTCTCGGCCGCCAGCCCCTCCAGCATCAGCCGGATGGTCCGCAGCTCCAGGTACTGGGCCAGCGACAGCCGGGCGACGGTGATCGAGCGGCCGGCATGCATCTCCAGCCCGCGTTCGCGCACGAGTTGCATCAGCGCCTCGCGCACCGGCGTCTCCGACACCCGCATGGTGGCGGCCAGCTCGCGGATCTTGAGGCGGTGGCCGGGCCAGAACCGCCCCTCCATCAGGGCTGTCCGCAGCTCGCCATAGACCCGCGCGGTCAGGCTCTCGCGCTCCAGCGGGCCGAAGCTCTCCTCCATCGCCGGTGCCGGGACGGGCTGCTTCATCGTGCGATCAGCGAGTGAGCCAGGCGACCCAGCGCTCGCGCAGCTTCTCGCGGTTGGCGCCGACCCACTCGAAGTCGGGCATGACCTGGCGCGACCAGTTGTCCGGATGGTTGGCACGCCGCCGCTTCTCGGCCTCCGGCAGCAGGTCGAGCGCGTCCATGTTGGCGGTGGCCGTATTGAGCTGGTCGGCGAACTTCACGTGCCGTTCCGGCCCGGCCATGAAGAAGTCGAGGAAGGCCATGGCGCCGTCGGTGTTGGGGCCCCCCTTGATCACCGCCCAGATGCCGACGTCGCGGATGCCCTGGTTGAAGGTCATCTGCACGTTGGGCCGCTCGCGCGACATGATCAGCGCCCGCCCGCTGTAGCTCATGGTCATGGCGACCTCGCCCGAGCGCAGGATCTGCTGCACATGGTCGCCGCTCTTCCACCACACCGCGACATGCGGCTTGATCTGGTCCAGCTTCTTGTAGGCGCGGTCGAGGTCGAGCGGGAACAGCTTGTCCTTCTCCACCCCGTCGGCCAGCAAGGCCGTGATCGGCACCCAGTATTCGCGGTCGCCGGTATCGGGCAGGCCGCGCGGCCCGGGGAAGTTCTGGACGTCGTAGAAATCCTTCCAGCTCTCGGGCGACTTGCCCTTCAGCATGTCGGTGTTCCACACCATGACCATGGCGCCGATCGAACGCATGACGCCGTAGGGCATGCAGGCGCCGGGCGAGGCGCGCTTCATGTTCGGCAGCTTCGCGCAGTCGATCTCGACCAGCTGGTCCTTGTGCTGGATCAGGTCGGGGAAGGTCGCGGTCACGATGTCGTACTGCTGGCGGCCGGTGCGGGCGTTGGCCTGGACCCGCGCCCATTGCGACGGCAGCTCGGTCGTCACCTTGTTGACCGGCATGCCGGTCGCTTCCTCGAACGGCTTGTAGAACTGCTCGACCAGCGCGCGTTCCATGGTGCCGCCGGTGGCGGCGATGACGACTTCCTTCTTCTGGGCGGCAGCGGGTGCCGCAGCCAGGGCCAGGGCCAGGGCCAGGGCCAGGCCGGTCAGGATCGCGGTCTTCATTCTTTCCCCCCTGCGGCGGCCGGCGCGGCGCGGCGATCCGCCATCTGCTTGAAGAAGTGGCCCATCACGAGGACCGCGATGGTCAAGAGGCTCAGCATGGTGGCGACCGCCGCCAGCACCGGCGAGACGTCGAAGTCGATGTCCTCGAACATCTTGCGCGGCAGCGTCTTGCGATCGAGGTCGGAGATGAAGAACGAGACCACCGCCTCGTCGAACGAGATGATGAAGGCGAAGAGTGCTGCCGAGGCGACGCCGGGCGCGATCATAGGCAGGGTGACGTGGCGGAAGGTGGCGACGCGGCTGGCCCCGCAGGACAGTGCGGCCATCTCCAGGTCGGCATCGAAACGATAGAGCGCCGCCAGGATCGTGAAGATGGCGAACGGCAAGGCCAGGACGATATGGGCCATGGCGAAGCCGACGAGCGTGCCGGTCAGGCGCAGCTGCTCGTAGACCAGGAACATGGCGACCGCGAGCGCGATGTGCGGCACCACCACGGGGCCGATGATCAGCAGCTCGACGAAGGCCCGGCCGCGGATCCGCCCGCGCACCAGGGCCAGCGCCGTCATGGTGCCGATGATGGTGGCGCCGATGGCCGAGATGATGCCGGCCTCGGCGCTGAAGAGCGTCGCCTCCACCCACTCCCGGTCGGCGAAATACTCGCCGTACCAGCGCAGCGAGAAACCGGACGGCGGGAATTGCAGGTATTTCTCCGGAGATACCGACATCGGCGCCACCAGCACCGTCGGCAGCAGCAGGAAGACAATGACGGCATAGGCCAGCGCATGCAGCAGCAGGCGCCCAACCCCGCCCTGGCGCGGTGGGCGGCTCACGATCTTGTCCCCACGAAGCGCTCCAGCCGGATGAAGCGGTTGAAGGCGATGGTGAGCGCCAGCACGAAGGCCAGCAGCACACCGACGAGCGCGCCGGCAAAGGGCCAGTTCAGCATCTCGCGCACCTGTTGCGACACCAGGGTGGCGATCATCATCTGCTGCGGCCCGCCGATCAGCGCCGGCGTGATGAAGAAGCCCAGCGCCAGCAGGAACACCATCAGGCAGCCGCTGACGACGCCCGGCAGCGACAGCGGCCAGATCACCTCGCGGAAGGTGCTCCAGTTCGACGCCCCCAGCATCAGGGCGGCGCGCGGATAGTCCTCCGGTATGCCCTTCAGCGCCGAGAAGACCGGCAGCACCATGAAGGGCAGCAGCACGTGGCTCATCGCCAGCACGACCGCCCCCTCGGTATAGAGCAGGCGGATTGGCGCATCGATGAAGCCGATCCCGGTCAGCGCCTCGTTCACCAGCCCGTTGCGCTGCAGCAGCACCATCCAGGCATAGGTCCGCACCAGCACGCTGGTCCACAGCGGCAGCAGCACGGCGGCCGCCATCAGGCCCAGCTTCAGCCCGCTGCTGCGCGACATGACATAGGCCAACGGGTAGCCCAGCAGCAGCGTGACGATGGTGACGTAGACGGCGATGCGCGCCGTGCGCCACATCACGCGCAGGTAGACCGGCTCGCCGAAGACGCGCTCGTAGTTGGCCAGCGTCGGCTTGGGCACCAGCAGGCTCTCATGCAGCAGCGTGCCGAGCGGCAGCAGGAAGACGACCACCAGCAGGACCAGGAACGGGACGATCAAGGCAAGGCTGGCGGCCTCGCTCAGGTGGCGCCCGCCCAGGAAGAAGGCAGCCGGCCGCCGGGCGCTCACGGGGCGGCCCCGAAGGCGCGGGCGTCGGCCGCCCGCCAGGCGACGCCGACCGCCTCGCCCGGCCGCCACTCGCGCTCGCCGATGCCGGCCGGAATGCGGGCCCGCACGCGGCGCTCGCCGCCCAGCTCGACGATGCAGGTGGTGGCGACGCCGGCATAGATCGCCTCGATGACCGTCGCCGCCAGACCGCTGCCGGGTTCGGTCAACTGGATGCGCTCCGGCCGCACGGCCACGCGCACGGCCTGCCCGGCGGCCGCGGCATCGACCGCCGTCGCCGTCGTTCGCCCGCCGCCATCAAGCTCGACCGCCAAGTCGGTGCCCTTGCCCGCCGCATGGGTGGCGCGGCCGGACAGGAAATTGGTCTCGCCGATGAAGCCTGCGACGAAGGGGGTAGCCGGCGTCTCGTAAAGATCGCGCGGCGCGCCCACCTGCTGCAGGCGGCCGTGATCCAGCACCGCCACCCGGTCGGCCATGGTCATGGCCTCGGTCTGGTCGTGCGTCACGAACACGACGGTGACGCCGAGCTGCTGCTGGAGATGCTTGATCTCGAGCTGCATCTCCTCCCGCAGGTTCTTGTCGAGCGCCGACAGCGGTTCGTCCATCAGCAGCACGCGCGGCTGGTAGACGATGGCGCGGGCCAGCGCCACGCGCTGCTGCTGGCCGCCCGAAAGCTGGTTCGGCCGCCGCTCGCCATAGCCGCCGAGCCGCACCGTCTCCAATGCGGTCAGCGCCCGGCGCTCGCGCTCGGCCTTTGCCACGCCGCGCATCTTCAAGGGAAAGGCGATGTTCTCGGCCACGCTCATGTGCGGGAAGAGCGTGTAGCGCTGGAACACCATGCCGAGGTTGCGCTTGTTGGCGGGCGCCCAGGTGACGTCGTCGCTGCCGATCTCGATGCGGCCCGAAGTGGGATACTCGAAGCCTGCGATGGCCATCAGGATCGTGGTCTTACCGGACCCGCTAGGCCCCAGCAGGGCCACGAATTCGCCCGGCTGCACCTCCAGCGACACGCCGTCGACGGCGGCCACGGGGCCGAACCGCTTCACCAGATCGTGGACGGCGACCCGTCCCTCGGTACCTGCCTGTCCCCGTCCCACCGACTGCTCCGTCGTGGCGTTCATTCGTTGCCGGGAACGCTAGCCTCTATATGATATATCCCGCAAGAGGGGTTATCCGGAGGGGCGACCATGGCGGCGGCGATCGGCGAAGCGGCGGCGCGGGCGGCGATCCCGCCGCTGGACGGGCGGATGACCCTGGCGGGTATCGGTGGCCCGGTCGACATCTTTCGCGACCAATGGGGCGTGCCGCATATCCGCGCCGGCAACCCCGCCGACTGTTTCTTCGCCCAGGGCTTCGCCCATGCCCAGGACCGGCTGTGGCAGATGGATGCCGCCCGCCGCCGCGCCGTCGGGCGCTATGCCGAGTGGGTCGGCCCCTCCGGCGTGGCGGGCGACGCGCTGGCCCGCCGGGCCGGGATCGAGGCCGCCTCGCGCCGCGACCTGGCAGCGGCATCGGGCGAGACCGCGGCCATGCTGTCGGCCTACGCGGCCGGCGTGAACGCCTTCATCGCCGAGGGTGTCCTGCCGCTCGAATACGGGCTGCTGGGGGCGACGCCCGAGCCGTGGGAGCCGTGGCAGAGCATCGCCGCGATGCGCCAGCGCGGGTTCCTGATGGGCTCCATCTGGTTCAAGCTGTGGCGGGCGGCGGCCGTGCGCACCATCGGCCCCGACCAGGTGACCAAGCTGCGCTACGACGATGGCGGGCGCGACCTGCTGTGCATCCCGCCCGGCGTAGAGGCCGACCGCTGGGTCGCCACCCTGGCCGACCTGGGACCGGCACTGGAGGCCGTGGCAGCATTGGGCGCGTCCGACGCGACGGGCGGCGGCAGCAACAACTGGGCGCTGGGCCCATCCAGGACCGCGACCGGCCGGCCGCTGCTGGCCGGCGACCCGCACCGGGTGTTCGAGATCCCCAGCATGTATGCGCAAGGCCACATCGCCTGCCCGGAGTTCGATGCGATCGGGCTGACGGTGCCCGGTGTGCCGGCCTTCCCGCACTTCGCCCATAACGGCCGGGTCGCCTGGTGCGTGACCCATGCCTTCATGGACATCTTCGACCTCTTCGTCGAACGCTTCGCGCCCGGCGCGGGCCAATACCTCTTCCGCGACGAATGGCTGCCGACGACGCGGCGGACCGAGGTCATCGGCGTGCGGGGCGGCCCGGCGGTGGAGATCGAGGTGGTCGAGACCCATCACGGGCCGGTCATTGCCGGCGACCCGGCCAGTGGTGCGGCCGTCACCCTGCGCACGGTGCAGGTGGCCGAGACCGATCGCTCGCTCGACTGCCTGCTGCCGATGCTGCGCGCGGGCACGGTGGACGCGCTGTTCGAGGCGACGCGCGAATGGGGCCTGATCGACCACAATCTGGTCGCGGGCGACGTCGCCGGGCGCATCGGCCACCTGGTGCGGGCCAAGGTGCCGCGGCGTTCGCGCATCAATGGCTGGCTGCCGGTACCGGGCTGGACCGGCGACCATGAATGGCAGGGCGACATCCCGTGGGAGGCGATGCCACGCGTGTTCGACCCGCCGGGCGGCGCCATCGTCACGGCCAACAATCGTCCGGTGGCCGACGACTTTCCCGAATACCTGACCACCGACTGCCACCCGCCCTATCGCGCCGACCGCATCGCCCGCCTGCTGGCCGGACTGGACCGGGCCACGGCCGCCGACATGGCGGCCATTCACATGGACACGGCCTCGCCCAACGGCATCCTGCTGCGCGATCGTGTGGCCCGGCTCGCCCCCGCCGACCCGGCCCAGCGCGCCCTGCGCGACCGGATCGCCGGCTGGGACGGGCACATGGATGGCGGATCGGTGGCAGCCGGCGCCTACGCCCGCGTGCGCCGCGCCCTGACGCTGATCCTGGCGGACCGCTCCGGCCTGGCGCGCGCCGCGGCCGACCCGCTGCTGAAGGTGCCGCCGCCGCTCGTGCCGGCCAACCAGCTCTGGTGGACCCTGCCCGGCCTGCTGCGCGCCGACGATGCCGGCCTCCTGGGCGGCATCGGCTGGGACGAGGCGGTCGGCCAGGCCCTGGCCCAGGTCGCCGCCGAGGGCGACAACGGCCCCTGGTCGGCCATGCACCAGCCCCGCTTCGTCCATCCATTGTCGGCCCAGTTCCCGGAAGCCGCCGCCCTGCTCGACCCGGCCTCGCGTCCGATCGGCGGCGACAACGACTGCGTCCTGGCGACGGGCCTGATTTGCTCGATCGGCCTGCCGGCCATGTATGGCGCGGTCGCCCGTTACGTCTTCGATGTCGGCAACTGGGATGCCTGCCAGTGGGCGGTGTTCCACGGCGCCTCTGGCCATCCCGGCAGCCCCAACTATGCCGACCAGAACGCCGCCTGGACCGAGGGCCGCCTGGTGCCGATGCTCTACGGCTGGGATCGCATCCAGTCGGAGGCCGCGGCGACGATGGAATTGGTGCCGCATTGAACAGACCAGATGAATCAACTAGATTGAATCCGTCAGGAGTGATGGATGACAACGGTCGGCGCATTCGAGGCCAAGACCCACCTTTCAGCTCTGCTGGAGCGCGTGTCCCGGGGCGAGGAGATCACGATCACGCGTCACGGCAAGGTGGTTGCCCGTCTCGTACCGCCAGAGGTCGACGCGCATAGAGGCGTGGATCAGGTGATCGACGCGATTCTGGCGGCGCGGAAAGGCAGGACCCTCGGCGGCCTCTCCGTGCGCGACCTGCGCGATCAGGGTCGCCGTTGACCGCATTCGTCCTCGACTGCTCGGTCACGCTTGCCTGGTGTTTCGAGGACGAAGCGAGCGCTGCGACCGACGCGCTGCTGATGCGGCTGCGATCGGAGGGGGCGATAGTGCCGCCGATCTGGAGCCTCGAGGTCATCAACGTGCTGATCCAGGCCCAACGCCGCGGCCGCATCTCGCCCGATGAGGTGACGCGACAACTCCGGCTGCTTGCCGCGCTGCCGATCGAGATCGATGCGGGGGCTCTCGATCTCGCCGCGACCGCGGTGCCGAGGGTCGCCGAAGCCCACGGTCTTACCAGCTACGATGCGGCCTACCTCGAACTTGCCATCCGGCGGCATTTGCCGATCGCCACCAAGGATCGTGCGCTGATCGCCGCCGCACGGCGGTCGGGCATTCCGGCATTGCCGGAAGGCGCCTGAGCCATCTACGCCGGCACCGCCTGCAACGCCACCCTGCCCGCCTTGGCCGCGCGGAAGAAATCCACGATCCAGCGGCCGACCAGCGGCGCGTCGGTCCGGCCGGCCAGCGACGCCAAGGCGGCCTCGGCCGTGGCATCGGGGATGAGGGCGCCCTTGCGGGACGCGATCAGTTCTTCGGAGAAGGCCGCCGCGAACTCCGGGTGGCCCTGGAAGGAGAGCGCAACGTCGCCATAGGCAAGCGCGCCATAAGGGCAGAAGTCCGAGCCGGCGATGACCTCGGCTCCCGGTGGCAGGGCCACCACCTGATCCTGGTGCATGGCCTGGATCGCGAAGCTGGAAGGTGCGTCGGCCATGAAGGGCAGCGGCCGGCTCACGCCGTATCGGTGGACCCCGACCCCCCAGCCGCGGTCGGACTTCTCGACCCGGCCGCCCATGGCGTCGGCCAGGATCTGGTGGCCGAAGCAGATGCCGACGACCGGCACGCGGTCGGCCACCGACTGGCACAGGAATGCCTTCAGCGTCCGCATCCAGGGCAGGTCCTCGTAGACGCCGTGGCGCGAGCCGGTGACCATCCAGCCGTCCTGGGCCGCGGGCGATTCCGGGAAGACGCCGTCCAGCACTGGATATACCGTGACCGACGAGGCCGGCTCGGCCCCCTGGAGCAGCCGTTCCATCATCGGGCCGAAGCCGTCATGCCGGTCGGCCATGTCCGCCGGCACCCGGCCGGCCTCGAGAACGCCAATTCGCATCGCTGAAGGTCCGTTCGCTGGCAGCATCCTGGAAGAGCCATTCCATAGCGCCGGCCGACCCTGCCCGCAAATCCTGCGTGAAATCCACTGCCCGCCTTGGCTATGTTCCGCGCCGAACAGAAAACCACGGGGAAGAACGCCGATGATCCGCCTTACGCTCGCCGGAGCCGCCTTGTCGCTCGCCCTTGCCGGGGGTGCGGCCGCCGCCGACTTCCCGTCGCGCGACATCCGCTTCCTCTGCGGCTTCTCGGCCGGGGGTAGCTGCGACCTCGTCTCGCGCATGTTCGCCGAGAAGCTGGGGCCGATCTTCGGCCAGAACGTGGTGGTCGAGAACAAGACCGGTGCATCGGGCATGATCGCATTGACCGAGGTGTCGCGCGCGGCCCCAGACGGCCACCTGGTCTCGCTGTCGACGATGGCCAACCACACCGTCCTGCCGCAGATGCCGGGCGTGAAGTTGGCGATCGACCCCAACCGCGACGTGACGCCGATCGCCAGCCTGGCCAACGTCTACAACATGCTGATCGCCAGCCCGCAATCGACCTTCCAGACGGTCCCGGCGCTGATCGAGCATGCCAAGGCGAACCCGGGCAAGCTGACCTATGCCTCGGTCGGCAACGGCTCCAGCCAGCATCTGGCGGGCGAGCTGTTCCAGCGGCTGACGGGCACGCAGATGCTGCATGTCCCCTATCGCGGCGGCGCCAACGCACTGGTCGACATCACCGCCGGCCGCACCGACCTGATGTTCGGCAACATGCCGGAATTCCTGGGCCAGATCGAAGGCAAGGGCGTGCGCCCGATCGCCTTCGGCGCGCCCAAGCAGAGCCCGCTGTTCCCCGACCTGCCGGTCGCCAGCGCCACCGTGCCCGACTTCAAGATCGGCAACTGGTTCGGCCTGGTCGGTCCGGCGAAGCTGCCGGCGGACATCGTCGCCAAATGGACGGCCGCGCTCGACAAGGTCGCGGCCGACCCGGACTTCCAGGCGCGCATGGCCAAGAACGGGCTGGAGATCATCGTCGGACCGCCGGCCCGCCTGCAGGAGCTGATCGCGTCCGACAGCGCCCGCTGGGGCGAGGTCATCCGCGGCGCCAACATCCGCGCCGAGTAAGGCAGGGCCGATGAAGATCACCGACGTCACGCTGACGCTGTTCGCCTGGGAAGGGATCCCCAACCTCAGCTACGGCGCCCACGCCGCCCAGAACACCGGGCAAAGCCGGCTGGGCCTGCTGACCATCCGCACCGACGAGGGCGTCGAGGGCCATTCCTTCCTGGGCTCGGCCACCAACCCGGCCGACAGCGAGGCCGGCTCGCTGATCCGCGCGCTGAAGCCCCGCATCATGGGGCAGAACCCGCTCGACCGGGAACGCCTCAACCAGCTCATGTGGGCGCGCGTGCGGCAGACGACGACACGCGCCATCGGCGCCATCGACGTCGCCCTGTGGGACATCGCGGGCAAGGTGGCCGGCCTGCCGATCCACCAGCTTATGGGCTCCTACCGCGACCGGGTGCCGGCCTATGCCAGTTCCGAGGTGCTGCCGTCGGCGGCGGCCTATGCGGAGCAGGCCGTGCAGTTCAAGGAAGCCGGCTGGGCCGCCTACAAGATCCACCCCCAGCAGAAGCTGAAGGAGGACATCGCCGCCTGCCGGGCGGTGCGCGATGCCGTCGGCAGCGACTACACGATCATGCTGGATTCGACCTGGGGCTACGACTACCCGACGGCGCTGCGGGTCGGCCGGGCGATCGAGGAGATGAACTACTACTGGTACGAGGACCCGCTCGGCGACCAGGACGTCTACAACTACGTGAAGCTGCGCCAGGCCCTGCGCATCCCGATCATGGCGACCGAGTACCCACTGGCCGGCCTCGACTCCTACGCGATCTGGCTGACCGAGCGGGCCACCGACTATCTGCGCGGCGACGTCGCCGTGAAGGGCGGCATCACCACGGTGCTGAAGACCGCGCACCTGGCCGAGGCCTTCCGCATGAACTACGAGATCCACCATGGCGGCAACTCGCTGAACAACCTCGCCAACCTGCACGTCACCATGGCGCTGAAGAACTGCGAGTTCTTCGAGGTGCTGTTGCCGGAGGCGGCCCAGAAGTACGGCATGCTGGAGGACATCGAGGTCGGCCGCGACGGCATGGTCCATGCCCCGACCCGGCCGGGCCTGGGTGCCGAGATCGATTTCGAGCTGATCGGGCGCAAGACCGTGCAGGTCCTGTCCTGAGGGGGATCCCCTAGCCAGCCGGCTTCCGGCATGCTCCACTCCCGGTTGGTTCGAAGGTGGGGTGGATTGAGTCCGATCCTGAAGCGGGGTGCCTTTGCCGCGTCCATGCTGCTCGCCATGCTGCCCGCCACCAGCGGGTCGGCCGGCGAGCTGCCGGCCGTGGGCGAGGTGCATCGCGCGACGCTGGTGCTGCTCGGCCGGTCGGTACCCTTGCCGCCGGGCGACTGGACGGTCATCGGCCAGGGGCATGGCCCGGTCGCTGGCCCATCGCCGGGCGCCTATGGGGCGATCGGCGGGGTGATGCTGGTGCAGCAGCGGGGCGGCATCGTCGAGGGGATCGTGCTGGCCCACGCCAACCTGCTGCCGGTCGAGAATGGCTGGGGGCCGGCCAGCGAGTGCAATCGGGTAGGGGCCGTCTATGCGACCGGCGTGCGCCAGCGCGCGCGCAACCTCGCCTGCGCCTACGTCGTCATGTCGCCGGCCAGCGGCGGCACCGTCGCGCACCTGCCGGCCTGGGCGTCGGGCCGGGCAGAGGCGTCGCGGCGCGCGTGGCAGATTCCGGGCGCGCTGGCGATCGCGGGCGTGCGGGTCAGCGACCGCCGCGATGCCGTCGACGTGCGCTATGTCTGGCCGGCAGCGTCCACCCCCGAGCGGGCCACCCAACCCATGGTGCAGCGTGCCGCCACCGCCACCGAACCCGGGTCCATGCGCCTGCGCGCCCGCGCGCTGGCACCCTGGGTCGGCCGCGCCCTGGACGAGATCGAAGGCCGGCTGGAAGATCCGCTGGGGCCGACAGCCACCTTGTCCTGGCCGGGCGCGCCGCCGCCCGCGGCCGATCCGCCAGCCGGCACGAGCCGCTGGCAGCGCCGGCTGGGCCAGGCAGTGACAAGCCGCGGCATCCAGGCGTCGCTGACCATGGGTGTCGGCTTCATCGTTACCGGCAATGTCTACACGGCGGGACTGCTGGCCGCCTGGCACAGCCTGACCGACGGGGTCGGCAGCCACCTGGTGGAGTTCGGCTGGGAATGGGAAGGCGCGCGCCCGGCCATGGACTTTGTCGCCGACGGCGTGCGGGCAGCAGGCTGATTTCCCGTGCATAGCCTGGCTCGCCTGCTCCTGGCATTGATGATGGTGGGGATGGCCACCATTGGCCAGGCCGCCCCCCTGCTCCACGGCGTCGTCGAGGTGGCGGGCAAGCTGGTGCCCCTGCCGCCCGGCCGCTGGCTGCCGGTGGGCGAGGCGATCGAGCGTCATGGCGAGGCCGTCTTCGCCACCCGGGCCCTGGCACGGATCGAGGCGGGCGCCGTCGAGGCGGTCGCCATTATCCGCACCAACCTGTCGCCGCGGCCGCCGGCCTTCACCGGCCCATCGGACTGCGCGCGTGGCGACATCCACCTGGCCCACGTCGCCTACGACACCGACAGCGACGGGCTTTGCCTGTTCATCAACCATGTCGTCCTGTCCGAGGACGTGGCCGGGCCGCCGGTTTGGCTGGCCGCGCGCGAGACCCTGGCCGCTCTCGGCGCCGTCGTGACCGACACCTGGCTGGCGGTCGGCATTCGCGCCCGAACGTCCCGCCACGCGATCGACGTACGCTACTACTTCGCCCCGCCCGACTTCCGCTCCGCCCTGCCGGCGCGCGGCTGGAGCGACAACCGCTGGTCGCCCGCCCGCGCCCAGGCCGACGCCGACCGACGTGCCTCGATCCGGCGGCTCGGCGTCTGGGCCCTGTGGGCGCGCGAGGCCGTCGAACTCGGCCTGCGCGGCGAGATCCCGGAGGAAGCCCTGCCGCCAGCACCCTGGGACGGGCCGGACATCGCCGCCCGGCTGGTGGCGCTCCGCGTCGGCAAGCTCGACCGTCTGTTGGCCGCCGGCCAGATCGGCGAGGGCGAGTATCGCCGCCAGCGTCGGCAGCTCGAGGAAGTGGGGATCGACCCGGAAGCGTCCGCATTGCCGCTCTGGCAGCGCGGCATCTGGAAATGGCTCAGCCACGGCGTCGCCTCGGCCGCGGAATCCCTGGGCGTTGCCTATCTCGTCATCGGCAGCCTGTGGCCGACGCTGGGCTTCGGCGCGCTGCTGGAGGGGGCCGCCCCCGTCGGCTCGTACCTCCAGCGGCTGCTGTGGTCCGATACAATCGCCGCCGAGGCCGTGTCGCCGACCGCACCGCGCGATTTCGCCGAAATCGGCCTGAAGAACTGACATTTCGCGGGAACGAGCAGAACCATGGCCGGAATGCCGACCGACGCCCCCCAGGACGACCGCCGCTTCGGCGTCGTGCCAAAGGAAACCATGGCCGGCATGACCGGCCTCGACTTCCTGACCGGCCTGATGAATGGGACCCTGCCCGCGCCGCCCATGGCCGGGACCCTCGGCTTCCGGCTGATCGAGGTCGCGCGTGGCATGGCCGTGTTCCAGATCCAGCCGGAGGCGCGCCATTTCAATCCGCTCGGCACGGTCCATGGCGGGCTGGCCATGACCCTGCTCGATTCCTGCATCGGCTGCGCGGTCCAGTCGACCCTGGCGCCGGGGCTGGCCTATACCAGCGTCGAGACCAAGGTGAATTTCACCCGCGCGATCCTGCCCGGCGTCGGGACGCTGCGGGCGGAGGGCCGGATCGTCAGCGAGGGCCGCCGCATCTGCACGGCCGAAGGCCGGCTGGTGGGTGCCGCAGACGGCCGGCTCTACGCCCACGGCACCGGCACCTGCCTGGTGTTCCCGATCACCGGCACCTGAGCCGCCGGCCGCCGATTGCTCGACCGAGCGCTCCAGCCCTTCCTGCACCGCGCACTGGTCGGCCCGGCACGGCGGCTGGCCGGCCTGGGGATAGCGGCCGACCAGTTGACGCTGGCCGGCTTCACGATCGGGCTGGCGGCGTTGCCGCTGCTGGCGGCCGGCCGGCCCGTGGCGGCCCTGGCAGCCATCCTGGTCAATCGCCTGCTGGACGGGCTGGACGGAGCCGTCGCCCGCCTGGTGGGGCCGACCGACCGCGGCGCCTTCCTCGACATCGCCTGCGATTTCTTCTTCTACGCCGCCGTGCCCTTCGGCTTCGCCCTGGCCGACCCGGCGGCCAACGCCCTGCCGGCCGCATTCCTGCTGCTGGCCTTCGTCGGCACCGGTTCGAGCTTCCTGGCCTTCGCCGCGGTCGCGGCCCGCCGCGGCATGGCGGAGGAGCGGCTGGCCGCCAAGGGCATACGCTACCTGGGCGGCCTGACGGAGGGCACCGAGACGCTGGCCTGCTTCGCGGCCATGTGCCTGTGGCCGGCCGGCTTCCCGCTCCTGGCATGGGTCTTCGGTACGCTCTGCCTGGTCACGACGGCCACCCGCTGGTGGACCGGGTGGCGATCGTTCGGCCAGGCGCCGGACGATCGCCACCCACAGCCCTAATCCACGATCGCCTGGTAGACCAGTTCGCGCATCAGGTAGCGGTAGGGCAGCCGGGCGTGCGGCGACTGCATCATCAGGATGGCGAACATGCCCTCGGCCGGGTCGATCCAGAAGTAGGTGCCGAAGGCCCCACCCCAGAAGATGTCCCCGGGCGAGCCGTGCAGCGGGCTCATGCCGGCCTCGTTGCGCACGGCGAAGCCCAGGCCGAAGCCCTGACCCATCTCGCGCGAGGGCGTCAGCGCCTCGAAGCGGGCCATGTCCGGCCCCATCTTCGTGCCGGGCGGCAGGTGGTCGCTCGACATCAGCTCGATCGTCTTGCGCGACACCAGTCGCACGCCGTCGAGTTGTCCGCCATTCAGCCAGAACTGGCAGAAGCGGGCATAGTCGGACGCCGTCGAAACCATTCCGCCGCCGCCGGATTTCCAGGCGAAGTCCTGGGTCACCAGCGGCACCGCCGGGACCTCGTTCTTGGCCCCCTCGCGATGCGGCCGGGCGCCGCGGCCGGCCTTCTCGGCCGGCACCGAATAGCCGGTGTCGTTCATCTTCAGCGGCTTCAGGATGCGCTCGGCGACGAAGCGGTCGAGCGGCATGCCGCTCGCCACCTCGACGATGCGGCCCAGCACGTCGGTCGACATGGAGTATTCCCACGTCGTGCCGGGCTGGAAGACGAGCGCCAGCTTGGACAGCTTGGTCACCATCTCGGCGTTGGTCTGGCCGCGATCGGATGCCTTGGCGTCGACATAGGCCTGCTTCAGCGGATTGTCGCCGGCGGCACCGTAGGTCAGGCCCGAGGTGTGGCGCAGCAGGTCCTGCACGGTCATCGGCCGGCGCTGCGGCTCCAGCGCCACTTCGCTCTTGCCGTCGACCTGGCGGACGGTGCCGACCTTCAGGTCCTTGAACTCGGGCAGGTACTTCTCGGCCGGGTCGGCGATCGACAGCGCCCCCTCCTCGGCCAGCATCATGATGGCGAGCGAGGTGATCGGCTTGGTCATGGAGGCGATGCGGAAGATGGCATCGGTCGCCATCGCCGCCTTGGCCTCGGGATCGCGCAGGCCGAACGCCTTCAGGTAGGCGACATGGCCGTGGCGGGCCACCAGCACGACGGCGCCGGGCAGTTCGCCCTTCTCGACGCCCTGGCGCATGCGCTTGGAGATGCGCTCCAGCCGCTCACCCGACAGGCCCACATCCTCCGGCTTCTCGACCTTCGCCAGGCCCTGGGCGTGGGCGGCCGGCATGGCCAGCAGCCACAGCCCGGCCACGACGCCGAGCATGGTGTTCTTCATGGTTCGTTCCCCCCAAAGCATATGGGCGGATGATTGGACCGGCCCCGGGCGAGTCGCAATGGAAACTGTCGCCACCCCGGTCGGGGCCATCGGCCGGTAGACGCCGGGCGCCCGGTCGGGCACAGATGATGCACAATCATTCCGCCGTCTTTCCCTTCCCCGAGGTACCTCCCCATGGACGCCATTCCCGGCACCCTGCCCGGCAAGAATGCGGCGCTGGCCGCGCGCTACGGTGACGATGCGGCGCCCGCCGCCGGCCCGTGGAACGAGACGATCGCGCAGCTTCTCCAGCATCGGTCGGTGCGCGCCTACCTGCCGACCGCGCTGCCGACCGGCACGCTGGAGACGCTGGTGGCGGCCGCCCAGTCCGCCGCGACCAGCTCCAACCTGCAGACCTGGTCGGTAGTGTCCGTGACGGACCCCGCCGTGCGCGCCAAGCTGGCGGCCATCGCCGGCGGGCAGAAGCACATCGAGCAGTGCCCGCTCTACCTCGTCTGGCTGGCCGACCTGTCCCGGCTGGCCCGCATCGCCGAGGCCGAGGGCCGGGTACTCGAGGGGCTGCCCTTCCTCGAGCCGTTCCTGGTCGCCTCCATCGATGCCGCCCTGGCCGCGCAGAACGCGGTGGTGGCCGCCGAATCGCTCGGCCTGTCGACGCTCTATATCGGGGCCATGCGCAACGACGTGGTGGCGGTGGCCGAACTGCTGGGCCTGCCGCCCGGCGTCGCCGGCGTCTTCGGCCTGTGTGTCGGCTATGCCGACCCGGCCGCCCCCTCGGAGGTGAAGCCGCGCCTGCCGCAGGACGGCGTCCTGCATCACGGCACCTACCGGATCGGCGACGAGGTTGCCCGGCGCGCGGCCTACGACGAAAGGATGGGCGCCTTCTCGCGCCGCAACGAGATGCAGGCCGACACCTGGACCGAGCGCGTGCTGTCGCGCATCGCCAGCGTCAAGGCGCTGCGCGGTCGCGACCGGCTGAAGGCGGCGCTGCGCCGGATCGGCTTCCCGCTGCAATAGGCCCCCCGGGCCGGCGCTCCGGGCTTTCCCGGAGCGCCGGCCCGGGTCTAAGCTCGACCGGAGGACAAGGTCCGTCACCGGAGGGAAGACCGCCATGAGCGTTCGCATCCGCCCGCTGCACCCGCATCTGTTCGGCGAGGTCGAAGGGATCGACATGCGCCGCCCGCTGACCGCCGACGAGGTGGCCGCGGTCGAGGCCGGGATGGACCGGCATGCCGTCCTCGTCTTCCACGACCAGGACATCACGGACGAGCAGCAAGTCGCCTTCAGCGTGAATTTCGGGCAGATCGAGCTGGCCGTCGGCGGCAACATCACCAAGCCGGGCGAGCGGCGGATCGACGTGAAGCTGGCCGACGTCTCGAACCTGGACCAGAACAACCAGCTTCTGGCGCGCGACGACCGGCGGCGCATGTTCAACCTCGGCAACCGGCTGTGGCACTCCGACAGCTCGTTCCGCGCGGTCCCGGCCAAGTATTCGCTGCTGTCGGGCCGGCGCATCCCGTCGGCCGGTGGCAACACCGAGTTCGCCGACATGCGGGCAGCCTACGACGCGCTGGACGACCGCACCAAGGCCGAGATCGAGGACCTGGTGTGCGAGCATTCGCTTATCTATTCGCGCGGCCTGCTGGGCTTCACCGAGTTGAGCGAGGAGGAGAAGCGGACCTTCGCGCCCGTCCGCCAGCGCCTGGTGCGCACCCACCCGGTGACCGGCCGCAAGTCGCTGTTCCTGTCGTCCCATATCGGCACCATCGTCGGCTGGCAGATGCCCGAGGCCCGCTGCCTGATCCGCGACCTGATGGAGCACGCCACCCAGCGCGAGTTCGTCCACGCCCATGTCTGGCGCCAGCACGACCTGGTGATGTGGGACAACCGCCAGACCATGCACCGCGCGCGCGCCTTCGACGAGACCCGCGAGGCCCGCGACGTGCGCCGAACGACCATCGCCGGCGAGGCGCCGACGGTGGCCCAGGTGGCCGCCTGAAGGCCGCCGACAAGAGAGGAAAGAGGGAACCTGCGAATGATCTACGAGATGCGCGTCTATCACTGCATGCCGGGCCGCCTGCCGGCGCTGCTGAAGCGCTTCGACACCATCACCCTGAAGAAGTGGGAACAGCACGGCATCAAGCAGGCCGGCTTCTGGACGGTCCTGGTCGGCGAGAACAACCAGGACCTGATCTACCTGCTGGCCTGGGATTCCATGGCCGACCGGGAAGAGAAGTGGAACAAGTTCCAGGTCGACCCGGAGTGGCTGGCCGCCCGCGCCGAGACCGAGAAGGACGGCGCCATCGTCGCCTCGATCAGCAACAGCTTCCTGCAGCCGACCAGCTTCTCGTCGGTGAAGTAGGCATGCCTGCCGCGGCCGGGGGCATCCGCACCCCGGCCGTCACAGGCCGGCCAGCGCCACCCGGGCCGCCTGCTGGATATGGTGCAGGGACACGGCATAGGCCGCGTCGGCATCGCGCCGCCGGATCGCCGCCATCATGTCGCGGATTTCCCGGATGCTTTCCTGGGCGCGCGCGGGCGAGGACAGGGTCACCCGGCGCAGCATGGTGATGCGGTCGTTCAGCGAGCGCAGCATCGAGCGCAGCACGTTGTTGCCGGTACCGGCGATCAGCACGTCGTAGAATATCTGCTTGGCCGACAGGATCTGCTCCACGTCCAGCGTCGCATAGGCGCCCGCCAGCCGCTCCACCGCGGCGTCCAGCTCGGCCACCTGGTCGTCGCTGGCGCATTCCACGAACAGCCTGGCCGCCAGCGCCTCCAATGCCGCCCGCACCTGGTAGACGCTGGCCGCGTCGGCCGCCGTCAGGCGTTTCACCAGCGGACCGCGGTTGGGGATGATCTCGATCAGCCCCTCGCTCTCCAACTCGCGCAGGGCCTCGCGCACCGATGGCCGGCTGACGCCCAGCAGTTCGCACAGGTCCTTCTCGATCAGGCGCTGGCCCGGCGCGAAGCGGCCGCTGGTGATGGCCCCGCGCAGCACCTTGGCCACCTGCCGGCGCACCGGGGCCGCCACGCTGTTGACCCGCATCGACAGATCGGGAGAGAAATCGGCTTCGACACGGTTCGGCATGTGGTGGGCACCCGGGGGGCTTTGCGTTCCTGTCAGCTTTGCATGCCCCAGCGGCGGATCGTGCGTTGTTCCAGGGCGCGGAAGACGAAGTTGTCGACCACCAGCCCGAAGACGATGACCATCAGCAGGCCGGCGAACACATTGGGTATATCCAGCAGGTTCTTGTTTTGGAAGATGTACCAGCCGAGCCCGCCGCCGCTGGAGCTGACGCCGAATACCAGTTCTGCCGCGATCAGGGTGCGCCAGGCGAACGCCCAGCCGATCTTCAGGCCCGTCAGGATGCTGGGCAAGGCGCCCGGGATGAGGATGCGGGTGACGTAGGCGACCCGCGACAAGCCGTAATTCTGCCCCACCATGCGCCAGGTCGGGCTGACCGAGCGGAAGCCGGCATGGGTGTTGAGCGCCACCGACCACAGCACCGCGTGAATCAGCACGAAGATGACGCTGCCGTCGCCCAGCCCGAACCAGATCATGGCCAGCGGCAGCAGCGCTATCGACGGCAGCGGGTTGAACATCGAGGTCAGCGTGTCGAGCAGGTCGGCCCCGACCCGGGTCGCGGTCGCGAAGGCCGTCGCCACCGCCGCCAGAAGCAGGCCCAGCGCATAACCCTTCAGCAGCATCTCGACCGAGCGCCCGGTGACCGCGATCAGCTCGGCCGTGCGCAGGCCGGCGAAGAAGGCCGTCGCCGTCTCGGAGAAGGTCGGGAACAGCAGTGAGTTGCCGAGCCAGCGGGCATAGACCTCCCAGATCGCCGCCATCGCCAGCAGCAGCAAGCCCTTGCGCACCGCACCGATGGCGAACACCCGCTCCCACAGGCCGAGCGGCTTGACGACGACGCCGAAGCCGGCCGGCACGTCGTCGGCGATGTAGTCGGGCCGCTCTCCCCTCACGTCAGCCATGGGTGCCGCTCCGCTGGGCGGGCTGCTCGCCGAACAGCAGGTACTCGATCCGGGCCGAGAGCGTGCGGCCGTCGGCGCCGACCGCGTCGATGCCGGTGCTGCCGAGCTCGGCCCGCACCCGGCCCGGGTGGGGGGTCAGCAACAGGATGCGGTCGCCGATGCGCACCGCCTCCGGGATCGAATGGGTGACGAACAGGAGCGTCACCTTGGTTTCCTCCCATAGCTGGAGCAGTTCCTCCTGCATCTGGCCGCGCGTCAGCGCGTCCAGGGCCGCGAAGGGCTCGTCCATCAGCAGGATCTCCGGCTCCATCGCCATGCCGCGGGCGATCGCGACCCGCTGCTTCATGCCGCCCGACAGCGTGTGCGGGTAGCTGTCCGCGAACTTGGTCAGGTGCACCTTGGCGATGTAGTGCTCGGCCCGCTCCACCGCCTCGCGGCCCTTCAGGCGGCCGCTGGCGGTAAGGGCGAACAGAACATTGTCCTTCACCGTCTTCCACGGCAGGAGCTGGTCGAACTCCTGGAAGACCAGCACACGGTCGGGGCCGGGGCGGGCGATGGCGCGGCCCCCAAGCGCGATCCTCCCCTCGACCGGCTTGATGTAGCCGCCGACCGCCTTCAGCAGGGTCGACTTGCCGCAGCCCGACGGCCCCAGGATGACGTAGCGGTCGGACTGGCGCACCTCGAAGCTGACGCGGTAGGTCGCCGTGACGAGATGCTCGCGGGTCCGGTACTGCAGCGTCACCCCGTCCACCGACAGCAGCGGCGGCGATGCGCCCTCCTGTGCCATGGCCCGGCCGCCTAGTTGCCGCCCTTCACATCGGGATTGTCGAAGAAGAGGTCGGCCAGGCCGGCCGGCTTGTTCTTGAGCGAGCCGATTTCATGCATGAAGTTGGCATAGGTCAGCACGTTCTCCGGCCGCGGCGTGTACTTCGTCTTGGGATCGTTCAGGATCGCGACCAGCTCGGCCGTGTCCCAACCCTTGCCGCCCATCGACTTCAGCAGCACGGCGGCGGCCGCGTTCTTGTCCTCGCCGATCATCTCCTGCGCGCGCTTCAGCGCCTTCATGACGACGCCGTGGACCTTCGGGTTCTCCGCCTGGAACTTGGAGGTGGTCGACATCATCGTGAAGGTGGTCGAGCCGCCCATGACGTCGTCGGAGCTCATCACCGTCCGGATGCCGGGCTCCTTCAACTCGCGCGCGTCGAAGGGGGCCGACGCCCAATGGCCGATGATGTTTCCCCCGCCCGAGATCAGCGAGATCACCGCGTCGGGATGGGCCATGGTCACGGTGAAGGGGTCGAAGCGGAAGACCTGGTCGCGGCCGTACTTCTTCAGCGCATACATCTGCATGATGATCGAGGGGATCGACACCTTGACCGAGGTGACCGCGATCTTCTGGGCGCCGCTGATCTCGTCGAGCGACTTCAGCTGCGAGCCGGTGACGTTCAGCGTCATCGGCATGGAGCTGATGGCGCCGATCGACTTCACGCCGACATTGGCCCGCGTGCGATCCCATAGGATCAGGAACGCCGGCGGCCCGGCCGAGATGTAGTGGGCCGAGCCCGACAGCAGGGCGTCGTTCATGACGGCCGGACCGCCGATGTTCGACCAGTTCACGGTCACCTTGACGCCGGCTTCCTCGCCCAGCTTCTCGATCAGCTTGTGCTCCTGCATCATGTGCAGGGGCAGGAAGCCGAAGCCGCCGGCGCCCAGCGGGATGCGCAGCTCGCTCACTTCGGCGGCGGCCACGGCGGGTACGGCCGCGACGATGGCGGCCGCGATCATTGCCTTCCAGGTCTTCATCAGTCCCCTCCTCCGTCGTTCGGCGGTCCTTGCCGCCTGTTCTTCGTGCAAGCCTACTGGCCGGCCGGGACGCAATGCCCGATCAGGGTCGAGACGTCGGCCAGTTCCTCCACCCCCCAGCAGGCGGCGATCGCGGCATCGACCTGGGCCGGCGTGACCACCGTCGTCTGGTCGCGGAACTTGGTCTCGAGTTGGGCATCGCTCAGCGGCCGAGCGAGGTTACCCAGGGACTGTTCCAGCTTCATGCCGACCGTGCGCCCATCCTTCAAGCGCACCGACACGACCACATTGTCCTCGCCCACCTCGCCGTCGCCCACGGCCTGGGTAAGCTCGCGCAGGCGCTTCAGTACCGGGTCGGCGACGGCGGCGTCGGTGAACTCCGACAGGCTGCCGCGCCCGCGCCCGAGGCCGATGGCGGCTGCGTGGTAGATCGAGAACTTGCCCTCCAGCCCGGCCGTGATCTGCTTCTTGTCGCAGAGGTCCTTGACCAGGGGGGCCACCCGCAGTTCGACCGCCTCGATCTGGTCGGCCACCAGGCCGTGCCGGTCGTGGAGCTGGATGCAGGCGTCGATCGTCGGGTGGATGACGATGCCGCAGGGAAACGGCTTGTAGGTGTTGACCCGCAGGTCGAAATCCTGGCCCAGATTCGCGACCAGCTTGTCGAGGTCGTAGGTGGCGGCCGTCACGGCGGCAAAGCCGCGCGGCGCTTCCAGCGGCAGCCGGCCGGTGGTGAAGCCCTTCTGGGCGAGCAATGCGGCCATGTAGCCGCTCTGGGCCGAGCGGCCGGGGTGGAACGACTTGCCCATGGAGCCGAACATCTCGCGGATGCCAGCCGCCTGGGTCGCCGCCAGGCCGATGGCGTAGGTCATGCGCTCGGCGTCGAGGCCCAGCAGCCGGCCGACGGCCGCGGCCGCGCCGAACACCCCGACCGATCCGGTCGAGTGCCAGCCGGCATCGTAGTGCGCGGGATAAGTCGCGTTGCCGATGCGGGCCACGATCTCGAAGCCCAGGATGAAGGCATGCAGGAAGTCAGGCCCCGACACCTTGTTGACGCTGGCATAGGCGAAGAGGGCCGAGGCCACCGGCGAACTGGCATGGATGTAGTTGCGCGGCATCGTGTCGTCATAGTCGTGCACGTGCGAGCTGATGCCGTTCAGGAGCGAGGCCAGCAGGGGGTCGAACCGCTCGCGCCGGCCGAGCACGGCCGAGGTCGCCGGGCCGGCATATGGGCCGAGCGCGTCGATGGTGATGTCCATCGCCGGATGGTCCGCCCCACCCAGCGCGCAGCCGACGATGTTGACCAGCGCGCGCTTGGCCTCGTGATGCACGTCGGCCGGAATGTCCGCGAGCCGGCTGTCGCGGACGTAGTTCACCAACTGAGCCGTGAAAGTCATGTGCCGGAATCCCTCCCCCTTGCGGATCGCCCCCGGGGGTTGTTTCCCCGCGGGGGCCGTCGTCCTACTTGCCTTCGTGCAGTTCCAGCCCGGCCAGCTTCTCGCTGAGCTGCGCCACCGCCGTGTGGTCGACGCGCGGCCCCAGCATCGTCGAGGCCCCCGCCCACAGCTCGCGGCAGAGGGTGGCGAAGGGCGCGTTGACGCCGCCCGAGCGGGCGACCTCCAGCGCGATCGACAGGTCCTTCACCATCAGCTCGATCGGGAACCCGGAGTCGAAGCTGCGCGACAGGACGTACTGCCGGAACTTCTTCTGGGTGCTGTTGTTCACGCCGGTCGAGGCGTTCAGGATGTCGACCATCGTGCCGGGCTCGATGCCGAACTTGGCCCCGATCAGCAGCGCCTCGATGCCGATCAGGAAGCCGCCGGCCGACACCAGGTTGTTCAGCGCCTTCATGGCGTGGCCGCTGCCGATGCGGCCGGTGCGGATGACCGACCCCATCGTCTCCAGCAAAGCCATCTGGGCGTCGATCACGGCATCGTCGCCGCCCGTCATGATGGTGAGCTTGCCGGTGATGGCCCGCGGCACGCCGCCGGACACCGGCGCATCGAACAGGGTGACGCCCTGCCCGGCCAGCGTCTCGGCGAAGCGCACCGTCTCGTCCGGGATGCCCGAGGTCATGTCGATGACGACGGCGCCGGGCTTGAGCGCAGGCGCCAGTCCGTCCGGCCCGAACAGGACCTTCTCGACGATGGCGCTGGTCGGCAGGATGGTCAGCACCACGTCCGACTGCCGGCCGAGTTCGGCCAGCGTCGCCATCGGCTGGGCGCCGGCCTCGGCCGCCAGGCGATCGACCTGGTCGGTACGCACGTCGTAGGCGCCGACGGCGTAACCCGCCTTCAGCAGGCAGGTCGCCATGGGCAGGCCCATGGCGCCGATGCCGATGAAGCCGATCCGCGGCTTGTCCGAGCTGGTCATTCCTGGCGTCCTCCGGCCAACGGTTGCGTGGGGCGGGCTTAGCTGAGCTTGCCTTCTTCCTTCAGCACCTCGGCCGCGGCCTTCAGGCTGTCGAGGCCGGCCGGCACGCCGCAATAGACCGCGACCTGCATCATCACTTCGCGGATCTCTTCGGGCGTCAGCCCGTTGTTGAGCGCGCCGCGGACATGCAGCTTCACCTCGTTCGGGCGGTTGAGGGCCGAGATCATGGCGAGGTTGATGAAGCTGCGGGTGCGCCGGTCGAGGCCCGGGCGGTTCCACAGCTCGCCCCAGCACCATTCGGTGACCATCTTCTGCATCGGCGCGGTGAAGTCGTTGGCGCTCTGGAGCGAGCGGTCGACATGCGCCGCGCCCAGCACCTCCCGCCGCACCTTCAAACCTTTGGCGAACAGCTCGGAATCGAATTCGGGGCGATCGGTCATGGGAAGGCATCTCCGCAAATGGGCCGCCGCGCAGGAATGGCGGCACCCACAGAGATGTCATCCCGTAAGATTGTCTGTCAATAGGCCGGTCGACCGAATGGCCGACCGGCCGCGTCGCGCCCTACCCCTTGACGGCCCCGGCCGAGAGGCCCTGGACGACGTACTTCTGCAGCAGCATCACCAGGACCACCGACGGCAACAACGCCAGCAGGCAGATGGCCATGAGCAGATTGAAGAAGACGTGCACGTCCCCGACCAGACTCGAGATGATGACCGGCAGGGTCATGAATTCCCGCCGGGAGTTGAGGATCATGGTGATCAGGAGGTCCTGCCACGAGATAATGAAGATGATGGCGCCGCAAGACGACAGGCCGGGCGTGCTGAGCGGCAGGACGATGCGCAGGAACGCCCCGAAGCGCGAGCAGCCGTCGATGCGGGCCGCCTCCTCCAACTCGAACGATATGGTCTCGAAGTATGGTGCCAGGATCAGGATGGCATAGGGCAGCAGGAACCCGGTCTGGGCGATGATCACCCCCCAGAGTGAGTTCAGCATGCCGCCCGATCGGAACATCACGTAGAGCGGAATCATCAGGACGATGATCGGCACGAAGCGCGCGACGATGTTGATCTGCAGGAACCAGGCGGTCCATGGCACCCGCAGCCGCGCGATCGTGTAGGCAGACAGCGACCCCAGGACCAGCGTCAGGACGGTGACGCTGACCGCCACGATCAGGCTGTTCAGGAAGGCGCTGTAGAACGCCTTGATGTTGTCCGGCAGGTAGGTCGCCTGCTCGAAAACCCGGCCTTTCTGCTCGCCCTGGGTCAGGATGACGCGGAAATTGTCGAAGGTGTATTCGGGCGGCAGGATAGCGCGCGTGTCGGCCTGGAGCGTGCGTTCCGACTGCACCGAGCCGATGACGACGGCGAAGATCGGGAACAGCAGGAACAGGATCACGGCCAGGTTGGCGCCGTGCAGCGCCAGCCGGCCGAGGAAGGTCGGCCGCAGCATCAGGTCGTCCTCCGGTAGAGCACCTTCACGTAGGCGATGGCGAACAGCCCGATGATCAGCGCCAGCACATAGGCCGACGCCGCGCCCATGCCGATGTTGAAGGGTGGCGCGAACGAGACCTTGTAGCCGTACCAGGCCGCCACCCACGTGGCATCGCCCGGCCCGCCCTGGGTGATCGCCATCACCTCCTCGAACACCGCGAAGGCGAAGGACGTGCGCAGGATCAGGATGACGACGATGATCGGCCGCAGCAGCGGCAAGGTGATGTGCCAGAAGCGCCGCCAGGCCGACGCGCCATCGACGGCCGCCGCCTCGTAGAGGTCGCGGTTGATGCCCTGGAGGGCGGCATAGACCAGCAGCACCGCGAACGGCAGGGTGCGCCAGATGTAGGGGACGGCGACCGCGAAGAGCGCGGTGTCGGCATTGCCCGCCCAGTTGATCGGCTCGCTGATCAAGCCCGTGGTCAGCAGCACCCGGTTGAGGAAGCCGAACTTGAAGTTATAGATGAAGGACCAGATCAGCCCGTTGGCGATCGGCGGCACCGCGTATGGCAGCAGCATCAGGAAGCGGGTGACGCGCGAGGTCCAGACGCTGGTCTGCATCAGCAGGAGGCCGATGGCGATGGCCAGCACCACCTCCACCGTCACCACGAAAGTGGTGAAGATGATGGTGTTCTTCAGCGCCAGCCAGAACAGCGCGTCCTCGAACAGGTTCGAGTAGTTCTGGAATCCGTAGAACGGGAAGACCCCGCGCCGCATCTGGGCCAGGCCCACCTGATGCAGCGAGAGGTATCCGGCATAATAGATCGGATAGGCGAGCACCCCCGCCAGCACGATGATGGAGGGGGTGTTCATGAAGAAAGCGAGCCAGCCGACCGGCAGCTCCCGCTTCCAGAACGGACGGCGGGCGGGAACCGTCAAGGCCCCCGCGCCGCCGCCGGTGGCCTGCTCGGCCATGGCGGCTCGCCTTTCCTGCCGGCCGCCGTCAGCGCGCCTTCCGCTTGGCGTCGTCGATGCCCTTGATCAGGTTGTCGCAGCACTGGTCGGCCGTGATCTGGCCGGTCAGGGTCTTCTGCACCTCGATGTTGAGCTGGTCGGTCCAGGGGAAGTGCCAGGGCTGGTAGACCGAGTTGCAGATCTCGCCGATGTAGGTCGCCTTCTCCCACATCGCCAGGATCTTCTCGGGCTCGCCCCAGGGCCGCCATCCGGTCTTCACCACGTCGGACGCCATCACCGAGTTGTAGCCCGACCCCAGCATCGCATCCTTGGCCAGGCCCATGGCCTGGGTGTAGACGCCGTCCTTGGTCTTGCCGCCCAGGTATTGCAGCAGCTTCCAGGCCCATTCCTTGTCGCGATTGGCGGAGTTGAGGAAGTAGACATGGGTGACGCCGATGGTGCGGCCATCGCCCGGGAAGCCATGCACCTTCACCTTGCCGGCGATCGGCGACTGGGCCGGATCGTTGACGACGTTCAGCCCATAGTGATGGTTCGGCCCGCGATAGAGGTTGTTGCCGGCGCCGAACGCCTTGGCCGAGGTGGTGAACTGCATCTTGAGGGATTCGGGGTCGGCGATGTCGAGCCCCTTCTCAAAGGTGTTGGCCCACCACTTCAGCACCTCGCGGGCGATGGAGCCCGGCCCGAGCATGTGGCGGCCATCCTTGTCGAAGAACTTGCCACCCTTGTTGGCGACGATCGAGTACCAGGTGCCGGGAAGCTGCTCGAGCCCGACGCCGGCCACCCACAGGACGGGATAGCGGCTGACGCCGTCCTTCTTGGCCTTCACGCAATGCTCGATGAATTCCTCGTAGGTGGTGAACGGCTTGTCGATCTTCAGCTTCTCGAGCATCGTCTCGTAGTAGTTCCACACCCAGATCGCCGAGAAGTAGGGCAGCCCCATGGGCTTGCCGTCGACGACCGCGACTTCCTTGGTGAAGCCGCTGAAATCCTTCACATACTCGTCGATGCCCGGCAGCCCGGTCAGGGGCTCGACCAAGCCCTGCTTGATGAAGGCGGGGAACGAGAAGGGCGAGGATTGCGAAACGTCGATCGCCTCGCCGCCGGCAAACATCGTCGCCAGCTTGGTCGGGTGATCGTTGAAGGACGAGATCGTCGATTCGACCTTCACCCCCCAGTCCTGCTCGAACTTCTGGGCGATCTTCGTGTAGATATCGCCGTAGGTCCAGACCACGAAGTTCAGCTTGTCGACCTTGCCCTTGGGGCGGTCGGCCCAGCCCTGGGCCAGGGCTTCCTTGGACCAGGGAAAGCCCATCCCGGCTCCCACCGCGGCGGCCCCGAGAGCAGCTTGAAGAAGTCGACGACGGCTTAGGCTCGAACTCAGGAACTGGTCCATCGGTGCTGGTCCTTCCCCCTTTTGAGCCCCGAGCCCGGCACGACCGGGGCGCATCTCTTACAAGGCAATTAGAGGGCCAACATCCGTGCCCAGTAAATAGGCTGCGCGGAAGATCGCATCCATTGCAGAGCTTTGCGGGGTTCCCTAGCCTTCGCCGCGACGGATTCTAGGAAAGGTGGCGACATGGCAGCCTCGGCGGAACGCATCGGCTTCGTGGGACTCGGCAACATGGGCGGCCCGATGGCCACCAACCTCGCGACCAAGGGACACCAGGTGACGGTGCTCGACCGCGTGCCGGCACGCAGCGAAAAGGTCGCCGCCGCCGGTGCCGCCATCGCGCCCGACCTGCAGGCATTGATCGGTCGATCAGACATTCTCGTCACCATGCTGCCCGACACGCCCGACGTCGAGGCCGTGGTGGCCGGCCCCGACGGGCTGCTGCGGCACGGGCGCCCGGGGATGCTGCATCTCGACACCAGCACGATCGCGCCCGAAGCCAGCCGCAGCATGGCCGAGCGGCTGGGCCAGGCCGGCATCGCCTTTGTCGATGCGGGCGTCGGCCGGTCGCCCGCCCATGCCGAGCGCGGCGAGTGCCTGTTCATGGTGGGGGCAACCGATGCCGACCTTGCGCGCATCATGCCCGTGCTGGAGGCAATGGGGACGAAGATCATCCATGCCGGGCCGCCCGGCAGCGGCATCGGCCTCAAGATCGTCAACAACTACGTCGCCATGTGCCTCTGCCAGCTCAATGCCGAGGCCTTCACGCTGGCCGCCAAGCTGGGGCTGCCGGCGCGCACGCTCTTCGAGGTGATGACCAACTCGCTGTCGTCCAACGACCATCTGAAGCTGTACTGGCCGACCAAGGCGCTGGCCGGCGACATCGAGCCCGGCTTCGCGCTCGACCTTGCCTACAAGGACCTGTCGATCGGGGTCGGGGCCGCGGCCGCCGTCGGCGCGCCCGCCCATGTCGGCACCGCCGTGCGCGCCGCCATGGAGCGGGCCCGCAGCGAGCTCGGGCTGGGCGGCCGCGACGTCACCGCCCTCCTCCAGGCCGCCGCCGACGAGGCCGGGATCGAGGCGCCGCGCCTCTAGGATTCGGGGTGGGCCGCCAGCAGCAGGCGGCCCACCGTCGTCATCCGGGCGATGCCATGGTCGGCGAACAAGGACAGCCCGGCCCGGACGAACGCGCGCGCCTCCGGCCCCGGCTCGTCGCGCGCCGCCGGCATTTCGGCCAGCAGCGCGCGCCCGCCGGCCTGGGCGGCCGACCGGGTGGTGGCGATCGCCGCCGCCAGGTCGCCACGGCGGTCGAGCGGCTCCAGGACCGTCCAGGCCAGGGCCATGTAGGCCGGCCAATGGGCGAGGTGGCGATAGAGGCTGGCCAGGATCGGGCCGTCGACCCCGCCCGGCTGGCCGATGCGGTTCAGCGCCACGGCCAGTTCAGCCACCGGCGGCTCCATCCGCGCCAGATCGAGCAAGGGCAGCAGGTCGCCCGCCAGCGGCGGCAGGTCGGCCCGCTGCGGCGCGGTGCCGGCGGGTGCGCCATCGAGGCGGGCCAGCATCGCCATGAAGGCCAGCAGGTTCATCGAGTTGCCGCGGTCGTAGCTGCGCAGCATGGCAGCCACATTCCCCTCCGCCGTGGCGTCCAGCCCAACGGCGCGCAATGCGGCGGCCGGCAGGCGCGGCACGTCCGGCAGGACCATCCGCGCGTGCATCCGCCCCATCTCGCCCGCGACCGCGCCCGAGGCGTAGAGCGGCTTCACGCTGGACCAGCACCAGTCGAGCGCGGCCGGCATCGTCGCCAGGTGCCGCCACACCAGGTTTACGAGCGGCACCCCCAGCGTGGCGCGGAGGTCGGCGAAAATCGCGGCCACCGGCCCGGTGGCGTCGACTTCGCGAACGGCTGGCACGGGGTCGCCCGCGAAGGATGGCGGTACTGGTGTCATGATGGCGGCAATCCGATCCTGAAGCGGCGAAGGCCCGCGACGGCCAGGTCGGCCGCTGCCGCCGCGGTCGCGGGCAGTGGCAGGATACGCGCGCCTGCCGCCCGAAGGAATCCCATCACGGGACTGGCGCTTCCCGGGACCTCCGGTTCCGTCAGCACCAGGTCGGGATGCTCGGTGCCGGCCCCCTCGGCGAAGAGGAGGTCGCGGCGGATGGCAAGGACGGCAGCATCGAGGGTCGGATCCTCGACGAAAAGCGTCGCCGTCGCGAGACCAGCCCAGCGATCGGCGGGCAGGACGACATGCCCCAGCCATACGCCGTCGCCGGTCGCCAGGCCGACCTTCCAGCCGAACGCCCGATGCAGGGCCTCCGCGATCGCCCGCGCCCGCTCTGCAAGGTCGCCATCGCCGACGACCAGGATGTGCGGCATCCGGCCGTGGCCGTCGGGCGGGCCGCGCCGGTCGAGCACGATGCCGGCGACGTCGCGATCCAGCCCCGGCAGGTAGTGGGCGCCAAGGTCGGGCCGCGGGTTGACCTCGCAGATGCCGGCGCCGACCTCCCGCCAGGATAGGGAAATGTCCGGGATGCGCAGGTCGATCCCGCCCAGGTCGAGATCGAGTGCCGCCAGCGCGCGCGCCGCCAGGGCATGGTTGTCGGGGTGGATGCGCTCGGTGCTGTCGAGCCGGGCGCCCCCGCCGAAGCCGACGAAGGGCAAGGGGTGGGTTTCCACCACCGCCCCGGGCGGAGGAACCGAGTCGACCGACCAGCCGCGGCTTTCCAGGAAGGCGTGGCTCTGCTCGTCGATCAGCACGGGATGCAGGGCAAAGCCCTGATGCCGCTCGCCCCGGCCAGCCCCGTTGAGGACGGCGGCCAGTTGCGCGATGGTCGAACGGCCATCGCCCACGACCTGCGGCGCCGGTCGCTCGAAGGCGCCGATGACGCGCCCGTCGAGCACCAGGACCCGATGCTCCGGGCCGGGCAGGAAGCTCTCGGCCACGACGCCCACGCCATGGCTGGCCGCGGCCTTCAGTTCGGCCTCGATCTGCTCTGGCCGATAGACGAAGCGGATGCCGGTCTGCCGCCGCAGGGCATAGGGCTTGATCACCAGGGGGTAGCCGACCTCGGCCGCCAGGCGCATCACATCGCCCGGGGATGCCACCTCCGCCTGGCGGGCGACGGGCAGGCCGGCGCGGCGCAGCACCGTGCTGCCGGTGCGCTTGTCGCTGGCCAGCGAGAGCGCCACCTCCCGCGTCTCGGTCGAGCCCGATGCCGCGAGTCGACGGGCGCGGCGACCCTCGCCGAACTGCAGCAGGTGGTCGGCGAAGCTGAGGAAGCGCCAGGGCATGTTGCGCCGGATGGCGGCCTTCACCAGCGGGCCGCGTGAGCCGCGGAACACGATCAGCGCCAGCCGCCGATGCTCCAGCAGCCGGTCGCGCAAGCGGTCGACCGCGTCCTCGGACGAGGGGCCGGCGGCTGCCGTCGCCAGCATCTCGATCGCCAGGCGGAGGACGCCGATGACATGGATCTGCGGCCCGGGCAGCAGCACGGTGTCGCGGCTGGCATCTCCCATCGGCGTGCGCACCAGCGCCGGCCTGGGCAATTCCATGAAGACGCAAAGCCGATCGCACAGCCGCTCGACCGCGTCGCGCAGGATGGTGGGCGCGGCCTCACCCGGATCATCGGGAAACGCCTCGGCCCGCACCCGCCGGCCCAGTTCCAGGGTCGCCCGCCAGAGGCCGGCGTCGTAGCTGCCGGCGACCTTGGCCACCACGACCGAGCGCGTGGCCAGCCGATTGGCGCCCGACAGGCTCCCCACCCGCAGCGACCGGATCGGCGCAGCCGCGTCGGCAGGGCCGGCGCCGGCCGATCCCGCCGTCAGCCCGGCCGCCCGGCCATGTAGTCCCGCGCCGGCGCGAAGGCTGCCTGGCCGACCGGGGTGAAGCGCGCATGGGCATCGACGACGGCCAGCCCCTGGCCGAAGGCCTGGCGGTGCGTCGCCAGCCGGGTCGTCGCCTGGCTGCGCTCGACAGCATCCAGCGCATCGGACGCCAGCAGCCGCTCCAGGCAGTAGTGCATGCGCGCGGTGACGTAGGTGGCATGGACGATGCCGTCCATTGGCCGCGGATCGCTGCGCAGGGGCGAGCGATAGCGATCGGCCGGATCGTTCTCGACCAGTGGCCGGCCGCGCGTGAAGCCCGACAGCAGGCTGTGGCCGGTCTCGTGCGCCAGCGACTCCGCCATCGTCAGGCGATCGGGCTGTTCCTCGAGGTTGAGCAGGACGGCACCCCAGACCAGGAACACCGATGCCCCCTGGAAGCGATCGGCCGGATCGCCGTCGACGCTGCGGACGAACACGATCTGGCGCAGCAGCGCACGGATCTCGCCACTCAGTTCCGGCGCCGCGCGGTCGAGCAACGCCAGCGCCGAGCGCGCCAGGGCCGAGCCGGCATCGACGCCGGTCGGCTCGGCGGGGACGATGCCGAGCGGTGCCGCAGGGTCGTCGTCGAACAGCGCCCGATAGCGCGCCGCCTGGCCTGGGCCGAGCTTGGCGTCCTCCAGCGTGGCGAACTGGATCTCCGGCTCGGGCGGGCGGCGGGCAGCGTCCACCAGCGCCTCCAGGCACGCCATCACCCGGTCGTGCTGGTCGCCATAGATCGCCTCGACCAGGCCCGCATAGGCCGCGACCATGCCGGGCGGGGCCGAGGGGCGCGCGATCGCCGCCATCACGTCGGCGGTCTCAGCCGGCCCGATCGCGTCCTGGCGCGCGAACGCTTCGAGCAAGCCGCCGAGGCTGGCGGCAAAGTCGGCACGGACCACCTGATCCAACAGCCGGCCGCGATCGGCGCCAGGCCGGAATTCCAGCACGCGCGCCTACCGCCCGGAACGAGAAGTGCCCGGCCGCCTTGGGGCAGCCGGGCAGCGAATCAGGCAGGCGTCAGACGATGTGGACAAGCGGACGGCCGCAGCCGCCTATGCGCGCGGCTGCCGCTTGCCCGCCTGCGACTTGCCGGACTTGGCGATACCCTCTCGAGGGCCGTGGAAACCAACCGGAGGAGCGGCCTGCAACTGGTCGCGAATGGTCTTCAGCTCGATGGACTTCATGCGATACCCCCTGTGCAAGCGTCGGAATCAATTCCCGCGCTTACCGACCTTGGACGATTCCGACCGCAGCACGGTTGCCAGCTCGCTCGACTTCTGGAAGCCTGCGAGATCCGCCTGCTTGACGACTTCGCGCAGCGCAGCCAGGCAAACATTCTTGCTCATCACACCCTCGCTTTGAAGACGTCGAAGTAAAGCAAGACTGCCCGGATCGCGGGGGCCTGTCAAACCACCCTATTCCCGACGGCCGACCAGGTAGCGCACGCCGGCCTGGCCCACATCCTCGCAATGCATCTTGCCGGCTTCCATCGTAAAGACGTCGCCCGGCCGATAGGTGGTGCGGACATCGCCGCAGGTCAGGGTGATGTCACCGTCCAGGACCATGGCGGCCACATCGAAATGATGGGCATGCTCGGCGCGGCTCTCGCCGGGCGGCAGGCTCTTGTCCTCGGCCTCGCCATAGCCGTCATGGCGCAGCCGTTCGCGAAACGCGGTAGTCTCCATTCCCAGTTCCTCCACTCTGCTCGGCCCGGCGGGAGCACGCAGGCAGTTGCCGGCGACCGGCAGGGCCAGAGCCTAATCCGAAAGAAGCGGTTTCCGCCATGTCCCAGCCACGCCACGCGCCGGCCACCGCCCGCAACCGCGACGCCATCCTGGCGGTACTCGTCGACGTGCTGCCGCCGTCCGGCCTGCTGCTGGAGATCGCCAGCGGCACGGGCGAGCATGCTGCGTACATGGCCGCGCGCCTGCCAGGCACCATCGAATGGCAACCGACCGACGGCGCGGTCGATTCGCTTGCCGACATCGACGGCCATGCGCGGGCCGGCGACGGTGCCCGCATCCGCCCGGCCCTGCTGCTCGACGTCACCGCCGCCACGTGGCCCTTAGCCTCGGCCAGTTCGGTTCTTTGCTGCAACATGATCCACATCGCCCCCTGGGCCGCAGCCGAGGGACTGTTCGCCGGTGCCGCCCGGACCCTGGACAGGGCCGACGCCCCCCTGCTGCTCTATGGACCGTTTCGCCGCAACGGCGTGCACACCGCGACCTCCAATGCCGAGTTCGACCGCAGCCTGCAGGCGCGCGATGCGCGCTGGGGCGTGCGCTGCCTCGAAAGCGAGGTGTTGCCGCTGGCCTCCCGGTCCGGCTTCCGCCTGGACGCGATCCGCCCGATGCCGGCCAACAACCTGATGGTCATGTTCCGTCGCTCTCGCGACTGATAATCGGTCGCAATACCCATATTGCAACAAGGGTCTTTACGGGCGAAGCAGCGTCCTGTAGCAAGGCCGTACCTTCGGGGAGTAGCCGTCCGCGTAACCCAGCGGAGCCCGCGTCAACACACTTGGCCAGCGATGGCCATGGCGCCGGCAGCGGATCGATCGTTTCGATCTGGATTGGCGAGACCGACGATACCTGCCTCTCGGGAACTGGGCCGACGGGGGATGGGTGTCGTCGTGCGTTTCCGGCCCCGGATCAATCATGGAAGCATTCTGGATCTCCACCGGCGTCGTCGCGATCGCCGAGATCGGAGACAAGACCCAGCTGCTGGCGATCGTGCTGGCGGCGAAGTTCCGCCGGCCGGTGCCGATCATCCTCGGCATCCTGGCCGCCACCCTGCTCAACCACGCGGCCGCCGCCAGCCTGGGCTACCTGCTGGCGCAGTGGCTGACCGGCCCGACCTTCCAGATCCTGGTGGGTGTCGCGTTCCTGGTCATGGCCGCCTGGGCGCTCGTACCCGACAAGGCCGACGACGGCACCGCCATCCGTTCCGGCGGCGGCGTCTTCGTCGCGACCCTGATCGCGTTCTTCCTGGTGGAGATCGGCGACAAGACGCAAATCGCGACGTCGCTGCTGGCGGCACGGTTCGAGGGCATCGTGCTGGTCACGCTCGGCACCACGGCCGGCATGATGCTGGCCAACGTCCCCGCGGTCTATCTGGCGGAAGCCTGCACGCGGATCGTGCCGCTGCACTATGTCCGGATCGCCGCGGCGATGATCTTCGCGGCGATCGGCGTCTGGATCCTGGTGGCGGGGATCCCCAGCGCCGGCTAGGCCGGGAACCCGGAGGCGGCCATCCCGTTGGAAGAAGCGAGCGTATTGCTCGTACCTCCCTCCCTGAAGGAACTCGACGGCGCGGAAGGACACCCTCCCTTCCGCGCCGCTTTTTCCATTGCTAGCGCATCACCCGGTCGCCGAAGCCGAACAACCCAGTCTCTCCGGCGACATTCACCTGGCAGGGCCTGCCGGCATCCTGCAGCAGGCGGGCGCGCTTGTTGGCCGATGCCTTCGCCTCGTCCTTGGACGAGGTGTGGTCGAGCATCTTGCCGTCATGCTCCACCGCCCAACCTTCGAGATGGCGGCAGATCGTGAATATGGCCCGCGTCTGGCCCATTTTCCCAGTCATCCCGAGTATCCTTTCATAGCGCCAGGCGGCACCCGGCGCCGGCGACGGCCGCGCGACAAGTCGACAGATAAATATCCGCAAGAGCGCGCCACGATCCGATGCCGGAAAATGCCTGGCAGCTCGACTCCGGACGCGGGGGCGCAAAAATATCGACAGGCGGCAAGGCGCGCACTGTACGACCAAGCGCCTCCTTCTACACGAAGTATATTTGCCGGGTGCGCGCGCCACCCCTGGCGATATCGACTATGGCAACGTCCGGGCGAGCCGGAAACCCACGGCCGGGTTGCGTTCGTCCTGGGCGATCGCCGACCGGTTGGCCGACCGCAGGTCCTCGGCCCGGCTGTTCCAGCCGCCGCCGCGGGCGACCCGCAGGCAGGGTCCGCCGCGCTCGACCGCCGTACCGTCGGTCGGCGCCCCGACATAGTCGATGCCGTAGCAGTCCTGCACCCATTCCCAGACATTGCCGTGCATGTCGTGCAGGCCGAACGGATTGGCCCGGCGGGTGCCGGCCGGCTGGGTCCGGCCATTGGCGTTGGCCTGATACCAGCCATGGGCGGGCAGGCCGGCCGCGTCGTCGCCGAAGGCGTAGTCGGTGAAGCCGCCGGCGCGCGCGGCGTACTCCCACTCCGCCTCGGTCGGCAGGCGATAGCGCTTCCCGGTGCGGGCATTCAGCTTCTGGATGAACTGCTGCACCTCATCCCACGACACCTGCTCGACGGGCAGGTTCGGGCCCGGGTTGGCGCCGGCCGGGCCGCCCATGACGGCCGCCCACTGGGCCTGCGTCACCTCCAGCCGGCCGATCGCGAAGGCCTTCACCTTCACGTCGTGCTGCGGCTGCGCATCGGTGATGTCGTGGAGGGGTCCCATCTCCTCGTTCATTGCACCCATCATGTAGGTGCCGCCGCGCAGGACCACCATCTCGGGACATTCGGCACAATCTCGGATGACGCGCCGGGCGGCCCCCTGCGCCGCCACGTCGCCCGCTGCCAGTGCCAGCACCAGACCGGCAACCGCTACCGTGAAACCCCGTCCCATGGCGACTTCCCCTCCGGCCGGGCCGAAAGCGTGCCCGGGGCCGCAGCATATTCGCTCCGGTGGCAGGCCGGCCATCCCGTTCGACCCCGGTCCCGTTCGACCCCGGTCCCGTTCGAGCCCGGTCCCGTTCGAGCCGGGCGGCCGACGCCTCGCAGGAACGTTCGGGGCGGCCGGCGCTTTCCTCTATTCGAGGTGCCGGCGCGATCGCTCCCAGTCCAGCGGCCCGGCGCCTCGCCAACCCTGCCGGGAGGGGGGTCCCGGCGGGGTTGGTTCGAATTCGCGATCCGTGGGATCAGCCTTTCCAGATCTGGCGCAGCGCGATCCAGGCGAAGAGGGCCATGCCGGCCAGGACACCGATCGAGCCGATCCCCGCGCCGGCCTCGAACGCCGTGTTCCCGGAGTAGATGAGCCACAGCGAGGCCGTCATCACGACGGTGCCGGCCGTCTGCAGCAGCAGATGCGCATAGGCCAGGCGCGACGCGCCGACCACGGGGAACAGGTGGTAGAAGAACCCCATTAGGGCCGAATTGACCCAGCCGACCAGCATGATGTGGGCATGGGTCGGAATCTGGTCATGCACATGCGTGATGCCCATCTTCAGGCCGAGCCCCATCCCGACGATGGCGTAGAGAACCGCGAAGGTGAAGAACCAGCGTGCAGCGCCTTGCATGGATGCCCCCTTGGAAACGACGACCGGCAGTCGCGGTCGACGGCCGCGAGGTTCTAGCATCCATCCGATCCGCCGGCGCAATGCTTGCCGGCGATGTTGCCCTTACTGGCGATATTGGTCGTCGCCGACCTGCTCCAGCCAGTCCACGTTCCGGCCGCCCAGCATGCCGGTGATGGCGATGTGGCTCATGCCGTTGGCGGCGGTCGCGCCGTGCCAGTGCTTCACCCCCGGCGGAATCCAGACGACGTCGCCGGGCCGGATCTCGCGGCGCTGCCCGGCCCACTCCTGCACCCAGCCCGTCCCCGCCGTGACGATCAGGGTCTGCCCGGCCGGATGCGTGTGCCAGGCAGAACGGGCACCCGGCGCGAACGTGACGAGGCCGCCCGTCGCCGGAATATGCTCCTTCACCCCGAAAAGCGGGTCGACCACGACCGCGCCGGAGAAATACTGGGCCGGACCGCCGGCCGACGGCCGGGCCCCGTTGGGGGAGATCTCGATGGTCTGCGCGGCGGCCGGCGTCGCGCAGAGCGCCAGCGAGACGGCGGCCGCATTCAGGGACTTCATGATCATGGCTCCTTTCGCGGACGGGGTCAGCCGGGCCGCCGCTCGAACACTTCGCGGGCGATCGGCACGGCCGAGAAGGCGTTGGGCCAGCCGGCATGGAAGGCGATGTGGGCGATGACCTCCGCCGCCTGCGCCTTGGTCAGGCCGTTGTCCATCGCCCGGTTGAGGTGGAACGGCATCTGCGCCACCTGCCCCAGCGCGATCAGCGAGCTGACCGTGACGAGGCTGCGGTCGCGCGGTGCCAGGCCCGGGCGCAGCCACAAGTCCTTGAAGAGGATGTCGCCGGTGTACTGCACCAGGCCCGGCGATACCGGCCCGGCGCTTTGCTGCACCCGGGTCGCGCGGTCGGCCTCGCCCGCCGCGTCGATCGGCAGCAATGGGGGCGAGGCGGGCGGAAGCTGGTCGGCCCCGATGCCGCGCCGGGCGAACAGGTCGCTCGCCGCCGCGACCGCCGTCATCGCGTTGCCCCAGCCGGAATAGAAGGCCAGGTGAGTGATGATCTCCGACAGCTCCGCCGGCGTGACGCCGTGATCGAGCGCCAGCGCGAAGTGGTGGGGCATCTCGACCGGCTGGTTGCGGGCGATCAGGACCGCAACGGTGACGACGCTGCGATCGCGCGGCGACAGGTCGGGCCGCTGCCACACTTCCCCGAACAGTCGCTGCCGGTACTTCTCCAGCGCCGGCGATACGGCAGAGATATCGGCCGTGGCAGCGGGGCCAGCACCCTGCGCGATCGCCGAAGAGGCCAGGCTGCAAGTCAGCAGCGTCCATGCAAGGAGCTTCATCGTCCCGACTTTCCAATGCTTGATGCCATCAAGATGGAGAAGTTCGGCGGTCGGGATTAGCCATCGACGACCGATAGAGCCTATCGATCCTGCCCATGAATGAAGGCCGTGGGCCGCTGCCCACGCCACCCCTCGACACCGCCGGCGGATCCGCGCTATCGCACCCGCGGATGCCAGAGATCGGGGGCGAGCATGGGTGTTGGATTTCGCTGTTCGGTTGCCGCGGCCATTCTGGCCGCCGCCGCGTCTCCCGCGGCAGCGCAGTCGCTGGGATATCGGATCGCCAAGGAGCTCTGCGATACCGCTGCGGCCACCGCACAACTATCGCTGACCACGGCCGAGGCGGAGTTGTTCCGCGCCCTGCCGAACGGCACGCGCGACACCTACCGGGCGGAGTGGACCGGCGACACGCCGTCACCGATCCAGCAGTTCGAGCGCCTCTCCGACGCCACCTACCAATGCTACTACGAGAAGCGGTGGGAGCAGCGCGGCTATCAGATCAAGCTCACGGCGACCGCACCGTTGACTCTTGCCGGGACCCTGGCCCTGTTCACGGTGCAGCGGGGCGCCTGGACGGAACGGCGGGAATAGGCCGGGCCGTCGAGCCTACCGTCGGCGGGGATCAGATCCGCATCGCCTGGATGACGGCGCGCAGGCCGGCCGAGATGTATTTGCGCGTCGGGTAGTACAGATAGAGCCAGTCCTCCGGCGGGCACCAGGTTTCCAGGCAGCGCACCAGGCGGCCATCGCCGATGGCCGCTGCTGCCCGGTCTTCCCAGACATAGGCGAGACCCAGGCCAGCCAGGGCCGCCTCGACCATGAGCTCGTGGTTGTCCGTGGACAGCGGGCCGGTCGGCTGGAAATCGACCGAGCGGCCGCCCCTGGCAAATGCCCATGCGTAGCGCGCACCGCTCGGATACAGGTTCTGGATGCAGACATGCCCGCCGAGGTCGTCCGGCGTCCGCGGCATCGGGCGGCGCGCGAAATAGTCGGGCGAGCCGACGACGGCGAACCGCAGGCGCGGCCCGATCTTCACGGCGGTCATGCCCGCGCCCAGGCTCTCGCCCAGGCGGATGCCGGCGTCGAACCCTTCGGCGACGATGTCGACCAGTTGGTCGGTGGCGACGATCTCCAGGTCGAGATGCGGGTTGGCCGCGATCAATCCGCCCAGCACGGGCCCGAGGACGAAGGGGGCGATGGAACTGGGGGCATTGATCCGGACCTTGCCGAATGGCGTGTCGCGGAACTGGTTCAGCCCGTCGAGCGCCGACCCGATGTCCCCCAGCGCCGGCGACAGGCGGGCATGCAGCATCGCCCCGGCATCGGTGAGGGAGACGCTGCGCGTCGTCCGGTTCAGCAACCGGATGCCGATGCGGGCTTCCAGGTTGCCGACGGCATGGCTGACCGCGGACGCGGTGACGCCCCGCTCCTCGCTCGCGCGGCGAAAGCTGCGGTGGCGGGCCACCGCCTCGAAGGCGGCAAGCTCGGCCAGATCAAGCGGCCTCATTACTGAACTATGATCAGCAGTGATATCATCATTGGCAAGCTAATCATCTCGGTCGTATCGCGCAATTCTCCGCCTGTCGCCGCCGGCAATGGTGCCGGGACCGGCCGACGCGAGGAGTACTTCCATGGCCGACTTCATCCCGCCCGCCAGGAACACGGCATCGGTCTTCGCCGACATGCGCGGCCACCACGTCGCCATCCGCACGCCCGAATACGCGGCCGCGCGGGATTGGTACCTCGAAAAGCTGGATTTCCGCGTGGTCGCCGAATGGCCCTATGCCGACGAGCAGCTAGCCTACCTGGCGCCGGCGGCCGACGACGGCTTCTATATCGAGATCCTGGGCGGCGGCGAGCCGGCCCCGGTGGAAGCCAGGCCCTATGTCGACCTGGGCGACAGCCTGAAATATCGCGGCCTGCACCACTTCTGCCTCAACGTGTCGAACGTCGACGCGACGGTCGAGACGCTGCGCGGGCGCGGCGTGACCATCGTGACCGAGCCGTTCGTCCTGCCGGTCATCAGCCGCAAGCTCGCCTTCTTCTGCGACCCGTTCGGCAACCTGATCGAACTGGCCGAGCTGCTGGACTGAAGAATTGCGCCGCCGGTCGGCAGGCCCACCGATCGATCGGTGGGCCCCGACGTCGTCAGTCGCATGGTGGGTAGTGCTCCGCTTCAGCAGGGCATCCGTTCGGATATCGTATGCGCGCACCTGGACTATGGCGTCGGTGGGCTCGCCATGACAGATCCAGTGGCAGAGGATGGTCGTCCGGGCTCGCGATGATCGTCGCGCAGGATGATTCAGCTTACGGCTACCAAACGATGGTCGAACGAAAGACGAAGGCGCGACCCAAGCTCGAAGGCGTGGCATCGGCGGACCGGCTGCTGACGGTGCTGACGGCGTTCCGGCGCGGCGACGATGCCCTGGAACTGACCGAGCTCGCCCAGCGAACCCAACTGGTGAAGAGCACGATCATGCGCCTGTGCATCTCGCTGGAACGCTTTGGGCTGATGGAGCGGCTGGGCGACGGGCGCTATCGCCTCGGTACCGAGATCGCGCGGTTGGGATCGGTCTACCTCCAGTCCTTCGCGCTGGAGGCCCACGCCATGCCGGCCCTTGAGAAGCTGGTGGCGGCATCGGGCGAAACGGCCTCCTTCTACATCCGGCGCGGCGAGCAGCGGCTGTGTTTGTTCCGCGTCGACTCGCCCTCGCCGCTCCGGATGCACGTCCGGCCAGGCGACCTTCGCCCGATGGACGGGTCCTCGATCGCCCAGGTGCTGCGCCTGCCCGACCTCGCCGCCACCGGGACGAGCGTCGAGGCCGGACATCCGATCTATTCCAGCGGGGTCACCGACGCCCACGTCGCATCCATGGCGATGCCGGTCTTCGGTGCGGGCGGGCGCCTGCTGGGTGCCCTCGCCGTGACCGGCCCCGCGTCCCGCCTCACCCGCGACCGCGCCGGGGAGATCGCGCCGACCCTGATAGGTGCCGCCGCCGTCCTCACCAAGGCGCTGGGCGGTGCGCTGCACGGCTGATGCCGGCGACCGCCGAAAATCGCAACGCCGTTTCATTTTACTTGGACGACCAGGGCCAGGGTGATATTCCTCCAGCATCGACCGGCATGCGCTGTCGCATCCGGTGATGCTGATGAGGCGCGCTCAAGCGCCCGGGGCGTTGGGGAAGAAGCGTGGCGAGGGGGGACGGCATGGGTTCGACGATCATCGTCACGGGCGCAGCACTGGCCCCGCCGGCCATGGAGACCGCGGCGCGTCTCGGCGCGCGCGTCCTGACGCTGAAGCCGTACACACCACCGGCCGAGATCGCGGCCCTTGCCGCGGCAGAGCGGGCCGATGCGATCATCGTGCGCGCCGCCCACGTCACCGACGAGGTGATCGGCGCAACCCCGACCCTGAAGGTGATCGTGAAGCACGGCATCGGCGTCGATACGATCGACCTCGCCAGTGCCACGCGCCGTCGCATCCCGGTGCTGATCACCCACGGCGCCAATGCGCAGTCGGTCGCCGAGCACGCCTTCGGACTGATGTTCGCCGTGATGCGCCGGACGGCGTGGCTCGATTCCCGGATGCGTGCGGGCCACTGGGACAAGGCCACCAGCTTCGGCCATGAGCTCTTCGGCCGGTCGCTCGGCATCGTCGGCCTCGGCAGTATCGGCAGCGCCCTGGTCGAGCTGGTTCGCCCGCTGCGCATGCACATCCGCGGCTATGACCCGTTCTTCCGCGGCGACATCGCGGGCGTGGAGATCGTCGGCGACATCGACGACCTGCTCCGCCAGAGCGACATCGTCAGCCTCCACGCGCCGCTGACGGCGGATAACCGCAACCTGATCGACGCCCGCCGCCTTTCCCTGATGAAACCCGGGGCAGTGCTGATCAACACGGCGCGGGGCGGCCTGGTGGATCACGAGGCGCTTGCCGCCGCCCTGTCCGGCGGCGCCCTGTCCGGCGCCGGAATCGATTGCTTCCCGAGCGAGCCGCCGGCCGACAATCCGCTGGCGAACCTGCCGAACGTCGTGATGACGCCGCATGTCGGCGCGAACACCCGGGAGGCGGCCGAGCGCGTGGGAATCCGCGCGATCGAGCAGGCGCTCGACGTGATCGCGGGCCGGCGGTTCGATCCGCGCGCCAACGTCAACCCTGGCTATGCGGATACCGCTGCCTGAAGCAGGCGGGCGATCGAAATGGACCAAAGCGGCCGAAGCGCCGCCGGCACCGACAGGAGGAGGAAACCAGCATGAGGACCGCACGCATTCTGGCCGGCGCAGTGGCGCTTGGCGTCGTCGCATCGTCGGCCGTCATCGCACAGGACTATCCGACCAAGCCCATCCGCCTCGTCGTCCCCTTCCCGCCCGGCGGCGGCACCGACGTCGTCTCGCGCGTGATCGCGACCAAGCTCGGTGAATCCACCGGCTGGACGTTCGTCGTCGACAACAAGCCGGGCAGCGGCGGCAGCGTCGGGCTCAGCCTCGCCGGCAAGGCAGCCGCCGACGGCTACACGATTGTCATGGCGCAGAACGCCAACCTCGTGATCAACCCCATCCTCGGCAAGGCCAACTACGATCCGATCAAGGACTTCGCACCGATCGGGCTCGCCGCGACGGCACCCCAGGTGCTCGTCGTCGCCAAGGAATCGGCGATCAAGTCGGTCGACGACCTGCTGGCCACGGCCAAGGCCAAGGGCGGCAAGATGACCTTCGCCTCGCCCGGCATCGGGACGAGCTCCCATCTGGCCGGCGAGTTGCTGCAGCAACTGGCCCAGGTGAAGTACCGGCATATCCCCTACAAGGGTGCCGCACAGGCGCTGCCCGACCTGATGGGTGGGCGGGTCGACATCTACGTCTCCTCGCTGCCGTCGGCGATGGTCCAGATCAAGGAGGGCGTGCTGCGTCCGATCGCGCTCTTCTCGACCCGTCGCGACGCGGACCTGCCCGACGTTCCCACCTTCGAGGAAAGCGGCATCAAGAACTCCGACGCCGCCACCTGGTGGGGCCTGGCGGCCCCGGCCGGCACGCCGCCGGCCATCATCGCCCGCCTCAATGCCGAACTGAATCGGGTGCTGGAGATGCCGGACACCAAGGCCAGGCTGCGCGCCGCCGGTGCCGACGCGCTGGGCGGCAGCGCCGAGACGTTCGCCACGCTGATCCGGACGGACGTTCCGAAGTGGACCGCCGTCATCAAGGCGGCCGACATCAAGGTGCCCGACTGACACCTTGGCAGGGCGGACATCGCCGGCAGGATGGTAGCGTGAGACGCTTCCGTCTTGCCGGCTGACCGAGAGGCCTTATGAAATCAAAGCTCGCGGGAAATCAGGACGCGCTGGCCGGGTTGATCTTCATCGCGCTTGGCGCCATCGGCCTGCTGATTGCACTCCGGTATGAGTTCGGGTCCTCGACCGAGATGGGGCCCGGCTACTTTCCGAGGGTGCTGAGCCTGCTGCTGGTCGGGTTTGGCGGGGTGATCCTCCTGCGGGGCCTGCGTAGCGGGGTTGCCGTCGACGGCATCTGGGCCTGGCTGCCGCTGGCCCTGGTCACCCTGTCGATCATCCTGTTCGGGGCGGCGATCGAACGCCTGGGCCTGGTGCCGGCCGTGGCGTTGCTGATCGCAGTCTCGGCCTACGCCGGCCACGAATTCCGGCCGGGCGAGGTCGCCATCCTGACGGCCGTCATGGCGATCTTCGCCGCCGCGGTCTTCGTATGGGGCCTCTCGCTCCCTTATCCACTGTTCGCCTGGAGCTTCTGACGATGGAGTTCCTGGACAATCTGGCGCTGGGCTTCGGCGTCGCGCTCTCGCTGCAGAACCTGGCCTACTGCTTCCTGGGCGTGCTCCTCGGCACCCTGATCGGCGTTCTGCCCGGCGTCGGGCCGCTGGTGACGATCTCTATGCTGCTGCCGATCACCTACGGGCTGTCGCCCGTGTCGTCCGTGATCATGCTGGCCGGCATCTACTACGGCGCGCAGTATGGCGGCTCGACCACCGCCATCCTGGTCAACCTGCCGGGGGAGACCTCGTCGGCCGTCACCTGCCTCGACGGCTACCAGATGGCGCGCAAGGGGCGGGCTGGCGTGGCCCTCGCCATCGCCGCCCTGTCCTCCTTCGTGGCCGGCTGCATCGGGACCGCCCTGATCGTCGGGCTCGGCGTGCCGCTCGCCGGCTGGGCCCTGCGCTTCGGTGCCGAGGACTATTTCGCGCTGATGCTGCTCGGGCTGGTCGCGGCGTCCGTCCTGACCCACGGCGACCTCATGAAGGCGCTGGCCATGGTGGTCCTCGGCCTGCTCGTGGGGCTGGTCGGCACCGACGTCAATTCCGGTGCCGAGCGCTACACCTTCGGCCTGCCGGAACTGGCCGACGGCATTGGCTTCACGGTGCTGGCGGTCGGCATCTTCGCGGTGTCCGAGGTCGTCTCCAATCTTGAGCAGAAGGAGCGGCGCGAGATCTTCACGCGCAACATCGGGGGGCTGATGCCCGCCTGGGCAGACATCAAGGCCTCGATCCTGCCGACGCTGCGCGGCACAGCGATCGGCGCGTTCTTCGGCATTCTTCCCGGGACCGGCCCGTCGATCTCATCCTTCTCGGCCTACATGGTGGAGAAGCGGCTGGCGCGCGATCCGTCGCGGTTCGGCCAGGGCGCCATCGAGGGCGTCGCATCGCCCGAGGCGGCGAACAACGCGGCGGCCCAGACGGCCTTCATCCCGATGCTGACCCTGGGCATTCCCGGAACGGCGACGATGGCACTGATCCTGGGCGCCCTGGTGATGAACGGCGTGCAGCCCGGCCCGTCGGTCATGACCCGCAGCCCGGAGCTGTTCTGGGGCGTGATCGCCAGCATGTTCGTCGGCAATGCCATGCTGGTGGCACTCAACCTGCCGCTGGTCGGCATCTGGGTGCGGCTGTTGACGATCCCCTACCGGTGGCTGTTCCCGGCGATCATCCTGTTCTGCGCGCTCGGCAACTACAGCCTCAACAACAGCGCGATCGACGTCTATCTCTGCGCGGCTGTCGGCGTGCTGGGCTACGTCTTCGCCAAGCTGAAGTGCCCGCCAGCCCCCCTAATCCTCGGCTATGTGCTGGGGCCGATGATGGAGGAGAACGTCCGCCGCGCCCTGCTGCTCTCGGAGGGGGACCTCTCGATCTTCGTGCGCAGCCCGATCAGCGCCAGCCTGCTGGTGGTCTCCGCCCTGCTGCTCGTCACCATGATCCTTCCGGCCATCCGCCGGAAGAAGGAGCAGGCGTACAGCGAAGGTTGATGCCGGGCGCTGGCTACCGCCCGTAGGTCGCGACGTTGGCGGCGATGAAACGGTCCAGGTCCTCGCGCAGCCGGCTCGCGATCCGCAGCGGATAGGCAAGGCCCTCGGCCGGCACGAGGGAATGGGCATCGATGACGGCCAGTTCCGGATGGCGGCCGACGAAGTCGTCGCTGGTGACGCTGCCATCGGCGAAGGCGTCGAGCCGCCCGGCCATCAGGTCGGCAATGCCGACCTCGGCGTCGGCGTACCCCTTCAGGAACGCCCCGCCCGGCGCGCGGGCACGGACATCCCGGTCGGCCGATGAATTGGTGACGAAGCCGATGGTGCGACCCGGGAAATCGGCGATCGTGCGCAGCGCGCCCGCCTCCTGGCGGCGGATCAGCAGCGTCCGCAGGACCGTGAAATAGGGCCGGCTCCATTCCACGCCCGCACTGTGCCGCGACGGGAAGTCGGTGATCCCCGCTGCCGCAAGGTCACACTCATCCCGTCCGGGACGCAACCAGATCCCATCGAAGGGAAAGTCGCGGAAAACGAGCGCCATGTTCCGGCTGGCAGCGAACCGGCGGAGAAAATCGACGTCGTAGCCGACGAGGTTGCCACCGTCCCGGTAGAGAACCGGCCGGAAGGCGGTGCTGGCGCAGACGGTGATGGTCTCAGGGGCGATCGTCTGCGCGGCGGCTACTGTCGGAGCGGCTACTGCCAGAATGGCGCCGAACAGGGATCCCAGGGTCCGGCGAACGCCGGTCGAACGCTGCGGCATGCACTGCCCTCGCCCGGCAACGAGGAACGAAGCCCTGACGACCGAGGCGACTTCGGTCCCCCGAAAGGAAGAATGGTGGGCGCGACAGGGATTGAACCTGTGACCCCTACGATGTCAACGTAGTGCTCTCCCGCTGAGCTACGCGCCCACGCTCTTCCGTGGGGCCGGTCCGCCAAGGGGCCGGCCGCGGGACCGGCGATGTAGCACTGGCAGCACCGGTTGGCAACGGCATCTTGCGGGCGGGCAGGCTTTTGTTCGGCCGGCGGGTCGGCGGGCCGGTTCGCGCGTGACAGTGCGGCACCGGGTTTGCCATCATCGGCCGGGCATGGACTCTTCAGGCGATCTTCCGGGCGACGGCACGGGCCGGCGCGATCTCGGGCATGCCATCGACCGGCCCGCGCGGCCGGCGGCGGTGCCGGCGACGGCGATCGTCTTCGCCTCCCCCCATTCCGGCCGCTGCTACCCGGCCGACCTGCTGGCCGCCAGCCGGCTCGATGCGCAGGCCCTGCGCCGGTCGGAGGACTGCTTCGTCGACGAGCTGTTCGCGGGCGTGGTCGAGATGGGGGCACCCTTGATCCGCGCGCATTTCCCGCGCGCCTACATCGACCCCAACCGCGAGCCCTACGAGCTCGACCAGGCGATGTTCGACGCGCCCCTGCCGGCCCACTGCAACACGCGCTCGCCCCGGGTGCAGGCGGGGCTCGGCACCATCGCCCGCATCGTCGCCAGCGGCGCCGACATCTATGCCCGCAAGCTGTCGGTCGCCGAGGGGCTGGCGCGCATCGAGCGGCTGTACAAGCCCTATCACCGCGACCTGGCCCTGCTGCTGGACGAGCGCCGGGCGGCCCATGGCCATGCCATGCTGATCGACTGCCACTCCATGCCCTCGATCGGCGGCCCGCACGACTTCGATCCCGGCCGCCGCCGGGCGGACTTCATCCTGGGCGACGCGCACGGCGCCTCCTGCGCGCCGGCGGTGGTGGACGCGGTGGCGGCCGTGCTGCGGGGCCTGGGCTACCGGGTGACGCACAACGCGCCCTATGCCGGTGGCTTCACCACCACCCATTACGGCCGGCCGGCGGACGGCGTGCACGCCCTGCAGATCGAGATCAACCGCGACCTCTACATGGACGAGGCGCGCTATACCCGCAAAGCCCAGCTCGGCCGCATCGCCGGCGAAATGCGCCAGGTGATGGGCCGCCTGGCCGAGCTGGAACCACGGAAGCTGGCGGCGTGAGCCAGCCCCCTGCCCCACCGCCGCCACTGGTCCGCGACGCGCTGCCGGCCGACATCCCGGCCATCGCCGCCATCTATGCCCACCACGTCCTGACGGGCTTGGCCTCCTTCGAGGAGACGCCGCCCTCCGTCGAGGAGATGGCGCGGCGCCACGGCGAGGTCGCCGGGCGCGGCTATCCCTACCTCGTCGCCACGGTCGACGACCGGATCGCCGGCTATGCCTATGCCGGCCCCTACCGCCCACGCCCGGCCTATCGCCATTCGGTCGAGAACTCGGTCTACCTGGCGCCCGACCGTCAACGCGCCGGCATCGGCTCGGCCCTGCTGGCGGAACTGATCCGGCGCTGCGAGGCGGCCGGCTTCCGGCAGATGGTGGCTGTTATCGGCGACAGCGCCAATGCCGCCTCGATCGGGCTGCACGAGCGGCTGGGTTTCCGCCGCGCCGGGTTGCTGACGGCCATCGGCCACAAGCATGGCCGCTGGGTCGACAGCGTGCTGATGCAGCGCCCGCTCGGCCCGGGAGACGCCACCCAGCCCTAGCACCAATCAAGAAGCGCCCGAAGGAGGGAAACCATGCCCGCGATCGAAGCGATGCCGCTGCCGCCGGGGGTGACGGAGCTGCTGCTGCAGGCCAGCACCGCCACCATCACCATGCAACTCCTGAAGCGCGGCTTTCGCGGCCTGGCGATCAACGGGGTGCGGCCGATGAACCCGGCGGCCGCCCGCTTCGCCGGCCCGGCCGTCACCCTGCGCTACATACCGGGCCGCGAGGACATCTGCCAGGCGCCCAAGCCGACCGACCCGGACAGCGCCCAGCGCATCGCCATCGAGGGCACGCCGGCCGGCCATGTGCTGGTGATCGGCACCGAGCGCGAGATCCGCGCCGGCACGCTGGGCGACATCCTGGCCTGGCGGCTGAAGATGCGCGGCATCGCCGCCGTCGTCTCGGACGGGGCCATGCGCGACGCGCCGGTGATGGCCGGCATCGACCTGCCGATCTTCGCCGCCGCCAACGCCGCCCCGGCCAGCATGACGAACCTGCATCCGGTGGAGGTACAGGTGCCGATCGGCTGCGGCGGCGTGCCGGTGTTCCCCGGTGATGCGCTGGTGGGCGACCTGGATGGGGTCGTCGTCATCCCCCGCCACCTGGTGGAGGAGGTCGCCCGTGATTCCGCCGAGCAGGAGCGGATGGAGCGCTTCGTGCAGCGTGAGGTCCGGCGCGGACGGGCGATCGGCGGGCTCTATCCGCCGGACGACGCGACCAAGGCCCAGTATCGCGACTGGCTCCAGGCCGGCGAGCCGGAGGACTGATCCCCCGGCCCGCGCACCTGAAGCGACGAGGCTAGTAGCGACGGCGCGGCGGCGCGCGCCGGTCGTTGTAGCCGCGATAGTAGGCGTCGGCCTCGGCCTGCTTGTGCTGGTCCCAGAGGTAGCCGCCGGCGAGGCCGGCCGCACCGCCCAGCACAGCACCCAGGCCGGCATTGCCGCCGATGGCACCGATCACGGCGCCGCCGCCGGCACCGATGGCGCCGCCGGACAGCACCCGCTGCTCGGTCGGCGACATGCCGGCGCAGCCGGCGACGAGAAGGCCCGCGAAAAGGACGGTGCCGACGGTTCGGATTGCGTTGGTCATCTGGCCAATTCCTTCCAGGTTAGCGGCAGGGCCAGGTGGCCCGCGCGAAGCGGAACAGGCTGTCGACCGCCTCGGCGCTGGCCTCGGCCGGGTTGGCCTTCACCCACTCGACGAACATGCCGATGGCCTGGGACCGCGTCGGGCGTTGGTCCGGCAGGCAGAACGGGCGGGGCGCGCCCGGGCGCGGCGAGCCCAGCGCCTGGTACTGGTCGGCGACGCCGGCCATGTAGCCGTGGCAGAAATGCAGTGCCTGGCTGCCGAGCGGGTCCTGCGGCTCGACCGTGCACAGCGCCACGAGATTGGACGTCCGCGCGACCAGGAAGTCGTCCTGGGTCACCGCGGCCGTGGCCGGCAGCGCCGCCGACAGGCAGGCCGCGGCGGCGGCCGCGGCGAAAAGGGATCTCATGGTTCTCGTACCTCCGGGTTGGGACAAATCCAGATCTAGGGCAGACGAACTCGTCCCGCCATAACTCGTATCGCCATCGTGCCGGCACCTTCGCCAGCGGCGAAGCAACGCCCGGGGCGGCAAACCGGTTCCGCCTTCCCGTGCGGCCCCGCTATAGTAGCGACAAGCTGCCGCAGCCCGGCACCCCACCCCGAGCCCCAAGCGTGTCACGATGACCCCGCCCCCACCATCGACCTGGAGCGCGCGCGCCGCGAAACCCCGGGCACCGCCGCCGTCAACCACCTGAACAATGCCGGCGCGGCGCTGATGCCGCGGCCGGTGCTGCAGGCCGTGCAGGACCATCTGGCCCGCGAGGCCGAGATCGGCGGCTACGAAGCGGCCGACGCGGTGGAGGCCGCACTGGAGACGGGCGTCTACCAGTCGATCGCCAGCCTGATCAATGCCGCCCCAGCCGAGGTGGCGGTGATCGAGAACGCGACCCGCGCGTGGGACATGGCCTTCTATGGCGTCCGGCTGCAACCGGGCGACCGCATCCTGACGGCCGAGGCGGAGTATTCCTCGAACGTCATCGCCTTCTTCCACCAGGCGCAGCGCCGGGGTGCGGTGGTGGAGACGGTCCCGTCCGACGAGACCGGGCAGATCGACCTGAAGGCGCTGGGCCGCGCGCTGGACGTGAAGAAGCGCAAGGGCCGGGTCGGGTTGGTGGCCGTCACCCACATCCCGACGAATGGCGGCCTGGTCAACCCGGCCGTCGCCATCGGCAAGCTGGCCCGGGCGGCCGGCGTGCCCTACCTGCTGGATGCCTGCCAGTCGGTCGGCCAGATGCCGGTCGACGTGGTCGAGATCGGCTGCGACATGCTGTCGGCCACCGGCCGCAAGTTTCTTCGTGGGCCGCGCGGCACCGGCTTCCTCTTCGTGCGCCAGGACTTCCTCGACAGCATCGACCCGCCCTTCCTCGACAACCACGCCGCCACCTGGGTGGCGCCGCACCGCTACGCGCTGCGCCCCGATGCCCGCCGGTTCGAGAACTGGGAGAGCTTCATCGCCGGCAAGCTCGGCCTGAAGGCCGCGGTCGACTATGCGCTGGGCTGGGGCCTGGAGCCCATCCATGCGCGCACCTGCGGCCTGGCCCAGCGCATGCGCGACGGGCTGGCGACCATCCCCGGCGCCCGCGTGCTCGACATCGGGCGCGAGAAGTGCGGCATCGTCAGCTTCGCGTTGAAATCCCAGCCGGCCGAGGCCGTGCAGCAGGCGCTGGCCGCCGCCCGCATCAATGTCAGCACGTCGACCGTCTTCGGCACCCGCTGGGACATGGAGCGGCGCGGGATCGACAAGCTCGTGCGCGCCTCGCCCCACTACTACAACAGCGAGGAAGAGGTCGACGCCATGGTGGAGGCGGTCGGGCGGCTGTAGAGCCGGCCGTAGCCTCAGGTCGGAAGGAAGCGGGCGGCCGGGCGCATGCGCGTATCCTCCGGATGTCGGATGGGGACGGCAGGCGCGCTGGCTAAAACGTCTCGACCCAGGGGCGAACCTCGATCTCCCAGCTCCAGGCGTTGCGGGGCTGGCGCAGCAGCGCCAGGTAGGTTTCGGCGATCGCGTCCGGGTCCAGCGTGCTGTCCGGCCGGTCCGCCGGGTCGCCACGGGTGGCGCTGCGGATGCCGCCGTCGATCACGACATGGGCCACGTGGATGCCCTGCGGCGCCAGCTCGCGCGCGGCACTCTGGGCCAGGCCGCGCAGGGCGAACTTGCCCATGGCGAAGGCGGCCGAGCGGGCGAAACCCTTCACGCTGGCGGTCGCGCCCGTCAGCAGGATCGCGCCATGGCGGTGCTTCAGCATGCGGCGGGCCGCCTGCTGGGTCACCAGGAAGCCGCCGAACGCGGCCACCTCGATGGCACGCCGGACCGCCTCTGGGTCGAGGTCGACCAGTGGTCCCGGCGAGCGGCCCGAGGCGTTGTAGATCACGACATCGGGCTCGCCCAAGCTGGCATCGACGGCCTGGAAGAGACCAGCCACCGCCTCGGCCCCCGACGCGTCGACCGCATAGGTGCGGGCGCCGATCTGCTCGGCCAGCGGCGCCAGCTTGGCCGGATTGCGGGCCGCCAGCCCGACCTGGACGCCGGCCGCCGTAAGCGCCCGCGCCAGCGACGCGCTGAGGCCCGCGCCAGCACCGACGATGAGGGCGGTGCGATAGGGGAATGCATGGCTCATGGGGCGAATCCTTGGTTGGCGGCGACGGGCAGCATAGGAGACGCCCTCGCGCCGTCCCGCCACAACCCGGATTTCGCGCCTCGCGCCCGTATCATTCTCCGCCTGCCGCATGCGTTAACGCGCGATCCCGCTACCGCAAGCCGTCGAGCGCATCCATGCTGAGGGGGAAGCGGGCCAAAGCCCTTGAGGAAAATGGTGCCCGGGGGCGGACTTGAACCACCGACACGCGGATTTTCAGTCCGCTGAAAATCGTTATATATCAATGGGTTTTGCACCATCGCACTGTGGATAAGCCTGTAAATAACCACTGATCTGCAAAACTCGCCAGAGGGCCCGCCGGCCGCTGGCGCGGTCCTTTCGGCGGCAGGAGCGCCCGTAAATGTCTTACGATTCCGACGACCAGGTGGACGCAGTCGCGCGCGAACCTGTCTCAGCCATCGATTCTCCCTGTTCTACAGGGAAATTACTGGTGAGCAATTTCTGCGACCAAGACGACAAACGTCCTGCTTCGAGAATCCACCCGTGTTAGTGCCTTTGGACGTCGTCCAAGAATGGCAGCAGATTGCCGGAAAGTGTCTGCCTACCTACAAGCCAATCTGCGTCTGCCGCGACAGATCGCGATTCACGTTGCGAAAGACGTGCAGAAGATCCAGACGGTGGAAATCGCTGCGATAGTGGATATGCAGATTGATATGCATATTCGCATCGAACAGCCGCGTCACGATCACTCCGCTGCTACGCGATTCAAAGGTCGTGTAGGCTGAAAGCAGGCCGACCCGGCGGCCTTGGCCAATGAAGCCGAGCGTGGCTTCCTCCGTGCCGCCCTCCACAGCGGCATGCACCTGCATACCAACCGCCAGAAAGGCGGCGTCGATGCGCGACCGGCTGACGCAGCGGACGCAGGGTAGCGCTAGCTCCTCGTTCAGCAGATCGGCCGGCTTGATCTTCTTCAGCCTGGACAGCGGATGGTTCGCCGGCATCGCGACGACTATGGGCAGGATGCCGATGTGATCGGACGTGATCGACGGGTCGTCCGATGGCTCTGCCGATAGGGCGATGTCGAAATCGCCGGCCACCATTCCGGCACTGACATCGCGATCGGGTACCGGCTCGACCCGCCACTGGATCTCCGGAAACTGCAGGGCCGTGTGCGAAATGGCCTCCTGGCCGAACCGGAGGCCCAGCGAAGAGGCGACCGCGACGACGATGGTCTCAGCCATCGAGGCCCCCTGGCGATGGATCAGGCTGCCGAACGCCTCGATGCTGGCGATACAGCGCCCGACGCCTTCCAGCACAGAGCGACCGCGCAGCGTTAGGACAAGCCGACGCTGGGACTGGCGTTCGAAAAGGTCGAAACCCATGTAATCTGAAAGGCGCGCCATCATCTGGGTCACAGCCGGCTGCGATACTCCGAGCAGCTTTGCCGCCTCCGTCATGCTGCCCGTCTCGACGATCAGCTTGAACGCAAGCAGGGTCTTGTAGCGGACGATACGCTCCAGCTGCTCGATCTCGTCAGGCGCCTTCATCAAATCCTACTCCGGCGCTGCCTTCCGGGGCACCGGACGGCAGCGTTGGTTGCTCCACGATCCGCTCGTGCAGGCGGACCGCTGATCTGCAGTTCGATCGCCTTCCCCGGCGCGTTCCCCCGAACGACCACGACCCAGCAGACAGGCGCGCCACTTCGCTCGCCCGTGCCGGCACGAAACGCTTGGGGACGCCAGGACGCGCCAGCAACAGCAAATGTTCATGGCCGCGCCTCCTCATCGATACTGCATTGCGCTTTCTTGCTCAATGGATTCGGCGTAATATCCGCCCGTGACATGACCTGGGGTTCGACAATGGCGGCCATGATGTCGCTGGACCATCTTGCGGCCGGTACACGACGTTTGCCTGCGTCGCCGACCCATACGCTTGAGATGCTAGTGCGAATATTTCGCAGTCTCGGCCGGGCACAAGATGGCGCCACGGCTTTGGCGTTCGGTGTGACCGCGACGGTGGTCATCGGGTTCGCCGGCGTCGCGGTGGAAGGCGGCTCCTGGTATGTCCAGCGGCGGAGCGCCCAGACGGCCGCCGACACCGCGGCCTTCGCCGGCGCCATGGCGGTTTCGGCCCAGGCTGCCGCCCTGGGCGCCGCACGGGAGACGAGTGCCCGGAACGGCTTCACCGACGCGATCGACGATACCCTTGTTACCGTGAACCATCCGCCGATCAGCGGCGCCGCCACCGGCGACATGACGGCGGTCGAGGTCGTCGTCCGGCGCCAGATTCCGCTTCAGCTTGCCGCACTGTTCATCCAGGGCGCCACGGAGGTGACGGCACGCTCGGTTGCCCGCGCCGAGATCCTGCCCGGCGGGGCCGCCTGCGTGCTGACGCTGGGCAACGGGTCGCCGCAGCAGGTCAGCATGTCGTTCGGCGGCAACGGGCTGGTCTCGGCATCCAGCTGCAGCCTGGTCTCGAACTCCTCGATCAGCCAGACGGGCAGTTCCAGCGTCCGGGCCTTCACGATGCGCTCGGTCGGCTCGATCTCGGTCAGCAGCCCGGAGAATGTCGTCCTCGACCGGCCGGCCAGCGCGCAGCAGCCGGCGACCGTCGATCCATTCGCCGCCGGGACTCCCGGCACGGGGATTCCGCTGCCAGCCAGCACCGGCACCTGCAACAGTACCGGACAGAGTGTCGGATCGAATGCCAACGTCGCCCTGGCGCCCGGCCGCTACTGCAGTTCCGGCAATTCCCCCGCACTGGACATCAAGGGTACGGCCCGCCTGTCGCCCGGCGTCTACTATCTCCAGAACGGTGATCTCGACATCGGCGCCCAGGCCAATGTCACTTGCCCGACCTGCACCCCCGGCAATGGCGTGACGTTCGTCTTCACCGGGAGCTCGGCCTCGATCGGGGGACCGCAGGTGAATGGCGGCGCCACCGTGAACCTGGTCGGCGGCACCGCGGGCTATACTGGTGTCCTCATGTACCAGGATCCCCGGATATCGAGCGCCGGCTCCTATACGCTGAATGGCGGTGGCAACATCAACACTGCCGGCCTGTTCTATTTCCCGAAGTCGAACCTGACCATGAACGGAAATTTCGGGGGCTCGTCCACATCCTGCAAGGCGTTCACGTCGGCCTCCCTCACGATCACGGGCACGGCCGATCTCTATGTCGATGCACAGGGCTGCGCGACGCTGGGCGTGGATCCGGCCACGCAGCTGCCGCAGATCCGCATAGTCCGGCTGTCGGAGTAGTTGGGATGATCGCTTGCGCGCGCCGACCATCACGACTGGGCCAGTTCCTGCGATCCGTGCGCGGCAGCTCGGCCGTCGAGTTCGCCATCATCGCGCCGGTGCTGATCGTCGTGCTGGGCGGTCTGGCCGACCTTGCCATCGCCCTGCACCGCACGATCGGTCTGGAGAACGCGGCACGTGCCGGCGCCCAGCACGCCATGAGCTTCCCGGACGATGCGCCGGGAATTGCCGCCGCCACCGTCGCCGCCCTGGGCGGGACTGTCGGCGCGGTCTCGGTCGCGGCCGCGCATTGCGTCTGCCCGGGCACGAGCGGGCCCAGCGTATCCTGCGATGGCACGCCATGCAGCGGTGCCGCGGCGGGGCGCTATGTCTCGGTCAGTGTTACCGCATCGGCGGAGACGATCTTCGGGCTGGCGGCGATCGTGCTGCCCAGCAGCTTCACCGGATCGGCGGTCGCCCGTGTACGCTGAACCGGCCCGCTGCCTGTGGGCGGCGTGGCGCTCCTCCCGGGCCGGCGTGGCCGCGCTCGAGTTCGCGCTGGTGGCGCCGATCTTCCTGGCCCTGATCTTCGGGATCATCGATCTCTCCCGCTACACCTTCTCGGTCATTTCCGTCCGGCATGCGGCGGCTGAGGCGGTGCGGGCGGCGTCCCTCGGGCGCTCGTCCAATGACGTCCAGCAGATCGCCCGGACCCAGGCGCCGTTCCTCGGCGACGCCCTTTCGGTCAGCTGCTCCGGCTGCGTCGGTGCCGACGCCAGCGCCGTGCGGACCTACAGCGTGACAGCGACCTTCAACTTCAGCTTCCTGCTGCCATTCCTGCCGGCGACCACGGTCGCGATCCAGGAAAGCACCCAGATCACCTACTGAGCTGGGCGGCCGCTTCAGTTCTGCGCGCCGCCCGACCGCAGGATGGCGGCGCTGGCCAGGAACGCGTCCTGCTCAGCCGGGGTAAGGTCTGAGCCGAGCAGGCGCCGCGCCCCCGCCAGATCGCCACCCATCGCCGTCGCCAAGGCAAGATTGTGCCGGATGGGTATGCTGGTCGCATCAGTCGCCCGAAGCGCACCTAGGCCTTCCGTGGCCTCGGGCACCTTCCCCGACATCGCCAGCGACAGCGCCAGGTTGTTGCGCGCGCCGGGATGCTCGGGCGCGCTGCGCAACGCGCGGGCGTAGTGCCGCTGGGCGATCGCGTGCTCGCCCGCCAGATCGGCCGTCACCCCCAGACCGTTCAACCCCTCCACATGATCCTGTTCCACCTTCAGCAACTGCTGGAAATGCCCGCGCGCGGCGGCGATATCGCCGGAGCGGACGCGCGCGCGCCCCGCCGCCAGCAAGAGCGCCGGGTCCTGCGGGCGGACCTTGAGCCCCTGCTCCAGCCCGGCCGCGGCCTCCGCGAAGCGGCCCTGGGAGGCAAGCAGGTTGGCCTGGCGCAGCCGCACGTCGATGTTGTTGGGGTCACCGGCCAGCGCGGTGCGATAGATCTCGGACGCGACATCGAGGTTGGCATTGGCCTCGGCGACATTCGCCAGCCGCATCCGGGCGTCCGCCAGCGGTGACGGGGCGTTTGCCCTGGGCGACATGGCCGGCTTGGGGGCCGCGGCCTCCTTGGATGCCGTGGCGCAGCCGGCGCCGACCAGGGCAAGGGCGATCGGAAGGACAAGGCGGATCATGGGGACCCCTACCGGTTGAAGGATTCGATGAGCTGCACGAAGGACGGCCCGGCCAGCAGCAGCACCAGGCAGGGCAGGATGAACAGCGTCAGCGGCAGCACCAGCAGGGCCGGCAGACGGGCGGCCCGCTCCTCGAACTCGACCAGGCGCTCGTTACGCATCTCGGCCGCCAGGCTGCGCAGCGCCTGGCCCAGCGGGGTGCCGTACTGGATGGTCTGGGCCAGGGTCGCCCCCACCCGCCGCAGCCCAGCCATGTCCGTCCGTTCGCCGAGATTGACCAGCGCCTGGCGACGGTCGGACAGCAGCCGCAGTTCGTTCGAGAGCGTCTGGAATTCCGAGGCGATTGCGCGGTTGGAAGGGGCCATCTCCGCGGCCACCCGTTCGACCATGCTCTCCAGGCCCAGCCCCGCTTCCGAGCAGATGACCATGAGGTCGAGCGTGTCGGCCAGGCCCATCCTGACCTGCTTCATGTAGCGCCGCTGCATCCAGCCCAGCGCCCAATTCGGCCCCAGCAGGCCGACCACCAGACCGAAAGCCGACAGCGTGACCCGGGTCGAGAACTGGGCGCCGGCCAGGACCGTCAGCCCATAGACGAGCAGCGGCAGCGCCACCAGCAGGACGATCTTGGTGCCGATCACGAGCGGCACGACGTTGCCGGGACGATAGCCGGCTGCGGCGACGGCACGCTCCAGTTCCCGCCGATCCTTCTCGGGCAGGATGGCGGTATTGCCCAGCAGGCCACCCAACCATCGCAGCATCCCGTCCATCGACAGGACCGAGGGTTCGGAGGACGGCACGTATCGGGCGCCGTCCCGCTGCAGGCGATCCATGCGCGCCGCCAGCCGGCGCTCGTCGGCGTTGCGCGCCGCCAGCCAGCCCGCGGCACCGACCAGCAGCAGGATGCAGGCCAGCACGACCAGGCCGGCGGTCACCATCGCGGGGTCGAACGGGCTGCCGGCGGCGGTCATGTCACGGACAGGCTTTTGCGGATCATCGCGCGCATGGTCAGAATCCCCATCAGCATCAGCACGACGACCGTGGCCGCGATCGACGCCCCCTTGGGGTGCACGAAATAGAAGGCGACGTAGCGCGGGTTCAGGACCGTGAGCAGCCCGAACGCGATCAGCGGTATCACCGCGAGGATGGCCGCCGACATGCGGGCCTGGCCGGTCAGCGCCTTTCCGCGCGCAGCCGTCTGCACCCGCTTGCGAACGATCTCGGCCAGGTTGTCCAGGGTTTCGGTCAGGTTGCCGCCGGTCTGCTGATGCAGGGCGATCGTCACGGCGAAGAAGCCGTATTCCCGGAGCCCGGTGCGGTCGTAGAGGCTCAGCAGGCTGTTCTCGAGCGGGATGCCGATGGCCTGCTCGGCGTTCACCTGGACGAACTCGCGCCGCGTCGGCTCGGGGCTCTCGCGGGCGATCGAGCGGATCGCCTCGCTGACCGGGATGCCCGCGCGCATCGCCCGCGCGATCATGCCCATAGCATCGGGCATCTGGTTGAACAGCTTCTCCCGGTAGGACGTGCGGCCATAGGAGAACATGCTGCGGGCGGTGAGACCGCCGACGATGACGCTGGCGGCAATCGCCGTGGGGCGATCGAACATCGCCCCGGCGAGGATGGCAGCCCCCGCCCCCGCCGCCACGGCCAGCAGCACCACCGCGGGCCATGGCATCGGGTGCTCGTGCGGCCGCGTGATGTCGAAGGCGAAGACCCGGACCAGCAGCCCCGCCACCGTGCCCGAGGCGCGCCGGTCGATCTGGATGCTGGTCTGCGCGACCACAACCGCCCGCCGGGCCGCCGGCCGTCCGATCTCCCCCAGCCGGCGCGTCAGGCGGGCATGCCCCAGGTCCCGCACGAGGAGGACCATGCTCGCGCCGAGCACGACGAGGAGGCAGACCGTCGCGACGGCCACCAGGTCCAGCGGCATGACGCGGCTCAGAATTCGGCCACGGCGTTCATCCATGCCTTGTCGAGCCCGTGATACTCGATCCGGTGGATGAACCCGGGGCGGATCATGGCCGCGCGGTAGCGGCCGACGATCCTGCCGTCGGCGTCGTCGCCGACATACTCGAAGGTCACCAGGTCGTTCATCGTGATGACCTCACCTTCCAGGCCGCGCACCTCGCTCACCTGGATGATCCGGCGCGTGCCGTCGCGCATGCGCTCGATCTGCACCACCATGTCGATCGCGCTGGCGATCTGGGTCCGGATGGCTTTTACGGGCAGTCCAAAGCTGCCCATCTGCACCATGTTCTCCAGGCGGATCAGCGCGTCGCGGGCGGTGTTGGCGTGCAGCGTGCCGAGCGAGCCGTCATGGCCGGTGTTCATGGCCTGCAGCATGTCGAAGGCCTCGGGGCCGCGCACCTCGCCCAGGATGATGCGGTCGGGCCGCATGCGCAGCGCGTTGCGCACGAGTTCCCGCTGCGAGATCTCGCCCCGTCCTTCCAGGTTGGCCGGCCGCGTCTCGAGGCGGACGACATGGGGCTGCTGCAGTTGCAGTTCAGCTGCGTCCTCGATCGTGACGACGCGCTCGCCATCGTCGATCTGCCGGCTGATCGCGTTCAGCAGCGTCGTCTTCCCCGAACCGGTGCCGCCCGATATCAGGATGTTTAGGCGACACTGGCCAGCGATCTCCAGCAGCTTCGCCACGCTGGGGGTCATCGACCCGAACTCGACCATGCGGGCGAAGTCGATCCGGCGGCGCGAGAACTTGCGGATCGATATGCAGGGCCCGTCGAGCGCCAGCGGCGGCATGACGATGTTGACGCGGCTGCCGTCGGCCAAGCGCGCATCGACCATCGGGCTCGACTCGTCGACCCGCCGTCCGACCGCGGCCGCGATCTTCTGGGCCACGCCCGCCGCATGCATGGAATCCCGGAACTGGATCTCCGAGCGCTGCAGCTTGCCGCCCTTCTCGACGAAGATGCTGAAGGGACCGTTCACCATGATGTCGGTGATGGCGTCATCGGCCAGCAGCGGCTCCAGGGGGCCCATCCCGATCATGTCGTCGACGATGTCGCGCGCGAGCGTCGTCTGCTCGCGCGCCGACAGTTCGATGCGGTGCCGGTCGGCCAGCTGGTGCACTAGGCGCTCCAGTTCCTGCCGCAGGCGGCTTGCCGGCATGTCCGCGGCCGAGATGGCGTCGATCTGCTCCATCACCAGCGCCCACAGCCGGATCCGCGATTCCTTGGCGCCGGCGTTGGCATCGGGCGTCCGGGTAGGCGCATCGACCTCGACCGGGGTCGGCGACGGCTGGTCGACGCGGCGTCCGAAGGCGGTCATCGGCTGATCGCCCGTCGGAACCAGCCTGTCCGCGCCTTGTCGACGCGGACGCCGGAAATCTCGCCCGCCAGCCCCAGCATGGAAGCCCGGAAGGCGCGGCTGCGCTTCACCGCCGGGATGCCGAGATTGGCGGCCACGATCATGTCGTTTGGGATGTCGGGTATCTCGAAGTCCACCTTCGCGGGCAGCGCGTTGTTGACGAGGTTGGTCGGGATGGCGTGCCGGCTGCCCGCCCGGTTGAGCACCAGGAGCGGCGGGTTAGTGTCGGGCATGGCCGCCAGCATGACCCGGAGCCGGCCGGCGTCGCGGATCGAGACGATCTCCGGGTTCATCACGACCAAGCGCGTGTGGGCCAGGCCGTAGATTGCGCGGATCGCCGGGTCGGCCGGTGTCGGCATATCGACGACGACGTAGTTGGACCGGCGGCGCAGTTCGGCCATCAGCCGGGTTACCCCCTCGGTCGTTGGCCTCGGCGTCGACTCGAAGGGTTCCTCGGCGGCGATCAGGCGTAGGCGGTCCGATACCGGGACCGAGGTGCGGTCGATGAAAAGGGCGTCAACACGGTCGGGTTCCTCCAGAGCGATCCGCAACCCGGCCGATGCCTTCAACCCCATCATGATCGCAGCGGCGCCGGACTGGAGATGCATGTCGATGAGCGAGACATATCCACGGGTCTGCTCGACCAGCTGGATCGCCAGGTTGGCGGCTATCGTCGTCGCCCCCACCCCGCCGCGCGCGCCGCAGACGGTGATGATCCGGCCGCCGATATCCTCGCCGGCCGCTGGGCTGCGCCCCTGCACGATCGGCAGGAAGTAGCGACCGACATTGTTGCGGGTCAGCGGCTTGCTCAGATACTCCAGCACGCCCAGGCCGCGCACAATGTCCCGGTAGAAGGACACGTCCCGCGATTCGCCTACGACCAGCACGCGGACATCGCGCTCGCATACGTTCGCCAGGTCGTTGAGCGCCACCAGCGGGTCGTCCGCGTCGCTCACGTCGACGATCAGCACCTGCGGCGTCGCCTCGTGCGCCATGTCCTTGATGGCCTTGCGGATCCCGCCTCGCTCGACCGTCAGCCCGTCGCCCAGACCCTCCATCGCCAGGCGCAGGACATCGGCCGATTCGGCATCCGTTATGTAGGCGATGACCAGCGGCCGTGCCGGTGCCGGCGTCCTTTGGTCGCCGCCGGCATCGGCCCTGGCCGTGTCCCGGCGCATCAGCGTCCCGGGCCGGTGGACGGCGCCGGCCCGACCCGCGACGCGCGGACGTCGGGCAGCGACTTCACCTTGTCGTCGCGCAGCCGGCCTATTGCCTGGGACGCCTGCCAGCCCCGGCCGCCGCTGCTCTCGGCGCCTTGCGACAGATGCGCCGGGTCGGCGACCATGGCGCGCAGGTTGGTGTCGTTCGACCCGATCGGCCGCCAGGTCCCCTCGCGCTGGGTCGGCTCGACCGGCGCCGAACAGCCCGCGAGCGCCAGAGCCACCGTGCTCAGCAGCAGCCTTCTCCAGCAACGATGCCTGGACATGCCATCTACTCCAGTATGAAGCCGGCCTTGCCGGGTACCTTGGGGGCCGGGCCGCCGCGAGTGATCTGCCGGTGGAGGAGGATGCGCTCGATGTCGTTGGCCGGGCGGAAGCCATCGTTCGGCAGGCTCAACCCCTTGGGATCGCTGACCGGGCGGACGATGTAGGGGGTAATGATGATCACCAGCTCGCTGTCGTTCTGGCGAAACCGGTCGGACTTGAAGAGAGCACCCAGGACCGGCACCTCGGACAGGAACGGCAGGCCGGAATTTGTGATCCGCGTGCCGTTCTGGAGCAGCCCGGCGATGGCGAAAGACTGGCCGCTGCCCAGCTCCACGGTGGTTTCGGCCCGCCGGACCCGCAGGGCCGGGACCTTCACCACCCCGCCCGAGACCGGCACGCTGATGGCGCCTTCATCCGACAACTCACTGACTTCCGGACGCACCTTGAGGCTGATACGGCCGGAATCGACGATCGTGGGCACGAACGCCAGGGACACGCCGAACTGCTTGAACTCGATCGTTATGCGGTCGCCATCGGCCGCGACGGGCACGGGAAATTCGCCGCCGGCCAGGAACGAGGCGGTTTCGCCGCTCTGCGCCGTCAGGTTGGGCTCGGCCAGAATGCTGATCAGCTGGTCCTCGGCCAGGGCGTCGATCAGGCCGTTGATATCGAGCGAGTTCGTCTTGTAGCCCAGGCCGATCAGGTTGCGGCCGGCCTCGGTGCCGGACCCGATCGCCGTGCCCGCCGCCGTACCGGTCAGGAGCCCGAAATTGAACCGGCCGCTGCGCAGCGCCTGCCAGTTGAAGCCTAGCTCCCGGGTGATGGTGCGCGACACCTCCGCCACGCGGACCCGCAGGTTGACCTGCAACGCGCCCGTGACACGGACATCGTCCAGCAGGCTCTCCCCCTCCTCCAACGCGCCCTGGGCGAGGGTTATCGCGCGGTGGGCGTCGTTGGCGGTCGGCACCTCCCCCGCCAGCGACAGGCCGCCCGGCACCCGCTGCAGGGAAAGCCCGGTGGCGCCCGGTATCGCGACGCGAAGGGCGGCCTCCAGCGCCTTGAGCACGACGGCCGGATTGGGGGCCTTCGGCGCCGCGGCGGCGGCCGGGGGTGCCGCGGCTGCCGGCTTGCCGTCGCCCGAGCGCGGTGCCCCGCCGACGACGACATCGTAGGTAGCGATCTCCGCCCCGTCGGCACTGGTCGCAATCACGATCGTCCGCCCCGGGGCGACGGCGGCGATGAAGAGCGTGGTCGGCGATGCCGCCTGGACCCTGGCGATCCGGGGATCGGCGGCGAAGACGGTCGAGGCGGCCTTGGACAACGTGATGAGCTGGCCGCCGCCGACCTCCATGGTCAGGCGACTGCGATGCGGCGTATCGGGCGGGGCGGCCAGCAGGGTCTCGGGACCCGTCAGGGCGAGCGACGCCAGGAGCAGAAGCACATGCAGGCCGCGCCGGAGCCCGGTCATTTGAAGACCACTTCCTGGCGGTCGTCGCCCTGGATGATCCGCATTCTGGCACCGACCGGACGCTCCGTCGCGTCGACCTGGGACAGGGCCGGGGAAACGTCGCTGCCGAATATCGACGGCCGGGTCGGCGCCGGGTCCTCCGTGGTCACGGCCATGGCGCGGATCGTCAGGGACAGTTTTCCCAGCTGGGCGGCCACGGCAAGCCGCTCGGCCTCCTGCGCACCGGTCTCGATCGTCACCGTCCGCGCGATCTTGCCGTCCGGCCCGGTGTGGTTGCCGGTGGCACCCTGGGCCAGGTGCTGGTCGACCGCGATCACGCGGACATCGTTCAGGACCGTCTCGCCGACGACGCGCCGCGACAGGCTGGCGACGTTCTCGCCAAGTGTCTGGGTCAGCAGCACGTCCACCCGGTCGCCCGGCCAGATCAGGCCCGCAGTACCCGAGACCGCATCGACCCCGACGGTGGCCGCCCGCATGTTGGGCCGCAGGACCGCTGCCAGGAACCCGCGATCGCGCGGACGCAGGACGTCATCGGGGCCGAGCGGCTCGCCAGGTTCCAGGTAGCGACGGACCAGGGCGCCCGCGAGCTCGGCCCGTACCTCCGGCGTATCCCGCAGCAGGCGCGCAGTCCCGTCCGTCGCGGGAACCTCGCGCACCGACAGGTCCTCGGACCGCAGCAGGGATCCGGGGGCGATCGACTTCGTGACGACAAGAGTCCGCACCAATGCCGGTCGCGACATCTCCACGGCGGCGACCTGGGCGGACGTGCCGCGGGCGCGGTACTGCGGCAGCAGCATCTGCATCGCGATGATGGAGAGGCCGCTGGCGGCCAGCACGATCAGCGCGATCAGGAGGGAGCGAATGGCCATCGTTCAGCCCACCGCCGGAAGGCTTGCCAGCGTGAATATCGATCCGGCCGCGATGGCGACGCCATAGGGCAAGGGACCGCGGCGGCGCAGGCGCCGGCCCTCGACGGCCAGGAAGCGGCCGATCAGGTGTCTCGAGCCCGACGGGAAAGGGGCGTGTCGCCGCGCCTGCCACCGCAGCAGCAGGTAGACCAGCGACAGCACGCCGCCCGCCAGGGCCGTGGCGACGACCATCAGCCAGACCCCCTCCGGCGGCAGGCCCAGGGCCATCGCCGTGGCCAGCTTGACGTCGCCGCCGCCGAGCACGCCGCGGGCGAAGGCGATGAACAGGACGATGAACAGGAGGCCGGCGGCCGCCAGGCTGGAGAGGGCGGCCATCGGCCCGTCCAGCATCCGCAGCGTCAGCCCGGACAGGGCCACGCCGACCGACAGGCCGTTGGGGATGCGACGAACCAGGAGGTCGCGCAGGGCCGCGCCGACCATGAGCGCCGCGATCAGAATGGAGATCAGGAATGTCGCAGACATGCGCCCGGCCTACAGAAACCCCTATGCACCAAATGAAAACGGCGGGGCCGCGATCTGCGACCCCGCCGTGCCGCCTCGCCGCCGGACTGCGGCGGCCGGCAGATGCTTCAAAGGGCGCCGCTGATGCTGGTGAAGACGGCGGCCAGCTGCGTGCCGATGGTCGAGACGGTCGCCAGCCCGACGACGATCACCACAGCGGCGATCACGCCATATTCCAGGGCAGTGACGCCGCGCTCGTCGCGACGCAGCGCACGACCGGCGGAAACGACCCACTGCATGCCTTCATTCAGTGCGCAAAGCATCGGAAACTCCATTCTCGGATACGTGGTCCGTTTGCCATTTAAACTGCGGGGTGAGGATCGCGGCATCCCGTATAAGTAGAATTGCCGCCTCACGCACAAAGAGGTACCCCCCGCCCCTGACCCCGTAAAGCACCATGATGGCTATAAGGCCGCTATGAACGAATGCCCTCGAAATTGAATAGAATTACAGTTAATTCAATCACTTATGATCACACCGAATTCCGTTCAAATTGGTGTTTATAAGCATTCTGGAGACGCCCAGCCTGCGATAGGGGCCGCAGGCACACGCGTCGCACGCACATATCTCCATGTGCCGTTGCCGGCCATTCTGGCAGCGGAAACCCGGCGCCCGTGCCGGCGCTAAGGAAGCGTGACGGGAGATATCGGGCAATGCGGGCGCGATGCGCCTGGCCGCCCCTATCCTTCGGCGAACGCGCGCGCGTCCATCCAGGCGGAGATTCGTTCGGCGCTCATCGGCCGACCGATCAGGTAACCTTGCGCGAAATCGCAGCCGATATCTTTCAAGAAGCGAAGGGCTTCGTGGTCCTCGACGCCCTCGGCCGTAACGGTCATGTCCTGACTATGACCAAGCGCCACGATCGCGCGGACGACCTTGCGCGCCACCCCGGCACGCGATGCATCGTGAACGAAGGCCGAATCGATCTTCATGTCCGAGAACGGCATGCGGGCCAGCTGCTCGAGCGACGCGTTGCCGCTGCCGAAATCGTCGATGGACAGTCCGAAACCCTTGTCGCGGAGGCGCGCCAGGACATTCAGGCTGACCATTGGGTCGGCCATCACCGCCCGATCGCTCACCTCGAGGATCAGCCGATGAGGCTCGATGCCCCGCGTGCGCGCAAGGTTTTCGACAACCTCCGGGAAACCGCGATCGGTGAGAGAGGCCGTCGAAAAGTTGACTGACATCTGGAGGTGCTGCTCTGGGCGTCGTCGCGCCAGCCATTCCAGCCCCATGTCGATGACCTGGGTCGTCAGCTGGACGATCAGCCCGGCGTCCTCAGCGATGGGGATGAAGGCGCTAGGACCGATCGCGCCGCGTCCGGGATAGTTCCAGCGGGCCAGCACCTCGACCCCGACCAGATGGTTGTCGGTGCAGCGGATCCTGGGTTGGAAGACGACCGTGAGGGCCTGCCTGTCGATGGCATCCTGCAGGTCTTCCACGGCCGGCACAGTCGGCGACGGCGGGTCCTGCCTGACCGGACGTTCGGAGGACAATAGTTCGCGCAGCTTCGAGGCCCGGAATGGCTTGGGTACGGCGCCCAACACGTTCAGGCCCTGTGCGACCGAAGTCTGCTCTGCCGCCCGGAGCGCGCGCGATCCCGCACCGCTGACGATGATGATGGCAGCAGTGGTGCCGCGCCTGGCCATCTCGGCCAGGACCTCCATGCCGTCCACCGTCGGCATGACGAGATCGAGCGCGATGTGCGTGGGATGCCAGCTGGATTCCTGCCGGAAGAACTCCGCGGACGTGGTGGCCGTGCGGACATCGAAGCCCATGCCGCCCGCGATCATCGCGATGATCTCGCCGACGGCGGCCTCATCGTCCAGGATCAGCAGCCGCCGTGCATTCCCCTTCGTAGCCATGTCTTGCCCGCCCCCACGCGCTCCCTGGCCCGCAACGCCGCTTACGGACGTTTCGACCACAGAGCGTCATTTGACAGCCTAGAAGAAGCGATGCCGCGTCGCAGTACAAGAGATATATTGTTGAAATAGATTATCAGTCGCTCTCCTGCTTCCCGAGCTGGGTTGCTCTATGCCGGGTTTGCCAACTTGCGATTATTCCGATCATCGCGCAAAATATCCGATGCTCCGCTTCTGCCGAACAGGATCGCGACCTTAAAATGACAACGGAACCGCGCGATTCCAGTGTCTCAACCATGAAATATGCTCCGGACATATTCTTCGATCAGCATCCCGACCCGATGTGGATCTACAGCATCGACACGCTGCGTTTCCTCGACGTGAACGCCGCCGCGACAGCGCGCTACGGCTATTCGAGGGATGAGTTCTTGGCGATGACCATTGCCGACATCCGACCGGAGGAAGATGCGCCTGCCCTGCGGCTGTGGATCGATGCGGGCCTGACCGGACTGAGAGAATCCGGCATCTGGCGCCATCGCTTGAAGTCCGGAAAGGTCATTCAGGCAGCGATCCGCTCGCAGCCGGTCACCTATCAGGGACAGCCCTCGCGCCTGGTCTCAACCATGGACGTCACGCGTCTGCTCGAGCTGGAAAAGGACCGCGCGACGCTGCTGGAACAGCAGGCGACCATGCGGACGGCGCAACGCCTGCTGGGCATTGGAATATGGAAGATGAACCTGGAGAGCGGCGCACTCTCCTGGTCCGAGAACCTCTACGAGATGTACGGCATCGCCGCCGATCACTTCGGCCACCGGTTCGACAGCTATATCGGCGTTGTCCATCCCGACGACCGGGCGATGGTGCTGGCGCAATTCGAAGCCTTTGCCCAGTCGACCGAGCGGTACTTCGACTTTCGCCACCGGATCTCTCGCCGGGACGGCAAGGTCATCACCGTCAAAGGCTTGGGGGAGCGAACCCAATCGTCCGTGGGACCGATCCTGACAGGCGTGGTCCAGGATATCAGCGACCAGGTTGCGGCGGCCGAACGCCTGTCCGAGGCAACCAACCTCGTGAAGATCGCCGGCAGGACCGGGAAGCTGGGCGGCTGGCGGCTCGACCTCGCGCGGTGGCAGGTGGAGTGGTCAGAGGAAACCGCCGCGATCCATGACGCCGCCGATATCCGCACGCTTTCCGTCGATGAGGCGGTCGCATTTTACCGCCCGGAATACCGTGATCGGGTGCGTGCCACGGTCGGCGAATGCATCGACCACAGGAAGCCCTTCGACGAGGTCTGGCAGATCGTCACCGCGGTGGGGACGGTGAAATGGGTCCGGGCAATCGGCGAGCCCGAATACTTGCCCGACGGCAGCCTGAAGGCAATCCACGGCGCCTTCCAGGACATGACGGAACTGGAAGCCACGAGGGAGCGGTCCGCCGATCTTTCGCGGCGCCTGCAGGAAACGCTTGAGAACATATCCGACGCCTTCATCACGCTCGACGCCGAGTGGCACTTCACCTTTGTGAACAGTCAGGCGGAAAGCCTGCTTGGGTCAGAGCGATTGCGCCTGCTGGGCAGGCCTGCGTGGGAAGCCCTCGGCGAGGCGGCGCGATCCAGCTTCGAGGCCGAGTGCAGGAAGGTAGTTGATAGCCGAACGGCCACCCGCTTCGTCACCTTCTACGCACCCACGGCGAAATGGCTCGACGTCAACGCCTACCCGTCCACCAATGGTATCGCCGTCTACTTCAGGGATATCACCCGGTCACGCGCCCAGCAGGAACAGCTGCGGCTGCTGGAGGCCGCGGTCTCCCGCCAGAACGACATCCTCCTGATCACGGCGGCCGATGCGATCGATGAGCCGGCGGGACCGAAGATCGTCTATGTGAACGATGCCTTCGTCCGGCGCACGGGATACACGCGCGAGGAGGCGATCGGCCGCACACCGAGATTCCTCCAGGGGGCGAGAACCGACCGGCACGAGCTTGGTCGGATCCGCGCCGCCCTGGCTCAGGGCCAACCGTACCGAGGCCAGCTCGTCAACTACGCCAAGAACGGCGAGGAATTCTGGCTGGAACTGGACATCGTGCCGCTCGCCGATCCGTCGGGATCATGGACGCACTGGGTATCGGTCGAGCGCGACATCACCGATCGCAAGCGATCGGAGGAATCCATCCGCATCAGCGACGAGCGATTCCGGCTGCTGTCGAAGGTGACCAATGATGTGGTCTGGGATTGGAACCTGGAGACGGGCAGCAACTGGTGGAACGACAACGTGAAGGTCTTGTTCGGCTACGAGCCTGACGATATCGAGCCGGGCTTGGAATCCTGGACAGGTCGCATCCATCCCGAAGACCGCGGTCGTGTCATCGATCGCCTGAATGCAACCTTGCAGGAAACCGGAGAGAGCTGGACGGACGAATACCGCTTTCGCCATGCCGACGGCCACTATGCCACCGTCATTGATCGCGGCTTCATCATCCGGGGCGCGGCCGGCCAGGCCGTGCGAATGGTCGGCAGCATGATCGACGTGACGGAACGCCGGCGGCTGGATGATCAGCTCCGCCAGGCGCAGAAGCTGGAAGCGGTGGGTCAGCTGACGGGCGGGATCGCCCATGACTTCAACAACCTGCTGACCGTTATTCTGGGCAACACCGAGCTCCTGAGCGAGCAGCTGGCGGGCCAACAATCGCTGCGCGCCCTGGCCGATACGGCCGTGAAGGCGACCGAGCGTGGTGCCGAGCTGACCAGCCGGCTTCTGTCCTTCGCCCGCCGCCAGTCGCTTGATCCCAAGCTCGTCGACCTGAACGCACTGGTAGCCGGCATGGACGATCTGCTGGGCCGGACCCTGACCGAGAACATCGACATCCAGATCGCCTGCGGCAAGCAGCTCTGGCCGACCGAAATCGACCCCGGCCAGTTCGAGGTCGCGCTGCTGAACCTCGCCATCAACGCGCGGGATGCCATGCCGGCCGGCGGGCGCCTGACCATCGAGACCTGCAACCTCGTGCTCGACGCCGCCTACGTCCACATGCATGGCGATATCGTGGGCGGGGATTACGTCATGGTGTCCGTTTCCGACACCGGCACCGGCATGCCGCCGGACATCGCCCTGCGCGCCTTCGAGCCATTCTTCACGACCAAGGAAGTCGGCAAGGGCAGTGGCCTCGGCCTCAGCATGGTCTATGGTTTTCTGAAGCAATCGGGCGGCCACGCGGTCCTCTACTCGGAGCCAGGACAAGGAACGTCCGTGAAGCTGTACTTCCAGCGGGCCTTGTCAGTGGATCCGCCAGTTCTGGTGTTGCCCACGCAGAAAGTCATTGTCGGCGGGCACGAGCATATTCTCCTGGCCGAGGACGATCCCATGGTTCGCCGGCATTTGGCAGACCAACTCACGGCGCTTGGGTATGACGTGATCGCGGCCGAGAACGGGCCACAGGCGGTCGCCATCCTGGAAACCGTGACCGACATCGACCTGCTGCTGACCGACGTCATCATGCCGGGTGGCATGGATGGGCGCGAACTGGCCGATGCCGCCCGGATTCTGCGGCCCGACATCCGTATTCTGTTCAGCTCCGGCTATTCAGAGGCGGCCATCGTCCATCATGGACGCCTCAATCCCGGAACCCTTCTGTTGCTGAAGCCGTATCGCCGCCAGGAACTGGCCGCCAAAGTCCGCGAGGCACTCGACCGAAGGCCAGGATAGGCGCGGCGCACCGATTCCAGGATTGGGTTGTGCCCTGTAGCGCTGCGCAGCTTGCGTGAAGGCCGGTGGCCGTGCGGTTTCATTCAGAACTCTGAACAGCGAAACGCCCGACCCTTCGTAGGCATCCGCTCACATTTCAAATAGCCGGGCTTGGTAGAAGCTTCAGTCGGGCTGACCACGGTGCGCCGGATGCTGAAGCCGGTGGCGCCAAAGTCTGCGGTATCAGCTGATCGGATCGGAAGCGCTACGCGCGGACGGCGGCCATGACGGCGGCTCCCCCGCACACGCGGGGATGGACCTGGGCACGGTGCTGGCCGATCTGGGCTTCGACAGCGCGACAATTGCGGCCTTCCTGGGCCAGCGGTCGACGGCCGTGGCCGAGTACTACTCCCGCGACGCCAAGTGCAAGCTGTCGGTCCAGAAGGCGGTCACGGCCTGGGAGCAGAAAACAGGATGAGAACGGAATCTGCAAACCCGGGCGGACCCTGCTGCAAAGCCACCAAGCACCCTTATGGCAGGGGCGGTTAAGTCGTTGATATCTTGGGAAGAAATGGTGCCCGGGGGCGGACTTGAACCACCGACACGCGGATTTTCAGTCCGAGGCAACCCTAGGGTTTCTGCGGCTTCCGGGCCGCCGTGTTGCATCCGTGTTGCATCAGCCTAGCAAGCGCGCCTGGACCTGCGCCATGACCGCGACATCGTCTTCGGTCCGATCGAGCAGGTAGCCATACACGTCGTAAGTCATCTGGATGCTGGAATGGCCCATGAGCGTTTGCAGCTTCTTCGCCCCGATCCCCTGTTGAATCCATAGCGCGGCCGCGGCATGGCGCAGGGCGTGGAAATTGTGCTTCGCCACGGCACCGTCGACGAGATCGCCCTTCTCGTTCCGCACCTTGCCCGGCACCGTGACGCCAGCCGCGACCTGGAGAGGGTCGAAGCCCCGGTTGACGATGTTGGCGTGACTCTCGGGGTTGCCGGCCCCGTTCGGGAATACCCACTCCAGTTCCCCGGCCCCGTTCTTCGGACAGGTCAGACGCCATTCCCGCAGCGTGTTCGTGACGATCGGCGCCAGCGGAACATCGCGGCGTCCGGCATCCGACTTCGGCGAGCCGTAGGCGCCCCACTGGTCGACGCGGCCGGCGACAGTCAGCACCCCGGCTTTCAGGTCGACATGCTCCCAGCGCAGGCCGCGGAGCTCGGAAGAGCGCAGGCCGGTGAATACCGCGGTCAGGATCAGGGGGCGCCAGCGGCCGGCCGCGTTCGTGACGATCGCCTTCAGTTCTTCGGACGTCGGCATCTCGGGCCGCGCCTTGTGCCGCTTCGGAAGTCGGACACGGACATCCTTCGCGACATTGCGCCCGACCAGCCCGCGCGACTGCGCCTCGGCCAGAATGCCGGACAGGCTTGTTAGCACCTTGCCCGCCATCGCCCGCGAGCCGGCCGCCATCAGCTCATCTGCGAACTGCTGGACCGCGGGCGCTGTCAGCATCGTAAGCTTAGTCCCGCCGACGCGCGGCTTGATATGGAGCTCGGCATGCTGGCGGTACTGCCGGATGGTGCTGGACTCCAGACCGTGGGTTTCAGCCCGCTTGAGCCACATTTCCGCGGCTTCAGAAACCGTGATGCTCGCGGAGTCCGCGACGTGGGTTCCGGCCAGCAGTTCGCCCTTGGCCCGATCCAACCATCCCGTGGCGTCGCGCTTCGTCGGGAACATCTTGGCCCGCCGCTGCCCCGCGCCGTCCTTGTAGTCGACCAGCCAGCGGGTTTCCCCGCTCGGCAGGATGCGCTTGCGGATAGCGGCCATCAGCGTTCCACCTTGGGCGCCTTGGCCGGCTCTATGCGCTCAATGAATCCGGCAGTGCCGTGGCGTGCACCATCCTCGTTCTGCCGGATGCTCTCAATCCTCACGATGAGGTTGGCGAGGAACTGGCGGCGCAAATCTGGATCGTTGGTCGGCAAGTTACTGTAGAGCGTTTCGACCACGGCCCTGGAGGCCGCACCGTAGCAATCGGGATCTGCAACCCATTGGGCCGGAGTCCAATCGGGGTGTCCGTTCATGATCGCGGCGGCGCGGCCCCATTGATCGAACGCGCCCGCCAGGATGAACGCCATCCGCCGAATCTCGGCCGATCCCCATTCCTCCTCGGCCGCAAAGCTCCAGTCTAGCCGAAGCTCGGCCTCCTCGCTCAGGCTTCGCCCCGACATCTTCATCGCATCAAGGATCTTCGCCTTGAGCTGCGGGCTTGCGCGCACGCTCAGGGTCGTTTTCTGACCCGGCCTAGGCTCCGAGGTAGGCGGCGCGCCTGCGCGCTTTGTCGGCCCCGTCATTTCCATATCCTCCGCGATCTTCCCAGCGTTCCGATATTTATCGGAAGTGGCTTGAATTGCAAGCCGACCAACGATAGCTTCCCACATATATCGGAACGTGACGCATAACCGTCGCCAGCGATTGGAGTGTGGGCATGACTGATCGGATCGCGGATGACCTGCTCGTGGGCGCACGAGGCATCACTGGCGAGATCGGCGGCGACGAGCGCCGCACCTATCACTTGCTAGAGCGGGGGCTGCTGCCCGCCTTTAAGTTGGGGGGCGTCTGGTGCGCCCGGAAAAGCACGCTTCGGGCGCATGTCGAGCGGTTGGAGCGTGCCGCCATTGAGCGGCTGGAGCGTGCCGCCGCCGAGGCCGCATAGAGTGGCCCCGGACATGGAGAAGCCCACCAGCCTGGCGGGGCGCGGTGGGCTTCTGGAAACCGTCGAGCTGGGCAGCCGCGACGAGTTCGACGATAGCACCCTCGACCGTCGCCGGGCAACCGTGCTGGCCCGCAGGTTCGCCCTGCCGATGCCGGTCGCCGCGCTGGTCGCCGGCCTCGCCTTGGGTGGCGCCCATGGATGACGGCGGCGCCTTCGGCCAACGGGCGCAGCCGGCCAACGTCGAGGCCGAGCAGGCGCTCGTCTCCGCCCTGATGCAGAACGGCCCGACGGCGCTCAGCCGTGTGGACCCGGGCCTGGCCGGACACATGTTCGCGGACGCGATCAACGGGATACTGTTCGAGAAGGCGAAGGACATCATCTCCCGCGGTGCGACCGCCGATCCGGTGACGGTCCACACGGCGGCCCGGCAGGATCCCCTCTACGAGCTGGGCGGCGGCTACGACTACGTTCTCCGCGTCTACAGCGCCGGCATCGGCCTCTGGTCGGCCGGATCGACCGAGCGATGGGTCGAGGACATCATCCGTTGCTGGGTCGATCGGCGCGGCCTGGAAATCGCTCACACCATGGTCACCGAGCGCGACCCCGCGGCCCGCTCGGCGCTCTTGCGAGAGCAGGCCGCGCTGAATGCCAGCGGCGCCGACCGGCCGTCGTTCGACATCACGGTCGCAGCGGACCTGGCTGGGAGGCCGATCCCCGATCGGGCGTGGCTGGTGCCGGGCTGGCTGCCGCTGCACCAGTGCACATTGTTCTCGGGGTCGGGCGGCGTGGGCAAATCCCAGGTCGGCGGCATCCAGTTGCAGGCTTCCACCGCTGTTGGCGCATCATGGCTCGGCTGGGCCGTGGAGCGGGTGCGGTCGCTGGGCATCTACTGCGAGGACGACGAAAGCGAACTGCACCGACGCATGGCCTCGGTGGCCGCCTCCATGGGCGCCGATCTGTCGGACTTCGGCGACATGGCATGGCGCAGTGCCATCGTCGATGCGCACGAGATGGTGGAAGAGGACGGACGCGGTGGGGTCAAGGTGACGCCCTACTACGGCCAGGTTGTCGCCGCAGCCAAGGCATTCAAGGCGCAGCTGCTGATCCTTGACAGCAGTGCCAACCTCTTCGGGGGCGACGAGATCAAGCGCCGACAGGTTCGAGCGTTCTTGACCACCCTTAATCGGCTGGCCATCGAGATCGACGGTGCCGTGCTGTTGTTGTCGCACCCCAGCGCCGCCGGTACCGCGGCCCGGACCGGCAACAGCGGCAGCACGCACTGGCCGAACGGCGTCAGGTCCATGCTCTACATGGAGCAGGACCCCGATCCCGATGCCGACCCCGACACCCGCATCATCACCCGCGTAAAGAGCAACTACGCGCGCAAGGGCGACAGCTTCCGCGTCCAGTGGCGGGATGGCGTCTTCCACGCCCTGGACGAGCCGGGGTCGCTCGATCGCACCGCCATGGCCAGCAAGGCTGACCGCGTGTTCCTGGCGCTGTTGCAGTCGACCTACACGGCGGGCGAGTGGGTAAGCCCGCGAATGCAGGCGCGGAACTACGCCCCGACCATCTTCGCCCGACACTCCGGCCGCGAAGGCGTGGGCAAGCCGGCATTTGAGAGCGCCTTGCATCGCCTCCAACAGCGCGGCGCCATCGTCTCGGAGCGCTATGGGCCGCCGAGCAAAGATGGCGCCAGGCTCCGGCCCGCATGACATGCCCACACCCTGCGCACATGCCAAAACCGGGGTGCGCACACCCTGCGGACACCCTGCGCACATGGGTGCCCACACCCTGCCCACACCTGCCCACACCCTGTGTTCTCACCCCCCATACCCCCCTGCCCCGAAACGCGGGGGCGCGGGCACTTGGGGTGCCCGGCACCCGCGTTCGGAGCCTCTGAAATGATCCCTGAAAAGACGTCACGGACCACGCGCATCAGGAAGCCGAGCAGGCAGGCGCTGGCCGCGGCCGCTGCCTGGCAGGCGCCGTCCCGCAGCACCAGCAACGCCCCGGAGCCACCGCCGCTGCGTGCGGCGGACATGCCACCCACCCCGACATGGCCGGGCGACATGCTGCGACGGAAGCCCGATGCGCGGCGGGTCTGAAACCTTTTTTCGTGGCGTTTATGGCAGCTGCGGAACCCGCCGGCTGCCGCCTTCGGCCGTCCACCGACCGAAACCGGCCCGCCCCCACCCCTACCACTTGGAGATCGACCAATGACCGACCCTGACCCTATCGCCGCCGCCGAAGCCGATCGGGTGATCGGCGAGCCGAAGCGCGCACCGACCGCCGGCACCGACGCTATCGTGGTCACGCTCGATGGCGCCCAGCATGTCCTGCACCCCAGCCTCACCGCGGCCCTGGCGATCAGTCGGGCGTTCGGCGGGCTGGTCGCCGCGCGGGAAGCCATCCTGCGGTTCGACCTCGATGCCATCGAGACGGTGATCCTAGTCGGCATGGCGACGCCCGCCGAGGGCCGGTTGCGCGGCATGGAAAGCGCGATCTACCGCAGCGGCTTCAATGCCGACCTGATCGGGCCGCTCGTCGAGTTTATCGGTGCGCTGATGAATGGCGGCCGGCCGTTGCCCGACCTGCCCGAGCCGTCCGCGGGCCAAGCCGATGGAGGCCACTGAGATGGACCAGGATGCCCTCGCCGCGCGTGTCGCTGACCTTGAGGCCCAGGTCGCCGTGCTCCAGTCCGGCGGCATCGCCTTCGCGCAGATGGTGGAAGATCTGGCCAAGGCCATTCACGCTGTCGCTGGTCGGCTCGACACGGCCGAAGCCAATATCGTCGGCCTGGCGGATGTCTCCAGCCAAGCGGCCGACGTGGTGCTGGGCGTCACCACCCGCCTCGCCGCCGTGGAGGCCCAGCCCGCGCCGGAGGGCCAGCAGCGGCCGCCCCGCCGTCGCCTCCCGGGACGCCCGTGATGGTGGCACGGGACGGACGGCCGTCGGCATCGAGGCAGCGACCCCTCGGGGGCACCCTCGACCCGAAAACGGCGAAGGGCGCCAGACCGCGCGGGTCCACGCCGCACAGGATCGCGTTTCTGAAAGGAAAATGGGCCGGTCCGGGGGGCAGGCGCCGACCCGCCACATCCAGGGCTGCCAGCCGGCCGGGTCCGCCGTGCGCAGTGCGATGAATTTTCGGAAGGGGGTTTCTCCACCCCCTTTAGGGGGTGAAGCATGAGCGTTGACTATGGCCGGACCAGGGGTGCGGCCCGCCCAGCAACCGCCCGCCAGCGCCGCCTGCGCGAGCGCCAGCGCCTCGGCCTCGTCGTCGTGCCAGTGCCCGTGTCGGTTCACGTCGTCGAGATCCTGATGGATCTGCGGTGGCTACCGGAGCAAAAGTCCGAAGACCGCAGCGAGATCGGCGACGCGGTGGCGCGTATGCTGGAAGAATTGGCGGCATCCCAGCGCAACAAAGTGTGACGCGTCTACAACATAGACGCGTTGCATATGCTCTAATCTCGCCATGAAGAGTCTTTCCAGCGGGGGCCCGCTCCCGATTCCCGTCAGGCCGGCCACTTCGCCGGCACGGGACACGTCGCTGGTCCGCGCGGCCTTCGCGCTTATGCGCGCGCACGCCGTCCGCGATCATGACCCGGAGAAGAGGGCCGCCAACATCATCCGCGAGAGCTGGCCGGGCGACCGTGCGGCAATCGCCGCGATCGAGCGGGCCGCGATCGACCCCGCGACGACGTCGGTTCCGGGCTGGGCTGAGGAAGTGGCGCCTGCACTCATGGGCGGCTTCCTGGAGTGGATGGCGCCGGGCAGCGCCGCGGCGGCCCTCGCCCCCAGCGGCATCGTGATTCCGCTCGACGAATGGAAGGACATTCGCCTGCCGACCCGCAACGCGGCGCCGACGAGGATCGGATGGGTTGGCGAAGCATCCGCGATCCCCGTCTCGGCCGGTGCTTTCTCGCTCGTCGTCATCGGCCCCAAGAAGATGGGCTGCATCCTGCCCTTCAGCACGGAACTGGCGAAGCGGTCGGCGGCCTACGCCGTGTTCGAGACGATGTTGCGGCGCGAGGCCGCGATCAGTCTGGACTCCGCCTACTTCGCAACGACCGCCGGCAGCGCGGCTGCACATGCCGGAATGCTCTACGGCGTTACCCCGACCCCGGCAACCGGCTACTTGGACGACGACTTGGCGGACCTGGCTGCCGCCGTCGGCGCCTCCGGCAGCGGTGATGTCGCCTTCGTCGCCTCCCCCGCCCTGGCCGCGGTGATGCGGGTCCGCCGGCCCGACCTGACGGTGCCCGTCCTGGCATCGCTCGCGATCCCGGCCGGACGCCTGATCGCGGTCGACCCCCAGGCGCTGGTCCACGGCATCGGCCGCGACGTCGAGATCGCGGCGGCCGAAGAGGCAGTCATCCACATGAGCGACACCCCGCTTGAGATCGTGAGCGCGACCGGCCCCACGGTCGCCGACCCGGTCCGCAGCATGTTCCAGACGAACACGCTGGCGCTGCGGCTCTTGATGGATGTGGCCTTCGCCAAGCAGCGCAGCGGAGCCGTCGCCTACATCGACGGGGCGGTGTGGTGGTGATGGAGAACCCCGGCAAGCGGCTACAGCCGGCCCCCGACGCGCTGCGCGCGGCGCTGGGCCAGGTCATCGCCGAGGAGCGGCAGACCTGGCGGCGCGAACGGCAGGCCATCGAAGCCGAGGCCCGCCAGACCATCGCCGAGATGCGCGCCGAGTTCGCCGAGATGCGCGCCAAGGCGAGCGTCGACATCGAGCGCCGCGAGGCCGAGATCGAGGCCATGGCCGTCACCGTCCGGGAGTTGCAGCGCCGGCTCGACGATGCCGGCATCGAGGCGGACACGACGGCGAAGACGAAACCACGGGTCCGGGTGCCGGCCCCAGCGAGGGAAGCCAGATCATGAGCAGCGCACGAGATTGGGTAGTGGCGGCCCCCGCCAGCGAGATGCCGGCCAGGGAGATCGTGCGTCGCGTCCGAGAGGACGCGCGGCAGCCTGTGACGGCGCCGCCCACCACCACCTACAACGTCGCGCAGCAGATCGCGGCCGATCTGTCGCTGACCATCCGGGAAACCATCGCAGCAGCGGCGCCGCATGGTCGGCGCGTCGGCATCGACGTGGATATCGCGCACGAAGGCATCCTCGGGGGGCGTACCGCCGGCCGTGTCCGGATCTGGGTAGGCGGCAGCGAGTGAACAGTGTCTAGGGGCCATAGTCCGGCGAACAAGGGCCGCCGGAGGGGGATCAGTCGGCCAGTGCCCCCGCCTCGGACAACCCCGACAGATCGCGGCCCGGTAGCTTTTGACGGGCGCGGCGATGACCACCATCCCGGCCGGCATCCGTAGCCGGCCGGGGGATCGGCCACTCGGCGGCAGAATCCCGAGCGCCACAAGATATCCATACCCCGCGCCCCGAGGCGCCGGGATGGGGCGTCTCCCGACGCTCCGTCCCTCTGATGGAGGCCGCCACATGGCCGCGACCGAGCGCATCGTTACCGAGCTAGTCATCGACGCCCGCCTCGCGAAGGAGGGTGCCGATACCTATGCCAAGGCGATGAACAGCGCGGCCGCGGCCATGGAAAAGCAGTCCGCGCAGATGACCGGGCTGTCGCAGCACCAGGCGCGGTATGCGCGGCAGTGGCAAAACATCCAGCAGGCCATGGACCCGACTTTGGCCGTACACGCCAAGATGCAGCAGGCGATCCGGGCCGCCGACGCCGAGGTGCGGCGGGGCATCATCTCCCAGGATGAAGCGGCGCGATCGCTGACCAGATATCGTCGGGAAATCGACGGTACGGCCGCCGCCGAGCGGAAGTTCGCGAGCGACCTGGATGCGGTGCGTGGCGCGCTCGATCGCACGCACGCATCGCAGGCGCGGCTGGCGCAGCAGCAGGCGGTTCTGAATCAGGCCCTACGCCAGGGCCAGATCAGCGCGTCGGACTACGGGCGAATGATGCAGCAGGCCAACGCCCAGGCGGCCGGCGGACAGGAGCAAGTCAGCGGCGGCATGGGCATGCTGATGGCGCTCGGCCGGCAGCTCGGGCCGGTCATGGCGGCGGCGTTCTCGGTCGCCGGGGTGATGGACCTTGGCCGCCAGATCGTCACGGCCGGCGATCAGGTCGCCATGCTGGCGGGCAGGTTCACGGCGCTGTCCGGGTCCGCGGCCCAGGGCCAGATGGCGGTGCAGCAGGTGTTCGACATCGCCAGCAAGACGGGCGCATCGGTCGACGGCGTGGGCCAGGCATTCAGCCGCTTCTACTTGGCATCGAAGTCCCTGGGCGCGACGCAGGAGGAAGCGGCGCGGTTGGTCGAGACCGTCGGGAAACTGGGCGCCGTCGGCGGCGCGTCGGCCTCGGAAGTCGCGAATGGCAGCATTCAGCTTGCCCAGGCTCTGGCGTCGGGCGTGCTGCGCGGCGACGAGTTGAACAGCATCCTTGAAAATTTGCCGCTCGTGGCGCGGCAGATCGCCGAGGGCCTGGGCGTCAGCATCGGCCAGCTTAGGACGATGGGTAGCGAGGGGCAGTTGACCGCCGACAAGGTGTTCGGCGCGCTCCAGAAGGGCGCAGCCCAGGCCGACCAGCAGTTCGCGCAGTTGCCCGTCACCGTCGAGCGCGCGGCCGGCGAGGCGTCGGTCGCGTGGACGCGGTTCTTGAACTCGTTGAACGACAGTATCGGCCTGACAAAGGTGCTGGCGGCCGGGCTCCAGGGCATCGCCAACATCCTCAACAACCTGTCGAAGCCGGCCACGAACCAGAACATTGCGGCCGGCTTGGTGCAGCAGATCGCCAACCTGGAGCGCATCCGCGATCAGCAGCGGGCCGGCGGGCTGGAGGGACTGGCCCGGCAGAACGATGCCAACATTGCCAACCTGCAGCAGGCGCTCAGCCTGACGCAGGAGATGGCGTTGCAGGAATCCCGCTTGACCGCCCAACGGGGCATGGCTGAGCAGGCGGCGGCGGACGAAGCCAAGGCGCAGTCCCAGGCCAATGCCGCACTGAAGGAACAGGTCGCGGCCAGGAAGGAACTGGACAAGGTGCTGTCCGACCTGGACCCACGATTCAAAAATATGAAGACGTTTTCCGAGACCGTGATGGGCTTGGACAAGGCGCTGTCGGAGGGAAACCTCAGCATCCAAGACCACACGCGGTATCTCGGGCTGGCGGTCAAGGCGTACGACGAAGCCGAGAAAAAGGCGGCGGGGCTGAACAAGAAGATCCGCGAGGAGAAAATCAGCTTCGACAGCTTGAACCAGTCCGTGAAGGATGCGACGGCGGTCGCGCTCGAGCACGAACGGCGGCTAGCGGCCGGATCGAAGGAGTTCGAGGCGATCATCAAGGCGGACGACGCCTTGGCTGACTCCCTTACCAAGCGGTTCATGCCGGCCGCCCAGAAGGCGAGCGCCGAGATGCAAACGCTCGACCGCCTGCTGCGCGCCGGTTCGATCACGCAGGAAGTTTTTGCGGCAGCGACCGCCGAAATCAACCGCAACCTGGAGGAATCGGACCCCGCCTTCAAAGCCGCCCAGCAGGCGGCCGCGCGCTACCGCGAGGAAGTGGACCGCGCGATTGGCCGCTCGACCGACCGGATCGTCGACTTCGGCGCCGATGCGCTGTTCGACACCCTGACGGGTAAGACGAAAGACTTTTGGAAATCCTTCACGGACATGGCGCTGCGGGCATTCTCGCAGATCGCGGCCGAGGCGCTGCTGCGCCCCATCGTCCTGCCGATGATGACGAACGCGGTCACGAACATGCCTGGCCTGTTCGGGCTGGCCGGCTCGTCGACGCGCACGGGCAGCAGCGGCGCCAGTGGCGGCATCGGCGTGCCATCCTTCAGCATCGGCGGTGCGGACGTCGGCGGGCTTGTGGGGGACGCCTTCCGCTGGGCCAACACGCCGTTCGCCAACATCGGGGGGTCGCAGTCGGTCGGGAGCGCGTACTACGGCGCCGAGGCTACGTTCGGGCCGGGGTCTGCCACGCCATGGGGCGCGGGCGGCGCCGGCGGCGCTTCGGGCATGCAGGGCGGTATCAGCTTCACGCCCATGGACATCATCGGCCCGCTGGCTTCCGCCCTTCCCGGCATCATTTCCGGCAACTTCATCCAGGCCGGCCTGGGGGCGGGCGGATTCGCCCTGGGCAACTTCCTGCTGCCTGGCATCGGCGGCCCGATCGGCGGGTTCATCGGCAATCTCGTCGGCAGCCTGTTCGGCAAGAAGCCCAGCAACATGGGCGCGGAGTCGTCGTTCACCTTCGACCAGGCGGGCGCTGGCGGCGACCTCAGCTTCGATCGCCTCTACCGCGGCGACAAGCACGCGTCGTCGCTGACGCTGGTCGACAACATCGCCGACGCCGGCCAGCGCACGCTGGACGAGCTGGCGCGCCGCTATAGCGGCGTCGAGTTCGGCGGCACCGTCTCCGCTCGGTATGGGAAGAAGGAAGGCGCCAGCATCAGCTACGGCGCGCCCGACGCGCAGTCGGTCGACGACTGGCAGGTGTTCACGTTCGACCCCGAAGATAAGGAGCAGATGGCGCAGGCCTTCAGTGACTTCAGCATGGCCGCGCTGAAGTCGGCCGACTGGTCGGGCCTGGGCGAGACCGTCGCGACCGCCGTGCAGAACAGCACGGCGACCGACCTGGAGGGCTTCCTGGCCGACGTCGAGTTCGGCCGCATGTTTGATCCGCTGGTCGAGCTTGGAACCGCGGCGCTCGACCCGGTGGCCCTGGCGCTGCGCGCGGTGGGCGAGAGCGGCCGAAAGATGGCGGCCGACATCAAGACCGGAGTTGACGACTTCCGCGAGAAGATCGCGGACTTGAAGTTGGGCACCGAGGAACTGGCCGACGGCACCACGAAGGCCGACGCGGCCACGCGCGGCTATGTCCTGACGACGCTGGGCCTGGGCGCCACGCTCGACCCCGTGACCGCAGCCACGGCCGAATATGAAGCCTTCATGCGCGACCTGCTGCCGATCCTGACGGACGTCGGTTTCAAGACCGAGGAAATCGGCCAGATCCAACAAGGCATCTGGGACGACATGGTGGGCGGCGCGATCCGCGCCCGCGAGGAAATCGCGCGCCAGATGACGGCGCTGGCCATCGACATCCGCACCGGCATCGAACAGACGATCAATCCCGCATTCCAAATGAGCAGCCGCGACCTGTTCGCCGGCCAGGGGCTCGACACTACGCAGTATGCCCGCCTGCTCGGGCTCGTTTCGGCAGCCGCGACCGGCGACGAGGCGGCCCTGCGCGAGATGGGCAACAGGCTGATCTACAACCTGGACCCGGACAACAACCCGTCGACGGCCGGCTACATCACGCAGGCGCAGGCGGACGCCATCCGCCAGTATGCGCAGGCCGGCTACACCCGGGCCGTTGCCCCGCAGGCCGGCGGCTACCTGCCGGCCAACGACAACGGGTCGTCGACCAGTTCCGGCGGCGGCAGCGGCGGCGGCAGCAGCAACGATGGCGCGCGCCAAGCCATTCAAGACCAGATCGACAGCCTCCAGGACCTGGCTCGCATCCAGAACGATGCGGCCCGCGAGGCCGAGCGGATGGCCAACGCCTTTAAGGGTGCTGCCGACAGCCTGCGTCTGTATCGCCTCGGGCTGTTGACCGACCCGAGCAACAACCCGGCATCCCTTGGCGATCAGCTTGCCGAAGCCCAGCGGCAGCAGGCGGCGGCGCTGGCTCGTGTCCTGGCCGGCGGCGCGGACGCGCCCGATGCGGCCCGCGAACTACAGCAAGTGAGCAGCACCGTCCTGTCGCTCGGCAAGCAAGTGTTTGGCTCGTCGCCGCAGTACGTCGCGCTGTTCGACCGCACCATTGGCATGATCACGCAGGCCGAGCAGAAGACGGCAACCTTCGAGACCCAACAGTTGGCGCTGGCTGCCACGGCCAATGCGGAACTGGCGCGGCTCAATGGCCAGATCGAAGGGCTGCGGGGCGACCTGTCCGCCCTGGGCAGCAGCAGCGGTGGCGGCACGTCCGGCGGTGGCGGTGGCGGCGGTGGTGGGTCGACCCCGACCACTCCGGGCGCCGGCTACTACCTCGACAGCGCCGGCAAGCTGACGCAGATCAGGTTCGGCATGCAGTCGCTCGGCCGCGGCGCCAACGAGTCCGTCGTCGAGTTCATGAAGGGGTTCGCGTCCTACACGGGCGCCGCCACCGAGGAAGCCGCCTACGCCTGGATGCTCCAGGCGCACCCTTCGGGGCTGGCTGGCCTGGACCGCCTGGAATACTTCGCCGCGGCGCGGCAAGCGGGCTTCCCCATGAACCTGGACTTCGGCGGAACCGACCATCTGAATTGGCTGAACGCCTCGACCGACGGCACGCGCTGGAAAGGCTTTATCGACAAGCTGCGCCAGTTCACGACCGTGCCGCCGGGGTTCTTCGCCGGCTCCGGCGCCCCCGCCGGCTACGCGCTCGGCGGGCTGGTGACGGGCGGCGTCGCTGGCCGGGACAGCGTGCCGGCCATGCTGATGCCGGGCGAGCGGGTGTTCTCGGTGCCCCACTCGCGCATCATTGAGGGCCTGGCCGCCGGGCGCAGCGGACCGACGGCGGCCGAGCATCGCGAAGTGGTGCACGAGCTGCGGAAGGCGAATGCGGCCATCGGCATCGTGGCGGCCCGCCTAGCCCAGATCGACCAGGGCACGAAGGCCGGCAACGCGACCCGCGAAGAGATGCATGCGGATGCCAAGGCGGCGCGAGCCGGGCGGGCGCCGAAGGTCGGGTCGGCTCCGCCGCTGCGCCGGGCCGTGTAGCGACTGCCGCCCTGCCGCTCCCACAGGGCGGCGGCAGCCCGGCGCAGGGCCGACACCCTGCGCCGGGACGCGATCGAAGGCATGGTCATACCGACGCGCCCCCGCCCGCGACGTCTCGGCGTCGCACTTTCAACTACTTGTTGCACCCTCCGTTCCCTACTGGCAGGTTTCTCGCCAAATGGGGGAGGCCAATGCGTCAGCGCCCGCTGAGAATACTTGTCATCGCGTGGCTGTCGATGGTCGGCGTAGCGGCGGCGGACGAAGGCAACTACGGCTTCAAGGGCGCGGTGGTGGGCACCACGACATTGGCGGAGTTCCGCCGAGCGAATGCGTTCAGAGGCGGTGAGCGCCCGTACTGTTCGGATCGCCACCCCAGATTCAGTGAATGGTTCACCCTCGAGGCGTGGGAGCCGAAGGTCGGCGTAATTGCGTGCACGATGAATGGCCCGGAGGACGTCCTCCGGAAAGACTGGCGGCGGGAGACGATCGCCGGGGTGGACGCCACGCCTGTCTATTACTTCCTAGATCAGAAGCTCGTGCGGATCATGATCACGTTTCGGGCGGAACACTACGGGACGATTGCCGAAGAGATTGCCGGCAAGTACGGGCCGGCCGATCACACCGAGCGGCGCACCATCCAGAATCGTATGGGTGCGACGTTTGGTGACCGGCGTCACGTGTGGGTTAGGAAGACGTCATCTATCGCAATGGGCGAGAGGGGCGCCGCAGGGAAAGTGGATGCCGGGCGTTTGCTGATGTCCCATCGTCCGCTCAGCGACCTGCTGGAAGAACGAAGGCCAAAGAGGCGCCGGGATCTTTGAGGGCCGCCATGACCCTCCGCCCCATCCTCCTCGCGCTCTGCCTGGCGGTTGCCGGCACCGCCCAGGCGGCCGATCGGCTGTTTGAGTGCGCGATTGCCGAGGCTCGGAGCGTCGGCAGTGACGGTCGCTTCGGGGATGCGCCGGGCGGCGCTTGGGCGACGAACTTCCGCCTTATATTCGACGAGCGGACCGCCGTTCTGCGTCGTGTCTATCCCGGCGGGACCGCCGCCACGACGCAGTATCGCATCATTCAGAAGGGGTCGGCGGTGAACGACGTCGTCGCCCGCACGACATCACCCGCGATGATCAGCGTGCCGGATGACATGCTCCGAATTCGCGTGTGGGAGCCCGCTATGCCCTTCCTGTTCGTGGACTTGATGACTGTGTGGGGCGGGACGTGCCGACTGCTCGCGCGGTAGCGGCCCAGCATCTGACGACCTTGTGAATGCACGCGTCAACCAACGACACCACATGACGTTGACACCACATGATGCGTGCAACGCACACGCTGCCGGTGTAGCGTCCGCGAGAGGCGTTTCTAAGAGGCCCCGTAGCGCGGCCCTCACAACAAGCGCTCCGCAAATAGGCTTTTTCGATACTGTGGGAGCAAGCACTGGTGTGTCGACGTTCTAAAGATGCTGCGCTAGCGCGCGCTTTCACGTCGGAACGGTGATGGACATGGATCGCATCCTACGCTGCTACGTTCACGGCCAAGGTGATCGCTGGTCAGGAATGTGCCTCGATCTCGATATCGCCGTAGACGGCCCGTCGCTCGAAGACACGATTGCGCTTCTGCAAGAAGCGGTCGAGTTGCACATTGAGTCAGTTCGCGATCTCCCGGCTGAAGAGCGACGGCACCTGCTTTATCGGCCATCTCCGCTGTCGGCGTGGCTGCCGTACTGGTGGGCTGTTCTGCGGTCCTCGATGGCGCGTCGGCCGCCGCCGACCGATCGGTTTGGAGCAAGCCATAACCTGATCTGCCACGCTTGAAGAAGGGCCGCGACATTGTCGCGGTGCTTCTTGCTCACGGCTTCGTGCTGGTTCGCCAGAAAGGTAGCCACCGCCAGTATAGGGCGGAGATCAAGGGGGCGCTGCGGTTGGTCACCCTCTCATGCGCAGACAACGATGAGCCGGCGCCAGGCACCTTGGCCGCGATTGTCCGACAATCTGCCCTCGACCGGGCCCTGTTCCGCTGAACCGAGATTGAGGCCGCCCACCGAGGCGGCCTTTTTCTTGCGCGGTATGACGTCATGCCGTCGCGCCCTCCCGGCACCTGAACGAGAGCCAGCGGGCGCTGGTGACGGCGCGGCTGGGTGACGCTCAGGAACGGGCAGCGCGCTGATCCGGGCGGCAGAAGCCCAGCTGTCTCAATTGAGGCAGCTGCCCCGAACGCTGCGGCATCGCCCCCCCCCGCGTCTGCATCCGAACGCACCGCCCAGGCCGACGCAGCCGCGCTGCTCAACGTGAGCAGCGCGAGCGTACAGCGTGCCCGCGTGGTGATCGATCAGGGAACGCTATGGAGAAATACTCCAGGTCGCCCAGGCCTGCGCTGCTGCTGCAACGCTAGCTGCACCCGCGCCAACAGCGTTCAGCCTCCCCATGAGACGCAATCGTCGGTGCAAGATTTCCGCAGTACCACCGACGCCTCCGTAGCCAACATTAAACTCCTTCGGGAGCGGCACTAGTGAGGCCGCCAGCCATAGCGCAGCAGCTGTGGCACTGGCGGCAACCGTGATCCATGCGAGCATGCCCGTCTCCATCTGGCTGCCATACAATACATCCTATGGGTCTTCGCGCAGAACAATATACGCCTAATAACGCCTCTTCGCGCAATTTCCGCCCGCGTCGAATGGATCGCGTTCCGTGTTCTATGCCCACCTGGACGTGGCGGCACTTACCTACCCTTCCTCAACCGCACCCCTGCCCCGCCGCCGTTCTCCGCGATGAACTCGACGCCCGCGGCTTCGAGGGCGTTGCGGATGGCGGCGATGGTGCGGGGATACAGCGTCTCGCCTCGTTCTAGACGGGCGATTGTATCGGGCGACACGGCCGCCGCCGCCGCGAGATCGCGGACACCCATCCCAAGCGCAGCACGCGCCATCTTGCACTGAACAGCCAACATCAGAACCCCGTTACGAACTTGTTGCATGCTGCCGCATACTGATGCATCGTAACCATGTTCTGAAATCAGAACAACCGACAGCCGGGCGAGGTGTTACCAGCACCCCGCCCGGCCTGACCACAACCAGAACGTTGAGGGTTCAGGAAATGGCTACGAGCAAGATTACTCCAACCGACCCCGGCTTGCCGACCCCGCCCCCCGCCTACGACGTCGCTGCCCCCGCGGACCTGCTGGCACTTGTCGAGCGGCTGGCGCGGGACTACATCACCGGCCCCGGCATCCGACCCGGCGAGATCACGGCGAACCATCCCGCCGTCGCCGCCATCGGCGCGGAGTTGGATCGCGTGATGCCGCACCAGTCCGTCGAACTGGATTTCGCCTACCATCACTTCTTCCGCGGCATCTGGCATATCGGCCTCGAGCGCGAACAGGGCGAGGACGCGCAGCACGTCGCCGTCAACTTCGTCGACAGCTACTTTGAGAACCGGGCGATGACGGAGCCGGCCGTGTCGGCTGCCGAGTGTGCCATGCGCATCCATCATGCGAAGCGGATGGTCCTGGACGGCACCTTCTATGGCGACGCGTCCGACGTCATCGGCTTCCTGGATACCGTGGAAGCGGACTTCGGCCGGATCCTCCGGGAGGCGGGCCGATGACCGCCACCGAGAAGCCGTTCCCCTGGACGGGCCGCGCCGTCTCGACGACCGTCGGGTCGGCCCAGCGCGGCGCCATGGCCGTTCTGGCCCCGCGCCGCGTCTGGTCTGTCTTGTCCCATCGGTTGCGGGCCGAGGCCACCATCACGGGCCGCTATATCAAGCTCTCTGACTACCCCATGGCCTTCGCTGAGTGCGTGGTCGAGGTGGGCGAGCCGTACTGCTGCCGGGTCGCTGCGATCATCGACAACGGCTATCTGGGGCCGGACCTGCTGCTGGGCCGAGAGGCGTTCGGCGGCGGCCGGCCGGAGCCGCAGCCATGACCGCGCCCTGGCCTCCCACTGCCGGGGATATTGCGGCAGCCGTCCAGGCCGGCGCGTCGGTGCGCTCGCTGGCCCGGCACTACGGCCGCGGGCAGACCGCCGTGTTCAACATGGCCCACGCGCTCGGGGTCGAGCTACAGCCCGAGGGGCGGCCGCCGCGGACCCGGAAGCCGGACCGCCCGGGGCGGCCCCCGGTCCCGACCAGCCTCGCAGGACCGCAGCCGTGGCCGGCCAGCCGGGAGACGATCGAGCGGCTGCTACTGGCGGGCATCAGCGACGCCAGGGCCGCAGGGCTGTTCGGCGTGCATCCCCGCACCTACGGGGCACGGCGTCGAAAGCTGCTGGGCTCGAATGCGCGGGCCGGCGACGGCGAGGTGGCGAACGCCGCCGACTACGGCTTCGACCCCGCGGCGCGCTGGCCGGCTGGTGCGTGGTTCGAGGATGACCGCAGGGCGGTCCGCGCGGTCTGTCTGGGGAGGCTTGGCGGGCGGCCGGCTACGGTGTTGCCGATGGTTTTGGTCTGGTGATTCGCGGCGAACATCGACGGAACACCGTGTTGCAGCCATGTTGCACGGAGTCAGCGGGAGCAGTTGGGAAAGCCCGGAAAACCTAAGAAAAGCGTCGTAACACGTTGCAACACGAAGGGGCGCCCGGCCGGCTGGCCGAGGCGCCCCTAAGTATTTGATATCGCTAGGAAAATAATGGTGCCCGGGGGCGGACTTGAACCACCGACACGCGGATTTTCAGTCCGCTGCTCTACCAGCTGAGCTACCCGGGCACCGGGGCGGGGACTGGCCGTCCCGCGCGAGACCGGGCTTATAGGAAACTTCGTCCGTCCTGTCCAGCGTCGGAAAGCGGAAATGGTTCCCTTCCCCGCCCGGCCTGGAAGTTGCTACGGATGGGGCTTCATGTTCCCCCGATGGAGGATGCCGATGCTGACGCGACGCAAGACACTGGGCCTGCTGGCGGCCGGGGCCGCCGGGGCGGCCCTGCCGATCCGCGCCCGCGCCCAGGCGATGCCGAAGATCGTCGTCGGCATGAGCGGCTGGACCGGGTTCGCCCCGATCACGCTGGGCGAGAAGACCGGCCTCTTCAAGAAGCACGGGGTCGAGGTCGAGACCAAGTTCATCCCCCAGAAGGACCGCCACCTCGCCTTCGCGTCCGGCGACATCCAGGCGATCACCACGGTGGTCAACAGCCAGATCAGCTATGCCGCCGCCGGCATCGAGCTGACCCAGGTCATGATCATCGACATCTCCAAGGGCGGCGACGGGGTGGCGGTACGCAGCGCCATCAACGGCTTCGCCGACCTGAAGGGCAAGACCATCGCCTGCGAGGGTGCGGGCTCTGCCCCCTACTTCATGCTGGTCTGGATGCTGAAGAAGAACGGCATGAGCGTGAAGGACGTGAAGCTCGCCTCGCTCGGCCCCAAGGACGCCGCCAACGCCTTCGTCGCCGGGCAGTACGACGCGGCCGCCAGCTACGAGCCCTACCTGTCGGTCATCCGCGACGACCCCAAGGCCGGCAAGATCCTGGCGACCACGGTCGATTATCCCTGCATCGTTGATTCGCTGTCCTTCAGCCCCGCCTACATCGCCAAGAATCGCGCCGCCGTCAGCGCCTTCATCGCGGGCTGGAACGAGTCCCTGGCGATGATCAAGGCGCAGCCGGACGAGAGCTACAAGATCATGGGTGCCCGCGTCAGCCAGTCGCCCGAGCAATTCAAGGCATCGGCCCAGTTCGTCGCCTGGCAGAGCAAGGCCGAGAACAAGGCCTATTTCGAAAGCCAGCTCCTGCCCTTCATGGAGACGGCGGCCGACATCCAGATCGAATCGGGCATCATTCGCAGCCGGCCGGACCTGAAGGCCCTGATGGATCCGAGCTTCCTGTCGTGACCACCCTGCCACCACCGGCCGGGCGGCGGCGCGGACCGTCGCCGTTCGAGCCCCTGGTCGCCATCTCCCCCCGGGCGCGGGTCACGCTCGGGGTCTCGTTCTTCGTGCTCTTCTTCGCCCTCTGGGGCGGGGTCACCTGGGGCGGGCTGGTGAAGCCGCTGTTCCTGGCCGACCCTGCCCGCACCTTCGCCGCGGGCTGGCGCCTGCTGACCGAATTCGGCTTCGCGGGCGACATCGCCATCACCATCGGCCGGGTGGTCGGCGGCTTCGTGGTGGCGGCCGCCCTGGCCGTGCCGCTCGGCATCGCCATGGGCGCCTTCAAGCCGGTCGAGGCCTTCTTCGAACCCTTCGTGTCGTTCGCCCGCTACCTGCCGGCATCGGCCTTCATCCCGCTCTTGATCCTGTGGCTGGGCGTGGACGAGGCGCAGAAGCTGGCCGTCATATTCATCGGCGCCTTCTTCCAGATCGTCCTGATGATCGCGGTCCTGATCGGCGAGACGCGGCGTGACCTGGTGGAGGCCGCCTATACGCTGGGCGCCGGCAGCCGCGGCATCGTCACCCGCGTCATGCTGCCCTATGCCGCCCCGCAGATCGCCGAGACGCTGCGCCTGGTGCTGGGCTGGGCCTGGACCTACGTCATCGTCGCCGAGCTGATCGGCGCGGATGCCGGCATCGGCCACATGATCATGGACAGCCAGCGCTTCCTCGACACCGGCCAGATGATCTTCGGCATCTTCCTGATCGGCGCCATCGGCCTCGTCACCGACCTCGGATTCCGGGCGGTGAACCGCTTCTTCTTCCCCTGGCAGCTCGGACGCTAGACATGGCCGCCGTATCCATCGAAGGCGTCGGGCGGGAATTTCCCGGCCTGCGCGGCGGCCGGTCGACGCGCGCCGTGGTGCCGCTCGACCTCGCCATCGCCGACACCGAGTTCGTGGCCATCCTGGGCCCGTCCGGCTGCGGCAAGTCCACCCTGCTGCGCATCGTGGCCGGGCTCGACCAGGCGACCGAGGGCCGCGTGCTGGTCGACGGGCGCGAGGTGACGCGGCCGGGTGCGGACCGCGGCATGGTGTTCCAGTCCTACACCCTGTTCCCCTGGCTGACGGTGCGCGAGAACATCGGCTTCGGCCCGCGCGAGCGCGGCGTGCCCGAGGCCGAGCGCCGCCGCATCGCCGACCGGCTGATGCAGCAGGTCGGCCTGACCGGCTTTGCCGACCACTATCCCCGCATGCTGTCGGGCGGCATGCAGCAGCGCACGGCGCTGGCCCGGGCGCTGGCCAACGACCCGGCCATCCTGCTGCTGGACGAGCCGTTCGGCGCGCTCGACCACCAGACGCGCGCGCTGATGCAGGAGCTGCTGCTGTCGGTGTGGGAGGCCGATCGCAAGACAGTCCTCTTCGTCACCCACGACATCGAGGAAGCGGTGTTCATGGCCAACCGCGTGCTGGTGATGACCGCCCGGCCCGGCCGCATCAAGTGCGAGGTGCCCGTACCCCTGCCCCACCCGCGCCACTGGCGGATGAAGACGACGCCGGAGTTCGCCGCCATCGAAGAGGAACTGACCGAGGCGATCCGCGAGGAATCGCTGCGGGCGGCCGAGATGAATGTCTGATCCTGCGTCGGCCGAGAAAGGCCTGGTCCAGTTCGAGGTGACCGGTGGCGCTTCGGACCGGGACCTGGTGCGGGCGCTCGCTCGCCGCCTTGCCGAGGGCGGGCCGGAATCCGATCGGTTGCGGGCGGCCATCAATGAGACCATCGGTGGGCAACCCCCGAGGAAAGGCGGCATCCTCAAGGCGCTGCTGGCATCGCCGCTGATCGGCTCCGATCTAGACCTGCCCCGTCCGCGTGAAGAAGGCCGCAAGGTCGCCATCTGATGCGCTGTCTCCTCGACACGAACATCATCAGCAATCTCACATGGCCGATGCCCTCGTGACCTCCTACGGGCGGTCCTCGTCGTCCGCCCCATCCTCGTCCGGCTCGTTCTCGTCCGGCTCGTCGGCCGGGCCGGCCGGAATGCGGTACGCCTCGTTCAGCCAGCGGCCGAGGTCGATCGAGCGGCAGCGCGAGGAACAGAAGGGGCGATGGGCTTCCTTCGCCGGCTCGCCGCAGATGGGACAGGCGGACTGGGTCATCGGAACGCTCCTCTACGGCCGGCCGGCGGCGACGCGGAACGCCGACGGCGCCAGGGCGGGTGCCGCCGCGACGCGGATCGCCAGGCCGGTCGCCTTGGCCAGCGCCGCCAGGTTGCCCGCCAGCGGCCCGCGCAGGGCCGTCTCGACCACTGCACCCGCCTCCACGGTGATGGCCGCCACGGCGGGTTCGCCGGCCGTGCGCGCGGCCGCACGCAGCGCGTCGTAGCCGCGCGCCACCGCCGAGGCGGCGCGGTCGGCGGCCGGCGCCGACATGAGGCTGGCCAGCGACGGGCGGGCGCGACGGCGGGTCAATTCCAGCAGGCCCAGGCGCGACCAGCCGGCGATCTCGACCGGCTCGGGATCGGCTGCCACGGCCTCGCGCATGGCCGCCACCAGGGCATCGCGCGACTTGGCGCCGCCCTCGCGCACGAAATCCACCAGCACCTGGCCACCGATCGCGCGCAGGCGCAGGGCGGCGGCGATCGCGGGCACCGCCTTGCGGTTGATCGTGCCCGGCGCCGCGCGGGAGGCGCCGGCATCAATGTCGATCAATGTCGCGGCCTCGGCCTCGTCGATCACCAGCTCCCCGCCGCCCGGCAGCGGCACCCGGCGAGCCAGGGCGGCCGCCACCTGCTCCTCCACCCCCGCCTCGTCGAACATCCGCCAGCCGGCCGGGTCCAGGACCAGCCGCTCGGCCAGGTCGGGGAACAGGCGGGCCACGTCGGCGCGCGCAGCGGTCAGGCCGGCCCGGTCGGCGAAGGCCACCTCGGCCCCGGCCGCCCACGGCTGCTGGAGCAGCGCCATCCAGGGTTCTGCCGCCGGATGCAGGGCCGCCGGAGCCACGCCCCGGGCCGCGCGCGCCAGCACGGCCGCCCATTCAGCGCGCAGGCGGGCCAGTTCGACGACAACGGCCGCGGGATCGGCATCGGCCGATGCGGCCTTCAGTTCCGCGCCCTCATCATCGGCGAGCGACAGCCCGGCCAGCATCGCCACGCCGCGGGCGGTGCGCAGGCCGGGCCGACCCGCCAGCCAGTCGATGAACCGGCCGGCCAGTCGCGGCCGCGCGGTGACGCCCAGCCCCTTCTCGCCGCCCGCCGCGCGGACGATCTGCACCGGCAGCACGTCGCCCGCCACCGGCGGCGACGCCACGTCCGCCAGCCGCAGGAAGGCCGCCTGCTCCAGCCCGATATCGACGAAGGCGCCATCGAACCCGGCCACGAGCTGGGCGACGCGACCCAGATGGATGGCGCCCACGGCAAAGCGCGGGTCGCCGCGGACGATGTGCAGGTCGACCAGTCGGCCGCCGGCCAATGCCGCCACCCGCGTCTCGCCGGGCACGCGGTCGACCAGGATGCGATCGATGGTGGGCGCGGTCATGGTCATGGCCGCAGCGGGAAGCCGCGGCCGCGCAGCAGTGCGGCCGTCTCGAACAGCGGCAGCCCGACGATGTTGCTGTAGGAGCCGACGATGCCGCGCACGAAGAGCGCCGCCCGGCCCTGTATGGCATAGCCGCCGGCCTTGCCGCGCCATTCGCCGCCGGCCAGGTAGGCATCGATCTCGTCGGCCGTCAGCCGCTTGAACAGCACGGCCGTCTGAACCAGGCTGACCGTGATCTTGCCGCCGGGGGCGGCCAGCGCCACGCCGCCATGGACCCGGTGGCGGCGGCCGGACAGCAGCTCCAGGCAGGTGCGTGCGGTCTGCTCGTCCTCGGCCTTGGGCAGGATGCGGCGGCCACAGGCGACGACGGTGTCGGCGGCCAGGATCCAGCCCTGCGGGTGGCGCGCCGCCACCAGGGCCGCCTTCTCGCCCGCCAGGCGGCGCGCGTGATCGGCCGGCAGTTCCTGGCGGTGGGGGGCCTCGTCGATGTCAGCCGGGTCGACGGCCGCCGGCACGAGGCCGACCTGCCGCAGCAGGTCGAGCCGGCGCGGCGAGGCGGATGCGAGGATCAGGGCCGCCCCATCGGCATCGGAATGTTGCTGCACGGCCACCTTATGAAGACGAAAATCGATGAAGCATCATGCCGGACCGCGACCGCCGTCCAGGCCGCGCTGTGTGCCAGCTTGTCCGGCGCCACGCCATCCAATTTCCCTATCACCCCTCCCGATGTGAACGGATTCAGGGTAGAATCATCGGGCGGCCCGGTGCAGGGTCCGCCTCCTCCATACTGACGGACAGCGCATCGGGAACGAATGTCCATTCTCTACATCCACCACAGCGTCCCGGGCCAGTTCCTCAATCTGATTCAGCATCTGGCGCCGCGGGTCCGGCCGCGCAGCGTCTTCCTGTCGGTGCAGGACAATTCCGCCTTCACCATCGTCGACAAGCACTTCTACCGGCCCGACACGGTCGGCACACCGGGCGACCGGGCGTTGCAACCGGTCGCCAACCTGCTGGGCCACGCGCGCGCCGCCGGGCGCAAGCTGCGGGCGCTTGCGGATTCCGGCTTCCAGCCGCGCCTCGTCATTGCCCATCCCGGCTGGGGCGGTGCCGTGCCGCTGCGCGAGGTCTTTCCCGACGTGCCGATGATCGCCTATTGCGAGTTCTTCCGCGATACCGGCACGACGATGGATGCCATGGGCATGTGGCACATGCAGGCGGCCCTCGACCAGGCCGCGGCCGGCGTGTCGCCCACCAACTGGCAGCGCGGCACCTTCCCGGCCGCCCACCAGCCCAAGATCCGCGTCATCCACGACGGCATCGACACGCGGCGCCTGCACCCGGACCCGCTCGCCCGCTTCGAGCTGCCCGACCTGACCATGCTGTCGGCGCGCGACAAGATCGTCACCTACGTCGCCCGCGGGCTGGAGCCGATGCGCGGCTTCCCGGAATTCCTTTACGCCGTGCCGCGCATCCTGGGCCAGGTGCCGGACGCCAAGATCATCATCGTCGGCGGCGAGCGCGCGCAGTACGGGCCGGAGCCCGAGGGCGGCGGCAGCCACCGCGCCGCCCTCGTGCGCGACATGGGGATGAACGACCCGCGCGTCCATTTCCTTGGCCGCATCCGCTACCAGGATTTCATCCGCCTGATGCAGATCACGACGGCGCACGTCTATTCCTCGCGGCCCTTCGTGCTGTCCTGGTCGGTGATCGAGGCGATGTCGCTGGGGGCGGTCGTCGTCGGGGCGCGCAACCCCGCGGTCGAGGAGGTGATCGAGCACGGCTACAACGGCCTGCTGGCGGAGGCGTCGGACCCCAACGACCTAGCCGCGCGCGTGGTCGACGTGCTGCGCGACCCGCCCGCCTTCGCCTATCTGGCCCGCGCCGCGCGCGAGACCGCGATTGCGCGCTACGACCTGTCGCGCTGCATGCCGCCCTGGCTCGACCTGATGCGCGAGTTGGCGCCGCGGGTCGTCTAGGATGCTGAAGGACTTCGTCGCGGCCCGCGAGGATGAGCCCGGCCAGGATTGGGCGGCACGCTTTCGCACCGGCCGGGAAGCCGCCCGGCGCTGGTATCTGGGCCAGGGGCTGGCGCCACCGCCATCGGCCGCCGAATGCCGGGCGGCGATCGCCCGCCACATGCCCGAACTGCTGGCCCCCTACGACCAAGCCTGCGCGCTGACCGCCGAGGACGACCTCGACCGCTGCATCCTCAGCCACTATCGCCCGCCGCCGATGGGCGACGGCTGCAGCCAAGCCGTGTGGCTGGGCGACGGCGGGCCAGCGTTGGTACGCAACTACGACTTCCGGCTCGACCTCGTGTCCGATCGCTTCGAAAGCACATCCTGGTTCGGACGGGAAGTGATCGCCAAGGCCCAGCGGCCGTGGGGCGGCTGCATCGACGGCATGAACGCCGATGGCCTCGTCGCCAGCCTGACCGCCGGCGGCAGCCCCGCCCAGGGGCTGGGCTTCGCGGTCATCCTGCTGCTGCGCTACGTGCTGGAGACGTGCAGCCGGGTCGACGAGGCCGTGACCGCGCTCTGCCGCATCCCCGTCGCCCTGTCGCAGAACGTGACCCTGCTCGACCGTTCGGGCGACCATGCGACCGTCTTCCTCGGCCCGGACCGCCTGCCCGCCGTCTCGCGCGTGCCGGTCTGCACCAACCATCAGGACACCGCCGCCTCCCGCCAGTTCGACGCCAGCACACGCTCTCTGGCTCGGCACGATGCGCTGATGACGGCGCTGGCCGATCCGGACATGACGCTCGCCGCGCTGACCGCGCGCATGCTGGAGCCGCCCCTCTTTTCCCGCCGCGCGGCATCCGCCACCGCCTATACCGCCGTCTATCGGCCGACCGACGGGCGGGTCGACTATCTGTGGCCGGGCAAGCGCTGGACCCAGCGCATCGGCAACTTCACGCCCGATGCCTATACGCATGACTACGGCGCGTTGGAGGGGGTCTAGGCCAGGACCGCGTGCTCGAACCCCGGCGGCTCGGCACCGGTCAGGAACGACGCAAGGAACATCTTGCCCAGGAGATGCCGGGTTTCGACCGTTCCCGGCGTCAGGAGTCCGTCGGCGATCGCCTGTCGAAAGTCTTCGAGGCTTGGACATGACAGGTCCGTGTCGGGAGCAGCGCGGCCGGCCGCCGCCGAGCCGCTCAGCATGACCCCGGCATAGTAAAGCCGCGTCAGCGCGCGGGTGAGTTCCAGGCGGGTCAGCAGGTCGGCATCCGGCGCGCGGCCCAGCCACGCTCGCAGGAATGCCGCCTCCAGGGCCGGCGCGGTCGCCAGGGTGTCCAAGACCGTCGCGACGTCCACCAGCGGATCGTTGCGGTAGGCCGACTCCCAGTCGATCAGCCACAGCCGCTGGCCGTCGAACAGGATATTGCCGGGGATCAGATCGTTGTGGCTGGCGACGAGCCGGTCAAGGCCGCCGGCATAGGCTTGGCTAATCCTCCCGAGCCGTTCGAAATGGGCATCGAGCAGGCCATCGGCGAAAAGCCCGGTTCGGCGCACGTGGGCGAACAGGCGCCCGACGATGTCCGGATAGTCGACGAAATGCGGAAAGACCGGGCCTTCCTGGAGACGTGCCAGCAGCGCACCGATCGCCACCACCAATGCGGCAGGGCCACCTGGGTAGGTCTGCAACGGGCGATGCGCGATGAAGTCGGTCACCACGACGCGCGCTACCTCGTCGATATGATGCACAACCGGTGCGATCCCGCTCGCCGCGGCGATGCGCAGAGCGTGGTACTGATGGGGGTTGCGCAGTGGGCTTGCCTTGCCCTCGATCCGCAGCAGATAGGGGCGACCCCCAACCTCCACCCGGTAAGGCAATGCTCCCGAGGCGCCGCCGCCTACGGGCGTGACGGTATCAATCTGGGCCGGCCCGAAAGCGCCGGCCAGTGCCGCCCGTGCGGTCTCTCGCTGTGCCGCCGGAAAGGCCTCGATCCAATCCTTGCGCATCACCGCCCTTGGGGAATGCAGGGCGGGCTGCCACCGCCGCCTAGAAAAGCTCCCGCATCCCGCCCGGCGTTTCTATCCGTGCACGATAGCGAAGGCCACCGCCGTGCGAGACGGACGGTGCCCGCTCGATGGCAAGCTCCCGGTAGAGCGCGGATATCGCGTCGGCCTCCGGATGCTCGAGCGAGAACGACCGCAGGCGCGCACCCAGGTCCGCCATCGTCGCCATCGCGCGCGCCTTGCCGCGCCGGTCGATGATCGAGGGTGCCGCCCCGCCCAGCGGCAGCGAGCCGTCGTCCAGCAGCGAGAACTCGAAAGTAGGGTCGCTCGATGGCAGGGAGACCTTCCGGCCGAAGGTCCCTTCCCGACGCGCCAGGACCATGTCGATCCTGTCCGTTCCAGCGACCCAGCCGCGCAGGCGCCGGCCTGCGTCCCAATCCGCCCGGACCGCCTGCTGGTCATCGAGGCCGAACCAGCGAGGGCGCCCCGGCCCCGCGGCATCGGGGTCCACGGCCACGATCTCCAGGTAGACGCCATCGCCCAACTGGAGCAGGTGGTTGTGGGTGCCCATGTAGGCGTGGCGCTGCCCGAACGGCACCTCGAGGCCAAGGCACGACCGGACGTGGGCCACTCCTTCGGCCAGCGTCGGCGCGATGACGGTGAGGTGGTCGAGTTTCAGCATCTCAGGGCGCCGGGGTCGGCAGGCCGGGGAAGCGGGCGGCGATGCGGTCCCACAGCCCGTCGCGGACCGTGCGATAGGCCTCCAGCCGGACATCCCGGCTGCCGTCGACGATGGTCGGGTCGAAGGTCGGCCAGTATTCGACGTCGCACGCCATCGTCCGCGTCATCTCCAGCGCCCGGTGGTGCGCCTCCGGCGAGAGCGTGACGATCAGGTCGAAGGAGGTGTCCTCCAGCTCGTCGAAGCTCTTGGAGCGATGGCGCGACAGGTCGAGCCCGATCTCGGCCATGCAGGCGATCGCGAAAGGGTCGATGGGCTCCGATCGAAGGCCGGCGGAATCGACGAAGATGCGCGCCCGCTGAAGCTGCTTCAGGATCGCCTCGGCCATCGGCGAGCGGACGGAATTCTGGCTGCAGGCGAAGAGGACGCTGGCCGGACGCCGCACCTGGCTCAGCCCCGGATATGCAGCACGCAGACGAGCGTGAAGAGCCGCCGGGCGGTTGCATGGTCGATGGTCGCGCGATCGGCCAGCCGCTCCCGCAGCAGGCGCGAGCCTTCGTCGTGCAGGCCGCGCCGGCCCATGTCGATCGCCTCGATCTGCGAGGGGGTGGAGCGGCGGATAGCCGCGTAGTAGCTCTCGCAGATCATGAAATAGTCCCGCACGATCCGGCGGAAGGCCAGGAGCGGCAGCAGGATCTCCACCAGCGGCTGGTCCTGGGCGTCGCGCACCAGGATGCGCAGGCGGCTGTCGGCGATCGCCAGATGCAGGTGGTAGGGGCCGGCCGGGCCGTCGACCAGGGCGAAGCGGTTCTCCTCCACGAGGTCGAACAGGGCGACGGCGCGCTCATGCTCGACGTCCGGGTTGCGGCGCAGGACGGTGTGCTCGTCCAGCGTCACGCGCGCGATGCGCTGCTCCGGCGGCGCGGCGGCCGCCGGCTCGTCTGCCCGCGGCGGCTCAGCCGGCGGGCCGGAGCCGGATCGCGACCGACCGCGCATGGGCATGCAGCCCCTCCGTCTCGGCCAGCGTCACCGCGGCCGGGCCGATCCGGGCCAGGCTGTCAGCATCGCAGGCGACGAAGGTGGTGCGCTTCAGGAAGTCGAGCACGCCCAGGCCGGACGAGAAGCGCGCGCTGCGCGACGTCGGCAGGACGTGGTTGGGGCCGGCGACATAGTCGCCGACCGCCTCGGGCGTGTAGCGGCCGAGGAAGATGGCCCCGGCATTGACGATGCGGTCGGCCAGCGCCTGGGGCGCGTCGACGGCCAGTTCCAGATGCTCGGGCGCCAGCCGGTCGACCAGGGCCGGTGCCTCGTCCAGGCTGCGCAGCAGGATGACGGCGCCGAAGCGCCGCCAGCTTTCGGCCGCGATCTCACGGCGGGGCATCACCGCCAGCTCGGCCGCCACGGCCGCCACCACGCGGTCGGCGAAGGCCGCGTCGTCGGTCAGCAGGATCGACTGGGCCGCCATGTCATGCTCGGCCTGGGACAAGAGGTCGGCCGCGATCCAGTCCGGGTCGTTGGCACCATCGGCCACCACCAGGATCTCCGACGGGCCGGCAATCATGTCGATGCCGACGGTGCCGAAGACGCGGCGCTTGGCGGCGGCGACATAGGCATTGCCCGGACCGACGATCTTGTCGACCGCCGCGATGCTCCGGGTGCCATAGGCAAGTGCCGCCACCGCCTGGGCCCCGCCCACGCGATAGACTTCGTCCACCCCCGCGATCGACAGCGCCGCCAGCACCAGCGGGTTGAGGATGCCGTCCGGCGTCGGCACCGTCACCGCAACCCGGCCGACGCCCGCCACCTTGGCCGGAAGCGCGTTCATCAGGACCGAGCTGGGATAGGCGGCAAGCCCGCCCGGGACATAGAGGCCGACGGCCGGGATCGGCCGCCACACCATGCCGAGCCGCACCCCGGCCGCGTCCACATGGTCGATGCCGGCCGGCATCTGCAGTCGGTGGAACGCCTCGATCCGGCCGGCGGCCATGCGCAGGGCGGCGACTGCTTCGGGCGCGCAGCGCTCGACCGCGCCATGCACCTCGGTCGCCGGGATGCGCAGCCCGATGGCGGCCGTGTCGAGCCGGTCGAAGCGGTGGGTATATTCGGCGACCGCCACGTCGCCGCGCGAGCGCACGTCGGCGATGATCGCAGCCGCGACCTGGTCGACATCCTCGTCGGCCTCGCGCTTCTCGGCCAGCAGGGCCAGGAAGTCGGCTTCGAAGCCCGGGTCGGCGGTGGAAAGACGGCGAACCATAAGACTAGTGGCGGGTGGCCGGGGCCTCGGTCACCGCTCTGAAGCGGTCGACCCAGCCCTGGACCTCGTCCGGCCGTGTCTTCAGCGCGGCGCGGTTGACGATCAGGCGCGACGAGATGTCGGCGATGTGCTCGATCTCCACCAGGCCGTTGGCCTTCAAGGTCGAGCCCGTCTGCACCAGGTCGACGATGCGCCGGCAGAGGCCGATGCGCGGCGCCAGTTCCACCGCGCCATGGAGCGCGATGCATTCGGCCTGCACGCCGCGCGCGGCGAAATGGCGGCGGGTGAGCTGGGGATACTTGGTCGCGACGCGCACATGGCTCCAGCGCGACGGGTCGTCGGTGGCCGACAGTTCCTCGGGCTCGGCCACCATCAGCCGGCAATGGCCGATCTTCAGGTCGAGCGGGGCATAGATCTCGGGATAGTCGAACTCCATCAGCACGTCGCTGCCGGCGACGCCCAGATGGGCGGCGCCAAAGGCCACGAAGGCGCCCACGTCGAAGCTGCGGACGCGGATGATGTCGATCCCGGGGCGGTTGGTCTTGAAGCGGAGCTGGCGATCGTCGGGATCATCGAACGCGGGCTCCGGCTCGATCCCGGCACGGCGCACCATGGGCATCACTTCCTTGAGGATGCGGCCCTTGGGCAGCGCGAGCACGAGGACATCGTTCGCGGACAACGGAAAGCTCCCTGAAACGCTGGAAAGGAATAGGTGCGCCCGGCAATGGCCGGGGCCTGGTCAACCTTCTTCGAGCGGATGCGACGGCCGCCACTGGGTGGGCCACGGCTCGTCGATATCCTGTAGATGGCACAGGATTTCCTCTGCTTCCAGCCGGATCGTGGCGCCGCCGGCGAACTCCAGATGGATTCCGCCCTCCACCGGCGTCGTCGCCAGCAGGGACAGCAGCGCCTCGCGCTTGGACTGGTCGACGCCGCGATGGCGCACGCCCGTCACCCCGTCGAAGCACACCCCGGCATGGACCCGCTCCAGCAGCCCGCCCTCGGCATCGCGGCACCCTTCCCAGCAAAAACGGCTGGCAACGAGCAGGAAGCGACCGCTCTCCCGCTCCCAGGTCATGTCGCCCAGGGTGACGATCGCGTCCTGCAGGCAGGCCGAGATCACCGACATGTCCTCGGCATCGACCGCACGCAGCTTCAGCTTTGCCATCGGCCCCTCCTTGCCATCCGCCGTAACGTCAGGATTCGCGAATTCGCTCCACCTCGGCACCGCATGCCGCCAGCTTCTCCTCCACCCGCTCGTAGCCGCGGTCGAGATGATAGACGCGGCTGAGGATGGTATCGCCCTCGGCCGCCAGCCCGGCCAGCACGAGCGAAACCGATGCCCGCAGGTCCGTCGCCATCACCGGCGCCCCGGTCAGCCGCGGCACGCCGCGGACGAGGGCCGAGGCATGGTGGACATTGATGTTGGCGCCCATGCGCGTCAGCTCGGGCACATGCATGAAGCGGTTCTCGAAGATCGTCTCGGTGATCATCGCCGCCCCGCCCGCCGTCGACATCAGCGCCATGAGCTGGGCCTGAAGATCGGTCGGGAAGCCCGGATAGGGCTCGGTCATCACGTCGATGCCGGTCAGGCGGCCGTTGGCGCGGCGCACGCGGATGCCGCGCGCGGTCTCCTCCACCGTCAGGCCGGCCGGGGTCAGCGCATCGGCCACCGACCGCACAAGGTCGAGCCGGCCGCCGATCAGCTCGACGTCGCCGTCGGTGATCGCGACCGCCATCATGTAGGTGCCGGTCTCGATCCGGTCCGAGATGACGGTGTGGGCGGCGCCGTGCAGGCGATCCTTGCCGCGGATGCGGATTCGGTCAGTGCCGGCGCCTTCGATATCGGCCCCCATCGCCGACAGGCATTCCGCCAGGTCGACGATCTCCGGCTCACGGGCGGCGTTCAACAGCACCGTCTCGCCACGCGCCAGGGTGGCCGCCATCAGCAGGTTCTCGGTGGCGCCGACCGACACGAACGGGAAGACGATCTCGGCCCCGACCAGCCCGCCGGGGGCGCTCGCCTCGATGTAGCCCGCGGTCAGCTCGACCTTGGCGCCCAGCCGCTCCAGCCCCTTCAGGTGCAGGTCGACCGGCCGCGTGCCGATGGCGCAGCCGCCGGGCAGCGAGACGCGCGCCCGGCCCTCGCGCGCCACCAGCGGCCCCAGCACCAGCACCGAGGCGCGCATCTTGCGCACCAGGTCGTAGGGCGCCGTCGTGCTGGTGATCGTGCCGGCCTGCAAGGCCATCACCCGGCCGGTATGGCCGCCGCCGGGGGCCGCGCCGTCGATGCCGACCGATACGCCGTGCTGGGCCAGCAGGCTGGCCATGGTGGCGATGTCTGCCAGGTGCGGCACGTTCGACAGCGTCAGCGTGCCGTCGGTCAGCAGCGAGGCGGCCATCAGCGGCAGGGTCGCGTTCTTGGCGCCGCTGATCGGGATCTGGCCGTGCAGCGGCCGGCCGCCGCGAATGCGAATCTTGTCCATGGACGGCTGGAACCTCGAATCAGGTTCTGCCCCGGGATCGCAACCGATCGCGGGGCCGGGGACGGCGGAGACGAACATATATCGGGGCTTCATCCATGCAAATGAACCCCGCCTTCAGGGCGGCGGCGTGGCCGCGGTGCGCCGGATCAGAGGCGGGGCAGGGTTACGCCTTGCTGGCGCATGTACTTGCCGGCCCGGTCGGCATAGGAGGTCTCGCAAGGGCCGGCGCCCTGGAAGAACAGGAACTGGCAGATCCCCTCGCCCGCATAGATCTTGGCCGGCAGCGGCGTGGTGTTGGAGATCTCGATCGTCACGTGCCCTTCCCACTCCGGCTCCAGCGGGGTCACGTTGACGATGATGCCGCAGCGCGCATAGGTCGACTTGCCGAGGCAGATGACCAGCACGTCGCGCGGCACGCGGAAATACTCCATCGTCCGGCCCAGCGCGAAGCTGTTGGGCGGCACGATGCAGACGTCGAGCTCGCGATCGACGAAGCTGTTGGGCGCGAAGTTCTTGGGGTCGACGATGGCATTGTCGACGTTGGTGAAGATCTTGAACTCGCGCGACACCCGGGCGTCGTAGCCATAGGACGACAGGCCATAGGAGATCACGCCTTCGCGCGTCTGGCGCTCGACGAAGGGCTCTATCATCCCCTTCCCCGCGCTTTCGCGGATCCAGGAGTCGGGCATCACTGGCATTGGAAAATCCGGCGACCGATTGCGGGTCGGCCGTTTCTAGTCGATTGCCGGCCGCGCGGGAAGCTCGGAGGGATCGACGGCTTCGCCTGGGGTCGCACCACCGCCGCCGACCGATGGCTCGGAACAGGTCGCGGCGTCGCTGCGCCCGCGGCTCTGCGCCTTGCGGCGGCGCAGGTTCTCGCGCAGGGCGGCGGCCATCCGGTCGGCATCTTTGCTCATGCCGGCAGCCTAATCCAGGACGACAGGCTTTGGAACAGGAGCGGCTGGCGCTAGCATCGCCGGCCGGTGCCGGGAACGGTGCCCGTTTCGGAGGAAAGATCGCCCATGCTCAGGATTCTCGGCCGCAAGACCTCGTCCAACGTCCAGAAGGTGCTGTGGCTCTGCACTGAACTCGACCTGCCCTACGCGAGGGAGGATATCGGCGGCCCGTACGGGCGCAACAAGGATCCGGAGTACCTGGCGCTGAACCCCAACGGCCTGGTGCCCACGGTCGACGACGACGGGTTCGTGCTGTGGGAATCGCACGCCATCATGCGCTACCTGGCGGCCAAGCATGGCGCCGAAGCGCTGTGGCCGGCCGACCTGAAGGCCCGCGCCGACATCGACCGCTGGATGGACTGGGGCGCCACCGTCGCCGGCCCCGCCATCACGCCCATGTTCCTGCAGATCGTGCGCACGCCCAAGCCCGACCAGGACCCCAAGGTGATCGCCGCCTCGCAGCAGAAGACGGCCGAGGCGCTGACGCTGCTCGACCAGCACCTGGCGGGCCGCAAGTATATCGCCGGCGACAGCTTCACCCTGGCCGACATCCCGACCGGCATCCAGGCGTTCCGCTGGTTCTGGTTCCCGATCGAGCGCCCCGACCTGCCGAACGTGAAGGCCTGGTACGAGCGCCTGGGTGAGCGCGCGGGCTATCGCCAGCACGTGATGAACCCGCTCGTCTGACAGGCTACGGCTCAAGCCTGGTTCTATTCCATCGTCCCCCGGAACTTCCGGCCCGCCCCGCAGTTGGCTTCCCAGGTGGGAGTCCAGCGGCGGAGGCGGCGATGATGGCAGGCAGCGCGACGGATGAGCAGGAATGCGGCAGCATCGCCGCCACAGGTTCTTCCGGCGTGGTCCAGTACATACATCTGGGCGCCCTGCCGGACGACGATGAGGGCGTCACCTGCTACGAGGCCGTGTTCGAGGGTGGCCGGATCCATATCCCGAGCCACGGAATCGACCTGCCCAGCGCGCGCCGGCACCTGGCCGAGGCCCGCAGCGAGCAGGCGCGCCTTCACATCGTCGTCGGACGGCCGATCGGCCTGGACGCCGGCGGTGCCACCAGGGTTGCCGTCGGCTATGCCGAGCCCCTCTTCGCCTACACGATCGACGACGTCGAACTGCTGGGCCAGGTCGAGTGCGGCAAGGCGTTGCCGGACGCGATGCCGGGCTCTGCAATTCCACCGGACGTGCGCATCATCGCCTGATATCCAGACCGGCATCGACCGGTCTAGGATACCCCCAAACAGTGGTCTTCTGGGGGAATGTCGGCTTTGGCGGCTCTGCTCAGCGTCGATTGGGGGACGACGTCCCTTCGCGTGTATCTCCTGACAGCCGATGGCGGCGTGCTCGACGAGCGCGAGGCGCCGCTCGGCATCATGAACATCGCGGGTGGGGCGTTCGCTGCCGCCCTGCATGATGCCTGCCGCCCATGGCTGGAGCGGCATGGACCGCTGCCGGCATTGCTGTCGGGCATGATCGGCAGCCGCCAGGGCTGGATCGAGGCGCCCTACCTGCCCTGCCCCGTGGCACTGGACGAACTCGGCCGCCACCTGACGCCGATCACCGTGCCCGACTTCGGGCCCATCCGCGTGGCACCCGGCGTCACCGCCCGCGACCGCGACGGCGTGCCCGACGTCATGCGCGGCGAGGAATGCCAGATCGTCGGCGCGCTGGCCCTCATGGCGATCGACGGCGGCACCTTCCTGTTGCCCGGCACCCACTCCAAGACCGTCACCGTCGCGCAGGGCCGGATCATCGGCTTCCATACCTGCATGACCGGGGAGCTGTTCGCGGCCCTGCGGACCCACACCATCCTCGGCCGCCTGATGGGTGCGGCAAGCGGGGACGGCTCCGGCTTCGCGCGGGGCGTCGATGCCGCGCGCGGGCTGCAGGGGGCGGGCCAGTTGCTGCACGCGATTTTCGCCGCGCGGACCCTGCGCCTTTTCGACGAACTGGCCGAGGACGAGGCAGCCGACTACCTCTCCGGCCTGCTGATCGGTGCGGAACTGGGCGGGATCGCGGCCGGCGACGGCGAACTGATCCTGATCGGCAGCGCCGACCTGGCCGATCGCTACCGCCGGGCGGCACGGCGCCTGGGCATTGCGACGCGGGATGCGCCGGCCGCCTGCGTACGCGCGGGCCACCTGGCGCTCGCCACCCAGGCCGGGCTCGTCCGGCGATGAACCGCAGACAGGAAGACTGGCCCGAGATGCCGCTCGATTTCGAAGCCGCGTTCCAACGCTGCCCGCTGGTCGCCATCCTGCGCGGCATCCGGCCGGACGAGGCCCGCCCGATCGGGGCCGCCCTGGTCGAGGCCGGCTTCACGCTGATCGAGGTGCCGCTGAACTCGCCCGAGCCCCTACGCTCGATCGCGGCCCTGGCCGAAGCCTTTTCCGATCGCGCCGTGATCGGCGCGGGCACGGTCACCAGCGCCCGCGAGGTGGCCGACATCGCGGCTGCCAGCGGCACGCTGGTCGTCAGCCCCCACTGCGACCCGGCGGTGATTCGCGCCGCCCGCCTGCGCGGGATGACCGCCATCCCCGGCGCCTTCACCCCGACCGAGGCGTTCGCGGCACTGGCCGCCGGCGCCGATGCCGTCAAGCTGTTCCCGGCCGAGGCGCTGCCACCGGCCGCCGTCAAGGCCTGGGGCGCGGTGCTGCCGCGCGGCACCCGGCTGCTGCCGGTGGGAGGCGTGACGCTGGCCAACATGGCCGACTATCGTGCGGCCGGGGCGGCCGGCTTCGGGCTGGGGTCCGCGCTCTACAAGCCGGGCGACAGCGCTGAGGCGGTCGGCGCCAAGGCGCGCGCTTTCCTGGCCGCCTCCAGCCCGGCGGCCTGACCCGTCGATGACCCAGGCCGCGCCGTCCGTGAACGCCCCGCCGACGGAGCGCCTGCTGTCGGTGCGGCTGGTCGCGCTGGCGCTGGGCTGCGGATTGCTTGCCCTGGCCTGCATCTTGCTGGCCCGGTTGCCGGGCAACCTGGCGCCACCCTGGCTGGCCAATGCGGCAGCCGTAGCCGCGATGCTGCGCTGGCCGGACGAGCGCCGCCTGGCCGCGCTGCCCGCCGTGCTGGCCGGCATCTTCGCCGCCTATATCGCGACCGGCGCCGGCGCGGCGCCGGCCCTGGCCCTGGCGGTCGCCAACACGCTCGAGGTCGCCCTGACCCTGGCGCTGGTCTGGCGTGTCGGCGGCCGCGACCCGTCGCGGCCAAGGCGCGTCGTCGCCGCCATCGTGATCGCCGGTTTCATCACGCCGACCGTCACCGCCTTGCCGGGGGCCCTCGCCCTGTCGGAACTGTCGGGCGATCCTTTCACCCGCTCGGCGGCGATATGGTGGGTGGGCTCGGTCATGGGCGCGGCCATCATCCTGCCGACGGCGCTGACCGTCAGCCAGTCGGCGATCGCCCGCTGGTGCCGCCGCCGGACGGCGATCGAGTTTGCCGCGCACCTGGCCGTCACGCTGGCGATCACCGTGCTGGCACTCGACCACCTGACCTATCCCTTCATCGTGGTTGCCCTGCCGCTCATCCTGGCGGCAATGCGGCTCAATGCCTTCCAGACCGCGATCCTGGCCTCGTCGACGGTCGCCACGGTGATCGTGCGGATGTACCTGTCGGCTTCGGGGATCGAGGCCACGGCCCTGCCGGTGCAGGAGCATGTCGCGGCCACCCTGACGACGCTGCCCCCCTTCATGGTGGCCCTGCTGCGCGACCGGCTGGTCGCCAGCGAGGCGCGGTTCCGCCGCGTCGTGGACGAGGCCGCCATCGGCACCGCCCTCATCGACCTGGATGGCCGCTGGCTGCGCGTCAATCAGGCGGTGGCGGCGATGCTGGGCTATCGCCAGCAGGAGCTGGTTGGCCGCTTCTTCGCGGAGGTCGCCCACCCCGACGATGCCGGGCGCGAACTGGATTTCGCGCCGGCCATTTTGGGCGGCGTCGGCACCAACCATCGCACCGAGCGTCGGTTCGTCACCCGTTCGGGGCGGATCTTCTGGGCCACCCTGTCGGTATCGGCCGTGCGCGACGAGCAGACCGGCGAACCGCGCTGGTTCATCGCCCAGATCGAGGACATCGACGAGCGCAAGCGGGCCGAGGCGAGCCTGATCGAAAGCGAAAGCCGCTGGCAGTTTGCCCTGGAGAGCGCCGGCCAGGGCGTCTGGGACCAGGATGTTCCGGCCGGGACGACCTACTACTCGCCGACCTGGAAGGCGATCCTGGGCCACCTGCCCGAGGATCTCGGCGACGACAACCTTGTCTTCCAGGGGCTGCTGCATCCCCATGACCGGCCGCGCGTCATGGAGCTGGTCCGGCAATGCATCGAGGGGGAGACCGACCTGCTCGAGGCCGAGTTCCGGATGCTGCACCGCGACGGGCACTGGGTCTGGATTCACGATCGGGGGCGCGTCATCGCGCGCGACGACGAAGGCCGGGCGCTGCGGATGATCGGGACCCACACCGACATCACCCAGCGCAAGCAGGCCGAGGATGCCTTCCAGGCGCTCGCCGACCGCACGCAGCTAGCCGTCCAGGCCGCCGGCGTCGGCATCTGGGAAATGGACGTGGCTACCGGCCTGATGACCTGGGACCAGCGGATGCACGAGCTGTACCGCACCGCGCCCGGCAATTTCGGGGCGACGCGCGCCGCCTGGGCCGCGCGCCTGCATCCCGACGACGCGTCGCGGGTCCAGCGCGAGTTCGACCAGGCGCTGGCCGGAACGGAGGCGTTCGACAGCGAATTCCGCATCATTCGCAGCGATGCCGCGGTCCGCTTCATGCGCATCCTCGGCCGCGTGCTGCGCGACCGCGCCGACCAGCCCCTGCGCATCATCGGCACCCACTGGGACGTGACCGAGCAGCACCGACTGACCGATGCGCTCTTCGAGGAAAAGGAGCGGCTGCGCATCACGCTCTATTCGATCGGCGACGCCGTGATCTGCACCGACGCCGACATGCGCATCACCTTCATGAATCCGATCGCCGAGCAGCTAACCGGCTGGGCCATGAGCGAGGCCGACCGCCAGCCGCTCGACGAGATCTTCCAGATCGTCGACGAGCAGACGGGCGAGACCGTCGCCAGCCCGGTCGAGGAATGCCTGCGCCACATGCGGCCATACTACCTGCAGGACGGGGCCGTCCTGATCAGCCGCGGTGGAGACCGGATGAACGTCCAGGATTCGGCAGCGCCCGTGCGCACCGCATCGGGCGAGATCATCGGCGCCGTGCTGGTGTTCCAGGACATCACGCGGGCGCATGCGCTGCAGAAGCAGCTTACCCATTCGGCCCTGCATGACGGGCTGACCGGCCTGCCCAACCGCGCCGCGTTCGAACTGGCGTTGCAGGAGACCCGGCGCGAGATGGCCGGGAGCGACCGCCAGTCGACCCTCTGCTTCCTCGACCTCGACCGCTTCAAGATCGTCAACGACAGCGCCGGCCATGCCGCCGGCGACGCCCTGCTGCGCCTGATCGGGCGCACCATCCGCGCCATGGTCCGCCCGGGCGACGTGACCGCCCGGCTGGGCGGCGACGAGTTCGGCATCCTGCTGCGCGAATGCGCCGTCGACGAGGCCGAGACGATCGCCGAACGGGTCATCGAGGCGGTGAAAACGCTCCGCTTCCCGTGGGAGGGGCGCATCTACGACGTCGGCGCCAGCATCGGCCTGACCGAGATCAGCGACCGCTCGCACTCCTACGAGGAACTGCTGAAGGAGGCCGACGTCGCCTGCTACGCCGCCAAGGCGGGGGGCCGCAACCGGGTGTCGGTCTATGCCGCGGGCGAAGGCGACGCCGACCGCTACCATCGCGACATCCGCGTGGCATCGGGCATCCGGGCGGCGATCGAAGCCAACCGCTTCCGCCTCTACGCCCAGGAGATCCGCGACCTGCGCCAGGGCGACCCCGGCACCCGCCACTTCGAGATCCTGCTGCGCCTGGTCGACGAGCATGGCGAACTGATGGGCCCGGCCGCCTTCATCCCGGCGGCCGAGCGCTATGACCTGATGGGCAGCATCGACCGCTGGGTGATCTGCGCCGTGCTGCGCACCCATCGCCAGGCCTTGCAGGATGCGCCCGACATCACGCTGGCAATCAACCTGTCGGCCAACTCGCTGAGCGACCCGCTGCTCTGGCCCTTCGTGCTGGAGGAGATGCGGGCGGCCGGCATCGCGCCGGAGCGGCTGCATTTCGAGATCACCGAGACCGCGATCATCAACAACTTCGCCATCGCCTCGCGCTTCGTCACGGCGGTGCGGGCGGCCGGCGCGCGCGTGGTGCTGGACGATTTCGGCAGCGGCCTCAGCTCGTTCTCGTACCTGAAGCAGTTCGAGGTGGACTACCTGAAGATCGACGGCGCCTTCGTGCGCAACCTGCAGACCAACGTGGTCGACCGGCGCATCGTCGAATCGATCAACGATGTCGGACATGCGCTGGGGATCACCACGGTGGCGGAATGCGTCGAGGACGAAGCCACCCTTGAGGCCATCCGCCTGATCGGCGTCGACATGGCACAGGGCTATTTCCTGGGCGAACCGGCACCCATCGAATCCCTGTTCGCGGAGCCGCCCACCGCGCCCGGTCATCCGCAGGCGGCCGGGTAGTCCAGAGCCAACCAACCGCGCGGGATCTGGCTGGCCTAATTGCGGCCGAGGTTTCCCAATCCGCTTTCATCGGCTACCGTGTCCTCGATCAATGGTTGTCGGCAGCGACGCCAGGGGGAGGTGGCCATGGCAGATGGGCAGCGGGCCGATGGCAATGGCCGGTGGCTCGGCGCCATCGGACGGGAGCTGACGGACGCCGCCATCATCGGTGCCGTGGTGCTCGCGGCATCGCTGTTCGGCATCCTCACCCGCCCCGTCGGCATGCTGGCGGCGTTCTGGCCCGCGAATGCCCTGCTCCTCGGTCTGCTGGTCCGCAATCCGACGATGGCGACGCCGCTGTCCGGGCTGGCCGCATTTGCCGGCTTCGTGGCCGCCGACCTGATCACCCGGGGCACGCTGAACGTCACGATCTGGCTAAGTGCGGCCAACATGGCGGGCGTGCTGGTCGGCCTGCTGCTCTATCATCGGCTTGGGGACGAGGATCGAAGGCTGCGCCGGCCCTTGTCGGTGCTCTATCTGCTGGCGATCTGCGTTGCAGCGGCGACAGGTGCCGGTCTGGTCGGCGCGGGGGCGGCCAAGCTGCTGTTCGACCGCGGCCTGCTGACCGGCTTCAGCTTCTGGGTTGCTACGGAACTGGTCAACAGCATCGTCGTCCTGCCGGTGGTGCTGACGGCCCCCACCTGGCCGGAGGCCGTGCGATCGGTCCGCGCGGCCGGGCGCCAGGTGACCATAGCCAACGCAGGCCCGATCCTGGCGCTGCTCTTCGCCCTGGTGGCGACGATCCTGGTGGGCGGGGCTGGTGCCATAGGCTTTGCGGTGCCGGCGCTGCTGTGGTGCGCGCTGACCTACAGCCTGTTTCCGACCGTGCTGCTGACGCTGGGCTACAGCGTCTGGATCCTGGTCGCGGTCTCGGCCGGCATCCTGCACGTCCCCGGGTCGGAGGACATGGTGACCTCGGCCATGTCCATCCGGCTGGGCGTCACGCTGATCGCGCTCGGCCCCCTCGTGGTCGCCAGCATGCGCGCTTCGCTGATCGAGAGCGAAAGCCGGTGGAACTTCGCCCTCGAGGGCGCCGGCCAGGGGGTGTGGGACTGCGACCTTGCCAGCCGGCGCACGTTCTTCTCGTCGCGCTGGAAGCGCATGCTGGGCTATGGCGAGGGCGAGATCGGCGACGACATCGCGGAGTGGATCGACCGCGTCCATCCCGACGACCGCGAGCGCGTGACGGCCGGCATCTCCCATCCCTCCGGCGCCGGCGGCGCCCCCTACCAGGCGGAGTTCCGCATCCGCCACCGCGACGGTCGCTGGCTGTCCATGCTGGGCCGCGGCACCGTTATCGAGCGTGGTGCGGACGGCACTGCCCGGCGACTGATCGGAACCCAGACCGACATCACCGACCTGCGCATCGCGCAGGCGCAGCTTGCCACCATCCACGAGCGCATGGCGCTGGCCGTCGGGGCGGGAGAGATCGGCATCTGGGACCTGGACTGCGAGACCGGCACGTTCTTCTGGGACGAGCGGATGCACGATTTCTATGGCCTGGCGCCGGGTGCGTTCGGGGGCACGCGCGAGGAATGGGCTTCCTACATCGTCGAGGAGGATCGGGGCCGCGTGCTTGAGGACTGGCAGCAGGCCCTGGCCAGCCGGTCCAACTTCCAGGCGGAGTTCCACATCCAGCCCCGCAGCGGGCCGTCTCTCACCATCCTGGCGATCGCCAAGGTCGTCCATCGCCCCGACGGCACGCCGCTCAGGGCCTTCGGCATCAACCAGGACATCAGCGCCCGCAAGGAAGCGGAAGCCCAGCTCTCGGCCGCCAAGGACGAGGCCGAGCGCGCGAACCATGCCAAGTCGCAGTTCCTGGCGGTGATGAGCCACGAACTGCGCACGCCGATGACCGGCGTGCTCGGCCTGGCCGACCTGCTGCTGCTCGACCAGCGCCTGCCGGACGACGCGCGCGAGCATCTGGAAATGCTGCGCGGGTCGGCCGGCGGGCTGCTGACCCTGCTCGACGACATCCTCGATTTCTCCAAGATCGACGCGGGCAAGCTCGTCATCGAGGAAGTGGCCTTCTCGCCCGAGACGGTCGTGCGCGATGTCGTCGCCGTCATGGCGCGCAGCGCCTCCGTGCGGGGCAGCGTGCTCGATTTCTCGTGCAGCAACCTGCCGCCCTGGGCCCTGGGCGATCCCTCCCGCCTGCGCCAGATCCTCTATAACCTGCTCGGGAATGCGATCAAGTTCACCGATCGCGGCAAGATCGCGCTGACCGCCGAGGGTGCCGAGGACGGCGACCGCGTCGTCCTGCGCTTCGCGGTCCGCGACAACGGCATCGGCATGACGCCCGAACAGTGCCAGCGCCTGTTCCAGCCCTTCACCCAGGCAGACGCCTCCACCCAGCGACGGTTCGGTGGCACCGGCCTGGGCCTGGCGATCACCAAGCGGCTGGTGGAGGCGATGGGTGGCGCGATCACGGTCGAAAGCCTGTTCGGCACCGGCAGCACCTTCCGCTTCGAAATCCGCATCCGCCCGGCCGATGCGCCGCCACGCCGCCGGGACGTGGCCGTGCCCATCCAGTCTTCGCGGGCGGCCCGTATCCTGCTGGCCGAGGACAGCGCGATCCTGCGGCGGCTGCTGACGGCGATGCTCCAGCGCATGGGGCACAAGGTAACGGCGGTGGAAACCGGCCTCCAGGCGCTGGATACCGCCGGCAAGGGCGGCTTCGACCTGGTCCTGATGGATGTCCAGATGCCAGAGATGGATGGCCCCACCGCCGCGCGGGCAATCCGAAGCCTGCCTTCGCCGGTATGCGACGTGCCGATCGTCGGCCTGTCGGCGGACGTCCTGCCCGAGCATCAGGCCCGCCACATGGATGCCGGGCTAGACGCCTACCTGACGAAGCCGGTGAACTGGGAAGAGCTCAGCCTCACGATTGCCCGCCTGGTGCCGGCAGTGCCGGGTACCGGAGGAACCGGCGGCGGCGATGCGGTCGTGGTCCCGGCCGAGCCGGTGCTCGATACCGGCCGGCTCGACTCGCTGGTGCGGTCGCTCGGGTCCGACTTCGTCGACGAACTGCTGCAGGGGTTCGTGGAAGACGCTCGCGCGAAGCTGGCGGCCGCCGAACGCATCCTGCCGGGCCATGACGAGGCAATAGCCCGGCTGGCGCACGAACTGGTGGGTGCGGCGGGAAACATCGGGGCCGCCAGGGTGACGGCCATGGCCGAGCGCCTGCAACACCAGCCCGACGCAGCCGCGCTGCCGGAACTGTCGGCCGCAGTCGAGGCGACCGCACAGGCCATCGCCGCCAGGACGCGAAGCTAGGCGCGATGCCGTATGGAACAGGATTGGGCAGGGCGCGCCGTGGCGCTGGGCGCGAGGGACACGCGGTGGTAGCGGAGGACGGATTTGAACCGCCGACCAAGGGATTATGATTCCCCTGCTCTACCGCTGAGCTACTCCGCCGCCGCAGTCGGGAGCGGGGTATAGGGGCTGGGCGCCCTGGCTGTCAAGGAAAGGACGCCTTGCCGCCGCGAGAAATCCCCGGCCTCGGGCGCCGTCCGGATCGCGGCCGGTGACAGGCACGCAGTGATCGTGGCATCGTCGTTACCGTTCTGCCATCAGGGGTCCGGAACCCCTGGGAAGGATGGTTCAGCATGCGTAGCCTTGCCGCCGCCGTCGGCCTGCTCGCCGTAGCATCCCCCGCTGTCGCCACCGACCTCGGCCTTGTCATCCTGGACGAGGTCTGCCGCTACAATAAGAACTTCGTCCTCAGCGCCGCGCAGCTCACCGACCTGATGGATGGCATCCAGACGGTTCAGTATGTGACGACCGGCCGGAGCGTCTACTACTCGCGCAGTGCGACCGCCGCGGCGACCGATGGCGGCCGGTGTTCCGAGCAGCGCGTGATGGGCGGCGGCATCATGCGCTGCCATGACACCGGCGTCACCCTCAACGGCAACACCCTCATCCGCGGGGTGGCCGGGCCGCAGGCCCCCTGCTGATTTCCAGGTGATCTTTCAGCCGGCAGCCGCGATCCAGCCGCCGCCCAGCACCCGGTCGCCGTCATAGAAGACGGCCGCCTGGCCCGGGGCCACGCCGAACTGCGGCTGGTCGAGATGGAGGACGGCTCGGCCGGCCGCCGCCGCCTCGACCCGCGCCCGTGCCGGCGACTGGGCCGACCGCAGCTTGACGCCGACGGCCAGTGCCGCCGACGGCGGTGCCACCAGCCAGGAAACGTCGCGCACCTCGACCCGGTCGACGGCCAGGGCGGCGCGCGGCCCGACGATGACGCGATGGCGGCCGGCATCCAGCCGCACGACGTAGAGCGGGTCGTCGGCATCCGATCGGCCGCCGATGCCAAGGCCCCGGCGCTGGCCCACGGTGTAGCGGATGATGCCGTCATGGCGGCCAAGCACCGTGCCGTCGACATGGACGATGTCGCCCGGCTCGACCGCACCCGGCCGCAGCCGCTCCACCACCGCGGCGTAGCCGCCGGTCGGCACGAAGCAGATGTCCTGGCTGTCGGGCTTGTCGGCGACCGCCAGGTCGAGGCGGGCGGCATGGCGCCTGGTCGTGTCCTTGTCCAGGTCGCCCAGCGGGAAGCGCAGGAAGTCGAGCTGTTCCGGCGTCGTCGCGAACATGAAGTAGCTCTGGTCGCGCGCGGCGTCGCTGGCGCAGCGCAGCTCCGCCCCGTCCGGACCGACGCTGCGGCGGACATAATGGCCGGTCGCCAGCGCGTCCGCCCCCAGGTCGCGGGCAACGTCCAGCAGGTCGCGGAACTTGACCCGCTGGTTGCAGCGCACGCAGGGGATCGGCGTCTCGCCGGCCACGTAGGCATCCGCGAAGTCGTCGATCACGGCCCGGCGAAACCGCTCCTCGAAATCCAGCACATAGTGCGGCATGCCGAGGCGCTCTGCGACCCGGCGCGCGTCGCGGATATCCTGCCCGGCGCAGCACGCGCCCGGCTTGGCCACGGCCTGCCCGTGGTCATAAAGCTGCAGCGTGACGCCGATCGTGTCATAGCCGGCCTCCTTCAGCAGCCCGGCCGTGACCGAGCTGTCGACGCCGCCCGACATGGCGACGACCACGCGGGTGGCCCCGCGCGGCTTGGGAATGCCGAGGTCGATCCCGTCCATCACATCGACCGGTCGAGGCCCATCTGCCAGAACTGTCCTTCCAGCCGCGTCGCCGAGCGGAAGGTCGCCTCCAGCCCCGCCATGCGACCGGGGCCGCCGCGGCGGGCGAAATGCCGGTCGAGTGCCTGTGCCGCCCCCTCGGCGACCGCGCCATACTCGGCGCCGGAATACATCTCCAGCCACTCGCGGTAGGGGTTGCCGTCCACCACCGTCGCCGGGTCGGCCATGCGCTCGCGCGCGATCTCGGCATAGCCCACGATGCAGGGTGCCAGCGCCACCAGCAGGTCGAGCAGGTCGCCCGCCATCCCCCGCTCCAGCACATAGCGCGTGTAGGCCATGGTCGCGGTCGCTTCCGGCGCGCGCAGGATATCGGCCTCGGGGATGCCCCAGCGCGCGCAGAAGCGCACATGCAGGCTGGTCTCGCCGTCGACGATGTTGGCCAGCGACTTGGCGGCCTGACGGATGTCGGCGACGTCGTCGGCCTTGTAGGCCGCCAGCGCATAGGCCCGCGCGAACTGGATCAGGAACAGGTAGTCCTGGATCAGGTAATGGCGAAAGCTCTCCTCCGGCAGCGTGCCCGCGGCCAGCTCCAGCACGAACCGATGGCGGGTGTAGGCGCGCCAGTCGCCGATGCAGGCGCCGCGCAGGCGCTGCAACAGGCCATCCGCCGGGCCGATCAGGATGTCAGCTCCGCTCATCGAGCCACGCCATCTGGATGGCCTCCAGGATCTTCTCGTTGGACTTCTGCGGGTCGTCGGCGAAGTCCGGCAGCTCCTGCACCCAGCGCCACAGGTCGGTGAAGCGCAGGTTCACGACATCGGCGTCGGGACGCGCCTCCTCCAGCTCGATGGCGATATCGGCCACGTCGGTCCAGCGCAGCTTGCGGGCCATCGGCCGGTCCTACCGCTTGTCGACCATCATGTTGCGGGTCGCCGACGGCAGCTTCACCTTCAGCCCGTCCAGCTCGTCGCGCATGATGATCTGGCAGCCGAGCCGCGAGGTATGGGTCAGGCCGAAGGCGAGGTCGAGCATGTCCTCCTCGTCCTCGGTCGGCTCCTGCAGCAGCTCGAACCATTCCTGGTCGACGACGACATGGCAGGTCGAGCAGGCGAGCGAGCCCTCGCAGGCGCCCTCCAGGTCGATATTGTTGCGGTGCGCGATCTCGAGCACGGAGAGGCCGACCGGCGCGTCGACTTCGCGCGGGGTGCCATCGGTGTCGACGAAGGTCATCTTGGGCATCGGCTGGATTCCGTTGGTCGCGTTCGGGATTGACGTCGCGTTCAGTTCCGGGTGCCGGCGGTCGCCGCCGACACCTCGTCGATCGAGCGCCCGGCCAGGGCCAGGCGGATGGCCTTGTCCATGCGGCGCTGGGCGAAGGGCTGCGAGCGGCGCTCCAGTTCCTCGACCGCGCTGTTGATGGCGTCCCGGTCGTCCGCCTGCAAGAGGGATTCGAGCCTGGCCACCTGATCGTCCACCGCCGTGGCTTCTTCGGCCGGCAGCAGGTCGGCGTCGGCGGCCCGGGCGGCTGCCAGCGCCAGCAGCACGCGGCGCGCCTCGACCCGCGCCTCGATCAGCAGGCGGCGCGCCATGTCGCGGGCGCCATGCTCCATGCCGTCGCGCAGCATCTGGATCAATTCCTCGTCGGCCAGTCCGTAGGACGGCTTCACCTCGACCGCCTGGCGCACGCCGGTCGTCTTCTCCTCGGCCGACACCGTCAGCAGGCCATCGGCATCGACCGCGAAGGTGACCAGCACGCGGGCGGCGCCAGCCGTCATTGCCGGGATGCCGCGCAGCTCGAAGCGCGCCAGCGAGCGGCACTCGTCCACCGTCTCGCGCTCGCCCTGGACGACATGGAACAGCATGCCGCCCTGCCCGTCCTGGTATGTGGTGAATTCCTGCCCGCGCGAGACCGGGATCGGCGTGTTGCGCTGGATCACCTTCTCGACGATGCCGCCCATGGTCTCGATGCCGAGCGACAGCGGCGTCACATCCAGCAGCAGCGTGTCGGAGCCGACCGTCAGCGCCTCGGCCTGCAATGCCGCCCCCAGCGCCACCACCTCGTCCGGGTCGATGTCGGCCAGCGGCGGGCGGCCGAACAGCGCTTCCACCCGCGCGCGCACCAGCGGCACGCGGGTCGACCCGCCGACCAGCACGACGCCCTGGATGGAGGCGGGCTCGATCGCGGCCTCTGCCATCACCTCGCGGCAGATCGCGACAGTGCGGTCGACCAGCGGGGCGATCAGGCGATCGAGCGTCCCCCGGTCCAGCGTCACTTGCCGCATCTGGCCGGCCAGTTCGATGCGCCAGTCGCCGCTGTCCTGGGTCGTCAGGCACTCCTTGGCCAGGCGCGCCGTGGCAAGCGCCAGCTTGGCCTCGCTCTCGGTCGGCCGGGTGGCCGCAGACTGGGCCAGGAAATGCTCGGCCACCGTATGGTCGAAGTCGTCACCCCCCAGCGCCGCGTCGCCGCCGGTCGCCAGCACCTGGAAAACACCCTTCTCCAGTCGCAGGATGGAAAGGTCGAACGTGCCGCCGCCCAGGTCGTAGACCGCGTAGAGGCCCTCGGCCCCCTGGTCGAGCCCATAGGCAAGCGCCGCCGCCGTCGGCTCGTTCACCAGGCGCAACACCTCCAGCCCGGCGATGCGGGCGGCGTCGCGCGTGGCGGTGCGGGCGGCATCGTCGAAATAGGCGGGCACGGTGACGACCGCGCGCTCGACACTGCGGCCGAGCGCGGCTTCCGCGCGCGCCTTCAGCGCGCCCAGGATGTCGGCCGAGATCTCCACCGGCGACAGGCGCCGGGTGCCGACCAACAGGCGGACCATGCCGCCCTCGCCCGGCGCCGGCTCTGCGATGCGGTAGGGCAAGGTGCCGGCCAGCGCCTTGCCCTCGCCGGCACCGCGGCCCATCAGCCGCTTGATCGAGGAAACGACCTGGTCCGGCTCGTCCAGCAGGCGGCGACGGGCCGCCTCGCCCACCAGGGGCGGGGCGCCATCGGCATAGGCCACGACCGACGGCACCAGGCCACGGCCATCGGCGTCGCGCAGCACCTGCGGCCGCCCATCGGTCGCGACGGCGACGACGGAATTGGTGGTGCCGAGGTCGATGCCGACGGCCACGCCGCGTTCCTCATGCGGTAGTGGCGTCTCGCCCGGCTCATGGATCTGAAGCAGCATCATGCCGCGCGGCTTTCCAGGTCGGCGGCCCGGCGCCGGGCCTCGTCGGCGATCTTCGCCAAGTAGCGCAGGCGCGTCGCATGGCGGCGGGCGGCGGGATAGTCGGCTTCGGCAAGGGCAGCGGCCAGCGCGGCATGGGCGGCCCGGCTTTCCTCGCGGGTATCGACGACGATGGCCGTGACCGCCTCCGCGGTGGCAGCCTCCGACAGCGCCTCGCGGCGCTCCATCACCTCGACCAGCAACTCGGGGTCGGCGATCGTGGCCCCATCACCCGCCACGGGATGCCCGGCCAGTTCCAGCAGGTAGCCGGCCCGGCGCAGCGGATCGCGCAGGGTCTCGTAGGCGGCGTTCAGCGACACCGAACGGCTTTCGGCGATGGCACCCTCGCGCGCGGAACGGCCGGCGAAGCGGTCGGGGTGGAACAGGCGCTGGCGGGTAAAGTACGCACGGTCGAGGGCGGCCGGCTCGATGTCGAACCGACGCGCCAAGCCCAGCCGCGCGAAATGGTCGGCCTGTCCTGGCGGCTGCACCGCCGCACAGGTCGCGCAGAACGCCGCGTCGGCGGCCAGCGGACCCCGGCAGGACCAGCAGGGCTGGATCTGGACGGGGGCAACCGCATTGCCGGTCTGGGTCACAGGTGTCGCCATGGTTCAATAAGGATCGAGGCCGCCCGGACGGGATCACCGGGCGGCCTCGACTTCGCTCCGTCTAGCGGGATGGCAGGATCGCCGAAAGAAGGCCGTCGTCGCGCGGGTTTGCGTCGCCGCTCAGACGTGGAAGGATTCGCCGCAGCCGCAGCGCCCCTTCTCGTTCGGGTTCTTGAAGACGAACCCGGATTCGAGCTTGCCGTCGACGAAGTCCATCTCGGTGCCGATGATGAACATGCTGGCCTTGGGGTCGATCAGGATGCGCACACCCTTGGCCTCGACCACCTCGTCGAACTTGTTGGCCTCGTCGGCATATTCGAGCGTGTAGGACAGGCCCGAGCAGCCCTTCGTGCGGACGCCGATGCGGATGCCGGCCGACGGCTTGCCGCGGCCGTCGAGCAGCGCCTTCACGCGCTCGGCAGCGGCGTCCGTGATCAACATGGCCTGCGGTCGCGCCATTTCGCCTTGCTCCAGATTAGGGTGTCGCCAGATGGCCGATCGGGGCAGAAGCCCCTACTCGGCTGCCTCGCTGGCCTTCGGCTGCTTGGCGCGGTAGTCCGCGACGGCGGCCTTGATAGCATCCTCGGCCAGAACCGAACAATGGATCTTGACCGGCGGCAGCGACAGGTGCTGGGCGATCTCGGTGTTGCGGATGGAGGCCGCCTCGTCGAGCGTCTTGCCCTTGATCCACTCGGTCGCCAGCGAGCTCGAAGCGATGGCCGAGCCGCAGCCGAAGGTCTTGAACTTGGCGTCCTCGATAAGCCCGCCGGCGCCCACCTTGATCTGCAGCTTCATCACGTCGCCGCAGGCGGGCGCGCCCACCAGGCCGGTGCCCACATCCTCGGAATTCTTGTCGAGCGTGCCCACGTTGCGCGGGTTCTCGTAGTGGTCGACGACCTTGTCGCTGTAGGCCATTTCAGCTCTCCCGTATTCCTATGCAGGATGTGGCCCCTTCGCGGGGCCGTGGCAACCGATCAGTGCGTAATGGGCGGGCAATCAGTGCGCCGCCCACTTGATCGAGCGGATATCGATGCCCTCCTGCGCCATTTCCCACAGCGGGCTCATCTCGCGCAGCTTGGTGACGTTGGCGGCGATCTGCTCGACCGCGGCGTCGACCTCGGCCTCGGTGGTGTAGCGGCCAAGCCCGATGCGCAGCGAGGTGTGCGCCATCTCCTCCTCCACGCCCAGCGCGCGCAGCACGTAGGACGGCTCCAGCGAGGCCGACGTGCAGGCCGAGCCCGACGAGACCGACAGCCCCTTGATCCCCATCATCAGCCCCTCGCCCTCGACATAGGCGAAGCTGAGGTTGAGGTTGCCCGGGATGCGATGCTGGGTGTCGCCGTTCAGGTAGACCTCCGGCAGGCGCGCCGTGATCTGGTCGTAGAAGCGGGCGCGCAGCCCCTCCAGGCGGGCGGCCTCGTCGGCCATCTCGCGCTGGGCGATGGCGCAGGCCTCGCCCAGGCCGACGCAGAGCGGCGTCGGCAGCGTGCCCGAGCGCAGGCCGCGCTCCTGGCCGCCGCCGGTGATCAGCGGCTGCAGCCGCACCCGCGGCTTGCGGCGGACATAGAGTGCGCCGATACCCTTGGGCCCATAGATCTTGTGGCCCGAGATGCTGAGCAGGTCGATGTTCATGGCGTTGACGTCGAGCGGGATCTTGCCGACCGCCTGGGCCGCGTCGGTATGGAAATAGACGCCCTTCTCGCGGCAGATGCGGCCGATCTCGGCCAGCGGCTGGATGACGCCGATCTCGTTGTTGACCGCCATCACCGACACCATGCCGGTGTCTTCCACGATCGCTTCGCGGAGCTGGTCGAGGTCGACCAGGCCGTTCTGCTGCACCGGCAGGTAGGTGACGCGGAAGCCCTCCTCCTCGAGGTGGCGATAGCTGTCGAGCACGCACTTGTGCTCGGTCACCACGGTCACGAAGTGGCGCTTCTTCTCGCGATGGAAGTAGGCCACGCCCTTGATGGCGAGGTTGTTCGATTCGGTGGCGCCGGAGGTGTAGATGACCTCCTTGGCGTCGGCGCCGATGATCGCGGCGATCTGGCCGCGCGCGACCTCGACCGCGTCCTCGGCCTCCCAGCCGTAGCGGTGGTTGCGCGAATGCGGGTTGCCGAACCGCTCCGTGAAGTAGGGCAGCATCACCTCGACCACGCGCGGGTCGGTCGGCGTCGTCGCCTGATAATCCAGGTAGATCGGATACCCCGTGTCGTTCCGCTCGATCGTGCCGCCTTCAGGCATGTCCTGCTCCTCGCAAATCCGCGTCCGGCCCTAGGCCGCCGCCCGTGCGCGCCCGGCGGCGCGCGCCCACAGCGCACCCCAGGCATCGGCACAGCGCGCGACATCGTCGGCCGTGCTGTTCCAACCGAGGCTGATGCGGATCGCCTGCCGGGCGAGTGCCGCATCCACCCCCATCGCCGCCAGAACCGGCGACGTCCGAACCTTGCCCGACGAACAGGCGGCGCCGGCGCTGACCGCTACCCCCGCCAGGTCGAGCGCCATCACCTGCGTCTCCGCCGGGACCCCGGGCATGGCGACGGCAATCGTGTTGGGCAGCCGCTCGGCGGCGCGCCCGAAGATCGTCGCTTCCGGCACGGCCGCCAGCAGCAGCCCCTCCAGCCGGTCGCGCAGCACTCCGACACCAGCGTCCGGCGCGGCCGCGGCATCCACCGCCGCCGCGAAGCCCGCGATCGCCGGAGCGTTCTCCGTGCCAGCCCTTAGCCCATTTTCCTGCCGACCGCCGCGCAGCAATGGTCGCAGTGGGAACCCCTCCTGCATCAGCAGCGCGCCGATGCCGGGCGGCCCGCCCAGCTTGTGGGCCGAGATGGTCATGAGTTCGACATCGAGATCGGTGAAGGATACCGGGATCCGCCCTGCCGCCTGGGTGGCGTCGGCGTGCACCAGCGCGCCTTCGCGATGGGCCAGGCGGGTGATCTCGGCCACCGGCTGGATGACGCCCGTCTCGTTGTTGGCCAGCATCACCGAAACCAGCCCGACGCCACCGGTCGCAAGGCGCGCTTCCAGCCAGGCCAGATCGACGACGCCATTCCCGTCGACGGGAATGCGCTCGGCCCGGGGTGCGGCTTCCAGCACCGAATCATGCTCGATGCCCGATACCAGCACGGTGACCGCGCCGGTGCCGCGCAGGGCCAGGTTGTTCGCCTCGGTGCCGCCGCTGGTGAAGACGATGGCGTCCGACGGCATGTCGAACGCAGCCGCGATCCGGCGCCGGGCCGCCTCCACCCGTGCCCGCACCGCCCGCCCGGCGGCATGCGGAGAGGACGGGTTGCCGCACTCGGCCAGGGCCGCCACCATCGCATCGCGCGCCTGCGGGCGCAGCGGGCTGGTCGCGTTGTGGTCGAGATAGGCGGTCATGGTGCTGCCCCTACTCCGCCGCCGCGGCGATGGCGCGATGGTGGACGACGCCGCTGGTGCCGAGGATGCGGCGCTCGCACACGTCGGCCAGGCTGACCGCGCTCAGATAGAGATGGATCTGGTTGCCTAGTTCTTCCCACAGGTCATGGGTCAGGCAGCGGCTCTTGTCGGAATGGCAACCGCGCGACACGCCGGGCGAACATCGCGTCGCCCGGATCGGCTCGTCGACCGCCAGGATGATGTCGGAAATCCGCGTCTCGCCGCTGGTTCGCGCCAGGAGATAGCCGCCGCCAGGCCCGCGCACGCTGCGCACCAGCCCGCCGCGGCGCAGCTTGGCGAAAAGCTGCTCCAAGTAGGAGAGCGAGATCTCCTGCCGGTCAGCGATGTCGGCGAGTGCGACCGGCCGGCCGCAGCCATGGCTGGCCAGGTCGACCATCGCCATCACCGCATAGCGGCCCTTGGTACTGAGCTTCACGGCTCCACCCTTTCCATGCGCAACGCCGCCTCGGAGGCGCGGCGATGGTCGTCGCTGGCGCATTCCAGCTCGGCCACCCGCGAGCGCAGCCGCGACACCTCGTCCCGCAGGTCGGTCAGCGCGCGGGCCACGGGGTCGGCCACCTCGCCCGGCACGTTGGCATAGGAGGCAAAGGTATCCGGCACGGCCGGGTTCTTGCTCTTCACCGCCTTGGCCGGGATGCCGACGACCGAGGTGCATTCCGGCACGTCGTTCAGGACCACGGCGTTCGAGCCGATGCGCGCGCCATCGCCGATCATCAGCGGACCCAGCACCTTGGCCCCGGCGCCGACGATGACGCGGTTGCCCAGCGTCGGATGGCGCTTACCCTTGTCGAGCGAGGTGCCGCCCAGCGTCACCCCCTGGTAGAGCGTGACGTCGTCGCCGACCTCGGCCGTCTCGCCGATCACCACGCCCATGCCATGGTCGATGAACAGGCGCTTTCCCAGCGTGGCACCGGGATGGATCTCGATCCCCGTCGCCACGCGCCCGACATGGGACACGAAACGGGCCGAAGTCCACCAGCGGCGGCGCCACAGCGCATTCGCCCAGCGGTGGAAGATGCGCGCGTGGATCCCCGGGTAGCACAGCAGGACCTCCAGCCGCGACCGGGCTGCGGGGTCGTGGGCCATCACGGCGGCGATATCATCGCGAAGGTTGGTAAAGACCATCGATCCCACTATGTTAGCTGCGGCTTTCGGGCCCGGGCAGGGCGGGAGAGCCGGTGCGCGAGATATAGGTATCCCTACTAATCCAGTCAAGTTTAGCGCGTTGGCGTCCCACCCCAGCCGGGCGCCAGCGCATCGTCACCCGAGGAGAGCGATGCCGGAAGTCATCATCAACGGCCCGGAAGGGCGCCTGGAAGGGCGCTATTCCCATGCCCGGACCCCGAATGCACCGGTCGCCCTGCTGCTGCATCCGCACCCGCAGCATGGCGGGACGATGAACAACAAAATAGTCTACAACCTGTATCAGGCATTCGTTCGCCGGGGCTTTTCGTCGCTGCGTTTCAACTTCCGCGGGGTCGGCCGCTCGCAGGGCACCTACGATCGCGGCGAAGGCGAATTGTCGGACGCGGCCGCCGCCCTGGACTGGCTGCAGACCTACAATCCGAACGCGCCGAGCTGCTGGGTGATCGGCTTTTCCTTCGGCGCGTGGATCGGCATGCAGTTGCTGATGCGCCGGCCGGAAATCGCGGGCTTCGTCTCCGTCTCGCCGCCGGCCAACATGTTCGATTTTTCGTTCCTGGCGCCCTGCCCCTCTTCCGGCCTGATCGTCCATGGCGATTTGGACACGCTGGTGCCCGAGGAAGCCGTGCTGAAGCTGGCCAACAAGCTGAACAGCCAGCGTGACATCACGGTCACCCTGAAGTCGATCAAGGGTGCGGACCATTTCTACAAGGACAAGGTCGACCAGCTGGTCGAACTGGTCGACCGCTATGTCGACGAGCAGATCGCATCGGCCCCCGCCCGCGCGGCCGCCGGCACGCGCTGAATCCTGCGTCGGCCCGCCGCAAGCGGGCCGTCGACGGCACGACCGGGCCGCATGGCGCCCCGGGTCATATGGAGGGGACTATGCGAATCCGATCGGTTGCTACCGCGGCTGCGGTGGTCCTCGCCTGCGCGAGTGCGACGGCGGCCCATGCCGTCGACATCAAGATCAATGTCTCGTTCCTGAACCAGACTTCGGGACCGGCTATTGCCTATGTCCAGCATGGCTCTGACCAGCAGCACGTCAACACGACGCTGATGCCCAACCAGCCGGCCTTCCACACCATCAACCGCTACACCGCGGTCGACGGCCCCGAGGGCAGGTACGGCATTGGCCTTCAGCTCTACAGCGTGGCCACATGCTACATGGAAATCGTGGCAAAGCGCACGCAGGGCCCGGTACAGGGCGACGTCACCTGCACGATCGAGCGCGAGTATTCGGAGTCGACCGCCTGCAGCTTTGCCGCCATGGCCATCTCTGCCTCCGAGTGTGCGGCCACGATCGTCGCCAAATAGAAGCCAGCGCCGGTGCCTTATCCTGCGTCCTGGGCCGCCATCCGGCCGCTGGTCGTCGAGGACGAGGCACCGGTCGCGCTCATGCTGCAGGGAATATTGAGGGACATCGGGTTCGGCGAACCCGTCACCGTTCATTCGATCGCCGAGGCGGCCGGCCACCTCGCCCGCCATCCGGTCGACTTCGCCATCGTCGACCTGCATCTCGGCGGACGCATGGCGCTGCCGCTGGCAGCCGATTTCCTCCGACGGGGCGTGCGATTCATGTTCTGCACCGGCGCCCGGAAGGATGCGATCCCCGACGAGTTCCTGGCGGTGCCGGTCCTGCGGAAGCCGTTCACGCCGGAAGACCTGATCGCGGCCATACACGCGACGCTCGGCCCAACGGACCGCTCTTGAGCGGCCCACACCAAGCGGCGAATTGGATGTGATTGGAATAGTTGGTCGGAGCGGCCGGATTTGAACCGACGACCCCCAGTCCCCCAGACTGATGCGCTACCAGGCTGCGCTACGCTCCGACCGGCGGGCGGCGCGACGGCCGCCCGAAGGGAGCCGGACTATACTGATCCACCCCGGCCGTTGCAAACCCGATCCGGCGTTCGCGACGAGGAATCTGCCGAGGTTCAGCCCTGCCCGGGATTCACCTTCTTCAGCGCCCGCGGATCGACCGTCTTCAGGATGGCGCGGAGCACGACCAGTTCGTTCAGTGCGTCCTCGAGGGCCGAGCGAAGCGCGGTGATCTCGGCGTTCGCCTCTTCCAGCACGTCGTCCTCGCCGGCCTCGGCGGAGTCCGGCGCGGCCTCCGGCTCGGCCGCCACGGGCGTCGACGATGCTGGCGCGGCCGTCGGCTTGGCCGACTGCTTGCCGTCGCGCAGCAGGCGCTGCACGCCCTTGATCGTATAGCCCTCGTCATACAGCAGGCGGCGGATGCGCTGGAGCAGCAGCACGTCTTCGGGGCGATAGTACCGCCGGCCGCCGCCGCGCTTCAGCGGGCGGATCTGCGTGAACTTGGTCTCCCAGAAGCGCAGGACATGCTGGGGGATGTCCAGTTCCTCGGCCACTTCGCTGATGGTGCGGAAGGCCGCCGCGGACTTCGCCCGCCGCGCGGATACCGCCTCATCGCCGGAAGACAAGGTCATCGACTACCCTCAATCATCTTCGCGACTGGAATCAATGGGTTCGACGATTCCATTAATGCGGTTCTTCAAGACGTGCGACGCGCGGAACACCAACACCCGACGCGGCAGGATCGGCACTTCGTCGCCGGTCTTCGGGTTGCGCCCGACGCGGCGCCCCTTCTGCCGCACGGCGAAGCTGCCGAACGAGGATATCTTCACCATTTCGCCGCGAGTAAGCGCCGTCACGACCTCGTCGAGCACGCGCTCCACCAGGGCCGCCGATTCGTTGCGTGACAGGCCGACCTCTTGGTAGACGGCCTCGCTCAAATGCGCTCGCGTGATAGTCCGCCCGGCCATCCGCCCCCCGGCTACGCTGTGCGGTTCAACCGTCACCTAAGCAGACAAGGGCCAAGCCCGTCAATCCGCCATCATCATGATTTGCAACGATTTGTCGCCGGGACCAGGGTCCGGGCTCACCAGCGGATCAGGCTGGAGCCCCAGGTGAAACCGCCGCCCATGGCCTCGATCAGCACGAGCTGGCCCGGCTGGATGCGCCCGTCCGCCGCCGCTTCCGCCAGCGCCAGGGGAATCGATGCCGCCGAGGTATTGGCATGGCGATCGACCGTCACCACGACCTTTTCCGGCTGCAGGCCCATCTTGCGACCCATGGCGTCGATGATGCGCCGATTGGCCTGGTGCGGCACCAGCCAGTCGATGTCGGCCGCCGTCACCCCGGTTGCCTTCAGCGCCTCGTCCACCACCTCCGCCAAGCGGTTGACCGCGTGGCGGAAGACCTCCTGCCCCTTCATGTGGACATGGCCGACGGTGCCGGTGGTCGATGGTCCGCCATCGACATAGAGCGCGTCGCGGTGGCGGCCGTCGGAATGCAGGTGAGTCGTCAGCACGCCGCGGTCGGCAGCCGTGCCCGTGCCCGGCTCGGCCCGCAGCACGATGGCGCCGGCACCGTCGCCGAACAGCACGCAGGTCGTCCGGTCCTCCCAGTCGAGCAGGCGGGTGAAGGTCTCGGCGCCGATCACCAGCGCCGTCCGGGCCTGGCCCAGCCGCAGGCAGTTGTCGGCCATGGCCAGGGCATAGACGAAGCCCGAGCAGACCGCCTGCACGTCGAAGGCAAAGCCGCCATGGATGCCGAGTGCCGCCTGTACCTGGGTCGCCGAGGCGGGAAATGTGTCGTCGGGGGTGGTGGTGCCGAGCACGACCATGTCGATCGCTTCGGGGCCGATGCCGGCGCGGTCCATCGCGGCCCGTGCCGCCGCGGTCGCCAGGGTCACGGTCGTCTCGTCCGGCTGGGCGATATGGCGGCTGCCGATGCCGGTGCGCTGGCGAATCCATTCGTCGGACGTGTCGACCCCGCGCGCCACCAGCGCCTCGTTGGTCACGCGTTCGCGCGGGAGGGCGGCGCCGAAGCCCGCCACGACGGAGCGCAGGACGGTCACGGTGCGACCGCGGCCGTCGGCGGCAGCAAGCCCAGGTCGGGATACAAATGCTGGAACTCCTCGCGGACGGTGTCGAGGAAACCGTGCAGGGCCATGTCGACGGCGACACCGATGGCATTGGCGAAGCCCAGCGCGTCGGCGCCGCCATGGCTCTTCACCGCGATGCCGTTGAGGCCGAGGAAGACCGCGCCATTGTAGCGCCGCGGATCGAGCCGGCGGCGCAGCTTCTGCATGGCCGGGCGGGCCAGGAGGTATCCGATGGAGGCCAGGGGCGAGCTCTTGAAGGCGCTGCGGAGCGACTGGGAGAAGAGCTTGACGGTGCCTTCGGCGGTCTTCAGCGCGACGTTGCCGGTGAAGCCGTCGGTGACGATGACGTCGACCGTGCCGGTCGCGATGTCGTTGCCCTCGATGAAGCCGTGGAAGGCGATCGGCAGGGTCGCGTCGCGCAGGCGCTGGCTGACGATGCGCAGCGACTCGTGGCCCTTCTGGTCCTCGGCCCCGACGTTCAGCAGGCCGACGGTCGGCCGGGCCAGACCCAGGACGGTGCGCGCGAAGACCTCGCCCATCACCGCGAACTGGAACAGGTTGTCGGCGTCGCAATCGATGTTCGCGCCGAGGTCGAGCATCACGCTCTCCCCGCGCAGCGTCGGGAAGAACGAGCAGATCGCCGGCCGGTCGATGCCGGGCAGCGTGCGCAGCACCAGCTTGGCCATCGCCATCAGGGCGCCGGTATTGCCGGCGGACACGACGCCTGCGGCATGCCCTTCCTGCACGGCATTGATCGCCAGCCGCATGCTCGACTGGCGCCCGTTGCGCATGGCCAGCGATGGCTTCGCGTCGGCGGCAATGGCGACGTCGGTATGGAAAATCCGGCAGCGTGCCTTCAGCTTCGGGGTCCGCTCGAGCAGCGCCTGCAGCGCCGGCTCGGGCCCGAAGAGCAGGAAATCGACCTGCGGGAACCGGGTAAGGGCCAGGTTGGCACCGTCGATGACGATGCCTGGCGCATCATCCCCGCCCATCGCGTCGAGCGCGATGGTCAAACGGTCGCTCAACGCCAGCCCCGCCCCTCGGCGCCGCGATCCGGATCAGGCGCCAGCCGCCGCCACGACCTCACGGCCGTCATAATGGCCGCACGAGCCACAGACATGGTGCGGGCGCTTCAGCTCGCCGCAGTTGGCGCACTCGGCATGGGCCTGGGGCACCAGGGCATGGTGCGAGCGGCGCATGTTGCGGCGGGACTTGGAAGTCTTCTTTTTCGGAACGGCCATGGTTCAGCTTTCCTGGAGGCGTACGGTTAGGCGGCGCAAAAGGCCGGGCGTTGTATCCGATCCGCCATGCGCGTGCAATCAATCCTCGCGGCGACCGTGTATCCCACGGGCCCGGTCGGGAGCGGAATTCGAGTTTTCTTCGAGTTCGTCCGCTTCTTGCAACCGCAGAACCTCGGCGTCAAGGGATTCCAGGCTGACGCCCGGCGCGCGCGGGTACGGATCGAGCGCCACGGCCAGTTCCTGGGCCGCCGCCTCGCCGATGTCGATGTCGCTGCCTTCCAGCGGCTCGACGATCTCGTCCTCGAAGGCGATGTCCACTTCCTCGCCGTCCTTCTGCCGGGTGAAGAGCAGGACGAAGTCGGACTCGACGGTGGCCGGCACCGGCTCCAGCGTCACCGTGCAGGACTGGACGACGCTGCCCTCGATATGACCATCCAGGCGAATCGCGGTCCCGCCATTGATCGACTTCAGCCGGACGGTGGCGACCAGGCGGTCGATCTGGATCAGGTCGAAGCGCTTGGCCAGTGCCGCGCGCTCGGCCGGGTCGGCCTCGATCTTGCGCTCGAGTCCGCGGCGATCGACACGCTCGACGGAGACGAGGCGGGAGAATTCGGGCGGGGTCTGGGTCGTCATGCGGGCTGTCCGGATGCTGGGATGGAGGGAGGCTCTGGAAACCGCGCCTTGCCGGCCATCAGCCCCTGGGCGGGCTGGCTGGCCAGGTCGGCGACGACGGCGCGCACATAGGCGGCGACGGCCGCCACCGGCGGGGCCTCCGTCGCCGGCACGGTGCCATAGAGGTTGCGGCGGAGCGCGGCCTCCAGGCCGGCATCGTCACCGGCCAGGGCCTCGCGATAGACCGACATGCGTCCATAGAAGCTCTGGGCCATGTGCTGGATCCGCTTGCCGATGCCCATGTCGCCCACCCCCATCTCGCGCAGGCTGCGGTCCATGTCGGCGAAGAACCGGTCGAACAGGGCCTGCGACAGGTCGCTGGCCTCGGCGTCGGGCGCCAGCCGGTGCAGGACCAGGAAGGTATGGAGCGCGATCAACTCGAACCGGCCGTCGATCGAATCCGGCACGGCGGCCTGGATATAGAAGTCCGGCCGGCGGGCCTGCTCGACCACCGTCACATAGAGTGCCGCCGCGGCCGCCTCCGGACCTTCCTTTCGCGAAAACCACCGACCCAGTGCCATGCTCCCCCTCGCCTCTCGCCGCGATGACGCGACCCCCTTGCCCCCGCGACCTTGAACCAGGGGGCGGCCATGATTGACAGCCGGCATGGCCGGCGGCACCCTGCCCTTTGCCGGGCCTGCCGTACCTTGCACCGCAAGCCGGGCTTGAATACTGCGCAAAGCATGGTAAGGGGGCGCTGTCGGGTCAACCGGCCGCCATTGCCGCACCCGCCATGCCCGTTTTCCGGAGAGGCCGCAAGATGACCGTGCCCACGAAAATTCTCGCCGCAGCCGTCTGCGCCGGCCTGTTCGGTGCCGCCTGCTCGCCGATCGTGCAGCAGCATGGCAATCTGATCGCATCCGAGAAGCTGAACGAGATCCGCCCCGGTGCCACCACCAAGGACGAGGTGCAGCGCATCCTGGGCACGCCGTCGACGCTCTCCACCTTCAACGATCGCAGCTGGTACTATGTCAGCCGGCGGACCTCCCAGGTCGCCTTCTTCGCCCCTTCGACGGAATCGCAAGAGTCGGTCGCGATCGACTTCGACACGTCGGGCGTCGTCGCCGGCGTCCGGCAGTTCGACCTGCGCGACAGCAAGTCGGTGGAACTGGTAGCCCGCCAGACCCCGTCCGTCGGCAAGGAGCTGGGCTTCCTGGAACAGCTGATCGGCAATATCGGCAAGTTCAACGCCGCGCGGCGTACCGACTCCGGCAACCGCGGCGAAATCTGAGGGCGTCGCCGCCCGGGCTATCCTGCCCGGGCACGCAGGTCGGCCAGGAGGGCATCGGGCACGGACACGCCGCCGGCCGCGGCTTGCGTGCGGGCCGCCAGCCGCCGGTCCCCCGGCAGCCGCACCCCGTCCTGCCCCGTCGCCGCGTCGAGCAGGATGGCGACCCGATCGAGAAACCCGTCGCCGGCCAGGGCCGGCGGGTGGATGGCGATGAAGAGATGGCCGATGCGGGGCTTGCTGCCGTCCGCCGTGAAGAACGACCCGGCCTCGAAGCCATAGTTTCCGCCCGTCAGCCCGGCCGCCAGCAGTTCCACCATCAGGGCCAGCGCCGCGCCCTTGGCATCGCCCAGCGGCAGCATCGTGCCCGCCAGCGCCGCCTTGGCATCGGTGGTCGGCCGCCCCTGCCCGTCCACCGCCCAGCCTTCGGGGATCGCCTCGCCCTTCTGGGCCGCCACCATGATGCGGCCGCGCGCCACCTTCGACAGCGACAGGTCGACCACGAGCGGCCCCTGCCCGCGGCGGGGACAGGCGAACGCGATCGGGTTGGTGCCATAGATCGGCCGGTTTCCGCCCCAGGGCGCCAGGGCGGCCGGCGAATTGGTGAAGGCCAGCCCGACCAACCCCGCCGCCGCCAGCCGCTCGACATGGTGGCCGGCCACCCCGAAATGATGCGAGCGATGGACGCCGACCGCGACAATGCCGGTCTGCGGCGCCAGGGCGATCGCCCGGTCCAGCCCCAGCCGCACGGCCGGGAAGGCAAAGCCGTCCGCGGCATCCACGCGCAACGTGGCGGCGGCGGTCTGTTCCAGCCGCGGCCGGGCGTGGCCATCGACCTTGCCTGACCGCACCTGGTCGGCATAGGCCGGCAGCCGGGCCACCCCGTGCGAGGCGATCTGGTCGGCGTCGGCCGCCACCAACGCGTCGGCCACCACGGCCGCATTGCCAGGTTCGGTGCCGGCCGCGACCAGCACCGCCGTCGCCAGCTCGACCAGGGCATCCGTCGCCATCACGGCCATGTCGGAGATTCCTTCACCACAGCAGAGAGAATCCGGAGGCCAGCAGCAGCCACAGCACGATCCGGCGATAGGCCTGGTCGTCGATCCGGCTGTAGAGGCGGAAGCCCGCCCAAAGGCCCGCCACCACCAGCGGCGTGCCGATCAGGAACAGCTCGCCCGTCTGCCGGGTCAGGGTGCCGGCCACGGCCAACGAGACGATCGTCGTCACATGCATGACCAGCAGGTAGGGCTGGTAGGCCTGCCGCTGCTCGTACTTGCCCCAGGGGCGGAGCGCGCACCAGAGCGTGACGATCGGGCCGCTGAAGCCGGTCATGCCGCCCATCACTCCGCTGACGAAGCCGATGGCGGCATCGGCGGGCCGCCCGCCGCCGCGGATGCGCCCGACCTCGGGCCTGGCCAGCAGGTAGCCCGTATAGAGGATCATGAAGATGCCGACGGCGAACTGGAAGGAATGCGGGTCGAGCGAGCGCACGATCCACACCCCGAGCGGCACGCCCAGCAGCCCGCCGGCGATGAAGGGCAGCGACGGTGCCAGGTCCAGTTCGCGGCGCATGTTCCACAAGGCATAGCCCTGGGTCAGCACGCCGAAGCAGACGACGAGCCCGATCACTTCCAGCGGATCCAGCACGCGCAGCCACACGGGGGCCGCCACCAGCGCGAAGGCGAAGCCGACCAGGCCCGACACGAAGCCGGCCAGCCCCGCCCCGATCAGGAACAGGACGATGACCAGCGTCATCGCGGCGGCAGTAGGTCGCGCACCCGGTCGGCAATGGCCAGCGCAGCGGTGAGGCCCGGCGATTCGATGCCGAAGAGATTGACCAAGCCCGGCACGCCATGCACCTCCGGCCCGTCGATGCGATAGTCGGCCGCCGGCTGGTCGGGCCCGGAGATCTTGGGCCGGATGCCGCTGTAGGCGGGCGCCAGCGCGCCATCCGGCAGGTCCGGCCAATAGGTCCGGACGGCGGCATAGAAGCCCTCGCAGCGCCGCGGGTCGACGTCATAGTCGATCTCGTCGATCCATTCGACGTCCGGCCCGAAGCGCGCCTGCCGGCCGAGGTCGATGGTGACATGGACCCCCAGCCCGTGCTTGTCGGGAATGGGATAGATGAGGCGGCCGAAGGGCTGCCGGCCGAGCAGCGAGAAATAGTTGCCCTTGGCATAGAGCTGCGGCGGCACGCTCTGGCTCGGCACGCCGGCGATGGCGGCGGCCACGCTGGGCGCGTGCAGGCCGGCCGAGTTGACGACCGCCCGGCAGCGCACCGTCATCGGCTCCTCGCCACCGGCTTCCAGGATGATGGCGTCGCCGTCGACCCGGCCGCCCAGGACGGGCGTATGGAAGGCGATCATCGCGCCGGCCGCCTCGGCGTCGCCCTGGAGCGCCAGCATGAAGGAGTGGCTGTCGATCACGCCGGTCGAGGGCGAGAAGAGTGCTGCCGTGCAGCGCACCGCCGGCTCCATCCGGCTGACCTCGGCCGGGGTCATCATCACCAGGTCGGGCACGCCGTTGGCGACCGCCTTGGCCTGGAGGGCATGCAGGTAGGGCACCTGGCTGTCGTCGGTCGCCACGATCAGCTTGCCGCAGTCGGTGAAGGGCACGCCCCGCTCGCGGCAATAGGCATAGAGCCGGTGCTTGCCCTCGACGCAGAGCAGCGCCTTCAGGCTGCCGGTTGGATAATAGATGCCGGCATGGATGACCTCGCTGTTGCGCGAGCTGGTTTCAGTGCCGATCGCTTCGGCGCGGTCGAGGACGACAACCTCGCGCCCGGCCTCGGCCAGGGCGCGCGCGACGGCAAGGCCGACGACACCGGCGCCGATCACGACGCAGTCGAGGGATTCCATGATGTGAACGAAAGCTCGGGCGTGGTGGAAGGGTCGGACGGCACTCTAGCGGCGGTCGTGGCGCTAGACCAGATTTGCCGGGTCGCCCCGCTTCTCGAACCGCCGCACCAGCCGGTCGCGCTTCAGGCGCGACAGGCGCTGGAGCCAGAAGACGCCGTCGAGTTGGTCGATCTCGTGCTGCAGGCAGACCGCGGCCAGCCCGTGGGCTTCCTCCGACTGCATCTGCCCGTCCAGGTCCTGAAAGCGCACGCGCACCCGGGCGGGCCGCTCCACCTCGTCCGAAACACCGGGCATCGACACGCTACCCTCCATGTGGCGGGCGCGCTCGTCCGATGCCCATTCCACGACCGGGTTGACGTAGAAGCACGGGCCGCCAGCCGGTTCGAGCTCGATCGCGACAAGACGCAGCGCCACCCCGACATGGCCCGCGGTGATGCCGATGCCGGGCGCCGCGCGCATCGTCTCGACCAGGTCCTGGGCCAGCCGCCGCAGGGCATCGTCGAAGACCGCGACCGGCTGGCAGGGCAGGCGCAGGCGCGCGTCGGGATAGCGAAGGATCGGCAGGACCGTCATCGGCGCGACATCTCCGGCGGCTGGGTGCTAGGCTTGGCGCAGTTCATGGCAGATTCCCCCCAGAGTACCCCAACGCGGGCCGGCGCACGGCCGCCGTCGGTTGCCCGCGGCATCCTCTGCATGCTGGTGGCGACCGTGGCCTTCATGCTGATGCAGGCCGGCATCCGCCACATGACGGGCGAACTGCACCCGTTCGTCGTCGCCTTCTTCCGCACCTCGTTCGGGCTGGTGGTGCTGGCGCCCTGGGTCCTGCGCATGGGGTCGCGCGCCTGGAAATCGACCAAGCCCAGCGTCCACCTGTTTCGCGGCACGATCAACACCGTGTCGATGCTGTGCAACTTCGTGGCGCTGTCGATCACGCCCCTGGCACAGGTGACGGCGTTGTCCTTCACGGCACCCCTGTTCGCCACGCTGGGGGCCATTCTGTTCCTGGGCGAGCGCGTGCGGCTGCGGCGCTGGCTGGCGATCGGGGCGGGGTTCCTGGGTGCGCTCGTCATCCTGCGGCCCGGGCTGGTGGAGGTCGGCACCGGCCCCTTGCTGGCACTCACCTCGTCGGCGCTGTGGGCGATGGCGATGCTGATCATCAAGGTGCAGTCGCGCACCGATTCCAGCATCACCATCACCCTCTACATGGCGCTCGTGATGTCGCCGCTGGCGCTGCTGGCGGCCCTGCCCTTCTGGACTTGGCCAAGCGCCTGGCAGTTCCTCATCCTCTTCGGCATCTCGACCCTGGGCACAATAGGCCAGGTGGCGCTGGCCCAGTCCTTCCGGGAGGCCGACACGACGGTCGTGCTCCCGTTCGATTTCCTGAAGCTGATCTGGGCGACGGCCCTGGGTTTCACGCTCTTCGGCGAGGTGCCGGACCTGTGGACCTGGGTCGGCGGCACGGTCATCTTCACCTCCACCGTCTATATCGCGTGGCGCGAGGCCAAGGCCCGGCGCCACGCCAAGACGGCAGGCGACGGACGACCGGCAACGCGCTAGTCTTCGTCCATGGGTGCAATGCAGCGAGCGATTCTGGCTGCCGTCCTGACCGTAGCCGGCCTGCCGGCGGCGGCGCTGGAACCCGTCGACGTGGAACTGGTGCTGGCGGTCGACGTCTCGCGCTCGATCGACGAGGTCGAGGCGCAGCTGCAACGCCAGGGCTATGTCGAGGCCTTTCGCAACCAGCGTGTCATCCGCACCATCGGCAACGGCCCGCTCGGCCGCATCGGCGTCACCTACGTCGAATGGGCGGCGGTCGATTTCCAGCGCCACATCATCGGCTGGACCCTGATCAAGGATGCCGCCAGCGCACGCGCCTTCGCCGACCAGCTCGAGGCGTCGCCGCGGCAGTCCTGGGGCTGGACCTCGGTGTCGGGCGCCATCGACTTCGCGGTGCCGCTGTTCGGCCAGACCTTCGAGGGCACCCGCCAGGTGATCGACGTCTCGGGCGACGGGCGCAACAATTCCGGGCGGCCTGCGGCGGCCGCCCGCGACGACGCGGTTGCCAAGGGGATCACCGTCAACGGCCTGGCCATCATCAACGACCGCACCAATTTCGGCCGCCCGCCCGACCGGGAACTGGATGCCTGGTACCGCGAGAACGTGATCGGCGGGCCGGGCGCCTTTCTGGTCGTCGCCGAGGATTTCGAGGCGTTCGGCGAGGCCGTGCTGAACAAGCTGCTGAAGGAGATCGCCGACCGGCCGGGCGCGCCCCCACCCAGCCGCGACGGCGGCTGACGCGCATGCGGCGGGCGTCCCTCCTGCCCTTGCTGCTGGCGGTCCTGCTGGCGGGCCCGGCGCTGGCGGACGGGGTGCCGGTCGACCTGGAGCTGGTACTGGCGGTCGACGTATCCCATTCGATCGACGAGACGGACGGCAAGTTGCAGCGCGAAGGCTATGCCCAGGCCTTTCGCGACCAGCGCATCGTCGATGCCATCCGCTCGGGCCGCAACGGCAGCATCGCCGTCACCTATCTGGAATGGTCGGCGGCCGAGTACCAGCGCGTCGTCGTCGGCTGGTCGCTGATCGACGGCAAGGAGGCGGCCGACGGCTTTGCCGCCCGCCTGTCGGCCCAGCCGCGCGTGTCGCAGAGCTGGACCGCGATCGGGGCCGCCATCGATGCCGGCGTCATCCTGATCGGGGCCAACGCCTATGAGGGCACGCGCAAGGTGATCGACGTGTCGGGGGATGGCGTCAACAACCACGGCCGCGCGCCGGCCGCCGCCCGCGACGAGGCGATCGCCGATGGCGTGACGATCAACGGCCTGGCGATCATGCGGCCCAAGCCGGCCTGGACCTGGCCGCCCGAGCCGCCGCTCGACGAGTATTATCGCGAGAACGTGGTGGGCGGCACCAACAGCTTCCTGATCGTGGCGACGGAGGCCCAGGCCTTCCCGCGCGCCATCCTGCAGAAGCTGCTGCGCGAGATCGCCGACGCCGGCGGCCCGCCGGCCGAATACGTCTCGGTCGAACAGGCCTGGGGCGAAGCGGTGTCCCGCCCGCAACTGGCGGAGCGGGACACGCGCTGACCGGCGTCTACTCGGCCGCCACGGCCTGGTTGGTAAGGCGCATGCGGTCGAAGCCGTCCGACAGGTCGGCCATCAGGTCGGCCGGGTCCTCCAGCCCGATATGCAGGCGCATGACCGGGCCGGCGCCGGCCCAGCGGGTGGCCGTGCGCAGGTCCTCGGGATGGGACGGCAGGATCAGGCTCTCGAATCCGCCCCAGCTCGCCCCCATGGCGAAGAGCCGCATGCCGTCCAGCATCGCGTCCACGCCGGGCTTGGCCGCCGGATGCAGGATGATCGAGAAGAGGCCGCAGGCACCGAGGAAATCGCGCTTCCACAGCTCGTGCCCGGGGGCGCCCGGCAGGGCCGGGTACAGCACCTGGGCCACTTCCGGGCGGCCCTGCAGCCAGGTCGCGATCTTGGTCGCACTCTCCTGGTGCTGGCGCAGGCGGACGGCCATGGTGCGCAGGCCGCGCAGGCCGAAATAGATGTCGTCCGGCCCGGCGCAGTAGCCGAGCTCGGCCATCGACTGGCGCACCGGCAGGAAGCATTCCTCGTTGGTGACGATGGCGCCCAGCATCGCGTCGGAATGGCCGACGATGTACTTGGTCGCGGCATGGATCGAGACATCGACGCCATGCTTGAAGGACGGAAAGAAGTAGGGCGTGCCCCAGGTGTTGTCGTGCAGCACCTTCACGCCACGCGCATGGGCGGCGGCCGCGATCGCCGGGATGTCCTGGATCTCGAAGGTGAGCGAGCCCGGGCTTTCGCAGTAGACGACCTTGGTGTTGGGCCGGATCAGCTCTGCGATGCCGGCGCCGATCAGCGGATCATAGAAGGTCACCTCCACCCCGAACCGCTTCAGCACCCGGTCGCAAAAGATGCGGCACGGGCCATAGACCGTATCGGCCACCAGCACATGGTCGCCGGCCGACACGAAGGCCAGCATGGCGACCGAGATCGCGGCCAGGCCAGACGAGACCAGCATGGCGCGATGGCCGCCCTCGATCCCGGCCAGCGCCTCCTCCAGCGCGAAGGTGGTGGGGGTGCCGGAGCGGCCGTAGGTCACGCCCTCGAACTTCTTGGCCCGCGCGGCATCGCGCGCGGCCACCGTCGGGAAGGTGATGGTGGAGGCATGGTAGACGGGCGGGTTGACCGCCCCGTGATTGTCCCGCGGATGGCTGCCGAGATGGGTCAGCAGCGTATCCTTGCGCATCATGCCCTGGTGTTCCTTGTCCATGATCGGACCCTTCGTTCTGCGAGGTGGGGTGTTGCCGAACCGGTGGGGGTAAGGGGTCGCGGGTGCTGTGCTGGCGACGATCAGGCGGGGGCCAGGACGCGGAAGCGCGCGTCGCCGTCGCGCTCGAGCTGGCCGACCAGGTCGACCTCCCAGGTCAGGTACTGGTGCATGGCCTCCTCGATCCCGGTATCGCGGTCGTAGGGGCGATACCAGACGTCGTTGGGCTCGTCGGCCAGGTGCTCGAAGCCCTTGGTCAGCGGCAGACCCGCCGCCTGCCAGCCGCGGGTGCCGCCGGCCAGGACGGCCGCCCGCCGGCCCAGGATGCGGGCGGCCTCGGGCGCGGCCAGGCTCGCGAACTGCCCGTCCGCCGAGGTGATGACCAACAGCGGTGCCGCCGGCAGCTTCGGCAGGGACGTCGCGAACTGCGAGCGCACGGCGAACCAGGCGCCGGGCACGTGGCCGGCGCGATAGCGCAGGCTGGTGTCGATGTCGACGACGACCGCCTCGCCCGCCGCCAGCAGGCGCTCCAGTTCCGCCGGCTCGACCTGGCGCACGTCCGGCAAGCCGCCCAGGATCTCGACCGGGGCCGGACCCGGGACCAGGGTACGGCCGGCCAGGCCGTCGCCCAGCACGGCCGCGTCCCAGCCCATCTGGATCAGCCACGACGCCGTCATCGTCGCCCGCACGCCGTCATTGTCGACCAGCACGATGCGGGCGCCGCGGACGCCGGCATAGGTATCGGTCGCCTGCACGAGCTGGCCGCCCGGCGCGTGGCGGCAATCCGCCCAGTGCCCGGCCTCGAACTCCTCGGGCGTGCGCACGTCGAAGAGGAAGGTGGTGCGGCCGGCGTCGGCCCGCCACTCGGCCAGCTTCGCCTCGTCGATCACGGGCACGCCGGCCCGCCGGCCGACCTCGTCCGCCCGCGCCTTGGCCCAGGCGACGGCCTCCGCACTGGGGGCCGGGGCCATGCGGCCGGCGCCGCGATCGACCTGCAGGCCGGCCAGGTGCCAGCCCATGGTCCCGTTCTTCAGCGCGACGACCCGGTTGGGCAGGCCGGCATTGATCAGCGACTGCGCGCCGATGATGCTGCGGGTGCGCCCGGCGCAGTTCACCACCACCAGCGTGTCGGGGGACTTGACGATGTCCTGCACGCGATAGACTAGCTCGGCCCCTGGGCAGTCGATGCCGGTCGGGATGCTGATGTTCACGTATTCGGGCCACGGCCGGCTATCCAGCACGACCATGTCGGTGCCGGCATCCATCAGCCGCTTGACCTCGGATGCCTCCATGCGTGGCGTCTCGCAGGCATGCTCCACGATCTCGCCGAAGGCCTTGCTCGGCACGTTGACGCCCGAGAAGATCTCGTAGCCGGCGGCCGCCCACGACCCCTGCCCGCCCGCCAGGACCGACACGTCGCGATACCCGGCCACCTGCAGCTTGGCGGCGGCACGATGGGCCAGCGTCTCGTCGGCATCGACCAGGACGATGCGCGTCGTCCGGCGTGGCACGACGCCGGCGATCCGCGGCTCGAACCGGCTGAGCGGGACCGAGATGGCGAACAGCAGGTGGCCGTCGCTGAACGGCCCCTCCTCGCGCACGTCGACCAGGGCCAGTTCGCCGCCGTCGCTCAGCATCGCCTTCAGTTCGGCCGCCTCGACCAGCGGCGCCTTGACGATGGCGGGCGGCGGGAAGGTGGCGCTGGTGCCCGACACCGGCTCGAACACCTGGCGGTGCGGCAGGTGTTCCAGGCTCATCCCGTACATATGCAGGTGCAGCGAGGGAACCTTGCCCTCGACATGGATCGAATGGATGTCGGCCGGGCCGAACGACACGGCGTTGCCGCGGCGCACGGTGCGCGCTCCCGTCTCCTCCAGCGTCGCCCGGCCGGCCACGGCGCCGTCGTCGGTGCGCTTCCAGAAGGTGTTGCGCTCCTCGCCATAGACGCCGCTGATGGCGGCCCAGGCCGTGTGGTCGTGCGGCGGCTGGGCCTTGCCCGGCACGCCGGCCGAGGCGTAGAGCGCGAACCGGTGGTCGGCATCCTCCGACAGGCGATAGATGGTGCCGCGCCCGGCCGCGACCGGGAAGTGCGCCGGCGGGAACAGGGCCGTCTGCGATGCCAGGGCCGTCACCTCGGCGGCGATCGCCTGGAGGGCATCCGGCCCGGTCCCCTGGGTCGCCTCGATTGCGCGCACCCGCGCGACGGTCGCGGCAACCGCCGCGGCCCGCTCGCCTTGCACCGACATCATGTTCCTCCGGATGGTTCTTGGGTGGGGGTCTTGCCCCGACCTTAGCGCAATCCCGGCCGCCGCATCACCCCTCCGCCGGTGCCGGCGCAGCCGGCGCGGCCGGGGACCGCGGACGCACGCGCAGGTTATTCATGATCTCCGCCCGCACACGGGCATTGCGCTGGTCGGCCTGCCGGCCGAAGCGGGCGCCGTCCAGCCGGACCTCGTGCTCCGGCGTTTCGCCGACCAGCGTCAGGACCGCCGAGACGGCCGCCGCCGGCCGGTCGAGCATGGCCTCGTAGTCGATCAGCAGCGGCTCGATGCGGTTGGCCTGGAAGAAAAAGCCCCAATAGGCATTCTCGCCCTGGATCAGGGACATCGCCCGGGTCAGCGCGGCGTAGCTGATCGGCGGCTCGTCCTTCGGGGGTTCCGCGGCGGCGGCACCGTCGGCCGGCACGAACCAGCGATCGGTCTGCCAGGCCAGCGCCAGCGAGATCGACTGCGCCAGCAGGTCGCGCCGGCGCAGCCACACGAAGCGGCTTTCGGCCAGGAACCGGCGAAAGACCGGATGCGGCAACCGTTCGGCCGCCTGGTGAAAATGCAACTTGGCGCCAAAGACGCCGTTGGCCGACGTCCGCCGCTGCCGCACCGCCCGCAGGTAGTCATCGGTCGGCGGCGGATGGGGCAGACCGAGGCGCGCCGCCATGGCCTTCACCGTGTCCTTGGCATTGAAATACTCGGTCGGCACCCCCAGCCGCCCCGTCGCCAGCAGCAGGTCGCACAGCAGCGTCGACCCGCTGCGCGGCGTCGACGCGATGATGTAGCTGCGGGTCGGCCCAGCCACGGCCGGCAGGTCGAACGCCTCCCCGCCGAACGGGATTCCGGGCTTGGCAGGGGCATCGGATGCGGGATTCATCCAGCCGATCCTAGCCGACACCGGCCGCCTCGCGCCATCTTCCGGACACTACCCCGCTTTTGCTATGGTGCCGGCGGCCAGTCCCCGTAGCTCAGCAGGATAGAGCACAGGATTCCTAATCCTGGGGTCGTGAGTTCGAATCTCGCCGGGGACACCACTCCCATACAAAGCTGTGTACCAGTTCCTCGGGTGCCGGAAGAGCACCCGTCGAGGCTACCTTGGAGAGCGCGGCCTTGGGCCGCGGAGCCGGATCTCGTCGTTGTCGACCTCGTCGCAATCGACGGACAGATGGGCGTAGCCGCAGGACGACCGCCTCTTCGCCGACTGGCGTCCTCTTGTCTTGCGCCGCCTGGAGCTTGCGAGCGATCGGGCTGCGTCACCCGCTGAGCGGGGCGTGCCTCTCTGCCGTCGCATTTGCGGAAATCGGATATCCCCTTTGCGGCCCTGAGTAGAAACGTGTCGGCCGAAGACACGTGGTCGAACCCCACGGTCCGCAGTCACTCCTCCGCCCGGCGTTCAGCGACGCGGCAGAGGCTAATGCCTGCGGCCCGCAAGCGGCGAATCGCGAGGGTTGGCCAAGCACTCAGGCAGGTGACTAAATGCAGGCAATATCGCGCCGTTCGACCTTGATTCGCGTCGCGCTCGCCGTGTCGCTCTTGCCGGCAGCCGTTGGCCTCGCCGGCAGCTCCCTGGCTCAGGGTGCCGACAGCCTGGAGCCGCCGGCGGTCCTGCGCGCCGAGGACGTGCTGCCGGCGGCCATGATCCGCGGTCCGCACCACACCGTCGACCCGACCGTCCACGTCTATTCGTTGATGCCCGAATACCGCGTGCGCAGCGAGTTCGGCGACCACATCGTCTACGGCAACGCGCCCCTGCGCTCGCTCGTCCGCGAGTTCGCGGCGATCGCGGAGCTGCGCCGCATCAAGAAGAGCGATGCCTTCGTCGAGGCCACGAAGAACGCCCTCGCCGGACCGGTCCGTGGTGCGCGCAGCCTGATCGAGGATCCCGCCGGGACCCTCAGCGGCATCCCGGAAGCGACGGCGGAGATATTCGGCCGAGTGGGGGAACAACTGCGCCGTGGGCGCCGGTCCCAGTATGAGGACGGATCGGCAGCAGCCATTCTCGCCGTCTCGTCGTTCAAGCGCGACCTCGCCCGCAAGCTCGATGTCGATGTCTACTCGACCAACGAGGCTCTGCAGAAGGAGCTGAATTCCATCGCGTGGGCCTCGGCCGCCGGCAACCTCTCGCTTAGCGCCGTCTCCATGGCGACGGGCGCGGTCGTGCTGCAGGTCGCCGGCTATGCCCGTACGCTGGAGCAGGCGAAGACGGTGGTCGCCGCCGAGCCGCCCGCAGAGATCTCCCGGCGGTCGCGCAAGGCGCTGGCCGGGATGGGCATGCCCAAGGATCTGGTCGACCGCTTTCTCGCCCATCGCAGCTACTCGCCCCGGCACCAGTACCTGATCGTCACGTCGCTCGAGGCGATGGGAGGGGTAGCGGACCGCCGACGGCTGTTGGATGCCGCCCTGACCGTGGAGACGGAGGGCGGCGCCCATCTGTTCCAGAGGCTCGCCGAGATGATGGCCGCCTATCACCGCACGGTCCGCCCGCTGGCCCGGATCTCGACGGACTGGGGCTTCCCGGTCGGCGTGCTGCCCGGCGGCCAGGCAGTGGTGCTGGCGCCGTTTGACCACGTGCTCTGGTCGGAGCTCACCTCCCGGTTCGTCGCGCGACTGCCCGTGTCCGCCGGTCGCGGTCAGGCCGGGCATCACGACGGCGCGGCCGCAGGCGGCGAGGTGTGGGTGACGGGTGATCTCTCGGCACGCAGCCGGGCCGAGATCGAGCGTCGGGGCTATTCCATTCATCCGCGCAGCGGCGAGCGGCTGCCCCTCGCGGATTGAAGCGAGCCCGTCGCGGACGCCCTGCAACGACACCAGCGCACTTAGCCATCGTCGACGGCCGGCCCGCCCGGCCGTCGACCACCGACCGAAGAGGAAGCGACGTGAACAGCGAAATATCGACGTACGAGGACAGCAGAGCGATCGGCGGCCCTGCATGCACGCGACGGTTCCTCGTCGCCGCACTCGCCCTCTCCGCTCTGGCCCTGCCGGGCTGCTCGACCCCGGTACGGCTCGCTCCGGTGCCGCTGACCGAGACGGCCAAGGCCGTCCCGTTCGGAATTCCCGATGTCCGCTACTTCGTCGACACCGAGGCGGTGGCGATGGCACGCGAGGGACAGCGATCCGTCGAGCGCGAGATCGACGCGCTCGGCATCGCCGGGACCGGGCGGCCGCTTCCGCCTGCCAACTTCCTGGCGATTTCCGGCGGCGGCGACCACGGCGCCTTCAGCGCGGGCCTCCTGGTCGGATGGACCGCCACCGGCACCCGGCCCGAGTTCAAGATCGTCACGGGCGTCAGCACCGGTTCGCTGGTCGCTCCCCTCGCCTTCCTCGGCCCTTCCTACGATGCGACGCTGAAGGAGGTCTACACTACCATCTCGAAGAAGGATGTCTTTCTCGACCGCGGGCTGACCGCGGCCATCTTCGACGACGCGTTGTCGGACACTTCGCCGCTGTTCGCCGTCATTTCCAAGCACATCAACGAGGACATGCTGACGGCGATCGCCCGCGAGCATCAGAAGGGTCGCCTGCTGCTGATCGGCACGACCAACCTCGATGCGCAGCGGCCGGTCATCTGGAACATGGGCGCCATCGCCGCGAGCAAGCACCCCGGCAGGCTGGAGCTCTTCCGCCGGATTCTGCTCGCCTCCTCCGCGATCCCGGCCGCCTTCCCGCCGGTCATGATCGACGTCGATGTCGACGGCCGGCCCTACCAGGAAATGCACGTCGATGGCGGCGCGATCGCCCAGATGTTCCTCTATCCGCCGACGATCCGTCTCGGCGAGTTGTCGCGCCAGAACAACGTCGTCCGCGAGCGCCACGCGTATCTCATCCGAAACGGGCGCCTGGACCCGGAATGGAACGTCGTGGAGCGCTCGACCCTCACCATCGCCGGAAGAGCCATCGCAACGATGATCCACATGTCCGGCATCAACGACCTGGTCCGCATCTGGAACACCACCAACCGCGACGGCGTGGACTTCAATCTTGCCTATATCGGCGAGGATTTCTCGGCCCCGCGCGCCGGAGACTTCGACCCGGCCTTCATGGGTGCCCTCTTCAACTACGGCTACGAGAAGGCCTTGCGCGGCGATCACTGGCACAAGACGCTGCCCTTCCTGCAGCCGAAGTAACGGCGCCCTGCGATCCGACACGGCTCAAGAGGACCGGAACAATGACCTGACAAGCTTCTTCGCCGCTGGCGCACCGGCGCATCCGACTGGACGACGACAAGCGACTTCGGCTTAATGCCGACAGCCTCAATGTCGTTCGTCCCGGATGCTCGACCAGCCAGCACAACCCTCGACGAGATCGGACGACGACGTTCCACGGCTGCCGTCTGGGCACGTGGTCACGCCCGATGTCGACGAACTGACGGCGCATCTCCTGTCGATCGGCTGGGCGGTCGAGTACAATCAGCTTTCCGGCGGACGCTTCTCGGTCGCCCTCGACGGGGTGGCGAACGGGCGGGTGCAGATGGTGCGCCACCGGCACATCCGGTCGTTTGTCGGCAGCGGCTTCGTCCCGCCCGACGCCTATACGTTCGGCGTGCTGGTCGCCGGCGAGGGGCCGATGCTGATCAACCATCAGGGCATCGATCGCGACACCCTGACGGTTCGCCACCCCCACGAAGGCATCGGCTTCAAGCTTCCGGTCTCGGCGCATTTCCTGACGATCGCGGCCGAAGCGGGGCGCGTCGACCAGCTCGCCGACGTATTGTTCGGCCAGCGCATGTCGCAGATGCTGCGGCGCGGCCAGGTGTTTCCGTCCGTGAACGAGAGGATCGTCGCCCTCGCGCGGCAGTTCCTGCCCGGGGCGCGGGACGAACCCGGCCACTCGCCCGGCGTAGGCGGAATTCCCGAACAGCATCCGCATTTCGACCAGCTGATCATCGATGCGCTGCTGCTGGCCATCGGCCGGCCGGAGCCGGTCCGCGGCTGGTCGTCGCGTCGGCGGATCGTTCGCAGGGCCGAGGATCTCGTCTGCTCCAGCGAGGACCCTCCCAAAACGGTCTCGGAGCTGTGCGAATCGCTGGATGTCCCGCTGCGAACGCTTGAGGACGCCTTCCAGTATTGCCTGGGCGTTGGACCGAAGACGTACATGACGGTCATGCGGCTCAACCGGGTGCGCAGGCTTCTCGCGCGACCCGGCGACGACACCAGCGTCACGAAGGCGGCGATGGCGATGGGCTTCTTCCATCTCGGAAGATTTTCCGAGCAGTACGCCGGGCTGTTCGGCGAACGTCCGTCGGAAACGCTGGCGCGCGCGCGCCGCTGATCTCGCCGCCCCGGCCGTCGATCCTCGGCCGCGGTCCCGCACCAATCCCACCGACCCCACCGTTGCCAACGGCACTCGCGCGGAACGCGAACAGCGTCGCTGCTCTTGCGGAAATCGGATATCCCGGGTCCGCCCCCCAAGACAGGATCAGGCCAAGAGCTCGCCGACGAGCGGAATAGTTCGCCGGCGGCAGGGCTTTGTTGTCGATGCGTCTTGCGGGATCGAAGTGATCCGATCCGCGACCGTCGGCGGCAAGTTTCTGGCCAAGACGCGAGGAGAGACCGGATGAGCGACGCAAGAAACGAAGACCGCGGTCCGTCGCGGCGTACGGTATTGTTGAGCGCGGCAGCAGCATCGCTCGCACCCGCCCTGTTGCCGGGCCTCGGTTCGCCGACGGCCCAGGCGGCCACCTTGCGCGCCCCGCCGTCACCGGCCCAGGCGCCTGCCGCGCCGCCGCCAGGCTACAATATTCTCTTCATCCTGGTCGACCAGGAACACTTCATGGAATCGTGGCCATTCCCGGTTCCCGGCCGCGAGCACGTGAAGAAGCGCGGCACCACCTTCACCAACTATCAGCTCGCCTCGTGCGTCTGCTCGTCGGCGCGATCGGTCCTCTATACCGGCCAACATATCCAGCAGACCGGGGTGTTCGACAATCTCGACGCCCCGTGGCAACGCAATATGTCGACCGAGGTGACGACCATCGGAAAGCGGTTGCAGCAGCTCGGCTACCATGCCGCCTATCAGGGTAAATGGCATCTCAGCTTCAACCTGGATCGCGCCCATCAGCCCGTGGACGTGCCACTCGCCGACTACTCCTCCACGATCAAGTCCTACGGGTTCGAGGACTATGTCGGCCTCGGCGACCTCGTCGACGGCGGGCACGGCGGCTACATCTACGATGGGGTCACAACGGCAGTGACGTCGGCATGGCTGCGCACCAAGGGGCAGCAGCTCGCCGCCCGCCGCACGCCCTGGTTCCTGGCCGTCAATCTCGTGAACCCGCACGACGTCATGTACTTCGACTCGGACCAGCCGGGACAGAAGGTGCAGTCCGCCAAGTCGGCCATGCCGATCGCGCCGGCGCCGGACGACGAGCTTTATCGCGCCGAATGGAACGTCCCGCTGCCGGCGACACGGAACCAGGCGCTCGACGCGCCGGGGCGCCCGCGGGCGCACCGCATGTATCAGGAGACACAGAACATTCTGCTCGGCGAGTGGCCCAACGAGGATCGCCGGTGGAAGGCGCTGCAGGACTATCACTACAACTGCATCCGCGACAGTGACGCGCACATCGTGCGCATTCTCGAGGACCTCGCGGCGACCGGTCTGGACCGCAACACCATCGTGGTCGTCACCGCCGACCACGGCGAGCTCGCCGGCGCTCACCAGATGCGGGGAAAAGGCGCCACCGCCTACAAGGAGCAGAACCATCTGCCCCTGATGATCCTGCATCCGGCCTATCCGGGCGAGCGCACCTGCCGTGCCGTCACGTCGCAGGTCGACATCGCGCCGACACTGATCGGGCTGACGGGTGTCGCCAGCGAGGCCGCCGGCCGGGCAGCGGCCGGTCTCAAGGGCCGCGACATGTCGCGCCTTCTCGCCGCGCCGGAGAAGGCGGACCTGGATACGCTACGCCCGGCGGCCTTGTTCAACTTCAACATGTTCTCCTATCTCGATGCGCCGTGGGCTGCCCGGATCCTTCCGGTCATCCTGTCGCCGACCACGCCACCGCAGGAGAAGGCCGCGGCGCTGATGTCCTCCCAGCCGGACTTCGGCAACCGGGGCGCCGTGCGCAGCATCTTCGACGGCCGCTATCGCTTCAGCCGATACTTCGCCCCGCTGCGCCACAACCGGCCAACGACGCTCGAGGCGCTGCTGCGCGACAATGATCTCGAAGTGTTCGACCTGCACAATGACCCAGACGAAGTCCGCAACCTCGCGATGGACGTCCGGGCCAATGGCGAACTGATCCTGGCGCTCAATGCCAAGCTCAACGCGCGCATCGACGAAGAGGTCGGCGAGGACGACGGCCGCAGCCTGCCGCTGAAGGACGGGCGCTGGTTCTTCCCGCCGCCGGGCTCGCGCTGACGGATCCGATGCCGGGTGGCCGGCCGCACGCCGGCCACCCCTTTCCCAAGTCGAGAACGACCGATCAGGCGAGCGCCGGCACCGCGACGGACCGCGTCGCGGCGGTGCAGGAGACTTCGATGTCCAGGACCCTTTCAGCCTTGTTGCCGGCCACCCTTCTCGTGACCGCGGCATACGCCGCATCCGCGCGTGCAGAAGAGGCCAACGCAGACCGCTGGACCTTCGCTCTCACCCCGTATCTCTGGGCCGCAGGTGTCAAAGGCGACATCACGGTCCCGTCCCGGCGGCACCCGAGCGGGGCGATCGACGCCAGCGTCGACGCGAAGTTCCTCGACATCCTGTCCAACCTGGGCGGCGTGCCGTTCATGGGCATGGCGGAGGCGAACTACGGCCGCTTCAGCCTGCTGGGCGACATCCTCTATCTCAAGCTGGAGACGGACGCGGATACGAAGGGCCCGGCGTTCGGCGGGAGCGAGACGCGCCTGACGAACACGATCGGCAGCACGATCGGCACCTATCGCGCGATGGATACGCCAGGGCAAAGCCTCGATTTCGGCGGCGGCCTGCGCGTCTGGTCGATGTCGACCAAGCTCTCGCTGAGCCCCGGCGCGTTGGCCGGGGGGTCCGCCAGCAAGACGACGACCTGGGTCGACCCGGTGCTGGCCGGCCGCTACCGGGCGCGCCTGAGCGACCAGTTCGCCCTGTCGCTCTATGGCGACATCGGCGGCTTCGGCGTGGGGTCGGACTTCGCCTGGCAAGTGCTGGCAACGGTGGACTATGCGGTGACGCCCTCGATCGACCTGCGGTTCGGGTACCGCTACCTGGCAGTCGAGTACGAGGCTGACCGGGCAAAATTCGACCTCGGCTTCCACGGTCCCTTCCTGGCCGCAACCTTCAAGTTCTGAAGCGCGCAGGAGCAGACAACCCGCGCACGCGACCCGAAGGTCCCGTGCATCGCGCAACCTCCCTTACGGGGTGAGTAAATCCATGAAACGCCGTGACCTGCTTCGTTCCGCCGTCGCCTCGATCGCCGTCGCCGCCACCCCTCTCGCGGCCCTGGCCAGCGAGGCCAGCGAGCGCATCGACCGCGACGTGACCACCGCGCTGGCCAACCTCTACCGGAAGTCCCCCGGCGCGCGGGCGCTGGGCAAGCAGGCGAAGGCCATTCTGGTCTTCCCCAGGATCGTCAAGGCCGGGCTGATGGTCGGCGGTCAGGCCGGCCGCGGTGCGCTGCGCAAGAACGGCCAGAGCACCGGTTACTACAGGACCGTTGGCCTGTCCTACGGGCTGCAGGCAGGAGCCCAATCCTACGGATACGCGCTCTTCTTCATGACGACGGACGCGGTGCGCCACCTTGAACGCTCGCGCGGATGGGAGATCGGCACCGGCCCCAGCGTGGTGGTCGCCGACGAAGGGCTGGCGGCGAGCATGACGACGACCACGGTGCGCAGCGACGTCTACGCATTCTTCTTCGACCAGAGCGGACTGATGGCCGGCCTGGGCATCCAGGGCACGAAGATCGCGCACATCAACCCGTAGTCGCGACCCAAGCACCGGGCCGCGCATTGCTGCATTCGACTGGCGAAAGAGCGTCACATGAGCTGGTTTCCCACCCTCGCAAGATTGCTTGTGGTCTCGACCATCCTGATCCTCGGGGGCGGGTACGCCATGGCGCAGGATCCCGGCTGGCCACGGGAACTGAAGGCCGAGGGTCATGTGCTGCGCTACTTCCAGCCACAGGTCGATAGCTGGGAGAACCAGCGCACACTCGTCGCCAGGGTCGCGGTCAACGTAGTTCCCGCGGGCGAGACGGCGCCGATTGCCGGCGCCGTCTGGCTGCGCTCGGCCACCCGTGTCGACCTGGAACGTCGCCAGGTGGTCCTCGAGCGGATCGAGACGATCCGCACGAACTTTTCCATCGTCGACCAGGAGCGGCGAGAGAAGCTCGCGAAGATCGTTCAGGCGCTGCTGCCCAGCAGCGCGATGACGATCTCGCTCGACCGCCTGATGGACGGGGTCGCGCAGGCTCAAGCGCCGCTGCCCGACGCCCCGGTGCGCAATGACGCGCCCCCGATCATCGTCAGCCGGACCGACGCACGGCTCGTCATGTTCGACGGCGAACCGGTCTTCGCCGACATTCAGGGGACCGGCCTTGCCTATGTCGTAAACACCAACTGGGCGCTCTTCCGCGAGAACTCCACCGCCCGGCACTTCCTGCTCGACGGCAAGACCTGGCTGGTCTCGGCCGATATCACCGGCCCCTGGTCGGTCGCCACGGCCGTCCCGGGCGGATTCCAGCGCCTCCCGCAAGGCGAGAGCTGGCGTGATGTCCGCGCGGCGCTGCCGGCCCGCGCCGTTCCGAACGCCCGCGCGCCGAGGATCCACGTCACCACCACCCCGGCCGAGCTGATCGTCATCCGCGGCCAGCCGGCCCTGGCCGACATCCCGGGAACCGGCCTGCAGGTGGTCACCAATACCGGCGCCGACCTGTTCTTCCATCGCGCGGAGCGGCGCTACTATTTCCTCGTCGCCGGCCGCTGGTATCGCGCGGACTCACTCGACGGGCCGTGGTCGTTCGCCACGGCCTCCCTCCCGTCGGACTTCGCACGCGTGCCGCTCAGCCATCCCAAGGCGCGCATCCGCGCTTCGGTGCCGGGTACGCCCGAGGCCAAGGAAGCGATCATGGTCGCGGCGATCCCGACCAGGGCGACCATCGCGCGCAGCCAGGCGAAGCTCGACGTGACCTACACCGGCACGCCGGCCTTCCTGGCCATCGCCGGCACGTCGTTGCACTACGCGCCCAACGCCTCGACGACCGTTATTCGCGTCTCGGACGCCAGTTTCTACGCCTGCGAAAAGGGCGTGTGGTTCTCCGCCCCGTCGGCGACCGGCCCGTGGCTGGTGGCCGACAGCGTGCCGGCAGCGATCTACACGATCCCGCCGAGCGCGCCGGTCCACAACGTCACCTACGTCAAGGTCGAGAGTGCCACCCCGAGCGCCGTCGTCGTCAGCTTCACGGCAGGCTACATGTTCGGCTACGTCAACTCGGGCATCCTCGTCTGGGGGACGGGCTACTACTATCCGCCCTACTGGGTGCCTGGGGTGGTGGTCCCGATCTACTATCCTCGGCCATACACCTGGGGGGCGGCCGTCTGGTACAGCCCCGTGACGAACAGCTACTTCCGGGGCGGCGCCGTCTACGGACCCTATGGCGGCATCGGCGCCGGCGCGGTCTACAATCCGGCGACCGGCGCCTACGGTCGCGGCGTCGCCGTCTATGGGCCAAATGCCGGCTACGCCGTCGGCGCGGCGTACAACCCGTCGACCGGCCGCTGGGTTCAGGGCGCCGCGGGCTACGGTCCCAATGGCGCCTGGCGCGCCGGCCGGGGCTACAACCCGAGCACCGGCGTCTTCGCAGCCGGCGTGACGGGCACGAACCAGTATGGCAGCTGGGGGCGCGGCGTCGTCGTCCGCGGCGACGACTGGGCGCGCGGTGGCTATGTGTCCAATGCCCGCGGCAGTGCAGCCGGCGTCGTCACCTCGGAGGGGACCGGTGCCGTGCGCACCGACGGCCCGCGCGGCTCGACGACCGTGGTGCGCGGGCAGAACAACACGTTCGTGGGTCACGACGGCGAGGTCTATCGGCGCTCGCAGTCGGGTGGCTGGCAGCACTATGAGAACGGGTCCTGGACCAACCCCCAGCGCCCGAACGCCTCCCCGGCCCGGGCGCAGCCACCATCGGCCGGCGCGCCGGGACAGGCGCGACGGGACCCGCCGCCTGCGACCCAGCCGGCCCGAGCGGGCGGACAGCAGCAGGGCTTCCGCGACAACGCGCCCTCGGCACCCGGCGCGGGGCAGGCCGGTCGCCGGGACGTCTACGACGGCCTCGACCGCGATGCGCGTGCGCGCACGTCAGGCGCCCAGCGCCAGCAGCAGTTCGTCGGCGGACGACAGGGCGGCAGCCGCCCCGAAGGCGGCCGGTCCGGCGGCGGACGATCCCAGCGCTGATCCGCCGGGCGGCTACCGCGGCCGTTTGCGTGCTGGCGCGATGCGCAGCATCAGGCGGCCGCGGGTGTGCTCCGGGTGGATCTGATGCGCAATGTGTCGGCGACTTTGACGTAGAGCCCCCAGCCGCGGCCTTGTCCCCCCGCGTGCCGTGGAGGGCGATGATCCTCGGCCCTGCTGCGCTCTCCACGCGCGGCGCCGGTCGCCTCGCCCACGTCCATCAGCCGCCGCGCGACGAAGCGGATCATCTCCCGGAGCAGGCTCGCGCCGGGGGTCTTCTCCGGCATCAACCGACGAGCCATCTGGATTCCCCAAGTGCCGGGGCCGATTTTCGCTATCGCGTCTTGCGATGACGACCAGAATCAGGCCTGCTTTCATCCTCTTCCTGCCTGTCCCGGGGATACTGCGGCGAGCCTCGCGCGCAACCCGATTGCGCCGCCCCGAGCCTCGAAGGATCGTCGCTTGCCGCCCGCCGACCCCGCATCCCGTCTTGCGACCTCCGGCACCCTTGTGGGCATGGGGTGGATGGCCCTGTCGGGCCTGCTGTTCGCGGTCATGACCGGCGTGGCCCGGCATGTCTCGATCGGCCTCGATCCGTTCCAGGCCGCGTTCCTGCGCTATGCCTTCGGGCTGCTGTTCGTGTTGCCCTTCCTGGTTACCCGGCGGGGGTTCACCCTGCCCCGCACGCGCCACCCGCTGCGCCACCTCGCGCGCGGTGCCATCCATGGCATCGCCGTCATGCTGTGGTTCTATGCCCTGGTGCGCATCCCGATCGCCGACGTGCAGGCGCTGAGCTTCATGTCGCCGGTGTTCGTGACGGTGGGCGCCATGCTGGTGCTGGGCGAGCGGGCCGACCTGCGCCGGGTGGGCGCGGTGCTGGTGGCGTTCGTGGGCACGCTGATCATCCTGCGCCCCACCACCCAGGCCATCAGCGTCGGCGCGCTGGCCCTGCTGGTGTCGACCCCGCTGGCGGCCGTGTCGGAACTGATCGCCAAGACCCTGACGCGCACGGAGAGCAGCGCCAACGTCGTCTTCTTCCAGTCGTTTTTCGTCAGCCTCGCCTGCCTGCCCGCCGCACTCGCCGTCTGGGCAGTGCCCACGGCCGAGCAGCTCGGCTGGATCGTCCTTGTCGCCGGGCTGGCGACGCTGGGCCATATCGCCTGGATCAAGGCGTTGATCGCAGCCGAGGTATCGGCAACCCAGCCGGTCAAGTTCCTGCAACTGCCGCTCGTGGCGCTGGTCGGCTTCGTCGCCTTCGCCGAGGTGCCCGACGCCATGACGCTGCTTGGCGGCGCGGTCATCTTCGGGGCGGCCAGCTACGTCGCCGGGCGCGAGGCCAGGCGCGGGGGATAGCACCATATTCGCGCTGGCCAGACCGATCGGGTCCAGGCAAAGAGGGGGTGCGCGCGCCCACTGGCGCCAACCATGCATCGCCCCACTGCGCCACCCCTCAGCGCCGGAGCCAGCGTCCAGTGCGCCATGTCAGCGTGAACTTCATCCGCCCGTCGGAACCAGGCCAGGGGGAGGCCGCCCTGCGGCGGACGACCTGCCTGGTCGAGAATGCGCGGCACATGAAGCATCGGCGGCTGGCGGTGGGCGCCGTGCTGGACATCGTGCTGATCGGCGACAGCGCGGCGTTGTCGCCGGCCATGCTGGCGGCGATCGACAATGGCACCTGCCGCATCCATGACGGCAACCCGGCCTACGACCGGCTGGCGGCCCGCTTCCCGAACCTGGTGAAGCGCTTCGGCGGCCCCTATGGGCTCTTCAGCTTCGCCTTCCTGCGCTGGCTGCTGGTCGAGGCCATGTTCCCGGGCGAGCCCGTGCTCTGCTACGACGGCGACATCATCCATAACGTGCCGCTGGCAGACCTGGGCCGGGCCTGCGCCGGGCTGACCTTCACGGCCACATCGACCTGCTTTGCGGCGATATCGAACCCGGCCTGGTTCCGCGCGTGGGAATATACGGTCACGCGCCTCGACACCGTGCCCGGCAGCTTCGCCGCCGCGCGGGACCGCGCCCGGGCCGAAATCCCCGGCTTCGACCCCGAATACAGCCCCGAAGAGTTCGTGGCCAAGCTGCTGATCGAGAACGGCCACCTGCCGCAGGATCCGCTGCCGGCGGACTTTCCCTACTGGATCGTGCCGCAGCCGCACCTGCTGCCGCGCCTCTACAGCTTCGTGCGCTGGCCGGGCGGGCCGGACCGGGTGCCGGGCCCCATTCGCTACGACCGCCTCGACGGGGTCGACCGGCTGAACGGCAAGCCGGTCGCCTTCTGGCACATGCAGAAGCCGTTCCTCAACCAGCTCGGTTGCCTGATGATCTTTCGCGAGCTGACGCCGCAACTGCATCCCGGCCGGGTGCCGCCCCTGACCATGTACGGCCGGGTGGTGAACGAGGCCTGGTCGCGGCGGATCGATCCCTACCATGACGAGGGCGGCGTGCCGCCCCTGGCCAGCCCGGAGATGGAGGCACTGGCCCAGCACATGCTGGTTTCCGAACAGCAGGCCTGGGCCGATGGCGTCTCCCCGGCCAGCAACCCGTTCGCCCCCGATCCGATCGCGCGCTACTATTTCGGCAGGCACGACCTGGGCCTGCTGTTCAACGATACCACCTGGCCGGTACCCGGCATCTGGGCATGAGTGGCGCCGTCCTGGTCGTGGGTGCCGGCTTTGCCGGCGCCGTCTCCGCGCGCGAACTGGCCGATGCGGGCCACGCGGTCGAGGTGATCGACCGCCGGCCGCACGTGGCCGGCAACGCCTTCGACGGGCCGGACGCGCATGGCGTCCTCATCCACCACTACGGCCCGCATATCTTCCATACCAACAGCGACCGCATCTTCGCCTGGCTGTCGCGCTTCACCCGCTGGCGGCCCTATGAGCATCGGGTGCTGGCGTCGGTATCCGGCCGGCTGGTGCCGGTGCCGATCAACCGCACCACCATCAACCGGCTGTACGACCTGAACCTGGACGGCGAGGGCGTGGCCCGGCACCTGGAGCGCGTGCGCGTACCCCACCCCGATCCGCCTGATAGCGAATCACTGCTGCTGTCGACGATCGGCCAGGACCTTTGCGACCGCCTGTTCCGCGGCTACAGCCGCAAGCAGTGGGGCATCGACCTGCGCCAGCTCGACGCCCGGGTGGCCGGGCGCATCCCGGTGCGCACCGACGACGATGACCGCTACTTCACCGACCGCCACCAGGCGATGCCGGCCGATGGCTATGCGGCGCTCTTCGCCCGCATCCTCGACCATCCGCGCATCCGCGTCCGCCTGGGGGTCGAGTTCGATCCCACCCGCGACGGCCGGGGCCGCCGGCATGTCGTCTATACCGGGCCGGTCGATGCCTATTTCGGCCATCGTTTCGGCCAACTGCCCTATCGCTCGCTGCGGTTCGAAACAGAGCACCATCCGGGCCACGCCCTGGTGCAACCGGTCGCGACCATCAACCACCCCAACGAGCACGCCTATACCCGCGTCACCGAGTTCAAGCACATGACCGGGCAGCAATGCGCCGGCACCACGCTGGTGCGCGAGTATCCGGCAGCCGAGGGGCCGCCCTACTATCCCGTTCCGACCGCCGCCAGCGCCGCGCTGCACCGCCGCTACCAGGACCTGGTCGACGCGACCCCCGGTGTCTCCTTCGTCGGCCGCCTGGCGGAGTATCGCTACTACAACATGGACCAGGTGGTTGCAGCCGCCCTGCGGACAGCCGCACGCATCGCCGACCGGCTGGCTGGGGCCAGCCCGGCCGCCGGTCAGGCGGCCGCGTCGGCCACGTCCGAATAGCGCTGGCGGACGGCGTCGATCTGCTCGAAGGCGCCGAAGAAGGCATCCACCACCATCGGATCGAAATGGCGGCCCCGCTCCTTGCGTACGAGGTCGATGATGCGCGGCATCTCCCAGGCCTTCTTGTAGACCCGCTCGCTGCCCAACGCGTCGAACACGTCGGCCAGCGCCGTGACGCGCCCGAAGAGGTGGATGCTGTCCCCCGCCAGCCCGCGCGGATAGCCACTGCCGTCCCACTTCTCGTGGTGCTCGTGGGCAATGACGGCCGCCGCCTGGAGGATGGGCGACTTGGCGTCGCGCAACATCTGCCAGCCGATGACGGCATGGGTCTGCATCACCACGCGCTCCTCGGCAGTGAGCGGGCCGGGCTTGTTCAGGATGCTGTCGGCAATCCCCACCTTGCCGATGTCGTGCATGGGGGATGCCGTGCGCAGGATTTCCGCCTCGCCATCGTCCAGGCCAATGGCACGCGCGAGGATGTATGAGTATTCGGCCAAGCGCCGGACATGGTTGCCGGTCTCCTTGGACCGGGTCTCCACCACCTCGCCCAGGCGATAGATGATGTCGCGCTGGGTCTGCTCGATCTCCCCCCGCAGCAGCAGGTTCTCGTAGCCGACCCCGAGATTGCGGCAGAAGAGCTCCAACAGGGACTCGTCCACCGCCGACCGACCGACCGGCCCGTCGATGACCAGGATGTTGGCCTCGTCGCGCGGTCCGCGCACATAGCCCACGAAATGGTCGGCGGCGCGGACGCTCCGCTTTTCGGCGATGGCCTGGTCGATCGTGGCCGCCATGCTGGGTGCCGCCACCTCGGACAGCTCGCGGTCGATTCTGCCAGCAAACTGCCCCGTGGCGGCCACGACAGAGAGTGGCCCGCCGACCGAGACGGCCGCCAGCCCCCCGTTGCAGGCCGATGCCCCCTCCTCCACCGGAAACAGCAGCCGGTTCAGTTGCTCCAGCGCGCCTTCGGCGAAGCGCGGGACGGTCTGCAGACGCATCACCGAGGACGAAGCGTCGATGATGCGGAGCAGGCCCTGCCGGTTGGCGTCGATCACCCGGCGGCTGTGCTCGATCGTCAGGATGTCGGCATAGGACCGCAGCGTCCCGATCATCGCGGTGTAGAGCTTTTCGCGCGTCAGCTCGGTCTTGGCCTTGTAGTCGTTGATGTCATAGCTCTCGATCACCTGCCGCTCGGGCGCCAGGCCGGGTTGACCGGTGCGCAGGATGATGCGGACCTGATGGTTGCCCAGTTCCTCGCGCACCGCCCGCGCCAGGTCCAGGCCCGCATGGTCGGACTCCATCACCACGTCCAGCAGGATCAGCGCGATGTCCTCGCGCGTGCCCATGAGCGCGCGGGCTTCCTTACCCGAATAGCAGGAGATCAGGTCGATCGGGCGATCCTTGAAGGTGGCGCCGGCCAGCGCCAGCCGCGTCACCTGGTGTACGCCCGGCTCGTCGTCGACGATCAGGACGTGCCAGGGAACCGCCGCCGACCCCGGCAGCGACGGGCCGTCTTCTGCTTCGTCGTCCGGGAAGAAGTCGTCGTCATCCGCCATCCGCGGCCCCGCTGGGATATTCAGCCTAGTTATGCCTTGGCTATGGCCGGGAACTCCATCACGAAGGTGGCTCCGCCGCCAGCGGTATCCTCGTAGCGCACCTGCCCGCCCAGCTTGGCGGCGACCAGGTTGTGCAGGATGTGCAGGCCGAGGCCGCTGCCGCCCTGGCCGCGCCGGGTGGTGAAGAATGGCTCGAAGATGCGCGAACGATGCTCGGCCGGGATGCCGCGGCCGTCATCCTCGTAGCGCAACCGGACACGCCCGCCCTCGACCCGGCACGCCGTCAGGCGGAGATTGCCGGCGACGCCCTCGGCAAAGGCATGGATGGTGGAGTTCATGATCAGGTTGGTGACGATCTGGCTGATGGCGCCGGGGTGGCTGTCGAGCACGATGTCGTCGGGGCAGTCGACGACCACCTGGTGCCCCGCCTTGCGGTATTGCGGCCGCAAGCTGAGGACCGTCTCCTCCAGGTAGGGCTTCAGTTCGAACTGGCGCCGGTCATCGCTCGACTGGTCGACGGCCACCTTCTTGAAGCTCTGGATGAGGTCGGCAGCGTTGCGGCAGTGCGTCTCCATCAGGGTGGCAGTCTCCTCGGCCAGCGCCAGGAAGCGCATGACGTCGGAGCGCTTGGCCGTGCCGGCGTCGGTCAGGGCGCGTAGCGCGGTTGCTTCGTCGGCCAGGGTCGAGGCGGCCGTGAAGGCGATGCCGACCGGCGTGTTGATCTCATGCGCCACGCCGGCGACCAGGCCAGCCAGCGCGGTCATCTTCTCGGCCTGCACCAGTTGCACCTGGGCTTCGCGAAGCTGGCGCAAGGCATTCTCGGTCCGCTGCTTCTCCAGCTTCAGGGTCTGCTCGTTGCGCTTGCGCTCGGTGATGTCGACATAGAAGCCGACGAAGCTGCCGCTGCCGTCCGGGTTGCGCCGCAGCGCCTCGCGCTGGGCCAGCACCCAGCGCTCCTCGCCATCGAGGAGAACCCGGAATTCGTCCTGCGACGCCATGCCGGCATCGTTCAGGCGATCGGCGACGGCCAGCAACCGGGCACGATCGTCCGCGTCGACATGCAGGAACCGCCGCCCCGGATCGTGCAGAATGTCCTCCGCCGAGACACCCAGGATCGGCTCGACCGAGCGACTGAGGAAGTTGAACGACAGCGCCATAGGTCGACCTGCAGCCGCGGGGGCGACATGCACTTCGAAGAGGGCGGCCGGCGCGGTGTCGGTAATCCGCCCGATCAACTCGCCATAGCGCCGGACCTGGTCCTCCGCCGCCCTTCTGGCCGTTACGTCTTCGTAGGCCGCAAGGTCGATCGTCTCGCCCAGATGCGTCGTCACCGCCGTCGTGAAGGATACCCAGAACTCGCTGCCGTCGCGTCGGCGCATGCGCGCCTCGAAGCCGGACACGGCCCCTTCCTGCCGCAGCCGGGCGATGTAGTCGTCGCGATCCTCCGGCCGCGCCCACATGTCGATAACGGGATGGCCCGAAAGTTCTTCGGGCTCGTAGCCGAACATCCGGGCACCGGCGGCATTCGCCATGATCATGACCGGCCGGCTGCCTTCGCGAACCATGGACAGGCCGATCGGCACGGTGTCGAGGATCATGCGCAGCAACGCCTCGCGATCGCCCAGTTCGCGGGTGCGGGTGGCCACCGTCTGCTCCAGCTCGCTGGTGGCCGCGCGCAGCATCAGGCGCATCCGCTCCTGGGCGTCCACCAGGACGGTGATTTCTCGCAGGCGGGTCGGAACCCGAACCGGCCGGTCCAGCTCCAGCGCGCCAATGCGCGCACTTTCCGCGGCCAGCGCCTGCATAACCCGCTGGAAGCGCCGCGCTATCTGGCGCGACAGAAAGTAGGCCATGGCCAGTATGCCGGCGATCAGCGCCGCCAGCATCGCCGCGTCCCGGGTACCGCCGAAAGAGAAATCCTGGCGCGGCGCCACTGCCGCGATGATAAGCGACAGGTTGTCGAGGCGTAGCTGCCGGAACCGGCCGATCCAGGGATTGCCCTGGACGTCGAACATTTCGACCGCCGGCCGGCGCCCCCGCGCCAGCCACACGTCCCACCCCTGGGCAATGGCTGTCAGCCCCATCTCTCCTGGCAAAGGAAGCAGGCCGCCGGCCATGCTTTCGCTGCGCCGGTGATCGGCCCCGTAGGGCTGACCCAGAACCCGGCCTTCCTCTGTCAGCAGGGCCATGCCGCCGGACTGTCCCAGCCTGTACTGCATCGTGAGTGCGGAGATGCCGCGCACGGTGAGGTCGAGGCCGATCACCAGGGGATCGCCGCCGGGCGCAGGCTCGAGCGCGGTCGAGATCGTCAGGCCCGGGTCGCGCGTTTCGAAGAACAGATAGGGATCGGTCCAGTAGGTGCCGCCGAATTCGGTCCGCATCGCTCCCTTGAACCAGGATCGCTCCCTCGGGTCGTAGTCGCGTGCCACGAACTCCTCGCCCAGCAGGCGGCCGGCGACGTCGTAGTGCAGCCAGCGCTGGCGGCCGGGAGCTTGTTCATGGTCGATCATCCGGACCAGGAAGCCGCGACTGCTCTTGCCGACGATCAGTCCGATCCCGTCGGCCCGGGCGAAGAGGACATTGAGCATATGCGGCCGATTGAGCAGTTGCGACATGGCAACGCGAACGATGTCGTCCGGCTCCTTCAGGTCCGTCGTGCCTAGCTGCGTCCAATCCCGCAGGGCGGCCAGCAACCGGGTGGCATCGTTGGCCGTGGCGTCGAACTCTTCCTCCAGCCGATCGGCCGTCAGGTCCATCGCGACGCGGGACAGCTCGTCCTGGGCCGGGCGCAGGATCAAGGTGTAGGCAGCCCCGCCAAGCAGGGTGAAGGACAGCACGCAGATGCCGACGATCCGGACGAGCAGGAATCGGCTTATGGACGGCAGGCCGGCCCCGTCGCCCGCATTCGCCGCTCGCATTGCCTGTCCCCGCCTGCCTGGTGCCGATCCGACTGGGCGCGACTATCGCGCGAAAGCCCGGCGGACCCAACCCTCGCGTGGGTGCATGCCGGCCCGGATCGGCGCCGATACCGGCAAGGCTTTCCCGGCAGGCGGAACTCCAGACGCTCGGTCGCATTGTCGATAGGTATGTATGGCGCCACATCCGCAAGGCCGGCTTTCGGCATATGCTCGCTCGACCCCGCTTTCGTCCCATCGCGCGACGCTTGGGATTCCGCCCTCGCCAGGGCAGCCGGGCTCGGTTTCACCCACCTCCTGCTGACGGGCAAGATTGCCGGGCCGCCACCTGCCGGCACCGCCTTGCCCGTACTGGTCGACACCGCCGTGCCTTCGCAGGATCGTGCGGCCTCGGATCGCGTAGCCTGGGTCGACGCGATGATCGAGGCGGTCCGCGGCGGCGTGGCCGGATTCCGCTGCTTCCACCCCGATCGCCTGGACGCGAAAGCATGGCGCGAGGCCATGCAGGAGGTGCGCCGGGCCGGCGAATGCCGCTTCCTGGCCTGGACGCCGGGCCTGCCGCGCGCCGCGCTACCGGGCCTGGAAGGCGCGCCGTTCGATGCGACCTTCGCGTCGACTGGCTGGTGGGACGGGCACACTAGCTGGCTGGTGGAGGAGCATGAGGCGCTGCGGCGCATCGCGCCGCCCATCGCCGTCGTCCGGTCCGAGGATGGCGCAGAGCCGCCGCCATGGATGCTGCCGGTCGCCGCGGCCACCAGTGCCGGCATCCTGCTGCCACTTGCTGACGACATGGACGGGGCGGCAGAGGCCAATCGGCTGGCCGGCGGCATTGCCGGGGCCGGCTTCTCGGGCGAATTGCGACTGTTGCAGCGTGGCGGTAGCGGCCCGACCGTCCTTTTGCGCGGCGACGCGGGCGACATGCGCCGCGCCGGGCGGGCGCTCGCCATCCTGATCAACACCGACCCCCGCCGTTCCTTCCCCGTCACAGATTGGACCGGCGTGCTGCCCGCATCCGCCGGCGGCGCGTTCACCGTTTCCGGCCATGCCGACGATCGCGAGGCCAGCCTGGCGCCGGGCGAGATGCGGCTGCTGGCGGCAGAGGCCGCCACGCCCGTCGCCAGCCGTCCTGCACCAGCCCGGCCGGGCGCGCGCAAGGCGGCCGCCCGACCGCGCGTCGTGATCGAGGGCATCACGCCCACTGTCGATGCCGGGCGCTTCCCGGCCAAGGGCACGGTCGGCCAGGCGATCACGGTGGAGGCCGACATCTTCGCCGACGGGCACGAGCGCCTGGCAGCGGCCCTGCTGTGGCGGCCCGCCGATGCGGACGACTGGCAGTCGGTGCCGATGCGCCCGCTCGGCAACGACCGCTGGCGGGCGGAACTGCCGCTGGCGCGTCTGGGCCGCCATCTCTTCACGGTGGAAGCCTGGTGGGATGAGTTCAGCAGCTTTCACCACGAGTTGGCGGCCAAGCTGAAGGCCGGTCGCGACGTGCGGCTGGAGATCGCCGAGGGGCGCCTGCTGGTCGAGGCTGCGGTCGCCCATGCGAAGGGCGACGTGGCGCGGCGACTGACGGATACGCTCGCCACCATGGACCGGCAGCCGTCGGCGGACGGCGCGGACATCCTGTTAGCGGACGACACGGTCGAGGCCATGGCGGCCGCCGGCCTGCGCCCGTTCCTGGTGCGGCATGACCCACCGCTGGCCATCGAGGCCGACCGGCCGCAGGCTGCATTTGCCGCTTGGTACGAGATGTTCCCGCGCTCGGCCACCGACGATCCGGCACGCCACGGCACCTTCGCAGATGTGGTGGATCGGCTGCCGGCGATCCGCGCCATGGGTTTCGACGTGCTCTACTTCCCGCCGATCCACCCGATCGGCAGCGCCAACCGCAAGGGCCGCAACAACACCCTGACGCCCGGTCCGGACGATGTCGGCAGCCCCTACGCCATCGGCAGCCCGGACGGCGGCCACGATGCCATCCATCCTCAACTCGGCACGCTGGAGGATTTCCGCAGCCTGGTGGCGGCCGCCGCCGACCAGGGGCTGGAGATCGCGCTGGACTTCGCGATCCAGTGCTCGCCCGACCATCCCTGGCTGAAGGACCATCCGGGCTGGTTCCGCTGGCGGCCGGACGGATCGCTGCGCTACGCCGAGAACCCGCCCAAGAAGTACGAGGACATCGTCAACGTCGACTTCTACGCGGCCGATGCGGTGCCGGCGCTATGGATCGCGCTGCGCGACGTGGTGCTGTTCTGGGCCGGCGAGGGCGTGCGCACCTTCCGCGTCGACAACCCGCACACCAAGCCCCTGCCCTTCTGGGAGTGGCTGATCGCCGACGTGCGCACCCGCCATCCCGATGCGCTGTTCCTGGCCGAGGCCTTCACCCGGCCGCGGATGATGAACCGGCTGGCGAAGATCGGCTTCAACCAGTCCTACACCTACTTCACCTGGCGCAACACCAAGCGCGAGCTGACCGAATACCTGACCGAGCTGACGACGACGGAGGCGAAGGACTTCTTCCGCCCGCATTTCTTCGTCAACACGCCCGATATCAACCCGGTCTTCCTGCAGACCTCCGGCCGGCCCGGGTTCCTGATCCGGGCTGCGCTGGCCGCGACCCTGTCGGGCCTGTGGGGCGTCTATTCGGGGTTCGAGATCTGCGAGGCGGCCCCCTTGCCCGGCCGCGAGGAATATCTCGATTCCGAGAAGTACGAGATCCGCGTCCGCGACCCGGCCACGCCCGGCAACATCGTGGGCGAGATCACCCGTCTTAACCATATCCGGCGGGCCCATCCGGCCCTCCAGGACCATCGCCACCTGCGCTTCTACAATGCCTTCGACGACCGCGTGATCCTCTATGGCAAGCAGGTGGCGCCGGGGGCCGAGATGATCCTGGTGGCCGTCAACCTCGACCCGCATGCCGCCGTCGAATGCGGCTACGAGCTGCCGCTGTGGGAATGGGGCCTGCCCGACCACGGGTCGCTGGCGGTCCATGACCTCATGACCGACCGGCCGTCCCTGCTGACCGGCAAGCGCCAGCGCATCCGCCTCGATCCGGCCGAACGGCCCTTCACGATCTGGCGGATCGCCCCGCCCGAGGGAGCGAACCCATGAATGCCCCGCTGCTGACCCGCGCCCCCGCCATCGAGCAGGACCCGCTCTGGTACAAGGACGCCATCATCTACCAGCTTCATGTGAAGTCGTTCTTCGACGCCAACGACGACGGCATCGGCGATTTCCCCGGCCTCATCTCCAAGCTCGACTACATCGCCGAACTGGGCGCCAACACCATCTGGCTGCTGCCCTTCTATCCCTCGCCGCGGCTCGACGACGGCTACGACATCAGCGAGTACCGGGCGATCCACCCGGACTACGGCACCATGGCCGACGTGAAGCGGTTCATCGCGGCCGCCCACGCCCGCGGCCTGCGCGTGGTGACGGAACTGGTCGTCAACCACACCTCCGACCGCCATCCCTGGTTCCAGCGCGCGCGCCGGGCCAAGCCCGGATCGGCCCATCGGGATTTCTACGTCTGGTCGGACGACGACAAGCGGTATGACGGCACGCGGATCATCTTCTTGGACACCGAGCGTTCGAACTGGACCTGGGACCCGGTGGCCGGCGCCTATTTCTGGCACCGCTTCTATTCCCACCAGCCGGACCTGAACTTCGACAACCCGGCCGTGGTGAGGGCGATCCTGGGCGTCATGCGCTACTGGCTGGACATGGGGATCGACGGGCTGCGGCTCGACGCCGTGCCCTACCTGATCGAGCGCGACGGCACCAACAACGAGAACCTGCCCGAGACGCACGAGATCCTGCGCCGCTTCCGCACCGAGCTCGACGCCCACTATTCCGACCGCATGCTGCTGGCCGAGGCCAACCAGTGGCCGGAGGACACGAAAGACTATTTCGGCGAGGGCGACGAATGCCACATGGCGTTCCACTTCCCGCTGATGCCGCGCATGTACATGGCTCTGGCGCGCGAGGACCGTTTCCCGATCACCGACATCATGCGCCAGACGCCGGAGATCCCGGCCGGCTGCCAGTGGGCCATCTTCTTGCGCAACCATGACGAGCTGACGCTCGAGATGGTAACCGATTCCGAGCGCGACTATCTGTGGGAGACCTACGCCGCCGACCGCCGGGCGCGGATCAACCTCGGCATCCGTCGCCGCCTGGCGCCGCTGCTAGAGCGCGACCGTCGCCGGGTGGAGCTGATGAACTGCCTGCTGCTGTCGATGCCGGGCACGCCCGTCATCTATTACGGCGACGAGATCGGCATGGGCGACAACATCCACCTGGGCGATCGCGACGGCGTGCGCACGCCGATGCAATGGTCGCCGGACCGCAATGGCGGCTTCTCGCGCGCCGACCCGGCCTCGCTGGTGCTGCCGGCGATCATGGACCCGCTCTATGGCCATGGCGCGGTCAATGTCGAGGCGCAGCGGCGCGACCCGCACTCGCTGCTGAATTGGATGCGCCGCATGCTGGCCGTGCGCCGTCAGCACGCGGTGTTCGGGCGCGGACGCCTGCACTTCCTCTACCCCCGCAATCGCAAGGTGCTGGCCTATCTGCGCGCGGGCGAAGGCGAGACCATCCTGTGCGTCGCCAATGTCTCGCGCTCGCCGCAGGCGGTCGAGCTGGACCTGTCGGAATTCGCCGGTCGCGTGCCGATCGAGCTGAGCGGCGGCTCGGTGTTCCCGCCGGTCGGCAACCTGCCCTACCTGCTGACGCTGCCACCCTATGGCTTTTACTGGTTCATCCTCGCGGCCGAGACCGAGTGGCCGACCTGGCACGTGCCGGCACCCGAGCCGATGCCGGAGTACCGCACGCTGGTCATGCGCGGCACCCTGGCCGATGCCCTGGCCGGCGCCCATCGCGACGCGCTGGAGCGCGAGATCCTGCCGACCTACCTCGCCATGCGGCGCTGGTTCTCGGCCAAGGACCAGAAGATCGCGTCCGTGCGGCTGGAGGCCGTGCTGCCCATGCCCGCCGCCGGCCGCGAGATGGCGCTGGCGGTGATCGAGACCGGAACCGGCGAGCAGCGCCAGCGCTGGTCGCTGCCACTCGCCGCCGTGGACGAGGCCGAGACCGGGTCGGCATTGCCGGGCCAGCTTGCCCTGGCCCGCACCCGGCGCGGCCGGTCGGTCGGTCTGCTGACCGATGCCTTCGCGGTGGCCGAGTTCGCGCATGGCCTGCTGGCCGCGATCCAGGCCGGCCGGGGCATCGGCGAGGCCATCCGCTGCGCGCCTGCGCCGGACCTGGCCGCGATCGACATTCCAGGCGACGCCGAGGTGACGTGGATCTCGGCTGAGCAGTCGAACAGCTCGCTGCTGATCGGCGCGGCCGCGATGCTGAAGCTGTTCCGCCGCCTGGTGCCCGGCATCCATCCCGAGGCCGAGATGGGCCGCCACCTGACGGCGGCCGGCTATGCCAACTGCGCCCCGCTGCTGGGCGAGGTCGTCTATGTCGGGACCGAGGCGGACGAGCCGGCGTCGCTCGCCATCCTACAGGGCTTCATCCGCAACCAGGGCGACGCCTGGGCCTGGATGCTGGACCTGCTGAGCCGGGCCGTCGATGCCGCCCAGGCCCCGGAAGGCGAAGGGGCCGCGCCCGAGCATATCGCCACCTGCGTCGCGTTTGCCAGCACCATCGGCCGTCGCCTGGGCGAGATGCACGCGATCCTGTCCCAGCCCAGCGACGACCCGGCCTTCGCCCCGGAAGTGGCCGGCCATGGCGAGGCCAAGGCGTGGGGCGAGCGCGCCGCGGCGACGCTGGATGCGGCCTTCGCCGCCCTGCCGGCCGACGTGCCGGAAGCAGCCGGGCTGGCCGACCGTCGCGCGGCACTGAAGGAAGCGGTCAAGACCCTGGCCCAGGCCGCCGTCGGCACGCCGATGATCCGCGTCCATGGCGACTTCCACCTGGGCCAGGTGCTGGTCGCCAACGGCGATGCCTACCTGATCGACTTCGAGGGTGAGCCGGCACGGCCGCTGGCGGAGCGCCGGGCCAAGACGAGTGCGCTGCGCGACGTCGCCGGCCTGCTGCGGTCCTTCGACTATGCCGCGGCCACGGTCGAGCGGAAGCATCCGACGACAGCCGAGGCGGATGCCGCCGGCCTGATGGCGCGCTTCCGGGCGGAGAGTGCGGCTGCCTTTCTGGCGGCCTATGGCGAGGTGGTTGGGCCGGGATCCGTCCAGCCTGCCCTGCTCGACTGTTTCCTGATCGAGAAGGCGGCCTACGAGATCGCCTATGAGGCGGCGAACCGGCCAACTTGGCTCGACGTTCCGGTCGCCGGCATGGCCGCGTTGGCGTCGCGCATCCTGGATGGCCGGGATGGGTGACCTGGATCCCGCCGCCGCCCGCGCCCTGGCCGATGCCGCCCCGATCGACGCCTTCGCCACGCTGGGCCCGCATGCGGGCCAGGTGCGGGTCTTCCTGCCGGGCGCCGTCCGCGTCGAGGCGCTGACGGCGGATGGCGGCTCGGTCGGGCTGAGCCCGGGCGCACCGGACGGCCTGTTCATCGGCCCGGTCGACGGCCCCTATCGCCTGCGCATCTATTGGCCGGGGGCCGTGCAGGAGACCGAGGACCCCTATGCCTTCGGCCTGCTGCTGGGCGACCTCGACCTGCACCTGATCGGCGAGGGCCGGCATTTCGCGCTGGGCGACTGCCTGGGCAGCCATGCCATGACCATCGACGGCGTGCCCGGCGTCCGCTTCGCCGTCTGGGCACCCAATGCGCGGCGCGTCGCGGTGGTGGGCGACTTCAATAGCTGGGACGACCGTCGGCACCCCATGCGCCTGCGCCACGGTTCGGGCGTGTGGGAACTGTTCATCCCCCGGCTCGCCGCCGGCGAACGGTACAAGTACGCAATCCTCGGCGCCGACGGCGGGCGCCTGCCACTGAAGGCCGACCCCGTGGCGACGCGCACGGAGATGCCGCCGTCGACTGCTTCCGTCGTGCCGGACGGCTTCGGCCACGACTGGCAGGACGATGCCTGGATGACCGGCCGCGCCGCCCGCCACCGGCCCGATGCCGCCATCTCCATCTACGAGCTGCACGCCCAGTCCTGGCTGCACGGCCTTACCGACGACGTGTCATGGAACAGCCTGGCGCGGCACCTGATCCCGCATGTGCAGGGGCTGGGCTTCACCCACATCGAGTTGCTGCCGGTGGCCGAGCATCCCTTCGGCGGCTCCTGGGGCTACCAGCCGCTTGGCCTCTTCGCGCCGACCGCACGGCTCGGTCCGCCCGAGGATTTCGCGGCCTTCGTCGACGCCTGTCACGCCGCCGGCGTCGGCGTCATCGTCGACTGGGTGCCGGCCCACTTCCCGACCGACCCGCACGGGTTGGCGCGCTTCGACGGCACCGCGCTCTACGAGCATGCCGACCCGCGCGAGGGCTTTCACCAGGACTGGAACACGCTGATCTACAATTTCGGGCGCAACGAGGTGCAGGGCTTCCTGATCGCCAGCGCCATCCACTGGCTGGAGCGGTTCCACCTGGACGGGCTACGGGTCGATGCCGTCGCCTCTATGCTCTATCGCGACTACAGCCGGGCGGCCGACCAGTGGGTGCCCAACGTCCATGGCGGGCGCGAGAACCTGGAGGCGATCGGCTTCCTGCGCCACCTGAACGCGGTGGTCGGCGAGCGCTGCCCCGGGGCGATGATGATCGCCGAGGAATCGACCGCCTGGCCCGGCGTGACCCGGCCGATCGGCGAAGGCGGCCTCGGCTTCGACTACAAGTGGAACATGGGGTGGATGCACGACACGCTCCACTACATGGCGCGCGACCCGATCCATCGCCGCCACCACCACCACGAAATGACGTTCGGGATGGTCTATGCCTTCTCCGAGCGATTCCTGCTGCCGCTGTCCCATGACGAGGTCGTGCACGGCAAGGGGTCGCTGATCGGCCGCATGCCGGGCGACCGCTGGCGGCGCTTCGCCAACCTGCGGGCCTACTACGCCTTCATGTGGGCGCATCCGGGCAAGAAGCTGGTGTTCATGGGGGCGGAGTTCGCGCAGGAGCGCGAATGGAACCATGACGGCGCGCTCGACCGCGCGTTGGCCGGCGACCCGCTGCATGGCGGCGTGCAGCGGCTGCTGGGCGACCTGAACCGGCTCTATCGCGACCATCCGGCGCTGCATGCCCGGGACAGCGAGCCGGCGGGCTTCGACTGGGTGGTCGGCGACGATGCCGAGAACGCGGTCTTCGCCTTCCTGCGCCGCGGCGATGGCGACGGGCTTCCCGTCCTGGTCGTCGCCAACATGACGCCGCTGCCGCGCGCCGGATACCGCATCGGCGTGCCCCTGGGCGGGCGCTGGCGCGAGGTGCTGAACAGCGATGCCGGCATCTATGGCGGGTCGGGCATGGGGAACCATGGCGCTGCCGATTGCGTAGACATTCCATCGCACGGTCATGCGCAGTCGCTCGAACTGACGCTGCCTCCCCTGGCCGTGCTCTACCTGCAACCCGAGGGGGCGTAAGCGACTTGGCCGAACCGACAAGCCGGCTCCAGCCGGGCACCCCCTATCCGCTCGGCGCCACCTGGGATGGCCTCGGCGTAAACTTCGCGGTCTTCTCGGCCCATGCCGAGCGCATGGATCTTTGCCTGTTCGAGGCGACGGGACGGCGCGAGATCGCGCGCATGACCCTGCCGGAATGCACCGACCAGGTCTGGCACGGCTACCTGCCGGGATGCCGCGGCGGCCAGCTCTACGGCTTTCGCGCCTACGGCCCGTACGAGCCCACGCGCGGCCATCGGTTCAACCACCACAAGCTGCTGCTCGACCCCTATGCCCGGCGCATCCACGGCGACGTGCGCTGGACCGACGCGCTCTACGGCTACCGGCTGGGATCCTCGCGCCTGGACCTGACCTATGACCGGCGCGACAGCGCCGCCGCCATGCCCAAGGCCGTGGTCGACGACGACGCCTTCAACTGGGGCGACGACCGGCCGCCCAACGTGCCCTGGTCCGACACCGTCATCTACGAGGGCCATGTCCGCGGCCTGACCCGGCTGCGCCAGGACGTGCCGTCCAACCAGCGCGGCACCTTCGCCGCCCTGGCGAGCCAGCCGATGATCGACCATCTGCGCCGCATCGGCGTGACGGCGGTCGAGCTGTTGCCCGTGCATGCTTTCGTCCAGGACCGCCACCTGCTGGAGAAGGGCCTGCGCAACTACTGGGGCTACAACACGCTGGGATTCTTCGCGCCCGAGACGGGCTACCTGTCGTCGGGCGCCAACGACGAGATGCGCTTCGCGGTGCGCCGGCTGCACGCGGCCGGCATCGAGGTCATCCTCGACGTCGTCTACAACCACACTGCCGAGGGCAGCGAGTTGGGGCCGACCCTGTCGTTCCGCGGCCTCGACAATGCCAGCTACTACCGGCTTCTGCCCGACAACCCGCGCCACTGCATCAACGACACCGGCACCGGCAATACGGTGAACATGACCCATCCACGCGTGCTGCAGATGGTCATGGATTCCCTGCGCCACTGGGTCACGTCCTATCATGTCGACGGCTTCCGCTTCGACCTGGGGGTGACGCTCGGACGGGAAAGCCACGGCTTCGATCCCGGATCCGGCTTCTTCGACGCACTTCGCCAGGACCCGGTTCTGGCGCGGGTGAAGCTGATCTCCGAGCCATGGGACATCGGTCCGGGCGGCTACCAACTGGGCGGCCACCCGGTCGGCTTCGCGGAATGGAACGACCGTTTCCGCGACGGCGTCCGCCGCTTCTGGCGCGGCGATTCCGCCCAGCGGCCGGACATGGCGGCACGCTTGGCCGGGTCGGGCGACATCTTCGACCATCACGGCCGGCGGCCCTGGGCGTCGATCAACTATGCCGCCTCCCATGACGGGTTCTCGCTGGCCGACATCACGGACTATGCCGAGCGCCACAACGTCGCCAACGGCGAGGACAATCGCGACGGCCATGGCGAGAACTGCTCGGCCAACTGGGGTGCCGAGGGGCCGACCGACGACCCGGCGATCATCGAGACGCGGGCGCGCGTGCGGCGGTCCCTGCTGGCGACCGTGCTGCTGGCCCAGGGCACGCCGATGCTGCTGGCGGGCGACGAATTGGGTCGCACCCAGGGCGGCAACAACAACGCCTACTGCCAGGACAACGAGGTGTCCTGGATCGATTGGGCCGCAGCCGAGGCGCCGGACAACCAGGCGCTGACGGACTTCGTCGGCCGCCTGGCGCACCTGCGCCACGCCCACCCGGTGCTGCGCTGCCGGCATTTCCTGCATGGCCGCGAAGAGCCGATGCCGGGCGTGCTCGACATTGCCTGGTTCGACGAGCAAGGCCAGACCATCACCGAGGAATCCTGGAACGATCCGGAGGCCCGCGCCCTCGTCCTGCGCCGCGCCGGCACGCGCGACGACGGCCGCGTGGAGGTGCTGACCCTCCTCCTCAACCCCTCGGGCGAGGACCGCACCTTCCACCTGCCCGACCCCGAGCTGCCCTCGACCGTGCTGGTCGATACCGCAAGCGCCGAACTTGGCGAACCCATCGTCGATGGCGGCGACGTGCCGGTGGCGGCCCACGCCGTGGTCCTCGTCCTGGCCGTGTCGTGAACGGCCGCTTCGCCAGCGCGCTCTCGTTCGGCGCCCGGCCGCTCGACGCCGAGCGCACGCAGTTCCGGCTGTGGGCGCCGGCGCAGGAGGCCGTGTCGGTGGTCGTCGAAGGACAGCCGGCCTTGGCCATGACGCCCGAGCCCGATGGGTGGTTCTCGGTCGAGGCACCGTGCGGCGCCGGTGCCCGCTACCGCTATCTTCTGGCCGACGGCGCCGACGTACCCGACCCCGCGTCCCGCTTCCAGCCCGACGACGTGTTCGGCGCCAGCCAGGTCGTGGACCCTGCCGCCTATCCCTGGCGGCACGACGGCTGGACCGGCCGGCCCTGGCACGAGGCCGTGGTCTACGAGCTGCATGTCGGCGCCTGCGGCGGCTTTGCCGGCGTGGCCGCCATGCTGCCCGGCCTGGCCGAACTTGGCATCACCGCGATCGAGCTGATGCCGGTGAACGATTTCCCGGGCACCCGCAACTGGGGCTATGACGGGGTGCTGCCCTATGCGCCCGATGCCGCCTATGGCACGCCGGACGAATTGAAGGCGTTGATCGACGCCGCCCACGGGCTGGGCCTGATGGTGCTGCTGGATGTCGTCTACAACCATTTCGGGCCCGACGGGAATTTCCTCGGCCAGTACGCCCCACCCTTCTTCCATGCCGATGGGTCCACCGCCTGGGGCCAGGCGCTGGACTTCCAGCAGCCGGCTGTGCGCCGCTTCTTCACCGAGAACGCCATCTACTGGCTGATGGAGTATCGCTTCGACGGGCTGCGCTTCGATGCCGCCCAGGCAATCGGGGAGCCCGGCTGGCTGGATGAAACGGCGGCGGCCGTGCGCCGCGCCGTCGAGCCCGGCCGCCACGTCCACCTCGTGCTGGAGCACGACGAGAACGAGGCGAGCCACCTGTCGCACGGCTTCGACGCGCAGTGGAACGACGATGCCCACCATGTCCTCCATGCCATGCTGACGGGCGAGGACCAAGGCTACTATTCCGACTATGCCGACGACGGCGCCCGTCGCCTGGCGCGCTGCCTGCGCGAGGGCTTCGCCTACCAGGGCGAGCCGTCGGCCTATCGCGACGGCCGGCGGCGCGGCAGCGTCAGCGCCGACCTGGGCCCGACTGCCTTCGTGCTGTTCCTGCAGAACCACGACCAGACCGGCAACCGGGCCTTCGGCGACCGGCTGACCAGCCTCGCCCGCCCGGAGGCGCTGGAGGCGGCCATCGCCCTGCAATTGCTGGCCCCCCAGATCCCCATGCTGTTCATGGGCGAAGAGGATGCCAGCACCACCCCCTTTCTGTACTTCACCGACCATCGCGCACCGCTCGACGAGGCGGTGCGCGAGGGCCGGCGGCGGGAGTTCGCGCGCTTTCCCGCCTTCGCCGACCCGGCCCAGCGCCAGCGCATCCCCGACCCCAATGCCGAGGCGACGTTCCGGGCGTCGATCCCGCAGCCCGATCCCGAACGCGGACCGGCACGGCGGCAGCTCTATCGCCGCCTGCTGGCCCTGCGGCAGGCCGAGATCGTCCCGCGCCTGGAACGCGCGCGCGCGCTGGACGCCGATGCGGTCGGCCATGCCGCGGTCGTGGCACGCTGGCGCATGGGCGACGGTGCCGTCCTGACGCTGGCCACCAACCTGGGCCCGAGCGCGGTCGAGATCGCGCCGCTCCGCGGCCGGCCGCTTCTGGCCGCGACCGCCGCCGGCCGGCTGGACCCATGCACCACCCTGGCCTTCCTCGACGGGGTGCAATGACCGACGCGGCCTTGCGCGACCTGGCCCGGCAGGCCGGCATCCATCCCGAATGGGTCGACTACCGCGCCGAGCGCCGTTCCGTGGCGCCCGACATCCTGCGCCGTATCCTGGACGCCATGAGCCTGCCGGCGGACAGTCCGGCCCAGATCGCGCAGTCGCTGCATCACCTGGGCGACCACGCGCCGGGCCGCACCGCGCAACCGCTGGTCACCGGCGATCTCGGCCAGCCCTTGACGCTGCCGCCGGGCGACACGGCCGGCACTCGCGCCGAACTGACGCTGGAAGACGGACGGCGGCAGGACGTGACGCTGGGCCAGGGCGACGACGGGCGCACCTTCGTTCCCGCCATCGCCGAGACGGGGTACCACCGGCTGGTCCGCGACGGGCGCGAAACCGTGCTGGCGGTGGCACCGGCGCGCTGCCTCGGCGTCGAAGACCTCGCGCCGCAAGGCCGGGCCTGGGGCCTGACGGCGCAGACCTATGCGATCCGCCGCGACGGCGATGGCGGGATCGGCGACATGGGCGGCGTGGCGCTGCTGGCGGAGGCCGCCGCCCGGCACGGCGCCGACGCGCTGGCGCTCAGCCCCTGTCATGCGCTGTTCGCGGCCGAGCCCACCCGCTTCGGGCCCTACAGCCCATCCAGTCGCCTTTTCCTCAATGTCCTGCACGGCGACCCGGCCATGGTGCTGGGAGTTGACCGGGTCGCGGCGGCGGTTGCCGCCGCGGGGGGCGAGCAGATCGCGCTGGAGGGCTTGCCGCTGATCGACTGGCCGGCAGCCGGTGTCGCCAAGTTCCGCATGCTGCGAGCCCTGTTCGACGGCCTGCCCGAACTGCCCGACGACTTCGTGGCCTTTCGCCGGGCGGCCGGCCCGTCGCTGGAGGACCATGCGCGGTTCGAGGCGATCCACCGGCAGCAGGTCGCGGGCGGTGGCGCCTGGCGCTGGCAGGACTGGCCGACGGCGCTGTGCGATGCCGCGGGGCCGGGCGTGGCGGCATTCGCCGACGAGCATGCCCGCGAAGTCACCTTCCATGCCTTTCTGCAATGGATCGCCCAGCGCTCGCATGCCGCGGCCCAGCAGCGCGCGCTGGCGGCCGGCATGCGGATCGGCCTCGTGGCCGACATGGCGGTCGGCATGGACGGCGCCGGCAGCCATGCCTGGAGCCGGCCGGGCGACGTGATGACCGGCCTGGCGGTCGGCGCCCCGCCGGACCTGATCAATGGCCACGGCCAGAACTGGGGCCTGACCACCTTCGCCCCGCCGGCACTGGTCACCGGGGGCTTTGCCCCGTTCATCGCCACGCTGCGCGCGGCCATGCAGGATTCGGGCGGCGTGCGCATCGACCATGTCATGGGGCTGGCGCGGCTGTGGGTGGTGCCCGACGGCGCCGGTGCGGTCGAGGGCGCCTACATCACCTATCCCGTCGACGACCTGCTGCGCCTGGTGGCCCTCGAATCGCACCGCCACCGCGCGCTGGTTATCGGCGAGGACCTGGGCACGGTCGAACCCGGCTTCCGCCGGGCCCTCGACCGGCGCGGCGTGTACGGCATGCGGGTGCTGTGGTTCGAGCGCCAGGGCGACGGCTTCCTGCCGCCCGGCCAATGGACCAGCGAGGCCGCATCCATGACGACGACCCACGACCTGCCCAGCGTCCGCGGCTGGTGGCAGGGCGAGGATATCCGTCTGCGCGCGGGCGTGGCCGGCCTCGATGCCGGCGATCCGGCCGAAGTGGCGGAGCGCGACCATGACCGCACCCGCCTGTGGCAGGCCTTCGTGGATTCCGGCGCCGCCGGCGGGGCGCCGCCGGACACGGCGGAGCCCGTGGTCGATGCCGCCGTCCGACATGTCGCCGGCACCCGCTCGAACCTGATGCTGCTGCCGGTGGAGGACGCGCTGGCCCTGCCCGACCAGCCGAACCTGCCCGGCACCATCGACGAACACCCGAACTGGCGCCGCCGCCTGCCCGCCCCGGCCGATCGCGTGCTGGACGCGCCTGCCGTCGCCGAAAGGCTGGAGGCGGTCGCACGCATCCGGGCGCGGCCATGATCCCGACCAACCTGCGCGCCACCTATCGCCTGCAACTCCATGCCGGCTTCGGCTTCGCCGATGCCGCCGGCGTGGTGCCGTACCTGGCCCGGCTCGGCATCAGCCATCTCTACCTGTCGCCGATCCTGGCGGCCCGGCGCGGCTCGCCGCACGGCTACGACGTGATCGATCCGACGCGCGTGAACCCGGAGCTCGGCGGCGAGGATGGGTTCCGGGCCCTGGTTGCGACCGCCCGTTCCGCCGGTCTCGGCATCCTTCTCGACATCGTGCCGAACCACATGGCGGTCGGGCCGGAGAATGCGTGGTGGCAGGACGTGCTGGCCCATGGCCCGACCAGCCGCTGGGCCGCTGCCTTCGACATCGACTGGCATTCGGAAGACCCGGCATTGGCCGGGCGGGTGCTATGCCCGTTCCTCGACCGGCCCTATGGCGAGGCGCTGGCGGCGGGCGCCCTGACGCTGGAGCAGGAGCCGGTCTTCGGCCATGGGATTCGCCACCACGATACCGTCTTCCCGCTCTCCCCCGCCGGCCACCGCCAGGTCGCGGCCGACGGTCTGGCCGCGTTCGATCCGGCGACGCCGGACGGCCGCCGCCGCCTGCACGGGGTGCTGGAACGCCAGAACTATCGCCTGGCCTGGTGGCGCTCGGCCGGCGATGCCATCAACTGGCGACGCTTTTTCGACGTCGGCGAACTGGTGAGCGTCCGGATCGAGGATCCGGCCGTATTCGACGCGACCCACGCCACCATCTTGCGTCTGTGGGGAGAAGGACTGCTCGACGGCCTGCGCGTCGATCATGTCGACGGCCTGGCCGATCCCGAGGGCTATTGCCGGCGATTGCGGGCGGCCATGGCCGAGGCCGCGCCCGGCCGGCCGGCCTGGCTGCTGGTCGAGAAGATCCTGGCCGACGGCGAGCCGGTGCCCGATGCCTGGCAGGTCGACGGAACCACCGGCTACGACTTCATGGACGAGGTCGGCAGCCTGCTGCACCACCCGGACGGCGCCGGGCCGCTGGGCCGCCTGTGGGCCGCACGGTCGGGCCGGCCAGCCGATTTCGCGAGCGAGGAAGTGGCGGCGCGCCGCCAGATGCTGGACCGCAGCTTCGCGGCCCAACTGGACGGCGCCGTTGCCGCCCTGCACCGCCTGGCCTGCCTCGACCCCGCCACCCGCGACATTGCCCGGCCGGCGATCCGCCGCTGCCTGGCGGCGCTGCTGGCGCATTTCCCGGTCTATCGCACCTATGTCGGCACCGATGGGCGATCGGCCGCCGATGCCACGGCCTTTGCCCGGGCTGCCGCGGCAGCGCGCCGGGACCTGGTGCGGGCCGACCATGCCGTGCTGGACCTCGTCGACGGCTGGCTCGGCGGCCACGCCGCACCGGCCGGCATGGAAGGCGCCTATCGCCTGGCGGCCGCGCGGTTCCAGCAGTTGACCGCGCCGGTCACCGCCAAGTCGGTCGAGGATACGGCCTTCTACCGGCACGGCCGGCTGCTGTCGCGCAACGAGGTCGGCTCCAACCCGGCGATCTTTGCCCGGTCGACGGCCGACTTCCACGCCCGCCAGGCCACCCGCGCGGAGCAGTTTCCCGCCGCCCTGCTGGCGACCGCCACCCACGACCACAAGCGCGGGGAAGACGTCCGCGCCCGCCTGGCGGTCCTGAGCGAGATCCCCGACGAATGGGCCGCCGCCGTCGCCGGCTGGTTGCCGGGTGGCGATACCCCGTCGCCGGGCGATGCATTGATGCTGTGCCAGGGGATCGTCGGCGCCTGGCCCCTCGACCTCCAGGCCGACGACCGCGCCGGCATCGCCCGCTTCGCCGATCGGCTGGCGGCGTGGCAACTCAAAGCCTTGCGCGAGGCGAAACTCGCGACCGATTGGACCGTGCCCGACGAAGCCTACGAGGCCGACGCCCACGCCTTTCTCGACCGTCTGCTGGCGACCCCGGCAACCGTCCGCGCTCTGGCGGCCTTCGCGCGCCGCATTGCCGCCGCAGGGGCCGTGAATGGTCTCGCCCAGATGCTGCTGCGGCTGACGGCGCCGGGCGTGCCGGACACCTACCAGGGCACTGACTTCTGGGACTTCAGCCTGGTCGACCCCGACAATCGCCGGCCGGTCGACTACGCGCAGCGCGCCGCCAGCCTGGAATCCCGGGCTTCGCCGGCCACACTCGCCGGGAACTGGCGCGACGGGCGGATCAAGCAGGCCATCCTCGCGCGGGCGCTGGCCCTGCGCGCCGCCCGGCCGGCGCTTTTCGCGAGGGGTGACTACCGACCGCTGGCCGTCACGGGACCACGCGCCGACCATGTTGTCGCATTCGCCCGCCGGACGGATGACGGCACGGCCGTGACGGTGGCGACGCGCTGGCCTGCCAAGCTGGTGGCGGACGACAGCCTCTCGATCCCCGCCTCGGCCTGGGGGGATACGCGCCTGCTCCTCCCCGCTTCCGAACGGTTCTACGACGTGCTGACCGACCGCCCGTTCGCCGGGCAGGACGGATGGATCGCGGTGGCCGACCTGCTGAGCACGCTGCCGGTCGCATTGCTCCGCGACCGCGGCCCCGACTTCTAGAGATCGCACCCGCCCCGATTGCTCGGTGGCGGGTGCTTGGCTTCAGTCGCGCGTCGGAGCTGGCAACCGCTTTCCGACTTTGGCCGTGTCCTGGCGCACCGGCCCATCGGCCGTCTCGCCGTGGCCCGCCAGCTTGGTGCCCGCAATCGAGCGCCGCACGGCGCCGAGGTCGATCGTCTTCATCGTCGTGTTCTCCACACCTGGACCCTTGGGCAGCATATCGGCCGAATCATTCCCTTGGCAGATCTGGATGAGCCGCGCGCTCGCCATCCGGATCCGGCGAGGCGGTGGCTGATTCCGGCAAGGCACCGCCTTGCTTGCGCCGCAGCGTGGCACGGTCGACCTGGTCGGGAACATGCCCGTCGGCATCGGCGGGCCTGGCATCGCCTTCTCGCATCTCCGCTCCTTGTGCTGGTCACCTTCCAACGCAGCGCGGCGAAGGAGGTTCAGGACGGAACCGCCAGGGCCTGGTCCGATTGGGCATGTAGGGATGTCGGTGCCGCTCCTCCTCTCCGGCATTCCGGCAGCGCAGTGGGTCTCCTGACCACTGCGCTGCTCCCCAATTGCGAGGTTGCGGCGTCTGCGCTTCAGCGCGCGGGCTTGGCCGCCTGGGCGGTGGCGGTGCCGGCAACCCGCACCTCGTCGCCGTCCGACAGACCGTCCGGCGGCGTGACGACCACGCGGTCGCCGGCTGCGAGTCCGGTCGCGATCTCGATTTCGCGGCCGAGGTCGCGGGCGATGGTGATGGTCTTGAAGCGGATGCGGCTTTCGGCGTCGACCACCGCGACGCGCAGCCCCTCGCGCCCGACGATGAGGGCACTTGCCGGGACATGCAGCGGCTGCACGTCGCGCGTCAGGTCGAGGCGGACATTGGCGTAGCCGCCGGGCAGCAGGGCGCCCTCGTTGTTCTCGACGATCAACTGCATGCGCGTCGTCCCGGTCGCCACGTCGATCGCCTGGGCCGATGCCGCGACCACGGCCTCGAAGGTGCGGTCGGGATATTCGGGCACCGTGATCCGCGCCTTGGTGCCGACACGGATCAGCGGCACGAAGGATTGCGGCACGTTGACGTAGACGCGCAGCTTGCGCGCGTCCGAGATGACGAACATCGGCAGGCCGCCGCCGGCCGCGATCAGCGCGCCGACATCGGTGTCGCGCGCGGTGACGACGCCGTCGAAGGGCGCGGTGATGCGCTTGTAGGCGGCCAACGCCAGCAGGCGGTCCACATTGGCCTGGCTCGCCTTCACCGCCGCCTGCTTGCTGCCGAGGTCGGCGCTGCGCTCGTCCAGGTTCTGCTGCGAGATGACGTTGGCGTTGGCCAGCGTCTGCCGCCGCTTCAGGGTGACGTCGGCCAGCCTTGCGTTGGCCTGTGCGTTCAGCAGGTCGGCGCGGGCCTGCAGCAACTGCTGGTCGAGGTCGGGCGCCTCGATCTCGGCCAGGAGCTGGCCCGCCTTCACCGGGGCGCCGATGTCGACGTGCCAAGCCTTCACATAGCCGCTGACGCGCGCCAGGATCGGTGCCCGCGAGAACGCCTCGATCCGTCCCGGCAGGTTGAAGGTCGGGTCCAGCATGCGGGTGTCGGGGGCGGCCACCGCGACGGTCGGCACCGCCTGGGCGTCGGTCCAGTCGCGGACCCGCGCATCGCTGCGTTCGCGCGACATGATGCCGGTGGTCACCAGGGCCGCCACGCCGACCAGCGCGAGGATTCCCAGCAGCCCCAGCTTGCGTCCCGAGGGCGCAGCGGCAGCGGGTTCAGTGGACATGCGCGGGCTCCGATGGGGCGGGCGCGGACGCTTGCGGCCGACGCTTGTGGACGAGGCTGAAGACGACCGGCACGAACATCAGGGTGGCGATCGTCGCGAAGATGAGGCCGCCGACGACGGCGCGGCCGAGCGGTGCATTCTGCTCGCCGCCCTCGCCCATGCCGAACGCCATCGGCGCCATGCCGATGATCATGGCCAGTGCGGTCATCAGCACCGGCCGGAAGCGCACGAAGCCGGCATCGAGGGCGGCCGCGACCGGGTCCCCCAGCTCCGCCAGCCGCTCGCGGGCGAAGCTGATGACCAGCACGCTGTTGGCGGTGGCGACACCCATGCACATGATGGCGCCGGTCAGTGCCGGCACCGACAGGGTGGTCTCGGTCACGAACAGCATCCAGACGATGCCGGCGATGGCCGCCGGCAGGGCCGTGATGATCACGAACGGGTCGGACCAGGACTGGAAATTCACGACGATCAGCAGATAGATCAGCACGATCGCCCCGATCAGCCCGAAGATCAGGCCGAAATAGGCGTTGTTCATGGTCCGCACCTGCCCCAGCAGCACGACCTGGCTGCCGCGCGGTACGCCCGATGCCATCTCCCGGATCACCTGCTGCACCTCGGTCGTCACCGACCCCAGGTCGCGGTCCTGGATCGTGGCATAGATCTGCACCATCGTCTGGATGTCGTACTGCGAGACGACCGCATTGGTGTTGATGCGCTTCAGCTCCGCGATCGACCCCAGGATGGGCAGCGAATTCATGCCGGGCGCGGTGATGGGCAGGGTCTGCAACGCGGCCAGCGAATCCATCTGGTACTGCGGCGTCTGCATGACGATCGAATAGGTCACCCCGTTGTCGGGGTTGAGCCAGTAGGTCGGCGCCACCTGCGCGCTGCCCGCCAGGTTCACCACCATGCTGTTGGTCACGTCGCGTTCGGTCAGGCCCAGATACTGCGCCCGCGTGCGGTCCACCTCGACCGTGAAGGCCGGCCCCGCGCCCGACTGCTGGATGCGGGCGTCGGCGACGCCCGGGATGCGGCGCACCCGGCTCAGGAGCTGGTTGGCATAGGCGAAGTTGGCCGTCAGGTCGCGGCCGCGGATCTGGATGTCGATGGGCGCCGGCGCGCCGAAGTTCAGGATCTGGCTGATGATGTCGGCCGGCAGGAACGAGAACTGCACGCCGGGGAAGGCCCGCGGCAGCTCCTCGCGCAACGTGCGGACATACTCGGCCGTCGGCCGGTGCCCCTCCTTCAGCTTGATCTGGATGTCGCCATCGGCCGGCCCGATCACGCCGGTGTTGTTGTAGGTCATGTTGATGCCGCTGACGGGCATGCCGACATTGTCGACCATGGTGGCGATCTCGTCGGGCGGGATGATCCGGCGGATCGCCTTCTGGATGTCGGCGAACTGGTTGGCGGTCTCCTCCACCCGGGTGCCGACCTGGACGCGGGCATGGAGCAGGATCTGGCCGGTATCGACGGCGGGGAAGAAGTTGCGTCCGAGATAGGGCACCAGCAGGAAGGTGCCGAGCACGAAGGCCATGAACAGCGTGACGAAGACCGCCCGCCGCCGCAGGGCCAGCACCAGCAGCCCGCGATAGCCCGCCCGGAACCGCTCGAACCCGGCCTCGAACCCCTGCTGGAAGCGCACCAGCGGGTTGCGAGAGCGCGGCCGGCCCGCACTGCCGGCCCCGTGCCCCGGGTCGTGATGGACGTGCGGGCGCAGCAGGTACATGGCCATCGTCGGCACCAGGGTGCGCGACAGCAGGAACGACCAGATCATGGCGAACATGACGGCCAGCGCCATCGGCACGAAGAGGAAGCGCGCCATCCCCTCCAGGAAGAACATCGGCACGAAGACGATGCAGATGCACAGCAGCGAGACGAAGGCCGGCACCACGATCTGGTTGGCGCCGTCCAGGATGGCGGTGTTGACGTCCTTGCCCTGCTCCAGGTGCCAGTTGATGTTCTCGATGGTGACGGTGGCGTCGTCGACCAGGATGCCGACCGCCAGCGCCAGCCCGCCCAGCGTCATGATGTTGAGCGTCTCGCCCAGCGCCGCCAGCGCGATGACCGAGCCCAGGATCGCCAGCGGGATCGACACCGCGATGATCACGGTCGACCGCCAGCTACCGAGGAACAGCAGGATCATCAGGCTGGTGAGGGCCGCCGCCAGCAGCCCCTCATGCAGCACGCCGGCGATGGCCCCGCCGACGAACAGCGACTGGTCGCCCAGCAGCGCGATCTCCAGTTGCTCAGGCAGGGCCTGGCGCATCTCGGCCAGCTTCTGCTTGACCCCGGCGATGATCGCCAGCGTCGAGGCCGAGCCGTTCTTCAGCACCTGCAGCAGGACCGAGCGGTTGCCGTCGACATGGACGACGTTGGCCTGGGGCGGGTTGCCGTCGCGCACGGTGGCGACGTCGCGGACATAGACCGTGGCGCCGTTGACGGTCTTGATCGGCAGGTCGCCCAGGGCCGCCAGTTCCGATGGCGCATTGTTGAGCTGGATCGAATACTCGAACTGGCCGATCTTCTGCGTGCCGACCGGGGTGATCAGGTTCTGCGCCGCCAGCGCATTGGCGACGTCCTGGCCGGACAGCGACAGTGCCTGGAGCGCGAAGGGGTTGAGGTCGATCTGCACCTGGCGGGTCTTGCCGCCGAAGGGGAACGGGATCGCCGCCCCCTGCACCGTCACCAACGGCGTGCGCACCCGTGTGGTGGCGATGTCGAACAGCGCCTGCTCGCTGAGGCCCGCGCCGGACAATGCGAGTTGCAATATGGGCACCGTCGAGGCGTTGTAGTTCAGGATCAGCGGCGGCGTGGCGCCCGGCGGCATCTGCCGGATCAGCGTCTGGGCGATGGCCGTCACCTGGGCATTGGCGGTACGGATATCGACGGTCGGCTGGAAGAAGATCTTGATGATGCCGATGCCGGTATAGGAGTTCGCCTCGATATGCTCGATGTCGTTGACGGTGGTGGTCAGCGCGCGCTGGAACGGGGTCGAGATGCGGCCGGCCATCTGGTCGGGTGCCAGTCCGGTGTACTGCCAGACGACGCTGATGACCGGGATGCGGATATCGGGGAAGATGTCGGTCGGCGTGCGCAGCCAGGCCAGCGGGCCGACGATGAGGATTAGCAGCGCCAGGACGATGAACGTCAGCGGCCGCGTCAGTGCGATATGGACAAGCCTGACCATGGGGACCGTCGTCTTTCCGCGCGTGGGCGGGCTGCATCTGGCGGTGGAATTCGCCGTCGCTCTGGACTGGCGCGGCGAACTTTGCCCGCATGGCAGCGGCCGTGACAAGCCCGCTGCTGCATCCATGTCCATGCAGATGACGGGCCAACCGCGGTGACGGCCCGGCCGACCTTCATCGTCTATCGCGTTCTCGGCAACGACCTGCCGCCGCGTCACCGCGTCGGACAGACGATCGACTGCCTGCGCTTCATCCTGCGCCACGAACCGCCGCTGGCCGATTGCGAGAAGCGTTGGGTCCTCAATCGCATCGTCGATCCCCAGGCCGAGGCCGAAGCCCAGGCGCTGATCGCCGCTGCCGGCCAGCGGGCAATCCGCATCCCCTTCTCGCTCGACGAGTACGCGGCCCAGCCCTACGCCTATCGCGGCGTACCGGACACGCACCGGTTCCATTCGCCGGCCTTCCTCGCCATGGACGAACGCAACCGGGCGCCGGCGATCGACCGCTATCTCGGCTGGCGCAATCGCTACGCCATGCATGTGAACGGCGCCCGCAACCAGGCGCTGGAGGACGGGCTGGCCGACGCCCGATGGGTGCTGCCGCTCGACGGGCAGTCGTTCATCCGCGCCGACGCCTGGGCGGCGATCCGGGCCGCCGCCGACAGCGCGGGCGAGGCGCGATATCTGGTAATGCCGACCGCCCGCCTGACCGATGCCGCCACCCTCCTGGACGGCTCCACCCCGCCTGTCGTCGGCCAGGAACCGTCGATCGGGTTTCGCAGCGATGCGCGGGAGCGCTTCGATGCCGCCCTGCACTACGGCTATGCCGACAAGGCGGCCCTTCTGGCACGGCTGGGCGTCAGCGGCATCTGGTCGCCATCGGAGCGGGCGCGGACGATCGGCGGGCGGGCGGGTCCCTCGCCCGATGCCGGGCTGTATCGCTGGGCCGGCTGGATCGCCCGCCTGCCCTCCGGCAACGCCGATGCCGACCGCGACGATGGCGAACGGGCGCGGGACCGGTCGACTGCCATCGTCCAATTTCTGCGGGGGCTAGACGAGCGGGCCCTGGGGCGCGCCTGGCGGCCCGGTACCCCGCTGATCCTCCACAGCCGGGCCATGGACATGGGGGACGACCAGGTGCCGGTTGCGGTCGGCGCCGGGCAGGACTGGCGTCACCATGCGCCCGGCATCCTGGCAGCAGCGGTCGGCGACGGCCCTTCTGTCGAGGATTGCGCCCGCCGCTTGCACGCGGCCGGCATCGGCGCCGCAACCAACTGGCGCTGTCCGCCCCTTGCCGATGCCCCGCCCTTCGCGGAAGCCCTGCCGCTCGTCTTCCTGCTCGATGCCATCCTGATAGCGGCACGCTGCGGTGCCCTGAGCGGGCATGAACTCGGCGGCCTCCGGACGCTGGCGCGCGGCATGCTGGCCGGGCTGCTGTCCGGTCCGCACGCGCGGACGCTGCGGACGGCGACCGGCAGCGACGGCACGGGCTATGAAATGCTGGTGCTGGCCCTGGCGGCGTTCGTCGACGATCGCCGCACCATGGTCGAGGCCCTGGAGCGGCTGCCGCAGCGCATCGTCCAGCAGTTCGGCGACGACGGCGCGCAAGGCGCGGAAGACGACGATGCGGAGCGGATGCTGGCCAACCTGGAGCGCTGGGCCTGCCTCGCACGGATGGCGGGATCGCTCGGCCACGACCTGTGGCGGGTGCGCGTCGGCTACGGCCATTCGCTGCATGGCGGCATCCTCTGCCTGCTGAAGCGGATCGACCGTGCCGATGCCGAGGATCGCGCCCGCCTGCGCCGCCGGGTGGCGAGCATCATCGAGATTTCGCCCGGCCGCCAAGCACCCCGGACGGCGGCGGAGCGACGGCTGGCATTGGCGGAAATCGACCCCGCAACCGCCCTGCCCGCCTTCGTCCTGCTGTTGCTGGGGGAAGCTACAGCGTGAGGCTGAGCTGCGGGCCGGGTTCGCCCGCTTCCTCTTCCAGGCTGGACAGGGTGACGCCGAGCAGGCGGATCCCCTGCTCCAGCGGCAGCAGCGGCTCCAGCAACGCCATGGACAGCCGCTCGATCTCGGCCTGGCCGGTAACGAAGCGCGGCTCGGTGCGGCGGCGGGTGACCTGGCGGAAATCGGCGTAGCGCACCTTCAGCGTGACCGTGCGGCCGCGGATGCCGCCGCGGTCGCAATAGCGCCAGACCTTGTCGATGATCGGCCCCAGCGCGGCGCGCACCGCGTCGGGCGTCACCAGGTCCTCGAAGAAGGTGTTCTCGGCCCCGACCGACTTGCGCGGCCGGTCGGAGCGGACCGTGCGGTGGTCGATGCCGCGCGCGATCCAGTAGTAGTAGCCGCCCGACTTGCCGAAATGCCGTTGCAGGAACTCCAGCGTGCGCTGGCGCAGGTCCAGCCCGGTCTCGATGCCCAGGCCGTTCATGCGCGCGGCCGTCGCCGGCCCCACCCCGTGGAAGCGGCGCACCGGCAGGGTCTCGACGAAGGCGGGACCGTCGGCCGGCGGAATGACGAACAGCCCGTCCGGCTTGCGGTGGTCCGATGCCAGCTTGGCCAGGAACTTGTTGTAGGAGACGCCGGCCGATGCCGTCAGCCCCGTCTCCTCGCGGATGCGGGCCCGGATGCGGCGGGCGATCTCGGTCGCGGACGCGATGCCATGGGGGTTGTCGGTCACGTCGAGATAGGCCTCGTCCAGCGACAGCGGCTCCACCAGGTCGGCATACTCGGCGAAGATCGCCCGGATCTGCGCCGACACCGCCTTGTAGACGTCGAAGCGGGGCTTCACGAACACCAGTTCCGGGCACTTCCGCCGCGCGGTGACGGACGGCATGGCCGAGCGCACGCCATACTTGCGCGCCTCGTAGCTGGCGGCCGCCACCACGCCGCGCTGGCTGGACCCGCCGACCGCCACCGGCCGGCCGCGCAAGGCGGGGTCGTCGCGCTGCTCCACCGACGCGAAGAAGGCATCCATGTCGACATGGATGATCTTGCGCGGCCGCTCCGGCCGGCCGCCATCGGTCCCGATGTTCGAGTCCGCGGGCATCGGCCGATCATGCCACGGCAGGCGGCCGTCAGCTTCCCGGGCGCAGCGGGATCGTGCGGTTGAGCCTGGCCCGGCGCCAGGACCAGCCCAGCATGGCCGCGAAGATGACGCCGCCGCCGGCTGCCGACATGGGCGTCGGCAGTTCGCCGGTGACGCTGTAGGCCCACATCGGTGCCAGCACGAACTCCACCATCGCCACCAGCGAGATTTCCGCTGCCGGCAGCCCGCGCGAGCCGATCAGCATCAGGGTCATGCCGGTGGTCTGGGCGAACATCCCCCAGGCAAGGCACAGCAGAATGTCGTGCAGCGGCACCGCCAGCACGTCGCCCAGGGCTGCCGCCATCGCCACGCCGCTGGCCGCCCCGAGGATCACGGTCGGCCGCATGTCGCCCGCCCGCCCGCGCCGAAGATAGGTGATGAAGATGGCGAAGGTGCAGGCATTGCCGAGTGCGGCCAGATTTCCCCACAGCGACCCGCCGGCGATGCCGTCCAGCGTCATCAGCCCGATGCCGGCCATGGTGGCGGCAATCGCGACGGCCGTGGCCCAGCCGACCTTCTCGCCCAGGAAGGCCCAGCCGAGCAGGGCTGCGAACAAGGGCGTGGCGCTCAGCATCATCATCGTGTTGGCGACGGTGGTGTGCGTCAGCGAATAGATGAAGAAGACGACGCCGATGCCCTGGGTCGGGGCGGCGATCAGCGCGATCGGCAGGCCCTGGCGGAAGACTGCGGCGGCGCGCCCGCGATGCTGCCACACGAACATCAGGCTGACCACCACGCAAAGACCGCTCGCCCGCCAGAAGACGATCTGCCAGGTCGTCGCCGCCTCAAGCTGGCGGACGAAGAAGCCGTTCAGGCTGAAGGCGACGGCGGCCAGCGCCACGGCGAGGATGGCGAACTCGCGCGTGCGCGGTGCCGGGGCGCCGAGGACGGCTCCGGTCATGGGGACTCCGGTCGAAGGGGCGTCTGGTGTGGGGCCAGGTGCGCGGTGGGGCCGTGCGGCAACAGGTATATCCCAGTTCATGCAGCGGGAGAATCGCCGTTCGATCGCGCTATGCTGTGGTCCAGACCAGACAGAAACCGCCCCGGAGGACCTCCCCATGCCCACCATGACCGGCAAGCGCGCCTTCCTGGAACTGTTGAAGCAGGAGGGCGTCGACGTCCTCTTCGGCAACCCCGGCACCACCGAGCTGCCGCTGATGGACGCGCTCGCGGCCGAAGCCGACATCCGCTACGTGCTGGGATTGCAGGAGGCGGTGGTCATGGGCATGGCCGACGGCTACGCCCAGGCGTCGGGCAAGCTGGCGGTGGTGAACCTGCATGTCGCCCCCGGCCTCGGCAACGCCATGGGCATGCTCTACGACGCCCAGAAGGCAGCCTCGCCGATCCTGGTCACCGCCGGCCAGCACGAGCAGAGCTTCAACGTGACCGAGCCCATCCTGTGGGCCGACCTGCCGACGATGGCGCGCCCGCTGGTGAAATGGTCGACCGAGGTCCATCGCCTGGCCGACCTGCCGCGCATCGTCCACCGCGCCGCCAAGACGGCGATGGCGCCGCCCACCGGGCCGGTGTTCCTCTCCCTGCCGGGCGATATCCTGAACGACGAGGCCGAGATCGACCTCATGGCCGTCACCCGCGTGGCGCCGCGCATCCGCGCCGACCTGGACGCGATCGAGGCGGCGGCCGAGCTGCTGGTGCGCGCCGACCGGCCGATGCTGGTGGCGGGCGACGCCGTGGCCCAGAGCCGCGCCCATGACGAGCTGGCCGAACTGGCCGAGCTGCTGGGGGCGCCGGTCTATCTGGAGGGGGTGTCGAGCACGGCGTCCTTCCCGACCTCGCACCCGCTCCATCGCGGCCCCATGGGCCGGCTGTCGCCGGTGTTGCGCAAGCTCCTTGGCCAGTACGACACCATGTTCTCGGTCGGCGGCGACCTGTTCACCCTGTCGCTGCCGTCCGACGTCGAGCCGATCCCCGAAGGGCTGGTGACCATCCATCTCGACCTCGACCCGTGGGAACTGGGCAAGAACTACCCCGCCCGGGTCGCCATGCTAGGCGACCCCAAGGCGACCCTGCCGGAGATCACGGCCGCCGTCCGCCGCCGCCTCGACGACGGCCGGCGCGCGGCGATGGAGCGACGCGGCGCCGAGATGCGGGCGCGCATCGCCGACGAGCGCGCCGCCCTGGCCGCCAAGGCGCGGGCCGATGCCGGAAAGAGCCCCGTCCAGGCCCTGGCCCTGCTGGAGGCGATCGGCCGTGTCCTGCCCCCGGACGCCGTGGTGATCGAGGAGGCACTGTCGTCGGCCGGCGGCATCCGCGACCTGATCCGAAGCGACGACCCGCAGAGCTTCTTCGGCCTGCGCGGCGGCGGCATCGGCTGGGGCCTGCCGGCCGCGGTCGGCGCCAAGGTGGCCCTGCCCGGCCGGCCGGTGGTGGCGATCGTGGGCGACGGCAGCGCCATGTACAGTTGCCAGGCCCTGTGGACGGCCGCGCGCTACCGGCTGGGCGTGGTCTTCGTCATCCTCAACAATTCCTCCTACCGCATCCTGAAGCAGCGGGTGAATGCGCTGCGCGGCCACGCCGCCCAGACCGGCACCTATGTCGGCATGGACCTGGAGGACCCGGCCATCGACTTCCAGGCGCTGGCCCGCTCCATGGGCGTCGCCTCGAACGTCGCCCGCACGGTGGCAGAGGCGACCGACCTGATCACGGCCGGCATCGCCAGCGGCAAGCCGACGCTGGTGGAGGTGACGCTCGACCGCAGCCTCGGATTGGGATGAGGCAATAGCACTATCAATCGAATGGAATAGGGCTAGTCTGAAGTCGGGTAACAGGTCTTCAGCCCGCCGGAACGCGTCCCGGTCAGTCTGATCGGGCCCGGAAGGGGCTATTCTTGGCATCTGCATTCTCGACGGTCGAACTCTCGTCTCTCGGCGGTGGCAAGGGCTTCACGCTGAATGGAGTCGCGGGTGAAGATGGAAGCGGCTTCTCCGTCCATGGCGCCGGCGACGTGAATGGCGACGGCATCGACGATATCGTCGTGGGCGCGCGAAAGGCATCGCCGGACCGCCTTAATGCCGGCGTCAGCTATGTTGTGTTCGGAACCACTGCCGGCTTCTCGCCGTCATTCGAACTGTCCTCGCTCGACGGCGGCAACGGTTTCGCCATCCATGGCGCCTCGATCGGCGACTATCTGGGATTCTCCGTCAGCGCGGCCGGCGACATCAATGGCGATGGCATCGACGATGTCATCATCGGCGCGCCATACGCAACGCCGCACGCTTCCTATTCCGGCGCTGCGTATGTGGTGTTCGGCGCCACCGGCGGCTTCGCCGCGGTCCTGCAGGCGTCGTCGATCGGCGTCGGCAACGGCTTCCAGATCCATGCGGACGACGTCCCGAACGAAGCCAACTACTGGAAGGCCGGCCGTTCGGTCAGCGGCGCCGGTGACGTGAACGGCGACGGGATCGACGATGTCATCGTCGGGCAGCCCTACCTCGGCAGCGGAGCCAGTTATGTGGTGTTCGGCAGCACGGCCGGGTTCGGGACCGTGGAACTGTCCGCACTCGACGGCGGCAACGGCTTCGCGATCGACGGCGAACAGAACGGCGACGAAAGTGGTCGGGCGGTCAGCGCCGCCGGAGATGTGAACGGCGACGGCATCGACGACCTAGTCATCGGGGCACCCGCGGTTGGCTTCCCCTACGATACCGGCGCCAGCTACGTGGTGTTCGGAACGACGGCCGGCTTCGCCCCTTCCATGAACCTGGCGTCGCTCGACGGCAGCAACGGCTTTGCGATCAACGCCGTCGCGGACCGCTTCCGGAACGGCCGGTCGGTCGCTGGTGCCGGCGACGTGAACGGCGACGGCGTCGACGATCTGATCGTTGGCGATTCCGACGGCAATGTCTATGGCGGGGATCCCGGCGCCAGCTATGTGGTGTTCGGCAACACGGCCGGCTTCGCAGCGTCCCTCGACCTGTCGTCGCTGGACGGCAACAACGGCTTCAGGATCAATGGCGCCTCGGCAGGCGACCTGAGCGGCACCGCCGTTGCTGCGGCCGGCGACTTCAACGGCGACGGCATCGACGACCTGATCGTCGGCGCCTTCGCCGCAGATCCGAATGGCGACCGATCCGGCGGCTCCTATGTCGTGTTCGGCGCGACGGCCGGGTTCGGCGCATCCCTGGAGCTATCCGCGCTCGCCACCACCGCCGGCTTCCGGATCAACGGCGCGTCGGCCGGGGACGAGGGCGGCTGGTCGGTGGCTTCCGCCGGCGACGTGAACGGTGATGGCTTCGACGACCTCATCGTCGGCGCGCCCGGCGTCTACTCCAATGGCGAGCGCGCCGGCGCCACCTACGTGATCTTCGGCGGCGTGGCCGATACGAACCCTCCCCCGCCGCCGCCCGGCAGCAGCAACCGACCGCCCGACGCGGAAGACGACGCCTTCAGCGTGCCCTGGCAGGGCAAGCTGCTGGTCCAGGGGCCAGGGCTGCTCGGCAACGACACCGATGCCGACGGCAATCCGCTGACGGTGACGGGCATCGTGGCCGGCCCGGCCCACGGCGTCCTGACCTGGAACCCCGACGGCGGCTTCATCTACCAGCCCAACGCCACCTATGTCGGGCCGGACGCGTTCACCTACCAGGTCGGCGACGGCCGGGGCGGCTTCGACACGGCCAGCGTTTCCATCACCGTGGCCGACGACGAGAAGCCGGACCCGATCTGGCCCATCGACGGCGGCTTCGGCAACGACCGCCTTGCCGGCAGCAACCAAGCCGACACCATCCGCGGCAACGGCGGCGACGACACCATCACCGGCGACGGCGGCCGCGACCGGCTGGAAGGCAATACAGGGAACGACAGCATCCTGGGCCAGGGCGACGAAGACATCGCCTGGGGCGGCCAGGGCAATGACATGGTCAATGGCAACCAGGCCAACGACTGGGTGCTGGGCGACCGCGGCGCCGATACCGTCCATGGCGGCGCCGGCCACGACTTCGTCTGGGGCGGCCAGGGGGACGACCGGGTGTTCGGCGACGGCAGCCACGACATGCTGTCCGGCGACCGTGGCAACGACACCCTGACGGGTGGCCAGGGCGCCGACCGCTTCGTCATCAAGGAGGCCGCTGGATATGACCTGGTGGCCGACTTCGCGTCGGCCGAGGGCGACCGCATCGTCATCGACACCGGCGGCGACGGCATCCTCAACGGCCTGTCGATCGGCAGCTTCGCCGACCTGCTGGCACGCATGGTCGACACGCCGGACGGCGTGTTCCTGTCGCTGGGCGACCCCGACCACGGCGTCACTATTGCCGGCATAAGGCGGGACCAGCTCACGGCGGGCGACTTCCTGCTGCTCTAGCCGTTCCCCTCCGGACCGCAGATCGCGTTCCGAACGATACCTCTCCCGAGGACGAAAGATGCCCTTCCCCAGCACGCTCGAACCCTCCGCCCTCGACGGCAGCAACGGCTTCCGGATCAACGGCGAAGCGAACAGCGACCAGAGCGGGCGGTCCGTCGCCATGGCCGGGGACGTCAATGGCGACGGCATCGGCGACATCGTCATCGGCGCGCCCGGCGCATCCCCGAACGGCCTGTTCTCGGGCTCCGGCTTTGTCGTATTCGGAACGTCGGCTGGCTTCTCCGCGCAGTTCGAGCTGTCCGAGCTGGATGGCAGCAATGGCTTCCGGATCGACGGCGCCAACGCCTACGACTACATCGGCCAGCCTGTCGGAGCGGCCGGGGACGTGAACGGCGACGGCATCGACGACATCGTCGTCGGCGCCCGTGCAAGCAACTACGGCGAGAGTGCCGGCTATGTGATCTTCGGCAGTTCGGGCGGCTTCGCCGCGCGGATCACGGTCTCCGACCTCGACGGCAGCAATGGCTTCCGCATCGACGGAGAAAGCATCGACGACGAGGCCGGATCTGCCATCCGCGGGGCGGGCGACGTGAACGGCGACGGCATCGACGATGTGATCGTCGGTGCGCTTCGCGGCGATCCGAATGGCACCGATTCGGGCGCCAGCTATGTGCTGTTCGGCACGTCGGTCGGATTTGCCGCCCCGTTCGACCTGTCGGCGATCGACGGCAGCAACGGCTTCCGGATCAACGGGGCGGAGACGTCGGACTACAGCGGCTTCTCCGTCGGCGCGGCCGGGGACGTCAATGGCGACGGCATCGACGACATCATCATCGGCGCGACCGGCGCCGACCCTGGCGGGAGCAGCTCCGGCGCCAGCTATGTGGTGTTCGGACGTTCCGGCGGCTTCGCCGCAGCGTTGGAACTCTCCGCGCTCGACGGCAGCAATGGTTTCCGGATCAATGGCAATGCGAACGAGGACCAGAGCGGCTTCTCCGTCAGCGCCGCCGGGGACATCAATGGAGACGGCATCGACGACGTCATCGTCGGCGCGATCGGGGCCGATTCCGGCGCGAATTTCGGCCTGAACGCCGCTGGCGCCGGCTATGTCGTGTTCGGTCGCTCGGCCGGCTTTGCCGCAGAACTCGAACTCTCCGACCTGGACGGTGCCAACGGTTTCCGGGTCGCCGGGGAATCGATGAACGACTACGCCGGAACTTCCGTCGCCGCCGCCGGCGATGTGAACGGCGACGGCATCGATGACATCGTGGTCGGCGCCATCGGGGTGGGTGAGGCCGACGGCGCCAGCTATATCGTGTTCGGCCGTTCGGACGGGTTCTCCGCCCAGATCGATCTGTTCGCCTTGACCGGCAGCAACGGTTTCCGGATCAACGGCGAGGGCGGCAGTTCCAACGGCATTTCCGTCGGCGGCGGCGGCGACGTCAATGGCGACGGCGTCGACGACGTCATCGTCGGCGCCCACTATGCTGGCACGAACGCCCCCAGGGCGGGTGCCAGCTATGTGATCTTCGGCATCGCGGCGCCGCCCCCGCCGCCTCCACCTCCGCCGCCGCCCGCCTCCGGCGGCAACCGCCCGCCGGTGGCGGGTGACGATGCCTTCACCCTGCCCTGGCAGACCAGGCTGCTGGTCCAGGGGCCGGGGCTGCTGGGCAACGACATCGACGCCGACGGCCACCCGCTGACGGTCACCGGTCTCATGAGCGGTCCAGCGCACGGCACCCTCGCCTGGAGCGCGGACGGCGGCTTCATCTACCAGCCCAATGCCGCTTATGTCGGCCCGGATGGCTTCACCTACCAAGTCGGCGACGGCCGGGGCGGCTTCGACACGGCCAGCGTTTCCATCGCCGTCGCCGACGACGAGAAGCCCGACCCGATCTGGCCCATCGACGGTGGCTTCGGCAGCGAGCGACTGTCCGGCACCAACCAGGCCGAGACGATCCGCGGCAATGACGGCGACGACACCATCACCGGCGACGGCGGCCGCGACCGGCTGGAGGGCAATGCCGGCAATGACAGCGTCCTCGGCCAAGGCGACGAGGACATCGCCTGGGGCGGCCAGGGGAATGACTTCCTGGATGGAGGCCAGGGCAACGACTGGGTGCTGGGCGACCGCGGTTCCGACACCGTCCATGGCGGCGCCGGCCACGACTTCGTCTGGGGCGGCCGGGGCGACGACCGGGTGTTCGGCGACGGCGGCCACGACGTGCTGTCAGGCGACCGCGGCCGCGACACCCTGACCGGCGGCGAGGGCGCGGATCGCTTCGTGTTCAAGGAAGGCGGCGGCCTGGACCTCGTGGCCGACTTCGCGTCGGCGGACGGCGACCGCATCGTCATCGATACCGGCGGCGACGGCATTCTCAACGGCATTCCCCTCACCAGCTTCGCCGCCCTGCTGGCGCGGATCGTCGACACCCCGGACGGCGTTTTCCTGTCGCTGGGCGACCCCGACCACGGCATCACCATCGCCGGCATCGCCCGCGACCAACTCGACGCGGGCGACTTCCTGTTTCTCTAAAGCTTGCCGCGGCGCTTGCCATGGAAATTCCCTCTACTTTGGATTGATTTCAGATTGATCCTTTGTCGCAGGAACTGAAACAATGGACGACAGACTCATATAGAGCTGCCGCCCGGCGAGCCGGCGCAGCGGACCTGGGAGCAATCGATGCCCTTTTCCGGAACCATCGAGCTCTCGGCGCTCGACGGCAGCAACGGTTTCAAGATCAACGGCGCAGCGCCGCTTGATTATGCCGGCGTCTCGGTCAGCGCGGCCGGCGACGTGAATGGCGACGGCATCGACGACATCATCATCGGCGTGCCGGGTAGGGACCTCACTGGATACAACGACGGCACCGCCTATGTGGTGTTCGGCACATCGGCCGGCTTCGGTCCGGCGCTGGACCTGTCCGCGATCAACGGCCTCAACGGGTTCAGGATCGACGGTGCCAGCAGCTACGATTCGGCGGGCACCGCCGTCGCTGCCGCCGGCGACGTGAATGGCGACGGCATCGACGACATCGTCGTGGGTGCGCCTTTCGCCACCCCGACCGTCAACTACGAGGGCGTCGGCTATGTGATCTTCGGCAATTCGGCCGGGTTTTCCGCCGAGTTCGAGCTCTCGGCGATCGACGGCAGCAACGGCTTCCGCATGGATGGCGAGGCGGACGAAGACAGGGCCGGCATGTCCATCAGCGCAGCCGGGGACGTGAACGGCGACGGCATCGACGATGTCCTCATCAGCGCCTACGCCGCCGACCCGAACGGCGCCAAGTCCGGCACCACCTATGTGGTGTTCGGCACCACGGCGGGATTTACCCCCGACGTCGATCTGTCCGCGCTGGACGGCAGCAACGGTTTCCGGATGAACGGCGAATCCGAGGGCCACCATTCGGGTCGGCCGGTCAGTGCTGCCGGCGACGTGAACGGCGACGGCATCGACGACATCATCATCGGCGCGATGCTGGCCGATCCGAACGGTACCAATTCCGGCGCCGCCTATGTCGTGTTCGGCCGTTCGACCGGGTTTGCCGCCACGCTGGAACTGTCCGCCCTCGACGGCAGCAGCGGCTTCCGGATCAACGGGGAATCGGCCTACGACCTGAGCGGCCGGTCGGTCAGTGCTGCCGGCGACGTGAACGGCGACGGCATCGACGACGTGATCGTGGGCGCCTACGAGGCCGACCCCAATGGAGCGGAATCCGGCGCCAGCTACGTGGTGTTCGGCACTTCGGCCGGGTTCGCGGCCGAATTCGAACTGTCCACGCTGGACGGTGCCAACGGCTTCCGGATCAATGGCGAATCGACCCTCGACACGAGCGGGGCCGCCGTTCGGGCGGCCGGCGACGTGAATGGAGACGGCATCGACGACATCATCATCGGTGCCCCAGGTGCCAACCGGCACGATCCGAAGTCCGGCGCCGGCTATGTCGTGTTCGGCCGATCCACCGCCTTTCCCGCCGCGCTCGAACTTTCCGCCCTGGACGGCGGCTACGGGTTCCGGGTCCATGGCCAGTCGGGAAGCGACTACGGTGGCGGCTCCGTCAGCGGTGCCGGCGACCTCAACGGCGATGGCTTCGGCGACATCATCGTCGGTGCCAGCGGGTTCGACGGCAACAGTACCGGCTTCGGTGCTGGCTACGTGGTCTTCGGGATGCTGTCGCCTCTACCGCCTCCGCCTCCGCCACCACCGCCACCACCTCCTCCTCCGCCACCACCACCACCACCACCTCCTCCGCCACCACCACCTCCTCCATCACAGCCGTCCGTGCCGTCCTACAGCAACAGCGCGCCGGTAGCCGGCGACGACGCCTTCACCCTGCCCTGGCAGACCAAGCTGGTGGTGCAGGGGCCGGGGCTGATCGGCAACGATACCGATACCGACGGCAACCCGCTGACGGTGTCCGGCCTGCTCGCCGGCCCCGCGCACGGGAGCCTCGTGTGGAGCCCGGATGGCGGCTTCACATACCAGCCCAACGCCGCCTATGTCGGGCCGGACGGCTTCACCTATCAGGTGAGCGACGGCCGCGGCGGCTTCGACACGGCGACCGTCTCCATCACGGTCGCCGATGACGGCGAAAAGCCGGGACCGACCCGGCTCGTCGAAGGCGGCTTTGGCGACGAACGCCTGCCGGGGGGCAACCAGTCCGACACCATCCGCGGCAACGACGGGAACGACACCGTCCTCGGCGACGGCGGCCGCGACCAGTTGCAGGGCAATGGGGGCAACGACAGCATCCTGGGCGAGGCCGACGAAGACATCGCCTGGGGCGGCCAGGGCAGCGACCGGCTGGATGGCGGCCAGGGCAATGACTGGGTGCTGGGCGACCGCGGCAACGACACGGTCCATGGCGGCAGCGGCCACGACTTCGTCTGGGGCGGCCAAGGCGACGACCGGGTGTTCGGCGACGGCGGCCACGACATACTGTCGGGCGACCGCGGCAACGACACGCTGACCGGCGGCGAAGGGGCTGACCGCTTCGTGTTCAAGGAAGGCGGCGGCCTGGACCTCGTGACCGACTTCGCGTCGGCGGGCGGCGACCGCATTGTCATCGACACCGGGGGCGACGGTGTGCTGAATGGCCTGGCGCTGGCTGGCTTCGCCGACCTGCTGGCGCGGATGGTCGACACCCCGGACGGCGTGTTCCTTTCGCTGGGCGACCCCGACCACGGCGTCACCATCGCCGGCATCACCCGGGATCAGATGACCGCGGCGGATTTCCTCCTTCTGTGAGGCGCCGGACCGTCCGTCATGCGGGAGTGCATGGCGGACGCTCCGCGGTCACTATAGAAGTCCGCCTGTGTCCGCTTCCGGCCTGCCCGCCATCTACTATGTCTGCACCCTGCCCGCCCGCGCGGGCGGCGAGGTGATCAACTTCCAGCATGTCGCCACCTTGCGCGCCATGGGGCTGCGGGCCTTCGCACTGCTCGACAGCGCTGCGCGCGTGGCCGTGCCCAGCCGTCCCTACGCCGTGCCGCTGGTGACCTGGGGGCCGCATCTGCAACTGCGTGCCGACGACTGGCTGGTCATTCCCGAAGTGGCGGGGATCGCCAATGTCCAGCAGCTACGCCAACTGCCCTGCCGGACGGTCGTGCACAACCAGAACCCCTACTACAGCTTCCGCGGCTTTCCCGACATGGCGGCGATGAACGCCCATGGCCTGGCCGGCGGCATCACCTACGGCCATGTCACCCTGGCGACGCTGCGGCGCTGGGGCTCGACCATCGACTGGCAAGTCGTGCGGCCGGCCGTCCTGCCGATCTTCCGCAGCGACCGGCCCAAGCGCCGGCAGATCGCCTACATGCCGCGCAAGCGCGCCGGCGAGGCCGAGATCGTGCGCCAGCTACTGCACGGCATCCACCCCGACCTGGCCGGCGTGCCCTGGGTCGAGATCAACGACATGAGCCGGCCGCAGGTGTCCGAACTCCTGGCCCAGTCGCTCGTCTTCGCCAGCCTGTCGCGGCTGGAAGGGCTGGGCCTGCCGCCGCTGGAGGCGATGGCGGCCGGCTGCCTCGTCTGCGGCTATGACGGCTTCGGCGGGCGCGAATTCGCCCGCCCCGACAACGGCTTCTGGGTGCCCGACGGCGATGTCGAAGCCTTCGCCGAGGCGATCGCGACCGCCCTCCGCCTGGATGCGCCTACGGCGGCGACCTATGTGGCAGCCGGGCGGGCCATGGCCGCGTCCTTCAGCCAGGAGCGATTCCACGACGAACTGGCTGCCGCCTGGCACCATCTGCTGGGAGACCGCTGGGCCGACTATCAGGTCGCCACGGCATGAGGATGGGGCACCTGGTCCAGGCGGACCTGGAGCTTGCCGATGGGTCCCGGCGGTTCTGGATGGATTCCTGCGGCGGCCGCGACCAGGTGGCGATGAGCCTGCTGCATGGCGGCTGGGCCGCCTACGAGGCGCCGCTGCCCGCACTGGTCGCCGCGTGGTGCCAGGGGCTGCATCCGACCTTCCTGGATGTCGGCGCCAATACCGGCTTCTACAGCCTGCTGGCCGCGGCGGCCGGCGCCCGCCAGGTGCATGCCTTCGAGCCGGTGGCGGAAATCCTCGACATCCTGCGCGCCAACCTTGCCTCCTCCGAGGCGGGGGGACAGGTCCTGGTCCACCCGCTGGCGCTGGGCGACCAGGACGGCGCGGTGCCCCTGTACCTGCCGCCATCCGGCCATGGGCTGGTGGAGACATCCGCCTCGATCAACCGCACGTTCCGGGCGACCCATTCCGATGTCCGCGAGGTCCGGCTCGCGCGCCTGGATGCGGTGCTGCCGCCGGCCGGCTGGGACGGTGGACCCGTGGTGCTGAAGCTCGATGTCGAGACGCACGAGCCGGCCGTCCTGGCCGGTGCGCGCGGCTGGCTCGACCGGGCGCGGCCGGCGATCGTCTGCGAGATCCTGCCGGGCACCGACCCGGCGGCCCTGCCGACCCTGCTGGCCGACAGCGGTTACCGCCACTTCGCCCTGGCGCCGGACGGCGACCCCCGGCGCCCGGTTCTGACGGCGACGCCCGCCATCCACGCCAACCCGCACCAGCGGGACCACGTCTTCCTTCCGGCCGAGGCCGCCGAATCCTGGCTGACGCAGCCGGGCATCGCCAGCCGCCCGGCCTGACCAGCATGGAGCACACGACATGACGGCCGAACCCCGCCTGGAGCTGGCCGGCACGCGCCTGTTCGCCCCCTGGCTCGCCCGCAGCGGCGCCAGCCTCGCCTTCACCACCTACCAGGCGGGTAAGGTCTTCCTGATCGGCACCCGGCCCGATGGCAGCATGTCGGTGTTCGAGCGCACCTTCCCGCGCTCGATGGGGCTGGGCGTCGAGGGGCGGACGCTGTGGCTGGCATCGCTCTACCAGCTCTGGCGGTTCGAGAACTTCATCGAGCCGAGCGAGCGGCAGGACGGCTACGACGCGCTCTATGTCCCCATCACCGGGCATACCACCGGCGACATCGACATCCACGACATCCATGCCGGCCCGGACGGACGGCCGATCTTCGCGGCCACGCTGTTCAACTGCCTGGCCACCCATGACGACCGGCACAGCTTCGTGCCCCTGTGGCGCCCGCCCTTCATCGACCGGCTGGCGGCCGAGGATCGTTGCCACCTGAACGGCCTGGCGATGGATGGCAAGCGGCCGGCCTTCGTCACCTGCGTCGGCACCGGCAACGTCGCCGAGAGCTGGCGCCAGCGCCGCCGCGACGGCGGGGTGGTCGTCGACGTGGCATCGGGCGAGATCGCCGCCGCGGGCCTGTCGATGCCGCACTCTCCCCGGCTCCACAACGGCAAGCTGTGGCTGATCCAGACCGGGACCGGCGAGTTCGGCCATGTCGACCTGGCGACCGGCCGCTTCCAGCCGGTCTGCTTCCTGCCGGGCTTCGCCCGCGGGCTGGCCTTCGCGGGCGACCACGCGGTCATCGGCGTGTCGCGCCCGCGCGAGAACCGCACCTTCGAAGGGCTGGTGCTGAACGAGCGGCTGGCGGCCGAGGGCATGGCGCCGCAATGCGTCATCGCCATCGTCAACCTGCGCACCGGCGACATCGAGCATCAGTTGATGATCGAGGGCGTGGTGCAGGAACTCTACGACGTGGCCGTCCTGCCCGGCATAACCTGCCCGAAGATGCTGGGTTTCCGCACCGACGAGATCCGCTTCGCCATCCGCCCCGCCCCGATGCCGGGCTGAGGACGCCAGGCGATGCGACGCCCCGAACGACCCGACCGATCGGGCGGCGGCCGGGTCCCGGCCTGGCAGAAGCTGGCGGGCGATGGCATGGCGCTGCGCAAGGCCGGCGACCGCGACGGTGCGATGGCCGCCTATCGCCAGGCGGCGGCCGTGCCGGGAGCGCCGGCGGCGGTGTTCTTCAACCTGGGCAACGCGCTCTTCGATGCCGGTCGCTGGGCCGATGCCGAGGCACAATTCGCCCGCGCGCGGCAGCTCGATCCGGGCCTGGGCGAGACCGCCCTGCAGCTCGCCCGCTGCGCTGCCCGGCAGGGCCGGCATGCCGAGGCGGTCGAGGGTTTCGCCAGCGCGCTTGCCGCCACGCCGGACAGCTTCACGGGCTGGCTGGAATCGGGCCACGCCCTGCGCCAGACGGGCCGGCTGGCCGACGCGGCCGCGCACTACGCCCGCGCCCAGGCCATCGCCCCGGCGCGCTGGGAGCCGCATCTGGCGGCGGCGCGGGTGCTGGAGGAATCCGACCGCGGCGACGAGGCCGCCCGCCACTATCACCGCGCCCTGCCGCTGGCCCCGGGCGGCGGCCGCGCCGTCCACTGGCACATGGCCCGGTATCGGCTGGAGCGCGGCGCCCTGCCGTCGGCGCTGGAGGCGATGCGCCAGGCGCTGCTGGCGCTGCCGGGCGAGCAGCCGGCACCCGGCCCGGACGAGCGCGCGCAGATGCAGATCGACCTGGCCGAGATCCTGCTGCGCCTGGGCCTGACCGGCGAGGCACACGTGGCTTGCGAGCAGGCATCCGCCGCGACCGAGGAAGCGACGCTGGTGCGCCTGGCCGACACCGCCTTCCGCCACAACCTGTGGCAGGAGGCCCAGCAGGTGCTGAAGCGCAACGTCGCCCTGCACCCCGACAGTGCGGCCGCGCACTGGAACCTGGCCCATGCGCTTGCGGAAAGCTGGCAGATGCAGGAGGCCCTGGTGGCACTGGAGCGGGCCGAGGCCCTGGCGCCGCAGGAGGGTGCGCGGACCATGCGCGCCTCGATCGCCGGACGCATGGGCGACGCCGATGCGGCACTGGCCATCTATCGCGAGATGGCGCAGTCGGAGGCGACGCCGTCGCACATGGCCTCCAGTGCCGCCATGAGCGCGCTCTACAGCGACACGCTCGATGCCGCCGCCGTCGCCGCCCTGCATCGCGGGCTTTTCGCGCCGCTCGGCCAGGGTGCCAGGGCGGCGGCCAGCTTCGGCAACGACCGCGACCCTGGGCGCCGCCTGCGGCTGGGGCTGGTCAGCGCGGACTTCCACCACCAGCACCCGGTCAACCTCTTCCTGCAGCCGGTGCTGGCACGCCTCGACCGCCAGGCATTCGCCACCACCCTCTACTTCACCGGCACCACCCATGACGAGCAGACCCGGCTGGCCCGCGGCCGGGTCGGCGGCTGGGTGGAATGCGCCACCCTGAGCGACCGGCAACTGGCCGGCCGCATCGAGGCCGACGGCATCGACCTGCTGCTCGACCTTTCCGGCCACACCATGCGCAACCGCATGGCCCTGTTCGCGCGCCGGGCGGCGCCAGTGCAGGCGACCTTCCTGGGCTATCCCGGCTCCACCGGCGTGCCCAACATCGACTGGATCATCGCCGACGGCGTGGTGGCGCCCGAAGACCACGCAGCCCTCTATAGCGAGCGGGTGATGCGGCTGCCGCACGCCGTCTTCTGTTTCGCGCCGGAGGCCGGCCACCCCTTCCCCGCCTTCGGCGAAGGCCATCTGCTGCGGCCGCTCACCTTCGGCTCGTTCAACAACGTGCCCAAGCTGACGCCGCGCACATTGCGCCTGTGGGCGGGCGTTCTGGCCGCGGTGCCGGGATCCCGCCTCGTCCTGAAGGCCCCGAGCTTCAAGGACCCTGGTGCCATCGACATCTTCCGCCAGCGCCTGACGGCGCTGGGCGTCGATCCGGGCCGGCTGGAGTTCCGCGGTCCGGTGGGCCTGGCCGACATGATGGCCGAATATGCCGACATCGACATCGCGCTAGACCCGGTGCCCTACAATGGCGGCACCACCACCATGCAGGCGCTGTGGATGGGGGCGCCGGTCGTGGCCTTGCGCGGCGCCGGCTTCGTGTCGCGCATGGGCGCCAGCTTCCTGACGGCCGCCGGCCTCGACGACTGGATCGCGCGCGACGACCGCCATTATGTGGAGATCGCCGCCGCTATGGCCCGAGACCGCCCGCGCCTGCTCGAACTGAAACGCGGCCTGCGCCAGCGCCTGCTGTCCCGCCCAGGCTGGGACATCGACCGCTATGTGCGCGACTTCGAGCGCGCGTTGCGGGCGATGTGGGAGGACCATTGCCGGCAATGAACGGAAGTCCTACGGCACAATATTAGCAATGTTCCACTTCGCCCGGGCACGATAGCCTGCGCGGCGATCTGCCGGTTCCAGCCGGTGCCAGCACCAGCGCCGGACGGCGCGCAGCGGGGGACGTCATGGCGAACGGCACGAACGGCGGCGATCTGCTGGCAGGCACCGACGGGAACGACACCATCGACGGCCTGGGCGGCGACGACCTGATCGACCTGCTGGCCGGGGCGGACCTCGCCTATGGCGGCGAAGGTGCCGACCTGGTGAATGGCGGGCCCGGTCCGGACAGCATCTTCGGCCAGGACGGCGACGATTTCCTGTTCGGCGGCACCAACCTGTCGAACGACGGCAGCGGCGACGACTGGATCTTGGGCGGTGATGGCAACGACCTGGCACTGGGCGGTGATGGCAACGATCTGGTCTATGGCGAGGGCGACGACGACGCCCTGAACGGCAACACCGGCATCGACGTCGTGTTCGGCGGCCCGGGCGCGGACTTCGTGCGCGGCGGACAGGACAACGACACCGTCTATGGCGACGACGGCGACGACTGGCACGTCAACGGCAACATCGGCGCCGATCTCGTCTATGGCGGCCAGGGCGCCGATACCCTCTTCGGTGGTCAGGGCCTCGACACGGTGTTCGGCGAGGTGGGCGACGACTGGATCGACGGGAACCTCGGCGACGACTGGCTGCATGGCGGCAACGGGGCCGACACGATCGAGGACGCCGGCGGTGGCGACGATGTCCTCTTCGGCGATGACGGCGACGACCTGCTGCTCGGCGGGGAAGGCAATGACGCGATCTTCGACGATGCCGTCACCATCGAGGGCGGCAGCTTCTTCTTCGATCCCAACGCGCGCGGTGCCGACACCCTGCTGGGCGAGGACGGCGACGATTTCCTGTTGAGCGGCGGTGGCCGCGACCTGCTTTCCGGCGGTGCCGGGAACGACTTCATCGGGGGCGGCCAGGGCACCGACCGGCTGGGCGACACGCTGTCCGGCGACGAGGGAAACGACGATATTTCCGGCGGGCTGGGCGACGACCTGCTCTATGGCGGCGGCGGCAACGACTTCATTCTCGATGCAGGCGGCGCCAACACCATCTGGGGCGATCTGGGTGCCGACTCCATCGCGGGCGGCAAGGGCGACGACGCCATCTTCGGCGGTGGCGGGGCCGACATCCTTTTGGAGATCTACACCGGCGCCGACACGATGTCGGGCGAAGATGGCAACGACTTCGTGGGCGGCGGCCAGGGCGACGACGTGCTGTCCGGCGGCGACGATGCCGACATCGTCCAGGGCGGTGCCGGCGACGACCATCTCGAAGGTGGCGACGGCCAGGACCAGCTATCGGGCGACCAAGGTGCGGACACCGCCTGGGGCGGCGATGACGGCGACTGGATCACCGGCGGTGCCGACAACGACTTCCTCCTGGGCGAGGAAGGCGCGGACACGATTGCCGGCGACGATGGCAACGATTTCCTGCTGGGTGGCGCCGGCGACGACAGCGTCGTCGGTGGCGATGGCGCCGACACCATCGGCTTCGTCACCACTGACCAAGCAGGCGACGACACGCTGTCCGGCGGTGCCGGCAACGACCTGATCTTCGACGAGCAGGGCGACAACCTCGTGTATGGCGACGGGGGTGACGACTTCGTCGGGACCGGCACGGGCGACGACCTTCTGGCGGGGGGCCAGGGCAAGGACGTGCTCTTCGGCGGCGAAGGCAGCGATACCATCGCGGGCGATGCGGATGCCGATACCATCGGCGGAGGGGGCGGCGACCGGCTCGATGGCGGCGGGGCGACGACCTGATGATCGGCGGGCCGGCCATGACACGATGACCGGCGGCGGCGGCCGGGACCGGTACCTGCTGGTATCCGGCGACGGGTTCGACCACATCGTCGATTTCGACTTCCAGAACGATGTCCTGCTGACGGAAAGCGCCATTAACGGCACCTTGCTGGTGACGGCCGCCCAGGTGCTGGCCATGGCCGTCGAGATCGGCGGCAACACGGTCATCAATCTCGGTGGCAGCAACGCGATCACGCTGGAGGGCACGCCGCTGGCGAACCTGACTGTCGCCAACTTCATGGTCGTGACCGAACTGGACAACCTGGTCATCTGAACGGGCCATCCGACGGCGGCGATGCCCGTGCGTTGAAAAAAGTTTCAATCGACGCGGTCGCGGGTCTAACCTTCCGCTTGGCGCCGGGGCAGGTTGAGCCCGGCGCATTTCCGGCAGATCAGGGATCACGGGGCGCCAGGGCATAGGCGCGCGCCGCCCCTCGCGATGGAGACGAGCAGGATGTATCGAGTTGGCGTCGAGATCGGCGGCACCTTCACCGATCTCGTGGCGTTCGGCCCGGACGGGGTGTCTATCCGCAAGGTGCCGAGCGTGCCGGCGCGGCCCGACGAGGGGGCGTTCGCGGCCTTGGCCGCATCCGGGCTGGCGCTGGACGGAATCGGCGAGTTCGTCCACGGCTCGACGGTCGCCACCAACGCCGTGCTGGAGCGCAAGGGCGGGCGACTGGCCTTCATCGTCACCGAGGGCTTCCGCGACATCCTGCTGCTGCAGCGCCACGACCGCACCCGCATCTTCGACCTGTTCTACAAGAAGCCCGAGCCGCTGGCAGCCCGCGCCGATACCTTCACCGTGGCCGAGCGCATCACCGGCGATGGCCAGGTGCTGGCGCCGCTCGACCTCGCCGCCGTCGGCCCGGCCTTGAAGGCGCAACTGTCCGGCGGCTATGACGCGGTCGCCATCTGCCTGCTGAACGGCTTCCTCAACCCCGCGCACGAGCAGGCGCTGGCGGCCTGGATTGCAGCCGAGCTGCCCGAGTTGCGCGTCACCTGCTCGCACCGGGTGACGGGCGAGTTCCGCGAGTACGAGCGGGCGACGGCGACCACCATGTCGGCCTTCGTGCAGCCGGTCGTGGACGGCTATCTCGGCCGCATCGAGGACGGGCTGACGGCGGCCGGCTTCACCGGGCGCTGCACCATGATGCAGTCGAACGGCGGCCGCGTGCCGTTCCGTGCCATCCGCGACAACCCGATCACCGCCCTGCTGTCCGGCCCGGCCGCCGGCGTCACCGGGGCGGTGAAGCAGGCCGGCCTGTCCGGCTTCAAGGACATCATCACGCTCGACATCGGCGGCACCAGCGCCGACGTCGCGCTGGTGCGCGACGGCAAGCCCGACTGGGCGCGCGAGACCAAGATCGACGGGCTGCCGATCCGCATGCCGATGGTCGACATCGTCACCATCGGCGCGGGCGGCGGCAGCATCGTCTGGGCCGACGATGGCGGCATGCTGCGCGTCGGGCCGGAGAGTGCGGGTGCCGCCCCCGGCCCTGCCTGCTACGGCAAGGGCGGCACGCGGCCGACCTTGACCGATGCCCACGTGCTGTGCGGGCGCCTGCCCGCGGCAGCGCGCCTGGCCGGCCATCTCAGCCTGGATGCGGCCGCCGCGGCGGCCGCCTTCGCGCCGATCGCGGCTGGCTTCGGCCGCGACCCGATCGGGCTGGCCGAGGATGCGTCGCGCCTGGCCGACGGCAACATCGTGGCCGCCATCCGCCTCGTCTCGACCGAGCGCGGGCGCGACCCGCGGGAATTCGCGCTGGTGCCCTACGGCGGCGCCGGCCCGCTGCACGCCGCCCGCGTCGCCGACGCGCTGGGCGTGTCGACGGTCGTGGTGCCGCCCGACCCGGGCGTCATCTCGGCCTATGGATTGCTGGTCGCCGACCAGATGCTGGACGAAACCCGCACCCGCCGGACGCCGCTCGACGACAAGGCGCCCGATGCGGTGCGCGAGACCTTCGCCGGGCTGCATGCGCGACTGACCGAGCGGGCGGCCGAGCTGGGCCTGGAGGGCACGCCTGATTTCGAGTTCTCGCTCGACATGCGCTATGTCGGACAGGCCTACGAGATCGACGTGGCGGTCGACCCCGCCACCATCGACCGGCTCGACACGGCCACCATCGCCAGCGGCTTCGCGGCGGCCCACAAGCGGATCTACGAACATGGCGCGGTGAAGGGCAAGGCGGTCGAGATCGTCTCCTACCGCGCCCGCCTGCGCCTGCCGCAGGGCGACGTGCCGGCGCTGCGGCTGTCCGACCGGACGGTCGAGCCGGCCGAGGCGATCCAGGTGTTCGAGGGCGACCGCTGGGTCGACGCCACCCGCGTTGGGCGCCCGGCGCTGGCATCGGGCGCGGCACTGGCGGGCCCCGCCGTCGTCACCGACACCACCGCCACCACCTATGTCCCGCCGGGCTGGACGGCCACGACCGATGCCCACGACAACCTGATCCTGAGGAGGTCCGCATGAGCCCCGCTTCCGGCATTTCCCCGCTCGACCAGGCGGTCATCGGCCAGGCCCTGCTGGCATCGGCCCGCGAGATGGGCGCCAAGCTCTATCGCTCGGCCTATTCGACCATCGTGCGCGAGGCCAAGGACGCCTCGACCGGCATCCTCGACGCGACGGGCCAGGCGGTCGCCCAGTCCGACGAGCTGATCCCGGTGCTGGTCGGCTCGCTGTCGCTGACCTTCGCCGGCTGCGCCGCGCGCTACCCGATCGAGACCTTGCAGGAAGACGACTTCTACATCTCCAACCACCCCTATCATGGTGGCCAGCACCTGCAGGACGTCTTCATCTTCATGCCGGTCTTCTGGGAGGGCGAGCTGGTCGCCTTCTCGGCCGCGGTCGCCCACCATCTCGATATCGGCGGCGGCGCGCCCGGCCTGAACGTCATGGCGACGGACGTCTACCAGGAGGGGCTGATCATCCCGCCGTCGAAGTACAACCTGCACCGCGACTGGACCGGCGGGCCGTTCGAGCAGCTCGTCGCCTCCAACATCCGCGTGCCGGACCAGACCATCGGCGACTTCAACGCCCAGTTCGCCGCCTGCCGCGTCGGCATCGCACGCATCCACGAGCTGTGCGCGCGCCATGGCGGGGCGACCGTGAAGGCCGCCATGGCCGGCATGATCGACTATTGCGAGCGGCGGGTGCGGGCCGCCATCGCCGCCTTGCCGGATGGCGAATATACCGGCGAGGACGCCGTCGACGATGACGGCATCGGCGATACGCCGCTGGTCGTGCGCGCCACCGTGCGCATCAAGGGCGACCAGATGGAGGTCGACTACACCGGCACCTGCGACCAGGTGGCGACGGCCCTCAACGCCCCCTTCGCGTCCACCATCTCGTCGACGCTGGGCTGCCTGAAGGGCGTGCTGACCGGCCCCGACGTGCCCTTCAACGAGGGCGTGTTGCGCGCGGTCAAGATTACCGCCCCGCTAGGCTCGCTGCTGAACCCGCGCTTCCCCGCCCCCGTCCGGGCGCGCATGGAGGCGATCTACCGCGCCTATGACGCCGTGGTGAAGGCGCTGGGCCAGGCCGTGCCGGACCGGGTGATCGCCCCCGGCTTCGATTCGACCGTCGCCACCTGCCTCTCCTTCCTCGACCAGGGGCGCTACCGCGTCTACCTGGAGATCCACAATGGCGGCTATGGCGCGTCGTCCCACGGCGATGGCTGCGACGCGGTGGCGGGGCCGCTGTCCAACTGCACCAACGTGCCGGTCGAATCGCTCGACATGGATTTCGACTTCTTCCGCATCGAGCACTACTCGCTGCGGCCCGGCACCGGCGGGGCCGGCGTCCATCGCGGCGGCAACGGCTCGGAGCGGTCCTACCGGATGCTGAAGGATGGGGTGCGCTTCTCGATCTATGCCGACCGCTTCCGCATCGCCCCCGGCGGCCTGGCCGGCGGCAATGCCGGCACGACCGGAAGCTGCACGGTCTATCGCGGGAACGAGGTCTTCCCGCTGAAGTCCAAGGACAATTTCCCGCTGAAGGCCGGCGACCTGCTGGTCCTCCAGACCGGCGGCGGCGGCGGCTGGGGCGACCCCGGCCAGCGCGACGCCGGGGGTGCGGCGCGCGACCGTCGCCACGCTCTGACCGAACTGATGGCGGCAGAATAGCGGGAGGGGCGGAAACGATGGCCGCGACCGTCACGATCTACGGCATCAAGAACTGCGACACGATGAAGAAGGCGCGCGCCTGGCTGGAAGGCCGGGGCGTCGCCTACGACTTCCACGACTACAAGGTATCGGGCGCCGACCCGGCCCTGCTGCAAGGCTGGGCCGGCACGGTCGGCTGGGAGACCCTGCTGAACCGCGCCGGCACCACCTTCCGCAAGCTGCCCGACGCCGACCGGGCCGGCATCGACGAGGCCAAGGCCATCGCCCTGATGACGGCCCAGCCCTCGATGATCAAGCGCCCGGTCCTCGACCTCGGCGGTGGCCGGCTGCTGGTTGGCTTCAAGCCCGAGGCGTACGAGAGGGCGTTCGCGTAGGCCCTCTACGCGAACAGGTCCACGTCCCCCGCCTGCAGGCCGGTGAAGCCGGCCAGCAGGATGCTGCCGCCGCCCAGCTTCGACAGGTCGATGGTCGTGTCGATGCCGTTGTCGCTGACGAACGCTTTCAGCTCCTCGAACTGGTCCAGCGCCGCACCGTAGCCCGAGATTGCCAGCCGGTCGCCCTCGCCGGGGTCGAAGTCGGCGACGACGTCGTGGCCGAACTTGCCGGAGAAGTCGAAGCGGTCGCGGCCGTCGTCGCCCGTCAGCAAGTCGTCGCCGGCGCCACCTGCCAGCACGTCGCTGCCGGTGCCGCCGATCAGCGTGTCGTTGCCCGCGAAGCCGGCCAGGAAGTCGTGGCCCGCCAGGCCGGACAGCACGTTCGCATCGGCGTTGCCGACGAGGGCATTGGCCAACTCGTTGCCGGTGCCGTCGATGTCGGGCGTGGCCGAGGCCAGCAGGACCAGGTTCTCCACGTTTGCGGCCAGCGTGTGGGTGATCGTGCTGAACACGCCGTCCGTGCCCCGCCCGGCGCCCTCCACGACGCTGTCGCCGGCGGCGTCGACGTAGAAGATGTCGTCGCCCATGCCGCCCAGCATCTCGTCCACACCTGCACCGCCATTCAGGACGTCGTTGCCGGCGCCGCCTTGCAGCAGGTCATTGCCGCTGCCGCCCAGGACCTGGTCGTCGCCCCCCTCGCCCATCAGGGAATCTGCGCCGGCACCGCCTTCGATCGTGTCGTTGCCTTCTCCGCCCATGGCCGTGTCGGACCCGGCCTCGCCATAAAGCGCATCCTGGCCGGCATCGCCGTACAGCAGGTCGTTGCCGCCGCGGCCATAGAGGATGTCGTCGCCATTGCCGCCGGACAGGCTGTCGGCGAAACCGAAGCCGGGCAGCGCCAGGGCAGGCCCGTCCTGGATGACGTTGTCGGTGCCGCCGTCGAGGATGTCGTTGCCTTCGCCGCCGAAGATCATGTCGGCGCCGGTGCCGCCGTCGATGAAATCGTTGCCGCCCATTCCGACGAGGAAGTCGTCGTGGCCCAGCCCGTCGATGACGTTGCTGCCGTCGTTGCCGACGACCCAGTTGGCAAGTCCATTGCCGGTGCCGGCGATATGGTTGGTGGCGCCGCCGGTCAGGGCCAGGTTCTCGACATGGGCGCCCAGCGTGTAGCCAACCGCGCTGAACACCCCGTCGATGCCCTGGTCGGCATGCTCGATCACTGTGTCAGCCTTGGTGTCGACGACATAGATGTCGTGGCCACCCTCGCCCGCCATGCTGTCCGCGCCCGTGCCGCCGTCGAGCCAGTCGGCGCCGTTGCCGCCCGCCAGCGCGTCGTTGCCGGCGTCGCCATGGAGCAGATCGTCGCCGCCCCGGCCATAGAGCGTGTCCTGCCCCTTGCCGCCATGGAGCCAGTCGGCAGTGCCGGCCGATCCGATCGCCTGGCGCTGCTCGGCCAGGACATCGCCGATGCCGCGGTCGAGCGCCGGGGCGACGAGGGTGCCGCGCGCGCCGCCGCTGGCGGTCGCCATAGCCGCCTCGACGACCACGACGCCGTCGTCGGCGCCGCCGTCGAGGATGTCGTTGCCTTCCGCGCCCAGCAGCGTGTCCGCGCCGGTGCCACCGTCGACGCTGTCGTTGCCGGCGGCGGCATTGACGAAGTCGGCACCGCCACGCCCCTCCAGCACGTTGGCGTCGCCGTTGCCGATGATCTGATTGGCCAGAGCGTTGCCGTAGCCATCGATGTCGGCGGTCTTGGACTGGGCGAGCTGGAGGTTCTCGAAGTTGGCGCCCAGGCTGTGCGTGACAGTGGAGATCACCGTGTCAACGCCTTCACCGGCGGCCTCGTGCAGTTCGTCCTGGATGGAATCGACCAGAAAGGTGTCGTCGCCGGTATCGCCGATCATCGTGTCGCGGCCGCTGCCGCCGTTCAGCGTGTCGTTCCCAGCGCCGCCATCGAGCAGGTCGTCGCCGCCCAGGCCGGAGATCGAGTCCCATCCCTCGCGCCCGGCGATCTCGTTGTCGGCGTCGTTGCCGGTGATGGTGTCGTTGTCCGTACCGCCTTCGGCGAACTCGATGGTGACGCCGTTGGCGATGGTGAAGCCCCCGGCCACGCCCTCGACGCGGGACAGGTAGCCGCCGGCATGCTCGCCGGTCAGCGGTGCGGCGCGCAGATCGATGGTGGCCGCGCCGGCACCGGCATGGCGGATCATGTCGGTCCCGCCGGTGTCCCAGATCGCCCGCCAGTAGGTACCGTCGCCATTAACGGTCGGCAGCGTGTAGGTGCTGTTGCCGGCCGCCGTCGTCGTGTTGACGCCGTAGATCTGCTGGAGGGCGGCGATGTCGAGCGCCATGGGCGTCCCGGCATAGCCCCATCCCAGGTCCGAGGACGCCGGCACCGGCGCCCAGAACTGCGAATGATCGAGATACGACATGACGGTGTAGATGCCGTTGTTCTGCCCGTCGTCGCCGGTATGGCCGGCGTGCTCGACGCCGGGAAACGGCTGTTCGTTCAGGCCGCCGGAATCGTGCGGGTGGCCCAGGCCCAGCCCGTGGCCGAGTTCGTGCAGCAGCGTGTGATAGGCATAGCCGCCAACCTCGAGGTGCCAGGGCGTCCAGCGCCCCCAGTCGAACGGGAACTGGCCGACCGCCTGGTCGTCGTCGGGATCGGGATAGCCGAAGCGGGCCGTCGCGCCGATCTCCTCCATCGAGTTCATGCGCAGCACGAAGTTGGCATCGCTTGCGCCCTCGATCTCCTCGAACTGGAGGTCGACATAGTCCTCGAACGTCGAGAGCGCGTTGCGGACCGCGTCCTTGGCCGCATCCAGCCAGACATCTTCTGGTAGCGCGCCATCGTCGAAGTAGAAGGTGACCGGATGATCGTCCGACCATTTGTAGCCGGTGATCAGGGTGTCCAGAAAGTCGTTGCCGGTCGGATCGACGGCATCCGCCATCCCCGCTGCCATGTTCGCCATCTTGGCCTCCCTTGAATTGAACCGACCCGTTCCCCTCCGTCGCAGGGGGTGGGGGGCCGGTTCATCTCGGGGCGGTCAGGTCATCCAGGCAGCGGCCTCGTCCAGGATCTGGGCCAGCACATCTGCGTCCTTGCGGCCGGTGCGGGCGGGGACGTGGAAGGCGTGGTCGGCCTCGGCCGCCAGATGCAGCCTCGCCCGCGGCCCCAGCCCGTCGACCACCGGGCGCAACAGGTCGAGCGTGGCCAGCGCGTCGCGCGTGCCTTGCAGAAAGAGCATCGGCACGGCGACGTCGGCCAGGTGGCGGGCGCGCTCGTCGCCCGGCTTGCCGGCCGGGTGCAGCGGGAAGGCGAAGAAGACGAGGCCCCGCACCCCCGGCAACGGCCGGATCGCCTGGGCCTGCGAAGTCATCCGCCCGCCGAAGGACCGGCCGCCCGCGAACAGCTTCCGTTCCGGCGCACGGCGCGCCGCCTCGGCGACGGCCGCCCGCACCGCCGCATGGGCGACGGCCGGCTGGTCGGGCCGGTTGGAGCCGCGCTGCATGTAGGGAAACTGGAACCGCAGCGTGGCGATGCCGCGCTGGGCCAGGCCGTCGGCGGTGGCCGCCATCGCCCGGTGGGTCATGCCTGCCCCCGCGCCATGGGCCAGCACCAGGCAGGCACGGGCGTCGGGTGGCACCTGCCACAGGCCGTCGACGGGATCGGCCCCGTCGATGGGGATGGAGATGGGTTCGGTTGCGATCATGGCCGCCAACCTATCCGCCCGGCGCGCGGCGGCGGAGAAAATTTCCGGCAGGATGTCGGCCGGGCCCGCGCCGGCACGTCCTCGGGGCATGACCGCACCCAACAGGAGAGTTTCCATGGCCACCGACCGGGACGACATCCGACAGGCAGTGGACAAGCTGGCCCAGGCAATCCGCCGCAAGGACGCGGCGGCCGTGATGGCGCTGCACGCGGCCGAGCCGGTGATCTACGACCTGGCACCGCCACTGGCGAACAGCAGGACTGCCGCCCGCGACCCGTCGAGGCTGGAGGCCTGGTTCGCCACCTGGCGGGGCGACATCGCGTACGAGCAGCGCGACCTGGTGATCCACCAGGACGGCGATCTGGCCGTCTGCCACGGTTTCCTGCGCATCGGCGGCACCAAGGTCGACGGTGACGGCACGGCCACGTCCGTGTGGACCCGCCAGACCCTGGCGCTCCGCCGAGAGGCGGGCGCCTGGCGGATCTTCCATGTCCACGAATCCGTGCCCTTCCACATGGATGGCAGCCTGCGCGCCGCCGTCGAACTGCAGCCCTGACCGCCCCCTCGCACCAAGGAGAACGACGATGACCGAGACCAAGCTCGACCTGTCGCTGACCCGGCTGATCGATGCCTCTCCCGAGCTGTGCTTCCGCGCCTGGACGCAGCATCTGCCGGAATGGTGGGGGCCGCACGGCATGACGACGCCGGTCTGCGAGATGGATCTGCGGGCGGGCGGCGTGATGCGCACCGTCATGCGCGCGCCGGACGGGTCGGAATATCCCCACCAAGGCGTCTTCCTGGAAGTGACGGCGCCGCGCCGGATCGTCATGACCGATGCGTTCGGCGCCGGCTGGCGGCCCGCCGGCAAGCCCTTCATGGTCGGCGTCTCCACCTTCGAGCCGGAAGGCAACGGCACCCGCTATACCGCCGGCGCCATGCATTGGAACGAAGAGGACATCAAGGCGCACGAGGCGATGGGCTTCCACGACGGCTGGGGCCAGAGCGCCGATCGCTTCGAGGCCGTGATCGCGCGCCTGAAGGCCGAGGGCGGGCGGTAGGGCCAGGAGGCTGGGGATGGCGGCGGGCCTGGCGCGACCCCAGATAGGCGGTCACACATTCCGGAACCCGCAAGATGTTCGATACCAGGCTCGCCTACATCCTCGACCATGAACAGGCGGCCGGCGACGCCGCCCCAGCATCACCGTCCGGCACCGACGACGGCCGTCTGCTCGATGCCTATTCCAACGCCGTCATCGACGTGGTCGACCGGGTCGGCCCGGCGGTAGTGCGCGTCGCCACCCCGCCGGACCAGGCGACCCAGCGCCGCGGCGGCACGGGCTCGGGCGTCGTCGTCTCGCCGGACGGACTGGTCCTGACCAACAGCCACGTCGTCCAGGGTGCCCGTCTCGTCCGCCTGGCCGTGCCCGATGGCCGCGAAGTGGAGGCGGTCGTGCTGGGCGACGACCCGCATACCGACCTGGCCGTCCTGCGCGTCACCCACGACGCGACGCTGGCCGCGGCCCGGCTGGGCGATTCCAAGGCGCTGCGGCGCGGCCAGCTCGTGGTTGCCATCGGCAACCCGCTCGGCTTCGAATCGACCGTCACCTCGGGCGTGGTGTCGGCACTCGGCCGCAGCCTGCGGTCGGGCACCGGGCGGCTCATCGACGACGTGATCCAGACCGACGCCGCCCTCAACCCCGGCAATTCCGGGGGTCCGCTGGTGTCGAGCCGGGGTGAGGTCATCGGCATCAACACCGCCGTCATCGCGGGCGCCCAGGGCATCTGCTTTGCCGTGTCGAGCAACATGGCGAGCTTCGTGCTGACGCAGATCCTGCAGCATGGGCGGGTACGCCGTGCCTTCATCGGCATCGGCGCCCAGACCCTGCCGGTACCCCGTCGGCTGGCGCGCGCGGTCGGCATCGACAACAGCCTGGCCGCCATCGTCACCAGCATTGACGCGGACGGGCCGGCAGCGCGTGCGGGCCTGGCGGAACGCGATATCATCGTGGCGATGGCCGGCCATGCGGTGACGGGCGCCGACGACCTGATCCGGCTGCTGGATGGCGAGCGCATCGGCCGCAGCACCCAGGTGACGGTCGTCAGCGGCGGCCGGCTGCGGCAGGTGGACGTGGTGCCGATCGAACGCGAGCGGGGATAGGAGGCAGGGCGATGGCCAAGGCGGCGAAGAAGACCGGGCGGATCCGCGTGGGTGTCGGCGGCTGGACCTACGAGCCGTGGCGCGGGCCGTTCTACCCCGAGGGGCTGGCCCAAAAGCGCGAGCTGGAGCATGCCAGCCGCCAACTGACCTCGATCGAGGTAAACGGCACCTTCTACGGCTCGCAGAAGCCGGCCAGCTTCGCGCGCTGGCACGCCGAGACGCCGGACGACTTCGTCTTCGCGCTGAAGGGCCCGCGCTTCACCACCAACCGCCGCGTCCTGGCCGAGGCCGGGCAGTCGGTCGAGCGGTTCTTCGCCAGCGGCGTGCTGGAGCTGAAGGACAAGCTGGGGCCGATCAACTGGCAGCTAGCACCCACCAAGCAGTTCGACGCCGACGACTTCGCAGCCTTCCTGAAGCTCCTGCCGGACAGCGTCGAGGGCCGCGCCATCCGCCATGCGGTGGAGGTGCGCCACCCCAGCTTCCAGGTGCCTGAGGCGGTCGAGATCGCACGCGCCCACAAGGTCGCCATCATCGTCGCGGGCGACGCCGACTATCCCCAGATCGCCGACCCGACGGCACCCTTCGTCTATGCCCGCATCATGGGCACGACCGAGGGGCCGGCGGCGGGCTATGCCCCGGCGGCCCTCGACCTCTGGGCCGAACGGGCGCGGGCCTGGGCCAAAGGCGAGGTGCCCGATGGTCTGCACTTGGTCGGGCCACCCGCCAAGGACCAGGGGCCGCGCGACGTGTTCCTCTATGTCATCAGCGGCCACAAGGTGGCCAACCCGGCCGCCGCCATGGCGATCCTCCAGCGGCTCGGCTGACCGGGCCCGCGCCGATGCCGCTGCAGAACCGCGTCCTGCCGGACGGCGAGATCGTCGCCATCCCCGAGCGCGGGCTCTTCACCGGCAACCGCGGCATCATCCACGATCCCGAGCGGCGGGCCTTGCTGCCGCGCCGCTGGACCTCGCGGCGCTGGATCGTCTGCCTCTGCGCGTTCAAGGGCGTGCGGCGCCCCGTGATGGGGCGGCAGAGCTGGACCGAGCTGTTCTTCCTGGACGAGGCGACCGCGTTCTCGGCCGGCCACCGCCCCTGCTTCTATTGCCGCCGCCCGGAGGCCCGTGCGTTCCAGGCGGCATGGGCGCTGGCCCATGGCGGACCGCCGCCCGGCGCCGACGCGATGGATTTGGCCCTGCATGCCGAGCGCCTGGACGGGCGCGCCAAGCGCCGCCACCCCCTGCCCGGCCCGCCGGCCGGGCTGCCGGACGGCACGATGGTCGCGGCCGGCGATGCCGCCTTCCTCCTGCGCGGCGGCCGGGCCTGGCGGTGGGCGGCCGCCGGCTATCAACCCGCCTCCACCTTGCCGGGCGGGCTGGTCCTTCTCACCCCGCCGTCGATCGTCCGCACGATGGCCGCCGGATATCGCCCCGTGCTGCATCCGAGCCTGGCCGATGCATGACCTCTTCGCCGAGCCGCAGGAGGCGCTGGCCGCCGGCGCCACGGTGCTGCGCGGCCATGCCCTGCCCGTCGCCGAAGCCCTGCTGGCCGGCGTCGAGCAGGTCGCAGCGGCAGCACCCTTCCGGCACATGGTGACGCCGGGCGGCTTCACCATGTCGGTCGCCATGACCAATTGCGGCCCGGCCGGCTGGGTATCGGACCGGCGCGGCTACCGCTACGACGCCATCGACCCCGATGGCGGGCGGCCCTGGCCGGCGATGCCCGGAGCCTTCCGCGCGCTGGCCACCGATGCCGCCCAGGCCGCCGGCTATCCCGGCTTCGTGCCCGACGCCTGCCTCGTCAACCGCTATCGCCCCGGCGACCGGCTGACGCTGCACCAGGACCGCAACGAACGCGACTATGGCCACCCCATCGTCTCGGTCTCGCTCGGCCTGCCCGCCACCTTCCTCTTCGGCGGCGACCGCCGCACCGACCGGCCCCGCCGCATCCCGCTGCACCATGGCGACGTCGTCGTCTGGGGCGGCCCGTCGCGCCTGGCCTTCCACGGCGTGGCGCCGATGAAGGACGGCACCCATCCGGCCACCGGCGCCATCCGCATCAACCTGACCTTCCGCGTGGCGCGGTAGCGGCCATCAATGGAAATCCCGCGACTTCGGCAGGATGCGGACATTCCGGGGGTGCCCGCCGCGGGGGTATTGGGGGTGGAGGAATTCGTCGGCGGGCGACAAGGTGATCCTGGGTGCGTGGCTTTCGGACAGGCGGGCCAGTTCGGCGGTGCGGTCGAAGACGCGCTCGGCCATCAGGTGGACGACGCCCTCCGGGCTCTTCTGCACCTTGCCCTCGACGACCAGCAGGCGGCCGCCCATCACCTCCTTTCGGAAGCGCTCGAAGTCGCGGTCCCAGAGGACGATGTTGGTGACGCCGGTCTCGTCCTCCATGGTGATGAAGATGGCCTTGCCGTTGCCCGGCCGCTGGCGCACCAGGACGACGCCGGCCGTGCGCAGCCGGACCCCGTCCCGCCCGCCGCTGGTCTCGGCACAGGTTGCGACCCCCTCGGCCTGGAAGACCGGGCGCAGCATCGCCATCGGGTGGCCCTTCAGCGACAGGCGCAGGGTCTGGTAGTCGGCCACGATATGCTCGGCCAGCGCCATCTCCGGCAGGGCGGCGTCGGCCTCGTCCCCCAGTTCCCGCGCGTCGGCGGCGGCGAACAGCGGCAGCGGCGCGTCGTCCGGCAGGCGGCGCACCGCCCATAGGGCCTGGCGCCGGTCGAGACCCAGCGAGCGGAAGGCGTCGGCATCGGCCAGCCGGCGCAATGCCCCGCCATGCAGGCCGCCGCGGCGGACCAGCGCCTCGACGCCGGCATAGCCGGCACCGCGCCCGGCCACCATTTTCAGCAGGTCCTTCTCGTGCAGCCCGTCGACCTGGCGGAAGCCGATGCGCAGGGCGAGGCTGCCATCGGCCACGGTCTCCAGCGTGTTGTCCCAGTCGCTGCGGTTGATGTCGACGGGCCGGACCTCGACCCCATGCTCCTGGGCGTCGCGGACGATCTGGGCCGGGGCGTAGAAGCCCATCGGCTGGGCGTTCAGCAGGGCGCAGGCAAAGACCGCCGGGTACCGGCACTTGATCCAGGACGAGACGTAGACGAGCTTGGCGAAGGAGGCGGCATGGCTCTCCGGGAAGCCATAGCTGCCGAAACCCTTGATCTGCTCGAAGCAGCGCCGGGCGAAGTCCGGCGCATAGCCGCGCTCGATCATGCGGTCGACCATCATGGTCTCGAACTCGCCGATGGTGCCCAGGTTGCGGAAGGTCGCCATGGCGCGGCGCAGGCCGTTGGCCTCCGCATCGGTGAAGCGGGCCGCCACCATGGCCAGCTTCATCGCCTGCTCCTGGAACAGCGGCACGCCCAGGGTCTTCTGCAGCACGTTGCGCAACTCGTCCGGGTCGTGCGGCGGTGCGGGCGAGGGAAATTCCACCTTCTCCACCCCGTTGCGCCGCCGCAGGTAGGGGTGGACCATGTCGCCCTGGATCGGCCCGGGGCGGACGATCGCCACCTGGATGACGAGGTCGTAAAATTCCCGCGGCTTCAGGCGCGGCAGCATGTTCATCTGCGCCCGGCTTTCGACCTGGAAGACGCCCAGGGAATCGCCTCGGCACAGCATGTCGTAGACGACGGGGTCCTCCTTGGGCACCTCGGCCAGGCCGATGTCGATGCCGGCATGGCGGCGCAGCAAGTCGAACGCCTTGCGGATGCAGGTCAGCATGCCGAGTGCCAGGATATCGACCTTCATCAGGCCCAGCGTGTCGATGTCGTCCTTGTCCCACTCGATGAAGGTGCGGTCGGCCATCGCCGCGTTGCCGATCGGCACGATCTCGTCCAGGCGGCCGCGGGTCAGCACGAAGCCGCCGACATGCTGCGACAGGTGGCGGGGGAAACCCAGCAGGCGGATGGCCATGGACACGGCCCGCCGGATGGTCGGGTTGGCGGGGTCGAGCCCGGCCTCGCGCACCTGGGCGTCGGGGATGTCGGTGCCCCAACTGCCCCACTGCATGCCGGCGATGCGCGCGGTCACGTCCTCGGTCAGGCCGAGCGCGCGGCCGACCTCGCGGATGGCGCTGCGCGGGCGATAGCGGATGACGGTGGCGGCGATCCCCGCCCGCTCCCGGCCATAGCGCGCGTAGATGTGCTGGATCACCTCCTCGCGCCGCTCATGCTCGAAATCGACGTCGATGTCGGGCGGCTCGCGCCGCTCGGCCGAGATGAAGCGGGCGAAGAGCACGTCGTTCTGCTCGGGATCGACAGCGGTGATGCCCAGTACGAAGCAGACCGCCGAATTGGCGGCTGACCCCCGCCCCTGGCAGAGGATCCCCTTGCCCTCCGCGAAGCGGACGATGTCGTAGATGGTCAGGAAATAGCGAGCGTATTCGAGCTGCGCGATCAGGGCCAGCTCGCCCTGGATCAGCGCCTGCACCTTGTCGGGCACGCCCGCCGGATAGCGCATCCGGGCGCAGCGCCGGGTCAGTTCCTCGAGCCAGGCCTGCGCCGTCCAGCCGGGGGGCACCGGCTCGTCGGGATATTCATAGGTCAGCTCGCCCAGCGAAAAGCCGATGCGATCGAAGAAGTGGATCGTCTCGGCCACCGCCTCGGGTGCATCGCGGAACAGGCGCACCATCTCGGCCGGCGGCTTCAGGTGGCGTTCGGCATTCACCTCCAGCCGGCGGCCGGCAGCGGTCACGCTGGTGCCCTCCCGAATGCAGCTCAGCACGTCCTGCAGGTCGCGCTGGTCGGGCGTGGCATAGAGCACGTCGCCCGTCGCCAGCAGCGGCAGCCGCCGGGCGGCGGCCAGCCGGCGCAGACGGGCCAGCCGGCGATGGTCGTCGCCCCGCCGGTGCATGCTGGCCGCCAGCCACAGGGCGCCCGGGGTAACCTCGTCCAGCCGTTCCAGCAAGGCCGGCAGCGGCTCCAGCCGGCGGCCGGGCATGACGACCAGCAGCAGCCCGTCGGTGACGGCCGTCAGGTCGTCGAGGGCCAGGATGCATTCGCCCTTGCGCCCCCGCCCGTTGCCGCGCGTCAGCAGGCGGCAGAGCCGGCCCCAGCCCGCGCGGTTCTCGGGATAGGCCACGATGTCGGGCGTGCCGTCGGCAAAGACCAGGCGGGCGCCGACCGCCAGCCGGAAACCCAGCGCGCGCTGGCGCAGCAGGGCCGCCGCAGCCGGGGCCAACCCCTCCGGCTCGGCATTGGTCGCCCCCGCCTCGGCGGTCGGCGGCGGCATCCAGTCATATTCGCCGGGCGACGAGCCGTTGCGCACCTTCTCGGGCGGGACGGCGCCCTCGCGGCGCAGTTCCTCCAGGGCGCCATGGGCGCGCACCACGCCCGCCACGCTGTTGCGGTCGGCGATGCCGATGCCCGCATGATCCAGCGCCAGGGCCGTCGCCACCAGGTCCTGCGGGTGCGAGGCGCCGCGCAGGAACGAGAAGTTGCTGGCCGCCACCGGCTCGGCATAGCGGATGTCGGGCGGCGGCATCAGGCGAAGAGCCCGTGCAGGAACCAGCGCGGCCGCTCGCCCGTGCCGGCATATAGCCCCTCGCGGAAGACCCAGAAGCGGCGGCCCTCGGCATCCTCGACGCGGTAATAGTCGCGCGTCGGCGCGTCCATGCCGTCGCGCCACCATTCCGGGGCGATGCGCTCCGGCCCTTCGGCCCGGGCGACCTGGTGCAGCACGCGGCGCCAGCGAAAACGCACCGGCGGGCCGTCCGGCACCTCGGCCATGGTCTCGATCGGCTGCGGCGGGTCGAAGAGCTGGAGCGGCCGGGTCGGTGGCTCGTCGGGCTCGGCCGGGCGCCAGGCGACCGCCAGCCCGGGTGGCGGGCCGCCCACGGCGGGCACGAGCCCCGCCTCGCGGTCGGGATGGTGGGTGTCGCGGGCGACGAAGCGCAGGACCCGGTCGCGGCCGAGACGGGTGGCCAGGCGGTCGACCAGGTCGGCCACCGCCTCCCGCTCGACCGCGCGCCCGTCCAGGTCGGGGGCGGCCGGCGCCAACGGCTCGGCCACCGGCACCCCCAGGCGGATGACGTCGAAGCCGAAGCCGGGATCGAGCGGGTCGGCAAGCCCGTCCAGCCGTTCGTGGAAGAGGCGCAGGACGGCCGCCCGGTCGCGCGAAGGCCGCCCCGTCTCCACCACCAGGCGCCGGACCGCCCCGTCGGTGCGAAAGAAGCTCGCCTCGAAGACGCGCCCGCCCGCCCCCCGCTCCTCCAGCAGGCGCGCCACTTCCACCAGCAGGATCTCCAGCACCCCGGCAATGCCATCGGCCTGCATCAGCGGCTCGGGGAAATGGCGCTCGACCATGCAGGCAGGCGGCGGCCGCACCGGCGTGATGCGGCCGTCCTCGCGTCCCAGCACGCGGTCGATCCGGCGCACCAGCCCCGCGCCGAAGCGCGCGGCCAGCGCCGCCGCCGGCCGGTCGGCCAGGTCGCCCAGCAGCTTCAGCCCCGCGCGCGACAGGGCGACGGCCGCATCCGCCTCCAGGCGCAGGGCCGCGATCGGCAGGCGGCGGCCGGCGCCCTCGTCGCGGCCCGGGGGGACGATGGTGGCGCGGCCGAACTGCGCCTGGGCGCGCGCGGCCTCCGGCGTGCCGGCGATGCTGGCGCGCAGGGCAAGACCCAGGCCCGCCAGCCGGCCGCAGACCGCGACCCGCAGGGCGGCCTCGCCGCCGAACAGATGGGCGCAGCCGGTGATGTCGAGCAGCAGCCCGTCCCCACCATCGAGCGCCACCAGCGGCGTCCAGCGGCTGCACAGTGCTGCCAGGCGGTCGAGCAGGCGGGCATCGGCCGCCGGGTCGGCATCGGCCACCGCCAGGTCGGGGATGCGGGCGCGGGCATCGGCCAGGGTCAGGCCGGGGGCCAGGCCCAGGCCCAGTGCCGCCCGGTCCACCGCCACCAGGCGCAGGGCGCTGCCCACGGTCTGCACCAGGGCCAGCGGCCGGTCATCCCGCGCGGCGGAGGCGCCCTGCCTTTCCCGCCGCAGCCGGTCGGTCGAGAAGAAGGGGAACCACAGGGCGAGGTAGCGGCGCGGGTCTGTCGCGCCGGGCGTCTGGTGCGGTGCCATCCTCGAAGCATCCTTGGTCGCGATTCCACTCCACCCGCCATTCCCCTTCGGCCACGCCGCCGCGATGGCGCAGCAGCCGGATGGCGAAGGCCGGCCGGCCGGGGGCATTGGCCCATTCCGCCGCATCGCCCTCGCCCGCATGGGACGGCAGCGGCAGCACCGCCCAGCGCGTCGCCGCCGCACTGGGCGCGGGGGTGGCCGCCGCGCGCAGCAGCACCGTCAGCACGCCGGAGCCGGCGGCCGCCAGCGACAGGCGGCGGGTAGCCGTCAGGTCGAGCAGCCGGGGCTCGCCCCAGGGCTGGATCAGGACGGCCGCCAGGGCCGGGCAGCGCGCGCCCTCGGCCGCGGCGCGCAGGACGGCCGCCCCGTCGCGGGCCCGCACCAGCAGGATGCGGCCGGGATCGAGGCCCAGTTCGGCCAGCCCCGGCGGATGCACGCCCCCGCCTCGACCTCGGCGAAGTCCTGCCGCACCCACAGGATCGGCCGCCCCCTCCCCTTTCCCGGTCAGGGTCCCGGCTGCCGGCGCACCCGACCGCAAGGCAATGGCCAGGGCAAAGCCGGTGGCGGCGGCGACGTCGGCGGTGCGCTCGGCGAACACCTCGTGCAGGGCCGCCCGCGGAATGCCGCCGCCGAGCCAGGCATCGACCGACGCCGCGCCCAGCGCCACCAGCCCGTTGCCGCCGATGGCGGGCGGCCTGGTCCAGCCGGCCAGGCTGCGGCGCAGCGCTTCCGGGAGAGTGGGTCTTGCAACCATCCTATGTTCCTGATTTGTTCTTATCAGAAACGACCGAACGGGGGTCGGAGTCAATAGGGGCGGAAAAGCGCCTATTCCTTCACGCCCCGCTCGCGCAGCAGGCGGGCGACGTCGGCCTGGCGGCAGAAATCGGCCCAGCCCAGGACCGTGCTTCCATACTTGTCGTCGCGAACGCCCGGGTCGGCGCCAGCGTCCAGCAGCATCCGCGCAATGTCGACGGAGCCGTCCGCCGCCGTGCAATGCAGCGCCGTGTGGTTGCAGTCCCACAGCACGCGCTTGGCATCGACCGCGACACCGTGCTCGATCAGCCAGCGCACGGCCTCGACCTTGCGCCGGCTCACGGCCAGATGCAGGACGATGGTGTCCTCGCCGTCGGGGCCGATGCGGCCAGGCCTGTCGCGCAGCATCGCCTCGGCCAATTCGTGCCGGCCGAGATGGACGGCAGCCGCGAAATCGAGCCGTCCCCCCGCCTGCAACAGCATGGCGATGACGCTTTCGCCCGCCCCCTCCCGGGCGGCGGTCGCGACCGGCGTGGCGCCGGCCAGATCGGTCGCGTTCGGGTCTGCCCCGGCATCCAGCAGCAGACGCACGACGGCCGGCCGATCCTTTGCCGCGGCATGATGCAGGACGGTGCGCCGATGCTCGCTGGCGCTCATGCGGGCGGCCACCAGGGCCGGGTCGCCGGCCAGGAACCCTCGCACCGCCTCCACCCGCCCCAGCGCCACGGCCGACCAGGGGTCGAGCTGGGCACCTTTGGCCAGCAGGTAGTCCGCAACATCCTCCCGCACCCACCCCAGGCAGGTGGCCCAGCCCAGTACGCCAAGCTGGTGGTCGTCGCCCGCCCCGACGACGTCGGCCCCCGCCTCCACCAGCACGCGCACGACGGCCAGGTCGGCCGCCTCGGCCGCGAAATGCAGGGCCAGCGCGTTGTCGGCGCCGTCCCGGATGTCGACCGCCGCGCCCCGGTCGAGCAGCAGGCGGACGCAGGCAGGGTGGTTGCGCCAGGCCGCCTTGTGGAGCGCGGTCTGCTGCTGGAAATCGCCGCTGCGGGCGTCGATCAGGTCGGGATGCGCATTGAGGAGATGCCGCAGGCGGGCGGCATCCCCCTGCTCCGCCGCATCCAGCAGCGCATCCAGCGGGGCCGAATCCCCTGCCGCGCCGGTCATCGGAGCCAGCGCTCGGGCATCGAATCCCGGAACGGGAAATACTGGAACCAGGGCCTGGCCTCGTCGATCACGCGCACGACCGACGGACGCACGGCCAGGCGCTCGAAATAGGCCGCCAGATGGGGGTGCTTGCCCGCGAAGGGCTGCAGGATGCCGGCATAGAACAGGGCGGGCACGGCCGCGCAGTCGGCCAGCCCGAACGCCTCGCCCGCCACCCAGGTGCGGCCGGTCATCCGCCGCTCGAGGATGGCATAGGCGGTGTCGAGGGCGGCCCTGGCCTCGGCCACGCCCCGCGGATCATGCTCGCCCTCGGGCCGCAGGCGGTCGCCGACGATCTTCTGCATCGGCACCTGCACATGCAGGTCGAAGACGCGATCCCAGAACCGGGCATCCAGCCGGTCCTGCGGGTCGGCCGGCAGGAGCGGCCGGGCACCGGGATAGTGCTGCTCCAGGTATTCGATGATGACGGTCGTCTCGGGCACCGTGCGGTCGCGGGCCGCGTCGCGCAGGACCGGTATCTTTCCGGCCGGCCACAGCGCGAGAAAGCGGGCGCGCTCCTCGGGATCGCCCGGGTTGACCAGGCACGGCTCGAACGCCGTCCCGTTCTCGTAGAGGGCGATCAGCACTTTGTGACAGAACGAGGAAAGTGGATGAAAATAAAGCGAAAGGGACACGGGGCCGGCTCCTCCGCAGGGCGTGACGCCATGGTCACGGTTGTTTCGCGATCCTGGCAAGGCCACATTCACGGCCATGAAGCGACCGCAGGCAAGCGGTCCCGACACCGGCAACCGAAGGAGGCAAGGACGTGCCCGAATACAGCAAGAGCGCCGAGGCCATCGCCAGCCTGTCGCCCGAGCAGTTCCGCGTGACCCAGCAGAACGGCACCGAGCGGCCGGGGACCGGCGCCTATCTCGACAACAAGTCGCCCGGCATCTATGTCGACGTGGTCTCGGGCGAGCCGCTGTTCGCCTCGGCCGACAAGTACGAGTCCGGCTGCGGCTGGCCCAGCTTCACCAAGCCGATCGAGCCCGCCAACGTCGCCGAGCTGCGCGACGTCACCCACGGGATGGTCCGCACCGAGGTGCGCTCGCGCTTCGGCGACAGCCATCTGGGCCATGTCTTTCCCGACGGGCCGCGCGATCGCGGCGGCCTGCGCTACTGCATCAACTCGGCCTCGCTGCGCTTCGTCCCCCGCGACGAGATGGAAGCGAAGGGCTACGGGGCCTATCTCGACCAGGTGGAGGATATCCGATGACCGAAGAACGCGCAGTGCTGGCCGGCGGCTGCTTCTGGGGCATGCAGGAGCTGATCCGCCGCCAGGAGGGGGTGATCTCGACCCGCGTCGGCTATGCCGGCGGCGACGTGCCGAACGCCACCTATCGCAACCACGGCACCCACGCCGAGGCCATCGAGATCGTCTTCGACCCGGCCCGGACCAGCTATCGCCGCATCCTGGAGTTCTTCTTCCAGATCCACGACCCGAGCACGCCCAACCGCCAGGGCAACGACCGCGGCGCCAGCTATCGCTCGGCCATCTACTACACCAGCGACGAGCAGAAGCGGGTGGCACTCGACACCATCGCCGACGTCGACGCCTCTGGCCTGTGGCCGGGCAAGGTGGTGACGGAACTGGCCGCCGCCGGCCCGTTCTGGCAGGCCGAGCCCGAGCACCAGGACTACCTGCAGCGCATCCCGCACGGCTACACCTGCCACTTCATCCGGCCCGACTGGAAGCTGCCAGTACGCAAGGCCCACGCGGCCGCCGCGGAGTAAGGGTTGGGCCTGGCGGGAGACATCCTGCGCCAGCAGTTCGCCCGGGATGGCTTCGTCCGCATCGACGAGGCCTTTCCCCGGGCGCTGGCCGATGCCGGGCGCGCCATCCTGTGGCGTGACACCGGCTGCGATCCGGACGACCCCGCGACTTGGACCCGGCCGGTCATCCGGCTCGGCATGTACAGCCAGGCCCCGTTCCGCGAGGCGGCCAACACGCCCGTGCTGCACGCCGCCTTCGACCAATTGGTCGGAGCCGGACGCTGGCTGCCTTGCGGTGCGCTCGGCACCTTCCCGGTGCGCTTCCCCTCACCCGAGGATCCCGGCGACACGGGTTGGCACATCGACCCCAGCTTCGCCTACGACCATCCGGACTTCATGGAATGGCGGGCCAACGCCGCCTCCAGGGGCCGCGCGCTGCTGATGCTGTTCCTGTTCTCCGACGTCGGCCCGGACGACGCGCCCACCCGGCTGCGCGTCGGCTCGCACGCGGACATCGCCCGGCGGCTGGCCCCGGCGGGGGAAGCCGGGCTGACCCTGCGGGAACTGGCGGCCACCGGCTTTGCCGAGTCCTCCGGACGGCCGGAGGCGCTGGCCACCGGCCCGGCCGGCACGGTCTATCTGTGCCATCCCTTCCTGGTCCATTCGGCCCAGCCCCATCGCGGCACCCGGCCACGCTTCATGGCGCAGCCGCCTCTGCTGCCGGCACCCGTCACACCAGCAGGAAGTCGTCCGCGCTGAACTGGCTGTGTACTGCGCCCACGAACAGGATTCCGGCCGGGCCGGTCAGCGGCAGGAGGGCGCCGCCGCCCGTGTCGACGACCATGCCGGCCAGGGCCGCGGCCGAGCCGACGAAGACGCCGTCGATCCGGCCGTCCGCATCCAGTTCCAGCGCCACGCGGTCGCTGCCGAAGGCGAAATCGGTGATGGTGTCGAACCCGCCGCCGCTGCGGTAGACGAAATGGTCGGCTCCCTCGCCGCCGGTCAGGCGGTCGTTGCCGCGATCGCCCGACAGCGTGTCGGCGCCGCTGCCGCCATCCAGCGTGTCGTCGCCCTGGCCGCCGAAGACGTGGTCGTCGCCGGCCCCGCCCAGGACGCTGTCGAAGCCGATGTTGCCGTTCACGTGCCAGTCGCTGCCGGCATCGCCGAATACGGTGTCGTCGCCCTGGCCGCCCCGGACGAAATCCGCCCCCAGGTCGCCATGGACAAGGTCATCGCCAAGATTGCCGTTCAGTTCGTCGTCGCCCTGGCCGCCATGGATCGTGTCGGCGCCGCCGACGCCGAGGATGGTGTCCGCCCCGCCCAGCCCGTTCCACAGGTCGCCGCCGCCGCCGCCCTCGATCCAGTCCGCCCCCTGGGTCGCGTCGTTGGTGGCGGCCCAGTGCTGGATCGTCTCCAGATATTCGGGCGTGATGCGCAGGACGCCGTTGGCATAGGGCGGCAGCTCGTAGTCGAACGAGATCAGGCCCACCACCGTCGGCAGCCCGCCATCGCCGCCGAAGACCATGACCGGGGAGCCGCTCTGCCCGGCGCTGAGGTCGAGGTCGTCGGTGAAGAGCAGCGCCTCGGGCTCGATCTCGTCCACCGTGCCGGTGGTGCGATAAAGGAAATCATAGCCCTTGTCGGCCGGGTATCCCGCCGCCTCGACCGCGACGCCCACCGGGTTGTCGAGGACGCCGACCGGCAGCGTGCCGGCGACGTCGCCCAGCGGCCGGTCGAGCGTGACCAGGGCATAGTCGAAGGCGAAGGGGTCGAGCGGGGCGTCCAACGGTTGGTTGTCGATCCAGCGTTGGTCGACCTGGAAGGCGACCGAGACGGCCGTGCCATACGGCTCCGACGCCCCGTTCAGGCCGGGGGTGACATAGATGGCCGTGGCCCAGCCGCCATATTCCTCGATGTAGACGGCATGGCCGACCGTCAGCAGGTCGTTCGGCCCGATCAGCACGCCGGTCGCCACCGCCTCGCCATCGGGAAAGATCATGTCGAGCCGGACGACCGCACTCCACGGCAGCACCGTGGTCTGGGTGACCGGCGCGCGGTCGTCCGTGTCGAAGATCATCGGGCGGCCGCGCCCGCCGCCGGCTGCAACAGGTGGGGATGGCGCGAGACGTCGTCATGCACGCCGTCCTCGAAACGGTCGAACGCCTGCTCCAGCCGCCATTGCGCGGCGGCCTTGGCGCTGCCCGCCAGGAAGGCGGCGCAGGCGGCCGGCGGCGGCGCTGCCGGATCGGCCCCCTCGCAGGCCGCGACATAGGTCCGCGCATCCTCTCCCACCCACAGGCTGGCGCCCGGCAGGAACGAATAGGTCAGGCTGTCGCGCGAGATCGTCTTCAGGTCGTCGTAGTCGAGGTCGAAGTCGCGGATCGCCCGGATGTATTCCTGGGTGATCTCGCTGCGCGCCACGCCCTCGTCGTCGGTCGAGATGGCGACCGGCACGCCGAAACGGCGATAGATCGGCAGCGGATGGTCGGCCCCGGCGACGCCCAGGATGACCGCGTTGCTGGACGGATTGATCTCCACCAGCACGTCGCGGCGCGCCATCAGCTCCAGCAGGCCGATGGCGTCGTCCTCGTGCATGATGCTGACGCCGTGGCCGATGCGCCGGGCGCCGGCCACCTCGATCGCCTCGCGGATGTGGAAGCGCAGGTCCTCGGGCGGGACCATGCCGGCCACCAGCTCGCCCGCATGCAGCGCCACGGCCACGTCCGGGTAGCGCTGGCGCAGATGGCCGATCATGCGCATGTGCAGGCGATAGTCGCGCAAGGCCACGCCGTCATCCTCGGCGCCGACGAAGTTGAGGGCGACGATGCGCGGGTCGGCGGCGGCCATGCGGAAGGCCATGGCGGTCTGGGCGAACACCTGCTCTGGCGGGAACAGCCGCACCACCTGGGCGATGTAGCGCACCGTGACCGCGCAGCCGGGCTCGGCCCGCGGTGTGTCGCAGGCGAGGATGCGGCGCTGCTCGGCCTCGGCCCGGTCGAGGTCGGCGCGGATCGCCGGCAGCAGCGGGTCGAGTTGGGGTGCGACCGCCGCCTCGAACGCGGCCAGGTCGCCGGTCCAGGCCGATGCCAGCCCGCGGCCGACGGCGCGCGAGCGGCCCCGGTCGGGCGAGATCATCAATTCCATGTGGAGGACGCCGTTGTCGGCGGCGCGGCGCACCGCCTCCGCCAGCATCGGCCCCCAATCCTCGCTGGCCGACCCGAAGCGCGGGAAGGTCGCGAAGAACTGGTCGCGGCCGGATGCCGCCGCGTCGCCCGGCACGAAATTTCGCATCGAGAGCGCGTCGATCATCACCGCCCGCAGGGCGCCGTCGGCACCGGCGACCGGCGGCCGGCCGCGCGCCGCATCGCAGGCCGGCTTGGGCTCGACCAGGCTGTTGCGCGCCCGGTCGAAGCACATGCCCCGGCGCGCCGCCTGGCCGAGATAGTTCTCGGCATAGACGGTGCCCGACAGGTGGTTGTGCAGGTCGGCCCCCTTGGGCAGGCGGCGGACATAGGCCTGCAGCAAGGGCGGCTGGTCGCGGATCGCCTCGAACAGGGCTGCCGTGACGGTCTCGTCGTCGGCGATGGCGACGTCGACGGCAGGTGGGGTCTGACTGTTGCCGGCACAGGCGGCCAGCGACAACAGGGCGGCGAAGGCGATCGGGACGAGGCGCATCATGCCCCCATTCTGCGCCCGCCCGCGCGCGATTGCGAGGACCGCCCCGAGGCCGCTATCGCCCGCCCAGACGCTCGTGGATGACCCGGTCGCCGGCACGGATGCCCAGGCGCGCGGCCGTGCCGGCCGCCAGTTCCACCGCACCCCGCGCCGGCCCCTCGGACGGGCGGCTGTCGAGCGTCTGCGGCGGCACGTTCTCGATGATGTTGATGATGGTGCCGTCCGCCCGCAGGAACAGCATGTCGAGCGGGATGTAGGTGTTCTTCATCCACATGGCCAAGGGCGCATCGACCGGATAGACGAACAGCATGCCACGGTCGGGTGCGAGCGACCGGCGATACATCAGCCCCTGCGTCTGCTGCGCGTCGGTCAGCGCCAGTTCCACCGTGAAGGCATGGCGGCGGCCGTCGGCGGTCTCGATCGTCATCGGCGAGGTCGAGAAGCCGACAAGCTGCGCCACGGCGGGCGCGGCCAGGGCGGCGACGATTGCGGCCAGCACGCCGCGGCGGGTCCAGGTCTTCATGGAACCCAGTCTCTACCCGACCGGCACGGCACTGGCGAGGGTTGCCGCGATGGCATCCTCCACCTGGGGCCGCACGATGCCACCGCGCGGCGGATCGGCCAGGGTCGTGAACCAATGGTCGGGCGGGTTGCGGCCGCGGCTGTGGTTCCATTCCAGGCCGCGCAGCACCGCCTCGCCCGCTGGCGGCAGGCGGTCGGGAATGGCAAGGCCGTTGAGGGTGGCCCACACCCCGGCCCAGCAACGCGCGACCGACCACGGATTGTAGCCGCCCCCGCCCAGCACCAGGACGCGCGGGGCCAGCGGCGCCAGCGCCGCGACCGCCGCCCAGAGCGCATTGTTGGAGAGCGACAAGCGGCTCTGCGGATCATCCTCCAGGGCGTCGGCGCCGCACTGGATGACGAGCGCCTGCGGGCCGAACGCCCGGCCCAGCGGCAGGATGGCGCCGGCCACGATGGCGGCCAGTTCGTCGTCGTGGAATCCGGCCGGCACCGGCAGGTTGCGCGCCATGCCCCCCGCCCGGTCGGCCAGGAGGCCGCTGTGCGGCCAGCGCCCCTCCTCATGGACCGAGATGGTCAGCACGCGGTCATCCTCGGCAAACGCGTCCTCCACCCCGTCGCCATGGTGGGCATCGAGGTCGACATAAAGCACGCGGCCCAAGCCCTGGTCCTGGAAGGCCAGGATCGCCAACACCGGGTCGTTGAAGAAGCAGAAGCCGCTCGCCCGGTCGCGCCGGCCATGGTGGGTGCCGCCGGCGGGGTTGTAGACGATGCCGCCGTCGCGCAGCCGGCGCGCCGCCTCCAGGCTGGCGCCGACCGAGGTGGCGGGGCGGCGAAACACCTCGGGGAAGACCGGGTTGCCGGAGCAGCCGATGGCGTGGCGGCGGCACAGCTCGGCGTCGGCCCGCTGGGTGCGCTCGGCCTCCATCAGGGCTGCGACATAGGCCGGGTCGTGAAAGCGCGTCAGCTCGGCCACGGTCGCCCGCGGGCTTTCGACATAGGCCTCGTCGGGCAGCCAGCCCAGCGCGCGGGCAAGGTCGATGGTCGGCGAGACGCGCTGGATGGACAGCGGGTGGCGCGTGCCGTAGCGCGAGGTGCGATAGATGTCGCTGCCGACCAGCAGCGGCCGGGCCAGCGGAACGGTCAGTGGGCGAGCCCGGTGAAGCGGCCGAGGAAGGCCGCCAGCCGCTCGGACTTCGGCCGGGCGAACACCTCCGCCGGCACGCCCTGCTCGGCCACGCGCCCCTGCTCCATGAAGATGACGCGGGTGGCGACCGCGCGCACGAAGCTCATCTCGTGGCTGACGACCAGCATGGTCATGCCGCTCTTGGCAAGGTCCTGCATGACCGCCAGCACCTCGGACACCAGTTCCGGGTCCAGCGCCGAGGTCACCTCGTCGAACAGCACCAGCTTGGGCTCCATGGAGACCGCGCGGGCGATGGCGACGCGCTGCTGCTGCCCGCCCGAAAGCTGGTAGGGATAGTGGTCGCGGCGCGCCGCCAGGCCGACCCGGTCGAGCCAGCGGCGGGCGATCTCGACCGCCTCCTCCTTGCGCCGGCCCTGCACCTTGATCAGTCCCAGCGTCACGTTCTGCTCGGCCGTCATGTGCGGGAACAGGTTGAAGCTCTGGAACACCATGCCGATGCGGGCACGCTGGGCGGCGATCGCCGACTCGCCCAGGCGCTTGTGGCTGCCGGCGGTGTAGCCGATGCGCTCGCCATCGACCTGGATCTCGCCCTGGTGGAATTCCTCCAGCAGGTTGATGCAGCGCAGGAAGGTGGTCTTGCCCGACCCCGACGAGCCGATGATGGCAAGCACCTCGCCCTTCTGCACATCGAGGTCGATGCCTTTCAGCACCTCGACATCGCCGAACTTCTTGTGGACGTCGATCGCGCGCAGGAGCGGCTGGGCTTGGACCATGAAATCCCTCAGTAGCGAAGATGGGCGGTGCGCCGCTCCAGCAGCGCGCCCAGTTGCGAGATCGCCAGGTTGACCAGCACGTAGAGCATGCCGGCCGCGAAATAGAATTGCAGGATCAGGTAGTTGCGGGCGATCGTCTGCTGCGTGGCAAGCAGCAGCTCGACCACGCCGATGATCGACAGCAGGGTCGTGCCCTTGACCATCTCGACGCACGTGTTGACCCAGGGCGGCAGCAGCCGGCGCACCGCCTGCGGCAGCAGCACGTAGCGCAGGCGCTGGCCGAAGCGCAGGCCGATCGCCTTGGCGGCCTCGGTCTGGCCGGCCGGGATCGATTCGAGCGCACCGCGCACCGTCTCCGACATGTGGGCGCCGCAGAAGCCGCCCAGTGCAACGACCCCCGCCGTGAAAGGCGAGATGTGGATGCCGAAGAGTGCCAGCCCGTAATAGCTGAAGAGGATCAACACCAGCACCGGGATGCCACGCACGGCATCGACATAGACCCGGATCAGGAAGCGCACCGGCAGGGCGCCGTAGGTCAGGCCGATGCCGCCGAAGATGCCGATGATCGAGCCCATGATGATGGTGACGACCGACAGTTGCGCCGTGACGGAAAGCCCGGTCAGGAGCTGATTGCGTGCGACCCACGCCTCGAAGAGGAAGGTGCCCGGCTCGAACGTGAACATCGGCCCCGCCCCCTAGCGGATGACGGCGTAGCGCCGCTCTACCCGGCGCAAGGCCCAGGCGATGGCGTAGCAGGTGACGAGATACAGCACGCTGGCGGTCAGCCAGCTTTCCATCACGCGGAAAGTGTTGGCGTTGATCTGGCGCGTGATGAAGGTCAGCTCGGGGATCGCGATGGCGGCCGCCAGCGAGGTGTCCTTGAAGAGCGAGATCAGGTTGTTGGCGAGCGCGGGCAGCGTGATGCGGAACATCACCGGCAGCACGACATAACGCTGGCGCTGCCAGGGGCGCAGGCCGATCGCCTTGGCCGCCTCGACGTAGCGCACCGGGATCGAGGACAGGCCGGAGCGGAAGACCTCCGACAGGTAGGCGCCGGCATAAATCGAGAGCGTCAGGACGAAGCTGTCGATCTTGTCGAGGAAGAAGATGCCCAGCTCCGGCAGGCCGAAATAGACGAAGAAGATCAGCAACAGGATCGGGCAGTTGCGGATCACCTCGACATAGATGACCAGGGCCCAGCGCAGCGGCGCGATGCGCGACTGCCGGCCATAGGCGACGAGCAGCCCGATGACGCAGCCGATCGCCAGCGACAGGGCGGCCAGCCACAGGCCGAGCCACAGTCCGGCCAGCATCTTGTCGAAGCTGCGGAAGATCGGATCGAAGTTGAACTGATAGGTCATGCGCCGATCACGCCGTCAGGAATTTCCGCCGATCCGGAACGGGCCGGCATCCCCGGGATGGGAATGCCGGCCCGTCGGTACATTCAGCAGCCGTTCAGGCTTGAGGGTCAAGCGAATTCCTGCGGGAAGCCGACCTTCGGCGTCGGCAGCTCGATGCCGAACCACTTCTTGTAGGACGCGGCGAAGTAGTCGAAATCGACGCCCATCATCGCTTCCTTGTAGACCGTGTTGACCCAGTTGAGCCAGATCGGGTCGCCTGGGCGGACGGCGGAAGCATAGGAATTGGGCATCCAGCCATAGCCCGCATCGGTATAGCGGTTCGGGAACTGCTGCATCACCCAGCGCATGGCCGACTGGTCGGCGAGGTAGCCGTCGACGCGGCGCGCGTTCAGCGCCTGGAGAACCGAGTCCGGGCTGTCGAACTGCTCGACCGTGGCCTCCGGCAGGCCCTTCTTCACCCACTCCTCGATGAAGACGTTCTGCATGGCGCCGATCTTGACGGCCTTGCCGGCCGACTTCAGGTCGGCGAACTGCTTGTACTTGCCGTTGGCCATCAGCATGACGCCGACGCCTTCGCGGTAGTAGGGGATCGTGAAGTCCACCTGCTGGGCGCGGCCGGCGGTGACGGTCATCCACTGGACGACGATGTCGACCTTGTTGGTGACCAGGCTGGGGATGCGGGCGTCGGAGCCCTGGATGACGTACTCGACCTTCTCGTAGTCGTCAAACAGGCTCTTGGCGATCAGCCGGGCCAGGTCGATGTCCATGCCGACGAGCTTGCCGCTGCGATCCTCGAAGTGCCAGGGCGGGTTGGTGCTGCCCGTGCCGACGATCAGCTTGCCGCGCTTCAGGACCTCGTAGAGCTTGCTCTTGGAGTTATCCATGGTCTGCGCCATGGCCGCACGCGGCATCATCACGCCGCCGCCGACGATGCCGGCCGCCGCCGCCACACCCGCCGCCCCGGCGGAGAGCTGGAAAATGTCGCGCCGGCTGACGGTCTGGCCGTCCTGCCCTTGTGCCGCCGGCTTGTCCTCGTTCCGAATGCTCATGTCGCTCTCCCCTCGCCGATGGCGGTATCCCCGCCCCTACAGAAGCTTCTACGAAAAGTAGATGCAGGAACTGCGCCGCCAGGACATTCGTCCCGCGACCCCTGCGCCACCTGCGGTCGAATGCACGACCGAAGAAGCAAGCGTCCGCGCGGGAGGATTGGAGCCGCCCGCAATGCTTGTCAACGGGCAGTCGCGGCCCGGCGCACGGCCAGGGTCACGCCGGCCACGATCGCCACGAACCCGCCGACGTGATAGGCCATCAGGCGTTCGCCCAGGAAGGTGCTGGCGAGCACGGCGCTATAGAGCGGAATGACGTAGAGGAAGGCGCCGGCCCGGCTGGCGCCGATCGCCTCGACGCCCCGATTCCATGCGGCATAGCCGACGAAGCTGGGGAAGATCGCGACGTAGAGGACGGCCAGCAGCGTCGCCAGCGTGGGCTGGAGCTGATAGCCCGACGCATGCTCCCACGCCATCGCCGGCAGCGTGCCCAGCGCCGAAATCACCGCCAGCACGAAGGCGAAGCTGAGCCAGTGAATGCGCGGCGCCATCCTGAGGCAGGCGGAATAAACCGCCCAGACCGCCATGTTGAAGAGGATGATGACGTCGCCGATGTCGAAGGACAGGCCCGCCAGCCGTGCCGGATCGGCCTTGGTGATGATCGCCAGCACGCCCGCCAGCGACAGGCCTATGCCCAGGAGCTGGCGCGCCGACAGCCGCTCGCCGAACAGCAGGGCGCCGGCCGCCACGATCATCATCGGCGCCAGCGAGTTGATGACCGAGACGTTGAGGGCGCTCGTGTATTGCAGGCCGACATACTGCATCGCGCTGAACAGCGTGCCGCCGCCCAGCCCCAGCGCCACCATCAGCTTCCAGTGCTGCCGGATCGCCGGCCAGTCGCGCACGACATGCGGCCGGGCCAGTACCCAGAGGATGGGGATCGGCACCGCCCAGCGCAGCGTCGAGAGCGCATAGGGCGGCACGTGCCCGGCGATCGCCCGGCCGACCACATGATTGCCGGACCAGGTCAGCGCCGCCAGCGCCAGCAGGAAATACGGGTTCGTGAGCGCCCGCAGGAGCGGGGATCGGGGGGACTCCATGCCGGCCGCACCTTGAGCCGGTTGGCGCCGGTTAGAAAGACGGGAAATTGCGCCGTCTTGCATGGTGCGCGCGCTTGCCGTCATACTGGCGCCATTACCCCGGGGGAGCCGGCCGGGGCCGGCTGAGAGGTTTCCACCAGCGGGAAACGACCCCTCGAACCTGATCCGGATCATGCCGGCGAAGGGAGAGGCGTTCGTTTCCGTGAGCATTTCCGCACCATCCATCCGCCTGGATCGGGCCGGCGTGGCCTTCGACGGGCAGGCGCTGTTCGCCGGGCTCGACCTCGTCATCGAGGGCGGGCGCTGGACCTGCCTCTTGGGGCCGAGCGGGGTCGGCAAGTCGACCCTGCTGCGGCTGGTGGCGGGGCTGGTGCCCGGCCTGCCCGGCGGCGGCGTCACCGCCGGGGACCGCCTGCCGATCGCCCCCCGCATCGCCTTCATGGCCCAGCAGGACCTGCTGCTGCCGTGGCTGGACGCGCGCGACAACGTGCTGCTGGGCCAGCGCCTGCGCGGCGAGCGGCCCGACCGCGCGCGGGCCGATGCCCTGCTGGGCGAGCTCGGCCTGTCGGCCGCAGCGGGCCAGCGGCCGGCGGCCCTGTCGGGCGGCATGCGCCAGCGCGTGGCGCTGGCCCGCACGCTGATGGAGGACCGGCCGATCGTCCTGATGGACGAGCCCTTTGCCGCCGTCGACGCCGTCACGCGCCTGCGCCTGCAAGCCCTTGCGGCCGAGCGGCTGGCCGGGCGCACGGTCCTGCTGGTGACCCACGACCCGCTGGAAGCGCTGCGGCTGGGCCACCGGGTGTTCGTGATGACGGGCCGGCCGGCCCGCCTGTCCGACCCGATCCTGCCGCCGGGCGAACCCTTGCGCGCGGTGGACGACGCAGCCGTGCTGGCGCTCCAGGGCGAGTTGCTGCGCCGCCTGGCCGACGACGGGACCTGACTAATGATCCGCGGACTGATCACCGCCGCCGGCCTGCTCGCCCTCTGGGAGGCGGCGACCTGGCTGTTCGGCCTGCCCTTCTACATCCTGCCGCCACCCAGTTCCGTCGCGCTGGCACTGTGGATGCGCGCCGACCTGCTGGCCGAGCATGCCCTGATCACGGCGACCGAGATCGTCGTCGGCCTCCTCGTCGGCGTTGCGCTGGGCGTCGGTACCGCGCTGCTGGTGGTGCGCTCGGCCCTCGCCCGGCGCTGGCTGCTGCCGGTCGTCATCGCCAGCCAGGCCATTCCCGTCTTCGCGCTGGCGCCGCTGCTGGTGCTGTGGTTCGGCTACGGACTGGCGTCGAAGATCGTGATGGCGGCCCTCGTCATCTACTTCCCCGTCGCCACCTCGTTCTTCGACGGGCTGCGCACCACGCCCACCGGCTGGATGGAGCTGGCGCGGACGATGGGCGCCAGCGAGGGCGCCATCCTGCGCCAGATGCGCGTGCCGGCCGCCCTGCCCGCCCTGGCCCAGGGGCTGCGCATCGCGGCCGCCGTCGCCCCCATCGGCGCCGTCATCGGCGAATGGGTCGGCAGCGGCGCCGGCCTCGGCTTCCTCATGCTGCATGCCAACGGCCGCATGCAGATCGACCTGCTGTTCGCCGCCCTGGTGGTCCTGGCCGCCATGGCGATCGCGCTCTATTACGGGCTGGATGCGCTGCTGCGCCGGCTCGTTCCGTGGCAACCCGAAACCCTGGGAAGGTCCCGATGAAACCGATCCGCCTGCTCGCGGCCGCCATCCTGCTCGCCCTCGCCGCACCGGCGGCCCAGGCGCAGACCAAACCCCCTGCCCCGCCCCTGACGAAGCTCGACGTGCTGCTGGACTGGTACGTCAATCCCGACCATGCGCCGCTGGTGGTGACGCTGGAGCGCGGCTATTTCCGCGAGGCCGGGCTCGACGTCCGCCTGATCGCGCCCAGCGACCCGAACGACCCGCCCAAGCTGGTGGCGGTCGGCAAGGCCGACATCGCGGTCAGCTACCAGCCGCACCTGCACATCCAGACCGGCCAGGGCCTGCCGCTGACCCGCATCGGCACGCTCATCGCCACGCCGCTGAACAGCCTGGTGGTGCTGGATGCCAGCCCGATCCGCTCGATCGCCGACCTCAAGGGCAAGACGGTCGGCTTCGCGGTCGCCGGCACCGAGGATGCGACGATGGGCGCGATGCTGGCCCGCCACGGCCTGACCGTGGCCGACATCAAGCTGATCAATGTCGGCTTCGGCCTGACGCCGGCCCTGGCGAGCGGCCGGGTGGACGCCATCATCGGCGCCTATCGCAACTTCGAGCTGACGCAGCTCGAACTGATCGGCAAGAAGGGCCGCGCCTTCTTCGTCGAGGAGGAAGGGGTGCCGCCCTATGACGAACTGATCCTGGTGGCCCAGCGCGGCCGGCTCGGCACCCTGCCGCTGCGCCCCTTCATCGATGCCGTCGAGCGCGGCACGCAGTACCTGATCAACCACCCGGAGGAGAGCTGGAAGCTGTTCCTGGCCCAGCACAAGCAGCTCGACGACGAACTGAACCGGCGGGCCTGGCGGGATACCATGCCGCGCTTCGCACTGCGGCCGGGGGCGCTCGACCGGGCGCGCTACCTGCGCTTTGCGGAGTTCCTGCACTCCCGCGGCGTGATCAAGTCCATCCTGCCGCTCGAAGAGTACGCCATCGAACTGCCGCGGCGGCACTGACGGCACGACGCATTGCCAGGACGGGGGCCGGTCCACTAGCCTCGGGTCCTGGCTCAAGCGTCCATTCCTGGGGAACCGCCCGCATGACGGTCAAGACGATCCTGGTCCACCTCGCCAATGACGGCGAAGCCGACCATCGCCTCGCCACGGCCGTCGTGCTGGCCCGCCGGCTGGATGCCCATGTCACCGCCCTCTACGTCACGGCCCCGGCGCAGATGCCGGCCGCGATCGTCGGACGCGGCGCGTCGGCGGCCTATATCGCCGAGGCCGTCGCGATCGCGCGCGAGAAGGCGGACATCTTCCGCGGCCTGGTCGCAGAGGCCAGCCAGCGCGAAGGGGTGGCGATCGAGATGCACGTCGTCGACGGCGAGCCGATCGACGTTATCAAGGTCGAGAGCCGCTTTGCCGACATCGCGCTCGTCGGCCAGAACGCGGCAATGACGCTGGACCACGTCATCTCGCTGCACCCGATGGAGGAACTGCCGCTGATGACGGCCTGTCCCTGCCTGGTGCTGCCGCACGGGCGCCCGGCGCCGGCCTCGATCGGACGTCGCGCGCTGATCGGCTGGAAGGATTCGCATACCACGGCGCGCGCCCTGCACGCCGCCCTGCCGCTGCTGGAGTCTGCCGATTCCACCGTGCTGCTGGCGATCGGCCGCGATGGCGGCCCGGCCGCGTCGGCCGAGGCGGCCGCCACCTTTTTGCGTCGCCACGGCATCCAGGTCGAGGTGCGCATCCGCGAGGGCGATGAGGGCGACGCCGGGGCGATGCTGCTGGCGGCCGCCGCCGACATCGACGCCGACCTGCTGGTGATGGGCGCCTATGGCCACACGCGCTGGCGCGAGATGATCTTCGGCGGCGCCACCGCCCATGTCTGCCGGCACATGACGCTGCCGGTGCTGCAGGCGAACTGAGGACGCCTCAGAGGAAGAAGATCACCGTCACCAGGGCGAACAGCGGGATCAGGAAGATGCCGGCCCAGGCCATGTAGCCGAAGAAGCTCGGCATCTTCACGCCGCGCTCCTCGGCGATCGCCTTCACCATGAAGTTGGGTGCGTTGCCGATATAGGTGTTGGCGCCCATGAAGACCGCGCCGGCCGAGATCGCCACCAGGGTCGAGGCCAGGCTGCTGGTCAGCACCGCCGGGTCGCCGCCCGCCAGGTTGAAGAAGACGAGGTAGGTCGGCGCATTGTCGAGGAAGCTCGACAAGCCGCCCGACAGCCAGAAATACCAGGCGTCGATCGGCCGCCCGTCGGGCCCGGTGACCAGCGCCACCAGCCCCGACATCGCGCCGTCGGGCCCGGCGCGCAGGATGGCGATGACGGGCACGATGGTGATGAAGATGCCGGCGAAGAGCTTGGCCACTTCCGCGATCGGTCCCCAGGAGAAGGCATTGCCGACCCGCGTCTCCTGCCGGGTCAGGCGCAGCGACAACAGGCCAATCGCCACCAGCAGCAGGTTGGAGGCGATGCTCTCCAGCGGCACCGGGACATGATGGATGGTGATGTCCACACCTGAATGCCAGACGCCGCGGAGCAGCACCGCACCGACGATGGCACCCAGCAGCGGGATGTTGATGCCGCCTTCCACCCCCAGCCGCTCGCCGGTGCGGTCGTTCGGCGGCTGTGCCGTCTCGCGGGTGAAGAGGTAGCTGTCGAGGAAGAAGAAGATCGCCAGCAACGATCCCACCACCACCAGCATGGGCAGGAAGAGCGCGCTCGTCGGCCAGAAGAACGGCACGCCCTTGAGGAAACCCAGGAACAGCGGCGGGTCGCCGATCGGCGTCAGCGCGCCGCCGACATTGGCGACCAGGAAGATGAGGAAGACCATGACGTGGGCCTGGTTCTTGCGCCAGGCGTTGGCCCGGATCAGCGGCCGGATCATCAGCATCGCCGCCCCGGTGGTGCCCATCCAGCTTGCCAGCACAGTACCGATCGCCAGCATCGCCGTGTTCGTGCCGGCCGACGAGCGCAGGTCGCCCACCAGCCGGATGCCGCCGACCACCGTGAAGAGCGCCCACAGCAGCACGATGAAGGGGATGTATTCCAGCAGCAGCGTATGGGCCAGTTCGTAGGCTGCCACGCCCGTTCCGAACACGGCGACGGCCGGCACCAGGAAGGCCAGGGCCCAGGCGGCCGATATCTTGCCGAAATGATGATGCCAGAGCTGCGGCACGACCAGCGGCAGGATGGCGATGGACAGCAGGATGCCGGCGAACGGCACGCCCCACAGCAGGCCGAGCCCGCTGCCGTCGATATGTGGCACCCCCGCCCCGGCCGCCCATGCGGGGAATGCGTGCCCGGCTGCCGCCGCGCCGGACATCGCCGCCATCAAACGTCGCATCGCTCTACCCCCGTCGAACGTCTTGCGGTGCGCCGTTCTGTCCCGCGGGCGCTGGCCGTTACTGTCTGGTGGCGGCGCGCTTCAGGTCCCGGCCGGGGGCTCCACCGGGCTGGCCGCGGCATGGGCCTCGGCCGCCCGCCGACGCTTCCCGTTACGGCGCGCGCGCATGATCATCAGGATCGCGAACAGCGCCAGGCAGGTCAACAGGACAAGGCCCACGCCCTGCACCCATTCGCCGGCCACAGCCTCGAACGCCTCGCCGAAGATGTACCCGGCCCCGGCGAAGGAGAGCGCCCAGACGAAGGCCGCGATGAAGTTGAGGACGGCGAAGCGCATCGGCTGGACGCGCGCCATCCCTAGCGAGAAGGAGGCGAAGTTGCGCACGCCGTAGATGAACCGGAAGGTCAGGATGAACCAGGTGCTGTTGCGCTGCACCTGCGACAGGGCCCCTTCCACGCCGGCGCGCCAGCGCGGGAACTTGGCCAGCACCTTGGGCCCGTACAGCCGGCCGATCCAGAAGTAGGTCTGGTCGCCGCAGAAGCTGCCGAACCAAGCGCACAGGAACAGCGACCACCAGTCGAGCAGGCCCTTCTGGGCCGCCACGCCGGCAATGATGACGAACGTCTCCCCTTCGAGAAACGTCCAGAAGAATGTGATGACGTAGAACCAGGTGCCATAATCGGCAATCAGTTGTTCAACGCTCACATCCTTGCCTCGACCATTGGAATTTCCACGGGACTTCCCCGTCTCCCACTGCCGCTGTCCGCCCCGATGGTCATTGATTGCGAATGCTTTGCGCCTGCGCCTAGCACTCCGCCATCGGTAGCGGCGGCAAACTCGCGCAGAATACCCCTCGCGTGCAAGCTCCTTCGTATCGGCCCGATCCGGCCATCCGCGTCGCCGGCTTGCTCCCAGGCATGGCCGACGATAGGTTCGCGGCTTACTGGGGCGGCCAAGGAGCGATTCATCATGGATATGTCGGGCGAATACCGGATCGCAGCCCCGCGTGAGGCCGTCTGGGCGGCGCTCAACGACACCGAACTGCTGCGCCAGTGCATCCCCGGCTGCGAGGAGGTCGAGAAGACCTCGCCGACCGAGTTCACCGCCAAGGTCACGGCCAAGGTCGGGCCGGTGAAGGCGCGGTTCGGCGGCAAGGTCACCATGTCCGACCTCGATCCGCCCAACGGCTACCGCATCACCGGCGAAGGCCAGGGCGGGGCCGCCGGCTTCGCCAAGGGCGGGGCCGAGGTGAAGCTGGAGGCCGACGGCGCCGACACCATCCTGCGCTACACGGTCAGCGCCAATGTCGGCGGCAAGCTGGCCCAGATCGGCTCGCGCCTGATCGACGCCACCGCGCGCAAGATGGCCGAGGAGTTCTTCAGCCGCTTCGCCGAGCTGGTCGCCGCCAACGCCGCGGCGGCGGCCCCGCCACCCGCGCCGGAGGCCATTGCCCCGGCGCCGGCCGCGGTCGATGCGGTAGCCCCTGCCATCGAGGCGGCCGTGGTCGACGCCGCGGCACCCGTGGAGGCGCCGCCCATCCAGGCCGCGCCGCCGCGTCCCGCACCACCCCCGGCCCCGCCGGCGCCCGCCGCACCGCCGGCGCGATCCACTCTCAACCCCACGGTGTGGATCATCGGGTTGATCGCGCTGGCCGTCCTCATCCTGCTCGTCTTCGCCACCCCGCGCTGACGGCGGCCCGCCGCCGCCGCGGGGGCGCTTGACCAATGCCCCGGACCGTTCGACAGTTGGACGGTCGGGGGTTCCACCGAGCCGGGCGGCGAAGCACTGGGAAGCGGCGCGCCGGGCTCGTGCCACCATTTCTTGACAGCGAACTCTAGGGAGGAAACATGGCCAGCACCGTCACCATGACGGTGAACGGCAAATCGGTGACCGGAGCCGTCGAGGCTCGCACCCTGCTCGTTCACTTCCTGCGCGAAACCCTGGGCCTGACCGGGACCCATGTCGGCTGCGACACCAGCCAGTGCGGCGCCTGCGTCGTCCATGTCGACGGCCGCTCGATCAAGAGCTGCACCATCCTGGCCGTCCAGTGCGCCGAGACCGAGGTCACCACCATCGAGGGGCTGGCGACCGAAGACACGCTGCACCCGATGCAAGAGGCGTTCCGCGAGAACCATGGCCTGCAGTGCGGCTTCTGCACCCCCGGCATGGTGATGAGCGCGGTCGACCTCGCCAAGAACAACCCGGACCCGACCGAGCACGAGGTCCGCGAGTGGCTCGAAGGCAATCTGTGCCGCTGCACCGGCTACCACAACATCGTCAAGTCGGTGATTGCCGGCGCCAAATCCATGAGGGGGTAGCGCCATGAACGCCCTGCCGGAGACCGGGATCGGCGCCCCCGTGCGCCGCCGCGAAGATTTCCGCTTCCTCACCGGGCGCGGGAACTACACCGACGACATCAACCGCCATGGCCAGCTTCATGCCTGGATCGTGCGCTCGCCGCACGCCCACGCGGTGATCGAGGCGATCGACAAGACCCCTGCCCTGGCGGTTCCGGGCGTGGTCGCCGTCTTCACCGGGGCGGACATGGTGAAGGCCGGCGTCGGCAGCCTGCCCTGCGGCTGGCTGATCAACAGCCGCGACGGCACGCCGATGATCGAGCCGCCGCACATCCCGCTGTCGCCGGAACGGGTGCGCCATGTCGGCGACCAGGTGGCCGTCGTCATCGCCGAGACGCGACAGCAGGCCCGCGACGGCGCCGAGCGGCTGGGCGTGACCTACAGCGAGTTGCCGGCCGTCGTCTCCATGCCGGACGCGATCAAGCCGGGCGCCCCGCAGGTGTGGGACCAGGCGCCGCTCAACTCCTGCTACGACTGGGAATTCGGCGACCGGGCCGGCGTCGAGGCGGCCTTCAAGGGCGCCCACCACATCGCCCGGCTCGAGCTGGTGAACAACCGGCTGGTGCCGAACGCAATGGAGCCGCGATCGGCGATCGGCGACTTCGACCGCGGCACGGGCGAATACACGCTCTACACCACCAGCCAGAACCCGCACGTCATCCGCCTGCTGATGGGCGCCTATGTGCTGAACATCCCGGAATCGAAGCTCCGGGTGGTGGCGCCGGACGTCGGCGGCGGCTTCGGCTCCAAGATCTTCCACTATGCCGAGGAAGCGATCGTCACCTGGGCGGCGGGCAAGCTGGCGCGGCCGATCAAGTGGACGGCCGATCGCTCGGAATCCTTCATGTCCGATGCCCATGGCCGCGACCATGTGACCACGGTCGAGCTGGCACTGGACAAGGACGGCAAGTTCCTGGCCCTGCACGAGAAGACGCTCGCCAACATGGGCGCCTACCTCTCGACCTTCTCGACCTGCATCCCGACCATCCTGCATTCGACCCTGCTGGCCGGCGTCTACACCACGCCCGTCATCTATGCCGAGGTGCGCGCGGTCTTCACCAACACGGTGCCGGTCGACGCCTATCGCGGCGCCGGACGGCCCGAGACGACCTTCCTGCTGGAACGGATCGTCGACGTGGCGGCCGACGAGATGGGGATCGACCCCGTCGAGCTACGTCGCCGCAACTTCATCCCGACCGACGCCTTCCCGTACCAGACGCCGGTTGCGCTCCAGTATGACAGCGGCGACTATTTCACGACGCTGGAAATGGCGACCAAGGAGATCGACTACGCCGGCTTCGAGGCCCGCCGGGCGGAAGCCGCCCGCCGCGGCAAGTATCGCGGCATCGGCGTGTCCTCCTACATCGAGGCCTGCGGCATCGCCCCCAGCCAGGTGGTGGGTGCGCTGGGCGGCCGGGCCGGCCTCTACGAATCGGCCGAGGTGCGCGTGCATCCGACCGGCTCGGTGACGGTCTTCACCGGCACCCACAGCCATGGGCAGGGCCACGAGACGACCTTCGCGCAGCTCGTCTCGGACCTGCTCCAGGTGCCGATGGCGAGCATCGAGATCGTCCATGGCGACACCAACAAGGTCGCCTTCGGCATGGGCACCTACGGCTCGCGTTCGCTGGCCGTGGGTGGCATGGCGATCATGAAGGCGGTCGAGAAGGTGGTGAACAAGGGCAAGAAGATCGCCGCCCACCTGCTGGAGGCCTCCGAGGCCGACATCGAGTACAAGGACGGCAAGTTCCAGGTTGCGGGCACGGACAAGTCGAAGGCGTTCGGCGAGATCGCGCTCACGGCCTATGTGCCGCACAACTACCCGATGGAGACGCTGGAGCCCGGCCTCGACGAATCGGCGTTCTACGACCCGAAGAACTTCACCTTCCCATCGGGCACGCATATCTGCGAGGTCGAGATCGACCCCGACACTGGCGTGACCGAGATCGTGAACTTCGTCGCCGCCGATGATTTCGGCCGCATCATCAACCCGATGATCGTCGACGGGCAGGTCCATGGCGGCATCGCCCAGGGGATCGGCCAGGCGCTGCTCGAAGGCTGCATCTATGACCAGGCCGGCCAGATCCTGACCGGCTCGTACATGGACTACTGCATGCCCCGGGCGGACGACCTGCTGAACTTCAAGGTCTCCACCCACAACGTCCCGGCGGTCGACAATGCGCTGGGCGTGAAGGGTTGCGGTGAGGCCGGTGCCATCGGCTCGCCACCCGCCGTGATCAACGCCATCGTCGACGCCCTCTCGCAGCTGGGCGTGCGCCATGTCGAGATGCCGGCCACGCCCCAGCGGGTGTGGCAGATCATCCACGACAAGCGCGCAGCCAAGGCCGCCTGACGGACCGAAGGGAAAAGGACGCTCCCATGTATAATTTCGAGTACCACAACCCCACTTCGGTCGCCGACGCCGTGGCCCTGCTCGCCAAGGCCGACGACGGCAAGCTGGTGGCCGGCGGCATGACCCTGCTGCCGACCCTAAAACAGCGCCTGGCCCAGCCGTCGGACCTGATCGACCTCGGCAAGGTCACGGGCCTGACCGGCATCCGCCGCGAGGGCAACGCCGTCGTCATCGGCGCGATGACGACGCACGGCGCCGTCGCCGCGTCGGCCGAGGTGAAGTCCGCCATTCCGGGCCTCGCCCAGTTGGCCGCCCTGATCGGCGACCCGCAGGTGCGCAACCGCGGAACGCTGGGCGGGTCGATCTGCAACAACGACCCGGCGGCGGACTATCCGGGCGCCCTGCTGGCGCTGGGTGCGACCGTCACCACCAACCAGCGGACCATCACGGCCGACGACTTCTTCACGGGCATGTTCGAGACCGCCCTGGAAGAAGGTGAGATCGTCCAGTCGGTCAGCTTCCCGATCGTCGAGAAGTCGGCCTACGAGAAGTTCCGCAACCCGGCCTCGCGCTACGCCATCGTCGGCGCCTTCGTCGCCAAGACGGCGGCGGGCGTCCGCGTCGGCGTCACCGGCGCCGGCCCGACCGCCTTCCGCTGGAAGGAAGCCGAGGCCGCCCTGTCCGCCAACTTCTCCCCGTCAGCGGTCGAGGGGCTGAAGGCGCCGGCCGGCAACCTCAACAGCGACATCCACGCCTCGGCGGAATATCGCGCCCACCTGATCGGCGTGATGACCAAGCGTGCGGTTGCCGGCGCCGGCTGATCCGCTACCGAATGAACGAAGACGGGGCCGGTCGGCGACGACCGGCCCTTTCTTTTTGCCGGATCGCATCTCGAACAACTGCAAGCAGCGATGGTACAAAGTCGCTTGCAGATGCGCTGGCACGGAGACGGTCGGATGCGGATGGTGATGCTTGCCCTGGCGCTGCTCCTCGCCGTCACGGAAGGCCGCGCGGCCGAGCTTCGGTTCGAACTGAAGAACTGCCACCAGAACCCGATCGACGTCCTCGTCTACAACGGACGCGACACCCTGTTCAGGCTGGCCGCCAGCTCGGGCTGGCAGGGCATGAAGCATGGCGAGACGATCGGCTTCGTCTGCGACGAGGACGGCGTGGGCTACTGCTGGGCCGATGTGCGCATCCCCAACACAGCCGAGGGCACCCGCCGCGCCTACATGGTGGACGTGCGCACCACCCTCTGCTTTGCCGGCCACCAGTCCCAGGCGAACTTCATCGACAGCCGCTGCAACTTCTGCTCGCCCTGACCGGCGCTCGTCGCGACCGCCGGTCAGCCCCGGCCGATCGCGGCCAGGTCGAACGGCGTGGTCTGGTAGATCTGGTTGATCCAGTTCCCGAACAGCAGGTGGGCGTGGCCGCGCCACTGGTTCTCCGGCGCGGACGAAGGTTCGTTGCCGGGGAAGTAGTTTGCGGGGATCTGCCCGGCGCCGTCGCGGGCGTACTCGTCGGCCAGCGTGGTGGTGTCGTACTCGAAGTGGTTGAAGATATGCAGCGACCGGCGCTGCGCGTCGCTGACGAGACAGAGACCGGTGTCGTCGCTGGCTCCCAGCACTTCCAGGCCGCTGCCGGAGGGAAGGTCGGCCGCCCGCACCTCCGTCCAGCGCGAGACCGGAATGTCGAAGCTGTCGGCGAAGCCCCTGAGATAGGGCGAGGCCGGCGCCAGGTTGCGATGCCGGAAGATCCCGAAGGCCTTCTGCGGCAGCTCGTGCTTGGGCACCCCATGGAAATGATAGAGTGCTGCCTGCGCTGCCCAGCAGATGGTGAGGCAGCCATGCACATGGGTCTGCGTCCAGTCGAGGATCGACTGCAGCTCGGGCCAGTAGCGGACCGCCTCGAAGGGCATGCGCTCCACCGGCGCGCCGGTGATGATGAAACCGTCGAAGCGGTCGGTGCGGACCTCGCTCCACGGCCGATAGAAGGTGGCCAGATGGTCGGCCGAGGTGTTCCGCGGCACATGATCGGTGATCCGCACCAGCGTCAGCTCGATCTGCAGCGGGGTCGCCCCGAGCAGGCGCGCGATCTGCGTTTCCGTGCTGATCTTGTTGGGCATGAGGTTGAGCAGCCCGATACGCAAGGGCCGGATGTCCTGCCGGATCGCGTCCGTCTCGCGCATGACCACGATGCCCTCGGCTTCCAGGGTGCCGCGGGCGGGAAGATCGTCGGGAATCTTGATCGGCATGACACGGCGTTCCTTGTCTTCCGGAACGACGCTCGTGGCTGGGATCCGTTTGGTTGCCGGCTCGGCCACATCCTCCCTCGCGGGAGTGCCACCTTGCCCGGAACGGCAGGTTGGCGTTGGGCGTCGCCCCAACTCCTGATGCAGCCCCGTGTTTAGCAGGAAGCCGGCTGCCGAGGCAAGATCGCCGATGGCGCGCGCCGGCAAGGATCGGTGGGGGCCGGCCCGTGACGACCGGCCCCTTCGGTGATCAAGCGAAAGCCGGCTCAGGTCTGGTCGTCGACCTTGGCGTCGGGGACGTTCTTCTTGATCGCTTCGATGGCGCTGAGCGCGGACGCCTTGGCCTTGTAGCCTTCCGACGTGGCCATCGGCTCGCCGTTGGATGCCTTCAGGCGGAAGCGGTACTCGCCGGCCTTGTCCTTGTAGACTTCGAACTTGTACATCGGACCCTCCTGGGCCGCCGGGAGGCGGCCCGCCAGCTTGCCGCGACATTTGCAACGCAATTAAGGCAGCCCCGCAATTAAGGCCGCCACGCAATCAAGGCAGCCACCCAATCAAGGCAGACCGACCGATGCCGCCGCCCGCCCCCCTCCGGATCTGCTTCTTCGGCGACAGCATGGTGAACGGCACCGGCGACGATGCCTGCCTCGGCTGGGTCGGCCGGGCCTGTGCGGCCGCCCGGCGCGGCGGTCGCGACCTCACCTGCTACAATCTCGGCATCCGCCGCGACACCAGCGCCGATGTCCTGGCGCGCTGGCAGGGGGAGGCGGATCGACGCCTGCCGCCGGAGCATGACGGGCGCCTGGTATTCTCCTTCGGTGCCAATGACTGCTGCGAGGGCGAGGATGCCGGCGTCCGGGTGGCGCCGCACCGCGTGCTGGCCAATGCGGAGACGATCCTGGCGACGGCGCTCAAGCGGCGGCCGACGCTGATGGTCGGCCCCTTCCCGATCTGCGATCCCGCCGTCGACCGGCGCACGGCCCTGCTTTCGGCGGAGCTGGCGGCGCTCTGCGCCCGTCTCGGCGTGCCGTTCCTGGAGGTCTTCGCCATCGCCGCCGGCTCCGCCGCCTGGGTGGGCGAAGTGGCGGCCGGCGACGGCGCCCATCCCAACGCGGGCGGCTATGCCCTGGTCGCCCAGGCGTTCGATCTGTGGCCGGCCTGGCGCCGCTGGCTGGACGCCGCCTGACCGCCCTGCCCGGTCAGATGGCCTCGATCGCGTCGCCCAGCCGCACCGTCCCCTCCACCAGCACCGCGCAATAGAGCCCGGCCATGCCGCCATGGGCCTTGGCCAGCCAGCGCACGATCTTCGGTTCCGCCTCGCCGGTGTCGGGGTCGAGCGTGATCATCTTGCAGCGCGGGTCGAGTTCCAGCACCGCGATCTCGGCCTTGTCGCCGATGCGCAGGCGCCGGCCGACCAGGGCCTCCTCGGCGAAGGCCTCGCCGTCGGTGAAATCGGCATAGAGGTTGGCGCGATAGCGGCGCCCGTCGGCGGCCAACCCGGTCTCGACCGCGATGGCCGCCACGGTCTGGTTGGAGAACAGCGAGATCGGGCGGCAGTCGGTCAATGCCCGCTCCGACCGCAGCACGGCGATCGGGTCGTCGGTCGGCAGGCCGGCCTTCAGGTCGGCGACGAGCGCCGGGTCGTCGACGGCGAAGGTGCGGCCGTCCGGCGTCGTGACCTCCACCGCAAAGCCGGCGGCGTCGGTGAAGAGCGGGGTCACACCCGGCCCCAGCTTCTGGGCCGCGGCCAGGTTGACCGGCCGGGCCGCCGCCTCGGCATCGAGGAAACGCGGCCGATAGGCCACCATCGGCTGCTGCTGGCGCGCCGTAAGATAGGGAAAGGCGGCTCCGGCCGCGGGATTGTGGAAGGCATATACCCGGTCGCCATAGAGGCCGGCATAGGAGAGAAACCCCTCCTCCAGCCGCTCCCCCGCCATGCTCTTGACCGGATAGCGCCACACGGATTCGACCTGGCCGATCTTCATGGACCCCTTCCCTCAGTCGTCATAGTCGATCGCCAGTTCGGGCGTCGCCGGCCGCGACTGGCAGGCCAGGATGAAGCCGTCATCGCGGTCCGCGGCCGACAAGGCCCAGGCCTCGGCCGAGATATGCACGCCCCCCTCCACCAGCCGCACCAGGCAGGTGCCGCAAGTGCCGCTGCGACAGCTTGCCGGCAGGTAGATCCGCTCCGCCGCCGCCGCGTCAACCAGCGATTCGGTGTCGGCGCAGGCGAAGCTCACCCACTGCCCGCTGCGCCGCACTCGCACCGTCGCCGTCATCGCGCCCGGCTCACAGGTTCGGCCGGCGGCCGCGCCAGGGTGTCGCCCGCTCGTAGGCGTCGCCCACGCGCAGCACCGTCGCCTCGTCGAAACGCCGCCCCAAGACCTGCATGGCGAGCGGTAGGCCGCTGGCCGAGAAGCCATTGCACACGGAAAGGGCAGGCAGCCCCGTCACGTCGCAGGGCGCGGTCAGCAGCGGCCGGCGGAACAGATAATAGGGCGAGATCGCGTCGATGCGCGGTGCCGGCGTCCAGGCACCGGCCGTCACCAGCACGTCGTAGCGCTCCAATGCGGCTTCCATCTCGGCCGCGAGCTGGCGGCGGGCGCGGGTCGCCTGGACATAGTCGCCGGCCGTCAGCAGGCTGGCCAGGATCATGCGGTCGCGCAGGATCCAGCCGAACTTTTCGGGCCGGGTGCGCAGGTCGGATTCGTGGATCGCGAACGCCTCCGACAGCATGATGACGTTGCAGCAGGCGCTGTAGTCCTGCGCCGGCGACAGGCGCACGTCCTCGACCGTGGCGCCCAGGCCGCGCAGCACGTCGTAGCCGGCATCCATCGCCGTCAGAACCTCGGCGTCGGCGCGGTCGTCCTCTTCATAGAAATGCCGGACGACGCCGATGCGCAGGCCCGACACGCTGCCGGTCAGGGCCGCCGCGTAGTCAGGCACGGGCACGTCGGCCGAGGCCGTATCGCGGGCATCATGCCCGGCGATCGCCTGCAGCATCAGGGCGGCGTCGCGCGAGGTCCAGGTCATCGGCCCGGCATGGTCGAGGCTGAAGGCGAGCGGCGCCACGCCGCGCCGCGAGACCCGGCCATAGGAGGGCTTGATGCCGGCGATGCCGCAGAAGGCGGCCGGCATGCGGATCGAGCCCGCCGTGTCGCTGCCCATGGCGCCCAGGCACAGGCCGGCCGCGACCGACGCGCCCGACCCCGACGACGAGCCGCCGGTGAAGTGGTCGCGGTTCCAGGGGTTACGCGCGGGCGGGAACGGCAGGGTCCAGTCCGGCCCGCCAAAGGCGAACTCGTGCGTCGCCAGCTTGCCCATGACGACGGCGCCGGCTGCCTTCAGGCGGGCGACGGCGACGCAGTCCTCGTCCGGCACGTTGTCGGCCAGGATGTGGGAATGGGCGGTCGTGCGCACGCCCTTGGTGGCAAAGATGTCCTTGATGCCGACCGGGATGCCGTGCAGCGGACCGATACGGCGGCCGGCCGCGATCTCGGCCGCGGCCGTGCGCGCGTCGGCCAGGGCAGCGTCAATCGTCGGCGTGACGTAGCTGTTGATGGCCGGATCGACGGCGGCGATGCGGTCGGCCACCGCCTGGACGAGATCGACGGGCGACAGACTGCCGTCGCCGATGCGCCGCGATGCCTCGTCGATGGTCAGGAAATGCAAGGCATCGGTCATCGCCGGCCCTCCGGCGGGAAGATCGAGGCGGGCTCGTCGGCATAGCCGTAGCCACGGCGCATGCGGTCGGTCAGCACCATCAGGTCGAGATAGGCCCCATGCAGTGCCTCCAGCCGCTCCGGCGCGTGGGGAATGCCGTTCCATTCTATGCGCGCCTGGAATTCCTCCAGCGACAGTCGGCGGGCGGGCTTCTGCTCCGGCATGGGTGAATTCTCCTGGGGCGGACAACTGGCGATGGTCCTCGTCTTGCAATAGCATCGGCCATCCGCCGGACCACAATAACGGGAGGCCTGCAAATGTCGGTCGGAACGACGAAGGGGATCAAGTGGACTCTCGCGGCGGCAGCATTGGCCGCGCTTGCCTGGCCCGCCACGGCCGAGGCCGGCGGGACGCTGCGTATCGCCATGACGGCGTCCGACGTGCCGACCACCACCGGCATGCCGAACAACGGCTACGAGGGCATGCGCTTCCTGGGCTACCCGGTGTTCGAGAGCCTGGCGCTGTGGCAACTCGACAAGGCCGACGTGCTGGCCGACATCCGCCCCGGCCTGGCCGAAAGCTGGAAGCAGGACCAGGCTGACCCGAAGAAATGGACCTTCGCGCTGCGCAAGGGCGTGAAATTCCATGACGGCACGGACTTCAACGCCGACGCCGTGCTGTGGAACCTGGAGCGCTTCTACAATCCCAATTCCGCGCAGTTCGAGACGCAAGGCGGCGCCATCGTGCGCGGCCGGGTGCCCAACGTGCGCGCCTGGCGCAAGATCGACGACGCGACGGTCGAGATCACGCTCGACGTCGCCATGTCCTACTTCCCCTACCTGACGCCCTACATCCTCTTCGCCAGCCCGGCGCAGTACGAGAAGACCGGCAAGAGCTGGCCGGAATTCGCCAAGGCGCCGGCCGGCACCGGCCCCTTCCGCATCACCGATTTCAAGCCGCGCATCTCGGTCGACCTGTCGCGCTGGGACGGCTACTGGGACAAGGCCAAGGTCGCCAAGGTCGACAAGGTCGTCCTGCTGCCGATGCCGGAGGCGACGACCCGGCTGGCGGCGCTGCGTTCCGGCCAGGTCGACTGGATCGAGGTGCCGCCGCCCGACGCCATCCCCAGCCTGAAACAGGCGGGTTTCGTGCTGACCACCAATTCCTACCCCCATGTCTGGCCCTGGGTCTTCAACCTGGCCAAGGCCGACTCGCCCTTCCGCGACCTGCGCGTGCGCCAGGCGGCCAACCATTGCGTCGACCGCAAGGGCATGGGCGAGCTGCTGAACGGCATCGCCGAGCCGTCGGTCGGCTTCTTCAACGCCAAGAACCCGTCCTTCGGCAACCCGCAGAACAAGTACGGCTTCGACGCGAAGAAGGCCCAGGCCCTGCTGAAGGAGGCCGGCTATTCCAAGGAAAAGCCGGTCAAGGCCAAGATCATGATCTCGACCTCGGGCTCGGGCCAGATGCTGCCCGTGCCGATGAACGAGTTCCTGCAGCAGACCATGGCCGACTGCTGGTTCGACATCTCGTTCGAGGTGGTCGAGTGGGGCACCGTGCTGCTGGCGCTGCGCAGCTCGCCCACCGCCCCGCAGGCTCTCAACGCCGATGCCATGAACATCAGCCTCGTCTCGTCGGACATCTCGCAGATGGCGCGCTGGTTCTGGAGCGCCAACTTCGCGCCCAACGGCTCCAACTGGGGCAACTGGAAGAATGCGGAGTTCGACAAGCAGATCGAGACGATCCTCGGCCTGTCCGACCCGAAGGCGTGGGAACCGCACCTGAAGCGGGCCAACGAGATCCTGGTCGACGATGCGCCATGGCTGTGGATCGTGCATGACCTCAATCCCCGGGCCATGAGCAAGAAGGTGAAGGGTTTCGTCTCCGCCCAGTCCTGGTTCAACGACCTGACGCTGGTCGACCTGGAATAGACCAACCGGGCGGGCGCCGGCAGCCGCCGGCGCCCCTTCCTGACGGGCCGAGCCGCCAGACATGTTCGTCTTCATCCTCCGCCGGGTCGCCTATGCGGTGCCGGTCCTGATCGGCGTCACGATCGTCGTCTTCGCCCTGGTGCAGATGGTGCCGGGCGACGCCGCCGACATCCTGATCCCGCCTGAGGCCCCGCGCGAGGTGGCGGCCCTGCTGCGCGCCCGCCTCGGCCTCGACCAGCCGGTCCATGTCCGCTACCTGCTGTGGCTGAAGGCGCTGATGGCGGGCGACCTGGGCCTGTCGATGTTCACCGGCCGCCCGGTCGCGGGCGAGCTGATGGAGGCGCTGGGCAATACGCTGAAGCTGGCGATCCCGGCCGCCATCCTGGGCTTCTCGTCGGGGTGCCTGCTCGGGGCGGCAGCGGCCGCAGCCCGCGGCACCTGGCTCGACCGCCTCTTCTCGGCCATTGCCATCACCGGCGTCAGCCTGCCGCACTACTGGACCGGCATCGTGCTGGTGGCGATCTTCGCCGTCATCCTCAACTGGCTGCCCGCTCAGGGGATGGGGCCGGGCGGCTTCCCCTCCTCGATCGAGCAGATCCGCCACCTCGTCCTGCCGGTCATCACGCTGTCGCTGATCCCCATGGGCGTGGTCAGCCGGCTGGTGCGGGCGACGGTGCTGGAGATCCTGGGGCAGGAGTATGTGGCCGGCCTGCATGCCAAGGGGCTGGGCGACCGGCGCGTCGCCTGGCATGTCGTCAAGAACGCCGCCCCGCCGGCGCTGGCCCTGATCGGCCTGCAGTTCGGCTACCTGCTGGGCGGCTCGATCCTGGTCGAGACGGTCTACAACTGGCCGGGCTCGGGCGGGTTGATGAACCTCGCCATCTTCCGCCGCGACGTGCCGGTGCTGTCGGCCACCATCCTGGTGCTGGCAACGATCTTCGTCTTCATCAACATCCTGGTCGACATCCTCCAGGCGGTGATCGACCCGAGGATACGGCGATGAGCGAGGCCACCACGCTGGACGCTGCCGCCCTGCTGCGCCGGGCCGAGGCCGGGCGCGGCTACTGGCGCCGGGTGCGCGAGAAGCTGCTGGCCGACCCGGTGACGCTGGCGGTCGGCGCCATCCTGCTGCTGATCGTGGCGGCCGTCCTGCTGGCGCCCCTGCTGGCGACGCACGACCCGCAGCGCGGCTCGGTGCTGGGCCGGCTGAAGCCCTTTGGCTGGCGCGGCCACCTGCTGGGCACCGACGAGACCGGACGCGACCTCTATTCGCGCCTGCTCTATGGCGGCCGCATGACGCTGCTGGCGGGCGTGCTGCCGGTGGCGCTGGCGCTGGTGATTGGCGGCTTCCTCGGCGTGCTCGCCGGCTATGCCCGCGGCTGGGTCAACAGCGTCATCATGCGCGGCATGGACGTGCTCTACGCCTTCCCCTCGATCCTGCTGGCCATCGCCATCACCGGAATCCTGGGGCCGGGGCTGACCAACACCATCGTGGCGCTGACCATCACCTTCATCCCGCCCATCGTGCGCATCTCCGAGACGGTGACGGCCCAGGTGCGCAGCCTCGATTTCGTCGACGCCGCGCGCACCAGCGGCGCCGGCACGCTGACCATCATCCGCTTCCACGTGCTGAACAACGTGCTGGGCACGATCCTGGTCTACGCCACCAGCCTGGTCAGCCTGTCGATCATCCTGGCGGCGGGACTGTCGTTCCTGGGCCTCGGCGTCACCCCGCCAAATGCCGAATGGGGGCTGATGCTGAACGCCCTGCGCCAGGCCCTGTGGGTGGAGCCGGTGGTGGCGGCCATGCCAGGCGTGCTGATCTTCGTCACCTCGATGTGCTTCAACCTGTTCTCGGACGGGCTGCGCCAGGCGATGGACGTGAAGCTGTGAGCGGCCCCCTCCTCTCCGTCCGGGGCCTGCGCAAGCATTTCCCCGTCAACCGCAACCTGCTGGGCCGCGCGCGGTCGTCGGTGCAGGCGGTCGACGACATCGATTTCGAGGTGCTGCCGGGCGAGACGCTGGGCGTCGTCGGCGAAAGCGGCTGCGGCAAGTCGACGACGGCGCGCCTGCTGATGCGCCTTGTGGTGCCGGATGCCGGCGAGGTGCTGTTCGACGGCGAGGCGGTCGGTGTCTCGGGCGGGCTCGCCCAACGCGACCTCTATCGCCAGGCGCAGATGGTGTTCCAGGACAGCTACGCCTCGCTCAACCCGCGCATTCCAGTCGCGCTGTCGATCGCCTTCGGGCCGATGGTGCACGGGCTGCCGCGGGCCAAGGCGCTGGCCCGCGCGGTCGAGCTGCTGGCCGCCGTCGGTCTCGACCCGGCGCTCTTCGCCAACCGCTACCCGCATGAGATTTCCGGCGGTCAGCGGCAACGCGTGAACATCGCCCGGGCGCTCGCCTTCGAGCCGCGCCTGGTCATCCTCGACGAGGCCGTCTCGGCGCTCGACAAGTCGGTCGAGGCGCAGGTGCTGAACCTGCTGCTCGACCTGAAGGAACGGTTCCGCCTCACCTATCTCTTCATCAGCCACGACCTCAATGTCGTGCAGTATGTCAGCGACCGCGTGATGGTCATGTACATGGGCAAGGTGGTGGAGATCGGCCGGGTCGAGGACATCTATGCCGCCCCGCGCCACCCCTATACGGTCGCCCTGCTATCGGCCGTGCCCTCGATGGACCCGCGCCGGCGGACGGCCAAGGCCCCGCTGACGGGCGACCCACCCAACCCGATCGACCCGCCGTCCGGCTGCCGCTTCCGCACCCGCTGCATCCATGCCGATCCGGTCTGCGCGGCGGTAGAGCCGCGCCTGGCCAACCGGCCGGCCCTCGGGGCCGGCCAGGCCGTCGCCTGCCACATGCTGGACCCGGCCAGCGGCCACCCGGCCGCGAGCGGCCCATGACGGCCCCTCCCATCGCGACGGACAAGCCGGCGCTCGAGGTCCGCGACCTCACCGTCCGCTTCCGCCAGCGCCACGGCGAGATCGCCGCGGTGAACGGCGTCTCGTTCGGCCTGGCGCCGGGCGAGGTACTGGGCATCCTCGGCGAATCCGGCTCGGGCAAGTCGGTCACGCTGCGCGCCATCATGCGCCTGCTGCCGCCCGAGCGGACGGTGATCGGCGGCCAGGTGCGCATCGGCGGCACCGACATGCTGGCGCTGGCCCCGGGCGAGCTGGACCGCGCGCGCGGCAAGCGCGTGGCGATGATCTTCCAGGAACCGATGCTGGCGCTCGACCCGGTCTTTTCGGTGGGCGAGCAGATCGCCGAGACGGTGGTCCGCCATGAAGGCGTCGGCTGGGCGGACGCCAACCGTCGTGCGCTGGAGCTGTTCGAACTGGTGCAGATCCCATCCGCCAAGCGGCGGCTGGCCGCCTATCCGCACGAACTGTCGGGCGGCATGCGGCAGCGGGCGATGATCGCGCTGGCACTGTCCTGCCGGCCGCAGGTGCTGCTGGCGGACGAACCGACGACCGCGCTGGACGTGACCGTGCAGATCCAGATCGTGCTGCTGCTGCGCGAATTGCAGCAGGCACTCGGCATGGCGGTCGTCTTCGTCACCCACGATATCGGCGTGGCGGTCGAGATCTCCGACCGGCTGGCGGTCATGTATGCCGGCCGCTTCGTCGAGAACGGCACGGTAGAGGCCGTGATCGACCAGCCGAGCCACCCCTACACGCTAGGCCTGCTGAACTCGACCGTGCATGGCTCGCGCCGCGGCCTCCGCCTGGAGCCGATCCCCGGATCCCCACCCGACCTGTCGGCCCTGCCGGGCGGATGCAGTTTCCAGCCGCGCTGCACCCGCGCGATCGCCGATTGCCGCGTTGCGGTGCCGGACCCGGTTGAGCTGGGTCCGGACCACACCGCGCGCTGCATCCGGTTGGGGTGATCCGTGCGTCAGCGGCTCAGCTCGAACCCCTCGTACCCCGCCGCGGCCACCTGGTCGCATTTCTGGCGATAGACGCCGACGCCCGCCACATAGGGCATGAAGATACGCGGCTTGCCCGGGATGTTGGCGCCGACATACCAGGAGTTGGCGAGCGGGTAGAGCGTGCTGTTGGCGACCTCGTTGACGTGGGCCACCCACTCCTCGCCCGCGTCCGGCCGGGCCTCGATCCGCGACAGCCCATGGTCCCGCAGGTGGGCCAGGCAATCGGCCACCCAGTCGGTGTGCTGCTCGATCGAGTGGATCATCTGGCTTTTCACGCCCGGGCTGCCGGGGCCGGTGATGATGAAGAGGTTGGGGAAGCCCGGCACCGTCAGGCCAAGATAGGTCTGCGGGCCGCCCTGCCAGCTATCGGCCAGCGCCGGCCCGCCCTCGACGCGGATGTCGATCTCGCGCAGCGCGCCGGTCATGGCGTCGAAGCCGGTGGCGAACGCAATCGCGTCGACCGCGTATTCCCGCTCGCTGGTGCGGATGCCGGCCGGCGTGATCTCCTGGATGGGCGCCGAGCGCGCGTCGACCAGGGTGACGTTGTCGCGGTTGTAGGTCTCGTAGTAGCCGCTATCCAGACACAGGCGCTTGGTGCCGATCGGGTGGTCCCTGGGCGTCAGCAGCTCGGCCACCGCCGGGTCGCGGACGAGACCGCGGATCTTGTCGCGCACGAACTCGGCCGCCGTCTCGTTGGCTTCCGGGTTGACCAGGAAGTCCGAGTAGCAGGACAGGAAGCCGATGCTGCCGCCGCGTGCCCACAGCGCCTCGTACTTCTGCCGGCGTTCCTCGGCGCTGACCTCGAGCGCGGACTGGGTCGGCACGGGATAGCCCGACACGCCGAAGCCGGTCTGCCGCGCCTCCTGCCGGCGCTGCGGATAGGACTGCTTGAAGGACTGCTCGTACTGGCGGTCCATCGGCCGGTTCTGCGCCGGCAGGCTGAAATTGGCCGTGCGCTGGAAGACGTAGAGGTGGCTCGCCTGCTGCGCGATCAGCGGGATCATCTGGATGGCCGACGAGCCGGTGCCGACGACGGCGACCCGCTTGCCGGTGAAGTCCACGCCGTCGGCCGGCCACAGGCCGCTATGGTACCAGTCGCCCTTGAAGTCATGGATGCCCTTGAAGTCGGGCACGCGCGGGGTCGACAGATTGCCGGTCGCCATGACGCAGAAGCGCGCCTGGACCGCCTCCCCCGCCGCGGTCCGCAAGGTCCACAGGTTGGCGTCCGGATCGAAGCGCGCTTCGGCGATGCGGGTGTTGAGCTGGATATCGCGGCGCAGGTCGAAGCGGTCGGCGACATGCTCGATGTAGCGCAGGATCTCGGGCTGGGTGCCGTAGCGCTCCGGCCACTTCCATTCCTGCTGCAGCTCGTCGGAGAAGGAGTAAGAATACTCCATGCTCTCGATGTCGCAGCGCGCGCCGGGATAGCGGTTCCAGAACCAGGTGCCGCCGATGCCGCTGCCGGCCTCGAACACGCGCACCGTCATTCCCAGGCCGCGAAGCTTGTGCAGCGCGTAGAGGCCGCCCAGGCCGGCGCCGACGATGACGACGTCCAGCGGACGCACGGTTTCCGATTGGGCCATCTCTGCCTTCTCCTCTCGATAGCGCGCCTGCCGCCGGCCCTAGTCGCGGACCAGGAACAGCGACAGGTCGGGGAATCCGATCATCACGGCGACGATGAACAGTTCCATGAACACGAACGGCACGCAGCCGCGAAACACTTCGCTCAGCGACAGCTCCGGAGCGGCGCTCTTCACCACGAAGGCGTTGAGGCCGACCGGCGGCGTGATGGCACCGATCTCGACTGCCTTCGTCACCAGCAGCCCGAACAGGATCGGATCGAAGCCGACATGGGTCACGATCGGAAAGACGATCGGCATGGTGATGAGGATCATCGAGATCCCGTCCAGGAACATGCCGAGGATCAGGTAGGGCAGCAGGATCAGCACGATCATCATCGTCGGCGACAGGTCGAGCCCGGCCGCCATCGTCGCCAGGTGGGTCGGGAACTGCGTCGTCGACAGGCCGAGGCTGAAGAGGCCGGCACCGATGATGAGCGCGAAGATCGAGCAGGTGGCCGACCCCGTCTCGCGCAGGCCATCGCCCAGGTTCTTCCACCGGCCCGGCCGCCGCAGGACCGCCATCAGCGCGAAGAAGGCGCCCAGTGCGGCCGCCTCGGTCGGCGTGGCGATGCCCAGATAGATGGTGCCGGTGACGGCGGCGAACAGCAGCAGCACTTCCCAAGACTGGACGAAGGCCCGGCCGTTCTGGCGCCAGGTATAGCGTTCCGTCACCGGCGGACCCGCCAGCGACGGGTCACGCTTCACCATCAGCCAGATGCCGGCGATGTAGACGATCGCGGTGAAGAGCCCGGGGATGAACGCCGCCAGGAACAGCTTCAGCAACGAGACCTGGGTGATGATCGAATAGATCACCAGGATGCCGCTGGGCGGGATGAGCACGCCCAGTGTGCCGCCGGCGGCCACGCAGCCGGCGGCCAGCCGCTGCTTGTAGCCATGGCGCAGCATCTCCGGCAGCGCCACCTTGGCCATGGTCGACGCGGTGGCGACGCTGGAGCCGCAGATGGTCGAGAAGGCCGCGCAGCCGACGATGGTGGCCGCCGCCAGCCCGCCCGGCAATCGGCCAAGGAGCTGCTGGCCAAGTTGGAAGGCGCGCCGCGACAGGCCGGCCGAGAAGGCCATGTGCCCCATGAAGAGGAACAGCGGCAGCACGACATAGGCGAAATGCGCGGTGTTGGCGTAGGCAAAGGTCGACAGCAGGAACTCGATGCCGCGCCACGGCCGTTCCATGACCAGGCCGACGATGCCAGCCGCGGCCAGCGCAAAGGCGATCGGCACGCCGAAAGTCAGCAGCGCCAGCAGCAGGCCAATGATGATCAGGCCCGGAATAAGGAGTTCCATCGGCCGGGGCCTATTCGTGGCGAGAGGTTTGCGGGGCGAGGTCGCCGGCAGCCGGCCGTGGCCGCAGCGTCCCCGCTATGTCGAGCAGGATTTGCACCGCCAGCAGGGCCAGGCCAAAGGCGATCAGCATGCGGGCCGGCCAGATCGGAAAGGCGATGATGCCGTAGCTGGCCTCATCGCGCAGGAAGGCGGTCCAGGCCTGCTTGGAGCTGAGCCAGGCGAGCAATCCCACGACGGCCAGGCTGATCACCCAGCCGGCCAGCGCCACCACCTGCTTGACCAGCGGCGGCAGGTACTGCGTTGCCAGTTCGATGTTGAAGTGCTCGCGCCGCTGCTGGGCGGCCGCCAGCCCCAGGAAGATCATGGCGACCAGCAGCAGTTCGGCCAGTTCGCTGCTGCCCGGCAGCGACACGTTGAAGAAGGTCCGGCCGGCCACGTCGGCGACGATGAGAAGCATCATCACCACGGTACCGAAGCCGCTCAGTATCCCGAGGCCGAGTGCCAGCCGCTGGATCGTACGAGACAGCATCCCCATCGCCCAAGCTCCCACCCTGCATGGATGCCGGATGAGGCGGGCAGACCCGATCGGACCTGCCCGCCCCGATGCTGCCTAGCGCTTGCCGCAGTTGCGCGCGGCGTAGCGCTGGAAGCCCGACTGCCAGGTCGAGGTGGCCTCGTGCTTGCGCACGAGGGCGATGTAGTCCTTCAGGACGGCGGCGGTGTCGATCTTGTTGGTCTCGGCCGCCCACTTCACCCATTCGGCGTGCACCGGCTCGGCCGCGATCTTGTGGACCTTGGCGCGCTCGGCCTCGGAAAAGAGGCTGATGGTCAGGTCGCCCTTGTGGGCGCAGAGCTTGTCGACGGCCTTGTTCAGTTCGCCATCCAGGTCCGCGATGAAGCGGGCCGGCGCGTCGGCGGCCACCTCGGTGATGATCTTGCGGTGCGCCGGGCTCAGCTTGTTCCAGCGCTGCTGGTTCATGGAGGTGGCGGCGAACGAGAAGATGCCCATGTCGCCGCCGTCCGACCCGACCTTGGCGGACTCGTGGATGCCGCCCAGCACCGAGGAATCGAAGGGCGAGGAGGACACGACGTCGACCACGCCACGGCCCAGCGCATCCAGCGCCTCCGGCCAAGCCATGGTGACCGGCGTGCCGCCCAGCTTCTTCACCGAATCGGCCACGGCCTGCACGCTGCGCACCTTCAGGCCCTTGAAGTCGTCGGCCTTGGCTAGCGGCTTGCTGCTCCAGAAGGTGTTCTCGGCCCAGGGGACGATGTAGAGCACGTGGGCGTTGCGGCTCTCATACTCCTTCCGGAAGGCGGCGTTGCCGGCATAGAGCTCGGTCAACGCCTTGCCCACGGCATCGGCCTTGGAGGAGATGTAGGGCAGGACGACGTTCGACAGGCGGAAGTCCGCCCGGTTATAGGCGGCGGGCGTGCCCAGCACGATGTCGGCCGCCCCGCTCTGCAGGCCGGGATAGAGGTCGGGCGCCTTCAGCAGCGAGCCGCTGAAATACTTCTCGAACTTGATCTCGCCGTTGGACCGCTTCTCGATCTCGCCCATCATCCAGAGGTCGGTCTTGCTGACCGTGTAGACCTCGGACATGTAGCTGGCATAGACGATCTTCTCGGCCGCACCGGCCGATGTGGCACCGGCGGCCGCCAGGCCGCACACGATGGCCGTCCGTGCGATGGCTCGAAGCATTGGCACATCCCTCCCCATGATTTCGTTGCTTGGTCGCGGGCGATTGCCGGCCGGCGCTCAGGACAGGAACACGCCCTTGCCGCCGGTCTGCTGGTCGAACAGCCGGTAGGCCTCCTCGGCCTGCTCCAGCTTCCACCGGTCGGTGAACAGCGCGTCCACGTCGATGCCGCGGTCGGCGACATAGGTGGCGCATTCGGCCTGGCCGACGGTGGAGAAGGTCCAGGAGCCGATGATCGTGACCTGGCGGCGCAGCAGGTCCGGGCTGACGTCGAGCGTGACGTTGCCGCCCTCGCCGACGAAGCACGCCTTGCCCCAGGTGCGCACGGCCTGCACCGACTGCCGTCGGGCGGCCGACGAAGAGGACGCGTCCAGCGTGGCGTGGGCGCCCAGCCCGTGGGTGACGTCGCGGATGGCGGCCACCACGTCGGGCACCTGGGCCGGGTTGATCACCACGTCGGCGCCAAAGCTCTTGGCCCGGCCAAGGCGCTCGTCGCTGATGTCGAGCGCGATCACGCGGGCACCCATGGCCGATGCCAACTGCGTCGCCGACAGGCCGACCGGCCCCTGGCCGAAGATGGCGATGGTCTGGTCGCCCTTCAGGTCGAGCCGCTGCAGGGCCCCCCAGGCTGTGCCGGTGCCGCAGGCGATGGCGGCGCCGGTCGCGAAGGATAGCTGGTCGGGCAGGTTCACCAACGTGCGCGCCGGGCACTTCATGTAGGGCGCATGGGCGCCATGGCCGGTGGCGCCATAGACCTCGGCCACGCCATCGACACAGAGCTGCATCCAGCCGGTCGAGCAATGGGGGCAGACGCCGCAGCCGCGATAGTGATGGACCATGACGCGCTGGCCGACGCGCGCCTGCCGCTCGCTGACGCCGGCACCGACCGCGGCCACGACGCCGCACGGCTCATGACCGGCAATCACCGCCCCGGTCTCGCCGATGCCCAGCGCCCGGGCCGCCTCGCCGGGTGCCGCGCGATACATCTTGAGATCGCTGCCGCACATGCCGGAGGCCTTGATCTCCAGCACCACCTCGCCCGGTCCCGGCGTCGGGTCGGGAAACTCCCGGAACTCGACCGTACGGTCGCCGGCGAACACCACGCCCTTCATCAGCTTTCCTCCTCGCCCGCGGCGGCCGCTTCTGCAACGCGGCCTTCATCGGTCTACTTGTTCGAACAATATGCCTGGGCCAAAGCCTTCGTCAATTGTTGACAGCCGACAAATGCGCTATCGAAGGACCAACACTCGGGCGGCAGGATCGGGAGCAGCGAATGGCCGTATTCCAGGAAATCGCGCGCACGCCGTCCCTGGCGGCGAAGGCCAAGGCCCTGCTCGAGGCGGCGATCTGGTCTGGGCAGTTGGCGCCCGGCGCCCATCTGGTGGAAACCCAGTTGGCCGGCCAGTTCCAGATCAGCCGCGGACCGCTGCGCGAGGCGTTGAAGACGCTGGCCGCCGAAGGCCTCGTCGACATCCAGCCCGGCCGCGGCGCCTTCGTGGTCGATCCCACCGCCGACGACATGCAGGATATGATCGTGATGCGCGCTGTCGTCAGCGGCATGGTGGCGCGCCAGATGGCGGCCAGCAAAGACGAAGCCCTGTTCGCCCGGCTGGAGGCCACGCTGGAGGAGATGCGGGCGGCCGTCGCCGCCGACGACGCGCAGACCTTCTTCGACCAGCACTGGATCTTCCACGAAGGGATGTATCGTTCGGCCAATTCGGCGCTGTTCCGCACCTGGTCGGCGATGCACGGGCTGATCGACATCTATGTCCGCCGCCTGGGGCGGCCGCACCTCGCCCTGTCGCGCATCCTCCTCTGCTACGACTGCTTCATGCGCCTGTTCCGCGCGGGTGACCCGGACGAGGCGGAGGCGGCCGTGCGCAGCCAGATGCTGCTGGTCGGCTTCAACATCCTGCGCCGGCCGATACCGCCGGTGTTCTATGGCTACATCACCCGCGATATCCTGGATGACGGTACCGTCGTTCCGTTCGACCCACGCCCGGCCGGGCAGAAGACGGCCGGGCACAGGAGGGGAAGCAAATGAGCTTGCATCCGCAGATCCAGCAGGCGCTGAAGGCGCTGGCCGAGGCCAACCTGCCGCCGCTGGAATCGCTGACGCCCGCGGAAGGGCGCCTGCAGATGGAGACGATGATCAAGGCACGCGGCACCGTGCCGGCTGCGATCGGCCGCACGGAGGATCGCGCCATCCCGGGCCCGGCCGGCAGCATCCCCGTGCGCCTCTACTGGCCGCCATCGGCGGCCGGAAAGCTACCGGTCGTGGTCTATTTCCACGGCGGCGGCCACGTCATCGGCAATCTCGACACCCACGATGTCATCTGCCGCAATCTCTGCGCCGGGGCCGAGGCGCTGGTGCTCTCGGTCGACTATCGCATGGGGCCGGAGAACCGCTTTCCCGCCGCGGTCGAGGATTCCTGGGCCGCCCTCTTGTGGATTGCCGGGGCGGCGGCCGGCCTCGGCGCCGACGGCACCCGCATCGCGGTGACCGGCGACAGCGCCGGGGCCAACCTGGCAGCCGTGGTGGCGCTCATGGCGCGCGATGCCGGCGGGCCGGCGATCCGGCTGCAGGCGCTGATCTACCCGGTTGCCGACTACCATCTGACCGGTGACAGCTTCGAGCGCTATGCCACGGGCTTCGGCATGCTGACGCGCGGCGCCATGGAGTGGTTCCGTGGCCACTACCTGAACGGGATCGAGGACGCGCGGGACTGGCGCGCCTCGCCGATCCATGCCCCCGACCTGGCCGGCGTCGCCCCTGCCCTGGTGGTGACGGCCGAATGCGACGTGCTGCGCGACGACGGCATCCGCTATGCCGCGGCCCTGCGCGCGGCCGGGGTGGCCGTCGAGGAGCGGGAGTATGCCGGCATGATCCACGGCTTTTTCGGCCTGACGCCGGCGATCGACGACGCCGTGGCGGCCCAGGCCTTCGTCTGCGACGCGATGAAGCGCGCGCTGTCCTGACACGCGCCTGACGCCCTTGCCCCGGGGGCACGCGTCTTGCTGGTCCAATGCCGGGGTTGCGCTACACTACAAAGTGTAGGCGATCGGGCAAAGGATCAGCGAGGCGGCGATGCGGCTCGGGGATCGACAGCAGGATGACCAAGCCACGGGCGGCGATCGGCCGCCCCGGCGACGGCGCCGATGGCAGGTGGTGGTAGGCGCCGCCCTGCTTCTGGCCGGGGGCTGGCTGGCCGCCCCCTGGATCGTCGAGCGGGTGCTGATTGGGCATTTCGCGGCCCAGGGCTTTCCCGATACGACGCTGGACGTGCGCCGGGTCGGCCCGTTCGAGACACGCATCGAGCAGCTTCGCCTGGCGACCGTATCGGCCGAGCGCGTCATCCTGCGCTACACGCCGCTGGCGGCGCTCCGCGGCGATCTTTACTCGCTGACGCTGGAAGGCCTGGCGCTGCAGGGCGGCGCACGAGAGACGGCATCGGCGATGGCACGGGCCGAGGCGGCGCTGCGCACCGCGAGCGGGCTGCGCATCGCCCATATCGAATTCGGCGAGGCAAAGGTCGCGCTGGGCGCGCCCGGCGGCGACTGGAACGCCACCCTGCGCGGGTCGCTGGTACAGACGCCATCGGGCGCGCTCGAGGGCGCGGTGTCCGTCGTCGCCACCAGCATCGCCGGTGCCTTCGGCGGCGAGTTCCGCCTCTCGCCGGACGATGCCGGCCGCACAGCCGTGCGCCTCCAGGTGCGCGAGGCGGTCCTGCGCCTGCCCGGCCTGACGCTGGAGGGGCTGGCGGGGGCGGTTTCCGTCGCCCGCAGCGACGGCCCCCTGCCCCTGGTCGACCTCGACGTGCAGGCCGGCGGCCGGGCGCCCGACGGCAGCGGGCTGGAGCGTGCGCGCCTGCGCCTGGTCTCCACCGGCGGCACGGCCCTGGCGTCGTTGGCCGGTATCGACCTGGACGGCCGCCGCTTCACGGTGGAAAGCGGCTTTGACGTGGCGGCCGAGGCCGACGGCAGCATCGCGCTGCGGCTGGCGCGGCCCGGCAGCATCGCGTTCCTCGACCGGCCGGTGCGCGGTGCTACCCCGCTGTCGCTGGATGCCCGCATCATGCCGGGCGATGCGCCGGCCCTGCGCCTGATCGCCGATGCCGACAGCCTGCGCCTGGTCCATGCGCTGCGCCTGGCGCTGCGGCCGACCATGCTGGCGACCGCGGCCGGCCCGGCCCGCATCGAGGACGGCACGCTCGCGATCGACGGCAGCCTTGGCGGCGACGGCGCCCGCGGCCGGTCCGAACTGCGCATTCCGCGCCTGGTCGTGCCAGCCCGCGCACTGCGCGCAGAGGACGTGGCCCTGGTGGTCCATTGGGAGGAAGGCCCGCTGCGCTTCGACCTGACCGCGCGGAGCCTGGCCTCGACCGCCGCCCCGCCCTGGTTCGCCCCCCTGCCGCTCGCCCTGTCCGGCAATGGCGGACCGGCGGCCCTGTCCTTCACCGGCCGGCTGGGCGGCAGTCCAGTCGCCATCGACATCGAAGGGGAGGCCGCCGGCCCGGGCGTCGGGCGGGCGGCCCTGCGGCTGCGCCCGCTCGATCTGGGTGCTGCCGGCGACCTCACCCGCCTGTCGCCTGCGCTGGCCGCCATCGCCGAGGCCCCGCACGGGCAGGTCGCGGGGCGGGCAGAGGTCGCCTGGACCCAGGACGGCCTGTCCGGCGGTGGCCGCCTACTGCTGCGCGAAGTGGCCGCGACCCTGCCCATCGGACGGGTGGAGCGCGTGAATGGGGTGGTCGCCCTTGACCGGCTGGTCCCGCCCACGACGGCCGGGCCGCAGACCCTGTCGGTCGGGCTGGTCGACATGGGCCTGCCCCTGACCGATGGCACCGTCACCTTCCGCCTGGACCAAGGCGGCCCCGTCCTGGAGGATGCGCGCTTTTCCGCGGCCGGCGGCACCGTCCGGGCGACCGACGCCTTGAGCGGTGGCCGGCTGACCATGGCGGCCGCCGCCTTGAACCTTGGCCTGGCCGCCGCCGTCTCGGGCAACCTGATGCTGGAAATCGACCAGGAGCGCCTGACGGCCCGTCTGGCGGACGACGCCAACGGCCTGGAATTCGCCCTCGATCGCCCGCACCGCGGCACGCCCACGATGCGGGCCGCGGTCGATGGGCGCCCGCATGACCTGCCGGATGACCTGGCGTCCCGGATCGCGCGCGACGCCCGCCAGGCGGCCGACGCCCACCGGGTGCCGGAGGCCACCCTGCGGCAAATGCAGGCCTATGGCGAACCTTGACCGCCCGCCGCGTTGCATGCCGGCCGCCGAGCCACTAGCTTTCCCCTAGATTCCCGAACGGCCGCATGCCCGCCGGCGCCTCATCCTGCGCCGGGCGGCCGGTTGCCCCGCGAAAGGTCCATCCGCTCATGTCGCTTCCCGCCTCCGTCGACGAGACGCTGGCCCTGCTCGGCCAGGCCAACTATGTCGCCGACCGCAGCCTCGCCACCGCCGTCTATCTGGCCCTGTCGCTCGGCCGACCGCTTTTCCTTGAGGGCGAGGCCGGCGTCGGCAAGACCGAGATCGCCAAGGTTCTGGCCGCCGCCCTCGGCCGCAAGCTGATCCGGCTGCAATGCTATGAGGGGCTGGACATCGCCTCGGCCGTCTACGAATGGAACTATGCCCGGCAGATGATCGAGATCCGCCTGGGCGAGGCATCGGGCGCGAAGCGCGAGGGCATCGAGGACGAGATCTTCTCCGACCGCTTCCTCATCCGCCGGCCGTTGCTGCAGGCGCTTGAACCCGACGCCGCCGGCCCGCCGGTGCTGCTGATCGACGAGCTGGACCGCACCGACGAGCCGTTCGAGGCCTACCTGCTGGAGGTCCTGTCGGACTACCAGGTGACGATCCCCGAGATCGGCACGATCAAGGCGCCGGCCCCGCCGATCGTCATCGTCACCTCCAACCGCACGCGCGAGATCCACGACGCCCTGAAGCGCCGCTGCTTCTACTACTGGGTCGACTATCCCTCGGCCGCGCGCGAGGCGCAGATCCTGAAGGTGCGCTGCCCGGGTGCCGGCGAGGCCCTGTCGAAGCAGGTCGTTGCCTTCGTCCAGGCGCTGCGCAAGATGGACCTGTTCAAGCTGCCGGGCGTGGCCGAGACGATCGACTGGACCCATGCCCTGATGCAGCTCGACGCCTTCGAGCTGGACCGCGACACGGTGAACGACACGCTGGGCACGCTGCTCAAGTACCAGGACGACATCGCCCGCATCCAGGGCAGCGAGGCCACCCGCATCCTCAACCAGGTGAAGGCGGAAGTGGCCGCCAGCGGCGCGGCCTGAGCACGATGGACGCCCCGCGCCGGCCGCCCGACCGCGACGATTTCGGCGGCAGCCTCGTCCCCAACCTGATGCATTTCGCCCGCGCGCTGCGGGCGGCGGGCCTGCCGATCGGCCCCGGCAAGGTGATCGATGCGGTGAACGCGGTCACCGCCGTGGGCCTGACCAACCGGCGCGACTTCTACTGGACGCTGCATGCCGTGTTCGTGAACCGGCAGGAGCATCGCGAGCTGTTCGACCAGGCGTTCCACGTCTTCTGGCGCAATCCGGAACTGCTGGAAAAGATGATGGGCCTGCTGCTGCCCAATGTCGGCCGCAAGGACGAGGAGGAGCAGGAGCAGCTCTCGCGCCGCGTCGCCGAGGCCCTGCACGGCAAGGACGGGCCCAACCGGACGCGCGAGCGCGAGGAGCAGGAGATCGAGATCGATGCCACGCTCACCTGGTCCGACCGCGAGCTGATCCAGTCGATGGATTTCGAGGCGATGTCGGCCGAGGAGGTGGCGCAGGCCAAGGCCGTCATCTCGCGCATGCGGCTGCCGATCATGGACGTGCCGACCCGCCGCTTCCACCCCGATCCAAGGGGTGCCAGGGCCGACCTGCGGGCGACCCTGCGCGCGGCCTTGCGCTCGGGCGCCGGCACCATCCCGCTGAAGCGCAAGGAGCGCCGGCGGCGGCACCCGCCGCTGGTGGTGCTGTGCGACATCTCGGGCTCGATGGCGCGCTATTCGCGGATGCTGCTGCATTTCCTGCACGCGCTGACCAACGATCGCGACCGCGTGCACACGTTCCTGTTCGGCACACGGCTGACCAACGTCACCCGCTACCTGCGCCATCGCGACATCGACCTGGCGCTGGCCCGCATCACCGAGATGGTCGACGACTGGTCGGGCGGCACACGCATCGGCCAGTCACTGCACCGCTTCAACCTCGAATGGTCGCGCCGGGTGCTGGGCCAGGGTGCCGTCGTGCTGCTGATCACCGATGGCCTCGATCGCGACGCCGCCGACGGGCTGGCGGTCGAGATGGAGCGGCTGCACAAGTCCTGTCGGCGGCTGATCTGGCTCAACCCCCTGTTGCGCTATGACGCCTTCGCGCCCAAGTCTCAGGGGATGCGGGCGATGATGCCCCATGTCGACGAGTTTCGACCCATCCACAACCTGGATAGCCTCGGCATGCTGGCCCAGGCCCTGGGCCGCCCGGCCCCGGTCAACGCCGCCGAGATCACCCGCTGGAAGGAGGCCGCGCGCGCATGAACGAGCCCGATATCCTGGACCAGGCCGCAGCCTGGCGCGCCGGCGGCAAGGGCGTGGCGCTGGCCACGGTCGTCGTCACCTGGGGATCCTCGCCCCGGCCCGTCGGCAGCCAGTTGGCGGTCGACGATGCCGGCGCCTTCGTCGGCTCCGTCTCGGGCGGCTGCATCGAGGGTGCGGTCGTGCGCGAGGCGCTGGACTGCATCGGCGACGGCAAGCCCCGCCTGCTCGATTTCGGCATCAGCAACGAACAGGCCTGGGACGTAGGCTTGGCCTGCGGCGGCAAGGTCCAGGTCTTCGTCGAGCGCGTCGAATGAAGACCGACACGCTGGACGTCCTGCGCCGCACGCGGGCCGCCAAGGACCCCGTGGCCCTGGCCACGCACTTGGCATCGGGCGCCGAGCGGCTGGTCTGGCCCGATCGCAGCCAGGGCGCGCTGGAGCTGGACGAGGCCGCCCTGGCGGCGGCCCGCGCCGCGCTCCGCGACGACCGCAGCCGCACGATCGAGACCCCTGCCGGTCCGGTCTTCGTCAACGTCTACAACCCGCCGCGCCGGCTGGTCGTCGTCGGTGCCGTGCACATCGCACAGCCGCTCGTGCCGATGGCCGCCATCAGCGGCTTCCAGGTGGTCGTCATCGACCCGCGGCACGGCTTTGCCACCGACGCCCGCTTCCCCCAGGTGACGCTCGATACCGACTGGCCGGACGAGGCGATGGAGCGCGTGCGGCCGGACGTGCGCACTGCCGTCGTCACGCTGACGCACGACCCCAAGCTGGACGACCCGGCCCTGGCCGTGGCCCTGCGCTCGCCCGCCTTCTATATCGGGGCACTCGGCAGCCGTCGCACCCATGCCGCGCGCGTCGAGCGGCTGAAGGCACTGGGCTTCGGTGACAACGAGATCGGCCGCATCGACGCCCCCATCGGGCTCGACATCGGCGCCATCTCGCCGGCCGAGATCGCCATCTCGATCCTGGCCAAGATCACCCAGACGCTGCACACCGAGCCGGCCGAATAGGGCGGCCCGATGCGCTTCGGCCCCTTCCCCGTCGCGGACGCCGTTGGCGCCATCCTGGCGCACAGCCGCAAGGCCGGCGCGCGCACCCTGAAGAAGGGGCGCGTGCTGACCGAGGCCGATGTCGCCGACCTGGCGGCAGCCGGGGTCGAGCAGGTGATCGCGGCTCGTCTCGACCCGGACGACGTGCCCGAGAACGAGGCCGCCCGGCGCATCGCCGAGCGGGTGGCGGGCGGCGGCCTGTCGGCCAGCGCGCCATTCACGGGCCGGGTGAACCTGTTCGCCGAGGAGCCGGGGCTGACCGCCGTCGACCCCGTTCGCCTCGATGCGCTGAACCTCGTCGACGAGGCGATCACCGTCGCCACCCTGCCGCCCTTCACCGCCGTCGAGACCGGGCAGATGGTGGCGACCATCAAGATCATCCCCTTCGCCGCCCCCGGCCCGGCCCTGGAGGACGTCCTGGCGGCAGCGGGCGAGGCCCTGGTGCGGCTCGCCCCCTATCGGCCGCTGGCGGCGATCCTGATCCAGACCCGGCTGCCGGGGATGAAGGAAAGCATCCTCGACAAGACGGTCGCGGTCACCCGGGCTCGCCTGTCCTCGGTCGGCGGCCGCCTGGCCGACCAGTGGCGCACCGCCCACGAGGCCGACGCCGTGGCAGACGCGGTGGCCCGCGCCCGCGACGCCGGCGCCGACCTGATCCTGGTCGCCGGTGCGTCCGCCATCGTCGACCGCCGCGACGTGCTGCCCGCCGGCATCGAGCAGGCGGGCGGCGTGGTCGAGCATTTCGGCATGCCGGTCGACCCCGGCAACCTGCTGCTGCTGGCGCGGATCGGTGCCGTTCCCGTACTCGGCCTGCCCGGCTGCGCCCGCTCGCCCAAGCTGAACGGCTTTGACTGGGTGCTGCAGCGGCTGGCCGCCGGCATCCCGGTCGACCGCCGCGCCATCATGGCCATGGGATCGGGCGGCCTGCTGGCCGAGATCCCGACCCGGCCGCAGCCGCGGGCCGAGGATGGCACGCCGGCCGCCCCGCGCGCGCCGCGCATCGCAGCATTGGTGCTGGCCGCCGGTCGCTCCACCCGCATGGGTGCCGCCAACAAGATGGTGGTGCCGGTCGACGGCCGGCCGATGGTGGCCCACGCGGTCGAAGCCGCCCTTGCCTCCAAGGCGCGGCCGGTCGTGGTGGTGACCGGGCACGACCCCGATGCCGTCCGCCAGGCCCTGGCCGGCCAGCCGGTCGCCTTCGCCCACAACCCGGATTTCGCCCACGGGCTCGCCACCTCGCTGAAGGCCGGCCTGGCGGCCCTGCCCAAGGATATCGACGGCGCGCTGGTGTGCCTGGCCGACATGCCGCTGGTGCCACCGGCCGTGCTCGACCGGCTGGTCGCCGCCTGGAACCCGGTCGAGGGCCGCGCCATCTGCGTGCCGACGGTGGCCGGCCGGCGCGGCAACCCAATCCTCTGGTCCAGGCGCTTCTTCGCCGAGATGCTGGCGATCGAGGGCGACGTCGGCGCCCGCGGCCTCCTTGCCGCCCATGCCGACCAGGTGGTCGAGGTCGAGACGGGCGAGGCCGGCATCCTGGTCGACGTCGACACGCCCGACGCGCTGGCCCAGCTAGCCAATGGACGCACGGCCGCCGCATGAGCTTCGATCCCGCCCGCTTCCGCGCGCTCTTCCCGATCTTCGCCGCCGCCCCGGCCGACGGGCCGGCCCTGCACTATCTGGATAGCGGCGCCTCGGCCCAGGTGCCGCAGCTCGTCATCGATGCCGTGGCCCGGCATGATTCGACCGCGCGCGCCAATGTGAAGCGCGGCGTCCACCGCCTGGCCGAGGCCGCGACCGAGGCCTATGAGACCGCGCGCCTGTCGGCCGCCCGCTACCTCAACGCCCCCTCCCCGCGCGAGGTGATCTTCACCGGCGGCACGACCGGCGCCATCAACCTGGTCGCGCGCGCGCATGGCGACCTGCTGGGCGAGGGCGACGAGGTGCTGGTCTCGATGCTGGAGCATCACAGCAACATCGTGCCCTGGCAGCTCCTCCAGACGCGGCGCGGCATCCGCCTTTCGGTCATCCCGGCCACGGCGGACGGCCGCCTCGACCTCGACCGGCTGGACGAGCTGGTGACGCCGCGCACCCGCCTGATCGCCGTCACCCACTGCTCCAATGTCACGGGTGCAGTCACCGACCTTGCCCGGATCGTGGCGGCCGCGCGCGCGGTCGGCGCCAAAGTCCTGGTCGACGGCGCCCAGCGCGCGCCGCACGGCCCGATCGACGTGCAGGCGCTGGGCGTCGATTTCTACGCCTTCTCAGGCCACAAGGCCTTCGGACCCAACGGCATCGGGGTGCTCTGGGGCCGGGGCGAACTGCTGGAAGCGATGCCACCCTTCATGGGCGGCGGCGAGATGATCAGCCATGTCAGCTTCGCCGGGTCGAGCTGGGCGCCGATCCCCAACAAGTTCGAGGCCGGCACGCCACCGATCGCCCAGGCTGTCGGCCTCGGCGCCGCGCTCGACTGGCTGTCGGAACAGGACTGGCCCGCCATCCTTGCCAACGAGATGCGGTTGACCGGCCGCATCCTGGACGGGCTGGCCACCATCCCAGGCTGCCGCATCCTGGGCCCGGGCGGCCTGCAGCAACGCCTGGGCGTCATCTCCTTCGCGCTCGACGGCCTGCACCCGCACGACGTCTGCCAGTTCGTCGACGCCACCCATGGGGTGGCGCTGCGCGGCGGCCACCACTGCGCCCAACCCCTGATGGAAAGCTGCGGCCTGGTCGGCACCGTGCGCGCGAGCCTCGCCCCCTACAACGACGATGGCGACGTGGACGCCCTGCTCGACGGGCTGGCCCACGCGGTGCGGCAGCTTCGCTGAGTTGCGCGCGTTCGGATCAACCGATCCAGAAGTCGTCGATCGACAGCTTGTTGGGCGCCACGCCACTTATGACGATTGCGTTTCCTGCGCCGAGTTCCAGCCGGGACCCTGATCCGGAGGCGATCACCCGTGACAATGCGGTCTGACTGCTGGTGATGCCGCCGCTGTTGACATTGTAGGCAATGCGAATCACGTCGCCCGTTGTGGGGCCGAAGTCCATGACCGTATCAACCCCGCTGCCCCTCGCGAAAAGGAAGATGTCCCGGCCGGCTTCGCCGTAGAGGACGTCGTTGCCGAGATCGCCGGAGAGCTGATCATCCCCTACGCCACCCCACAGCGTGTCGGCGTCGGGTCCACCGAAGAGTTGGTCGTTCCCAGTTCCCCCGTAGACGCGATCGATGCCGATATTCCCGTTGACATGCCAGTCATCACCGTCGTCGCCATATACCCAGTCTACACCCTGCCCCCCTCGAACGAAGTCAGACCCGACACCGCCATAGACATAGTCATTTCCGGTCGCGCCGTTGATATCGTCGCTTCCCTCGTCACCGAATATTCTATCCGCGCCATCTCCGCCAAATATTATGTCGTTTCCTTGATATCCATGCCACGTCTCGTTCCAAGGACCGCCATAGATCGAGTCTGGCCCAGTGGTCTCCTCATTGTACTTCGTCCAGAAGGAAATATAGTTATAGAATTCTCCGCTGATGGCGAGCACACCATTCACCGTCCGCGGGTAGAAACTCTGGTTCGACACGACGCCGATGATGTACGTGTCGTCGCCCTCGGAAATCACGACCGGCGAGCCGCTCTGGCCCGGAAAGGTGTCGAGGTCGTCCACGAATTCCATCTGGGTGAATGTCGCCCTGTCGACCGTCCCGGCCGTATAGGCCATGTACTGCCCGTTCCAGCCGGCATCGCCAGGATAGCCCATCGATTCCACCAACCGGCCCACCAGTTGGGACGGATTGGTGATGTAACCGGTCTCTAGCCAACCAGTGTAGTTTCCCAGGTTACTGCTGAGCGTGATGATTCCGTAGTCGTGATTCTCTGCAAGAGAGGTGAATGCCCGCTCTCCCACAAAGGTTGGGTCAACCTGGATACTCCGGCCGGTCACGCGGCCGTAGGGCTCGTACCAGCCGTACCGCCCCGGAATGACGGTAACCGAAGTTGCATATCCGCCATCTGCCGGCGAGAACAGCACATGGCCGGCCGTCAGCACATCGTTCGCACCGATCATGGCGCCAGACCCGATGTAGCTCTTCCCGTTCGGAAAGGTCGCTGTGATACTAACGACCGTGCTGAACGGATAGTATGCGGTGTCGACGAACAGGCCGACCCGCAGCCGATCGTCGAAGCCGATGATGGCCATTCTATCAACCTCTTCGCGTTTTATTGCGGCGCTCCATCTATCGGCAATGTCACATAAAAATAGTTGCGGCAAAAGATACCAATGATCGCAATACGCTCAGATTGGTGGCCGCGAATCCGGACCGCGACCAGGGTGGCGCAGCCCGGCCGGCGTCCGTAGAATGGCGGTCGAGGCCCATGCCATGAAGCTCCGTACCCGCCTGCCCGCCGCGGCCCTTGCCGCCATACTCCTGCTGTCCTCCCCGGCCGGCGCCCAGGGACTGCCCGTCCCGGTCGCCATGTCGTGGCAGGAAGCCGGTGCCGCCATCCGCGCCGGCAACTGGGCCGATGCAAGGCGCATCGCCGATGCCGCCGGGCAGCCGGTCGCCCGCAAGCTGGTGCGCTGGCTGGAATGGAACCGCGACGAGGCGCGCATCGACCCTGTCGAGGTCGCGGCCTTCGTCGAGGCCAACCCGTCCTGGCCCGGCCTGCAGCGGCTATCGCGGCTGGTGGAAGAGCGGCTTGATCCCGCGCCGCCGGACGCCACCCTGATCGCCTGGTTCGATCGTCGCCGGCCGGAGACCACCGCCGGGCGCATCGCGTATGGCGCGGCCCTGCTGCGGTCGAACCGCCTCGACGACGCCAATGCCATCCTGCGCCAGGCCTGGGTCGAGGGCAGCCTCCGGGCCGACGAGGAGAAGGATTTCCTGGCCCGATTCTCGGCCGCGATCCGCCCGGCCGACCATGCCGACCGCCTGGACCGGCTGATCTGGACGAACGAGACGCTGGGCGCCCAGCGCATGCTGGCCCTGGTCGATCCCGCGCGCCAGCGCGTGGCCGAGATGCGGCTGAAGCTGCGGGCCGGGCGTGGCACCGACGGGCTGGCCCGGCTGAGCGATGCCGAGCGGGCCGAGCCGGAGCTGCTTTACGAACTGGTCCGCCACTATCGCCGGGTCGAGGACGACGCCAGCGCCCAGGCGATCCTGGTCACCCGCCCGGCCGAGGCCGCGCGCGCTGCCACCTGGTGGGTGGAGCGCAACGTGCTGTCGCGCCGTGCCCTGCGCCTTGGCCGGCCGGCCGACGCCTATGCCCTGGCCGCCACGCACGGCTATACCGAAGGCGCGCCCCTGGCCGAGGCCGAGTTCCTGGCGGGCTGGATCGCGCTCCGCTTCCTGTCCGACCCCGCCAAGGCGGCCGCCCACTTCGCCCGCCTGGATGCGGCGGTCAACATGCCGATCAGCTCCGCCCGGGCGGCCTACTGGCGCGGCCGCGCGACCGAGGCGGCGGGCGACGGGGCCACGGCCGCCGCCTTCTACCAGGAGGCCGCGCGCTACCTGACGACCTATTACGGCCAGCTCGCGGCCGAGCGGATCGGCCTGACCACCGCGCCCGACTGGGTGACGGTGGCAACCGCCGAGCCGACCGCGGCCGAGATCGCCGCCTTCAACGCGCGCGAGCCGGCGGTGGCCGCCGAGCTGCTGCTGGCGATCGGCGACGCGCGCACCGCGCGCACCTTCGTCAGCCGACTGGTGCTCGACGCCAAGACCCCGGCCGAGCACGCGCTGGCGGCATCACTCGCCCAGCGCAGCGGGTACGCGAACCTGGTCGTGCTGGCCGGCAAGCGCGCGGGCTATGACGGCATCCACCTGCCGGCCGCGGCTTTCCCGGTGCAGTCGACCCCGGTCGACGCCGAGACCGAGGCCGCCCTCGTCAATGCCGTGATCCGCCAGGAGAGCATGTTCGACCCCTACGCCGTCAGCTCGGCCGGCGCGCGCGGGCTGATGCAGTTGATGCCGGGGACGGCCAGGCAACTAGCCAAGCAGATGGTCGAGAATCATTCGGACCAGCGGCTGACCGCCGACCCCGCCTACAACGTGGCGCTCGGCAGCCGCTACCTGGCCGACCAGATCCGCGACTTCAACGGCTCCTATATCCTGGCGGTGGCGGGCTACAATGCCGGGCCGGCACGCTCGCGCCAGTGGGTGCAGACCTATGGCGACCCGCGCAACGGCGGGGTCGACCCGATCGACTGGGTCGAGAGCATCCCCTTCAACGAAACCCGGAACTATGTGCAGCGGGTGATGGAGAACCTTCAGGTCTATCGCTGGCGGCTGGCCGGCCCCGGCACGCCCGTGGCGCTTTCCGCGGACCTGCGGCGATGAGTGCCGCCACCGCGCTGGCCGGCACGCGCGTCTGCGTCTTCGATGCCTATGGCACGCTGTTCGACGTCGCGGCCGCCGCCAATCGCTGGCGCGACCTGCTGGGCGGCCATGCCGGGCCGCTGACCGAGCTGTGGCGCCGCAAGCAGCTTGAATACACTTGGCTGCGCAGCCTGATGGGGCGCTACGAGGATTTCTGGCACGTGACCGGGGCCGCCCTCGACCATGCCATGGCGGCGCTGGCGATCGCCGATCCCGGCCTGCGCGCGCGGCTGATGGCGAGCTACCTGGAACTCGACGCCTATGCCGACGCCCACGCCATGCTGACCCGCCTGAAGGCAGCCGGGCGGCCGACGGCGATCCTGTCGAACGGCAGCCCGTCAATGCTGGCCGCGGCCGTGTCGGCCGCCCGCATCGGGCGCCTGCTGGACGCCGTCCTGTCGGTCGATCCGGTCGCGGTCTACAAGCCCCACCCGTCGGTCTATGCCCTGGCGTGCGAGCGCTTTGCCTGCAAGCCGGCGGAGGTCTGCTTCGTCTCGGCCAATGGCTGGGACGTGGCCGGCGCCGCCAGCTTTGGCTTCCAGGCCGTCCATATCGACCGGACGCGCCAGCCGGCCGAGGGCCTGCCCGGTACGCCGGCGGCCCGGGTTTCCAGCCTCGACGAACTGCCCCACCTTCTCGCCCTGTAAGATCCGGCGGCCATGCCGCCGAGGGCCGCCCCCGACCAGATCCGCCGCCCGCACCGGAGGAACCGATGAACGCGCCCGCCCCGCTCGCCGCCATGACCGCCATCCCGCCCGAGCGGCTGCCGCCGCTGGCGGCCGGCGCCCCCGACATCTCGGCCATCGAGCAAGCGGCCGAGCGCATCCGCGGCGAGGCGGTGCAGACCCCGCTGCTGGAAGTCCCGGCCGCCAACGCCATCCTGGGCGGGCGCCTGCTGATCAAGGCCGAGATGCTGCAGCGCACCGGCTCGTTCAAGTTTCGCGGCGCCTACAACAGCGTGGCCGCCCTGGCGCCGGAGGTCCGCGCGCGCGGCGTCGTCACCTATTCGTCGGGCAACCACGCCCAGGGCCTGGCGGCCGCGGCCCAGGCCATGGGCGTGCCCGCCCTCATCGTGATGCCCGAGGACGCCCCGGCCATCAAGGTCGAGAACACGCGCGGCTACGGTGCCGAGGTCGTCTTCTACGACCGCTATACCGAAAGCCGGGAGGAGATCGGCGAGCGGCTGGCGGCCGAGCGCGGCGGCACCATCATCCGCCCCTATGACGAACCGAACGTGATCGCCGGCCAGGGGACGATCGGCCTGGAGATCGCGATGCAGGCGGCTGCCCGCGGCGTGAAGCTGGATGCCGTGCTGGTGCCGGCCGGCGGCGGCGGCCTGGTCGCGGGCGTGTCCACGGCGATCGCCGCGCGCAGCCCCGGCACGCCCGTTTTCTGCTGCGAGCCGGCCGGCTTCGACGACACCACGCGCTCGCTGGCCGCGGCCGACTGGATCGAGAACGACCCCGCCGCCCGCTCCTTCTGCGACGCGCTGCTGGCGTCGACCCCTGGCCGCATCACCTTCACCATCAACGCCCGCCGCCTGGCCGGCGGCCTGGTCGTCACCGACGCCGAGGTGGCCGACGCGATGCGCTTCGCCTTCCGCCACTTCAAGATCGTGGTCGAGCCGGGCGGCGCCGTCGGCCTGGCCGCCGTGCTGACCGGCAAGGTCGACATCGCGGGCCGAGCCATCGCCGTCGTCTGCTCGGGCGGCAACGTCGACCCGGCGCTGTTCCGCGACGTGCTGGCCGGCGCCTGAGGGAGGAGATCGCCATGACCGACATCACCCGCATCCCCAACGCCACCCTGCCCAGCAAGTCGCGCGTGGCGATCTATCGCCTGCCGGGCGGTGGCGGCTTCCTCTGGGCGGTGGCGACTTCGCCCGATCGCAGCCAGGACATCCGCGCCCAGACCCTGGGCACGCTGGGCGTGCTCGACGGCTTCCTGAAGGATGCCGGGCTGGACCGCACGCGGATCGTGAAGGCGGAGATCGTCGTCACCGACCACGACAACAAGCCGGCCTTCGACGCGGCCTGGGCCAGTTGGATGCCGGACGGCTACGGGCCGGTGCGTTCGTTCGTGCAGTCGGTCATGCCCGAGGGCGACCTGATCGAGATCATCATCACGGCCGCCCTGCCGGCCTGACCGGCCTGAAAAGAAGGGGCGCTGCCGGCGCCCCTACTTCCTGCCGCCCCTACTTCTTGCCGATGAAGCGCACCGGGTCGACCGGGCGGCCATCGACCATCACTTCGTAGTGGACGTGGGGGCCGGTGCTGCGGCCGGTCGAGCCGAGCAGGCCGACGATGTCGCCGCGACGCACCGTCTCGCCGTCGCGGACCTTGATGTCGGCCATGTGGGCATAACGGGTGACGAGGCCGCCGGCGTGGCGGATGTCCACCGTCTTGCCGTAGGCGGCCTTGGTGCCGGCATGAACGACCGTGCCGGGGCCGGTCGCGCGCAGCGGCGTGCGCATGGGGGCTGCCAGGTCGACGCCTTCGTGGATCGCGGCCTTCTTGCGGAACGGGTCCGACCGCGGGCCGAAGCCGCTCTCGAAGGAATAATGCTGCAACGGCGCGCCCAGCGGCAGGACGCGTAGCACGCGCTCCACCCGCTCCAGCCGGTCGAGCTGGCGCTCCATGCGGATGCTGGCCTCCGTCGGCTTCTGGCGGTCGGCCAGCGACTGCAGGTTGCCCGGGATGAAGGGACCGCCACGCCCGCCCTGGCGCGACACCGGCAGGGGCGGCGGCACGACCGTGCCGGTCGAGGTCTTGGCGCCGGGCACGGGCGCGCCCAGCTTGCCGACATTGATGCCGGTTGCCGACAGGAACTGCTCGATCTGGCCCAGCCGCTCCAGCGCCCGGGTCTCGAGGCCGGCTGGCTCGCTGGCCGGCTGCGGCTGGCTCACCTGCAGCGCCACGACCTGGAGGCGGTCCGACATCGCATCGCGCTCGCCGAAGGCAAGGTCGCGGTCGATCTGCAGGCTGGCCTTCTCCAGCTTCAATTCGTCGGCCTCGCGTGCCAGGCGCAGGCGCTCTGCCGCCAGCAACGCCGACTGCTGGCGGGCGCGGTCGAGATCGGCCACGGCCGCCATCGCCTGCTGCCGCAGCAGCTCGACGTCGCCGGCGGCGGCTGCCGCCGCGTCGGCCGCGGCGCGTTGCGTGCGGGCGTCCTGCTTGGCCTCGGCCAGGGCACCCAGCGCCCGGGTCAGCGTGAGCTTGAGGCGATTGGCATCCTGGTCGCGCTCGTCGAGTGCCGCCTTCATGGCCGCCTGCGATGCGCCCAGCCCACCGACCGCCGCCTCGGCGCGGGCCAGCAGCTCACGCATGCCCTTCAGGTCCTCGCGATGGGCGCTCTCGCCGCGCTCGCGGGCCGTCTCGGTGCGCTCCAGCCGTTCCTCGGCCTGGCGCAGCCGGTATTCCAGGGTGGCGACCTCGGCGGCGTGCGAGCGGGCCTGGATCGACAGGGCCGTCACCAGCCGGGTCGTCATCTCCTCGGCCAGCATGCGCAGCAGGGTTTCGCGATCGGGGGTTGCGGTGGCCGCCGGCTGAGGGGGTGCGACATTCTGGCCCAGCCCCTGGCCGGCCGCAGGGGCCGCCGCCCACAGCATCAACCCCGCGCAGCTACCCGCGACCCAGGCCGGCCAGCGCCGTTCCGCGCCGCCCACCGGCACGTCTGATCGCGCTTCCGTTCGTCCGCCCATCCCCGCCTCCCCATCCCCCGACCCAATGCGCAAAGCCGGACGCGGCCGCTTGTGGCGGCGACATCCAGGGCCGGCCGGGCCGGCCCATCGCACATTCGGGTCAGGATGGATCGATTTCCCCAATGCTCCGGGTTTCGATCACGGCGTACCATGCTCCCCAGCACGGCATGCCCGAACCCCGGAGCGCTCCATCCATAAGCCCGGCCAAGCCGGACCATCGCTCCCCAGGTCGGGAGGTTAGCCATGGCGGCCGACCCCGGCAAGGCAAAAGGCAGATGCCGACCCATGCCGTCAACCAGGGCGCGAATCCGCCGCCCTTCCCCGCGCCTTGCTGCCGGCCGGCCGCGCTGGCATGTTCGCGCAAAGATTTAGAACCAGGATGGACGAAATGCGTGCTTTGGCTTGGGCCTTCATGGCCGGCGGATTGCTGCTGTCGCAGGCGGCCGAGGCGGAGACCCGGCTGACGCTGAAGGCGGCGGCCAGCGGATCGGCCTACTATGTCATGACGGTCCAACTGTCCGAGGCGATCCGCACCGAGACCAAGGGCGCCGTGGTGCCGACGGTCGAGGAGAGCCAGGGCTCCGTCCAGAACGTGAAGGAGGCGATCCGCCGCCCGGGCGCCTACCTGTTCACCTCGCCGCCGGCCCTGGTCGCGTCCGCGCGGACAGGCAAGAAGCCGTTCGAGGGCGAGGCCGGGTACGAGACGATCCAGGGGCTCTTCACCCTCCCCGCCATCACCATGCACTGGGTGGTGCGGGCGGACGCCGGGGTGGCCGGCTTCGCCGACCTTGCCGGCAAGCGCTTCGTCGCCGGCGGCCGCGGCACCTTCACCCAGCGCCAGAGCGATGCGGTGTTCCGCATGCTGGGGATCGCCGACAAGGTGAACGTGGTCGACGTGGAGCTGAACGCCGCCGTCAACGCCATGCGCAACCGGCAGATCGACGGCTTCGCGACCGGCGGCTCCTATCCCGCCCCCAACCTGCAGGAACTGGCGGTCGCCATGCCGATCCGCCTGCTGGGGCTGGAGGCGGCCCAGATCGAGCAGATCCGGCAAGAGGATCCGAGCGCCACCGACCTCGTCATCCCCGCCGGGACCTACAAGGGCGTCGACACGCCCACCCGGACCATCGCCCTGCCGGTCGGCGCCTACGCCACGCAGAAGATGGACGAGGCGACCGCCCACGCCATCGTCAAGGCGTTCTGGGAGCGCAAGGCCGAACTGACGAAGCAGAATCCATGGTGGGGCGGCGTCACCGCCGAGCAGAACGCGCTGCTGGGCGTGCCGCTGCATCCGGGTGCCGCGCGCTACTACCGCGAGGCCGGCATCGCCATCCCCGCCGCCCGCTAGGCCCCCGACCATGACCCCGACGGGGGGGCGCGGCCGGGGGGCGGCCGTCGTCCTGGCCTGCGCGCTCGCCTCCGTCGCCTTCCATCTCTACCTCGTCGTCTCCGGGCTGCTGCCGACGCTCGTCACGCGGCCGATCCACCTGGCGCTGGCCCTGCCGTTCGTCTTCCTGTTTGCGCCGGGCGGCCGGGTGGCCCGGGCGACGGGCGCCGTCCTTTGCGCCGTGGGCGTGGCACTCTGCCTGTGGATCGCCTGGGAGCGCGAGCGGCTGGTCGACCAGTACGGCGTCACCGTCGGCTGGTTCCAGCATGGTGCCGCCATCCTGCTGATCCTGATCGTGCTCGAGATGGCGCGCCGGTCGGTGAAGGCGGTGATGCCGACAGTGGCTGCCATCTGCCTGGCCTATGGCCTGTTCGGGCAGCATCTGCCGGGCGTATTCGGCCATCCCGGCCTGCCGCTCGACACCATCCTCGGCACACTCGTGGTGGCCGAGGGCGGGCTGTGGGGCCAGTTGACCGGCGTCTCGGTCGACCTGGTGGCGCCGTTCCTGATCCTGGGCGCGCTGGTGGCCGCGGGCGATGCCGGCACCGGCTTCATGAGCTTCGCCACGCGCGTGGCCGGCCGCTACCGCGCCGGCTCGGCCAAGGTGGAGGTGGTGGCATCTGCCCTCTACGGCACGATCTCGGGCTCGGCCTCGGCCAATGTCGTCACCACCGGCACCATGACCATCCCGGCGATGATCCGGGCGGGCTATCCCCGCCCCTTCGCGGCCGCGGTGGAGGCCGTCGCGTCCACCGGCGGCCAGATCATGCCGCCCGTCATGGGCGCGGGCGTGTTCCTGATGGCCGAGCTGATCCGCGTGCCCTATCCCGAGCTGATGGTGGCGGCCACCCTGCCCGCCTTCCTCTTCTTCGCCGCCGCCTGGATCGGCACCGACCACTATGCCGTCCGCCTTGGCCTGACCGGGCTGCCCGCGTCGGCCCTGCCAAGCTGGGGCACGGTCGGGCGCACCATCCCCTTCTTCCTTGTCCCGCTGCTGATCGTCATCGCCATCCTGGGCTTCACCGCCTTCACCGCCCAACTGGGCGCGGCTGTCGCGGCAGCCGCCGCAGCACTGCTGCTGCTGATCGATGCCGCGGGCCGCGTCGACCTCGGTCGCTGGCTCGTCCGCCTGGCGACGGCGACCGAGGACGCCGCCCGCCAGATCGCCCATATCGCCGCCGTCATCATCTGCGCCGGCCTCATCGTCGGCGTCTTCAACATGACCGGCCTCGGCGTGAAGATCACCGGCGCCATCCTCGACCTGGCCGGCGACCGCCTGTGGCTGGCCCTGATCCTGACCGCCTGCGCCTGCCTGGTCCTGGGCATGGAGCTGCCGACCACGGCGGCCTACGTCATCTGCGTGGCGGTCGCGGGGCCCGCACTCGGCAAGCTCGGCCTGCCGCCGCTGCAGGCCCACATGTTCGTCTTCTGGTACGCGCTGCTGTGCACCATCACGCCGCCCGTCTGCGGCACGGTCTTCATCGCCGCCGGCATCGCCCAGACGCCCTGGCTGCCGGTTGCGGGCTGGGCGATGCGGCTGGGCCTCGGCCTATTCGTCGTGCCGCTGGGCTTCGTCCAGCACCCGGCGCTGCTGGAACTGGGCTCGACCCCCATCCTGGCCCTGGCGGCGACCGCCAAGGTCGGGCTCGGCCTGTGGCTGTTGAGCTATGCCGTCATCCGCATCGACCGTGGCCTGCCCAGGCGCGCGCTGGCTCTGCCGGTCGGCGTGGCCCTAGTGCTGGCAGGGGGATTCTGACTACCCCGCCAGCCCCAGCATCGCCGGGGCCAGGACCGGCAGCATGTCCGGCCGGACAAGCTGCTCCGGGTCGGTGCCGCTGTCGACGACGACGACCCGGTCCGCGACCAGGGCCAGCGTGAGATAGCCCAGGTCGATCCGGGCCTGGCGGAAGATGTCGGCGGCATCCGGCGCACCGGCGCGGGCCAGGAGCGCCTGCCCGCGTGGGTCGGCGATCAGGCGCCCCCCGACATGGAACACCCGGCCGAGGGTGGCACTCCCGGCATCGGCGCCCGGCAGCTCGCAGATGAGGATCGGCGGGCGGAACACGGCCTCGCGCGCCATGCGGGCCACCATGCCGCCGAACTGTTCGCGATCGCGCACCAGCAGCGGCAGTGCGGCCATCGGCGCCAACTCGTCGCGGAGATAGACCGGCCAGCGGGCCGGCAGCCGGCGATCCTCCACCCGCAGCGCATCGCCGGGGTTGATGCCCGCATCGTGCAGGATGCGCAGCAGTTCGTAGCGATGGACCGTCAGCGTCGGATGGTTGATGCAGCGCACGCCGGCGCGCCGGCCCAGGCGCGCGTGCAGCTTCATGACATCGAATGCCGAATCGTCATCCAGCCGCTCGACGCCGAGGAAAGCGTAGGCGCCGGCCGGCAGGGCCTGCTCGCCCGCGGCGATGGCCCGGCCGTAATCCATCGCCACGACCTGGCCTGCAGCCTGGGGGCAGGCCGCCAGCAAGGCCGCGTGCATGCGCGCCGTCGCCCCCTCGCGCCCCAGGATATGCAGCATGGCCGGCCCTGCCCGATTTGCCCGGCGGCGCGGCCTCAGCAGCCGCCGCGGACCGGCTCCAGCTCCTTCAACCGTGCCCGCACGGTGAAGTCGCCATAATCGATCAGCATGTCGGACGAAACACCGTTGTCCAGCAGCACCAGCCCGATCTCATAGTCCGGCAGCGGATCCTTGCTGGCGGACGGGAAGAAGGCCAGCCGGACCTTCCAACCCGGCCGGTCGGCCAGATTCCTGGTCTTGCCCGCCTCGCCGGCAGCCGGCTTCACGCCATCGCCGCCAGCGGGCTTCGCCGGCCCGATGAAGGCGCTCACATCGACGGGCGCCTCCACCTCGGAACCGTCGAAGACGCGGCGGCCGAAGAAATGCTCCTTGGCCTCCGCGCGGCGGATGACCTCGATCGTGTGGGTGGAGGGGAAGACCGTGCCGCGCGGCAGGTCGAGCTTGGATTCCTCTGGGCGGACGAACCGGGCGCGGCCGCCACGCCCCGGGCCATCCAGGCGCGCGGAGCCGCGCACCTCCTCCTCCGGCTCGTCGCCGCGCTTCTTCTTCAGGGCGAAGCGGTAGCGCATGCCGTCCTTCGATTCCCAGCTTGCCAGGCTGGAGACGATCTCGACCTCGTCGTCCTGGGCCTGCGACAGGCGCATGCGATAGCGCTGCTGCACCGTCCAGCCGTCGCAGGCGTCGCCCCATTCGAACAGCATGCGCCCCTGGACGCCAACCACGCCGCCGCTGGCCCTCGCCGACGCGAGCGACAGGTCGTAGAGCGCCCGGTGGGGGGCGATCGTTCCGGCTTCCACGGAGCAGGGCAACGCCAGGGCCAGACAGAAGAAGACGGCCGCACCCCTAGCTGCTCTGAACATCCACTACCCCGCAAAACGATCGTCCGAATCGACGAAACTCGTCGTCGGACTATGACATTGCCGCCCCCACCGAGATAGTATCGCCGGGACCCGCCGCCACTGCCACCACCCCGACAAATATCGACCCCGACAAATACAAGGAGAGGACCGTCGCATGGCCGCTACGGCAAACCGTCCGCGCATTCTCGTCACCCGCAAGCTGCCCGAAGCCGTCGAGCGACGCGCCGCCCGCGACTACGATGCCCGCCTCAGCACCGACGATACGGCGCTCGACGCCGCCGCCATGGGCGATGCGGCCGAGGGCTGCGACGGGGTGATCGTGTGCGCCGCCGACAAGGTCGGGGCCGATGCGATCGACGGCCTGCCGGACAGCGTGCGCATCATTGCTACCTTTTCCGTCGGCACCGACCATATCGACCTGGGCGCGGCCAAGCGCCGCGGCATCGCCGTCACCAACACCCCGGACGTGCTGACCGACGCCACGGCCGACATCGCGCTGCTGCTGATGCTGGCGGCCGCGCGGCGCGCCGGCGAGGGCGAGCGGATGGTGCGCGCCAAGGCCTGGGGCGGCTGGGCGCCGACGCAGTTGCTCGGCACGCATATGAGCGGCAAGACGGTCGGCATCGTCGGCATGGGCCGCATCGGCCAGTCGCTGGCCAGGCGCGCCCGCGGCTTCGACATGCAGATCCGCTACTACAACCGGACGCGGCTGGCGCCCGAGCTGGAGCTGGGTGCGATCTACCACGACAATGTCGAGGACCTGCTGCCGCACGCCGAGTTCCTGTCGCTGCACTGCCCGTTGACGCCGCAGACCCGGCACCTCTTGGATGCGCGGCGCATCGCGCTGCTGCCCAAGGGCGCCATCCTGGTGAACACGGCACGCGGGCCGGTGGTGGACGACCGCGCGGTGGTCGCCGCGCTCAAGTCCGGCCAGCTCTCGGCCGCCGGGCTCGACGTCTATGACGGCGAGCCCCATGTCCATGAAGGCTATCTGGGGCTGGAGAACGTCGTGCTGCTGCCACACCTGGGCAGCGCCACGACCGAGACGCGCGAGGCCATGGGCTTCCGCGCGCTCGACAATCTCGACGGCTGGTTCTCGACCGGTGAGCCGGCGGACCGGGTCGTCTGACCCGGCCCGCCGCCGGTCCTAGACGGGGGCGCTGACCTTGGCCTCGCGCGACCACAGGCGGTGGCGCGCGGCCGAGGCCACGAAGCGCGAGATGGCGGCCGGCGTCACCTTGGCCGACAGCGGCACGACCGCCTCGTCGAAGTCGGCCTGGCCGATGCCGGCCTTCGCCAGCAGGGCGACGCCGCCATCGTCGGCGGCGATCGTCTTCAGGTGAGCGAAGGCGTCGGCCGCGAAGTGCTTCGCCGCCGCATCCATCAGGAACGCCGCCGGCGGCTGGCTGCCGCCCAGCAGCACGACTGCGTCGAACAGGATCGACGGCCCGCCCTGCACGAAGAAGTCCGCCGGCACCACGGGCCCTTCGGCCGACTGGAAGCCGCCGCGCTTCATCGAGACGATCATCAGCTTGCCACCCTTGCGCTCGACCGCCCGGCGGAACTGGTCGACCAGGTCGGCGGACACGCCATCGGCCACGAGGCAGCCGATCTTGCGCGTCTCCAGCGTCTCCCGGGCCTTCTTCAGCAGGCTCAGCGCCGGCGAGGGCTGCGCCTCGCCACCGCCGGCCATGTCGGCTTGCCGTGCCGGCATGCCCAGCGCCGCCGCGACCCGGCCACCCAGTTCGGCATCGACGTCGAAGAGATGGCCCACCATGCGCTCACGGACGGCAGCCACATCCACCTTCGACAGCTCGAAGCGGAAGGCAGCGACGATGTGGGTGCGCTCGGTATCCGTCTGGCTTTTCCAGAACAACCGCGCCTGGGAGTGATGGTCGGCGAAGCTTTCCGGACGGATGCGGATCTTGGGCGATTCCATCGCCTCGGGATGATGCTTGTAGCCGCGGTCCGGGTCCTGCACCGGCGCCGTCATGTCGAGCGAGTTGGGCTCGTAGGCCACCCGCCCCTTCTCCACCGACATGCGCATATGGCCGCCGCGCTGAAGGTTGGCGAACGGGCATTTCGGCTGGTTGACCGGGATCTGGTGGAAGTTCGAGCTGCCCAGGCGCGATAGCTGCGTATCGAGATAAGAGAACAGCCGACCCTGCAGCAGCGGGTCGTTCGACAGGTCGATGCCGGGCACGACATGGCCGGGATGGAAGGCCACCTGCTCCGTCTCGGCGAAGAAGTTGTCCGGGTTGCGGTCCAGCACCATCTCACCCAGCGGCGTCAGCGGCACCAGCTCCTCGGGGATCAGCTTGGTGGAATCCAGCACATCGAAGGGGAATCCGGCCGCCATCTCCTCGTCGAAGATCTGCACGGACAGTTCGAACGCCGGGAACTTGCCTTGGTCGATCGCGTCCCACAGGTCGCGGCGATGGAAATCCGGGTCGGCGCCGGCGATCTTCACGGCCTCGTCCCACACCAGCGAGAACGAGCCCAGCTTGGGCCGCCAGTGGAACTTCACGAAGCGTGAGGTACCAGCCTGGTCGATGAAGCGGAAGGTGTGGATGCCGAACCCCTCCATCATGCGGTAGCTGCGCGGGATGCCGCGGTCGGACATCGCCCACATCAGCATGTGCAGGCTTTCCGGCATCAGCGACGCGAAGTCCCAGAAGGTGTCATGGGCCGACGAGGCCTGCGGGAACTCGCGATCGGGCTCGGGCTTCACCGCATGGATCAGGTCCGGGAAGCGCATGGCATCCTGGATGAAGAAGACCGGGATGTTGTTGCCGACCAAGTCGTAGTTGCCCTCCTGGGTATAGAACTTCACCGCGAAGCCGCGCACGTCGCGCACGGTGTCGTTGGACCCGGCCCCGCCGGCCACGGTCGAGAAGCGGACGAAGACCGGCGTCTTGCGCTTGGGATCCTGCAGGAAGTGCGCCTTGGTGATCGACGCCCACGACTTGTAGGGGCGGAAATAGCCGTGCGCGCCCGACCCGCGGGCATGGACGATGCGCTCGGGAATGCGCTCATGGTCGAAATGGGTGATCTTCTCGCGGAGGATGAAATCCTCCAGCAAGGTCGGGCCGCGCGGGCCGGCCTTCAGCGAGTTGCGGTTGTCGGCGATCACCACGCCCTGGTTGGTGGTGATCGAGGGCGCGCCCCGCTCTGCGGCCGTCTGCCCCAGTTCGGGCGCCGTGCTGTTGCTGCTGGGTGGCGTGCCGCCCTTGGTCGCTCTGGCCATGCCTGTTCACCTTCCGTCCGGGTTCCTGCCGCGACAACCGGCGGGGGCGGTGGAAGTTCCGGCAGGCGGGTGGCTACAGCCCCAGCCGGCGGCGAATGTCGGCAGCCAGTTCGTCCGGGCCGCGGTCGATGGCCACCGTCAGCGCGTCGTCCGGCGCCTCCAGGATGGCGAGCTGGCTGGGCAGCAAGGTGGGCGGCATATAGTGGTCGGTGCGGGCCGCCATGCGCCGGGCGATGAGGTCCGGCTCGCCCGTCAGATGGACGAAGGCGACGCCCGCCCGTCCGCCCGCCAGCACGTCGCGATAGGCGGCCTTCAGGGCCGAGCAGGCCAGCACGGTGGGTCGCTCGCGCCCCAGCCACTGGCCGATGCCGGCCGCCATGGCGGCCAGCCACGGTGCCCGGTCGCCGTCATCGAGCGGCTGGCCGCCGGCCATCTTGGCGACGTTGGCGGGCGGGTGGAAGGCGTCCCCCTCCTCGAAGCTGCCGCCGACCGCGGCCGCCAGCTTGCGCCCGACCGTCGTCTTGCCGACGCCGCAGACGCCCATGAGGATGATGACCTTGGCTGCCGTCATTTGCCGTCCCAGGCTGCGTGGTGGGTGCCGCCGCGGTCGATACGGGCGAAGCCGTGGGCACCGAAGCGGTCGCGCTGCGCCGCCACCACCCGCGCGCCGACCTCCGGTGCCGCCCGCCCGGCGGCATGGTGGAAGGCCGCCGCGAAGGCCGGCAGCGGCACGCCGATATCGGCGCCGGCGGCCAGTACCCGGCGCCAGGCCGGCAGGGCATCGGCAAGCTGCCCGCGCGTCCAGCGGCGGTCGAGGAAGGACTGGTTGCCGGGCTCTGCGCGGAGTGCTGCCGCGATCCGGTCGAGGGTGGCCGAGCGGATGATGCAGCCGGCCCGCCACAGTTCGGCCACCGCCGCGCGGTCGGTCCGCCAGCCATGGTGCGCGGCGCCGGCCGCGATCAGGTCCAGACCCTCGGCATAGGCGACCAGACTGGCGGCGGCCAGCGCCACCCCGATGTCGCCCGCCGCCAGCGGGGCCGCGGGTGCCGCGTATGCCCCGTCGACCGCGCCCTGGTCGCGGGTGGCCGACAGCGCGCGCGCCCACACCGCGGCCGCCATCGTCGGCACCGGCACGCCCAGGCCGAGCGCCGCCTCCACCGTCCAGACGCCGGTGCCCTTGTGGCCGGTGCGATCGGCCGTCAGTTCCAGCAGCGGCCGGCCCGATTGGCCGTCGCGCGTGGCCAGGATGTCGCCCGTGATCGCCAGCAGGTAGGAGGCATCCTCGCCCGCGTTCCAGCCGGCGACCGCCGTTCCGGCCGCCGGCCAGTCGAGGCCGGCCGCGTGGCGCAGCAGCAGGCAGGCCTCGGCGATCAGCTGCATCTGGCCGTACTCGATGCCGTTGTGGGCCATCTTCACGAAGTGGCCGGCGCCGTCCGCGCCGACATGACCGCAGCAGGGCTGGCCGTCGAAGCGCGCGGCGATCGCGGTCAACAGCGGCTCCAGCCGCCCCCAGGCCGCGGCATCACCGCCCGCCATCAGGGCCGGCCCGTGGCGCGCCCCCTCCTCGCCCCCGGAAACGCCGAGGCCGACGAAGCCCAGCCCGGCGGCCGCCAGTTCGCGGCCGCGCCGGATGGTGTCGGGATAGTGCGAGTTGCCGCCGTCGACGATGATGTCGCCCGCCGCCAGCAGCGGGCGCAGGGTGGCGATGGCGGCGTCCACCGCCGGCCCGGCCGGCACCAGCAGCAGCACCGCGCGCGGGCCGCGCAGGCCGACCACGAGCACTTCCATGCTGGCAGCCGCAACCAGCCCGTCTGCCGCCGCCCGGCCACGCTGCGTCGCGTCGGCATCGAAACCGACGACGCCGAAGCCCTTGTCCTGGATGTTGGCCGCGAGGTTGCGCCCCATCACGCCAAGGCCGACGACGCCGATATCCGCCCGGGATTCCATCTTGTTCTTTCCGCCTTCGCGACCGCCTAGCCCGCGACCATAGCCTTGCCCGACAACGCCATGCTAGGGGGGAGGCGAACCCCAAGGGAGATGCCCGATGCGCTATTTCGAGGACTTCACGACCGGCGACGTGTACGAGCTGGGCAGCCGTTCGGTGACCAAGGCCGAGATCCTCGACTTCGCCCGGCAGTTCGACCCACAGCCCTTCCACATCGACGAAGAGGCCGCCAAGGACAGCATCTATGGCGGGCTGATCGCCAGCGGCTGGCACACGGCGGCCATGACCATGCGGCTGCTGGTCGACGGCATCCTGGGCGACGCCGCCGGCATGGGCTCGCCCGGGCTGGACGAGCTGCGCTGGCTGAAGCCGGTCCGCGCCGACGACACCCTGTCGGCCCGCATGGAGATCACCTCGATCCGCGCTTCGGAATCCAAGCCCGACCGCGGCGTCGTCAACTCGCTGATCCAGGTCACCAACCAGAAGGGCGAGACGGTCCTGACCTGGAAGGCGATCGGCATGTATCGCCGCCGCCCGGCCTGAATGGCGAGCCGACCGCGCCGCCTGGTCCTGCTGGTCCTGGGGCTGCTCTGCTGCCGCCCGATGGCCGCCGCGGCCGAACCGATCGCGATAGACGGCCCCAAAGGCGCGCTCGCCGGCGAGCTGCTGGCCGTCCCGGACGCGCGGCACATCGTCGTCATCGTCCCCGGCTCCGGGCCGACGGATCGCGACGGCAACGCAGGCCGGCTCGGCCTGCGGTCGGACACCTACAAGATCCTGGCCCACGGCCTGAAAGCGGCCGGGATCTCGTCGCTGCGCATCGACAAGCGCGGCCTCTACGGCAGTGCCGCCGCCATAGCCGATCCCAACGACGTGACGATCGCGGCCTATGCCGACGACACGCGGAAGTGGGTCGAGAGGGCGGCGCAGGCCGCACCCTGCGTCTGGATCGCCGGTCATTCGGAGGGCGGGCTGGTGGCGCTCGTAGCGGCCGGGAATGCCCCGCGGTCCCTCTGCGGGCTGATCCTGATGGCGACATCTGGGCGCCCGACCGGCCGGCTGCTGATCGACCAGTTGCGGTCGAACCCCGCAAACGCGCCGTTGATGCCGGAGATAGAGGCGGTGGTCGCCGACCTGGAAGCCGGACGCAGCCGCGACGCGGCCTCGCTCAGCCTGGCACTGCGGCCGCTGTTCCCGGACGGGCTGCAACGCTACATGATCGACCTGTTCGCCTATGATCCGACAGCCGTGGCCCGGCAATGGCGCGGCCCGGCGCTGATCCTGCAAGGCGACAGGGATATCCAGGTCAAGCCGGCGGACGCCGACCTTCTGGCCAAGGCGATGCCGTCGGCCGTGCGCGCCGATCTGCACGGGGCCACGCACATGCTGAAGATGGATGTTCCCCGGCAGCCGCTCGCCACCTACCAGGACCCGGCCCTGCCGCTTCATCCCGATCTTGTACCGGCCATCGTCGCCCTATTGCAGCGATCGCCGCCAGCCAGGTGACGGCCCGCCATCGGCCGCGGGCTCATACCAAGTCCGGCGTGAGGTGACTCACGAAGGGGATTCCGCTGGGGTCGGAGTTCTGATTCAAGGATGGCGAACGGTATGGAGTTCGCCATGGCTGCACCGATCGGGCTGCGCGGAGACTATGACGGAGCGGCGCTTCGGGGATTGGCAAAGCGTTCGAAGGACGCCGGCCAGGCCCGGCGGCTATTGGCGCTGTCGGCGATCTATGACGGCGGTAGCCGGAGCGATGCAGCCAAGCTGGGCGGTGTCGGCTTGCAGACGGTGCGGGACTGGGTGCTGGCGTTCAACGCCGACGGTCCGGATGGCCTGATCGACCGCAAGGCTGGCGGCGCATCCTCGAAGCTGTCGGCCGAGCAATGGGCGGAGGTGGCCCGGCTGGTCGAGGCTGGCCCGATCCCGGCCGTGCACGGCGTCGTCCGCTGGCGGCTGATCGACCTCGCGCAATGGATCCACGAGACTTTCGGGGTCAGCCTGTCGAAGCAGACGATGAGCGACCGGCTTCGGGCGATGGGCTACCGCAAGCTGTCGGCCCGGCCGCGTCACCATGCCCAGGACCCGCAAGCCGGGGAGGCATTCAAAAAAACTTTCCCGCGCTCCTGGCGCGCCTCGCGCGCAAGAAGGCTGCCGAAGCCCCAGGAGGGATAGAGGTCTGGTTCCAGGACGAAGCCCGTGTAGGCCAGAAGAACGGCATCACCCGGCGCTGGGCCCGGCGCGGCACCCGGCCGAGCGCGCCGCACGACCAGCGCACCAAGTCGGCCTACATCTTCGGCGCGATCTGTCCGGCCGAGGGCAAGGGCGCGGCCCTCGTCCTGCCGCGCTGCAACGTGCCGTCCATGCAACTCCATCTGGCGGAGATCAGCCGCACCGTCGCTCCCGGCGCCCATGCCCTGCTCTTGATGGACCAGGCTGGATGGCACCTCTCCGAGCGGCTTGTCGTCCCGGCCAACATCACGATCGTGCCGCTACCAGCCAAGTCGCCGGAGCTGAACCCGGTCGAGAACGTCTGGCAGTTCATGCGCGACAACTGGCTCTCGAACCGCGTCTTCCAATCCTACGACGACATCCTCGACCACTGCGCCCACGCCTGGAACAAGCTCGTCGACCAGCCATGGAAGATCATGTCCATCGGTCTCCGGGCGTGGGCACATCGGTCATGAACAGCCGGACTTGGTATCAGATCATCTGGAACGCGCCCGTAGCCAGGAAGCGGCGATAGGCTTCCACGCTGCGCGCCATGTTCGGCAGCATCGCCGGCAAGTCATCGGGCGCGAACCAGTCGAGCCGCAGGCTCTCCCCCTGGCTGTCCAGCACCGGGACCTCCGTGAAGCTGCGCGTGCGGAACATCATCACGAAGAACTGGCAGCGGTCGCCATTGGGGAAGGTGATGGTCTCGTAGGCCGGATCGCAGCCGAAGCCGAACGGCTCCAGGTCGGCGACGGCAAGGCCCGTCTCCTCCAACGCCTCGCGGATGGCGACCTGCTCCAGCCCCTCGCCTTCCTCGGCGCTCCCGCCCGGCAGGCCCCAGAGAGCGAAATCGCTGCGCTCCTGCAGCAGGATGCGGCCGGTGGCCGGGTCCTCGATGACAAGGCGGGCGCCCGGCACCAGGAGCATGCGCGAGCCGACGACGGCGCGCAGGCGCCCGAGATGGCTGTCGGCGAAACCGGCCATGGCCCGGCCTTCAATCCAGGAAGAAATCCTGCATGAAGTCCGTCGTGCCCGGCACCACCGAGTAGCGGTCGAGGTCGGTCACGCCGGCCTGGCGGACCACGTCCTCGTCGATGAAGAAGTTGCCGGTCGCCTCGCGCGACGGCCGGGTCAGGATCCAATGGGCGGCGTCGGCCATGATGTCGGTCGTGCGGCAGCGCGCGACCGCGTCGTCGCCGCCCAGCAGGTTGCGGATGGCGGCCGTGGCGATGCCGGTGCGCGGCCACAGCGCGTTCACGCCGATGCCGTCGTCACGGAACTCCTCGGCCATGCCCAGCACGCACATGCTCATGCCGTACTTGGCCATGGTGTAGGCGACATGGCCCTTGAACCAGCGGGGGTTCAGGTTGAGCGGCGGCGACAGCGTCAGGATATGCGGGTTGGCGGACTGGCGCAGTGCGGGCACGCAGGCCTGCGAGCACAGGAACGTGCCGCGCGCGTTCACCTGCTGCATCAGGTCGAAGCGCCGGGCGGGCGTGTCCAGCGTGCCGGTCAGGCTGATGGCGGACGCGTTGTTCACCAGCACGTCGATGCCGCAGAAGGCCTCCACCGTACGCGCCACGGCCGCCCGAACCTGGGCTTCCTCGCGGATGTCGCAGGGGATGGCCAGTGCCCGGCCGCCCGCCTGCTCGATCGCCGCGGCGGCGGTGAAGATCGTGCCCTCCAGCCTGGGGTGCGGGTCGACCGTCTTGGCGGCGATGGCGATATTGGCGCCGTCGCGGGCCGCCCGCAGTGCTATGGCGAGACCGATGCCGCGGCTGGCCCCGGTGATGAACAGCGTCCTGCCGGCCAACGTCATCAGTCGTCTCCCGTCAATCGATCGGAAAGCCGGTCAGCTCGTCGAGCCGGCGGTTACCCAGGCGCTTCTTCTGCTCCTTGATCTCCAGGCGCGAGATGGTGCGCAGATGCACCTCGTCCGGCCCGTCGACGATCTGCAGGGCGCGACCCCAGCTCCAGATGGCGGCGATCGGCGTGTCGCCGGTCAGCCCCTTGGCGCCGAAGGCCTGGATGGCGCGGTTGGCGATCGTGGTCTGCATGCGCGGCACCACGACCTTGATCAGCGACACGTCCTTGCGGGCGGCCTTGTTGCCGTGCTTGTCCATCAGCCAGGCCGTGCGCAGGACCAGCAGGCGCGCCTGCTCGATCTCGGCCCGCGACATGGCAATCCATTCCATGACCGTGCCGTGCTCGGCCAGCGTCTGGCCGAAGGTGCGGCGGTCCTGGGCGCGCTGCATCATCAGGTCGAGCGCCACTTCGCACTGGCCGATCGAGCGCATGCAGTGGTGGATGCGGCCGGGGCCGAGACGGGCCTGGGCCATCTCGAACCCCTGCCCTTCCGAACCCAGCAGGTTGGCGACCGGCACCTTCACGTTGTCGAAGACGACCTCGCAATGGCCCTCGGGCGCCACATGGTTCATCACGGTCGGGTTGCGGATGACCGAGAAGCCCGGCGTGCCGAACGGGATCAGGATCATGCTCTGGCGGCGATGGGTCTCGGCGTCCGGGTTGGTCACGCCCATGACGATGGCGATCTTGCAGCGCGGGTCGGCCGCGTTGGTGATGAACCACTTGCGGCCGTTGACGACGTAGTGGTCGCCCACCCGCTCGATCCGGGTCTGGATGTTGGTGGCATCCGATGAGGCGACCGCCGGCTCCGTCATGGCAAAGGCCGAGCGGATCTTGCCCTCGAGCAGCGGGCGCAGCCAGTCCTTGTACTGCTGCTCGCTCGCGAACATGTGCAAGAGCTCCATGTTGCCGGTGTCGGGGGCGTTGCAGTTGAAGATTTCCGACGACCACATGATGTGGCCCAGCAGTTCGGCGACCGGGGCGTAGTCGAGGTTGTTCAGCCCGTTGCCCGGCTCGTCGGGACGCAGGCTGGGCAGGAACAGGTTCCACAGCCCCTCGGCCTTCGCCTTGGCCTTCAAGTCCTCGATGAAGGGCGGCGGAAAGACGCCGGCATGCACCGATGCCTCCCAGTCGCGGGCGCGCGGCACGATGTGCTCGTCCATGAAGCGGCGCACGCGGGCCTGCACGTCCAGCGACTTTTCGGAATAGGCGAAGTCCATCGTCGGTCCCTCGGGGATTTTGGGTCGGGAGTGGTGTCGGTCAGTCGGCAGCGCGCGCGATGTCCCAGCCTATGTCGGCGATGACAACACCCAGCCCGCCGACCTCGAAGGCATCGGCCGATGCGGCGTTGCCGGCCTTGGCGCGGGCGAGGATGCCCTCCAGGATGACCGCGAGGCGGAAGAGCGCGAAGGCGAGGTGGAACGGCTGCAGCACCACCGGCTCGGCCGCGAACCGGCCATAGGCGGCGACGTAAGCATCCTGCGACGGCACGCCCAGGGCGGCGAGGTCAAGGCCGGCCAGGCCGCGGAAGACATGCGGCGGCGTGTGGTACTGGATGCAGTTGTAGGCAAGGTCGGCCAGCGGATGACCCAGCGTCGCCAGTTCCCAGTCGAGGATGCCGATCACGCGGGGCTCGGTCGGGTGGAACATCAGGTTGTCGATGCGGAAATCGCCGTGGCAGATCGAGACTTGGTCGCCGGGCGGCACCCGCTGCGGCAGCCATTCCGCCAGCCGGTCGACGGCCGGGTTCTCGTGCGTCTTCGATTCCTGCCACTGCCGCGTCCAGCGCGCGATCTGGCGGCCGAAATAATTGCCGGGCCGGCCGAAATCGGCCAGCCCGATCGCCTGCCAGTCGGCCTTGTGCAGGCGGGCCAGGGCATCCGCCATGCCGAGCCAGATGCCCTCGCGCTCCCCCCGCTCCAGTTCGGGCAGGGCCGGGTTCCAGAAGATCCGCCCGACCAGCCGCTCCATCACATAGAAGGGCGTGCCGATGACCTCGCGATCGGCACAGAAATGCAGGGTCGTCGGCACCGGCACGTCGGTACCCGCCAGGGCCGTCAGCACCCGGTACTCGCGATCGACCGCGTGGGCCGACGGCAGGAGCTGTCCCGGCGGCTGCTTGCGCAGGATCATGTCGCACCCGTCGGCCGACAGGAGGAAGGTGGGGTTGGACTGGCCGCCGCGCATCTGGCGCACGGAAAGCGGCCCGGCGAAGCCCAGGGCCTGGCGCAGGTGGCGCTCGAGCGCCGCCTCGTCGAAACGGTGGGCGTCCCTGGTGGGGATGGTGTCTGGTTCGTCGGTCATGCTGGCGGGGGTCATGCTGGTGCCGACACTCTAAGCCGCCGACCAAGGGAAACAAGGCCGACGCGCATGCATGAACTGCCCAACTTGTAATCAGACCTGTCGTATGACGGTCATATTCCAGGCTTCGGGCGGGCATCAGGGCGGCGTCAAGGGCCGACGCGAACCTGATGCGACTTGGCACGTGCCTTGCCCTACTCAGGAATGCGCAATCCTGCACCCCCCATCATGGCGGGGGCCGGTTGCCTCGCCTTCCTGACGTCGGGGGTTTCGATGTCGTTCCGTTCCCTGCTGGCCTTGCCTATCGCCGCCGCCCTGTTCGCGGCACCCGCCTTCGCACAGGATGCGAAGCCCAAGCTGATCCCGGGCGACCTCACCGCGACGGTGACGCTCGGCACCGACTATCTCTATCGCGGCATCTCGCAGACCGACGAGAACCCGACCATCCAGGGCTCGATCGACTACAGCCTGATGTTCAATCCGGGCATCGGCGTCTATGCCGGCCTCTGGGCCTCGAACCTGAACTTCAAGGACGGAAACGAAGCCACCATCGAGATGGACCTCTATGGCGGCATCAAGGGCGAGGTCGCGGGCCTCACCTGGCAGGCCGGCATGATCGGCTATTTCTATCCGGGCGCCTCCAGCCGCCTGAACTACGACTTCTATGAATTCGCCGGCAAGCTCGGCTACGATTTCGGCATCGCCTCGCTGTCGGGCGGCCTCAACTACTCGCCGGACTTCTTCGGCAAGAGCGGCGACGCCTGGTACCTCTATGGCGACGCCAAGGTGCCGATCCCGGGCGCCCCGCTCGACCTGGCCCTGATCGGCCATCTCGGCCACCAGTGGATCGACCGCAACGACCGCTACGGCACGCCCGACTATCTGGAATGGCAGGCCGGCCTGACCGCCACGGTCGAGGGCTTCACCCTGTCGCTGGTCTATGCCGACACCGACATCCGCAAGTCGGAATGCGGCGGCGGCCGGACGATCTGCGGTGCCCGCGCCATGTTCACGGTGTCGAAGACCTTCTAGGCCCTATCTTCCTTCGCGTTTCCTCCCAGCCTCGGGGGGCGCCATCGCAGCGATGCGGTGCGCGCCCCCTTTTCTTTTGCCGCACCCGTCCTTGCCACCGGGCCGAGCCGTTCCCTATCCTTCGGGACAATTCGCCGGCCGCGCCCGCGCCCGCGACACACGAACGGGGAGTGACGCCCATGCAGGGCTTGATGATGGACGTGCCGCTGCTGATCTCGGGCCTGATCCAGCATGCCGCGCGCTATCACGGCGATACAGAGATCGTCACCCGCACCATCGAGGGGCCGATCCATCGCTACACCTGGGCGGACGCCTATGGCCGGGTCCAGCAGTTGGCCAACGCGCTGAAGGACCTGGGCGTGCAGCCGGGCGACCGGCTGGCGACGCTGGCCTGGAACACCCACCGCCACCTGGAGCTCTACTACGGCATCTCGGGCATGGGCGCGGTCCTGCACACCATCAACCCGCGCCTCTTCCCCGACCAGATCCGCTACATCGTGAACCATGCTGACGACCAGTGGATCTTCGTCGACCTCAGCTTCGTGCCCCTGCTGGAGAAAGTGGCGGGCGACTTCGCGAACGTGAAGGGCTACGTCGTCCTGACCGACGATGCCCACATGCCGGCCACCACGCTGCCCAACGCGCGCTCCTACGAGAGCCTGATCGCGGGCCAGCCTGCGGCGTTCGACTGGCCGCAGTTCGACGAGAAGACGGCGTCGTCCCTCTGCTACACGTCCGGCACCACCGGCAACCCCAAGGGCGTGCTCTATACCCACCGCTCGACGGTCATCCATTCCTATTGCGTCTGCGCGCCGGACGCGCTCGGCATCTGCAGCCGCGACGTCATCCTGCCCGTCGTGCCGATGTTCCACGTCAACGCCTGGGGCTGCGCCTACTCCACCGCCATGGCCGGCGCCAAGCTGGTGCTGCCGGGCGCCAAGCTCGACGGCGCCAGCCTGCTGGAGCTGTTCGAGACCGAGCAGGTGAACTGCACGCTGGGCGTGCCCACCGTCTGGCTCGGCCTGCTGGCGCACATGGAGTCGACGGGGTCGAAGTTCTCCAGCCTGAAGCGCCTCGTGGTGGGCGGATCGGCCGCCCCCCTGTCGATGATCGTCACGCTGGAGGAAAAGTACGGCGTCGATGTCATCCACGCCTGGGGCATGACCGAGATGAGCCCGATCGGCACCACCGGCGTGCTGAAGGGCAAGATGCTGACCCTGCCCAAGGATGACCGCTACAAGCTGAAGATGAAGCAGGGCCGCGTCGTCTATGGCGTGGAGCTGAAGATCGTCGATGACGCCGGCACCCGCCTGCCCCATGACGGGGTGGCCCAGGGCGAACTGCTGGTGCGCGGCCCCTGGATCACGTCCGGTTACTACGAGGACGAGGCGGCAACCAAGGCCGCCTTCGATTCCGAAGGCTGGTTCCGCACCGGCGACATCTGCACCATCGACGCCGACGGCTTCGTGCAGATCACCGACCGCGCCAAGGACATCATCAAGTCCGGCGGCGAGTGGATCAGCTCGATCGACCTGGAGAACGCCGCCGTCGGCCATCCGGGCGTGGCCGAGGCGGCCGTCATCGGCGTCCATCACCCGAAATGGCAGGAGCGCCCGCTGCTGATCATCAAGCCGCGCACGGCCGGTGGGGTCGACAAGGCCGAGATGATGACGTTCCTGGAAGAGCGGGTGGCCAAGTGGTGGCTGCCCGACGACATCGTCTTCGTCGACGAACTACCGCACACCGCCACGGGCAAGCTCTTGAAGAGCAAGCTGCGCGAGGAGTTCGGCCGCCACCAGCTCCCGGGGGCCTGAGATGGCGGCCAGGGTCACGGGCAGGGTCGCCGGCAAGGTGGCGCTGGTCACCGGCGCCGGCGGGGGCCTCGGCCGGGCCTTCTGCCGGGCGCTGGCCGGCGAAGGGGCGCAGGTGGTGGCGACCGACCGCGACCTGGCGGCCGCGGCCGCCACCGCGGACGAATGCGGCGGGCTGGCGCTGGCGCTCGATGTCACCGACGAGGCGGCCTGGATCGCCACCATGGCGGAGGTGGCCCGGCGCCTCGGCCGGCTCGACGTGCTGGTCAACAATGCCGGCATCGCCATCCTCAACACCATCGAGGACACGACGATCGAGGAATGGCGCCTGACCATGGGCGTCAACCTCGACGGGGTGTTCCTCGGCTGCAAGCATGGCATCGGCCTGATGAAGGCGACCGGCGGCTCGATCATCAACCTGTCGTCCGTGTCGGGCCTGGTGGGCGGCCACAACCTCGCCGCCTACAACGCCAGCAAGGGCGGCGTGCGGCTGCTGACCAAGTCGGTGGCGCTGCACTGCGCGCGGGCGGGCTATGGCATCCGCTGCAACAGCGTGCATCCGAGCTTCGTCAACACGCCCATGGTCGACGGCATGCTGGCCGGCGCGCCCGACCCCGAGGGCACCCGCCGCCGGCTGGCCCGCCAGATCCCGCTCGGCCGCATGGGCGAGACCGACGACATCGCACCGCTCGTGGTCTATCTGGCCTCGGACGAATCGCGCTTCGTCACCGGGTCCGAGATGGTGGTGGATGGCGGCCTGACGGCCGCGTGAAGGCAATCGTCAACGGCTGACGTCTATCGCTTTACCGCGAGCGGTACGATCGTCGCTTCGATCCCGTGCCATCGCGCGCCCTGGGCCGCCAGATCGACCCGGCAACGGCCGACCGACGCGCTGATGCGTTTGCTGAACGAGGTACCGGCATTCCCGCCCATGTTGCGCTCACGCGTAACTGACCGCGATGCGTAGAGCCGATCCTGTTGCGCGCTCGTCCAGCCGGAGCGAACCGGTCCGCACGCCTTGCCCAGCAGCACGTCTACAATCCGGGTGAACGGCCATTCGTCATCATCGATTCCGTTCCAGGTCATCTGCGCCCTGACGCGCCCTGGGGTGATAGACACCTCCGGCTCGCGAAAGGTTTCGAGCACCATCCATCCTGGGTTGGGCTCCGACGGTTTTATCTCGACGCCGGGGAACAGGGCCGGAAGATCGCCCGGCTGGATAGTCAACTGCGCCAAGGCCGGGCCGGACCCGACCACAGCGGCGAACACAGCAGCAACAACGGTCCTAAATAGATAACATTTCATACCATTAATACACCATAACGTGTCCCTCTTAGCAACAAGTCCCTGCGCGATTAAAAATTTGACCCTCCAGTTTCATTGCGCCGATCCTTCCCCGCCCGCTAAGGTCGACGTCCCAGAGGCAGCCCCGAGCCGCATCATGTCCCCCGCTCCATCGTCGGCGTCCGGCGGCGCCGGGCTTGCCGTGCGCATCATCGCGCCCTTTGCGGCGGCCTACTTCCTGTCGCTGTTCTTCCGCTCGATCAACGCGCTGATCGCGCCCGACCTGGTGGGCGAGTTGCGGCTGGGGCCGGAAGACCTGGGCCTGCTGACCTCGATGTACTTCCTGACATTCGCGCTGTTCCAGCTACCGCTGGGGGCGCTGCTGGACCGCTTCGGCGCGCGCCGGGTGCAGGGGACGCTGGTGGCGGTGGCCGCGATCGGCGCCTGCGTCATCGCGGTCGGCCACGATCTGGTAACCGTTGCGATCGGCCGGGCCCTGGTCGGGCTCGGCTTCGCGGGCGGGCTGATGTCGGCCTACAAGCAGATGGCGGACTGGTTTCCCCCTGCCCGGCTGCCGCTGTTGAACGGGCTGTTCCTGGGTTTCGGCAGCCTGGGCGCGGTGGTGGCGACCGCACCGGCCGAGATGATCGTGGGCACCGTCGGCTGGCGCGGCCTGATGCTGATGGGCGGCGGGGCGGCCCTGCTGGCGGCGATCGCCCTGTGGCTGGTGGTGCCGGAGCGGCCGCGCGTTGCCGCCCCCGTCCCCATCGCCCGCCAGCTCCGCGAGCTCTTCACCGTCATCTATCGCGACCGCCTGTTCTGGCGGGTGGCGCCGATGACGCTGTTGGGATTTGCCAGCGGCTCGGCCATCCAGACCCTGTGGGCGGGCCCGTGGCTGCGCGACGTCGCCGGCTTCGCCCGGCCGGACGTGGCGACGCAACTGATGATCATGGCCCTCGCCCTCAGCCTGGGCTCGGCGCTGGGGGGCGTGATCGCCGAGGCGCTGCGCCGCTTCGGCATCGGCACGCTGGCCGTGGCCGGCGGGGCGGCCGTGCTGTTCATGCTGGCCGAACTGGGCATCGTACTGGAATGGGTGTCGGGCTCGGCCGCACTGTGGGCGGTCTTCGGCGCCACCTTCAACGTCATCACGCTGACCTATGCCGCCCTGTCGCAGCATTTCGGGCCGGCCTTCGCGGGGCGCGCCAACACCGGCATGAACCTGCTGTCGGGCAGCGGCGCCTTTCTGCTGCAGTATGCCATCGGCGGCATCATCGGCCTGTGGCCGCGCACGGCCGAGGGCGGCTACGACCCGCAGGGCTACCAGGTCGCCTTCGCGGTCCTGCTCGGCCTGCAGGTGCTGGCGTTTGCCTGGTTCCTGCTGGCCCCTACCCGCAAAGCCTGACCGCCAGCCCCTGGCGGCGCCCCGAGCGATTGGCGTCGGCGATGCGGCGATAAAGGGCGAGTGCGGCGCGGTCGTCCAGAGCATCCACGTCCACGCCCAGATGCTCGGCCAGCAGGTCGCAGCGCAGTCGGCGGACGACGGCCGGATCATGGAACGACAGGTTTAGCTCGCTGTGCTCCAGCAGCGAGCGCGCATGCAGGTTGCACGACCCGATCGTGCCCCAGGCATCGTCGACCAGCATCAGCTTGGCATGGACATGCACCGGCGCGTCCGCGACCAGGGTCGCCGCCGTGAAGTTCGGATGGGCGAACAGCCGGGCCAGATGGTCCGGCATGGGTGTGCGCATGGTGTCGGCCGGGACCAGGGCCACCACCGTCACGCCACGATCCAGCGCCTCAGCCAGCACGGCCGCCACGGGCGCCGCCGGCAGCGCCTGGTTCTCGATGTAGATCGTCCGCTGCGCCGCCGTGATGGCGAGGCAATACTGCTCCAGGATCGTGCGCTCGGCCCCCGGCAGGTTGCGCTGGACCTGCGCCAGGCTGTCGCCCCTGGCCGGCCCCGGCGCGCCCGGCAGCGCCATCGGCGGATCCTCGCCATCGGGCCAGCGCCCGTCCGGCTCGCTGGCGGCGCGGTTCCAGCGATCGGCGAAATTGTGGTGCACGTCGCGCGCCGACGGGCCGGCCAGTTCGAGATAGGCGTCGTGCTGCTGGTCGGGGCCGGCATGGCCGGGCACCCCCGCCAGCCCGGCGGTCAGGTTGATGCCGCCGACGAAGGCGATCTCGGATGCCTGGCCGGCATCGACGAGCCAGCTCTTCTGGTGATGGCAGGCGCCGCCCGGCGCCCGGTCCCAGCGGGCACGCCAGCCGGACCGGCGGTCTGCCAGCAGCGCGCGATCCGCGGCGGTGCCGGCGAAGACCTGGCCATACCCGGCGCTCTCCGGGTTGGGCCGCCAGAACAGCACGCGCACGTCGAGCCCGCGCGCGGCTGCCCGGTCGAGAAGATCGAAGACCGACCCCAGCCGATCCGGCAACGCCCGGTGCGGGTCGACGAAGGCGACCGTGACCCAGACGGCGTGGCGGGCGGCCTCGACCGCGGCCCCGATCCGCCGGAAGGCCGGCACCCCGTCGACCAGCGGCACCAGCCGGTTGCCCGGCCGCACGGGATAGGACCCGCCGGCCGGGAACGGGGTGCCTAACCCATCATCGAAGGCAGCCACAGGGCGATGCCGGGCACGACCGTGAGAATCAGGACACCGAACAGCAGAAGCAGCCAGTACGGCACCGCCGCCTTGGCCGCCTGTCCAAGCGAGACCTCATGCTTGGTGATGGCCGCCAGGACGAACAGGTTCATGCCGACCGGCGGCGTCAGCATGCCGACCTCGATCAGGATGGTGATGACAACACCGAGCCAGACCGGATCGAAGCCCATGCCGGTCATCACGGGATAGGCGAGCGGGATCGTCAGCAGCATCAGCGACACGCCGTCGAAGAAGCAGCCCAGGATGAGATAGGTGACGACCACCAGTACCAGGACCCAGTATTTCGAGACGCCGAGATCGACCACCCCCTGCATGACCTGGGACGGAAGACCCAGAATGCTGACCGCCTGCGACAGGATCAGCGAGCCGATGATCACCAGCACGATCGACGAGAAGACCAGCGTGGTGTTGAGGAACGCGGCCCAGGTCTTCTTCAAGGTCAGTTCGCCGAAGAGGAAGCCGACGACTATCGCCGCCGCAACGCCCAGCCCGGCCGCCTCGGTCGGGGTCGCCCAGCCCAGGAAGACCGTGCCCAGGCATGCGAACACCAGCACGACGAGCGGCCATGTGCCGAGCAGGCCGCGCAACTGCTCTCCCAGCGTCGGCCGCTCGCCATCCTGTGGCGTCAGATGCGGGTTCCGCTTGGCCGATATATAGATCCAGGCCATGAAAAGCCCGGCCATCATCAGCCCGGGGATGATGCCCGCCAGGAACAGGCGACCGATGGAGACTTGCTGCGTCGCGCCGTACAGCAGCAGAGACAGGCTGGGCGGTATGAGCAGCCCCAGCGTGCCGCCGGCGGCGAGCGAGGCCACGACCGCCGGCTTGTCATAGCCGCGCCGCGTCAGTTCGGGATAGGCGACGGTGCCAACGGCCGCCGCCGTCGACGTGCTCGTTCCCGCCACGGCGCCGAACAGGGCGCAGACGGCAATGTTGGAGTGGAGCAACCGGCCCGGCACGCGGTGGAACAAGGGCGCCAGACCGGAGTAGAGCCGGCGGCTGAGCCCGCTCTCCATCATGAGGTCGCCCATGAACATGAACAGCGGGATCGAGCTGAGCGTGAAGTCCGTCAGCACGTTCCAGACTGCCGTCACGGCCAGCGACGTGGCGCCGCCCGCTTCGAAATGCAGGATCGCCATGCCCGTCAGGGCCAGACCGATGCCGACGGGGACGCCGGTCAGGGCGGTGATGCCGAGCCCACCGGCGAAATAGAGCCAGAACATCGGCGTCAGACCTCGGGCGGGGCTTCGTCGTCATCGGGGGATGGGCCCCGCACCCAACGCACCAGCATGCCGATCCCGGCCGCCGCGCACATGATCGGCATCAGCGCCATCCACGGGAACAGCGGGATTCCCCCCATGTCGGAGCGCGCGTTCAAGGACAACGAGAAGGCCGCGAACTCCCACGACTGGGCCGCGAAAACGGCACAGAAGACGATCACCAGCAGCGCCGCCACCTTGTCGGTGATGCGTCGCACGGCCGGCGGCAACTTGTCGGGAATGAGCGTAATGCGCAGATGGCGGTTGTGCAGCGTCGCCCATGGCAGACCGATGAAAGCCACGGCCACGAACAACAGGCCCACCAGTTCCTCGGTGAAGCGGAACGGGGCGCCGACGAAATACCGCATGACGGATGCCAGCACGACGAACGTCGTCATCAGCATCCCCGCCACCACGCCGATCCACAGCAGACCCGTAAACAGCCGGTCTATGCTGCGCCAAACCACGTTCATGCCCATCCCCCCGAAAGGCCAACGGCTGCCGACACGCTGGACAAAGGACCCGCCCTCGCCATTCCGGCAAGGGCGGGCCGCTTGCTAGGCCGGTCCGGCGATCAGTTGCCCAACCCCTTCAGGACCGCCTCGTAGTTCTCGACCGCCTTGGGGCCGAGGCTCTTGGCGGTCTTTTCCCAGACCTCGCGCGCGGTCTTGGTGAAGGCCGACTGGTCGGTGTCCGGGAACGGCGGCAGCTCCTTGCCACCCTTCTCGACGAACAGCTTGGCCGCCTCGCGGTCGTAGTTGCCCGACAGGTAGTTCTTGATCGTCTCCTGCTGCGTCGCCACCGCGGCGTCGGCGACGATCTTGCGGACATCCGCCGGCAGCGCGTCATACGCCTTCTTGGATACGATGATGTGCAGCGGGTGCAGGACGTAGGGGAAGAGGTAGCTGGCGTTGGGTGCCACCTCGTGCAGCGAGACGGTGGTCGCAAAGCCGATCGGATAGACCGCGCAATCGACGACGCCCGTCTTCATCGCCACATAGAGGTCGTTCTGGCCGACGATCTGCGCCGACACGCCGAGCTCGGCGAAGGTGTCGACGTGGAACTTCTCCCACACGCGCAGCTTCTTGCCCTTAAGCTGGGCCAGCGACGACACCGGCTCCTTGCACATGATGTGGGTGTCGCGCGTCGGATGCATGACGTATCCGAGCAGCTCGATGCCCCACTTCTTGTAGGTCTCCTCGTAGATCTTGGTCAGCGCCGGCAGGCCGTCGACCATCTTGGCCGGTTCCTTGACCACGCCGGGCGGCAGGGTCGAGGCATATTCCGGCACGTCGCGCGTCATGTAGCCGGGATAGAGGCCGGCGATCTGGATGACGTTGCCGGCGGGCAGGATGCGCAGCATGTCGACGTCCTTGACGCCCAGCGTGCCGCCCTGGTGCAGGTCGATCTTGAGCTTGCCGGCGGCCTTCTCGTTCACCATGTCGGCAAAGCGCTTGTAGGCCTGGGCTTCCGGCCGGGCCGGCACCCAGACGATGTGCATCTTCCAGGTGGTCTGGGCCGACACTTCGGCCGGATTGGAGGCCACGCCGACGAGGGCGGCCGCCAGGGCCGCCATGCCGACGGCGGCGTGACGCAACGCGCTGTTCCCCATTGCCCTGCTCCTGCTCTTGGTTGTCGCTACTCGGCCGCGGTGCCGTAGAGCCGCGCCGCCTCTTCCGCGCTCACCTTGCCGTTGGCGATGTCGGCATCCACCAGGTCGCGCTCGCGCTCGCCTGCCGGGCCGTAGCCGCCGCCGCCCGCGGTTTCCACCAGCAGCCGGTCGCCCGGCTTCAGCACCGTCACCAGCTTCGACGGCACTGTCTCCTCCGTGCCGTCGGCGCGGATGATGACCGAGCGCGCGGGCGCCCCCGCCTCGCCGCCATTGGCACCGGCGGCCGGGCAGAAATGGCGCTCGCCGCGATGCGTCAGCGTCGCCTCGACGTCGAGCATCTCGAACTCCTTGATCAGGCCGAGCCCGCCGCGCCGCTTGCCGGCCCCGCCGGAATCCCGCCGCAGCTCGACCCGCAGCACGCGGACCGGCGCCTCCATCTCCAGCGCCTCGGCCGGCAGATTCATGCAGTTCGACGCATCGGTCTCGACCACGTCGACGCCGTCGCTGCGCCGCGCCGCACCGCTGCCGCCGGCGATCAGCTCGCCCACCACGAAGTTCCCCGAACCATCCGGCTTGCGCCCGCCGAAGGCCAGCGTAAGCAGCTCGCCACCGGAATCGGCCGGCACCTTCTCGGGCAACGCCTGCTGGAAGGCACCGATGATGCAGCCGGTGATGCGCTTGATGGCGGCCGTGCGCGAGCCGACGGGGGCGGGCTCCTTGGGGTTCACCATCGAGCCTTCGGGCAGGTGCAGCGACACCGGGCGGAAGCAGCCGGCATTGGTCGGAATGCTGGGGTCGGTCAGGGCGCGCACGGCGAAGTAGGCGGCCGCCTGCGAGCCTGAGCGGACAACGTTGAACGGCCCCTTCAACTGCCGGCTGGTGCCGGTGAAGTCGCAATGGATGGCGCCGTTCTCGACCGTGACCGCCACCTCGATGCGGATGCGGCGGTCGAGCTCGATGCCGTCATTGTCCATGTAGTCGACATACTTGTAGGTGCCGGACGGGATGGCGCGCAGGGCCTCGCGCGTCATCGCCTCGGACTTCTCCAGCAGTTCCTGGAAGATGGTCGTCAGCAGGTTGTCGCCATAGGCGTCGGCCAGGGCTGCGATGCGCCGGGCGCCGATCGTGCAGGCGGCGATCTGGGCGTTGAGGTCGCCCATCAGCACGTCCGGGATGCGCACGTTGAGCCGCAGCATCTTCACCAGCGTGTCGTTCATCACGCCGGCATCGCGCAGCTTCAGCGGCGGGATGCGCACGCCCTCCTGATAGATCTCGGTGGCGTTGGTCGGGATCGAGCCCGGCGTCATGCCGCCCACATCCTGATGGTGCGTCATCGAGGCCGACAGCGCGATCGGCCGGCCGCGATACATGACCGGTACGACGATGGCGATATCCGGCAGGTGGGTCCCCCCCAGATAGGGGTCGTTCATGATGTAGACGTCGCCCTCCTTCATGGTGGAGAGCGGGAACTCCTTCAGCAGCGTCTCGACGATCGGGATGAGCGTGGCCAGGTGGATCGGCACGGCGCAGGCCTGGGCCAGCGTCTCGCCGGCGATGGTGAAGAGGCTGGCCGACGCGTCCATTCCCTCCTTCACGATCGGCGAGAACGAGCTGCGCAGCAGCGTCGATTCCATCTCGTTGGCGATGCCGTCGAGCTTGTGGCGCACGACCTCGACGGTGATCGGGTCGAGCTGCAGGTGGGGCTGGGCGCTGGTCATGGCCGGGCTCCTTTCCGAGCGTTGGGTCGGGCGTCCTGTACTCAGGCGTCCTGGAAGGTGAGGATCATCGAGCCGCCGGCATCGATCATGCCATGCCAGCCGGGTTCGACGAGGGTGGTCGTGTCGGGCTGCTCGACGATGGCCGGGCCGGCGAAGGTGAAGCCCGGCGCCATCGCCGCGCGGTCATAGACCTTGGCCTCGACCGGGCCGGTCATCTCGGCCACCAGCAGCCGCCGGGTGCCTTTTTCGGGCGAGCCCGGCTGCCATTCCATCGCACCCTCCAGGCCGCCGCCGCCGCCCGCCTGGTGCACGGCACGCAGGTTGACGATGCGCGCCGGAATGCGGGTCGCATGGCCATAGACGCGGTCATGGTCGACCAGGAAATCGTCATAGAGCCGGTCCAGCGGCGCCGACTCGTCCATGCGCAGCGGCACTTCCAGCGTGTAGGACTGGCCGACATAGCAGACGTCGGCGGCATAGCGGATGGTGACGGGGTCGCCGTTTAGCTGCTCGCGCGCCATCAGGTCGCGGCAGGCGGCATCGAGCCCGTCCAGCACCGTGCGGATATCGGCCAGGCTGCTGTCGGCGACCGAATGGCCGAAGGCCGTCGCCATCTCGTGCTCGACCGGCGCGGCCAGCAGGCCGGATGCGGACAGGATGCCGGGATGGCGCGGCACCAGGACGCGCGTGATCGACAGGTCGCGCGCCAGCGCGGTCGCATGCACCGCCCCGCCGCCGCCCAGCGGCATCAGCGCGAAGCGGCGCGGGTCGAGGCCCTGGCGGATCGAGACCAAGCGAATGCCCTCGGCCATCTGCGCGTTCAGCACGCGGTGGATGCCCAGCGCCGCCTGCTCCAGCGTCATGCCCAGGGGGCCCGCGATGTGGTCGCGGATCGCCTTCTCGGCCAGGTCGGGGCGCAGCGTCATGGCACCGCCCGCGAAATATTCCGGGTTCACGTAGCCCAGCACGACCGACGCGTCGGTCACGGTCGGCTTCTCGCCGCCGCGGCCATAGCAGGCCGGCCCCGGCTCCGAGCCCGCCGACTGCGGGCCGACGCGCAGGCCGCCGCCACGGTCGATCCAGGCGATGCTGCCGCCGCCCGAGCCGATCGAGTTGACGTCGACCATGGCAACGCGCACCGGATAGCCGTCGATCACCCCCTCCGATCGCACCAGGGCGCGGCCCTTGTCGATGAGGGCGATGTCGCAGCTCGTGCCGCCGATATCGACGGTGATCAGGTCTTCGATGCCGGCCGCCTCGCCGGCCATGCGGGCGCCGATGACGCCGGCCGCAGGCCCGGACAGGAACAGGCGCACCGGCCGCTGGCGGGCGACGGAGGAGACCATCAGCCCGCCGCGCGACTGCATGACCTGCAAGGGCGCCGGCACGCCGGCCGATTCGAGCCCCGTCTCCAGCCGCGCCAGGTAGCGGTCGATGACCGGCTTCACATAGGCGTCGAAGGCCGTCACGACGGTACGCTCGTACTCGCGGAAGGCAGGGTCGACCTCGTGCGAGACGGCGACCTTCAGGGTCGGATGGGCCTCGCGCACGATCTCGGCCGCGCGGGCTTCGTGGGCGGGGTTGCGGAACGAGAAGAGGAAGCAGATGGCGATGGCCTCGACCCCGTCGGCGGCCAGTTCGGCCGCGGCACGGCGGACGTCGTCCTCGTCGAGCGGCAGCAGCACGGTGCCGTCGGCGGCGACGCGCTCGCGCACCTGCTTGCGCCGTGCGCCGGGGGCCAGGAACACCGGCGTCTCCCCGTCCAGCACCACGCCATACATCTGGTGGCGCATCTGCCGGCCGACCTCGAGCACGTCGCGGAAGCCGTCGGTGGTGATCAGGCCGATGCGCGCGCCCTTGCGCTCCAGCACGGCGTTAGTCGCGACCGTCGTCCCATGAGCGAAGCGGGTGATGTCCCCGGCCGCGATGCCCCACTCGCTGGCCATCAGGGCCACGGACTGGAGAACGGCCTGGCTCTCGTCCTTCCGCGTGGTGGGAAGCTTGACGAATCTGACCTTTCCATCGGAGGAACGGCACACGACATCAGTGAATGTCCCGCCGATATCCACACCGACCTGGATGCCGCCCCGCGTGCTGTCGACCATGCCCAACTCTACCGCACGTCATTGTCTGGAAATTCATCCTGGCACGCATTCGGCCCGGACGACAATCCCGTTAAAAAACGATATGCTATTTTTTAATGACGTGCCCGCAGGCCCCATTCGGAGGACGCCATGAGCCACACGACTTCGCCCCGCGCCCTGCGCCAGCACCCGATCGAGGCAATTTCCGAGCCGCCTGAGATGGTCGAGGACGAGGTGCACGAGACCCCTGCCGCGCGCGGGAAGGGCAAGGTGGCCGATGTGTGGCTCGGCAACCAGTTGCGTGCGCTGCGCAAGGCGAAAGGACTGTCGCTGGCCCAGGTGGGTGCCTCGGCCGGCCTGTCGATCGGCATGGTAAGCCAGATCGAGCGCGGGCTGGCCTCCCCCTCCATCCGATCCCTGCGCAAGCTGGCGGACGCGCTCGACGTGCCGGTCGCCTGGTTCTTCCATGCCGACGCCGGCCGGCCCGAGGCCGAGCTGAAGATGGTCGTCCGGCGCGAGGACCGCCGCCAGCTACGCCTGCCGACCGTCGGCACCAACGCCGACCTGGTGGTGATGGACCTGCTGACCCCGGACCTGTCCGGCGACATCCAGCTCCTGATGATGACGCTGGAGCCGGGGTTCACCTCCGGCGAGACGCACAAGCATCGCGGCGAGGAGGCCGGCCTCGTCGTCGCCGGCCGGCTGCGGCTGTGGCATGGCGACCAGGAGTTCCTGCTGAACACCGGCGACAGCTTCCGCTTCCCGTCCACCGTGCCGCACCGCTACGCCAATGCCAGCGACGGCCCGACCGAGGTGGTGTGGGTGCTGAGCCCGCCGCTCGTTTAGTCCGCGCAGTTGCGGCTCCCTGCCAATTCTGCGAGCGTATGACGCACAGGGATCGGGCAGCCATGCCCGTTTCGTCGAGCGCCCGGTGCAATATGTGCTTCTGCAGATGCGGATCGAGGACCCTCCGGGCACGCGGCGCGCTTGACGGCGTCCGATCAATCGGCCCAATGCCATGCATGCGATTGCGTTCGTCGGCCCCGAGGTAGACCTCGCCCGGGCATTGCAGGGCGCCTACTCCCCGGCGCTGGTGCTTCTGTCTGTCGCCATTTCGATCGTTGCCGCCTTCGTCGGGCTTCAGCACGTCCACCTGATCAGGGCGGCAGGTTCGCGGGGCGTCGGTTTCGTCTGGCACGTGATGGCCGCCCTGGCGCTCGGCGCCGGGGTGTGGGCGATGCATTTCGTGGGCATGCTGGCGTTCGAGCTGCCGGTGGCGGTGGCCTACCTTCCGGCCCTGACAGCCGGCTCCATGGTACCCGCCATCATCGCCGCCTTCATCGCGCTTACCATCATCGGTCGCGAGCGGGTGACCCTCGCCGGTACGCTGGCCGGGGGCGTGATCATGGGTCTCGGCATCTGCGCCATGCACTATATCGGCATGGCCGCGATGGTGGTCCCGGCCGATATGTACTTTCGCAAGGGTCCGTTCTTCGCCTCGATCGGCCTGGCCATCCTGATGGGCTCGGTTGCCCTGTCGGCACAGGCCATGCTGCACCGGATCATCGCCTCGCCCCTGCTCGTCACGCTGTTCAGCGCTGTGGCAATGGGACTGGCCGTCTCTTCCATGCATTACGCGGCGATGGAATCGACGGTCTACGTGCCGACGTCCGACCTGCAGCAGGCGATTGCCGCCGAAACGGTGTCGCGCCCGATACTGGCTGGCGCGGCGGCCCTGGCAACGGCGTTCATCCTGCTGGTGTCGCTGGTCTCGACGCAGCTCCGACGCCGGATTGCCGATGCTGCCGAAAGCGCCGCGCGGTCGGAGATAAAGGCCGGGATCCTCGACGACCAATTGCGGACGATCGCATCTCGCGTGCCGGGCGTCGTTTATCAGTTCCGCCGGCGGCCGGACGGGACCTACTGCTTTCCCTATGCGAGCGAGGCAATGAGCGGCGTCTTCGGGGTGTCGGCCGACATGGCCGTCGAATCCGCCGATCCCGTCTTCGCCCGTATCCATCCCGATGATCTGGCCCGAATGGTCGCATCGATCGAGGAGTCCGCCCACCTTCTCGCACCCTGGCAGTGCCAGTTCCGCATCCTCCTGCCGGATGGAACCGAGCGCTGGCTGTTGGGCAACTCGATCCCGCGGGCGGAATCGGACGGAACCGTCAACTGGAACGGCTTCGTAATGGACGTCAGCGCCCAGCGCGAGGCGGAGGAGACGATCCAGCGGCTGGCCTTCCACGACAGCCTGACCAACCTGCCCAACAGGCGGCAGCTCTATGACCGGCTGGAGCGGAGCGCCGGCCGCCTGCAACGCAGGCGCCAGTATGGCGCGCTGTTCTTCGTCGACCTGGACCGCTTCAAGCTGCTGAACGACCTGCGCGGCCATGTCGCCGGCGACATGCTGCTCCAATCGATTGCCCGACGCCTGGTCACGGTGACCGAACCGGACGACATCCTGGCCCGCCTGGGGGGCGACGAGTTCATTGTCGCCATCGAGCGTCTGGGCGCGGATGAGCAGAACGCATCCGACCAGGCCGGACAGTTCGGGCGCATGCTGCTGGCGGCCGTGCGCGACGGCGGGCCTGACCAGCCCGTCCTCAACAATACACCCGGCTGCTCTGCCAGCATCGGCATCTGCATCTTCGGCGGACCCGAGAGGATCACCGGAGAGGAGATCGTGCGTCGGGCCGACACCGCCATGTACAACGCCAAGAAGGCCGGCGGAAACGCGTTCCGTGTCTTCGACAGAGCCATGCTCGATGCGATGGCCGCCCGCCATGTCCTGGAAGAAGACCTGCGCGCCGCCATCTCGGCCCAGCAGTTCGAACTGCATTTCCAGGCGCAGGTCGATGCGGCCGGGCACCTGGTCGGGGCGGAGGCGCTGCTGCGCTGGCGGCACCCGCGCGACGGCCTGGTGATGCCGGGCAGCTTCATCCCGCTGGCCGAGGAGACCGGCCTGATCGTACCCATCGGCAACTGGGTACTGGAGGCGGCGTGCAACCAGCTCCGTGCCTGGCAGGCCCGGTCGGAGGCCCGGCATCTGACGCTGGCCGTCAATGTCAGCGCCCGCCAGTTCTACCAGGAGGATTTCGTCGATCGCGTCATGTCCGGGATCTCGCAGGCGGAAATACCCCCCGCCCGGCTGAAGATCGAGATCACCGAATCCCTGCTGCTGCGCGACCTGCTCGACGCGCGTACCAAGGTGGGGACACTGCGCGACCACGGCGTGCGCTGCGCCATCGACGATTTCGGCACCGGCTATTCGTCGCTCTCCTACCTCGCCAACCTCGACGTGGCGGAGTTGAAGATCGACCGCAGCTTCACGAGCAAGCTGGACGGCGCCGACAACCAGAAGGAATTGGCGATCGTCCAGGCCATCGCCAGCCTGGGCCGCCGTCTCGGACTTGAGGTGTGTGCCGAAGGCGTGGAAACCTACGCCCAGTACGAGGTCCTGAGAGCTGCCAGGTGCAACCTCTTCCAGGGGTATCTGTTCGGCAAGCCCGTCCCCGTCGACGACCTGATGCCGGCCCTGACGGATCAGGCCTAGAAGGCGACCGGCCGGGTCGCCAGCCAGCGCACCTGCCGGTCCGCGGCTTCGCGCATGGCGCCCTTCGTATCGAAACGAAGCGTCGCGAATCCGGTGACCGGTGTCCACCTTCCGGCATCCTCCGGGTCGCGGCGGTACTCCTCGAAGCCGAAGCTGCCGTCGGCGCGCACGAACAGGTCGACGCAGCGGTTGCTCTCGTCATTCTCGATACTGGCAAACACCGTCTCGGCCCCGCCCCTGCGCATCGTCAGCATCCCATCCGGCGCCGATATCGGCGGCAGCCTACACCTCTTCGGCCCAGACCTTGAAGCCGCTCAGCACGTTGGGGCCGAACGTATGGGTCAGCGGTACGTCGGCGGCGTCGCGGCCATGGGCGATCTTGATGCGGCCGATGCGCGGCGCGTTGTTGCGCGGGTCGAACGCATGCCAGCGGCCGCCCAGATACACCTCCATCCAGGCCGCGAAATCCATCGCCTCGTAGGGCGGCGGCAGGCCGATGTCGGTGATGTAGCCGGTGCAGTAGCGGGTCGGGATGTTCATGGCGCGGCACAGGGTGACCGCCAGGTGGGCATAGTCGCGGCACACGCCGACGCGCTCGGACCAGGCCTCGGCCGCCGTCCGCGTCGGGCGCGAATACTGGTAGCCGAAGGTGATGTGGTTGTGGACGAAGTCGCAGATCGCCTGCACCCGGCCCCAGCCCGGCTGGGTATGGCCGAACATCTGCCAGGCGTCCGCGGACAAGCGGTCCGTCTCGCAGTAGCGGCTCCCAAGCAGGAACAGCAGCGTCTCGGACGGCAGTTCCTCGACCGGGTGCTGGATCGCCTGCCAGTCGGCCTGGTCGGGCATGCCGTCGTCACGGATGACGCAGTCGACGCCGATGGTGAAGCGCCCCGGCGGGGCCACCACCCGGCTGCACCAGTTGTCGAAGCTGTCGCGATAGCTTTCGACCGGCACCGGCGGCGTGGTGATCAGGTGGTCGGGCCCCTCCAGCGCGCCGGCGCGGCTGTGATGCACGTTGAGGATGACGATCATCGGCGTCGGACTGGGGACGTCGTAGGTCATTTCGCAGCCGAGCCGAATGCGCATCGAGAAGGTTCCTCCGGAGTGGGTCAGAAAATTTGGGGTCGCGGCGGCGATCGAACGCGCCCGTTCGCCCCACGCCGACCTTCAACGCGGAGATGGACGGGAGGTTGCTTCCATAAAGCACGTTTCGCGCCGGGCGCCGTCATGATCAATCGAACGCCAGGTGCCACCGGATTGCGCGGCGCCCGACCGGGCCACTAAGGTGCGGGCCGGTCCAGATCATCCAGGGTACAGCCGATGTCCTCCCTCGTCCGCACCACGACCCAGGACGGCGTCGTCATCATCGCCGTCGACAACCCGCCGGTGAACGCCCTGTCGATCGGCGTGCCGGACGGCATCATGGACGCGCTGACGGCAGGCGCGGACGATCCGGCCATCGGCGCCTTCGTGCTGCTGGGCGCCGGCCGCACCTTCATCGCCGGCGCCGACATCCGCGAGTTCGGCCGACCGCGCCCACCCGGCGCCAAGACCATCTTCGACCTGATCGCCGCCCTGGAGGCCTCGCCCAAGCCCGTCGTGGCCGCCATCCACGGCACGGCCCTGGGCGGCGGGCTGGAGGTGGCGCTGGCCTGCCACTGGCGCGTCGGCGTCAAGGGCTCGCAGTACGGGCTGCCCGAGGTGAAGCTGGGCATCCTGCCCGGCGCCGGCGGCACCCAGCGCCTGCCCCGGCTGACCGGGGTCGAGGCCGCCGCCAAACTGATCGTGTCCGGCGACTTCGTGCCCGTGGACAAGGCGCTCGCGCTGGGCATCGTCGATGCGGTCGTCGAGGGCGACCTGGCGGAAGCCGGAGCCGCCTTCGCCCGCCAGGTCGTGGCCGAGCGGCGGCCGCTGCGCCGGGTGCGCGACATGAACGACCGGCTGGCGGTGCCGGACGGGTTCTTCGAGGGCATGCGCAAGTCGATCGCCCGGTCCGGCCGCGGCCAGGTCGCCCCCTGGCGCTGCATCGACTGCGTCGAGGCCGCCGCCACCCTGCCCTTCGATGAAGGCATCCGTCGTGAGCGCGCGCTGTTCGAGGAATGCCTGGCCTCGCCGCAGTCCAAGGCACTGCGCCATTTCTTCTTCGCCGAGCGGGAGGTCGGCAAGATCCCCGACGTGCCGAAGGACACGCCCGTGCAGGCCGTCGCCCGGGCCGCCATCATCGGCGCCGGCACCATGGGCGGCGGCATCGCCATGAACTTCGCCAGTGCCGGCATCCCGGTGACGCTGGTGGAGACCGCGGCCGACGCGCTCGAGCGCGGGCTCGCCACCATCCGCGCCAACTATGCCCGCACCGTCGCGTCGGGCCGCCTGCCGCAGGCGGCGATGGACAAGGCGATGGCGCAGTTGACCGGCACGCTCGACCTGGCGGCCGTCGCCGACGCCGACATCGTCATCGAGGCGGTGTTCGAGGACATGGGCGTGAAGAAGGACCTGTTCGCGCGCCTCGATGCCATCGCCAAGCCCGACGCGATCCTGGCCACCAACACCTCGACGCTCGACGTCGACGAGATCGCATCGGCGACCAAGCGGCCCGAGAAGGTGATCGGCACCCACTTCTTCAGCCCCGCCAACGTGATGAAGCTGCTGGAGGTGGTGCGCGGGGCCAGGACCGACCGCACCACCATCGCGTCGACCATGGCGCTGGCCAAGCCGCTGAAGAAGGTGGCCGTCCTGGTCGGCGTCTGCGACGGCTTCGTCGGCAACCGCATGCTGGCGGGCTACATGCGCCAGGCCCTGTTCCTGCTGGAGGAAGGGGCGCTGCCGCAGGACGTCGACCGGGCGATCCAGGATTTCGGCTTCGCCATGGGGCCGTTCGCGATGATGGACCTGGCCGGCAACGACGTGGAATGGCGCATCCGCAAGCATCGCGAGAAGACCAGCCCGCGCCCATCCAACCAGCGCTTCTCGCGCCTGCCCGACCTGATCTGCGAGGAGGGCCGGTTCGGACAGAAGACCGGCGCCGGGTGGTATCGCTACGAGCCGGGCGACCGCACGCCCCATCCCGACCCCGCCATCGCGGCGCTGATCGTCGAGGAGGCGCGCGCGTCCGGCATCACGCGGCGCGCCATTCCGGCCGAAGAGATCGTGCAGCGCTGCCTGCTGCCGCTGATCAACGAGGGGGCCCGCATCCTGGACGAGGGGCTGGCGCTGCGCCCGGGCGATATCGACGTCATCTGGGTCTACGGCTACGGTTTCCCCTCCTGGAAGGGCGGCCCGATGTTCCATGCCGACCAGATCGGCCTGCCCGAGGTGCTGGCCCAACTGCGCCGGCTCGAAGCCGAGCAGGGCAGCTTCTGGACGCCGTCCCCCCTCATCGTCCGGCTGGCCGAGAGCGGCCAGGGCTTCGCCAGCCTGAAGGCCGGCTGAGGCCGCTTGCCGCCGCCCGCCTGGCGGCATACGAACAGCCCACGCTGACAGCCCCAATCGAGAATCGACCCGGAGGATCCCCATGGCCCGCGAAGCCGTCATCGTCTCCACCGCCCGCACCCCCATCGGCAAGGCCTTCCGCGGCGCCTTCAACAAGACCCACGGCACCGAGATGTCGGGCCATGTCGTGCGCCATGCGGTCGAGCGCGCCGGCGTCGACCCGGCCGAGGTCGAGGACGTGGTGCTGGGCTGCGGCTTCCCGGAGGGGGCGACCGGCTTCAACATCGCGCGCAATGCCGCCATCCGCGCCGGCCTGCCGGTGACGACGTCGGGCATGACGGTCAACCGCTTCTGCTCGTCGGGGCTGCAGGCGATCGCCATGGCGGCCCAGCGCGTCATCGTCGACGGGGCGCCGGTGATGGTGGGCGGCGGCGTCGAATCGATCAGCCTCGTGCAGCCCAACATGAACAAGGCGTGGCTGCGCGACGAATGGGTGATGAAGCACAAGCCCGACCTCTTCATCTCGATGATCGAGACGGCCGAGAACGTCGGCAAGCGCTACGGCATCAGCCGCGAGGCGCAGGACGAATACTCGCTCGAGAGCCAGCGCCGCACGGCGGCCGCCCAGCAGGCCGGCCGGTTCGACGACGAGATCGTGCCGCTGCCGACCATCATGGAGAAGGTCGACAAGGCGACGGAGCGCAAGTGGGACGAGCCGGTGACACTGACCCGCGACGAGGGCAACCGGCCCGATACCAGCGCCGCCGGCCTGGCCTCGCTGAAGCCGGTATTCAACGAGACCGGCTGCATCACGGCCGGCAATGCCAGCCAGCTTTCCGACGGTGCCTCGGCCGTCGTCGTGATGGAGGCCAAGCTGGCCGAGCAGCGCGGCCTGCAGCCGCTCGGCATCTTCCGCGGCCTGGTGGTCGCCGGATGCGAGCCCGACGAGATGGGCATCGGCCCGGTCTTCGCCGTGCCCAAGCTGCTGGAGCGCCACGGCCTGAAGGTCGACGACATCGACCTGTGGGAGCTGAACGAGGCCTTCGCCGTCCAGGTGCTCTATTGCCGCGACCGCCTCGGCATCCCGATGGAGCGCCTCAACGTCAATGGCGGGTCGATCTCGATCGGCCATCCCTACGGCATGTCGGGTGCGCGGATGATCGGCACCGGCCTGATCGAGGGCCGCCGCCGCAAGGCGAAGTGGCTGGTGGTGACGATGTGCGTCGGCGGCGGCATGGGGGCGGCGGGCCTGTTCGAGGTCGCGTGAGGCCGCGCGCGATGAAATCGCTCGCCGCCTTTCCCGCCGCCCATCGCCGTGCCGTCCGCTGCGTCCTGACCGACATCGACGACACGCTGACGACCGACGGCCGCCTGACCGCCAGCGCCTACCTGGCGATGGAGCGGCTGTCGCGGGCGGGGATCAAGGTGATCCCGGTCACCGGCCGGCCGGCCGGCTGGTGCGACATGGTGGCAAGGCAGTGGCCGGTGGCGGCCGTCGTCGGCGAGAACGGCGCCTTCTACTTCCGCCACGACGAGGCCAACCGGCAGTTCGTGCGCCGCTTCTGGGTCGACGAGGCCAAGCGCGCGGCCGACCATGTCCGCCTGTGGGAGATCGCGCGCACCATCCTGGCCGATGTGCCGGGCACCGGCATCGCGTCCGACCAGCAGTACCGCGCGGCCGACATCGCCATCGACTGGTGCGAGGACGTGACGCCGCTGGACGAGGCGGCCGTCCGCCGCATCGTCGAGATCGCGACGGCGGCCGGCGCCACCGCCAAGGTGTCGTCGATCCACGTCAACATGTGGTTCGGCGACTTCAGCAAGCTCGCCATGTCGCGCCGCTGCATCCAGGACGTGCTGGGGGTCGACATCGACGCCCAGCCCGAGCAGTTCGTCTTCGTCGGCGATTCGCCCAACGACCAGACGATGTTCGGACACTTCCCGAATGCCGTCGGCGTCGCCAACGTGCTCCGCTTTCGGGACCAGCTTACCCAGCCGCCCGCCTATGTCGCCCCCAGCGAGGGTGGCGACGGCTTCGCGGAGGTGGCCGACGCCCTGCTGACGGCGCGCTGAGCGGCCCGCTCACCCCGCGGGGGCGAAGGGGTTCGGCAGGTCCATCCCCTGGGCCGTGAACCAGCCGCCGACACCGGCCGCGACCGAGACCAGGATCGACGGCGCCAGCCGCACCGCCAGGCCGGAACCGGCGATGGCGCCCGCCATCACCGGCTTGACCAGCGTGTTGACCAGGGCTGCGATCAGAATGGCGGTGGCCGCCGTGGCGGCCTCGATCGACCCGGCAGCGACGCCGCCCGCCAGCGAGATGCTGATGGCGTCGACATTGACGAGGCCCGCGATCCCGGCCAGCGGGTAGAGGGCGGCCGACCCGATCAGGTTCTGGGCGGCCTGCACCAGGAATGCGGCCAGTGCGAAGATGGTGCCCATCTTCATCGCCCCTCCGAGGTCGAGCGGGTTGCCGCGCTCCTGCTCGGCCGGCGTGTCGCTCGCCATCGCGTGGCGCAGTTGCAGGCCGGCGACCACCGCGCCCGCCAGTGCAGCAGGAATCAGGGCGACGGCCAGCGGCACCAGGATGGCCGGCGCGACGATGCCACCCACCACGGTCAACCGCAGCAGCATCACCGAGGAGGCAAGCCCGATGCCGGCAGCCAGGATCGGCCGCCGCTCCGGCTCGCGCGCCGCCTGCTTCGACAGGCCGATGGTGACGGCGGTCGAGGATACCAGCGCGCCCAGCAGCGCCGTGACGGCCAGGCCGGCAGCCGGCCCGATCAGGCGGATGGCGAAGTAGCCGACATAGCCGATGGTCGCGATCACCACGACCATGCGCCAGATCCGGTCGGGGTTGATCGCCTGCCACGGCCCGAAGCCCTCGTCGGGCAGCAGCGACAGGAACACGACCGAGATCAGCAGCAGCCGCAGGGTCGCCAGCAGCTCCCGCCGCTCGAGCCGCTGCAGCAGGCCCTGCATCTCGGGCTTGAAGCCGAGGATCATGGTCATGACGATGGCGGCCGACGCCGCCACGGCCATTTCGCCGTGGCCGGCCAGCGCGCCCAGCGCGAAGGTGGCGATGGCCGCCACTTCGGTCGTGATGCCGATGGCGTCGGCCGTATCGGATTCCCGCCAGTATCCGAGCGCGAAGAACAGCGCCACGGCGGCCAGGCCGCACACGAGCAGGCCGCCACCGGCGAACGGCACCGAGATCGCCAGCACCCCGCCCAGCAGGCCGATCAGCCCGAATGTGCGCCAGCCGGCGACGCGGCTGCCCTCCTCCTCCTCGCGCCGGTTCCAGCCCCGTTCCATGCCGACGAGCAGGCCGATCCCCAGGGCCACGGCCAGCGAAACCAGCGTCTCGGTCGATTCCGGAACGGTCATCAGTTGGTCTGCCCGATGGTCACGCCGCCATCGATCACCATCACTTGCCCGGTCATGAAGCGCGCGGCATCCGACGCCAGGAACACCACCGCGCCGGCAATGTCCTCGACCTCGCCGATGCGGCCGAGCGGGCATTGCCGCAGGTTGCCGGCCAGCATCTTCTCGTCCTCCCACAGGGCACGCGCGAAATCGGTCCGCACCAGGCCCGGGGCGATGCAGTTGACGCGGATGTTGTGCCGCCCCCATTCGACGGCAAGGTTGCGCGCGAGCTGGAAGTCGGCCGCCTTGGAGATGGCATAGGCGCCGAGCGAGCCTGTCCCCTTGAGCCCGGCGATGCTCGAGACGATGATGATGGCGCCCTCGCGCCGCTCGGCCATGTCGGGCATCACCAGGCGCGCCAGCACGAGGTTGCTCCACACGTTGGTCGCCATGGTCTTGTCGAACGGCTCACGCGTCAGCCCTTCCAGCGACCCGAAATACGGGTTGACCGCGGCATTGCCGACCAGCACGTCGATGCGGCCGAAGCGTTTGCGGGTCTCGTCGACCAGCCCCTGCAACTGGTCCTCGCGGCCGACATTGCAGGGGATGGCCACGGCCTCGCCGCCGGCCGCCCGGATCGCGGCCGCCACCGGCTCGATCGCCTCGGGCTTGCGGCTCGACACCACCACCCGGGCGCCGGCCCTGGCCAGTGCCTCCACCGCCGCGCGGCCGATGCCGCGACTGGACCCCGTGACGATGGCAACCTTGCCGGCGAGATCGAACATGGACGCTTCCCCTCAACTCGTTCGCCCGGACTATAGGGGCGGGAACGGCACCTCGCCATGAGTGCGCCGCTGCGCGTGGCCGCCATCGGCGGCTTCCATGTCGGCGGCCGGCCGCACCGCGTGGAAGGCGCGCCGACCCGGGTCGCGGCCTTCGCGCCGGGCGGGCCGGCCAGGCCGTTCGACCCCAACGGCGACTACGTGGCCGGGCAGATGTACGTCCAGTATGTCCGCCTGGCCGACCCCGCGACGCCGGTGCCGCTGCTGCTGTGGCATGGCGGCGGCATGACCGGCGTCACCTGGGAGGACACGCCCGACGGCCGCCCGGGCTGGCACGATTTCTTCCTGCGCGCCGGCCGCGACGTCTACGTCTCCGACGCGACGGAGCGCGGGCGGGCCTCCTGGTTCCCCTATCCCGGCGTGATGCCGGGCGAGCCGGTGCTGCGGCCGCTGCAGGAGATGTGGGACACGTTCCGCATCGGCCCAACGGAGGGCTACCCGCTGCGCCGCCCGCATCCCGGGCAGCAGTTCCCGATCGCCGCCTTCGAGGGGCTGGCGCGCCAGATCGTGCCGCGCTGGCCCGGTAACGAAGCCGCCACCAGTCGCGCCTATGCGGCACTGCTCGACCGGCTCGGGCCGGCGGACGTGGTCGCCCACAGCCAGGGCTGCGGCTTTGCCATCGCCGCCGCCCAGGGCGGGCCGGCACGGGTTCGCCGGCTTGTGCTGCTGGAGCCATCGGGCGCGCCCGACCACGCAGGCATCGACCTGGCGCTGGCCGCCCGGGTCCCGCACCTCGTCGTCTGGGGCGACTTCTTCGGCGCCAGCCCGGTCTGGCGGCAATATCGCGCGGCCTTCGAGCGCTATGCCGATGCCCTGCGCGCGGCCGGTGGCCGGGTCGACGTGATCGACCTGCCGGCGCTCGGCATCACCGGCAATTCCCACCTGCTGATGATGGACCGCAATGGGGATGCGGTGGCGGCCCTGGTGGCCGAGTGGCTGACGTCTGGCCAGCTTGCCAACCCGCCGGCACCCCTCTAGCTTCCGGCCCACCAACCAGAACCGCTGCCGCTATCGGGAGGGCGCCCATGGATCTTGCTTACAGCGCCGAGGATCTCGCGTTCCGCGACGAGGTCCGCACGTTCATCCGGGACAACCTGCCCGCCCATATCCGCGACAAGGTCGCAGCCCAGCAGCACCTGTCGAAGGACGACTACGTCACCTGGCAGAAGATCCTGAACGGGCGCGGCTGGCTGGCCCCCCACTGGCCCAAGGAATGGGGCGGCTGCGACTGGTCGCCGGTGCAGCGCCACATCTTCGACGAGGAGCTGAACTTCGGCAACACGCCCCGGACCATGCCCTTCGGCCTGAAGATGCTGGCGCCGGTGCTGCTGCGCTTCGGCAGCGAGGCGCAGAAGCAGCGCTACCTGCCCAAGATCGTCTCCAGCGAGGAATGGTGGTGCCAGGGCTATTCGGAGCCGGGCGCCGGCTCCGACCTGGCCGGGCTGAAGACCCGGGCCGAGCGCCGCGGCGACCACTATGTCGTCACCGGGCAGAAGACCTGGACCACGCTGGCCCAGTATGCCGACTGGATGTTCGTGCTGGTGCGCACCGACCCCGCGGCCAAGAAGCAGGAAGGCATCTCCTTCATCCTGATGGACATGCGCAGCAAGGGCGTATCCGTGCGCCCGATCCGCACCATCGACGGCGGCGTCGAGATCAACGACGTCTTCCTGGACGAGGTCGAGGTCCCGGTCGAGAACCTGGTGGGCGAGGAGAACAAGGGCTGGACCTGCGCCAAGTACCTGCTGGGCCATGAGCGGTCCGGCATCGCCGGCATCGCCTACTCGAAGAAGATGCTGGGCAAGCTGCGCCAGGTCGCCGCCGAGGAGACGATCGGCGGCAAGCCGCTGCTCGAGCACGGCCCATTCCGCGACAAGATGGCCCGCATCGAGGTCGAGCTGATGGCGCTCGAATTCACCAACCTGCGGGCGCTGGCGAACGAGACCAAGGGCAACGTGCCGGGCCCCGAGCCGTCGATCCTGAAGGTGCGGGGGACCGAGATCCAGCAGGCGATTACCGAGCTGTTCGTAGAGGCGGCCGGCCCCTACGCCCTGCCCTTCCTGCCCGAGGCGCTGGAAGGCGGCTCCAACGTCGATCCGGTCGGCCCGGAAGGGGCGGCTGCGTTCGCGCCGCACTACTTCAACTGGCGCAAGACCTCGATCTATGGCGGGTCGAACGAAATCCAGAAGAACATCGTCTCCAAGATCCTTCTCAAGGCCTGATCCATGGATTTCGGACTGAACGAGCAGCAGCAGCAGCTCCAGAATTCGATCGACCGCTTCGTGCAGGACGAGTACGGCTTCGACGCGCGACGCAAGATCGTGGCATCGGAGGCCGGCTGGAGCGCCGACCATTGGCGCACCTTTGCCGATCTGGGCCTGCTGGCCCTGCCCTTCGCGGAGGAAGAGGGCGGCATCGGCGGCACCGGCGTCGACACCATGGTGGTGATGGAGGCGTTCGGCAAAGGCCTGGTGGTCGAGCCCTTCCTGCCCACCGTCGTGCTGTGCGGCAGCCTGTTGAAGCTGGCGGCCAGCCCGGACCAGCGCGCCGAACTGGTGCCCGGTATCATCGCCGGCGAGCGCCGGCTGGCCTTCGCCCATGGCGAGCGCCGGGCCCGCCACGACCTGGGCCATGTCGAGGCGACGGCCAAGGCGGACGGCGACGGCTTCGTCCTGGATGGTGCCAAGAGCGTCGTCCTGGGCGCGCCGTCGGCGACCGACTTCATCGTGTCGGCCCGCACGGCCGCCGGCATCTCGCTGTTCCTGGTGCCGGCCGACGCCGCCGGCCTGTCGCTGCGCCCCTATGCCACCATCGACGGCCAGCGCGCGGCCGAGGTGATGCTGGCCAACGTCCGCGTCGGCCGCGAGGCCCTGCTGGGGCCGGACGGCGGCGCGCTGCCCGCCATTGAGCACGCGGTCGACATCGCGGTCGCGGCCATCTGCGCCGAGGCGGTCGGCTGCATGCAGGCGACGTTCGAGCGCACGCGCGACTACCTCAACACGCGCGAGCAGTTCGGCACCCGCATCGGCAACTTCCAGGCGCTGCAGCATGCCCTGGTCGACATGTTCATCGAGTTGGAGCAGTCACGCTCCATGGCGATCGTGGCGGCCGTGCAATGCGACCTGGCCGACGCCGCCGCCCGCCGGCGCGCCCTGTCGGCCGCCAAGGTGCAGATCGACAAGAGCGGCCGCATCGTCGGCCAGTCCGCCGTCCAGCTCCATGGCGGCATGGGCATGACCGAGGAAATGCAGATCGGCCACTACTTCAAGCGGCTGACCGCCATCGCACAGACCTTCGGCGACGCCGACCACCATCTGGCGCGCTTCCAGGCAGCCTGACGGCGCCCTTGTCCAGCCTGGTCAGCCGCCGCGATCTCGACTTCCAGCTCTTCGAGTGGCTGGAGGCCGGGCGGCTGGCCGGCCGGGCGGCCTTCGCCGATCACGCGCCCGACACCTTCGCGGCCGCCATCGACACGGCGACGCGGCTGGCCGAGCGCCATTTCGCGCCGCACAATCGCAAGGCCGACCTGGAGGAGCCGCGGCTGGAGAATGGCCGCGTCGTCACCGTGCCCGAGGCCAAGACCGCGCTCGACGCCTTCGCGGCGGCCGGTTTCTTCGCCATGGAGGTGCCGGTGGACGATGGCGGCATGGGCCTGCCGCACCTGGTGGCGCTCGCCTGCTTCGGCCTCTTCGACGCCGCCAACATCGCCACGGCCTCCTACCCCCTGCTGACCATTGCCGCGGCCAACCTGATCGAGCGCTTCGGCAGCCACGACCAGAAGCAGCGCTACCTGCCGCACCTGCGCGCCGGCCGCTTCTTCGGCACCATGGCGCTGACCGAGCCCCAGGCCGGGTCGTCCCTGGGCGACGTGCGCACCACCGCCACGCCGGCCGCGGACGGCACCTGGCGCCTGAAGGGGGCCAAGATCTTCATCTCGGGCGGCGAGCACGAGCTGGCGGACAACATCGTCCATCTGGTGCTGTGCCGCATCGCCGGCGCACCGGCCGGCCCGCGCGGCCTGTCGCTGATGCTGGTGTCGCGCTTCGCAGTCGGCGACGACGGCGCGCTCGGGCAGCGCAACGACGTGGCCCTGGCCGGCCTCATCCACAAGATGGGCTGGCGCGGCACCACCTCGACCATGCTGAACTTCGGCGAAGGCGACGCCTGCGTGGCCGAGATCGTGGGCGCGCCCGGGCAAGGCCTGGCTCAGATGTTCCAGATGATGAACGAGGCCCGCATCGGCGTCGGCCTGGGGGCCGTCATGCTGGGCTATGCCGGCTATTTGCAAGCACTGGCCTATGCCAAGGGCCGGCCCCAGGGCCGCCCGGCCGAGGCCAAGGATGCCACGCGACCCCAGGTGCCGATCGTCGAGCATGCCGACGTGCGCCGCATGCTGCTGGCGCAGAAGGCCTATGTCGAGGGCGGGCTGGCGCTCTGCCTCTATGCCGGCAGGCTGGTCGACGACGCCCGCACCCACCCCGACGCCGAAGAGCGCGCCCGCGCCCACCGGCTGCTCGACATGCTGACGCCGATCGTCAAGGCATGGCCGGCGGAATGGTGCCTGGAGGCCAACAAGCTGGCGATCCAGGTCCATGGCGGCTACGGCTACACCCGCGAGTACCCGGTCGAGCAGCTCTATCGCGACAACCGTTTGAACCCGATCCACGAGGGCACCAACGGCATCCAGGCGCTCGACCTGCTAGGCCGCAAGGCGATGCTGGAGGATGGGCGGCTGCTGGCCGACCTGGTCGCCGGTATCCGGGCGACGGCCGATGCTGCCGCCGGCTCCGATGCTCTAGCCGGGCTCGCCGGCCCGCTGGCTGCCGCCGTTGACCGGCTGGAATCGGCGACTGCCCGGGTCCGCACCGTGCTGGCCGCCGGACGCGCAACCGCCGCACTGGCCAATGCCACCCCCTATCTCGACATGGCGGGCCATGTGGTGGTGGCCTGGCTGTGGCTGGACCAGGCGCTGGTGGCCGAGCGCGGCCTGGCCGCGGCTACCGCGGACGACCACGACTTCTACCAGGGCAAGCTCGCCGCCTGCCGCTGGTTCTTCCGCTGGGAACTCCCCAAGGCCGCCCATTGGGCGAGCCTGGTGGAGGACATGGACATGACGGTACTCGACACCGATCCCGGCTGGCTCTGACCCGAGCAGGACGGCCGCCTTCAGTGCTCGAAGCGGATGGTGACCGCCTGCCGTTCGCCGTCCGAGCGCAGCGTCAGCGAATCCGAAAGCTGGCTCAGCGTCCAGCCGACATAGCGGCCGATGTCGCGCTCGTCGCCCAGCAGCGATTCCGGGGCCGGCTGGGCGGTCGGTCGCTCCAGGGGGATGCCTTCATAGGCGACGACGACGTCGAGATGGGTCTCGTCGAACTGCACGTCGAGCCGCACGGCCTCGCGCGCCAACCCGGCCTCGACGATGGCCTCCACCGCCAGCGCCGTGGTGCGCGAGGCGGCGATGATGACGTCCCGCCTGGCGCCCCATAGCTCGCCCTGGCGGTCGAGGAACTCGTGCACCACCAGGAACGGGTTCTCGCCGACCGGCATCGCCAGTTGCGCCTGCCGGCTGATGCCGATCTGGAAGACCAGGTTGAGGCAGAGTGCGGTGATGGCCGCCAGCGACAGGGGCGAGCCGAAGAAGGGCGCGATCGACGGCGGCAGGCCGCGGAAGACCAGCGGGATCACGAGCAGGCTGATCCCGGCGATGATCGACAGGCCGACGGTGAAGACCCGCCGCTCGCTGAGGCGGCGCGACAGGATCAGCTCCATGCCCGACGTGATCAGGTAGGCGGCCGAATAGAGGATGATGGCGCCCAGCACCGGCTGCGGCACCATGGTGGCAGTCGCCGCCACCCGCGGGCAGAGGGCCGCCACCACCAGCATGATTCCGGCCGCCATGCCGATGACGCGCGCCGTGGCGCCGGTCGCGAATGCCAGGCCGACGTTCGACGACGAGATATGCGTCGGCATGCCCCCCAGCACGCTGCTGATGGTGCAACTCGTGCCGTCGGCCACCATGCCGCGGGAGACGCCGGCCAGATCGGCCCGCCGCCAGTCGGCATCGTTCATCCGCTGGACCGAGATCATCAGGCCCAGCGTGTCGATGGCGGCGATGAAGGCGCCCAGCAGGATGGCCGGCAGGAACGCCATGTCGAACGCGAAGCCCGGCAGGCTGAGCGGCAGGTCGATCCAGGGCAAGGATGCGATCGAGCCCGACGGCGTCGGCCCGTCATGGCCCATCGCGATGGCCAGCAGCCAGCCGGCGCCGATGCCGATCGGCAGCGCGAACAGCTTGGGCGTGCCCTTGGCGAAGATGGCGACCGACAGCATCAGGGTCAGGGTGACGGCCGATACCAGCAGGCTGTCGGACTGGAATGCGGCCCGGTCGGCCGACAGTTCCAGCGACCGGTCGAGCCCGGGCACGATCAGCGACACGCCCAGCATGGTGACGGTGACGCCGCATACCTCCGCCGGCAGCAGGCGCCGCAGGGGCCGGATGATGCGGCCCATGGAGGCCTGCACGGCCGCGCTGAACAGGCCGAGCGTGGCGATCAGCGCCGGGCCGCCGACCGAGCCCGCCTGGATCAGCGTCGGGATGTGGATCGGATTCGGGTTGTGGATCAACAGGTAGCCGCTGCCGAAGCGGCGCCACGACTGCAGGATCGTGCCCACCCCCATGGCGAAGATCGTGGCGGTGACGAAATGGCGGGTCGCTTCCGGAGAGAAGCCCGCCCCTGCCGCCACGATCAGCGGATAGGCGATGAACATCAGGATCAGCACGGTGTGCTGAAAGGCCAGAATCAGGACTACGGACAGCGGTGGCCTGTCGTCCAGGCCAAACGCCAGGTTCGAGGGTTTCCGTCCGGCCATCTGGTCTCCGTCTACATCATCCGCTCTGGCGCGAAGACCGGTCGCGGCGTGCGTTCACTCTGCACCGCGACTTCAGCCTTGCGGCAACGAACGGATCATTGCCCCCGGACGGAGGTTCCCTGCAAACGCTGGCGTTGTCCAGCCTGTTCGCCGCTCCCGCCAGACTGGCGGGCGGGAGCGGCGGCGGCGGTCAGGGCTTCTTGATCGGCGGCAGGTCGAGACGGATATGCAGTTCCTTCAGCCGCTCGGCCGGGACCGCGGCCGGGGCCTGCATCAGCAGGTCCTGCGCCTGCTGGTTCAGCGGGAAGGCGATGATCTCGCGGATGTTGGGCTCGTCGGCCAGCAGCATGACGATGCGGTCGATGCCCGGGGCCGAGCCGCCATGCGGCGGGGCGCCGAACTTGAAGGCCGCCAGCATGCCGCCGAAGCGCGCCTCGACATCCTCGCGCGAATAGCCCGCGATGCCGAAGGCCTTGTACATGATCTCGGGCTTGTGGTTGCGGATGGCGCCGCTCGACAGCTCTACCCCGTTGCAGACGATGTCGTACTGGAAGGCCTTGATATCCAGCGGGTTCATCGTCTCCAGCGCTTCCAGCTCGCCCTGGGGCATGGAGAAGGGGTTGTGCGAGAAGACGATCTGGTTGGTCTTCTCGTCCAGCTCGTACATCGGGAAGTCGGTGATCCAGCAGAAGCGGAAGGTGCCTTCCTCGTAGAGGCCCATCTCCTGGCCGATGCGGTTGCGTGCCGCCCCCGCCAGCTTGGCCGCCGGCCCCTTCTTGTCGCCGACGAAGAAGACCGCGTCGCCGTCGACGGCACCGGTCGCCGCCCGGATCTCGGCCACCCGCTCGGCCGACAGGAACTTGGCGATCGGCCCCTTGGCCTCGCCGTCGGCCAGCGTGATGTAGCCGAGGCCCGGCGCACCTTCGCCGCGGGCCCAGTCGTTCAGCTTGTCGAAGAAGCTGCGCGGGCGGGCAGCCGCCCCCGGCGCGCGGATCGCGCGGACGACGCCGCCGGCACCCACGATCTTCACGAAGACCTGGAAGTCCGACTTGGCGAAGATGGCCGAGATGTCCTCGATCACCAGCGGGTTGCGCAGGTCGGGCTTGTCCGACCCGTACTTCAACATCGCCTCGTCGAAGGGGATGCGCGGGAATGGCGGCGGGGTGACGGCGCGGTCGCCCGAGAACTCGTCGAAGACGCCCGACAGCACCGGCTCGATCGTGCGGAAGACGTCTTCCTGGGTGACGAACGACATCTCGAAATCGAGCTGGTAGAACTCACCGGGGGAGCGGTCGGCGCGGCTGTCCTCGTCGCGGAAGCACGGCGCGATCTGGAAATAGCGGTCGAAGCCCGCCACCATCAGCAGCTGCTTGAACTGCTGGGGCGCCTGCGGCAGGGCATAGAACTGCCCCGGATGCATGCGGCTCGGCACCAGGAAGTCGCGCGCGCCCTCGGGCGAGCTCGAGGTCAGGATCGGCGTCTGGAATTCCGCGAACCCCTGCTCGATCATGCGCCGCCGGATGCTGGCGATCACCTTGGACCGCAGCATGATGTTGCGATGCACCGCCTCGCGCCGCAGGTCGAGGAAGCGGTAGCGCAGGCGGATGTCCTCGGGATAGTCAGCATCGGCATTGACCGGCATCGGCAGCGTGTCGGCCACCGACTGCACCGTCAGCTCGGCGATCTGCAGCTCGATGGCGCCGGTGTCGAGCTTGGCGTTGGTCGTCTCGGCAGAGCGGGCCACCACCTTGCCGGTGACGGTGATGACGCTTTCGACCCGCAGGGTGTCGACCGCGGCAAAGAGACTGCTCGAGATGTCCACGACGCACTGCGTGATGCCGTAATGGTCGCGCAGGTCGATGAAGACGAGCTGACCGTGGTCGCGCTTGCGGTGGACCCAGCCGGAAAGGCGGACCTGGCCGCCGACGTCGCCGGCGCGGAGCTGGCCGCAGGTATGCGTGCGATAGGCGTGCATCGTGAAACCGTCGAAAAGGAGCGGGAATCGGGCGCGCGAAAAGCGCATGGCATCACCGCCCCTGTCAAGACGAAGGGGACGGCCGCGGGACGACAGGGCCCACCGAAAGCGTCGCTCGACCGCGTGCCGGTCGGCGCCTAATGTCGTCCCGACGTTCCTCTTACATCGGAAGAGCCGCCGATGCCACAGGACCCGATGCCACATGACATGGCCCCGCCGCAGGGCGGGGCGCAAACAGAGGCCGAATGACGCTGATCGCCGACACCGAATCCCTCGCCGCCTTCTGCCAGCGCCAGATCGGCGCCGACTATGTCGCGGTCGACACCGAGTTCATGCGCGACAAGACCTATTGGCCGCAGCTCTGCCTGGTCCAGGTGGCCGGGCCGGAGGAAGCCGCCGCCATCGACCCGCTGGCGCCCGGCATGGACCTGGCGCCGCTGCTGGAACTGATGTTCGACGAGCGCATCGTGAAGGTGTTCCACGCCGCCCGGCAGGACATCGAGATCTTCTACCACCTGACCGGCCGCATCCCCGAGCCGCTCTTCGACACCCAGGTGGCCGCCATGGTCTGCGGCTTCGGCGAGGCCGTGTCGTACGAGAACCTGGCGACCAAGCTGGCCGGTGCCCGCATCGACAAGTCGTCGCGCTTCACCGACTGGGCACAGCGGCCGCTGACCCCGCGCCAGCTCACCTACGCGCTGTCCGACGTCACCCACCTGCGCCCGACCTACGAGAAGCTGCGCCGCCGGCTGGAGAAGTCCGGCCGCGGCGAGTGGCTGGACGAGGAGATGAACGTCCTGCTGGAGCCCGGGACCTACCGGCTGGAGCCGGCGGAGTCGTGGCGACGGTTCAAGGTGCGTGGCGGCAGCGGCCGCTTCCTGGCCGTCCTGAAGGAGGTCGCGGCCTGGCGCGAGCGCACGGCCCAGGACAAGGACATGCCGCGCGGGCGCATCCTGCGCGACGAGGCGGTGCTGGAGATCGCGGCCCACCACCCCGCCAGCGTCGACGACCTGGCGCGCACCCGCGGCCTCGGCAAGGGCCTGGCCGAGGGGCGCTTCGGCTCCGAGATCCTGGAGGCCGTCCATCGCGGCCTGGCCCTGCCCGAGGCCGACCTGCCGCAGCCGCCGCCGCGCCAGGACATGCCGCCCGGCCTGGGGCCGCTATGCGACCTGCTGCGGGTGCTGCTGAAGATGCAGTGCGAGGAACACGACGTCGCCCAGAAGCTGGTGGCGTCGGCCGACGACCTGGAGCGCATCGCGGCCTCCGACGACGCCGATGTGCCGGCGCTCGAAGGTTGGCGGCGGGAGATATTCGGCCAGCATGCCCTGGCCCTGAAGCACGGCAAGCTGGGCCTGACCGCCCACGGCAAGTCGATCGCGGTCGTCGACCTCGGCCGGGTGGCAGTCTGATCGCTGCTGGGCAGCGAGCCGCTGCCCATCGGCCGTTGCGGCAGTCACCCGTCCGGGTGCTGCCGCCAGAACTCCATCAGGCGGGCGCTGAGGGCGTCGGGCTGCTCCTCCGGCACGAAATGGCCCGATTCGGCGATCGTCCCGCCCTCGACCCGGTCGGCGATGCAGCCGAGCGATTCGGCCGGCTCCAGCCCGCGTGCGCGCGCCTCGGTTCGCGCGCCGCCCAGGGCCAGCACCGGCATCGGCAGGCGGAAGCCGGATTCCAGCAGGCGGACATTGTCGGCCGCGTCCTGGGGGATGTTGCGGTAGTAGGCAAAGCCGGCGCGCAACGCCCCCGGCTTGCTGTAGGTGCGGACATACTCGTCGATGTCGGCATCCGTGATGGCGCCCTGCTGCCACGAGAACTCGGCATAGAACCAGGACAGGTACGGTCGCTCGCGCCCTGTCACCAGCGCCTCCGGCAAGTCCAGCGTGCGGTGGAAGGCGTGGTGCCAGCGCCGCCCGCCCTGCGAGATGTCGGGGCCGATGCCGGGCAGCGTCACGTCGACGATGGAGAGCGTGCGGATGGCCTCCGGGTGGGCAGCCGCCAGGGCGAAGGCGGTCGGCCCGCCCCAGTCGTGGCCGACCAGGTGGAAGCGGCCGAGCCCCAGATGCTCGACCAGTTCCCACACGTCGGCTGCGACCGTGCGCTTGTCGTAGCCGTCGGCCGGACGGGACGAATCGCCCAGCCCGCGCAGGTCGGGGGCGATGACGCGATGGTGCGGCGCCAACCGGTCGATGACGTGCCGCCACTCGTACCAGGTGGACGGCCAGCCATGCAGCAGCACCACGGGCGGCCCCTCCCCGGCCGTCACATAGTGCATCGCGACCTGCGACAGACGGGCGAAATGGTGCTCGACCTCGGCCATGGCGCTCACTCCTCGAAGGCTACCTTTGCCGGCAGGCCCAGGGCCCGGCCCAACGCTTCCAGCCGGCGCCGGACCGCCTCGCCCGCCATCACCTCGTCGTCGCGCAGCAGCACCAGACGGATGCCGGCCGGCGTCAGTTCCAGGCGCGTGCGCGCCAACGCCATGGGCGAGCCGCCCGATACGGTATAGCCCACCCGCAACGCCAGCCCGACCGCCTGGGCCCACAGTCGCTCGCCGTCGCTGGCCAGCCGCGCGTAGGGCGCCAGCACCGGCGCCGTCGCCTCGCCGCCATAGCGCGCATGCAGCATGGTCGCCACCAGCAGCCGGCCGCGATGGTCGAGCCCGCCATGCGGCAGGCGCAAGGCCCCCAGGAAAGCGTGCTCGGCGCGGTAGTCCGGATGCTCGTTCCAGGCGCTGTCCGACAGCAATGCTGCCGCATGGCGCATCCGGCGCAGGGCCGGTGGGTCGGCGGCGAACAGGGAATCGGTCCAGGCGACCAGGTCCTCGCCATCCGCCCCGAAGCGGCGGCCGCGGGCGGCGATCGAGCGGCAGGCCGCCAGCAACGGGTCCAGCCGGCGGGTCTCCTCGTCGAGGGCGGCGAAGATATGCCCCTCGCGCAGGCCGGTGGCCGAGAAGACGATGCGGGCCGGGACCATCGCCTCGATGATCCGCCCCAGCAGCATGGCCGCGTTCGGCACCGAATCGAGGCGGCGGCGGGACACGCCGGTCAGCTTCTCCAGCGCCTTGCGGTTGAGCTTGGCCAGTTCGCGCAGGAAGGCGTCGGCCGCCGGACGGTCGATCGAGTAATGGTGGATGATGTGCAGCGGATAGCGGCTCACATCCATGTGGATGCGCGCCAGCGCCCGCCAGGCGCCGCCGACCAGATAGAGGTTCCGGCCGCGATGCTGGGACAGCCAATCCACCCGGGCCATCGCCGCATCGACCAGGTCGCGCGCCTTCTTGGGGCTGTCGCCGGCGGCATCGGCCAGCCGCAGCGGCCCGATCGGCAGGCTGATGCCCGGCCCCGCCATGCCGTTCAGCAAGGGCACCAGCTCGACGCTGCCGCCACCCAGGTCGCCCATCACGCCGGCGGCGTCGGGGATGCCGCTCAGCACGCCGCCAGCCGACAGGGCGGCCTCCTCCACGCCGGAGATGACCCGGACGGGGACACCGCACTGATCCTCGAAGGCGGCGACGAATGCCGGCCCGTCCTCGGCCTCGCGCACGGCCGCGGTCGCCAGCACGTCGAGCCGGCCTACGCCCATCAGGCGGGCCAGACGCACGAAGCGGCGCATGTTCTCCAGCCCCTGGACGGTGCCTTCGGGGCTGAGGCGGCCGGTACGCTCCAGCCCGCGGCCCAGGCCGCACATCACCTTCTCGTTGAAGAGGGCGAGCGGCGAGCGCTTCAGCCCGTCGAAGACGACGAGGCGGATGGAGTTGGAGCCGACATCGATGACGGCGACGCGCGCGTTCGGATCCCCGGCCGGCAGCCCGCCGGGGAAGGCTGGGCCATCAGTCACTGCGGCGGGGCGCCTTCGGCTGGCGGGCCTGCTTCAGGGCACTGCCTCGACCAGAGAGGCTGGGATTGGTCATGAAATACCCATGGGCTGAGAATCCGTTACCGTCCGGCGACACCCGGACATACTCGCCATCCTCCCCCAAGGTCCAGCTTTGGGCCTCGTCCTTCATGTTGATGACCATGATCTGGTCCAGCACCTGCTGGTGGACGGTCGGGTTCTCGATCGGCACCAGCGCCTCCAGCCGGTAGTCGAGATTGCGCGACATCCAGTCGGCCGAGGATATGAAGACCTTGGCGGCCGGCGACGGCATGCGGTGGCCGCCGCCGAAGCAGACGATCCGGGCATGCTCCAGGAAACGGCCGACGATGCTCTTGACGCGAATGTTCTCCGACATGCCGGGCACGCCGGGCCGCAGGCAGCAGATGCCGCGCACCACCAGCTCGATCTTCACCCCCTCCTGCGAAGCGCGGTACAGGGCGTCGATGATGTCGGGGTCGACCAGCGCGTTCATCTTGGCCCAGATCGTGGCGGGCCGGCCGGCGCGCGCGTGCTCGATCTCCTCCTCGATATGGCGGACCAGCGTCGAGCGCAGCGAGATGGGCGCGATCGCCAGCTTCTCCAGCCCCTCCGGCACGGCATAGCCGGTCATGTAGTTGAAGAACTTGGCCGCGTCGCTGCACAGCGCCGGGTCACAGGTGAAGAAGGACAGGTCGGTGTAAACCTTGGCCGTGTAGGGATGGTAGTTGCCGGTCCCGAAATGGACATAGTTGCGCAGGCCCGCCCCCTCGCGCCGCGACACCAGCGAGATCTTGGCGTGGGTCTTCAGGTCGAAGAAGCCGTAGACGACCTGCACCCCCGCCCGCTCCAGGTGACGGGCCCAGAGGATGTTCTGCTCCTCGTCGAAGCGCGCCTTCAGCTCGATCAGGGCCGCCACCGACTTGCCGGCCTCGGCCGCCTCGATGAGCGCGCGCACGATCGGCGAGTCGTTGCTGGTGCGATAGAGCGTCTGCTTGATCGACACCACCGCCGGGTCGGCCGCCGCCTGGCGCACGAACTGAACGACGACGTCGAAGCTCTCGTACGGGTGGTGGACCAGGATATCCTTGGAGCGGATCGCCGCGAAGCAATCGCCGCCGAAATCGCGGATGCGCTCGGGGAAGCGCGGGTTGTAGGGCTGGAACTTCAGCTCCGGCCGGTCGTCGATGATGACCTGCTTGATGTCGACCAGGCCGACCAGCCCGTCGACCGCGAAGATGTCATCGGGCACCACGTGCAATTGCTCGACCAGGAAGGCCTGCAGCGCCTCGCTGGTGTCGGCGGTGACGCCCAGGCGGATGACATGGCCGCGCTTGCGCCGCTTGAGGGCCGACTCGTAGAGGCGCACCAGGTCCTCGGCCTCCTCCTCGATCTCGACCTCGCTGTCGCGCAGGATGCGGAAGGTGCCGCGGCCCAGCACGTCGAACCCGGGGAAAAGGCGGTCGAGGAAGAGGCCGATGAACTGCTCCATCGCCAGGAAGCGGATCTCCGGCCCCGGCAGGCGCACGAAGCGGCCCAACTGCTGCGGCAGCAGGATGATCGCCTGCATCTGCTCGCCGTCGGTGCGCCGGCGCAGCGCCAGCACCAGCCCCAGCCCGAGGTTGGGGATGAACGGAAACGGATGAGCCGGATCGACCGCCAGCGGCGTCAGCACGGGGAACGTCTCTTCGCGGAAACGGGTGGCGAGGAACGCCATCTCGTCGGCTGTCAGCTCGCCCGGATCGACGACGGACACGCCGGCCTCGCGCAGTTCCTGCCGCAGGGCCCGGTAGCGCTCCTGCTGGCCGGCCATCAGGCCCAGCGCGCGCTGGGTCAGGGCTGCGAGCTGCTGTGCCGGTGTCAGCCCGTCCTGGCTGGGTGCCTCGACGCCCGCCAGGATCTGCCCCTTCAAGCCGGCGACCCGCACCATGTAGAACTCGTCCAGGTTGCCGGCCGAGATCGAGACGTAGCGCAGCCGCTCCAGCAGCGGATGGTGCAGGTTGGCCGATTCCGCCAGCACCCGCTCGTTGAAGGCGAGCCAGGACAGTTCCCGGTTGATGAAGCGATTGGACGGCCAGGTCGGCGAGGACGGAGCGGCCGGCGGCGGCGGCAGACGGCGCCGGCTGGCGCGCGCGGGCTTGGGATCGCCCACCTGCTGGGTCGCGACTGGCTGGGTGGCGACCGGCTGGGTGGCGGCGTGCTGGGCGGCGGATTCTTCAGACATGCGCCCATCGTAGCCGGCCAACGTGACGGAGTCATGGCGGGCGCGGCACGGCTCCGGGTTGCCGCGCGGCCTCGGTCCGCGCTACTGACGGCCGATGGCCGAAACGCGCACCCTCCTGCTGCTCCGCCACGCCAAGGCGGCAGCCGCATCCGCCGGCATGGATGATTTCGACCGGCCGCTCGCCCCGCGCGGGCGCGACGCCGCCCAGGCGTTGGCCGGCGTGCTGGCCGGCATGGCCCTGCCGTCGCCGGTGGTGATCCTCTGTTCAGCCGCCCGGCGCACGCAGGAGACGCTGGAGCAGCTCCGCCCCGGCCTGCCGCCCAGCGCCGACTTGCGGATCGAGCGCGCGCTCTACCTCGCCTCGCCGGAGAGACTGCTCGGTGCGATTCGCGCCGTGCCGGCCGCGGCCGGCAGCGTGCTGGTGATCGGGCACAATCCGGGCCTGCACGAACTGGCGCTGGCCGTGGCGGGATCGGGTGCGGCCGTCGATCGAGAACGGCTGGCGAGCCGCTTTCCGACCGCCGCCCTGGCCGGCTTTGCGGTTGCCGGCGTCTGGCGGGACCTGGCCGAGAATGCGGGACGCCTGGTCGTCTGCCGGGCGCCCCGCGACCTCGACTGAGGCCCGGCGCCTACAGCGTGCCGGGGAAGTGACCGCCGTCCATCAGCAGGTTCTGGCCGGTGATGAAGCCGGCCTGGCTGCTGGCCAGGAAAGCGCAGGCATCGCCGAATTCCTCGACCGTGCCGAAGCGGCGCGAGGGGTTCTGCATCATGCGCTGGTTCCACACCTCCTCGACCGGCTTGCCGGACTTCTCGGCCGCCAAGCGGGTGTTGGTGCGCAGGCGGTCCGTATCGAACGGGCCGGGCAGCAGGTTGTTGATGGTGACGCCGTGCTGGGCCACCTGGCGGGCGAGGCCGGCGCAGAAGCCGGTCAGCCCGGTGCGGGCGCCGTTGGACAGGCCCAGCACGTCGATCGGCATCTTCACCGCGCCCGACGTGATGTTGATGATGCGGCCGAAGCGGCGCTGGATCATCGGGTCGATCGTCGCCTTGATCAGTTCGATCGGCGTCAGCATGTTGGCCTTGAGCGCGGCCAGCCACTCGGCCTCGCCCCACTGGCGGAAGTCGCCGGGCGGCGGGCCGCCGGCATTGGTGACCAGGATGTCGGGCGCCGGGCACGCGGCCAGCGCCTTCTGGCGTCCCTCGGGCGTGGTGATGTCACAGGCCAGCGTCGTGACCTTGGCCCCGGTCGCCTCGCGGATCTCCTTGGCCGTCGCCTCCAGCGCCTCGACGCCGCGGGCGAGGATGGTCACGTCCACGCCCTCGCGCGCCAGCGACACGGCGCATCCCTTGCCCAGCCCCTTGCTGGCCGCGCACACGAGCGCGGTCTTCCCCTTCAAGCCCAGATCCATCTTTCCCTCCGTCAGTGTGATTCGTGGCGTTGATTCGATTCTAGACCGGCGCGCCGATCATCGGCGTCGCGGACGAGTTCAGGCAATGCCGCTCGCACCAATGGCAGGGTGATGCGCCGCCCGACCGCCAGCGCGTGGCGGTCGATGACGCCCACCACCGACTGGGCGGCGGCGAACGAGCGCTCGATGCGGATCGCCAGGAAACCGACGACGTCGGGATCGACGGCGATGCCGCGGTCGGAGAAGTGCTTGGCCAGGACGGCCGCCAGCAGTTCGTCACCAGGCGGCTCGATGGCCGCCACCGGCGCCGTCAGCAGGCGCGAGCGCAGGTCGGGCAGGTCGATCGGCCAGCGCGACGGGGCCGATCGCGCCATGATCAGCAGGTGCCCTGCCCGCCCGGCCAGGATGTTGTAGAGGTGGAACAGGATGGTCCAGTCCGGCACCTGGTCGCCGTCGTCCAGGACGACGGCGGCGGGCGCGCCCTCGACCAGCGGCGACAGGGCGGCTCGTGCCAGCCGGCGGCCCTCGAAGATCGGCGCGCCGGTACGCTCGGCGAAGATGCGTGCCAGGTGGGTCTTGCCCGCCCCCTCCGGCCCGATGATGGTCAGCGCCGGGGCCGGCCAGTCCGGCCAGCGATCGAGCCAGGCGACGGCGGCGCGGTTGCCCTCGGCCACCAGGAAGTCGTCGGCCGCCAGTGCTGGCCGGTGCGCCAGCGGCAGAGGCAGCTGGCGCGGCCCGCTCACGCGTCGGGCTGGCCGTTGAAGAGGGTGCTGGCGCGGTAGCGCTCCAGCGTGAAGCGGACCAGCACGCCCAGCACGGCCGCGGCCGGCACCGCCAGCAGCAGGCCGACGAAGCCGAACACGGCCCCGCCCGCCAGCAGCGCGAAGATGACCCACACCGGATGCAGCCCGACCCGGTCGCCCACCAGCAGGGGCGTCAGCACGTTGCCTTCGATCGCCTGGCCGGCGAAGAAGACCGCGGCCACGATGATGACCGAGGTCCAGTCCGGGAACTGCACCAGCGCGACCGACAGCGACAGCACCAGGCCGGAGATCGACCCGACGAACGGGATGAAGGATACGAGGCCCGAGAAAATGCCGATGGCCAGCGCGAAATCGAGCCCTACGAGCGACAGGCCGATGGCGTAGAAGGCCCCCAGACTGAGGCAGACGACCCCCTGCCCACGCAGGAAGCCGGCCAGGCGCAGGTCTACCTCGATCGCCAGTTCGTGGACGTCCGCCGCATGGCACTTGGGAACGTTGGCATCCAGGGCCGCCATGATGTGGTGCCAGTCGCGCAGCAGGTAGAAGCCCACGATCGGGGTGATGAACACCAGCGATATGGCGTTGAAGATGGCGAGGCCGCTGCCGACGATGCCGCCCAGCATGCCGGCCGCCCAGGTGGCGACGGTGCCCAGGTGCTGGGTGATGAAGGATTCCATCTCGGCCGCCTGGTCGGGGCCCAGCCGCTCGCGCACGGCATCGCCGACAATCACCAGGCGATTGCGCAGGGCCTCGGCGATCTCGGGCATGCGCGCGACGAGGGCAACCGACTGGTCGACCAGCGGCGGCACCACGACCAGCACGGCTGCCACGGCCGCTAGGATGAAGACGCCGCCCACCACCAGCGTGCCAAGCCAGCGCGGCACACCGTAGCGCGCCAGGCGATCGACGAAGGGACTGAGGATGTAGGCGACCACCAGGCCGACGGCGAACGGGAACAGGACATCGCTGACGAGATAGAGCGCCAGCACCGTCGCCAGCAGCAACCCCACCCAGATGCGGACAGTCCGCCGGCCAGCGATCGTCATGGGCGCTTGTTCCCCGGCTCGGAGACGTGCCGGCTCCACTGCACGATGTAGGCGGCACCCGACAGCGCCGTCGTCGCCCCCACCGCATAGACCAGGGCCCGCACCACGCCACCATCGTCGATCGCCAGCCCCATGGTGCCCAGCACCACGGCGGCCAGGACGATCTGGGCTGCCGTATTCACCTTGCTGACGGTGAGTGGGGCCATCTGCAGGGCCTCGGTGAACATGTAGAGCAAGATCGCCCCGCCGATGATGAGGACATCGCGGAAGACCACCAGGATCACCAGCCAGGCCGGCAAATGGCCGACATGGCCCAGCGTGACATAGACGCCGACCAGCAGCGCCTTGTCTGCCAGGGGATCAAGGTAGCCGCCCAGTTCCGAGCGCTGGTCGAAACGGCGCGCCAGGAAGCCGTCGACCGCGTCCGAAATGCCGGCCGCCACGAACAACGCGAATGCCGGCAACATGGATCCATCGAGGATCAGCCAGACGATGACCGGGACCGAAAGCAGCCGGCCCAGGGTGATGATGTTGGCGAGATACAAGGCCGGGTGCCTATCCGCGCGGCATCGCGGGCACGAGCGGCGTCGGCGCCAGTGGCACGGGGGCCGATGGCGGGCGCGCGGCGGGCAGCGGCTGGGCGGCGGGCGGTGGCGACAGGGGCTGCGGGGCATCCACCTGCACCCCGAGCGCGCCCATGGCCTGGCGCAGCCGGTCGGCATCCAGGCGGTGGGTGATGCGCACCCGCGCCTTGCCGCCCCCGAGCGCCACGATGTCGACCCGTTCCACCCCCGGCGTCTCGGCAATACGGCGACGGAGCGCGATCCACTCTTCGGCCGAACCGGCGGGCGCGGTCGCGAGGTCGGCGCCGCCCTGGCCAATAGCGGGGGTGCCTGCTGCTGGCGGTGGCGTGGCCGGCGCCAGCGGCCGTTCCAGGGCAGCGATGGTGGCGCGCAGCGGCCCGGCAAAGTCACCGGCCGGATCGGCATGGCTGGAGCGAGCCACACGCGCCGGGCCGTCGCCGGCCACGCGGGTGATGGTTACCGCCACATTCCCGCCAGCGGCCGGTGCCGCGCGCACGATCGCCACCTCGTCGGCGCCGTAGCGGCGCGCCAATGCGGCAATGCGTGGTCGGTCGATCGACAGGGCCTGGCCGGCCGTCAAGGCACCGACATCGGCCAGGTCGCCCAGCGGCACCGCCAGCGGCGGCCCGCCGCCCGCCGGCCGGTCGGCCCAGGCCCGCAGCCAGCCGTTGCGATCGTCGAACAGCATCGGGCCATCGCCCTGGTCGAGGACGGGCAGGACCAGGATCGGCGTCGCCGCGCGCTCGCTGAAGACGATGCCCTGGTCGCGCAGGAAGCTGCGCACGGCGTCGGGCCGGAAGCGGACGGTCACGTTGGCGATGTAGCGCACCGCCGACACCCGCTCGTCGGCGATCTCCACATCCTGCACCAGGGTCGCGACCTGGGCGGCCGACAGCCTGGGCGGCGTGCCGCCGGCCGGGACGACCAGGCGCTCGATCAGCTTGCGGGCGGCCGCCTGCTGGGCGTCGGCCAGCGCGCGCTCGCGCGCCTGGACGGCGGTGGCCGCGGTGACGTCGACGGCATTGGCGGGAATGGTGAACAGGTCGCTGGCCGCGGCCGGCATCGCCAGCGGACCGGTAGCGAGGCCGAAGGCCAGGGCGAGAGCGAGCGATAGGCGGGAGGCAGGGCGCTGGCGGATCATTGCAATGGTTCTCCGATCCGGTATTGTCGGCCGGCGCTGGCCCTTGGCCCGCGTCCATGGGGCATGCGTGACCCGGGCGCGGCGGGCCGCCGTTCTGTACCCCATATGCGGCGAGGACGCCATCAGCAGCCATACCTATCGCGACGCCGGGGTCGACATCGACGCGGGCAACGCGCTCGTCGAGGCGATCAAGCCGCTCGCCCGAGCCACCCGCCGCCCGGGGGCCGATGCCGGCCTGGGCGGCTTCGGGGCCCTGTTCGACCTGAAGGCCGCGGGCTTCCGCGACCCCATCCTGGTCACCACCACCGACGGCGTCGGCACCAAGCTGAAGATCGCCATCGACACCGGCCGGCTGGAGACGATCGGCATCGACCTGGTGGCGATGTGCGTCAACGACCTGGTGGTCCAGGGTGCCGAACCCCTGCTATTCCTGGATTATTTCGCCACCGGCCGGCTCGATGTCGAGCGTGGCCGGGCGATCATCGCCGGCATCGCCGAGGGCTGCCGCCAGGCCGGCTGCGCGCTGGTCGGCGGCGAGACGGCCGAGATGCCGGGCCTCTACCAGGGTGACGACTTCGACCTGGCGGGCTTTGCCGTGGGCGCGGTCGAGCGCGGCGAGGCACTCGACGGCACCACGGTCGGCGTCGGCGACGTCGTGCTCGGGCTGGCCTCGGACGGCGTCCACTCCAACGGGTTCTCGCTGGTGCGCCGGGTCGCGGCCGCGGCCGGGCTCGGCTGGAACGACCCCGCCCCGTTCGACCCCGACCGCACGCTGGGCGAGGCCTTGCTGACTCCCACCCGGATCTATGTGAAGCCGGCCCTGGCCGCCGTACGCTCCGGCGGCGTCAAGGCGCTGGCGCACATCACGGGCGGCGGGCTGGTCGAGAACGTGCCGCGCGTGCTGCCGGCGGACGTCGCCGTGTCGGTCGACACCCAGCGCTGGCCGATGCCGCCGGTGTTCGACTGGCTGGCCCAGGCCGGCAACATCGCCGGGGCCGAGATGGCGCGCACCTTCAACTGCGGCATCGGCATGGTCGTCGTCGTGGCAGCGGCCGAGGCCGAGCGCATCGTCGCGCAATTGGCGGCCGACGGCGTCGCCGCCCATCGCATCGGCACGACGGTGCGCCGGGACGCTGGCGCGCCCGGATGCACCGTGGGCAGCCTGGCCGAGCGATGGCCCGGCTGAAGCTGGGCGTCCTGGTCTCCGGGCGCGGCAGCAACCTCCAGGCCCTGATCGACGCCTGCCGCGACCCGGCCTTCCCGGCCGAGATCGCGGTCGTCATCAGCAACCGGGCCGATGCCCAGGCCATCGCCCGGGCCGAGGCGGCCGGCATCGCGACGGCGGTCATCCCGCACCGGCAGTTCGCCAGCCGGGCCGATTTCGATGCGGCGGTGGATGCCCGCCTGCGCCAGGCCGAGGTCGCGCTGGTATGCTTGGCGGGCTTCATGCGCCTGCTGACGACCGGCTTCGTCGCCGCCTGGTTCGACCGGATGATCAACATCCACCCGTCTCTGCTGCCGTCCTTCAAGGGGCTGCACCCGCAGCAGCAGGCGATCGACGCCGGCGTGCGCCTGTCGGGCTGCACCGTCCACTATGTCCGCGACGAGATGGATGCCGGGCCGATCATCGTCCAGGCGATGGTGCCGGTGCTGCCGGACGACGACGAGAGCCGGCTGGCCGACCGTATCCTGACGGCCGAGCATGCCGCCTATCCGCTGGCGGTGCGCCTGATCGCCGACGGGCGGGTAACGGTGTCGGGCGAACGCACGCTGGTCAGCGGCGGCGGGTGGCCGGCAGCGCCGGTGCTCGTACCGACGGCGGCCTGATCCGCCTTGCCAATCGGCCGGCGGTTCGGTAGCAGGTTTCGGTCTCTGGGAAACGAATGGGGATTTTGATGGCGGCCAACAAGTTCGAAGCGGTAGAGCGCGAGCATCGCGAGTTCTGGAATTCGTTCGTTCGCTTCTCGACCTGGACGACGGCCATCGTCATCGCGCTGCTCGCCCTGATGGCGATCTTCCTGATCTAACGAACCGGCCGCGTCGCCGTCCCGGCAGGGACCGGCGACGCGGCCGCCGGCATCAGCCGACGATCTCGGTCTGCGCGAAGAAGAACGCGATCTCGGTCGCCGCGTTCTCGGCCGAATCCGAACCATGGACCGAGTTGGCTTCGATCGATTCGGCGAAGTCCTTGCGGATCGTGCCGGCCGCGGCGTTCGCCGGGTTGGTGGCACCCATGATCTCGCGATTGCGGGCGACGGCGTTCTCGCCTTCCAGGACCTGCACCACTACCGGGCCGGAGATCATGAAATCGCAGAGTTCGCCGAAGAACGAACGCTCGGCATGCACGCCGTAGAACTTCTCGGCCGTCGCGCGGCTGAGCTGGAGCCGCTTCTGGGCGACGATGCGCAGGCCCTGCTCTTCGAACCGGGCGTTGATCTTGCCCGTCAGGTTGCGCCGGGTCGCGTCCGGCTTGATGATCGAGAGCGTGCGTTCGACCGCCATGGAGATTCTCTTTCTCGGGGATGAAAAGTCGCGGGGTTATAGCGACGGCCCATACGCACCGCAACCGACCGCGACGGGAAGTCGCGAAGAAGGCCGCCCTGAACCTGGCGAAGGTCGACCTCAGCCCTTGGCCCTCAGCCCTTGGCCTGCCAGCCGCCCTGCTCGGTCTGCTGCCAGTAGGTGAGCTTGTGGCCGGCATCCTTGGCCGTCCGCCAGCGATCGCGGGCGGTGGCCACCGCCTCGGGGTCGTTGCCGTCGAACAGGTCGAGGCAGCGCTCGTAGTCCGCCAGCCGCGACGACGACATGCCGTCTACCAGCACCAGCACCGTCGCCTGGTTGGGGTTCTCGTCGGCCGCGGTCAGCCAGATCGGCTGTTGCGGCGCATTGCCGTCGGCGGCCGACCCGTGCGGCAGGAAGCTGTCCGGGTCATAGGTCCACAGCAGCGCGTTCAAGGCCTCGACGCGCTCGGTCGACCCGGCCAACACCACCGCCCGCCGCCCGATCCCCGCCACCTTCTCCAGGAGGCGGGGCAGCGCGCGTTCGAGCGGGGTGCGGGTCAGGTGGTAGAAGCCGATATCCGTCACTTGCCTTCGTAATGGTCGGCGACCAGTCGGTCGAGCAGGCGCAGGCCGAAGGCCGTCGCACCCTTGGGCGTGATCGCCGTGTCGGCCTTGGACCAGGTGACGCCGGCGATGTCGAGATGGGCCCACGGCACCTTGTTGACGAAGCGCTGGATGAACTGCGCGCCGATGATGCTGCCGGCACCGCGGTTGGCGGCGATGTTCTTCACGTCGGCGATGTCGCTGTCGATCTGCTTGTCGTAGTAGTCCGCCAGCGGCAGGCGCCAAAGCTGCTCGCCGACCGACTTGCCGGCAGCGGCCAAGCGCTCCGACAGCGTGTCGTCGTTCGAGAAGAGCCCGGCATGATGGTCGCCCAGGGCCACGATGATGGCCCCGGTCAGGGTCGCCAGGTTGATCATCGCCTGCGGCTTGAAGCGGTCCTGGCAGTACCAGCAGGCGTCCGCCAGGATCAGCCGGCCCTCGGCGTCGGTGTTCAGGACCTCGATGGTCTGGCCCGACATCGAGGTGACGACGTCGCCCGGCCGCTGGGCCGAGCCCGACGGCATGTTCTCGACCAGCGCCACCACGGCAACGGCATTCACCGCCGCCTCGCGCCGGGCCAGCGCCCGCATCAGACCGATGACGACGCCGGCGCCGGCCATGTCCCACTTCATGTCTTCCATGCCGCCGGCCGGCTTGATCGAGATGCCGCCGGTGTCGAACGTCACGCCCTTGCCGACGAAGGCGATCGGCGCCTCGCCCTTGCGGCCGCCGTTCCACTGCATGACGACGACGCGGGGCGGCCGGACGCTGCCGATGGCGACGCCGATCAGCGCCCCCATGCCCAGCTTGCGGATCGCCTTCTCATCCAGCACTTCAACCGTAACACCATCCTTTTTCAAGGCTTTGGCGGCATCGGCTAAGGTTTCAGGATAAAGAATGTTGCCCGGCTCCGACACCAGGTCGCGGGTCAGGAACACGCCGTCGGCCACCGCCTCACGGGCGGCATAGACGCGCTTGGCGGAATTGGTCGCCGCGATCGTCAGGCGCTCCAGCGTCGGCTTCTTCTCGGGCTTCTCGGTGGTGCGGTACTTGTCGAAGCGATAGCTGCGCATCCGCGCGCCGAACGCCGCCTCGGCCGCCGCCTCGGCCAGGTCGGACTTCTCGCCCTCGACACCGTCGATCAGGATCGTGCCTTCCTTGTCGCCAGCGGCGTTGAAGGCGGCCGCGACCGCGCCGCCCAGCGCCTGGTAGCGGGCGGCATCGGCCTCACCCGCCTTGCCCGCGCCGCAGAGCACGATCCGCGTCAGCGCGACCCCGGCCGGGGCGACGATGACCAGTTGCTGGTCGCGCTTGCCCTCGAATCGGCTGGCTTCCATGGCGCGGACCAGCGCCCCGCCGGTCGCCTCGTCCATCGCCCGGCCAGCCTCGGTCAGCACGCGGCCTTCGTGGACCAGCAGTGCCAGGGCGCCCGCTTTCGGGGCCGCGGCGTTGGCGAAACGGATTTCCATGGGGGTCTCCAGCAATAGGCGGATCGGGCGATCGGAACGACCGGCCCGGATAGACCCCGCCGCTCCCCGCTGTCAACCGCAGGCCCGGATATTTGCTTCTATCCGCGACGCGGACGCACTTCCTATAATCGGGCGGTCATGCTGGGCATCGATCGCTACGTTTACCGCCAGTGTCTGACGGTCCTCGCCTTCATCGCGATCGGGCTGTGCTTTGCCATTTGGCTGTCCCAATCGCTGCGGCTGATCGAGCTGATCGTCAACCGCGGCGTCTCCGTGGGCACGTTCCTCTATCTGGCGCTGCTGCTGCTGCCGCGCTTCCTTGAGGTGGTGCTGCCGATCGCGACCTTTGCCGCGATCCTCTTCACCTACCATCGCCTCATCACCGACAGCGAGCTGGTGGTGCTGCGGGCGACCGGCGTCAGCCAGATGGGCCTGGCGCGGCCCGCCCTGCTGGTGGCGGCCACCGCCAGCCTGCTGGGCTTTGCCCTCAGCCTCTATTTCCTGCCGACCTCGTTCCGCGCCTTCAAGGACCTGCAGTTCGAGATCCGCAACAATTTCGCCTCGATCCTGCTGCAGGAAGGGGTCTTCAACAGCATCACCGACAAGGTCACGGTCTATATCCGCCAGCAATCGCCATCGGGGGAGCTTCTGGGCCTGATGATCCAGGACGAGCGCGTCGATGGCCGGCCGGCGACGCTGACGGCCGAGCGCGGGGCGCTGGCCCAGACCGACTCCGGCCCGCGCATCGTGATGATGAACGGGACCCGCCAGGAGCTCGACCGCAAGACCCACCGCCTGTCGGTGCTGGCCTTCGACCGCTACATCATAGAGCTGGGCGACGTGCGCGACGCGCCGGGTGCGCGCTGGCACGAGCCGCAGGAACGCTACCTGCCGGAGCTGTTCTTCCCGTCCGGCACCCAGGCCGACCGCTACTACGGCCACCGCCTGATGGTCGAGGGGCACCAGCGCATCCTGGCCCCGCTCTATCCCTTCGCCTATGCCCTGCTGGCGCTGGGCTGTCTGCTGGGCGGCGAATTCAACCGGCGCGGACAGACCTGGCGGCTGATGGGCGCCATCGGCATCGCCTTCGGGGTGCAGGTCGGCAACATCGCGTTCAACAACCTCGCCAACAAGACGCCGGCCCTCTTGCCCCTGATGCACCTGAACCTGCTGCTGCCGATGGCGGCCGGGATCTTCCTGATGCTGCGGCCGCGCGGCCGGCGGCACGCGGCGCCCGCGGCAGCGCCGGCGGCATGAGCATCTCCCCCACCCTTTCGCGCTACATCGCCCGGCAGTTCGCCGCCTGGTGCGGCGGCGTCTTCGTGGGGATGGTCGGCGTCGCCTTCGTGATCGACATCGTCGAGCTGCTGCGCCGGTCGGGCAGCAAGGCCGAAGCGACCGTCCCCATCCTGCTGCAGATGGCGATCTTCAAGCTGCCCTACCTGGCACAGGAGATCCTGCCGTTCGCCATGCTGTTCGGCAGCATGCTGGCCTTCTGGCGGCTGACCCGCAGCAGCGAGCTGCTGGTCGCCCGCGCCGCCGGGGTTTCCGCCTGGCAGTTCCTGGCCCCGGCCGTCCTGGTGGCGTTCGTCATCGGCATCCTGGCGGTCACGGTCTTCAATCCCGTGGCCTCGATCCTGCGCAACCGCTATGACGGGCTGGAGAGCCGGGTGCTGAAGGGACGCACCAGCGATCTGGCCCTGTCGCGTACCGGGCTGTGGCTGCGCCAGAACGACGAGGAGGGGCCGACCATCATCCATTCCCTCCGCGTCGCCCCGGACGACGGGCGGCTGCTCGAAGTCACGGTCCTGCAATTCCGCGAGAACGACCGGCTGGCCCGTCGCTACGACGCCGCCAGCGCCCGGCTCGAGGAACAGAGCTGGCGCCTCTTCGACGCCTGGTCGTGGACGCCCGGGCAGTCCGCCGTGCCGGTGGGTGAGGTCGTCCTGCCCACGACGATGACGACGCGTGGGCTCCAGGACAGTTTCGCGGCACCCGAGACGATCTCGTTCTGGGAACTGCCCAGCTTCATCACCCTGCTGGAGACGGCCGGCTTCTCCGCCCACCGCCACCGGCTCTACTGGCACTCCCTGCTGGCCCAGCCGATCCTGCTGGGTGCGCTGGTGCTGATCGCCGCCACCTTCGCCCTGCGCCATACGCGCCGCGGCGGCACCACCTGGCTCATCCTGGGCGGGGTGCTTACGGGCTTCCTGCTGCACTTTCTGTCGGACGTCGTGTTCGCGCTCGGTCTCGCCGCCAACATCCCGATCGCCCTCGCCGCCTGGACCCCCGCCGGCGTATGCCTTTTGATAGGCGCGTCGATTCTGCTACACGCCGAAGATGGCTGACGACATGCGCCCTTCCCGCCCCATCGCCACCGGACTGGCCGGTGCCTTCTGCTGCTTGCTGGCCGGCATCGCGCTATTGCCGCTTGCTGCGGGCAGTGCCGTGGCCCAGACGCCGCAACAGCGCACCGGCCAGGGCATCACCTTGCCCGGCGCGGGCGGCGTCAAGCAGGACACGACCCAGCCGGTGCTGTTCTCGGCCGACGAGTTGTCGCACGACAACGAGCTGGGCATCATCGTGGCGCGCGGCAAGGTCGAGATGACCCAGGACCAGCGCACGCTGATGGCCGACGTCGTGTCCTATAACCAGCGCACCAACACCGCGACGGCATCGGGCAACGTCAGCATCCTGGAGCCGACCGGCGACGTCATCTTCGCCGACTATGTCGAGTTGCAGGAGGGGCTGCGCGACGGCTTCGTGCGCAACGTCCGCATGCTGATGACCGATGGCGGCCGCATGGCTGGCAACGATGCCACCCGCAGCAACGGCAACCGCACCGAACTCGACCAGGGCGTCTATTCGCCCTGCGTGCTGTGCAAGACCGACCCGACCCGGCCGCCGATGTGGCAGATCCGGGCCGCCCGCGTGATCCACGACCAGGAGCGCAAGACGGTCCAGTACCGCGACGCGACCATGGAGATCATGGGCATCCCGGTGGCCTACACGCCCTATTTCTCGCATCCCGACCCGACGGTGAAGCGGCAGAGCGGCTTCCTTGCCCCCACCGTCGGCGCCAAGACAGACCTCGGCGTGTTCGCCCGCGTGCCGTACTATTTCGTCATTTCCGACAGCATGGACTTCACGTTCGAGCCGATCGTCACCAGCCAGCAGGGCTTGGTGGTCGGCGGCGAACTGCGCCAGAGGCTGCGCAACGGCTTCTACGAGATCGGCGCCAGCGCCACGGTGGCGGACCGCACCACCGGCACCAAGGATGCCCCCGTCACCTCGACCGACAAGTTCCGCGGCCATGTGAAGGGCAAGGCCCGCATCGACCTCGACGACACTTGGCGCGCCGGCCTCGACCTGGCGCGGACGACCGACAAGACCTACATGCGGCGCTACGGCTATGGCTCCGAGGAGTCGCTGACGACGCGGGCCTTCGTGGAGGGCTTCCGCGGCCGCAGCTACGCCGACGTCAGCGCCTATGCCTTCCAGGGCCTGCGGCCGGAGGATCGCGCAAGCCGGCAGCCGGTGGTGGCCCCCGTCGCCAACGTCCACTATTTGGGCGAGCCCAACGAGCGTGGGGCCTACTGGTCGGCCGACGCCAACATCCTGAACCTGATGCGCGAGGACGGCACCGACAGCCGCCGCCTGTCGATCAACGGCGGCTGGCAGATGCCATGGCAGTCCTCGCTCGGCGACCGCTACACCTTCGCCGCCACCATGCGTGGCGATGCCTACTGGGCGAACGACCTGGCGGTGGATGCAGCGCTGGGCGACGCCAGCCCGACGCGCGACGCCACGACGGCCCGCCTGCTGCCGCAGCTTTCGGTGAACTGGAGCTACCCCTGGGTCCGCAACGATCCGGGCGTGCAGTACCTGATCGAGCCGGTGGCCATGTTCGCGGCATCGCCCGTGCTGGGCCGCCAGAACAGCGTGCCGAACGAGGACAGCCTCGGCTTCGAGCTGAACGACGTGAACATCATGCGGCCCAACCGCTTCCCCGGCCTCGACCGCTTCGACAGCGGGCAGCGGGTGGCCTATGGCCTCAACCTCGGCGCCTACCTGCCGGGCGGCATGAGCGTGCGCACCTTCATCGCCCAGAGCTACAGCCTGCAGGAAAACCGGGCGATGCCGATCGGCTCGGGCGCGGAGGACAAGCGCTCGGACATCGTCGGCCGGTTCGTCGTGTCGCCGTGGGAATATCTCGACCTGCTCTACCGTTTCCGCCTCGACAAGGACAATCTGGCCGCGCGACGGCACGAGATCGGCGCCTCCGGCGGCCCCTCCTGGCTGAAGCTCTATGGCAGCTACATCTTCCTCGACGCGCCGCCGAACGAGCCGGTCACCGGCAAGCGCGAGGAGCTGGGCCTCGGCGCATCGGCCCGGATCAGCCAGTTCTGGTCGCTCTTCGGCCAGAGCACGATCGACCTGAAGAACGGTGGCGACGTGCTGGATTCGACGCTGGGCGCCAAGTATGAGGATGACTGCCTCACGGTCGTGATCAGCTATCGCCGCACCCGGACGCAGGATCTCGACATCGAGCCGTCGGACGCGATCCTCGTCCGCCTCTACTTCAAGAATCTTGGCGAGTTCGGCTTGCCACGGGTGGATTTCCTCTGATGCGCATGCCTTCCGGCTTTTCCATCCTTCGCCATGGCCGCCGGGCGGCGGCGTCGCTGCTGCTTCTGGCCCCGCTCCTCCTCGTCCAGCCGGCGGCCCCGCTGCTGGCCCAGCAGGCTTCGACCCGCATCGCGGCCGTGGTGAACGAGGACATCGTGACGGCCCACGACGTCGACGCCCGCGTGCGCCTGGTGCTGGCTGCCTCCGGCCAGCCGCCGACGGCAGAGAACGTCGACCGCATGCGTGCCCAGGTGCTGCGCACCCTGATCGACGAGCGCCTGCAGGCCCAGGAATCGGCCCGTGCCTCGATCCGGGTGAGCGAGCAGGAACTGGCCGACAACATCAAGCGGCTGGAATCGCAGAACAGCATGGGCCCGGGCGGGTTCTACGCCTGGCTCGACCAGAACTCCGTTCCGCGCGGCACGGCCGAGGAACAGCTTCGCGCCAACATCCAGTGGAACAAGCTGATGCGCCGGCGCCACGCCCGCAGCATCAGCGTGAGCGAGGAGGAGATCGACGAGGCGATCGAGAAGCGCCAGGCTGCCGCCTCCGTCCCCGAGCGCCGTGTCGCCGAGATCTTCCTGCCGGTCGAGAACCCCAGCGAAGAAGTCGAGGTCGCGCGCACGGCCGAGCGCCTGATCGAGCAGATGCGTTCGGGCGTCCGCTTCCCACAGGTGGCGCAGCAATTCTCGCGTGCCGCCTCGGCCGCCCAGGGCGGCGATCTCGGCTGGATCCAGCCGGGTCAACTCGACCCGCAGCTCGAAGCCATCGTCGACGGGATGCAGCCGGGCGAGCTGAGCCGTCCCATCAAGATGCCGGGCGGCTACTACATCCTGCTGCTGATCGAGCGCCGCCAGCCGGCCGGCGCCCAGGCCGCGGCCGCCGACGACCAGATGGTGTCGCTGCGCCAGATCGTCGTGCCGGTGCCGGCCGGCGCCAGCCCGCAGATCATCCAGCAGCGCCGCCAGCAGGCCGAGGAACTGAGCCGGACCGTGCGCGACTGTGCCGACATGACGGCCGACCGGGCGGCATCCGGCTCGCTCTCGGGCGATCTCGGCCAGGTGCGGCTGGGCGACATGCCCCCTCGCCTGCGCCAGATCGTGGCCAGCCAGCCCGTCGGCAAGACGACGCCGCCCTTGCAGACCGATGCCGGCTTCATCGTGCTGATGGTGTGCGAGCGCCAGGCCCAGTCGAAGGCCGCAGAGAAGGTCGACCGCGAGGCGATCGCCGAGGCGCTGACCGTGCAGCGCCTGGAGAATGTCGCCCGCCGGGTCATCCGCGACCTGCGCCGCAGCGCCTTCATCGATATCCGCAGCTGAACCCGCGACCGGGCCTGACCAGGATGGGCGACATGCTGCCGCTGGCATTGACCATGGGTGAGCCGGCCGGCATCGGCGGCGAGATCACGCTCCGATGCTGGGCGGAACGTGAGCCCGGCGACGCCCCCTTCTTCATCATCGACGACCCGGCGCGGCTGGCGGCCCTCGGGCGGCGGGTCGGCTTCGACGTGCCCGTGGCGACGATCGCCCATCCGTCGGAGGCCGCCGCCGTCTTCGCACGCGCCCTGCCCGTGCTGCCCTTGTCCGCGGCGCCGACGCCGACCCCCGGCCGCCCCGACCCCGCCCAGGCGCACCTGGTGCTGGAATCGATCCGGCGCGCGGTGGCAGCCGTCCAGGACGGCACGGCCGGTGCCGTCGTCACCAACCCGATCCAGAAGGAAACGCTCTACGCGGCGGGCTTCCGCCATGCCGGCCATACCGAGTTCCTGGCCGAACTGGCCGGCGGCGGCGTGCACCCAATCATGATGCTGGCCTGCTCGGAGCTGCGCGTGGTGCCGGCCACGGTGCACAGTTCGCTGCGCGGCGCCATCGACATGGTCTCGACCGACCTGATCCTGACGGCCGGCCGCATCACCGCGCACGCGCTGCGCCAGGATTTCGGCATCGCCGAGCCGATCCTGGCCGTGGCCGGCCTCAACCCGCACGCCGGCGAGAATGGGACCCTGGGGCGCGAGGAACTGGAGATCATCGTCCCGGCGATCGAGATCCTGCGCGCCGAGGGCATCGACGCGCGCGGCCCCCTGCCGGCAGACACCATGTTCCATGCCCGTGCGCGGGCGCGCTACGACGCAGCGCTCTGCATGTATCACGACCAGGCGCTGATCCCGCTGAAGACGATCGACTTCGACGGCGGCGTCAACATCACCCTGGGGCTGCCCTTCGTGCGCACGTCCCCCGACCACGGCACCGCGCTCGACATCGCCGGCACCGGCGTCGCCCATGCCGGCAGCCTGCGCGCGGCCATGGTCATGGCCGGCCAGATCGCCGCCCGCCGCCACGCCGGCCCGGTCCGCGGACGCCCGCCCGTCGCCGCCGAGTGAGCGCCCCCGACAGCCTGCCGCCGCTCCGCGAGGTCATCGCCCGCCACGGCATCGGCGCCCGCAAGGGCCTGGGCCAGCATTTCCTCTTCGACCTGAACCTGACCCGGCGGATCGCCCGGGCGGCGGGCGACATCGGCAGCGGCACGGTCATCGAGATCGGCCCCGGCCCGGGCGGGCTGACCCGGGCGCTGCTGGAATGCGGTGCCGGCTACCTGCTGGCGATCGAGCGCGACGACCGCTGTGCTGCCGCCCTCGCCGAGATCGCAGCCGTCTATCCCGGCCGGCTGGAGGTCGTCATGGGCGATGCGCTGCGCGTCGACCCGGTCGAGCGCACGGCGGCCCCCAGGCGCATCGTCGCCAACCTGCCCTACAACGTCTCGACCGCGCTGCTGCTGCGCTGGCTGGAGCGAGCCGACCAGTATGCCGGCTTCGTGCTGATGTTCCAGAAGGAGGTCGCCGACCGCCTGCTGGCCCAGCCGGGCGACAGCGACTATGGCCGGCTGTCGGTCATCGTGCAGTGGACCTGCCGGGTGCGCCGGCTCTTCGACGTGCCGGCCAGCGCCTTCGTGCCGCCGCCCAAGGTGACCTCGTCGGTGGTCGAGATCGTGCCGCGGGCGGAGCCCCTGGCACCGGCAGACCGCGCGACCCTGGAACGGGTGACCCAGGCCGCCTTCGGCCAGCGCCGCAAGATGCTGCGGGCCAGCCTGCGGCCGCTCGGCGGCGAGGCGCTGCTGTCCCGGGCCGGCATCGACCCGACGCGCCGGGCCGAAGAGCTGTCGGTCGAGGATTTCGCGCATCTGGCGAGACTGGTTTCTGCCGATCGGGGCACGGGCGGGACTGACGGCGGCGATCCGGCCTGCTAGGCTCGGGCTTCCCGCCCGACCATTTCCCTGACGGAGCCTGCCCCGATGCAGATCGAGAAGCGCCTCGCCGAGCTTGGCATCACCCTGCCGCCGGTGCCGAACGCCGCCGGCAATTACGTCCATGCCGTGCGCACCGGCAATCTGCTGTACCTCGCCGGCAAGGGTCCGGGTCCGGGTGCGACCGGCAAGGTCGGCCGCGACGTCACCGTCGAGGAGGCCTACAAGCACGCCCGCGATGTCGGCCTGGTGCTGATCGCCGTCATCAAGGACGCCATCGGCGACCTCGACAAGGTAACCCGCATCGTCAAGGTGCTGGGCATGGTCAACGCGATGCCGGAGTTCGGCGACCAGCCCAAGGTGATCAACGGCTGCTCCGACCTGTTCGTCGAGGTCTTCGGCGACAAGGGTCGCCATGCCCGCTCGGCCGTCGGCATGGGTTCGCTGCCCGGCCAGATCACCGTCGAGATCGAAGCGATCATCGAAGTCGCCTGATCCGCCCTTCACCAGACAGACCGAACGAGAGCGCCCGACCCATGACCGAACTCGTGCTGAAGGGAGGCCGGGTGCTCGATCCCGGCCGCGGCATCGACCAGATTTCCGACGTCGCGTTCGCCGATGGCCGCGTGCGCGCGATCGGCCCCGACCTGGCGGTGCCGTCCGGCGCCGAGGTGAAGGATGTCCGCGGGCTGATCGTCACCCCCGGCCTGATCGACCTGCACACCCATGTCTACTGGGGCGGCACCTCGCTCGGCGTCGACCCGCTCTCCGTCGCCCGCCAGATGGCGACGCCGACGCTGATCGACGCCGGCAGTGCCGGTCCCGGCACGCTGCATGGGTTCCGCAAGTTCCTGATCGACGGCTCGCCGATCCGCATCCTGCCCTACATCAACCTGTCCTATCCCGGCATCTTCGCCTTCAGCCAGTCGGTGATGGTGGGCGAGTGCGCCGACATCCGCCTGCTCGATTCGCGGGAATGCGCGCGTGTCGCCGCCGCCAACCGGGACATCGTCGTCGGCATCAAGGTGCGCGTCGGCCGGTCGGCCAGCGGCACGTCGGGCATCGCGCCGCTCGACATGGCGCTCGACGTGGCCGAGGAGGTCGGCATGCCCGTCATGTGCCACCTCGACAACCCGCCGCCGAGCCGGCTGGAGGTGATTCAGCGCCTGCGCCCGGGCGACGTGCTGACCCACTGCTTCCGCCCCTTCCCCAACGCGCCGGTCACGCCGGACGGCCGCGTGCGGGAGGAGATCGCGGCCGCGCGCGAACGCGGCGTGCTGTTCGACATCGGCCATGGCGGCGGCAGCTTCGGCTTCAAGACGACGCGCGCCATGCTGGCGGCGGGCTTCCTGCCCGACGTCATCTCCAGCGACGTGCACGAGATCTCGATCCACGGCCCGGCCTACGACCTGCTGGTGACGCTGTCGAAGTTCGTCTGCCTGGGCGTGCCGCTGGGCGAGGTGATCCGGCGCGCGACCGAGACGGCGGGACAGGCCGTGCAGCGCCCGGAGCTGGGTCGCCTGATCGAGGGCGGCATCGGCGATGCCTCTGTGCTGGAACTGGCCGAGGGCAACTGGAGCTACCGCGACGTGCTGGGCGAGCGGCTGGAGGGCAAGCAGCGCCTGCTTGCCCGCGGCATGGTCGCCGGCGGCCGGTGGCACGAGCCCGCCGCCCAGCCGACGATCAACTGATCCGGATGAACCGCGCGATCCGCAACGCGGTTCTTTCGTTCGCCGCCGCAGCCGGCCTGGCCGGCGCGGCGGCGGCCGAGACCCTGCATCCCTGGGTCGTGCTGGGCCCCCAGGGCGCGGTCGTGCGCACGGCCACCACGGATGCCGCCTGCCCCCGCATCCGCTACGACGACTTCGACCGGCCGATGCAGGTGCGCGTCGGCCCCTGGCAGGACTATCCGCACACGGTCTGCGAGGCGCCGCTGCCGGGGATCGTCAAGAGCGTCACCTTCGCGGGTCGGCCGGTGCCGGTGCCGCCCCCCGACCCGCAGCGCATCGTGCTGCTGGGCGATACCGGTTGCCGCATCCGCGGCGGCTTCGCCCAGGCCTGCAACGATCCGGCCGAATGGCCGTTCGCCCGGCTGGCGGCGACGGCAGCCGGCCTGAAGCCCGACCTCGTCATTCATGTCGGCGACTACCACTATCGTGAATCGCCCTGCCCGCAGCCCAGCGCCGGCTGCGAGGGCAGCCCCTACGGCTACAACTGGGCGACCTGGCAGGCGGACTTCTTCACCCCCGCGGCACCGCTGCTGGCGACCGCCCCCTGGGTGATGGTGCGCGGCAACCACGAGGATTGTCGGCGCGCCGGCCATGGCTGGTACCGCTACCTGGAGCCGCGCGTGCGGCCGGTCGACTGCGAGGCCTTTACCGAGCCCTATCGCATCACGCTGGGCGATTTCAGCCTGGTGGTGCTGGATACCGCGCACGCGCTCGACCAACGGCCGCCGCAGCCGCTGATCGAGCGCTACCGGCCGCAGATCGAGCAGGCCCGCGCCCTGGCCACGCCCACGAGCTGGCTGCTGGCCCACCACCCGATCTACGCGATCTGGCGGTTCGAGGGGCAGGAGCGCCGGCCGATCGAGACCAATCAGACCTTGCTGGCGGCCAGCGAGGGCCTGGGACCCGATCCGTTCCCGGTCGTCTTCTCGGGCCATATCCACCGCTTCGACGTCTTCCGCTTCGCCGGCCAGCGGCCGTCGCAGGTGATCGTCGGCGGTGGCGGCACGGCGATCGACGGCGCGCTCAACGACGGCCCGCCCAGCTATGCGATCGCCGGGATGGAGGTGGTCGAGCGCACCTCCGAGAAGGGGTTCCTGTTCCTGCTGCTGGAGCGCGCCGGGGCGGAGTGGCAGGCCTCGGTGATGGATGTCGAAGGCCGCGTCGTCCGGCGCTGCCGACTGGAAGGAAAGAACTTCTCGTGTCCGCAATGACCGCAGCCGCCTCGGCCCTGATCCCGCCCCTGGGTGATCCCGCCGCCTTCGTCCTGGACGAGACCGTGAAGGGGATGCCGCCCGGCGTCGCCCCCTTTCCCATCGGCGCCATCGGGGAGAAGGGCTGGAACCTGCTGGCCGAGGACCTGCCGCTGCCGCTGGCCGTCCTGAAGCGCAGCGCGCTCGACCACAATCTCGACTGGATGGCGCGCTTCGTCGGCGATGCCGGGGCGGTGCTGGCGCCGCACGGCAAGACGACGATGGCCCCCGGCCTCTTCCGCGAACAGGTGGAGCATGGCGCCTGGGCCATCACCGTCGGCACCATCCACCAGGCGATCGTGGCCCGGCGCAACGGCGTGCGCCGGGTGCTGCTGGCCAACCAGCTCATCGGCCGCCAGGCGGTGCGCGGCGCGCTCGACATGCTGCGCCAGGACCCGGGATTCGAGCTGCTGGCGCTGGTCGATTCGGTGGCGTCGGTCGAGCTGCTGGCCAAGGCCGCCGCTGCCGACCCGATCGGCCGCCCGCTGCCGCTGCTGCTGGAGATGGGCTATGCCGGCGGCCGCACGGGCTGCCGCAATGCCGAGACCGCGCTGGCCGTCGCGCGCGCCGTGAAGGCGGCCGAGCCCTATCTGGAGCTGCGCGGCGTCGAGGGGTTCGAGGGGCTGGTCGCCGGCAAGACGATCGAGGAATGCGCAGACCAGGTGCACGCCTTCCTGCGGCGCATGGTGGCGATGGCAGCGGCGACCGAGGCCGGCGGCCTGTTCGCGGATGGCCCGATCATCCTCAGCGCCGGCGGATCGGCCTTCTACGACATCGTCGTCGACCGTTTCCGCCGGGCCGGGCTGCATCGCGAGGTGCTGCTGGTGTCGCGCAGCGGCTGCTACGTCAGCCATGATTCACTGATGTATCGCGATTTCTTCGCGGCCGTGCGCGGCCGGGCGCCGCTGGTCGACCGCCTGGGGCCGGGGCTGCGGCCGGCGATGGAGGTCTGGGCCTATGTCCAGTCGCGGCCGGAGCCGGGCAAGGTGATCCTGACCATGGGCCAGCGCGACGTCGGCGTGACCGGCGGCCTGCCCCAGGCGCAATCCTGGTATCGCCCCGGCGCCGACGGCGCACCGGGGGAGCTTGGCCCCGAGCATGCCGTCACCGGCCTCAACGACCAGCACTGCCACATGACCGTGCCGGTCGGCAGCCCGCTCCAGGTCGGCGACCTCGTGGGCTTCGGCGTCTCCCACCCCTGCGTCACCTTCGACAAGTGGCAGGTGCTGCCGGTGGTGGACGACGCCTACCAGGTGGTCGGCGCCTATCGCACCTTCTTCTGAGGGGGCTGGCCGATGGCCGACATGGACCAGCCGGAGAGGTTGTCCGCCACCGCGGCGGCCCGCGCCATCGCCGATGGGCAGCTTTCGGCCGAGGCGCTGACGCGGGCCTGCCTCGCCCGCATCGCGGCCCGCGACGCCACCATCCGGGCCTGGACCCATCTGGACCCGGACGGCGCCATCGCGGCGGCCCGGGCGGCCGATGCCCGGCCGGCGAGCGGCCCGCTGCATGGCTTGCCGGTCGGCATCAAGGACATCTTCGACGTGGCCGGCATGCCGGCCGAGCGCGGCTCGCCGATCCATCACGGGCGCCGCCCGGTCATGGATGCCGACTGCGTCACCCTGGCCCGTGCGGCCGGCGCCATCATCCCCGGCAAGACGGTGACGACCGAGTTCGCCTGCTTCCATCCCGGCCCGACCACGAACCCCGCCAACACCGCCCACACGCCGGGCGGATCGTCCAGCGGGTCGGCCGCTTCCGTCGCCGACGGCCATGTGCCGCTGGCTTATGGCTCGCAGACCGTGGGCTCCGTCATCCGGCCGGCCGCCTTCTGCGGCGTCGTCGGCATGAAGCTGACGCGCGGGTCCGTGCCGCTCGCCGGCACCATGGCGCTGTCGCCCTCGTTCGACACGCTGGGCGCCTTCGCGCGCGAGGCCCGGGACCTGTTCCTGCTGCTGGAGACATGGTCCGGCACGACGCCGGCCGAAGCCCCCGCGCGGCCGCGCCTCGGCTGGTGCCGGACGCCGCTATGGGACCTGGTGGACCCCGCCTACCGCGCCCATCTCGATGCGATCCTGGCGCAGCTCGCCGCCGCCGGGGCCGAGATCGTGCCGCTCGACCTGCCGCCGGAATTTGCCCCGATGCGCGAGATCCACCGCGCCATCTTCACCATGGAAGCCCTGCAGACGCTCGGCTGGGAATGGACGCAGCATCGCGCCCAGATCAGCCCGCGCCTGGCCGACCTGCTGGCGGAAGCCGAGGCGCGGCCGGCGGGTGACCTGGCGGCAGCCCAGACCGCCGCCGAGGGACTGCGCCAGCGCTTCGACAAGCTGACCGCCGGCCTGGATGCCGTGTTGGCGCCCAGTTCGGCCGGCGAGGCGCCGCGCGGCCTCGACTACACCGGCGACCCGTCGCTGAACGGCATGTGGACGCTGCTGCACGGACCGCTCGTCCATGTCCCCCATGGCCGCGGGCCGAACGGCCTGCCGCTCGGCATTCAGCTCGTCGGGCGGCGCGGCACGGACGCCGGAATGGTCGCGATCGCCGACTGGATGGAACGCAGCCTGCGCAGGTCGACGCAGGGCTGAAATTCCGCTCGACTCCGGGGGCCAGGACCGGTCAATGATCCCGGTTGGCGAGACCCTTGGGACCATCCCGGGTCGGGGCCGATCCAGCACAAGGACGACGACCGGTCGTGGCCATCGAGACGGGCGTCGCCGACGCCATCCACAACAGCGACCGGCTGCACGCCGTGGCGCAGAGCGGGCTGCTCGACCGGCCGCCCCAGCTTGCCTTCGACCGGCTCACCCGGCTGGCCGCCCGCCTGCTGGGGGCGCCGGTGTCGCTGATCACCGTCGTCGATGTCGACCGGCAGTTCTTCGTCAGCCAGCACGGCCTGACGGAGCCCTGGGCCAGTGCCCGGCAGACGCCGCTGACCCACTCCTTCTGCCGCCACGTCGTCGAGACGGGCTCACCGCTGGTCATCAACGACGCCCGGCTCGACGCGCGGGTGCGCGATAACCCGGCCGTCCGTGCGCTGGGGGTGATCGGCTATGCCGCCATGCCGGTCGCCAGCCCGGACGGGGCGGTGCTGGGCGCATTCTGCGCCATCGACCACCATCCGCGCATCTGGAACACCACCGACCTCGGCACGCTGAGCGATCTTGCCGCCACCGCCATGAGCGAGATCGGCCATCGCCGCGAGTTGGCCCGCCGTCGCGAGACGGAGGAGCGGCTGCACATCCTGATGTCCGAGATCGACCACCGGGTGAAGAACAGCCTGGCCGTCACCCGCTCGCTGCTGGAAATGCAGGCCCGCGCTTCCGACGACGCCTTCGTGCGCGAGCAGTTGGAGGAGGCGGCCGCCCGCGTCTCGACCATCGCGCTGGTGCATGACCGGCTCTACGGCCACGAGGCGACGGGCCTGGTCAACCTGGCCGACTACATGCAGCGGCTCTGCGACGACCTGGCCCAGTCCCTCGGAATCGCCGCGGCAGACGGCCTGTTGTCGCTGGACGTGGCGGCCGTGCCCGTCGCCGTCGACCGCGTGGTCTCGCTCGGCCTGATCGTGACCCAGCTCGTCACCACCGCGATCAAGCACCGCACGCGCACCATCGCGGTCGGCTTCGTCGACGGCGATGCCGACGACTATGTGCTGACCGTGACCGACGCCGCGGCCGCCCTGACCGCGACCGACGCCGGCCGCTCGACCGGCCTCGGCACCCGCCTGATGACCGCGCTGACCCGCCAGTTCGGCGGCGAGGCCCACGCGCTCGATGACGGCACGGTGCGCATCCGGATTCCGAAGAGCGGCCTCGGCTGAACCGTCAGGCAGCCGCCATCGGCGGCTGCCGCGCCAGGAACCCGCGCACTGCCGCCACATATTCCGGCCGGCCTACCGCGTTGCCGTGGGCGGCACCCTCGATCAGCACCAGTTCCATCCCCGGGCGGGCCGTGCGCAGCCGCTCGAAGTCCTTGCGGTAGGGATCGGCGGTGCCGACGATGCCGAGCAACGGCACGGGCGTCGCCGCCAGGTCGGCCAGCGTCACCACCTGCTCGGGGTTGGAGCGGCGGGCGGCGGCCAGGGCCAGCGGATCCTTGCCGGCCAGCCGGCGGGCGGAGATCGCCTTCAGTTCCCCGGCCGACGGGACCGGCTGGTCCTTCGGCCACAGGCGCAGGATCTGGGACGAAAGCAGGCCCTGGTCCAATTCGGCCGCCTCGATGTCCACCCGGGCCTGGTCGGCTTCCGACCAGTCGAGCCGGCCGACCGCGCCACCCAGGATCAGGCTGGCGAAGCGCGCCGGGCTGCGCGTGACGAGCTGGGCGGCCACATGGGCGCCCATCGAATAGCCCATGACGTGGGCCCGCGGCAGGCCCAGATGGTCCATCAGCCGGATTGCGTCCCGCCCCATCTCCGGCCCGTAGGCGGCCGGGTCGTGCGGCTGGCCGCTCTTGCCGTGGCCGCGGCTGTCGAAGGCGACGACGCGGTGGCTGCGGGCCAATTCGTCCACCACGCCGCGCTCGACCCAGCCTTCGTCGAGCGAGCTGGAAAAGCCGTGCAGCAGGATCACGGGCTCACCCCCGCCGGCCTCGACATAGCGGATCGGCACGCCGGCCGAATCGAAGTAGCGATCGTCGAGCATGCGGGCAGTTCCCCTGTGGCAGGTGGCTGGGCAGGACCCGATCCTAACCCGCCGGCCCCTGCCCTGTCTGAGATTGCCGGGCGATGCGTTGGGCCAGCAGATCGACGAAGGCGCCGACGCGCGACGGCCGGAAGCGGGCGGTCGGGAACACGGCATGAATACCACCGGACGGCAGGCGCCATTGCGGCAGCACCTCTACCAGCCGCCCGGCCGCCAGGTCGGCCGCGACCAGGAAGTCCGGCAGCACCGACAGGCCGGCGCCGCACAGCACCGCGGCATGGACGGCCTGGGTCGTGTCGATCGCCATCGCGGCCGATGCCTGAAAGCCCTCCCGTTCGCCGTCGCCACGCGCGAACTGCCAGGCGAGCGGGTCGCGCAGCGCCAGGTTGGCGACGAAGGGCACGGTGGCAAGGTCGCCCGGTGCGCTCATCTTCGCGATGTCGTCGGCGAAGTCCGGTGCTGCCACCAGGACCTGCTCGAAATGGCCGATGCGGCGGGCATGCATGCTGGAATCGGCCAGCCAGCCGACGCGGATCGACAGGTCGAGATCGCCGCTCTGCAGGTCGAGGCGGCGGTCGTTCAGGCGGATCTCGGCACGGCAGGCGGGATGGCGCCGCAGGAACTCGGTCACCGCCGGGACGACGGTGATCGTGCCGTAGTCGGTGGGCGCCGTCAGCCGCAGCGTGCCGCGCGGCGCGCTGTTGGCGTGGTCCAGCTCGGCAAAGGCGTCCTCTGCCTCGCGCAGGATGGTGGCCGCGCGGGCATGCAGCATCCGCCCGGCCTCGGTCGGCTCCACCCGGCGGGTCGTCCGTACCAGCAGGCTGGTGCCAAGCTCGGCCTCCAGCCGAGCCACCTGCTGGCTGACCACGGCCTTGGTCACGCCCAGCCGCTCGGCCGCGCGCGTGAAGGCGCGGGTTTCCACGACCGCGACGAAATAGACCAGCCGGTTGAGGCTCTTGGGATCGATCACGGGCAGAGACATAGGTTGTGCGCTGCAAGGCGACAATCTGTTCGTACTGTCAATCTTATCGCGACCACCGGCGAATGCCATCTTCCCGGTCGACGGATGACCACGGAAGGACCGCCCAGATGCTGACCAGACGTACGCTGCTGACGACGATCGCGGCCGGCGCCGCTGCCCTGCCGCTGGCATCGGCCGGCATCGCCCGCGCGGACACGCCGCTGGCCTGGACGGCCTTTCCCACGTCGGAGGCAGGCTTCCTGCGGGCGCCCGTCCTGCTCACCGGGGCGACCGAGGCCATCCTGATCGACGCCGGCTTCACCTATTCCGACGGGGCCGCGGTGGTCGAGGCCATCCGCCAGTCGGGCAAGCGGCTGGCCACCGTCTATGTCAGTGCCAATGACCCCGACTTCTATTTCAGCCTCGTGCCGATCCGGAAAGCGTTCCCCGCGGCGCAGATCCTGGCCGCGCCACAGACCGTGGAACTGATGCGGCGCAAGGCCGCCGGCAAGGTTAAGGCCTGGGCCGGCAAGCTCGGCGCCAACGGCCCGCAGTCGGTCGACGAGCTCGTATTCCCGACCGCCTCGACGGCAGACGCGCTGTTCGTCGACGGCCAGCGGTTGGAGATCGTCGAGACGCCCGGCACCAACGACCGCGGGCGCTACCTGTGGGTGCCGTCGCTCCAGGCGGTGTTCGGGGGCGTGCTCGTGTTCGGCGGGATGTACCCGTGGGTGGCCGATACGGCCACCGCGGCCGAGCGCGGCGCCTGGCTCCAGGCGCTGGACGGCATCGCCGCACGCAAGCCCCGCATCGTCGTGCCGGGCCACATGGTCGCCGGCTGGCCGACCGACATGACGGGTGTGGCGTTCACGCGCGGCTATCTCGTGGCGTTCGAGCAGGAGGCGGCCAAGGCGACCGACGCCGCCGCCCTGATCGCGGCCATGCGCCAGCGCTATCCCGATGCGGCGATGCCGGTCTCGCTCGAGATCGGCGCCAAGGTCGCCAAGGGCGAGATGCGCTGGGGCTGACGCCCGGAGCGGACGAGCCCGGACTTTCCAGAACGAGGACACAGGACATGAAGATCGCCATCGTCGGCGCATCCGGCCAGGCCGGCTCGCGCATCACCGCCGAACTCTCCGCCCGCGGCCATTCCGTGACCGCGATCGCCCGCGACCCCGGCCGGATCGCCCCGCTGCCCCATGTCGTGCCGGTCGCCGGCGATGCGGCCGACGCGGCGGCGCTGGCGGCCCTGCTGAAGGGACACGATGCGGCGGTGAGCGCCATCCACTTCACCGCCAGCGACCCGGAGAAACTGATCGCCGCCGTCGAGGAAGCGGGCGTTCCCCGCTACCTCGTCGTCGGCGGCGCCGGCAGCCTGGAGGTGGCGCCGGGCCGGGTGCTGGTCGAGACGCCGGAGTTTCCCGCGGCCTACAAGGCCGAGGCGACCGCCGGCCTCGCCTTCCTGCGACGGCTGCAGGCCCATCCGACCCTGCCATGGACCTTCCTGTCGCCCTCGGCCATGTTCATCCCCGGCGAGCGGACGGGCCGGTTCCGCCTCGGCCTCGACCAACTCTTGGTCGGCGAAGGGGGCAGCCGCATCTCGTTCGAAGACTATGCCGTGGCGCTGGCCGACGAGATCGAGCGGCCGCAGCACATCCGCCGGCGCTTCACCGTCGGCTACTGACCCCGTTCCCGCCGGGCGATGGCCCGGCGCAGCACGTCGTACAGGCGCGGGTCCTGGGACTGGGCGACGTTGAAACGCAGGAAGCCGCTGGCCGACTGCGACAGGCTGAAGGCATTGCCCGGCGCCAGCACGATGCCCTCGGCCAGCGCATCGCGGGCGATGTCGGCGGCATCGATGCCGCCGGGCAGGCTGCACCACAGGAACATGCCGGCCTGCGGCTCCAGCCAGGGGGTGATGCCGATCGCCTTCAGGCGGGCGCTGGTCGCGGCCATCGCGCCCGCCAGCCGCTGGCGCAAGCCGTCCATGTGCCGGCGGTAGCTGCCGTCGCGCAGCACGGCCGACACCAGCTCCGCGCCCAGGCGCCCGCCCGAGAAGGCGGTCACGATCTTGAGGTCGATCAGCCCCTCCACCCAGTCTGGCCGCGCGGCAATGAAGCCGCAGCGCGCGGAGGCCGACAAGGTCTTGGAGAAGCTGCCGACATGGACGACCCGATCCAGCCCGTCGAAGGCGGCCAGACGTGGCTCCGGCACATGCTCGAAGTCGGCGAAGATGTCGTCCTCGACGATGGTCATGGCGAACTGCTCCGCCAGCTTCAGGATGCGGTGGGCCACGACCGGCGACAGGACGGCGCCGGTTGGGTTGTGGATGGCCGAATTGGTGAGGTAGAGGCGCGGCCGATGCGCGGCCAGCACCTGGCCGAAGCGCTCGATGTCCGGCCCCGACGGGGTGTACGGCACGGCGACGATGCTGGCGCGATGGGCCCGCAGCAAGGCGTGGAAGTTGAAGTAGCACGGGTCGTCCACCAGGACCGTGTCGCCCGGCTCGATCAGGAAGCGGCATAGCAGGTCGAGCGCCTGGGTCCCGGACTCGGTCAGCAGGATCTGCTCGGGCGAGGCCGCGATGCCGCGCTCGCCCATCCGTCGGGCCAGGAGCTGGCGCAGCACCGGCAGGCCGAGCGGGGTGCCGTAATCCACCAGGACCGCGTCGTCGGCCCGTGCCAGGGTCCGCAGCGCGCGGCGCAGTCCCGCTTCCGGCATCCAGGCGGCTGGCAGCCAGCCGCAGCCCGGTTTCAGGACCTCGTCGCCCGCCTCCAGCGACTGGCGCGACACCCAGAACGGGTCGATCCCGCGGTCGAGACGCGGCCCGATCTCCGCCAGCGACAATGGCGCCGGCTTGCCCGCGACATAGAAGCCGGACCCCGGCTGCGAACGGATGACGCCATCGGCCGCGAGGCGCTCATAGGCGTCGACGACGGTCGAGGTCGACATGCCCATGGCCGCCGCCAGCGCCCGGATCGACGGCAGCTTGCTGCCGGGCGTCAGGCTGCGGGCGGCGATGCGCTGGCGGATGGCATCCATGGCGGCCGCGACGCGGGTGCCGCCGCGCCGCCCGCCCGATGCCGGCCCCTCAATCCGTACTGGTTGTGCATTCATAACAGTTCGGCTGAACTGTATTGCAGCGTGCCTGGAATGGCCAGCCAATCGGGCCGATAACGCGAGCGCCAACGGGAAAGGACGGCATGGACAGGATGGCGAGCGGCTGGGTCAACGGGTTCATCGGCATGGCGATCTTCAGCGGCTCGCTGCCGGCGACGCGGGTGGCGGTGATGGACTTCGACCCGGTCTTCCTGACCGTCGCGCGGGCCGCGATCGCCGGGGTGCTGGGGCTTGGCCTGCTGCTGGGTTTCCGCGAGAAGCGGCCGGCCCGCGCCGATCTCGGACCGCTCGTCATCGTCGCCCTTGGCGTCGTCGTCGGCTTCCCGCTGCTGACGGCGCTGGCGCTGCGGCACGTCACGTCGGCCCATTCCATGGTCTTCATTGGCTTGCTGCCGCTGGCGACGGCCACCTTCGGCGTGCTGCGCGGTGGCGAGCGGCCTCGGCCCGCGTTCTGGCTGTTCTCGGGCCTCGGCAGTGCCCTGGTGGCCGGCTTCGCCGTGACCCAGGGTCTGTCGGCCGCCCCCATCGGCGATGCCCTGATGCTGGCCGCCATCATCGTCTGCGGCCTGGGCTATGCCGAAGGCGCCCGCCTGTCGCGGCACCTCGGCGGCTGGCAGGTGATCTCGTGGGCGCTCGTCCTGTCGCTGCCGGCCATGGCCCCGGCCGCCCTGCTGCTGCTGCCGGGGTCGCTGGCTGCGGTCGGCCGGCCCGCCTGGATCGGCCTTGGCTACGTATCGCTCTTCAGCATGCTGATCGGCTTCGTCTTCTGGTATCGCGGCCTGGCCCAGGGCGGCATCGCGGCGGTCGGCCAGCTCCAGCTGCTCCAGCCCTTCCTCGGGCTGGTGCTGGCGGCAACCTTGCTGGACGAGGCGGTGAGCGGTTCGATGCTGGCCGTCACCGCCGCCGTCATCCTGTGCGTGGCGGGTGCCCGCCGGTTCGCGCGGTAGCCGCGGGCCGGCCGTATCGGCGCATCCAGGGAGCCAGGTGGACCGCGCTCATCAGCAGGTACATCGGCACCATTCCGGCGAGCCAGAACCCGGCCGGCGATGCCCCGCAGATCGCATCCGGCCGACCGTCGCCGGCCACGGCTGCCAGCACCGCCATGCCGGCGAAGAGGGGTGCCGCCGCCAGCGACAGCCCCTCCGCGGTTGCAAGCATCCGCTCAGTCACGACCATACTCGTCGTGGCGGCGCCACCAGACGCCCGTCTCGTTGCGTCCCCTGGGCGCGCGATCGAGCCACTGGTAGGCGCCCCACAACCCGTCCAGCCCGCGGGCATAGGCGGAATAGGTGTGGTGGACGACGCCGTCCTCCAGCGCGAACGCGCTCATCCCCGGCCGGTCGCGCTGGAAGGTGGCGGTGTCGGTGCCGCACATGGCCGCGATCCGGGCCTCCGCCCCGCTGCCGCCGCCTTCCTCGCCTGCGCGCCACGCGAACCCCGCCTCGCGGCGGTAGTTGTAGTCGACCGCCCCCAGGCGTTGCTGGTCGGGGGTGAACCAGACGTTGAAGTCCGCATTGAAGTCACCCGCGGACGCCGATGCCCAGGGAAAGGTCCAGCCCATGCGGCGCTTGAAGGCCTGGAGCTTCGCCAGCGGGGCCCGCGAGACCGCCCAGAGCATCACGTCATGGTTGGCCAGGTGCACCTCCAACCCGTTGAAGCCGTCGGCGATCATCGAACAGGACGGGCAGCCGGCCGTGTAGTCCGGCCCGAACATGAAGTGATAGACGAGAAGCTGCGAGCGGCCGCGGAAGAGGTCCCGCAGCGTAGCGTCGCCATCCTCGGTGTCGAACCGGTAGGCCTTGTCGATGCGCACCCAGGGCAGTGCCTGGCGCCGGCGGGCCAGTTCGTCGCCCTGGCGGGTCCATTCCTTCTCGGCCTGCAGCAGGTCGATGCGCGCTGCCATCCATTCTTCGCGGGTGCCGGTCTTGTCGCTGGCGATCATCTGGCGCTCCATTGTCGGTGGTCGTCGCGGCATAGATTGGTGCGCGGGCGCAGGCCGGTGGGAGTGACAAGTTTGGCGGGATTGCGATGGACTCGCTGATCACGGCGGCCGCCCGCGCGCTGGCCGCGGGCGACCCGCTGGCGGCGCTGAAGCGGGTGGCGCTGCGCGACGATGCGCCAGCCCTGGCCTTGCGCGGCATCGCGATGGCGCAGTTGGGCGATCTCGCCCGTGCCAAAGTCCTGCTTCGGCGGGCCGCGCGGGCGTTCGGGCCCAGGGAAGCGGTGGCACGGGCCCGCTGCGTGGTGGCCGAGGCCGAGATCGCGCTCGTCTCGCGCGATCTTGGCTGGCCGGCCCGGGCGCTCGACGCCGCCCGGGCGATCCTTCTGGCCCATGGCGACCACGTGAACGCCGCCCAAGCCCGGCATATCGAGGCCCGCCGCCTGCTGCTGATCGGCCGTCTCGACGCGGCCGAGGAGCGGCTGGGCGAGCCGGCCCCCCTGCCCTTGCCGCCGGCCCTGCTCGCCGCGCGCGAGATGGTCCTGGCCGGCATCGCGCTGCGCCGCCTGCGTACCGGTCCGGCGCGGGCGGCGCTGGAGCGGGCCGGCCAGGCGGCTCGGGACGCCGACATCCCTGCCCTGACGGCCGAGGTCGCGGCGGCCGCCAGCGTCCTGCACAGGCCGGCCGCCCGGCTGATCGCGGGCGGCCAGGCTCGCCCACTGCTGCTGGCGGCGGTCGAGGCCGTCCTGGCATCGGACGCGCTCGTCGTCGACGCCTGCCGCCATGTCGTGCGCGACGCGGGCGTCGTCGTCTCGCTCGCCACCCGCCCGGTGCTGTTCGCGCTCGCCCGTGCGCTGGCGGAGGCCTGGCCGGGGGACGTGTCACGCGACAGGCTGGTGCGGCTGGCGTTCGGTGCAAAGGTGGCCGACGAATCCCACCGCGCCCGCCTGCGCGTGGAGATCGGCCGGCTGCGCGCCGCCTTGCGCGCCCAGGCCACCCTGCGCGCGACCAGTCAGGGATTTGCCCTGGCGCCGCGGCGGGCCAGCGAAGTCGTCGTGCTGGCCCGGCCGGTCGAGGAAGCCCATGCCGGCGTGCTGGCCTTTCTCGCCGACGGGGAAGCCTGGTCGAGTTCGGCACTTGCCCTGGCGCTGGGCACCAGCCAGCGGACGGTGCAACGCGCGCTCGACGAACTGGCGGCCGCCGGCAAGGCACAGGCATTTGGCCATGGCCGGGCACGCCGCTGGGTGACCCCGCCCGTGCCGGGATTCACGACAACCTTGTTACTCCCAGGCCCCCTGCCCGGCGGATAGGGTGGCCAGCATGAAAACGACAGCAGCCGAAATCCTCCGCGAGTACGGCCCTTTTTCGGGCGTCGACGCGGTTCACGGGGTGACCTTCGACGGGCAGCATGTCTGGTTCGCCAGCGGCGACCGGCTGAACGCGCTCGATCCAGCGGGCGGGCAGGTAGCGCGCTCGATAGACGTGCCTGCCCATGCCGGCACCGCCTTCGACGGCCGGCACCTGTTCCAGATCGCCGAGGATCGCATCCTGAAGATCGACCCCGAGAGCGGCCAGGTCCTGGCCTCGATCCCGGCACCCGGCCAGGGCGGCGATTCGGGCATGGCCTGGGCCGAGGGCTCGCTCTGGGTCGGCCAGCATCGCGGCCGCAAGATCCACCAGGTCGACCCTGAGACGGGCACGATCCTGCGCACCATCGAGTCCGACCGCGTCGTCACCGGCGTGACCTGGGTCGATGGCGCGTTGTGGCACGGCACCTGGGAAGGCGAGGACAGCGACGTGCGCCGGATCGACCCGGAGACGGGCGCGGTGCTGGCGGCGATCGAGATGCCGGCGGGCATGGGCGTCTCGGGCCTCGAAGCCGATGGCGGCGACCGCTTCTTCTGCGGCGGCGGGAAGAGCGGCCGGGTGCGGGCCATCCGACGCCCCGCCGGGTCATCGGGAACGGGCGGCCGCTGACCCCTTGCCCGCCCGCCGCCCGATGACCCAGATCAAGGCGGCCCACCCGCCCAGGTGCGATCATCGGGCGGCGAGGGACAGCGATGAACAGACGGCACATGCTTATCGGCGGCGCCACGCTCGCCGCGTTCGGTGGCGGCGCCGCCTGGTTCGCCGGCAGGCGGATGGACCAGGCGGCGGACTACGCCACCGCCGTCGCCCGTTGGCGAGCGCCGCTGCCCGACCCGGCCGCCACCCGCGACCTCATCCGGTATGCAACGCTGGCCGCCAGCGGCCACAATACGCAGCCCTGGACCTTCCGCGTCGATGGCGACGCCATCCGGATCCTGCCGGACCTGTCGCGCCGGACGCCCGTGGTCGATCCCGACGACCACCACCTTTTCGTCAGCCTCGGCTGCGCGGCCGAGAACCTGGCACTGGCTTCGGCGGCGCGCGGTCGCCCCGGCGCAATTGCCTTCGATGCTGCCGACGGCGGATCGGTCGTCTTCTCCGCTGGGGCAGGCAGGGCCGCCGCCTCGCCCCTGTTCGACGCCATTCCGGCGCGGCAGTCGACCCGCGCCGAGTATGACGGCCGCCCGGTCAGCCCGGCCGACCTCGACCGCCTGGCTGCGGCTGCCGCGGTGCCGGGGGTCGATCTGGTCCTGCTGGCCGACCGCGCGCGGATGGAGCGTGTGTGCGACCTGGTGGTGGCCGGCAACGGCGCCCAGATGGCCGACCCGGGCTTTCTCCGGGAATTGAAGGCCTGGCTGCGCTTCAACCCGCGCCAGGCCATGCAGGCCGGCGACGGCCTCTACAGCGTGGCCAGCGGCAACCCGACCCTGCCCGCCTGGCTTGGGCCGCATGCCTTCGACTGGCTGGTAACGGCTGGCTCGGAGAACGACAAATATGCCCGGCAGGTCCGCTCGTCCGCCGGGATCGCGGTGTTCGCCGGCGCGCGGGCCAACCCCGCCCACTGGGTCGCCGTCGGCCGGGCATGCCAGCGGTTCCAGTTGCAGGCCACCGCGATGGGGTTGCGGCACGCCTTCATCAACCAGCCGGTCGAAGTGCCAGCCTTGCGGCCGGAACTGGCGGCACTTGCCGGGATGCGGGGCAAGCGGCCCGACATCGTCCTGCGCTTCGGCCAGGGGCCCCTGCTCCCCTATTCGCCCCGCCGGCCGGTGGATGCGGTGATCGCAGGCCCCCCCCCATCCGTCGCCTGACCGCGCAGGCACGGGTCGAAGCACGACAGCGCCGGGGACCATAGCGCCAATTGCGACATCTGCCTGCTGCCTGGCTGGCGGCCAGCACCAAGTCGATACTCGGCACGCTCTATGGCGCCGCCATCCTGTTCGCCATCGTGCGTCGGCTCACCGTCACCCCATGAAAGAACGGCCGATGCATTGCTCTGCAGACGATCTGCCCGCCGCCGTCCGCGATCTCGGGATGCGCTTAGGGGTGCCGCCTGGCGGCAGCGAGGAGGCCATCGTCACCCTGACACAGGCCGGCCACATGAAACGGCAGTTGGGTTCACCATCCTGGATGGCGTTCACGGCCCGACAGACCATCGCGCCCACGACATGTGCGTTCGAATGGCGTGCGCGCTTCGGCCCGCTGGGTTCGATCTCCGTGTGCGATGCGTTGGCCGATGGACAGGCACGGTTGGATGTCATGGCGCTGGGCTTCATCCCGCTGGCACGCACGGCGCCCACGGCTGCCTTGCTGCGGGGCGAACGGATGCGCTACCTGGCCGAACTCGCCTGGGCTCCCGATGCGATCCTGGCCAACGCCGATCTGCGCTGGCGGGGGGATGGCCCCGACCGGCTGGTCGTCCGCACCGGGGATGGGCCGGCTGCGGCCGAAATCACCATGACGCTCGACGGTGACGGCCGGATCGCATCCACCTTCGCCGCCGATCGCCCGCGCGCGGCCGTCGAACCGACGCTGCCGACGCCGTGGCGCGGCCGCTTCTCCGACTATCGCCTGCATCTCGGCCGATGGCTTCCCTTCGCCGGCGAGGTCGCCTGGGTGATCGATGGTCGGGAAGAAGTCTACTGGCGAGGCGCGCTGACATCCTGGTCGATGGCGGCATAGCCTCGACCCGGCGCTACCCACCGGCACCGCCCTCACTCTCGCCGCGTCTCCGCAGGCGTCTCGCCGAAGCGCCTGCCATAGGCAACGGCGAACCGGGACGGGTTGGTGAAGCCGAAGCGCCGGGCGATGGCGCGTGTGCTGTCCGTGCCGTCGCTGGCCAGCAGGGCCGCCCGGGCGTGCTGCAGGCGGATGTCGTGGAAGGCCGCCAGCGGCGTGGTGTCGCGGAAGCGCCGGAAGGCATTCAGCAACGTCCGCGTGCCGCAGCCAGCAGCGGCAGCCACATCGGCTATCGTCACCGCCTGATCGGACGAGGCATGCATGAATGCCAGCGCGCGGCGCAGGTGTGCCGGCGCCGGGGCCGCCACCGCCCGGTCGAGCCGCGCCGCATGGCTGTGCGGCAGGGCGTTGAGCATCAGGTGGACCAGGCCATCGGTGAACGACTCGAGTGCGGCGGGCACGCCGGTCATGCCCATCGGATCGCCCAGTTCCGAGACGAAGTAGGCGATCGTCCGACGCAGGGCGGGCAATCGGCCCAGGCTCCAGTCGATGTGGCTGGCAAACGCCAGCGGCACATGCAGCGGCTCGTCGAGCAGGCCGACCAGGGCACGCTCCATGCGCGCGGCCTCGATCCACAGCATCACCCGCGCGGTATCGTCCCACGTCTCGAACTGTCGCTGCTGCCGTCCGTCATAGATAAGCCCATGCGACCGATCGCCTACGGCCGGCTGCTGCCCGCCCAGCCGCATCTGCAGGGCGCCGCTGGTCGTCAGCACCACGCAGAACCGGGCAAGGCCCTCGCCATCCACGCGGATGTCGGTCGCGTACCGATCCCGGTTGTAGCCGAGCGCCAGGGCCCCCGCCTGGCGTATCCCCAGCAGGCTGAGCGGCCCCGCCGCCGCGTCGGCGCGGGCCTCACGGTCCTTCAGCCGGTAGGTGACGCGGTTGTTGATCGGCTGGTAGTCGCGCTGTGCCCCGGCCGCCGCTCCGTGGCCCTCGGGATACTGGATCTCGATCGACGTGAAGGTATCGAGCAGCGACTGCCCCACCTGGATCATCGGTCGCGACCTGGCCCGCATCCGAGGGTGGCCGACTGCCCAGGCGGACGATCCCCACCTGTCGGTTCGAAACTTGAGCCCGGCACGCTATTCTGGCTTATCGTCTTCATTGCATTGCATCGCAGGCGGGGATTGGCGCGACCGGCATCCGGCCAGGACGCACCCCCGCGGACCCTTCAAGAGACAGATTGCGAACCCAAGATACAGGATCGGCAACAGAGTGATAAGCCGCGGCTATTGCGCGCTCTCGCAACCGGGCGCGATTTGGTAGGAAGCCGCGACTGGGACCGTCCACTGATCGCAACCGGGAGCACCCGAGAATGTCCATCCGAATCAATAGTGTGGCGCCGAACTTCGACGCCGAGACGACGCAGGGCCCGATCAATTTCCACGACTGGATCGGCGATGGCTGGGCGATCCTGTTCAGCCACCCCAAGGACTTCACGCCGGTCTGCACCACCGAGCTTGGCTACATGGCCGGCCTGGTGCCGGAATTCACGCGCCGCAACACCAAGATCATCGGCCTCAGCGTCGATCCGGTCGGCAACCATGCGCGCTGGGCCCAGGACATCGAGGAGACGCAGGGCCACGCCGTCACCTACCCGATGATCGGCGACACCGACCTGAACGTGGCCAAGCTGTACGACATGCTGCCGGCGGAGACGGCGGGCGAGGCGTCGGGGCGCACGGCAGCCGACAACGCGACCGTTCGCGCCGTCTTCATCATCGGCCCGGACAAGAAGATCAAGGCGATGCTCATCTATCCGATGACGTCCGGCCGGAACTTCGACGAGGTGCTGCGCCTGCTCGATTCGCTGCAGCTTTCCGCCAAGCACACGGTCGCCACGCCGGTGAACTGGCGCCCGGGCGACGACGTGATCATCCCGCCCGCCGTGTCCGACGAGGCGGCCAAGCTGAAGTACCCGGAGGGCTGGAAGACGCTGAAGCCCTACCTGCGCGTCGTCGCCCAGCCGAAGTGATCGGGGCGACCGGGGCCGCATGACGACCAGGGTCCCGGCCTTCCGGCCGGGACCCGATCTTCCGATTCAAGGCCAGCGCGCGGGGAGGCGCGGACATCATGATCTTCCGCCAGATGTTCGAGCCGGTATCGAGCACCTACACCTACCTGCTGGCCAGCCGCCGCGGCGGCGAGGCGCTGCTCATCGACCCGGTGCTGGAGAAGGTGGACCGCTATCGCCAGCTCCTGAAGGAACTCGACCTGAAGCTGGTGAAGGCGGTCGACACGCACCTCCACGCCGACCACATCACCGGCCTGGGCGCGCTCCGCGACCTGACGCAATGCGTCACCGTGATGGGCGAGCAGAGCAAGGTCGACGTCGTTTCCATCCGCGTCGCCGACGGCGACCAGATCGGCATCGAGGGCATCAATCTCGACGTCCTCTACACGCCCGGCCACACGGACGATTCCTACAGCTTCCTCTTCGGTGACCGGGTGTTCACCGGCGATACGCTGCTGATCCGCGGCACCGGCCGGACGGACTTCCAGAACGGCGACCCGCGGATGCAGTACGAGTCCCTGTTCGGCCGGCTGCTGAAGCTGCCGGACGATACGCTCGTCTACCCCGCGCACGACTACAAGGGCGACACGGTCAGCACGATCGGCGAGGAGCGGGCGTGCAACCCGCGCCTCCAGGTGAAATCCGCCGACGAGTATGCCGAGCTGATGAACAACCTGAACCTCGCCAACCCCAAGATGATGGACGTGGCCGTGCCGGCCAACATCCGCCAGGGGCTGGCCCAGGCCGAGATCGCACGGGCCGGCTGGGCGCTCAGCGCCGAGCAGGCCAAGGCGATGGTCGGCCGGCCCGACGTCGCCCTGATCGACCTGCGCGAGAAGCGCGAGCGCGAGCGCCATGGCGAGATCCCGGGCGCGCTCCACCTCTCCTACCAGGACCTCCAGGCCAACGTGTCACCGAGCGGCATCCTGCATGTGCTGGGTGCCACGCCGGGCAAGATGCTGCTGTTCTACTGCGCCTTCGGCGAGCGCTCGGCCATGGCGGTCAGGGCCGCCCAGGATGCGGGCCTGGCCAGCGCGCGCCATATCGAGGGCGGCATCGACGCCTGGAAGGCAGCCGGCGGGGCACTCGCGTGATGGCGGAGGCGACGCCGACCCTGCTGTCCGGCGGCAACCCGCAGATCCCCAAGGGCTACGGCGATGGCCCCGTGCAGGCCTATATCGCGGCCATGCCGGGCTGGAAGCAGGACATCGGCCGCCGCCTCGACGCGCTCATCGTCCGCACCGTGCCGGGCGTGCGCAAAGCGGTGAAATGGAACTCGCCCTTCTACGGCATCGCGGACGACTGCTGGTTCCTCAGCTTCCACTGCTTCACGAAATACGTGAAGGTGGCCTTCTTTCGCGGCGCGGCCCTGTCGCCGGTGCCGCCAGGAGCGTCCAAAAGCAAGGACACGCGCTACCTCGACATCCGCGAGCATGACCCGCTCGACGAAAACCGGCTGGCCGACTGGGTCCGCCAGGCCAGCCAGTTGCCGGGCGAGAAGATGTAGACTCAGCCGCCCGGGTGCAGGCCCGGCGCCTCCTGGCCGGTGCGGGCCACATACTCGGTATAGCCGCCGGCATACTGGTGGATGCCGTCCGGCGTCAGCTCCAGCACCCGGTTGGACAGGGCCGCCAGGAAGTGGCGGTCGTGCGAGACGAAGAGCATCGTGCCCTCGAACTCGGCCAGGGCCGCCACCAACATCTCCTTGGTCGCCATGTCCAGGTGGTTCGTGGGCTCGTCCAGAACCAGCAGGTTCGGCGGGTCGAACAGCATCTTGGCCATCACCAGACGGGCCTTCTCGCCGCCCGACAGCACCCGGCAGCGCTTCTCGACATCGTCGCCGGAGAAGCCGAAGCAGCCGGCCAGCGCGCGCAGCGGGCCCTGCCCTGCCTGCGGGAACGACGCCTCCAGGGATTCGAAGATGGTTTCGTCGCCGTCCAGCAGTTCCATGGAGTGCTGGGCGAAATAGCCCATCTTCACGCTGCTGCCGACCACGACCGCCCCATCGTCCGGCGCGTCGGCCCCGGCCGCCAGCTTCAGCAGGGTGGATTTCCCGGCGCCATTCACGCCCAGCACGCACCAGCGTTCCTTGCGGCGGACCTGGAGGTCGAAGCCCGCATAGATCGACTGGCTGCCGTAGCGCTTGTGGATGCCGCGGAAGCCCACCACGTCGTCGCCCGAGCGCGGCGCCGGCCGGAACTCGAACTGCACGGTCTGGCGCCGTCGGGGGGGCTCCACCCGCTCGATCTTGTCGAGCTTCTTCACCCGGCTCTGCACCTGGGCGGCGTGCGAGGCGCGCGCCTTGAAGCGCTCGATGAACTTGATTTCCTTGGCCAGCATCGCCTGCTGGCGCTCGAACTGCGCCTGGCGCTGCTTCTCGCCCAGCGCGCGCTGCTGTTCGTAGAAATCATAGTTGCCGGAATAGGTGATGAGCGAGCCGCCGTCGATCTCGACCACCTTGCCGACGATGCGGTTCATGAACTCGCGGTCGTGCGAGGTCATCAGCAGCGCGCCGTCGTAGTTCTTCAGGAAGGCTTCCAGCCAGATCAGGCTTTCAAGGTCGAGATGGTTGCTGGGCTCGTCCAGCAGCATGCCATCGGGCCGCATCAGCAGGATGCGGGCGAGTGCGACGCGCATCTTCCAACCGCCGGACAACAGGCCGACATCGCCGTCCATGCGCTCCTGGCTGAAGCTCAGCCCGGCCAGCACCTCGCGCGCGCGGCCCTCCAGCGCATAGCCGTCCAGCTCCTCGAACTGCCCCTGCACGTCGCCATAGCGCGCGATGAGCGCATCCATGTCGTCGGCCTGGTCCGGGTCGACCATGGCCGCCTCGAGCGTCCCCATCTCGGCCAGCAGCGCACTCAGCGGCCCGGCACCGTCCATCACGGCCGCAACCGCGCTCTGGCCCGACATTTCGCCGACATCCTGGCTGAAATAGCCGATGGTCATGCCGGCATCGATCACGACCTGCCCGTCGTCGGGCCGCTCCTGGCCGGCAATCATCCGGAACAGCGTCGTCTTGCCGGCACCGTTCGGCCCGACCAAGCCTGCCTTCTCCCCCTTCTGGATGCCCATCGAGGCGTCGATGAACAGGATCTGGTGGCCGGCCTGCTTGCTGATGTTGTCGAGGCGAATCATGGGTCCGTGCTGGGCTGGAAAGGGGCTGGGGCCGAGCTTATAGCCCAATTGCGACACCAATACTGCGCGACGAAACCGCACTGCGCGGGGGGCACCCCTCCATCCCCTACCCCGCCGCCTGCCTTGTTGCGGGGGCTGCTTCGGCTATATCACTGGATAGTCCGGGAATGCTGGCGATGGGCAAACAACGGAGCCCACCATCGCAACCGCAGGTCCCGTCCGGTAGAGCGCATGCCAACCTTACGCCAGCTTGAGTATCTCGTTGCAGTCGCCGATCTTCAGCATTTCGGTCGGGCCGCGCAGGCCTGCAATGTCTCCCAGCCGAGCCTGAGCCAGCAACTCCGCGCGCTCGAGCAACGGCTGGGCGTGGTCTTGATCGAGCGGCGCGCGTCGGGCGCCGAACTGACGCCGATCGGTCGCGAGATCAGCGCCCGCGCCCGCCGGCTGGCTATCGAAGTCCAGGATATTCGCGACCTCGCGCGACGCGCCGGCGAGCGGCTCGTCGGCACGGTGCGCTTTGGTGTCACGCCGACATTGGGCCCCTACCTCATGCCGTCGATCGTCGCCGCGCTGCATCGCGAGCAGCCCGATCTGAAGATGCACATCAGGGAGGGCATTCCAGAGGAACAGGCGCTCGCGCTGTCGCGTGGCGCGCTCGACATGCTGCTCGGCCCGCTACCGATCGACGGCGTCGACCTCGAGGTCCAACCTTTGTTTCGCGAACGCCTGTTCCTGGTGGCTCCCCCCGACCATCCCCTGGCCACATGCCCGGCCCTGAGCCTGGAGCAACTGAAGGGTGCGCGGGTGCTCAGCCTGGACACGCGTCACCACCTGCATCGCCAGGTCGCCGCGATCTGCGCCGAACTCGGCATGGTCCTGCTTCGCGACTATGAGGGCACCAGCCTCGACAGCGTGCACCAGATGGCAGCGTCGGGCATCGGTCTGGCGATCCTGCCCGAACTGTACGTCCGCTCCGATGTCGGCGGGCGGACGGGCGTGACCGTGCTCGCGCCCGACGGATGGAGGTTCACCCGCAGCATAGCCGCGGCATGGCGATCGGGGGCTGCCTACCAGCACTCCTATCGGACGATCGGAGAACGGATCCAGGCGGAGGCCGGCGCACTCACCGGCTGACCGGTGGCCCAGGGCGACCAAGGCGACCGAAGCGATAGGCTCAGCCTATCGCGCCGCGCCGATAATCGAATTGGCAGTCTATCAACGGTCGGCCTATGTCGGTTGTCGCGGACCGGGCCCCTCTGACGACCGATCGATCGGTCGTGATGTCGGATCGACACCAACCGCTCGGCAGCGAGCGCCCAGATCGGATCGGACATATGGAAATTCTCGAAGTGATGTGGCTCGGCAAGCCGCTGTGGATGTGGCTTGCCTTCCTCGCCATCGTGGTGACGCTGCTCGTGCTCGATCTGGGCGTGCTGCACCGCCAGCAGCGTGAGATCGAGGTGGCGGAAAGCCTCGTTCTCTCTGCCGGATACATAGCCCTGGGCCTCGCCTTCGGTGGGTGGGTCTGGTGGTATCTGGGCGAACCAGCGGGGCTGCAGTTCATCACCGGCTTCGTCATCGAGAAGAGCCTCGCGATGGACAACGTGTTCGTCATCGCCATGATCTTCGGCTACTTCGCGGTGCCGCGCCGCTACCAGCACCGGGTGCTCTTCTGGGGCATTCTCGGCGTCATCATCTTGCGCGCGATCATGATCGGCGTCGGATCCACGCTGGTGGAGCAGTTCGGCTGGGTGCTCTATATCTTCGCGGGCTTCCTGATCGTGACGGGCATCAAGATGTGGCTGACCGCCGACAAGGAGTATGATGTCGGATCGAGCGCCATGCTGCGCTTCATCAGGGGCCATCTTCCGGTGACCGAACAGCTGCACGGAGATCGTTTCTTCGTGCGGCAGACGGACGCCGCGACGGGCAAGCGCGCCCTGTTCGTCACGCCGCTTTTTCTGGCGCTGGCAATGGTCGAGATCGCCGACGTCGTATTCGCGGTCGACAGCGTGCCTGCCATCTTCGCGATCACCACGGACCCTTTCATCGTCTACACGTCGAACATCTTCGCCATCCTCGGCCTGCGCGCACTCTACTTCGCTCTGGCGGCGATGATGCACCGCTTCCACTACCTGAAATACGCGCTGGCGGTGCTGCTGGTATTCATCGGCTCGAAGATCTTCGTTGCCGACGCCTTCGGGCTGGCGAAGGTCTCGCCGGCGGCGTCGCTGTCCATCACCTTCGCGATCCTGGCGGCCGGTGTCGGCTGGTCGCTCTGGAAGACGCGCGCGCAGCGCACGGTCGAAGAAGGTGCCCGCTGATCGGATCGCATGCCGTCCGATCACCCGTTGCAACCGCATCGGCGCGCGCGATCTGGCGCGCCGCTATCGAGGAGATGGATGATGAACTGCGGCAGCTTTGGAAGCGCGCCATGACGCCCCTCGAGGCGCTCGAGCTTCTGCGCGCGGGGAACCATGCGTTCCTGAGCGACGCGCCGTTGCGGCCGGCGCTCGACCGGGCCAGCCGCCTCAGACTGGCCGCGGGGCAATCGCCCTTCGCGGCCTATGTCAGTTGCTCGGACTCCCGCGTTCCACCGGAACTGCTGTTCGGTCGTGGCCTGGGCGAGCTGTTCATCATCCGCAATGCCGGGAACACCCTCGACACCGCGGCAATCGGGAGCCTCGAGTTCGCCGTCTCCGTGCTGGGTGTGCCGCTGATCGTCGTGATGGGGCACGAAGCCTGCGGCGCAGTGCAGGCGGCGGTTTCCGTGGTCCAGAAGAACGCACGGTTCTCGGGCAGCATCGGCAAGATGATCCAGCCGATCATTCCCGCCGTCCTGGAGGCGGACTTGGCGCCTGGCGCCGACATCGAGGCCGCCGTCCTGCAGAATGTCAGGCGCGTCGTCCGCGAACTTCGCGAGGAAGCGTCGCCCATACTGCTGGCGCCGCAGGCTACCGGCGCGCTGATCGTGGTCGGCGCCTACTATCGGCTGGGCAGCGGAGAGGTGGATTTCTTCGACGTGCCATGACCGTCACCGGGCCACGCCGTCCCGTTCGCTGGCGGTTCCCCAACGATGGGGATTCTGCTGGAAGCTCTCGACCAGCATCTCGGTCAGGATCCGCACCTTGCGCGTGGGATGCGGACCAGGCGGACGGACGACGTAGGCGCCCGCCGCAGGCGGCGGGTAACGCGTCATGATCGGCACGAGCGCGCCGGACGCCACATGTTCATAGATTATGCAGTCGGGGAGCCAGGCGATGCCGAGACCGGAGACGGCAGCGGCGGCGAGCGCGGTGGCGTTGTCGGCCTTGAACCTGCCCTGCGGCTGAACCGTGACGATCTTGTCGCCATCTATGAATTGCCAAGCTTCCGTCCCTTGCATGAGTGCCTGATGGGCGACGAGTTCGTCCGGTGTCCGTGGTGAGCCACGCGCCCTGATGTAGTCCGGACTGGCGACGAGCTTTCCGTAGATCGGTCCGATGCGCTTGGCGATCAGGTTGGAATCGCGAAGGTATCCGACCCGGATCGCGCAATCGAACCCCTCCGCGATCAGATCGACGAAGCGATCGCTGTAGGACGTCTGGATATGGAGCTCGGGGTGCCGATGCGCCATTTCCGCGAGCACCGGCGCGAAGTGGGTCGGGCCGAACGATAGCGGCATCGCTATTCGCATGCGGCCGCGCAGATCACCGTTGGGAAGGATCGTTTCCCTGGCCGCATCGATCTCGGCGGTGGCTCGGGCCGCGTGATCCCTGAACGTGACCCCCGCTTCCGTAAGCGCGGCCCCGCGCGTCGTTCGGGCCAGAAGCTGAACGCCAAGCTCCGCTTCGATCCGGACAAGCCTTCGGCTGACGATGGACTTCGAGACGCCGAGGCGACGCGCCGCGGCCGATACACCCCCGGCATCGGCCACGGCGACGAACGTCTGAAGATCCTCGATGTCCAAATTGCGTTCCCCATTTCGCGACACAGCTTGCCGGCATATGGCACTACCGCATCGATCGACGGAACAGCAAGTTTGCGTCCAGGCAACGTCGCCCGCTGGCGCCTGTCTCCCGTGAATCGACTGCCGTCCATGGCGGCAGAGAAAGGAAGCCTCGATGACCTTTCGTAACGGCCTTGCTTCGCTTCTTCGTCCCGAGGACTCGGTGCTCGTTCTGATCGACCACCAAGCCTTTCAGCTAGCGAACCTGAACAGCCACGAACCGCAGATGGTGGTCAACAATGCGACCGCTCTGGCGAAATCCGCCAAGGCATTCGGCGTACCCACCATCCTGACGACGGTGATGGCCGCACGCGGCGGCCTGCTCTTTCCCCAGATCATGGACGTATTCCCAGGCCAGGAGGTGATCGACCGGACGTTGATCAACACCTGGGAAGACAAGAAGGTGGTGGATGCGGTCAAGGCCACCGGCCGCAAGCAGTTGATCATCGCCGGGCTGTGGACCGAGGTATGTGTCGCGATGCCAGCGATCCAGGCCCTGGGCGAAGGCTGGGACGTGACGGTCGTCACCGATGCCTCGGGCGGGGTATCGGTCGAGGCCCACGAGGTCGCCATCCAGCGCATGATCAGGGCCGGCGCGAACATGATGACGTGGCTGGCCGTGGCTGCCGAATGGCAGCGTGACTGGGCGCGCACCGATACTGCCGCCAGGCTGACCGAGGTGATCACGCAGCATGCCGGCGGCAGCGGCATCGCCTTCCTGTGGGAGCAGCAGTTGCTCAACACGCCCGTACCGAACGAAGGCTGATCCGGCGCGGGGATGACGAGGTGCCTGAACGGCCCGACTTGAAGGCCGCCTACCGACAAAGCCTCGTCATCCTCGCTCCCGCGCCTCCGCTGCGTAGCGCATTGGAATCGTCGCTGGCATGCCGATCCGGCCGGCGATGCCGGGCTTGGCGGCACGCAGGATACCGCGGCGCGCGAGGCGCTCGTGACGCAGTTCGATAGGGTCATCCGGCAGCCCGACGCGTATACGACAGCGCCATGAGCGCTGTGCGAGCGCGGGCTTGCATCGCCCCTCAATCATTCTATATCGAGTGCTCTAAAATCGAGGGCTCGATCTTCGGCATGGCTCGACCAAGGGAATTCGACGAGACAGCGGCGCTGACGGCCGCCACCGATCGCTTCTGGCAGCAGGGTTATGGCGCAACCTCGGTGCGCGACCTGGGCGAGGCGATGGGGCTCGTACCGGCCAGCCTCTATAACGCCTTCGGCAGCAAGCAGGCGCTCTTCGCCCGCTGCCTCGACCGCTATCTCGACGGCAACATGCGCGAGCGCATCATGCGGCTCGAAGGATCCCTGGGGCCGCGCGCCGCCATCGAGGCCTTCATCCAGGAGATCGTGAAACGCTCGCTCGCCGATCCGCGCGGCTGCCTGCTGGTCAATTCGGCGCTGGAAGTCGCGCCGCACGATGCGGAGATCGGCGCCGTCATCGCGGCACGGCTCGCGGAGCTGGAGGCCTTCTTCTATCGCTGCGTCATTGCCGGACAGCGCGATGGCGGCATCGCCACTGCGCCCCCGGCGCGGGACCTCGCGCGGCTGCTGCTCACCACGGTCATGGGCCTGCGCGTGCTGTCACGCGCCAGGCCGGAGCCTGCCCTGCTGCGTGGTGCCGCGCGCCAGGCGTTGGCGCTGCTTGATCCACCGGCCTGCCCAGACTGAAACAGGAAACGCCGCCATGATCCGCTTCTATTTCCACCCGACGCCGAACCCCGCGAAGATTGCGCTGTTGCTTGAGGAAACCGGTCTGCCCTACGAGGTCGTGCCGGTTGATACCAGCAAGGGCGAGCAGCATCTGCCCGCCTTTCGCGCCATCAACCCGAACGGCAAGCTGCCGGCCATCGTCGATACGGAGGGGCCGGGCGGCAGGGAATCGCGCGTCTTCGACTCCACGGCGATCCTGCTCTACCTCGCGGAGAAGACCGGCAAGCTGCTCGGCACGCCGGAGGATCGCCCCGAGTTGCTCTCCTGGCTCGCGTTCCTCGGCACCGGCCTTGGTCCCTTCTCCGGCCAGGCGGTACATTTCCAGTGGGCCGCGCCCGAGGGGTTGGATTATGCGCGCAACCGCTACCGGCGCGAGGCGGAACGCCACTACCAGGTGCTTGAAGATCATCTGGCCGGGCGCGACGTGATCGTCGGCGACAGCTTCACCATCGCCGACATCTCCGCCTGGGGCTGGATCGACCGGGCGTCGCGCGTGCTGAAAGGCGATGGCGATCCGCTCGCGGCCTATCCCAACATCAAGCGCTGGTTCGCTGCCATCGACAGCCGCCCGGCCGTGGCGCGCGCGCGGGCTGTCGGGCAGGACCACGAGTTCAAGAAGGTGCAGGACGAGGAATCTCGGCGGCACCTGTTCCCATCCAACTATCCGCCCGCTGCATAGATCCACGCCAAGCACATCCGGAGGCCAGAATGGCAGATTCCCAAGAGTATGTACCGCCGAGGGTCTGGACCTGGGCCAAGCCCAATGGTGGCACCTTTGCGAGCATCAACCGGCCGATTGCAGGCCCGACGCATGACAAGGACCTGCCGGTCGGGCGACACCCGCTGCAGCTTTACTCGTTGGGCACGCCCAACGGGGTGAAGGTCACGATCCTGCTCGAAGAGCTTCTGGCGCTCGGCCACGCCGGCGCCGAGTATGACGCTTGGCTGATCAAGATCGGCGACGGCGACCAGTTCGGATCGGGCTTTGTCGCGGTGAACCCGAACTCCAAGATACCGGCGCTGCTGGACCGAAGCGGACCGAAGCCGATCCGGGTGTTCGAATCCGGTTCGATCCTGCTCTACCTCGCGGAGAAGTTCGGCGCATTCCTGCCGACGGACATCGCGACCCGCACCGAGGCGCTGAACTGGCTGTTCTGGCAGATGGGCAGCGCGCCCTATCTCGGTGGCGGCTTCGGGCATTTCTACGCCTATGCGCCGACCAAGATCGAGTATGCGATCGACCGCTTCGCGATGGAGGTGAAGCGGCAGCTCGACGTACTCGACCGGCGGCTGGCAGAAAGCCCGTACCTCGCAGGCGACGACTACACGATCGCCGATATCGCGGTCTTCCCCTGGTATGGCGGCCTGGTGAAGGGCTGGTCCTATGGCGCGGCAGAGTTCCTCAGCGTGCAAGACTACGCGCATGTCCAGCGTTGGGCGGACGCCATTCTCGCGCGGCCTGCGGTGCAGCGCGGACGCATGGTGAACCGGGTGCAGGGGAAGCCGGACAAGCAACTGCACGAACGCCACGACGCCAGCGATTTCGAGACCAGGACGCAGGACAAGATCGCGGACGCGCCAGCGTGAGCGCCACCCGTCTGCACCATAGCGGCGCTGCGTGGTCGGCGAGGAGCGGCCGGTCCTTTTCGCTGACAACCGCACCGACCGCCGCGACCATACCGACCTCGACGCATGCTGCGGCGGCTGGATCATCGCGCCGCGGCCGAGCGATTGATCATCAGGTATCAGGGAGCCCTGAATCATGACCCACGCCACGAAGCTTGCCGCCGGCGCGGCCTTCCCCGCCATCACCGTGCCGCGCCTCGGCGGCGGTGAGATCGCACCGGCCGCGGCCGGGGGCTGGCGCCTGCTGGTCGTCTATCGCGGCAAGCATTGCCCGCTTTGCAAGCCCTATCTCGGCACGCTCGACAAGCTGCTGGAGGAGTTCGAGGCGGCCGGCGTGTCGGTTGCCGCTATCTCCGCCGATCCGGAAGAAAAGGCCGCGGCCGATCATGCCGAATTCGGCTGGCGCTTCCCGATCGGCTATGGGCTGACCATCCCGCAGATGCAGGCGCTCGGGCTCTACATCTCGAACCCGCGCTCGGCCCAGGAAACCGACAGGCCCTTCGCCGAGCCCGGCCTCTTCCTGGTCAACCCGGCGGGCGCGGTACAGCTTATCGACATTTCAAACGCGCCCTTCGCGCGCCCTGACCTCGCCGGCATCGCACGTGGGGCCAAGCGCATCCAGGAGCTGAACTACCCGATCCGCGGCACGCTGGTCTGATCCCGCCACGCTGACCGGAATCCGCGCCTGCGTGTTCGATGCCTACGGCATGCTGTTCGACCTTGCGTCAACGGCTGCCGGCTGTGCCGACGCACTGGTGACAATGCCGGTCCATTGAGCACCTGATGCGCGGCAAGCGGCTTCCGTCTTCTTGGCTGCACAGCCGCTACGGGCCCTTCTGGCAGGTGACGGGGAAGGCGCTGGACTTCGCATTGGAGACCCTAGGTCTGCCGGACAATGGCCCGCTGCGTGACCGCCCAATCGACGTCTACCTTACGCTTGGACGTACCGTTTGCCACCAAGTCGGAAACGTTGGGGCCAAGGATGAATTGTAGTGTGCAGACAAAATTACTCTTGCCGGCTTTGTTCTCGCCGAGGATCACGATGTGCTAGCCCGTTTCAAGATCAATCTCTGAGACGTTCGCGAAATTTTCTATTTTTATGCGATAACTCCGCACTTTCATCCCCCCGTTTCCATTCGGAATTGACGCCCTATCCGAGCACCACCTCGATCTCCTTGTTCTCAACAAGCGTACTGATCTCGCTGTAGAGATCGATCTCTTGCCCTAACGCAGAGATCGAGATGACCAAAGCGTACCGCGCTTTGTCAGCCACTCGCTTTTGGCCAACGTGCGACTTCCACCACCCGCCAACCGGATAGACTGCGATCGCGTCGTGCCCCGCCAGCTCGATTGCCCTGCCGCGCCACAGGTCGCAATGTAATGATCCCGCCTGGATAGCTTTTGGGCCCAGAAGCCAGCAACTGGCCTCGCCATCGGCTTCGGTGCCGTCCTTCGCCTGGCTCGCGGAAATCCGGCTACGAAAGCGGGATGCCGTCTCGGTACGCTTCTTCATGTCGAACCGCAGCCCGAAGGAGCGATATGTGTCCGGTCGGGTAGCCGCCTTGCCCGCCAGGTTCGGCTCAACGAAGTACGACAAGGTCACCTTCATGGTGACAATCTCGTTCTCGAGTTTCTCCAACGCTGCTTTCGGCCAAGGCAGATCGTAGAAATGCATCTCATTGAACACGCCCGTCCGGCCGTCCGAACCGATCGCGTAGGGCTGAATCTCGCCTTGGGCGACCAGCGTGGCGTCATTGCGCGCCGACAGGATCGCTCGCTCGATGTCCGGCACGCCGTACCCGAATTCGCGAAGCATCTCCTGCCTCTTGCCCTTTGTGGCCGCCTTCCCGGTCTTCCAGTGGGCCCCAGTGCCTATGAACCTTTTCTTTATCGGCTCGGGCCATCGGGCCGAGTCCACGGTGAGCGCGCGATGCGTCTCGGCCCAAAGGTCCGGCCGAGCCGCTTGGAGGCGGCCGATGAAGTTTCCGGCCATGCCGACGGCAGCGCTCGTTGCCCTGAACGGGACGAGTGGTTCAGCCGCGACATCGGAGCCGGCCGACAAGAGGGAGACGGCCGAGTGCCAACCGCAGAAGCCGGTCGCGTCCGACATCATGTTGCCGGCCTCGAACAACACTTCCGGCTTGATCGGCGTCAGGTCGTCGGGCAGCGACTGTGATCCACGACTAAACGGGCTGCGGTGATTGGCCGGGACTGCGGCTTGCAATACTGGCGGCGGTGCCGGCGGCTGCTCCTTCCGCGTAAAGCCGCCAATGGTCAGGGCGTTCCAGCTCTGTGATGGGTCTTCCAAAGGCTGCGATGGCAGGACGTCCACCGCCATGCCACCAGAAACGTTCCCGGTGGCAACGACGATCAGCCTCTTGGGGCGCTCCGCGGCCGGGACGGCGTCATCAGCCTCGCCTGGCATCGCACCCGCCGCGATCTGGTCGATCGCACCGCTCCAAGTCGATGGCCGGCTCGGAGGGAAATCGGTCGTGGACGTCGCGATGCAAAAGCTCCGCACCACAGGGGGCGCTCGATCTCGACCGAACTCACGGCGCCTTGGGTCACCACGCCGTAACTGGGCGGCTTTGTTGGCGGAAACCCGTCAGGCGGCAGCAGCTTCATGGATTCCGCGCCATGGGTGAGTTCGACAGGACCCGCATTGTTCATCAAAGTTTCGAGGTCGCCGTAAAGAACGAGCCCGGCAAGCGGTGTGCCATGACCACCGTGCGGCTCGTGATCGTCCGCACCCCAGGCAGGATCGTAAGCCCAAGCACCGCGCAGGCCGGGCGCAATCAAGGGGTGAGCCGCCATGACGCCCGTGTCGAGCGTACAGACCACCGGAGCGTCAGGGGATGGCGGGCTCACGCGTTGCGCCAGCTCTTCCACCCAGTCATGCTGTCCAAGCTCGGTCTCCCCGCAATTGAGGAAAGGCTCGATCGTCCCCGTCGCGCGGCGAATTTCGGTGATGGCGCCTGGCACGCGCGCCGCGAACGCTGCCACCGCCGCAGCCGCCGCGTGAAGGAAGACGACCGTCGTATCGGGAAAGATCAGGCGATCGCCGTGCACATCGATGTTCGCGTTGCGCGCCGCCACGACCAGGCGATCCGCTAGCGCGACCGGCTGGCGAACCCACAGCTCCCACCAGAGGATATCCGGCGCGATCAGATCCACCTCGCCGGTGAACAGCGATACGGCCTCGACCGCCCTGACTTCCTCGATCACCTCAAACCGCTCGACATCGGGGCGTCTCTGATTGCCGGGATCGAGGCCATAGTCAGTGATGCGATTGCGCAGGAAGGCGCGAGCATCGTCCGGCACGAATACCAAGGCGCTTTCGGTGCGGTTCTCGTTACGCTCCGATCGCAGGATCACAACGTCCTGTGTGGGAAATTCCAGCGCCGCCGGCACCTTCACGGCCTTGGCCCGCGAGCCTTCCGCCGGCGGTAGCGTCGTGACCTCCACAACCGTACCGGATTTCAGCCCCTGTACGGACAGGCGCGGGTCGACAGCGGCAGCCGGAACGGTCCCCAGCGCCGCCGCGAGCTGGTCGAGGAGCTGCGCCGCATGCGCCGCATAATCTCCACGAAGGGGTTTGCGTTCCCGATTGCGGGAGGGGAAAGTATAGGCTGCGGTCTCACGAAAGACATCGATCGAGATATGCGCACGGTCTCTCGTGTCGAAATTATCGGGCTCCGCCATAGGCTCCTACTTCTTCATTCGAGTTCCATTCGATCCGTTCGGGGGAGCCTGCCTAACGGCCGGGTTGGCGACGGAACTTTCCCTTCAAAGTCTGTCGATTTTCGAGCGCATCGCGCAAGGCATCGGGCGACCCCTTCGAGGCGCCTTCCAGAATGGCATCCTTGACGACTGCATCGGCCGCGCGGACTAGTTCGCCCTGACTCAACCCTTCGAGCACACTTTCAATCCCGGGCCACGCCTTCGGCGCCAGCTTGAACTTGCCAAGCCGGCGTACAAGGACGGCCCGCGCGGACGCCGCGTCCGGCAGTGTATATTCGACCACTTCGTCGAACCGGCGCGCTAGGGCTTCGTCTAAAATTTCGACATGATTGGTCGCGGCCAGCACGAGACTGTCCGTCGAATTCGGCTCCTCCATGAAGGCCAGCACCGAATTCAGAACCCGTCGTATCTCGCCGACATCGTTCGGGTCGCCTCGGCGAGAACCAATCGCGTCGAACTCATCAAGCAGATAGACGCCGCGCGTCTGCGCAATCTGGTCGAAGAGCAGGCGCAGCTTGCCCGCGGTCTCGCCCAAAAACCGGCTGAACAGCGATTCGAGCCGTACCGTGAACAGTGGAAGCCGCAATTCGCCGGCCAAGGCCGAGGCCGTCATCGTCTTGCCCGTTCCGGGCGGCCCAACGAGGAGCATGTGCGTGGCGGGGGTCTGTCCGTGCTCGCGCAAGGTCGCACGCTCCTGCTGCTGGCGGACAACGCGTCCCAGCCGCTTGGCGATCTCATCGGAGAGCACCATGGTCGAGAGCACAAGCTTGGGATAGGCGCTCTCGACGAGGCCCTGCAACTCGCCACGCGGCCGCGCGAGCGGGATCGGGGTCTGGCCACCGGCAGGTTTGCCGGTCATTCTCTGTTCACGCGCTTTCTGGACAAGCCGTTTCAGCTTCTCAGCGTCTTCCGGACGGCCCTGACGAGCTTCCTGAGCGGCGATCTGCAAGGCGATCGACAGGAACTGGTCCTCATCCCCGTCGATATGCGAGTTCAGGAGTGCGAGAATTTGCTTAGTCGACATGCTCGCCTCCTTCTTTGGTTGGGCCCGCTATACTATTGCCCGCTCAGATACTTTCGGTTGCCGCATGCTTCGCCGAAGCTATCGGAGCCCATCCAAAAGTGCCACCGTTTCCTCTCTACCACAGAGTTTCCTAACCATTCTTTCGAGCCGTGGGACGCAAAGCTCCAGTGGTCGCCCAGCCGGGCGCCCTACGACGAGCTTTTCCGGCGCTGGCAGATTCGATGGCCGACATCGCGACGAGCCTTGGCTCTCTCATCGCAAAACTAGAACAAATCACGAACATGGTGCCGGACCGGTTCCCGCAGGTCAACAAGAAGCTTGGGGCCCGAGCCCGCCACAGGGTCCTTGTGCGCGCAGATCGAAAAGAGCGAAGGCCGAGGCCGGCGCGTCCAATCGGTGCTCCCTTTCGGAATCACCGACATCGAGGCATACCAATTGCGGCCAATCATGACCGATGCGTGCATGCTCGCAGTCCGATGGACATGATCTTCCATGGCCAATCGATGAGCTTGTTCCAGGCGTGGCAGCAGTGGTCAAGGATGTCGTCGTAGGAGCGGAAGACGCGGTTGGATAGCCAGTTGTCGCGCATTAACTGCAAGACGTTCTCGACCGGGCTCAGTTCCGGCAGCTTGACCGGCAGCGGCGCGATCGGGATGTTAGCCGGGACGGCAAGCCGATCGGAGAGGTGCCATCCAGCCTGGTCCATCAAGAGCAGGGCATGGGCGCCGGGAGAGACGGTGCGGCTGATCTCGGCCAGGTGGAGTTGCATGGACGGCACGTTGCAGCGCGACAGGACGAGGGCCGCCCCCTTGCCCTCGGCCTGACAGATCGCGCCGAAGATGTAGGCCGACTTCGTGCGCTGGTCGTGCGGCGCGCTCGGCCGGGTGCCGCGCCGTGCCCAGCGCCGGGTGATGCCGTTCTTCTGCCCAACCCTGGCGTCGTCCTGGAAGCAGACCTCTATCCCGCCTGGGGCTTCGGCAGCCTTCTTGCGCGCGAGGCGCGCCAGGAGCGCGGGGAACTTTTTTTGAATGTCTCCCCGGCTTGCGGGTCCTGGGCGTGGTGGCGCGGCCGGGCCGACAGCTTGCGGTAACCCATCGCCCGCAGCCGCTCGCTCATCGTCTGCTCCGACAGGCTGCCCCCGAAGATCTCGTGGATCCACTGCGCCAAGTCGATCAGCCGCCAGCGCGCCACCCCCTGAACCGCCGGCATCGGCCCGGCCTCAACCAGCCGGGCCACCTTCCCCCATTGCTCGGCTGACAGCTTCGAAGAGGGGCCGCCGTCCTTGCGGTCGATCAGGTCATCCGGACCGTCGGCGTTGAACGCCAGCGCCCAGTCCCCCACCGTCAGCAGCCCGACCCCGCCGAGCTTCGCCGCGTCTCCGCGGCTACTGCCGTCGTAGATCGCCGACAGGGCCAGGCGCCGACGTGCCTGGCCGGCGTCCTCCGAGCGCCTTGCCAGCCCCCCGAAGCACCGCCCCGTCTAGTCCCTGCGCAACCCGATCGCAGCCGCCATAGCGAACTCCCAACCGTTCGCCAACCTTGAAGCAGAACTTGGGACCGAGCGGAATCCCCCGCATGAGCCACGGCAGGCCGGACTTGGTGTGAGGCCGCCATTGGCAGCGCATGTTTCCCTGATGGCAACCGGCTATCAAGCGAGCTTCCTGTAGCCTCACAGGGCGATAGTTCTCACTCCCACTCGATCGTCCCCGGCGGCTTCGACGTCACGTCGTACGCCACCCGATTAATCCCCCGCACCTCGTTGATGATCCGGGTCGCCGTGCGCGACAGGAACTCGTGGGTGAAGGGGTAGGAGTCCGCGGTCATGCCGTCGGTCGAGGTGACGGCGCGGAGCGCCAGGGCGTAGTCGTAGGTGCGGCCGTCGCCCATCACGCCGACGGTGCGCACGGGCAGGATGACGGCGAAGGCCTGCCAGATCTCGTTGTAGAGGCCGGCCTGGCGGATCTCGTCGAGATAGATGCGGTCGGCCTTGCGCAGCAGCTCCAGCTTCTCGGGCGTCACCTCGCCGGGGCAGCGGATGGCCAGGCCCGGGCCCGGGAACGGGTGGCGGCCGACCATGCTGTCGGGCATGCCGAGCTCGCGGCCCAGCGCCCGCACCTCGTCCTTGAAGAGCTCGCGCAGCGGCTCCACCAGCTTCATCTTCATGCGCGCCGGCAGGCCGCCGACATTGTGGTGGGACTTGATGGTGACGGACGGGCCGCCGGTGAAGGACACGCTCTCGATCACGTCGGGATAGAGCGTGCCCTGGGCCAGGAAATCCGCCCCGCCGATCTTCTTCGCCTCTGCCTCGAACACGTCGATGAACAGGCCGCCGATGGTCTTGCGCTTCACCTCGGGGTCGGAGACGCCGGCCAGCTTGCCGAGGAACAGGTCGCCCGCGTCGCTGTGGATGAGCGGGATGTTGTAGTGGCCGCGGAACAGCGCCACCACCTCGTCGGCCTCGCCCGCGCGCAACAGGCCGGTATCGACGAAGATGCAGGTGAGCTGCGGGCCGATCGCCTCATGCAGCAGCAAGGCGGCCACCGCGCTGTCGACGCCGCCCGACAGGCCGCAGATTACCCGCTCGGACCCGACCTGGGCGCGGATGCGCTCGATCGCCTGGGCGCGGAAGGCCGCCATCGTCCAGTCGCCGCGGCAGCCGGCCACCCCGTGGGTGAAGTTGCGCAGGAGCTGGGCGCCGTGCGGCGTGTGCACCACCTCGGGGTGGAACATGGTGCCGTAGAAGCGACGCGCGTCGTCCGCAATCACCGCGAACGGCGCGCCCTCGCTGGTCGCGACCGCGCGGAAGCCGGGCGGCAGGCGGATGACGCGGTCGCCATGGCTCATCCACACCTGCTCGCGCGCACCCTTGACCCAGGTGTCGGTGAAGAGGGTGCAATCCTGGGTCACGTCGACCATGGCGCGGCCAAACTCCCGCTGGTCGGAGCCCTCGACCTCGCCGCCGAGCTGCGCGCACATCGCCTGCTGGCCGTAGCAGATGCCGAGGATCGGCACGCCCATCTCAAAGATCTGCTGCGGCGCCCGCGGCGTGGTCGCCTCCGTCACCGAGGCCGGGCCGCCCGACAGGATGATCGCCCGCGGCGCCATCTCGGCGATGCGCTCGAACGGGATGGAGAAGGGGTGGATCTCGCAATAGACGCCGCTCTCGCGCACCCGCCGCGCGATCAACTGGGTCACCTGGGAGCCGAAATCGAGGATCAGCACGCGGTCGGTCATGGAGCAGCTCCGGCAAGGGCGGCGGACAGTCGGGGCAGGTCCGGCCAGATATAGGCGATCTCGTCGATCTCGCGCCCGCCGATATGCAGGCGGCGGGTGTCGGCCTGGGTACCGCCCAGATGGGCGTAGAAGGCGCGCGCCGGCGCGTTCTCGACCAGGACGCGGATCACGAGGCTGGAATAGTCGGCCGCCAGCAGGGCGGACATGGCGGCCAGCAGTTGTCGGCCGATGCCCCGGCGCTGGTGGCTGGCCACGACATAGAGGGTGAAGACCTCGCCCATGCCAGCCGGCTCCCCCGGCCCGGCATGGGCGAAGCCGACGATGGGTGCGCGGGCCAGCGTGTCGTCTTCGGCCACCAACGTCAGGTGGGCGGCGCGAACGACGGATTCGGCCCAGCCGGCGGCGATGCGGATGTCGTTCAGGTTGTCGAGATAGGCGGCCGGGAAGATCCCGCCATAGGCGCTGCGCCAGGTCGCCACCTGAACCCGGGCGATCGCGGCCGCGTCGTCGGGCTCGGCTGGTCGAACCCGGATGGTCACACGCCGCGCTCCAGCAAGGCCGCGAAGAAGCCGTCGGTGCCGTGGCGGGCCGGAGTGAGGCGCATGTACGGCCCCTCGGCCGCCGGATTGGGCAGGTCGGCCGGCCAGGCATCGGCCGGCGGCACCACGCGAAAGCCCGGATGGGCGGCAAGGAACCGGTCGACCTGCGCCTCGTTCTCGTCGGCCAAGATCGAGCAGGTGGCATAGACCAGCCGCCCGCCCGGCTTCACCAGCCGCGCCGCGCTGTCGAGGATCCGACCCTGGAGGTCGACCAGCTCGACGATGTCCTGCTCGGACAGGCGCCAGCGGCCGTCCGGGTTGCGGCGCCAGGTGCCCGTCCCGGTGCAGGGCGCATCGACCAGCACGCGGTCGAAGGCGCCGGCATGGCGCTTCACCCACTTGTCGCGCTCGCTCTCCATCAGGCGGCGCTCGACATTGTGGACGCCCGCCCGGCGCAAGCGCAGCGTCGCCCCGTCCAGCCGCTTGGCCGACGTGTCGCAGGCGATGATCTGGCCCTTGTTCTCCATCCCGGCCGCGATCGCCAGCGTCTTGCCGCCCGCCCCGGCGCAGAAATCGACGACGCGCATGCCAGCCCTGGCGCCCAGCAGGATGGCTACAAGCTGAGAGCCCTCGTCCTGCACCTCGACCAGGCCGGCTTTCCAGGCAGCCACGGTCTGCAAGGCCACCCGCTTCTCCAGCCGCAGGCCCCAGGGCGACCATTGCGTCGGCACGGCGCGAATCTGGTCGCGGGCGAGCGCCGTGATCGCCGCATCGCGGCTGCCGGCCAGCGCGTTGACGCGCAGGTCGAGCGGGGCCGGCACGTCCAGCGCCGCCATCTCGTCGGCGACGGTCGTGCCGAACTGCGCTTCCAGCCGGGGGTGCAGCCATTCGGGATAGTTGGCGGACACCCAGGCCGGCTGGTCGGGGTGGCCGATCGGATAGCCCGCCAGCGCCTGGACGATGCCCTGCTCGTCCGGGTTGGGCCGCCTGGGGTGATAGGGGCCGTCGTCGAACAGGTGGGCGATCTCGCCCGCGTCGGCCCCGCGCTCCAGCATCAAGAGGCCCAGCATGCGGGCGCGCGGCGTCGTGCCGACCCGGCCCCAGCCCTGGCGGGCGATCCACCAGTCGACCTGGCCGCGCCGGCGCAGATAGGCATAGACCGTCTCGGAGACGGCACCCCGGTCCTTGGAGCCGATGTAGCGGCGCTCGCGGAAATAGTCGGCCAGGATGGCGTCGGTCGGCGTGCGCGATCCCTCGATGCGTTCGACGAGCTCGATGGCGGCGGCGATGCGGGCGGCGGGGGTCAAGCGCGCTCCGCCTTACATCGGCCGATAGTTCGGCGCCTCGCGGGTGATGGTGACGTCATGGACATGGCTCTCCCGCAGGCCGGCGTTGGTGATGCGCAGGAAGCGGCAGTTCTGGTGCATGTCGGCGATGGTGCGGCTGCCGGTATAGCCCATGGCCGCTTTCAGGCCACCCACGAGCTGGTGCAGCACGGTCGCGGCCGGGCCCTTGTAGGGCACCTGCCCTTCCACCCCTTCGGGCACCAGCTTCAGCGTCTGCTGGACTTCCTGCTGGAAATAGCGGTCAGCCGAACCGCGGGCCATCGCCCCGATCGAACCCATGCCGCGATAGGACTTGTAGGAACGGCCCTGGTGCAGGAACACCTCGCCCGGGGCCTCGTCGGTGCCGGCCAGCAGGGCGCCGACCATGGCGCATTCCGCCCCGGCCGCGATCGCCTTGGCAAGGTCGCCCGAATACTTGATGCCGCCATCGGCGATGACGGGAATGTTCTCGCGCCGGCACACCTCGACCGCGTCCATGATGGCGGTGAGCTGCGGCACGCCGACGCCGGCCACCATGCGCGTCGTGCAGATGGCACCCGGGCCGATGCCGACCTTGACCGCGTCGGCGCCGGCATCCATCAGCGCCTTGGCGCCCTCGGCCGTGGCGATGTTGCCGGCGATGAGCTGGGTATAGTTGGACAGGCGGCGGATGCGGCGCACCGCCTCGATCACGCCCTCGGAATGCCCATGCGCGGTGTCGACCACCAGGGCATCGACCCCGGCATCGAACAGCGCCTCGGCCCGCGCCACGCCGTCGTCGCCGATGCCGGTGGCAGCCGCCACGCGCAGGCGGCCCATGGCGTCCTTGGCCGAATCCGGGTGGCGGGCGGCCTTGTCCATGTCCTTGACGGTGATGAGGCCGATGCAGCGCCGCTGTTCGTCGACGACGAGCAGCTTCTCCAGCCGGTTCTCGTGCAGGAGGCGCTGGGCTTCCTCGCGGGTGACGCCCTCGGTCACCGTGATCAGCCCATCCTTGGTCATCAGCTCGGCCACGCGCTGGCCGGGGTCCTTGGCGAAGCGGACATCGCGGTTGGTGAGGATGCCGACCAGCCGCTTGCTGCCGGGCTCCACCACGGGAAAGCCCGAGATCTTGTGGTCGGCCATCAGGCGCAGCGCATCGGCCAGCGTCTCGTCCGGGCCGACAGTGACCGGGTTGACGACCATCCCGGCCTCGAACTTCTTGACCTTGCGGACTTCGTTCGCCTGGGCTTCGATGCCGAGATTCTTGTGGATGACGCCGATGCCGCCCGACTGCGCCATGACGATGGCCAGGCTCGACTCGGTGACGGTGTCCATCGCGGCCGAGACCAGCGGGATGCCGAGTTCGATGGTGCGGGTCAGCCGGGTGCGGGTCTGGGCTTGGCCCGGAAGCACCGACGAGGCCGCGGGAACCAGCAGAACATCGTCGAAAGTGAGTCCATCACGGATGTCCATGCCGCCTCCCCTACCCGGATAAGGCGGCGCATAATACACATCGGCCTTGTGAAGGAAAGCGCGTCCGGTGCAGGTCAGCCCTGCTCCCGGCGAAAGCCTTGGGCAATCACATAGACTTCGGCCGAGTCGGCGCGACTGGCCGGCGGCTTCACATGGCGCACCACGGCGAAGTCCTTCTTCAGGGCCGTCAGCAGATTGCGCTCGGTGCCGCCCTGGAAGACCTTGCAGACGAAGGCGCCACCCGGCTTCAGCACCTCGCGGGCGAACGCGTGGGCGGCATCGGCCAGGCCGATGACGCGCAGATGGTCGGTCGGCCCGTGCCCGGTGGTGGGCGCGGCCATGTCGCTCAGGACGAGGTCGGCGCCGCCGCCCATCGCCGCCCGCAGGCGTGCCGGCGCGTCGGCGTCGAGGAAATCCATCTCGATCGTCTCGGCACCCGGCAGCGTGCCCATCGGCAGGATGTCGAGCGCCACGACCCGCCCGCCCTTCACCCGGTCGACCACCACCTGGGTCCAGCCGCCGGGTGCCGCCCCCAGGTCGACCACGGCCATGCCGGGCTTCAGCAGGTTCAGCCGCTCGTCCAGCTCGATCAGCTTGAAGGCCGCGCGCGAGCGCAGGCCTTCCCGCTTGGCGGCCGCCACATAGGGGTCGTTGAGCTGGCGGGTCAGCCAGCGCTGCTGCGAGGTGGTGCGGCCGGCCGCCCGCACCCGCACCGCCGGGTCGCGCGCGCCCCGCCCAGAGGTACCGCGCACGGTCGGCCCGCGGGCACCGCGGCCGCTGCCGCCCTTGCGTTCGCCGGTCATGTCCTGCCCATCCTGCCGCGCCGGCCGTTGCGGGCCATCAGCCCATAGAGAATACCCTCGCGCACGCCACGATCGGCCACCCGCAGGCGCGGGCAAGGCCAGCGCCCGGTGATCGCCGACAGGATCGCGCAACCGGCCAGCACCAGGTCGGCGCGCTCCGGCCCGATGCAGGGATGGGCCGCGCGGCCGGCATAGTCCATCGCCAGCAGGCGGTCCGACGCCGCGTCGATCGAGGTCCGGTCCAGCACGATGCCATCGACCAGCGAGCGGTTATAGCGCGGCAGCTCCAGATGAACACCGGCCAGCGTCGTGACCGTGCCGGAGCTGCCCAGCATCTGCATCCGCCCGCGCTGGATCCAGTCCGATATGCCGTGCTCGTCGTCGAACAGGGCCAGGGCCGAAGTCGCCTCGTCGCGCATGGCGTAGTAGAGGTCGGGCGACACCTCGCGGCCGCCATAGCGGTCGGCCAGCGTGACCACCCCCATCGGCAGCGAGGCATAGCCCAGCATCTCGGGCTCCCGCCCCTCCAGCCCGACCCACAGCAGCTCCGTCGAGCCGCCGCCGATGTCGAACAGCAGGGCGCGGGCGGCATGGGGATCGAGCAGCGGGCCGCAGCCGGCCAGCACCAGGCGGGCCTCCTCCGAGGCCGGGATCGTCTCGATCTCCAGCCCCGTCTCGGCCCGCACGCGGTCCAGGAAGTGGCCGCAGTTGCTGGCCCGCCGGCACGCCTCGGTCGCGACCGCCCGCAGATGGTCGACGCGGCGGCTGCGCACCTTCTGCGCGCAGACGGCCAGGGCTGCGATGGTGCGGTCCATCGCCGCATCGGAGAGCGCGCCCGTGCGCGCCAGCCCCTCGCCCAGGCGGACGATGCGCGAAAAGGCGTCCAGCACCCGGAATCCCCCGGAAGCCGGCCGCGCGACGAGAAGCCGGCAATTGTTGGTGCCGAGATCCAGCGCGGCATAGACGACCGAGTGCGCGGGTGGTGGCGCTATTGGAAAGCTTGCGATTGACACTGTCACTTGGCCGGCAGGATATCCGACCCCGCAGGTTCCAGGAAGCCCAAGCCTGGAAACTCTTCCCTGATGGAATCTCTTGTGCTAGAAGCCGCGCCCACGCTGATCGGGGCCGAGCGAGCCCGGTGACAGCGCCGATCCGGTCTTGGGGGATCGTCTAACGGTAGGACAGCGGACTCTGACTCCGCCAGTCTAGGTTCGAATCCTAGTCCCCCAGCCAATCTCCGCGAAGCAGTCGACGAAAAGCGGTTGTCCTGCCCCATTCGGGCTGGCAACTGGGTTTGCGCGTCCGGTTCCTGCAAACTCGACCACGTTCCTGCAAACTGGACGGCGCAACGGCTTTCACGGGAGCGATTGATGTCGACGATCGATTTTCTGGGACCGCCCGAGGCGGGCTCCAACCGCCCCTACAGTGCAGCGACGCGTGCGGGCGGCTTCGTGTTCGTTTCCGGGCGAACGGCGCCGCACGACCCGGCAGGCGGAATCCATCGCGGCGAAACCGCTGCCGAGCAGGTCCGCGGTGCGTTGGCAATCATCGCCCAGGTCCTCGCCGATGCTGGAAGCAGCCTGGATCGCGTGGTGCAGATGACGATGCTGATCACCGATCCGGCCGACTATGCCGAATGCAATGCGGAGTATCTGAAGCACTTTCCCGGCGACCTGCCGGCTCGGCATACCGTGCAGTTCGGCGTTCCCACCGACGCGAAGGTGGGCTTCGCCTGCATCGCCCTGGCCGCGACCTGACGGCAACAAAAAAGGGGGCCGAAGCCCCCTTTTCGTAGCACTGGTCTCCCGTTCGGAGGGGGCAAGGACCGGATTGCCGGCCCCCGCCTCCAGCCCCGATCAGGCGGCCTGGAGCTGTCCGGCCGAGACCTTGCCGCTGCGGGTGTCCCGCTCCAGCTCGAAGCTCAGCTTCTGGCCTTCATGGATGGCGCCCAGCGTCGAACGCTCCACCGCCGAGACGTGCACGAACACGTCCGCGCCGCCGTCTTCCGGCGCGATGAAACCATAGCCCTTTTGGCCGTTAAACCACTTAACCGTTCCGATAGCCATTAGTCGTATACTTCCACAAGTCACGCATATTCACGCCGCACGGAGCGGCGACGCGATCAAATTTTCGGAGAGGATCGAGCATGGTCCCGGCGGGACATTGTCCAGCGCGGAGAGTGGGACCGAACCAAAGCGACATTCGATAGTGCGGATATGGCACGCGGGCCGGCCAATTGAAAGGGATTTCCCTTTTTTCTTCGTACCGCCCCCACAACTTCATTGAAATCTGCTTGAATAGGGAAGCAGCGCATGATGAATCGGACCGGCCCCGGCGCCGATGGATTCGCCATGGCGCGCCACCGGCATCCACATCGACGGATCCGGCCATACCCTGACCCACGAGGCTGGAGCATATGAGAGGTAAGGAGACGAGCTTGGCCGACCGGCTGAGTTCGGCCGCGAAGGCGAAGCAGGAACTTCTCGAAAGAGCCCGGGCGAAGTCGCCCTCCAACGATCCGGAATTCCTTGCCCGGAAAGCCGCGCGCGACGAGGCAGACCGGGCGCGCGACGCCCGTCAGGCCGAAAAGCGTGCCGCCAAGGAAGCCGAGGCTGCCCGCCTGGCCGAGGAGAAGGCGCGCGAGGAAGCGGCGCGGATCGAGGCCGAGAAGGCCGACGCCGAAGCCCAGCGCCTGGCCAAGATCGCCGCGGCCGAGCACGCAGCACAGCTTGAGATCGACCAGAAGGCCAAGCGCGACGCCAAGTACGCCGCGCGCAAGGCTCGCCAGCGCTAGCTGCCGGCCGGCCCCCGCGTCGCCGTCCACGGGCGGCGACGCGCCGAGCGGCCCCTGCCCCGGAATTCAGCCCAGGATCTCAGGCAGCGGCCTTGTCCGCCGCCTTCTTGGCCATGTGCTCGATGCGGCCGAGGATCGTCAGCACGATGATCGCGGCCACGACGGCGATCCCCGCCAGCATCATGTAGCCGGCGCCGCAGGCCAGCCCCAGCGCGCCCGCCAGCCAGATCCCGGCACCGGTGGTCATGCCCTCGACGGTTCGCCCGCCGCGGAAGATCGCCCCTGCCCCCAGGAACGCCACGCCGGCCGTTACCGCTTCGATGATGCGGACGGGATCGGTCGTGCCTGTCGGATTGGCCAGGGCCGCGTCCAGATGCAGTTCGGTTGCCAGCAGGGTGAAGGTCGCCGATGCCAGCGCGATCATCATGTGCGTGCGCAGGCCGGCCGATTTCTGCCGCCATTCCCGGTCGAGGCCGATGCAGCCGCCCAGAACCAGCGCCGCCGCCAGGCGTGCGGCGATGATCTCCGGCTCGATCGACATCACCTCGTAGAGGGCAGGATCACGCATGGCCGGACGCCAGGGCCACCACCGAGGTGAAGGCATCGGTGGTCAGGGCCACCGTGGCCAGGGCGGCCGTGGCCAGCACCGCGGCCGTCAGCGCGACCCAGGCGCTGCGCGCCGCCCGGCGATCCCCCGCAGGCACCGCGGGCGCCATCCAGAAGCTGCCGTCGGCGCCATCGGCGCGGCGAAATCTCTGCTCGACATCGGTGGTATTCATGCGTGCGCCAACGCCGGCCGTGCATGGCCGTTCCCGGTCGCCAACGGCTAAGAATTTTTCCTGGCGGCCGGAACTTTTCGGCGCGGCGAGCCGTTCTTTATGCAGTCGGCGGCGCGGCAGGCGTCGATCCGGGGTCCGATGAGGACCGCTTCGGACCAGGTGCAAGCCTGGAGCCGAAGGTGGAGCCGGTTACCGGTCCGACCTTGGAAAGGTCGCCCTGAAAGGGGCGGCCTTTCCTGCGTTCGGGGGTCCGGCCGGGCCGCCCGTTCCCAGGCGCCCCGGCCGATCATCAGACGCCGATCGTCGGACCCTGACCGCCCGCAGGCGCCCTAACGGCCGCGGCCGGTGTTCTGCGCATCGCCGGTATAGTCGCCGGTGCAGCGGAAACCGGGCAGGCTGTTGCCCGGCGTCGCCTGGGCGCATTCCGGGTCGATCGCGGCCACGTTGCCGGCGGTGGGGTAGACAGTGTTGCAGGCGGCGACCAGCAGGGACAGGGCGGCCGCGAGAGCGAGGCGGATCATGTTGCACCTCATGGGTTTGCCCCCCACGGCTGACAGGTAATGCGCCGCCAGCAACCGAAAAGGGCCGCCACCGATCACGTTTTCAGGTGCCGGCGATTGACCGTTGCCCGACAGCCTTTGGCGTGATCGCGTGGCCCGCCTGCTGGTATTCTGTTGCAATCGCAGCAGAGGCCCGAGCCGATGTCCCCCAATACGCGCCAGATGGCGTTCATCAATACCGCCCACACCTTCACCCACTACAGCCTGCTGATCCTGGCGACGGCCGTGCTGGCCATCGTGCAACATGACACCGCCACCTTCGGCGGCGACTACGGCCCGGTACTGGCGCTGGGCACCCTCATGTTCGTGGCCTATGGCCTGGGCTCGCTGCCGATGGGGTGGCTGGCCGAGCATCTCGGCCGCAAGCAGATGATGACGGCGTTCTTCCTCGGCACCGGCGGCTGCATGGTGGTCGCGGGCCTCGTGTCGTCTCCCATCGGCATGATGCTGGCGCTGGGCCTGATGGGCGCCTTCTCGGCCATCTACCATCCGATCGGCACCGCCATGCTGGTGGAGGCGGCCGGCCCCCGCGTCGGCCGCGCGGTCGGCATCAACGGCGTCTTCGGCAATGTCGGCGTGGCCCTGGCCCCGGTCGTCACCGCGTTCCTGGCCGCCCGCTTCGGCTGGCACTGGGCCTTCATCCTGCCGGGGCTGCTGTGCGTCGGCATCGGCCTCTTCTACCTGCGCGAGCCCGCCTTCGACGCCCGGCACGGCAATGCCGGAGCAAAGCCGTTCCCCGAAATCCCGCCGGCCGTCGTCCGCCGCGCGGTCATCATCCTGATGGCGATCGCCGCCGTCTCCGGCCTCGTCTTCAACGCCTTCACGCTGCTGATCCCCAAGCTGATGGAGGAGCGCCTGGCCTCGTCGCCCGACCTGCTGCCGGTGGTCGGGCTGCTGGCCTTCCTGGCCACGCTGTGCGGCGGGCTGACCCAGTACACGGTGGGGCAGATGATCGACCGCAATACGCTGAAGGCGGTGTTCCTGCCGCTGGGCGTCGTGCTGGTGCCGGCGCTGCTGGGCCTGTCCTTCGTCGATGGCTGGCTGGTGCTGCCGCTGTCCGGCGTCGTCGCCGCCTCGATCTTCGGCCAGGTGACGGTCAACGACACCATGACCGCCCGCTACATCGCGCCGGCACTCCGCGCCAAGCTCTATTCGGTGCGCTTCACCATCGGCTTCCTGGGGGCGGCCTGCGCCTCGCCCCTGGTCGGCTTCCTGCACGAGGCGACCGGCAACCTGTCGCTGGCGATGGTGGTGCTGGCCGGCTTCGGCAGCGTCACGCTGGCCTGTGCGCTGCTCTTCCCCAACCGCAAGGAAGAATTGTCGCCGGAGATGTGGGCGCGCTCGCCAGAGGCCATGGCAGGGCGCGCGGCGGCGGCACCGGCCGAGTAGGCGCCGGCCGCCCCGCCAGGGGGAACGAATCCGGGGCGGCCGCGTTGGCGCCCCGGTTCAACCCTGCCGGAGAATTTCATGATGGCCGCCACCCGCAACGGTTTCGTCGCCCTGGCCCTGTCCGCTGCCGCCCTGCTGCCGGCCCTGCCGGCCGCCGCCGCGGACTTCGTCGGCATCACCGACCGGGGCGAGTTGCTGTACTTTTCGGACGCTGACCCGGGCCAGGCCGTCCGCCGCGGGCTGCACGGCACGGGCCATCCGCTGGTCGGCTTCGACGTGCGGCCGGCCGACGGCCGCCTCTACGGCATCAACACCCAGGGCGCGATCTTCATGATCGACGTGCCGGCCGGCATCGCCACCTTCAAGGCCATGCTGTCCGTGCCGCTGGCCAAGGCCGGCGGCTATCTGGTGGACTTCAACCCCGTGGCCGACCGGCTGCGCGTCGTGGGTGCCGGCGGGCAGAACCTGCGGGTCGACGTCGATACCGGCGCTGCCGCGGTCGACCAGCCGATCCGCTACGCCGCCGGCGGCGGGCAGCCGCAGGTCCAGGCCGGTGCGTATACCAACTCGGTCCGCGGCACCACGCAGACCCAGCTCTTCGTGATCGACGGTGCCAGCGGCACCTATGCGCTGCAGAACCCGCCCAACGACGGCGTGCTGCAGCCAGCCGGCACCGGCGGGATCGCCGCCGATGGCGCCGACATCTGGTCGGACGGCACCCGCAACCAGGGCTTCTCGGTCGCGGGCAACGTGCTCTACCGCTTCGACGTCGCGACCGGAGCGGCCCAGGCGATCGGCCCGATCGGCGCCGGCTCGATCGGCCGCATCATCGACATCGCGGTGCTGCCCGGCCGCATGTAGCAACACCCGGCCGCCCGGCCCATCCGCCGCAAGCAAAGCCGCGCCCGCAGCGCGGCTTTGCCCTATTGTCGATCCGCTCACGCTGGGGGGATAGCGGCGGATGGACCACGCCTTTTTGATCGACAATATCGTCCGCGCGCACTGGTTCATCGCGCTCGACCTGCTGGGGACGATCGCCTTTGCGCTCTCCGGCATCACCATCGCCCGGTCGGAGGGCTATTCGCTGATCGGCGCCTTCGTGCTGGCCGCCCTGCCCGCCATCGGCGGCGGTCTGGTGATGGACCTGATTGCGGGCCGGGCGCCGGTCGGCATCATCGACCAGCCCACCTACATGATCTCGATCATCGTCGTCGTCGTCACCGCCAAGCTGGTGATGGCGTTCATCGACCTGGCGCGCGGGCGATTCCTGTTCTTCTTCGACCTCGCCTACCTCTATGTCCGGGCGCAGCAGACGATGACGACCCGTACGCTGCTGGTGCTGTTCGATTCGATCGGGCTCGCCAGCTTCACCGTCACCGGCGTGCTGACCGCGATCCAGTTCAACTGCCGGCCGCTCGTCGTCTGGGGCCCTGCCTTCGCGGTGCTGAACGCCGCCTTCGGCACGGTGCTGCGCGACGTCTTTCGCGCCGACGCCGGCAACCCGGTGATGAAGGGCAGCTTCTATGCCGAGATCGCGGCTATGTGGGGCCTGGTCCTGGTCCTGGGGCTGACCTGGCTGCCGCCCGAGGTCGACGTCTGGATCATCACGGCAACCCTGGTCGGCACCTCGGTCATGCGCATGGTGCTGTACAAGAAAGGCATTCGCGCACCGATGTTCTGAGCCGCGCGAATTGGCGCAGACATGTCCTCCGATCACTGTAGGGTTGCGACGGAGGAGGATCCCCTATGCCCGAAACCATGATCGATCTCGCGGCCCTGCGCCGCGAGCTGGCCGACAAGCCGCTGGTGGCCCATGAGCGTGCCGACCTCGCCGTCGATGGCGGCCGGCTGAAGACCCGGCCGTCCGCGCAGGTCGGCAAGATCCCCGCCGCCGCCCCGCCCTGAGCATGTCCCCGCCGGCCCGCCCGGCCGGCGCCTGCTACAGGCTGGCCGGTTCCGGCGTTTTCCAGCTCGCGGCATAGTCCGCCTGCGGGATACGCCCCGGCCGCGCCGGCAGGGCCTTGAACCACCGTTCCTCCGCCGCGTCCGCCTCGGCCCAGCACTGGCCGACGACGGCGGCGGCCTCGCCGGCAGCAGGTGCTGGCCCAAGGGCGGCGATGCGAGCCGCGAAGCCGGCCTCCAGCGCATCCCGCTCCGGCCCGATCTCGGCCAGGATGCCGGCATGGTCGCCCAGCATCGCAGCGCGGTGGAACCGCTCGTGCCGCCACCACAGGCTGGCCGCGCCTTCGCGGTCGGTATCGTCGCGGTCGGTCGGCCGCCGGCCCTGTGTCGGCAAGCCGGCCACCAGCAGCACCGGCTTGAAGATCGACAGGCACGGCGCCGACGTCCCCGTCACCCAATAGATGCCGGGCCGCCCCGGATGCAGTTCGGCCACCATGGATCCGACGCTCTGCCCGCGACGGACGCCGGCTCCGGCATGCATGCAGATCGCCCGCGTGGTCGACCGGTCGGGGTGCCAGCCGGCGACCCCGTCGGCCTCCGCCCCATGGTCGCGCAAGGCCGCCATCATGTCGGCGATGCCGAGCGCCCCCGCCCGCCGGCCGAGCAGTTCGGCCGCCCGGGCGCAGCGCAGCCGGCCGCGCGTCACCGCATCGCGCTCGCGGTCCATGTAGGCCTCGGCCAGGTCGAGGTCGCCCGCATCGGTGCACCAGCCCTGGGCGCGGGCATGCTCGACCAGGCCGCCGCCGGCCCGCGCGATCGCCCCGCGGCCGATCGACAGCACGTTGGAGATGGCGCGGATCGGCGGGCAGCGCTCGACCGCCCACATCCGCCCGATCGTCTCCAGCACGAACGCCTCACGGGCGTCGGCGATCAGGAAGGAATTGTCATAGAGGTTCTCGACCCTGAGGCCGCAATTGCCGCCCTGCCCGAACTGTTCCAGCAGCGTGGTGATGACCGTCACCGCCTCCGCCGCGCTGGCCGCGCGCTCCAGGCCAAGCCGCAGCAAGTCCATGCCGATCAGCGCTGGGGTGCGTGCCGCCGGGATCGTCGCAAACACCGCCTCGTTGCCGATGACGACGCCATGCTCGTTGGCGCCCATCTCGGCCCCCCAGATCCAGCAGGGCCGGCTCAGCAGGACCGCGTGGGTGCGAGGCGCCTGGGGGATGTCGATATACGTACAGCGCAGGGTGGCACCCTCGGGATGGGTGGCGGCCGGCAGCAGTTCCACGAACTGCGCCTCGTCGCGCTCGCGGTCGCTGTTCTTGGCGAACAGCACCGCCCCGCCGGCCGTCGCCGGCGGCAGGGCCACCATCGTGTCGCACATCTCGCCACCCTCCTTCGCGTCGCCTGCCCTTCGCGTCGCCCGCATCCAGGTGGGGGGATCCTAACCGAAGGCGCCCACCTCGTGGGTGACGGCGATGGCGATTTCGCGCACGAGCGCGAACAGGCGGGCCATCGGCTGGAAGATCTCCGCATGCTCGCGGGCATAGGCGCCGGCCTGGCGCGGGGCGGCCGGCTCGCCATAGTCGCGCGCGGCGGCCGGGTCGGCGGCATCGGGAAAGATTTCGGCCAGCAGGGCCAGGGCCGACGGCACCTCCAGCCGCAGGATGGCGGCCACCAGTACCTGCCGGGTGACGCCATGGCGCGGCGAGAACTCCGGGATCTCGGCCGCCAGCAGCCAGATGCGATGGATCAACGCCAGGCGGATGGCATGCAGCAGCACCTCGCGCGTGGCCATGCCGGGTGCATCCGGCCAGGCCCCGCGCAACGACAGGTGATCGGCCTGGACGCGGCGGAACATCGACTGCACCTCGGCCCACAGGCCCAGCCCCTCCAGCGCGCGGGCGACGGCGACCAGCCCCTCGCGCCGGCCGGGCCGCGTGGTGTGCTGGGCGCGGTCGAGCCATGTGCCGGGGTCGAGCGTGGCCGTCACCGCGCGCAGCACCTCGATGTCGGAATGGGCCAGCGCGTGCTGGGCCAGGTCCATGGCCCGCTGGAAGCGGCGGCTGTTGCGGCGCAGATGGTCGAACGTCTCGGGCTGGCGCTGGGCGGCCGCACCCAGGCCATGCAGCGTGTTGGCGCACCAGCCGAGCTGCTGCAGGATCGCGTTGTTGGGGATGGCGCGCAGGTCGCGCGGATGGCGGATGCGCTGGGCCACCCCCATGCCGTCGGTCTGGCGGGCCGCCGGGCGCGATCCGGTGGCATCCAGCAGGGACGGGCCGAAGGCGCCCAGCAAGGCGGCATAGCCCGGGTCCTCGACCAGCCCCTCCATGCCGGCGCGCACGGTCGCGAAGAAATCCGCCACGAAATCGGTATCGGCATAGATCGGGTCCTCGATCGGACCGGCGGCGGGATGGAAGGCATGCTCGGCGATGCGCGCGACCACCGCCAGCGCCAGGTCGGGGGTGCCGAACAGCAGGTAGCCGTCGCCCCCCTGGAAGGCGCTTTCCTCGCGCACCGGCAGCGACGCCCGGTTCAGCGCCTGACGCGAGGCGGTCGGCGACAGGTATTTCAGCCGATCGGCGAGCGAGCCCGGATGGGCGCCGCGGCCGATGCTTTCGCCGTGCGTGTCGAACAGCACCACCTCGACCCCGCGCACGCCGTGGCGTTCCAGCATGTCGGCGATCTTCAGCCGCAGCCGCTCGATCATGTTGGAAGCGGCAAGCTGGCCGACATAGCGGCCGGAATCGGAATAACCGAACTGCAGCGCCAGCCGGCCCGTAGCCTCCAGATAAGCGCGGTAGTGGCGGCTGCGCAGGGCCTCGTCCAGCACGCGGGCGCCCTGCTCCAGCGCCTCGGCGGTCTCGAACAGCGGGCTGATCTCGATCTGCCGCTCGACCCCGAACAGCCGCGCCAACCACAGGGCGGCCAGCAGGGTGTAGCCGCTCTCGGTCTCGGCGATCAGGAAGCGGATCGGCGTGGCGCCGTCGATGTGCTTGACGATCTGCGCCACGGTCATCATCAGGCGCGCGGCCGACGCCTGCTCGGCAATCAGCCCGCCGAAGTCGACGGGGCCAGGCTCCACCGTGTCGAGTGCCGTGTTGATCGCCGTCAGCAAGGCGCGGCGGTGGGCCGGGTCCTCGACGAAATCGACGATGCCGAGGCGCTGGCGGACGACATTGTGGAGCTGGGCGGCGTTCAGCCGCACATGGGTGTGGGCCAGAGACAGGCCGTGCGCCACCAGCCCGGCGCGGGCCACGGCCAGCGCCAGCCGGCCCGCTTCGTCGGCCCCGTCGATCGCGGCCTGGAACAAGGTCAGCAGCGGCTCCGGCGTCACCAGCGCCTCGTCGCGGCCGGTCACGATCGCACGAGCAAAGGCGGCGACGCCTTCCGGCTCCGGCCCGGTCGGGCACAGCGCGATCTGGCCCTCCACGCGGCCAATCGCGGCCGCCACCCTGGCCGCCAGCCCGGCCGCTGATGGGATGGCCAGCACCTGGCCTTGCAGGCGCACCAGTTGCAGCCGCTTCATGCGCAGGCGCAGGCGCAGCGTGTCCCACCAGCCGATATCGGTGCGCCCGTCCGTGTCGTAGCCGACCCAACTCGACAGGATCAGCGGCCGCGGCACCAGGTCGGACCAGCGCTCCGGCCAGGAGGCACGGGCGGCACCCAGCAGCCTTGCGTTCAGCCGGTCCAGCGCGTCGCGCCCATGGGCGATGGCATCGACGGCGCGGGCGAACTCGTCCTCCAGAGTCGGCGGGTCGGGGCGGTGCGACAGGGCCGGACGCGGCACGCCGCCGCCGGCCGCGAGCGCCAGGTCGCGCGCGACGTCGGCCCGCAGCGAAAAGGTCGGGTGCGCGGTGAAAACCACGGCATAGCGTGGCCGCTCGACCGACTGGCGGAAACGTGCCCAGGGCACCGGGCTGTCGTCGGGATCGGGCCGCAGCACGTGGCGAGCGACCCGGTCCAGGGCGGCCTCGTTGACCGCCGGGTCGAGCCCGCCGACATAGCGGGCGATGCGGCCGGCCCGGTCGGCGAAGGCGACGTCGCGCAGATGGCGGACCAGGGCTTCGAGCGTCGCGGCATCGAGCCGGCCCTGATCCATCTCGCGGGTGATGGCGAGCGCGATCGACAGGACGGGCTTGCCGAACGGGTCGCGGGCGCCGCGCTCAATCGTCTCGGCCGTCAGCGCCAGCAGGCTGCGGGCGTGCCCGGCGAAATCCTCGTTCTCATGGGCGACACTGTTCAACGCAACGGGCCCTCCCGCCGCCGTCGCAGCAGGAAGCGTGCCATGCAGCCCGTCGTCAACCAGGCGCCCGGTTCGTGAAATAGGCGTTGCCGAGGCCCGTGCCGATGGTCAGCACGCCCCAGCCCTCGACATCCTGCATGAACGGCGCCTGGCTCAGCCCCTGGACGACGGCATCGTTGTGCATGATGACCATGGTCTCGTGGTCGCCGATCTCCGGGATGGCCGCGCGCAGGCTGGCCGGCAGGTTGAAGCGGCTGCTTTCCCAGTTGCCGGGCAGGTTCTGCCCGCCGGTCGAAATGCCGCCGTCGGCCTCGATCTGCCCCGGGCAGCCGACGCCGATGAAGGGCGCCAGGCTTAACTTCTCCTTGGCGGCGCGCTGGATCAGCTTGTTCGTCATGTCGGCCAGGCGGGCCACGGCATCGTCGCGGCTGGGGGCCGGCTCCTCGCCGCGATGCTGCCACAGCTCGAACTTCCAGACCGCCGCCGCCGACAGGTCCTTGGCCTTCTTGCGGTTGAAGAGAACGATGCCGGCACGGATGTTGGAGCCGCCGATGTCGATGGCGACGATGCCGTCATGGCCGGCGAAGATCCAGGACGGCGCCAACTGCACGGCGCCGATCAGGCCGGCCTCGTCGGGATGGTGGCGGATCGGCACCAGCGTCACGTCGGCGCCGTCTCCCTTCAGCAGCACCGTGGCGCGCCCGATGGCCAGTTCGCCGATACGGCTCTGCCGCATGCCGCCGCCGACGACGATCCGTTCGGCCGATTTCCAACCCTTGCGCCGGCGAAAGCGGCGAACGACACCGGCCAGTTCCTGGGCGAACTCCTCGACCACGCCATGGATCAGCCCGGCCGCCTCGGGTTCGCCCTCGGCCAGGATCTCGTCCAGCTTCTTGCGGCTGATCTCCTCGGACTCGTCTTCGAGCGGATCGGCGCCGACTTCGCGAAGGCGCTCGCGCCATTCCTCCAGGATGCCGCGGAAGGCGCGGGAATTGGCGCGGTCGCCGACGAACCCCTCCTCGTCGCGCACTTCCTCGTTGTAGCTGTCGACGGTGACCGCCGGCAGGCTCTGCGCACCATGGCGGATCTCGGGATGGTCCTTGGGCTGGTCGGCCATGCGCTCCATCGTCGCTGAGTGGGATCTGGAGGCGTGGCCTCCGGCTGGGCAACGCGAGCCCGGCGGGGTCGTTCCGGTTTCATCCGATGAATTCCCGCCGGAATGCTCGCGCAGCCGATTGACCGCCTCCGCCCGATGCGATCACATGCCGACATGGGCGTGCGTCAAGATGCGCCTTGGTTCAGAAATTCGGGAGGGAACGCATGCTTGGCAAGAGGACGGCGGCGCATGTCGCCGCGGCAGCAATCGCAATCGGCCTGGCCATGACCAGCGGCGCCCAGGCGCAGCAGAAGTGGAAGGCACAAAGCCTCTACGGACCCAACACCGTGGTCCACAAGGAGTTCGAGAAGTTCGCCGAGAGGGTGAAGGTCGCGACCAAGGGCGCATTGCAGATCGAGGCGCTGCCGGTGGCCACCATCGTGCCGCAGGCCGAGGCGCTGGATGCCATCAAGGCGGGCCTGCTCGACGCAGCCGCCGGCACCATGGCCTACCAGGGCGGCAAGGAAGCGGCCGCCGCCTTCTGGGACCTGGCGGCCGGCTACGACAATCCGCTGCACCTGCTCATGTGGTATCGCATCGGCGGCGGCAACGAGATCATGAACAAGGTCGCCGCCAAGTGGGACGCGGTGTTCCTCGGCCCAGTCATCCTCGGCCTGGAATCGATCCCGTCGAAGAAGCCGATCCGCTCGATCGAGGACTTCAAGGGCGTGAAGATGCGCTCGCCCGACGGCATCCCGGCCGAGATCTTCGCCAAACTCGGCGCGTCGGTGTCGGTCATGCCGGGCACGGAGGTCTATACCGCGCTCGACACCGGCAAGATCGAGGCGACCGACTGGGGCACGCTGTCGGTCAATGACGAGGCCGGCTACAACCGGATCGCGCCCTACGCCATCTATCCCGGCATCCACTCCCTGAATGCGATGGATTTCGTCATCCGCCGCAGCAAGTGGAACGCGCTGTCGGCCGAGCACAAGGCCGCCGTCACGTCTGCCGTCGACGAGTGGAGCCTGGCAACGTGGATGAGCCAGGAGCATGCCGACCGCCTTGCCGCCGCCAAGCGCAAGCCGGAAACGCTGATCACCTGGGGCGAGAAGGAAAAGGCCGACCTGCGCAAGGTCGCCCGCGGCGTGTGGGAGAGCTGGTCCAAGAAGAGCCCGCTCGCCACCGAAATCTACCAGAGCCAGGTCAAGTTCCTGGAGTCGATCGGCAAACTCTAGCCGCTCCGAGCTGATTCCATGACCGGGATGGGTGCCGCCATGCGTGGTGCCCATCCCCACTCTCCAAGCGTCGTCTGTCGCAACCGGCGGCCGAGTGCAGGAAGCATGACCCCATGACGGAAGCCGTTGCCGTTCCCGACGTCGCGCCCAAGAACGCCGTCGACCGGATCGTGGTTCAGATATCCAAGGTCCTGAGCCTTACCTACGCGCTGTCGATCATCGTCACGATCTATGATGTCGGCAACGACCTGATGGGCAGCCCGACCATCTGGGTCTACGACGTCGTCACCACGGCCATCGCCGTCGCCTTCCTGATCGGCGGCTCGTATGCGATGCAGCGGCGCGAGCATATCCAGATCACCGCGATCTACGACAATTACTCGCCACGCGCCAAGCTGCTCTGCGATGCCATGGCCTATGCCGGCATCCTCATCTATTTCTTCGTCTTCGCTTGGCTGTCGTGGCGGCTGGCCCGCGATTCCGTGATGGACTGGGAGGTCGGCGGCTCGGCCTGGGCGCAGCCGACCCCGGTCATCGTCAAGGTGTCGATGCTGCTCGGCAGCGTCCTCCTGATCCTGCAATGCTTCGTCAATTTGCGCACGATCCTGCGCATGCTGGGCGGCATACCGCCCGTGGTGCTGGCCACGTTCGCTGCGGCACTCGCCTTTGCCATCTATCTCACCGCGATGCTGGCGACCGACGGGCAGCTCGCTTGGTTCCAGCCGCTGACCTGGCTGTCGGGCGGCGACTTCTCGCCCAGCATCACGACGATCTCGCTGCTGATGCTGGCCGGCTTCGTCATCCTGATCTTCGGCCTCGGCATGCCGATCGGCTTTGCCACCGGCCTGATCGCGGTCATCTTCTGCGTCGCCTTCCGCGACATCGACGCCCTCTCGATCATCACCTTCCGCACCTACGGCTACGTCAATTCCTACGTCCTGCTGTCGGTGCCGATGTTCCTGCTGATGGCGGCCATCCTCGACAAGTCGGGCGTCGCCCATGACCTCTACGACGCGCTGAAGATCTGGTCGGGCAAGATACCGGGCGGCGTCGGCGTGATGACCCTGATCGCTGCCTCCATCATGGCGGCCATGACCGGCATCATCGGCGGCGAGGTGATCCTGCTGGGGCTGGTGGCGCTGCCGCAGATGCTGCGGCTGGGCTACGACTCGAAGCTCGCCATCGGCATCGTCTGTGCCGGCGGATCGCTCGGCGTGATGATCCCGCCCAGCCTTGTGCTCGTCTTCTACGGCCTGACGACCTCGGTCTCGATCGGCGACCTCTTCATCGCCTCGACCATCCCGGGGCTGATGATGGCCGGCATCTACATGGCCTACGTCCTGATCCGCTGCGCCATCAACCCCAAGCTGGGGCCGCCGGCCCCGCCCGAGATCTACAACATCCCGCTCTCGGCCAAGTTCGCGGCACTGAAGAAGGTGATCCTGCCGCTCTTCATCATCTTCTCGGTGCTGGGCAGCATCTATTCCGGCCTGTCCTCGGTCAGCGAGGCAGCCGCACTCGGCGTCGCCGGCGTCATCATCGCGGCCGGGCTGCGCGGCACGCTCGGCTGGGCCATGCTGCGGGATTCGCTCTACACGACCATGTCCACCTGCGGTCTGCTGATCTGGCTGACGATCGGCGCCAATGCCATGGTCGGCGTCTACAACCTGCTGGGCGGCATCGCCTACCTGAAGGCGATCATGACCGGGCTGCCGCTCGACCCGATCGGCGTCATCCTGGTGATGATGGTGATCCTGCTGATCCTCGGTTGCTTCATGGACTGGTTCTCCATCATGCTGCTGACGATGCCGGTCTTCGCCCCCACGGTGCAGGCGCTGGGCTACGATCTGGTCTGGTTCGGGGTGCTGTTCAACATCGTCATGCAGGTGGGCTACCTGTCGCCGCCCTTCGGGCAGGCCGCCTTCTACCTGAAATCGGTGACACCGCCCGAGATAACGCTGAACCACATCTTCCTGTCCCTGCTGCCGTTCATGGGGTTGCAGGTGATTTCGCTGGCCATCGTCCTGTTCTTCCCCGAGGTGGCGATGTGGCTGCCGCGCGTGCTGGGCTGACGCGATGACGACGACGAAAACCATTCCCCACGACCGCCTGCGCGCGGTCGTGGGGGACATCTTCCGCGCCGGGGGCTGCGAGGCGGCCGAGGCGCGGGACATCGCCGACCATCTGGTCGATGCCAACCTGGCCGGGCATGATTCGCACGGCGCCATTCGCGTGGCGAAATATATCGACTGGCAGCAGCGCGGCATGGTCCTGCCCAACCGCCGTCTGGAGACGCTGCGCGACGACGGCATGCTGCTGATGCTGGATGGCGGCTTCGGCTATGGCCAGTCGCTGGGCCTGCAAGCCATGGCCGCCGCCATTGAGCGGGCGCGCACGGCCGGTGTCGTCGTCATGGCCCTGCGCAATGTCGGCCATCTCGGCCGCATCGGCGCCTGGGCCGAGATGGCAACGGCAGCAGGCCTGCTGTCGGTCCATTTCGTCAATACGTCGGGCTTCGGCACGCTGGTCGCCCCCCATGGCGGCAGCGACCGGCGGCTGTCGGCCAACCCGATCGCGGCCGGCGTGCCGATGCCGGACGGCGCGCCGATGATCCTCGACATGTCGACCTGCGTCATCGCCGAGGGCAAGATCCAGGTCGCCCGCAACAAGGGCGTGGCGTTGCCGGCCGGCGCGGTGCTGGACGGCCACGGACAGCCCACGCGCGATGCCGAGGCCTTCTATGCCGAACCGGTGGGCGCCATCCTGCCGATCGCCGCCCACAAGGGGTCGGGCCTGTCGATCCTGTGCGAGGTGCTGGCGGGCGCGCTGACCGGCGGCGGCTCCAGCCACCCCGACAACCCGAGCGCCGGGCGCCTGGTCAACAACATGCTGACCATCCTGATCGATGCCGAAAGCCTGTCCGGCCGCGCCGCCTTCGCCGCCGACGTGGCCCGCCTGAAGGATTGGGTGAAGGCGTCGCCGCCGCTGGAGGCGGGCGGCGACGTGCTGGTGCCGGGCGAACCGGAACGGCGCACGCGCCAGGCCCGCCTGGCAGGGGGTGTCCCGCTAGACCCCGCCACCCGCCAGCAGATCGCCCAGGCGGCCGCCATGGTCGGCCTCGACCCCGCCATCGTCGAACAGGCCGCCGGCTGAAAGGAACCCAGGACATGCGCGAGAACCCCGTCCGCACCAAGATCGCCCGCGGCGAGCCCGTCTTCGGCCATATGGCGTTCGAGTTCTTCACCCCCGGCCTGTGCCAGATCCTGGCCAACGCCGGGGCGGACTTCGTGCTGTTCGATACCGAGCATAGCGGCGTCGGCGTCGAGGCGATGAAGCAGCAGGTGGCCTATGCCCGCGGCACCGGGCTGGCGCCGATGGTGCGGGTGCCGGGCTGCCACTACCACCTGATCGGGCCGATGCTGGATGCCGGCATGATGGGGCTGATGGTACCGATGGTGGAGACGGCCGAGCAGGCCGCCCGCATCGCGTCGTGGTGCCGCTACCGGCCGGAGGGCGTGCGCGGCTTGGCCTTCGGCATGCCGCATGACGACTACGACCTGGGCGACCACCTGGCGAAGATGAAGGCGGCCAACGACCGCATGGTGGTGATCGCGCTGATCGAGACCGCAGCGGGGCTGGAGAATGTTGACGCGATCATGGCCACGCCCGGCATCGACATCGGCTGGGTCGGCCATTTCGACCTGACCAACTCACTGGGCATCGACGGGCAGTTCGACCACCCGCTCTACAAGGCGGCGATCAAGAAGGTGGCCGACGCCTGCAAGCGGCACGGCAAGGTGGCGGGCTTCCTGTGCGGCGACGTGAAGACCGGCCGCCAGTATCTGAAGGCCGGCTTCGGGGCGCTGGCCTATGGCGTCGACAGCGTCGTCTTCCAGCAGGCGATGAAGGCCGGCATCGACGGGCTGCGGGGGGCCAAATAGCCGGAACGCGAGGCCCACTGGAAAATTGCGCCCTTATGGAGCAAACACACCTTGCCCCATATCGTTGTCCGCCAGCGGTTTGGCTAGACTCCCGGCATGGGAGACACCTACGCGATTGCGGGTCTGGAGCGGAAGCGGGCGGAGATCGTCCGCGAAATCGCCGGGGCCGAGGGCCGGCTGGCGAGCCTGCGAACCAGCCTCGTCCACATTGACGCGACGATTGCGCTGTTCGACCCGGAACGGGAGCCGCCGGGAGGCGACCCGATCCTGAAGCGGGCGCAGTCCGGCTACTTCGCCAACGGCGAGCTGCCCCGCATCGCCAGGGAGTTGATGCGCGATAACCCCGGCCAGTCCGCCATCCAGCTAACCGAGCTCTTCATGGAGCAGCGCGGCATCCCGACGACGGATCGCACGGCGCGCTATCTCATCAGAAAGAAGGTCGCGGGAGCCGTGCGGAAGGTTAGGAAGCGGCTGGCGGGGTAGCTGCTCATCCGCCCGTTCCTGCGCCGTTCCCCCGATCCAGGCGGCGCCCAGGGCCGGTATACCTGCGCTCCGCAGCATCGCCAGGGCCTCGGCCAGATGCCACCCACTGGTGGCGACGTCGTCAATGAGTAGCGTCGGCCCGTCTGGCTGGGCAGCCCACTCCAGCGGCGGCAATCGCAGGTTCTGGCGTGGGTGGCTGCTGCCCTTGACGGGCCGCACCTTGAACAGCGGCCGGAACGGCAACGACAGGCAGGCTGCTACGGCGCGCGCCAGTAACGTACTCCACGCCTCCGCCTCCCGGCTGTGCCCTGGCGCCACGCATGTCACGGTCCAGCCGATTGGCGATCCGAGAAGCCCGGATAGCTCGCCAGCTATATCGCCCGCCGCCGACGCTATGGTCCTTGGCGTCTTCGCCCGCTTCTCCGCCTTGAATGCAGCCAGGTCATCGGTTCGGCTGCTGGCCCGCCACGCGCGAACTGTGATGTAGGCAGCCCCACCCCGATGCCGCAGGGCGGGCCGCCATAGGAGCCTGTCGGCAAGGCTCGGGGGAATGTGTCGCACGCACCACGATCATTCCGCGCGGACCCCATTGCGAGCCGGTATCAGACTAAAGCGTGGGAACCCCCTCGACGTTCACCACTGGCGGTTGGTAGGGTTTGCTGCTCGCCGAGCGCGAAAAGCGCCTGGCCTTCGAGCGTGGAGGGCGAACCAATGAAGGCGATCATACTCGGACTGGCCGTCGCCATGGCCGCGCTGTCTGGCGCCGCCGACGCCGCGCCGAACTGCAAGAAGGGCAAGCCGTGCGGCGGCTCGTGCATTGCGTTTGACAAGGTGTTTCGGAAGTAGCGCTTGGCCGCCAAATCAGCGCGCGGAACGACGGAGGCTCATGGCCCGCGTCGACACCCGCATGGCAGATATGCGTTTTGCCACTTGTTGGAACTTAAGGTCTGCCTTACGTTTTGGTAGGAAACGATGATCGAGGGCTTCAAAAAAATGACCCCCGATCTCGTGTTCGTCCAGCAGACGGAAGCGCGATGGGTGGCCCTTCTTGCTAACGTGAACGACGAGTTTCTCAAGCTGGAACAGCGATGGCGTGGGCGTATTGACGCCCACTTTCGAAATTTTGGTAACCCTGATGCCAGCCTGCCGCCGACCCACTACGCCTCCGAGGGCCGCCATCCGATCGGCGGGCAGCCTCGCCAGGAAGTACAGTTGTGTGCCTTCAAGGCGTTTCAAGTCCGGCTATACGGTTCCGTTCTCTCGTTTAAAGAAGGCGGGAAGACAAGGGCCACTTTTGTGGGATTGCACCTGATAACTGATAAGAAAAAAACAAAAGCCGATCAAGATTTACTCAAGCGCGTTGCAAAACTATTGGAAAAGTATCGAGACTGATTGAGGTATATAAGTGCTTAGACTGGGAGCGTATGATGGTTAAGAAGATCGCTGATGACGGCGTTATCTTTGCTGAGGAGGCATTGATTGCGGATGTTCAGTTTGCGATTCACAATCTCTTGGAAATTAAAGATCTGAAGCCGGTCGACTTGGCGCGCATTTTGGGCATTACGGAGCCTCGTGTGAGTCAGATTTTTAGGGACGAGCCCACTAATTTGACGCTGCGGACGATCGCCAGAATCTTTCATGCTCTTGGTGAAGTTCCTCAGCTCACATGCCCGGCTCTGCAATCTATCATCCCCGTGAAGGGCGATGGTCGGACGCAGAGGGAGCGGTTTGCACCTGGTGAAGCGATCACGCAGGCTTACTCGCCGAAGGGCGGTCAGGAATGGGAGGGTTTCGATAGCGAGGCTAACGACAATGCGTTCGGGGGGCAGCTTGCCGCCTAAGAACTCGGAAGCGCCATCCCCTCAAAGCCTAATCCCGACTGAGGATAAGGCGGGGGATGGCGCTGCGTTTGCGACCGAAGAATACAACGAAGTCGCACGCTCAGCCAAGTTGAGAGACATACTGCTCATCGGCTCAGAGTTCGAGGTGATCCCAGCATACTTTGAGCACAATCATGATGGGGAAATTGTGAGTAAGCTTGGCTACAACTCCACATTTACGGACTTCGATTTTGACGATGGAGTAGCAACTGGCAAGTGGATCTGGTCTGTGACTGCGCGCGCGCGGCGCAAGAAGACCCTTTCTATATTGGCGACTTATTTAGTTGCGTATGATGGTTTGGCTGGCTGCTCTCATCGCGCAGTCTTCATTTATATGAGGCGCGTTAGCCGCTTCGCTTCTTACCCTTATTTCCGCACCCACGTCAGCCACCTTAGCTGGGAGTCTGGGGCGGGCCTGCCTATTTTGCCAACGATATCCAGTTAGTCGAGCGCCCCTAAGCTGCCCGCTGCCAGTACCCCGCCCACACCCGCGACACCGGCCGATTGAGCGCCCCGGCGGCGATCATCGTGAACTGCTCGCCATTGGCGCGGCGGCGGTAGTCCTCGCGCCATGCCATTTCGCCGGCATAGCAAGCGAGGTACTGGCTGCTGAGGTGGTGGTGCTGGCCCCACTCCGCGCGGCGCAGGCGAGAGAAGTAGCTTTCCGCCTGATTGGTGCAGGCGCCGTCGTCGGAGAACGCGACCGAGTGGTTGATCCGCCGGGCGGCATAGACGGCGTGGAGATCGTCCCAAGAAGACGCCTCGTCGGCCATGATGGTCGAGCCACGGGCGACCCGATCCAGGATCGTGGGAACGGCTTGGTCCTCGCGATGGAAGACGCTGGTGGCGGTCCGGCCGCCGCGCTCCCGCATCACGACGACGACCCGGCGCTGACCGGTCTGGTTCTCGGCAAGGCGACGGTCCCGGCGATCGGCCTTCCGGTTCTCCTGGCGGAAATGACCGCCGAAGTAGGCGCCATCGACTTCCACGATGCCCGACAGGATCAATTCGTTCTGCTCGGCCATCATCGCCTCGCGCAGCTTGTGCGCCAGGACGAATGCCGACTTGTAGGAGATATCGAGATCGCGGCCGAGCTGGAGGGCCGAGATCCCCTTTACCGCGTTCGCGAAGATCGCGATGGCGAGCAGGTAATCCCGGATCGGCAGCTTGCGCGAGGCGAACAGCGTGCCCGACGTGACCGAGAACTGCTTGCCGCAGCCCTTGCACTTGAAGATGGCGCGCGTGGCGTACTCGTAGCAGGTCGTGCAGCCGCAGGCCGGGCACACCGGGTTGCCGTCATTGTTGGCCCAGCGCAGCGCCCGGAAGGTCTGGGCGGCTTCCTCGTGGCTCATCCGCGCAACCTTCGTGACGCTGAGCGTCCGGGCCTTGGCAGAGAGGAGGAAGTGCTGAGACATAGGAAGGTACCCGTTTTCAGGTCCTAGGCACTGAATATGATTACCTCTCGTCTCGTTGTCAATGGCCTAAGTATCGAATAAGATGTCATCCGCACCGCAAGCGAGGACATCATGGCAGACGCCGAGTGGAATGGCCGGGTCAAAGGCATCCTGAAGGCCGAACTGAAGCGCCGGAACCTGAGCTATCGCGATCTGTCGGAGAAGCTGGCCGCGCTGGGCATCCAGGAGAACGAGGCCAACATCAAGAACAAGATCAGCCGGGGCGGCTTCTCGGCCGTCTTCCTGGTGCAGTCGCTGGTGGCGATCGGGTGCCAGACGGTGCGGTTGGAAGACGCATAGTTCCACGCGGGATGAGTCGCGCGACGATTGAGGGGCTGCTACCGTCGCGGGATGCGACGACCTTCTCTGAAGCCGTTTATTCCATGGGTTTTGGCCGGAATCATCACGTTAGTAGTGGCGATCGGCGCGCACTTTGGGTCCTCACCAAAACTCGAGGATAGCGAGCAGCCCGACAACGCTGCTCAAACCAACCCCGAGCAAAAAAACAGCGGCGGCGGTCTCTCCATTTCCTTCTCTTGGACGAACAATTCCGTCGACGCCGAGTGGGACAAGCCAAACTGCAAAAAGCCCCGGGATCACGATGAAGCCGATCTTTGTCAGCAGCGGAGCATGGCGAAATCGGCGCGGGTCGCTTCCTTCATCGCCGACAAGCAGTTCTACGCTGGATTGGCTGGCGTCTATTTCTTGCTGATGACGCTCTACTTCGCTCGCGAGTCTGCTCTCGCGAGCCGTGAGTCCGCGAAAGCTGCGATCGACAACGTACAGTTCGCTGAGCAAGCCGCGAATGAAGCTCGGCGGTCTGCCGATACCGCCGAAAATTCGATGATTAACATCGACCGACCGTGGCTTTCTGTGCATGTCGATATCGCTGGCCCCCTCGTCATTCCTGCCGCCGACGACCGTGATATTACCCTGAGCATCATCTACCGAGCCGAGAATGTGGGGAAAACTCCTGCTGTCTATGTCAATATTAATATTGATCTCGTCGCGGGATACGCCGGGATAAGTGATGCAGAAGATGAGGCGCGGAGCAATGCAGGCGCATTCAGCATCGCTAGCCGCCTGGTCGGCGGGCGAGCATTGTTTCCGGGAGAAAAGATCGCTGGTACGAACATCCTGAAGATGCCACTTGCCGACTTTAGAGCTTTTATAAAGCAGTGGAATTCCGCAGGTTCCCATATCGACGACCATTCAGATCGCCAGTGCTTGGCGGTAACGGCACGCGTCACTTACCTTATCGCTGCTGACCCGAAATTCGTGGGGCGCTACACATTTTCTGCATGGACCCTCGCTCCGTTCGAAAACGACCGCGGCTTTACTGATTCTCCGAGACTGTACGGAGTAGATTTTCTGCAATTCTGGCCGGCCCCAAGAAGCGGGAGTATTAGCTAATGCAGATCCGACCGCGCCACCACCGCCGCTGACCAGAGCGCTGCCCGCAAGGACGGCGACCCGACACCACCGTCCTAGCCGGCTCATCGCCGCCCCCCTGCCGCTAACCCATTGATCTGGGCCGTTGGTGCGTTTGCGCCATAAGGGCGGAAAATTGCGCGCGCGTTGAACCGGCGAAGATGGATGGGCGACTGAAGGCTATCGAGCGGCGACGCTCACCCGTTCCGGAGACAGTCCGATGGCCCAGAAGATTTCGCGCTCCGTCAGCCGCCTCTTCCACACCTGGCAGGCGCGCAGCATGCACCGCCGCTGCATGGCACAGCTCGACGCGCATCTGCTGATGGACATCGGGCTCACCACCCGCGACCAGCTACGCGAGACCGAAAAGCCGATGTGGCGCGCCTGATCGCCGAAGGGTATCCGACCTGCCGCACCGGCCGATTGCCGGCCGGTGCGGCAGTCAGGCTTACGCCACCGCGCGATTGACGCGGGCCGGCCTTTCCTTGCGGCGCACCTGGCCCGGCATCGACGGGGCCGACGCGGCGACCGCGGCGCGGACCTCGCCCTCAGGCACCCGCTCGATGCGCACGTCGCCACGCTCGACGCGGGCGACGGCGGCCTGGAAGGCCTCGACCACCTGCTCGTCGATCTCGAACCGGGTCTCGCGGTCGAAGATGCGGATGGCGCCGATGTCGGCCTTGGTGATCATGCCCTGGCGGCAGATCATCGGCAGCAGCCAGCGCGGGTCGGCATTCTTCTGGCGGCCGACATTGAGGCGGAACCAGACGCTGCGGGCGATGCGGCTGCGCGGTGCCGCCGTCGGGGCGCCGACGGTACGCGGGCCGGCGGCTGCCGGGACGCGCTCGCGGTCGCGGTCGCGCACGCTGCGTTCCGGACCGGGATCGAACACTTCCTCGGGTGCGGGGAGCTGCGAGCGATAGACCCGGACGAGTGCCGCCGCGATATCCTCGGGTGAGCGCTCGGCCAGCAGCGCGCGGGCCATGGCGAGGTCCTCCTCGCCGGCGGGCTCGGTCAGCAGCGGGTTCTGCAGCATGCGCTGCTGGTCCAGCTTGCGGATGTCGTCGGCGGACGGCGGGCCGCTCCAGCTCGCATTGACCCGGGCTGCACCCAGCAGCAGTTCGGCCCGGCGGCGGCGCATCGGCGGCACCAGCAGGACGCTGATCCCCTTGCGCCCGGCCCGGCCGGTGCGGCCGCTGCGGTGCTGCAGCACCTCGGGGTCGTGCGGCAGCTCGGCGTGGATGACGAGGCCGAGGTTGGGCAGGTCGATGCCGCGCGCGGCAACGTCGGTCGCCACGCAGACCCGCGCCCGGCCGTCGCGCAGCGCCTGCAGGGCGTGGTTGCGCTCGTTCTGGCTGAGTTCGCCCGACAGGGCGACGGCGGCGAAACCGCGCTCCAGCAGGATCGCCAGCAGATGGCGCACCGCCTCGCGCGTGTTGCAGAAGACGATGGCGCTCGGCGCCTCGATGAACCGCAGCACGTTGACGACGGTCAGCTCGGCCGCCCGCGGGGACACGCGGATGGCGCGATACTCGATGTCGGCATGGCCGCGCTCGCCGCCGCCGACCGCGATGCGGTGGGCGTTCTTCTGGTAGCGGCCGGCCAGGCTGACGATGTCCTTGGGCAGGGTGGCCGAGAACAGCAGCGTCCGCCGGTCGTCGGGCATCGCGTCGAGGATGAACTCCAGGTCCTCGCGGAATCCGAGGTCGAGCATCTCGTCGGCCTCGTCGAGGACGACCGCGCGCAGGCCGCCCAGGCGCAGCACGCCGCGCTCCAGATGGTCGCGCAGGCGGCCCGGCGTGCCGACGACGATGTGCGCGCCGCCATGCAGGTTGCGGCGCTCGGCGCCGGGGTCCATGCCGCCGACGCAGGAGACGACGCGGGCGCCGGTCTGGGCGTAAAGCCAGGTCAGTTCGCGATGGACCTGCAAGGCCAGCTCGCGTGTCGGCGCGACGATGAGCGCCATGGGATCGCCCGCGCGCTCCATGCGCTCGGATTCGCCCAGCAGGGTCGTGGCCATCGCCAGCCCATAGGCAACGGTCTTGCCGGACCCGGTCTGGGCGGAGACGAGCAGGTCGCGGTCGATCGCCGCCGGCTCGAGCACGGCGCTCTGGACGGGCGTGGGTTCCTGGTAGTCGCGCTCGGAGAGCGCCCGCGCAAGCGGGGCGCTGGTAGGGGGAAATGCCACTGGAAAGCTGAACCTTTCTCGGCCCCGGCAAGCATTGCCGGGGGCGAACCAACACGGGGCCGGGCGAACCCGGAGGGAAAGGACGACGCCTTCGGCGCGTTGCTCCAAGCAACGCCCAAGCGCACCAGGACCATCCGATCACCGGCACGCGTTCCCGGGTGCGGCCGAACCGCACCACCCGAAATGTCGTTCTATGGAGCGAGGGCATACTCGCCTCGCCGCCGCCGGTCAATTTATATCAATGTGCAGGCGGCGATTCTGGAAGCAATGAACGATGACCATGAACCAACCCGCGTGACCGCAATGCTGGCCGAGATCGACGTCGCATCGCTCAGCGAGGCCGAGGCATCGGCGCTGTGCCAGTCCTGCGGCGCCTGCTGCGGCTATTCGGCCGACTGGCCGCGCTTCTCGCTGGAAAGCGACGAAGCCCTGGCCCGCATTCCCGAGGCCATGGTCAGCGCCTCGCGCGGGGGGATGCGCTGCGAGAACGACCGCTGTACCGCTCTGGTGGGAGAGATCGGCGTGGCAGCCGCCTGCGGCATCTATGCCGACCGGCCGGACGTGTGCCGCGCCTGCATGCCGGGCGACGAGGAATGCCTTGTCGCCCGGCGCAAGTTCGGGCTCTGAGGGCTACCGCACGACGGCCAGCAGCCGGTCGATCTCGTCCTCGGTATTGTAGTAGTGCGGCGAGGCGCGGACGACCGGCGGCAGGCCGCGGCGCTCGGCATCGATGCGCGTGCTGGATGCCTGCGAGGCGCCGATGACGATGCCGGCCTGCTGGGCGGCCGCCACCACGTCTCCCGCCTCGCGCCCTTCCACCGTGAAGCTGACGATGGCCGACGGATTCTGGCCAAGGTCGCGGACGATGACGCCCGGGATCGCCGCCAGCCCATCCCGCAGCCGGCCGGACAGAAGGTGGCAGCGCGCCTCGATCGCCTCTAGACCGATCGCCAGCGCATAGTCGATGGCGACCCCCATGCCCAGGCGCGCGGCGTAGTTGTTCTCCCAGTTCTCGAAACGGCGGGCGTCGGCGCGCAACTCGTAGCGATCGCGCGCGACCCAGGGTGCCGCATAGTGGTCGATCATCGGCGGCTCGAGCTTCTCCAGCAGCCCCTGGCGGACATAGAGGAAGCCGGTGCCGCGCGGCCCGCGCAGGAACTTGCGGCCCGTCGCCGACAGCATGTCGCAGCCGATCGCCTGGACGTCGACCGGCATCTGTCCGACCGCCTGGCAGGCATCGAGCAGGTAGGGGATGCCATGCGCCCGGGCGACGCGGCCGACGGCCGCCGCCGGGTTGGTGAGGCCACCGTTGGTCGGGACCCAGGTGATGCCGATCAGCTTCACCCGGTCATCGATCATGCGCTCCAATGCGGCCACGTCGATCTGGCCGGTGGCGTCGCTCGGGATCACGTCGATCACAGCACCCGTGCGGCGGGCGACCTGGAGGAAGGCGACGTAGTTGGCGGCATATTCCGCCTCGGCCGTCAGGATGCGGTCGCCCGGCCCGAACTGCAGCGAATAGAACGCCATCTGCCAGGCGACGGTGGCGTTCTCCACCAGCGCGATCTCGTCGCGATGGGCGTTCAGCAGGCGGGCCACCGAATCATAGACCGCCTCGCAGCGCTCCAACTCCTGGGTGGCGGCGGCATAGCCGCCGATCTCGGCCTCCAGGTCGATATGCTGCTTCACCGCATCGACCACCGGCACCGGCATCAGCGCGGCACCCGCATTGTGCATGTAGGCGCGCCGCGCCACGGCGGGCGTATCCGCCCGGATCCTGCCGATATCCATCTGGTCCCTGCCCGTCCGCAATGCCGCCGCGATCCCGGCGGCGCGCCAAGGCGCCACAAGCCGGGGACAGTGTCAACGGATCGGCCGCATCAGCGAACGACCCTCAGCCTGTGGCCGGACGCGGCCCGAACAGGATGATGGCAGCACCGGCCAGGCAGATGGCCGCGCCGATGACGTCCCACCGATCGGGCCGGCTGCCCTCCGCCAGCCACAGCCACAGCACCGACGCCAGGATGTAGATGCCGCCATAGGCCGCGTACGCGCGGCCGGCATGGTCGCTCTCGACCAGGGTGAGCAGGCAGGCAAAGAGCCCCAGCGACGCCGCGCCCGGCAGCAGCCACCAGGGCGAGGCGCCCAGGCGCAGCCAGGCCCAGAAGGCGAAGCATCCGGCGATCTCGGCCGCGGCGGCACCGCCAAAGACTATGAACGATCGCATTCCAGCCGCGCTCCCCGCCATGTCCGCGGGTGGAGGGTAGCCGATCGCCAGGCGGCCGCCGCAGCCAAACCGTCACCGGACCGTCGCCGAAGCGTCATCGGCTGAAGATATTGGATCGGCCGATCAGCCGCCCATGGAAATCCGGATACTCATATGACAGTCTTGTTACAGCGTCCGCCGCGCTGCGGATGCGTCACGAAGGTTCGGCATCGACCGGGCCTCGCCGGAGGAAAATGCCTGTGCCTGCCCCGCTGACGATCCTGCACGCCACCGATCTGCACCTGCGCCGCCATCTGCCCGGCAGCAGCGGCCATGCCGTGCGCCGCTCGCGCGAGATTCCGGGGCTGCTGGAGCGCCTCGGCGCCGTCATCGCCGAGCGCCGGCCCGACCTGCTGGTGCTGACCGGCGATCTGGTCGACGTGCCCCACCCCTTCCTCCATGGCGATGCCGCCGCCTATCCGGAGATGATGGCGGAGTCGATCGACGACTACCGGGTGCTGCGCGCCTGGCTCGACGGGCTGCACTGCCCGTGGCAGGTCGTGCCCGGCAACCACGACCGGCTGGATGCCTTTGCCCAGGTGTTCGGCGAGGACCGGACGGTCGAACGTCGACTGGGCGGGTTTCGCATCGTCGGCTTCGAGGATTGGGAGGTGGAGGCCAACCAGGCCCAGCGGATCGGCGTGGCGCGCGAGCGCTTCGAACGCGTGCTGGGCGACGACGATCCGTCGCCACAGGTCCACCTCCAGCACTACCTGATCCGCCCGACGGTCGATTACCGCTACCCGCTGATGTATCGCGAGGCAGCCCAGCTTGGCAGCGAGATCGAGGCGTCCGGCCGGGTGCAGGCGGTGCTGAGCGGCCACTGGCACAAGGGCGAGGCGCCGGTGACGGTGGGCGGCACGACCTATTCCGTCTGCCCCACCTTCTGCGAATGGCCCCACCGCTACCGCGTCGTGACACTGCATCCGGGGACCACCGAGGTCGAAACGCTGGCGCTGGATGCCGGCACCGATCGCACGCGGCGCGGCGGCGCGTTCATCGGCCTCGACCAGTTGGTCATCGGCGACGACTGGAGCCGGCTTGCCGAGGGCGCTGCCCCGCTGCTGCGGGTGGCGACCGCCGAAGAGCGCCTGCCGGTCGTCGTCGCCCCGTGGCACCCGGACCGCCAGGGCTGGCGCGCCGCGCAGGCCATGGCCGACACGATCGCGCGTGCCGCGCGGGCGTTCGCGGCGGAACTCGACGCCGCCTATTTCATCGTGCCGGACGACCTCGATCCGGCAACCCGCGCCCGCCTGCCCGCCGAAGGCGCGCCGTCAGCGGCCGACCTCTTTCCGCATGCCCGGCATGAGCTGGGCGTCGACCTTTCCCGCTCCGTGCTGGCCGGCGGCGGCGAGCGCCTGGCGGCAATCGCCCGCGAACACGGCGTCCGCCCCCTCTCCACCCTGAACCAATAGGGTATCCCACCATGCGACGTTCCATTGCAGCGCTGGGCCTCGGCCTGGCAGCCATCCTGCCGGCCGCCGATCGCGCGGCGGCCCAGACCGTGCTCGACTTTCCCACCTACCAGCTCGAGGAGAGCTTCGGCCCCTGGTGGAAGGCGCTGACCGAGGCCTATGAGCGCGAGAACCCGGGCGTCCGCATCAAGCTGACGAACGCGCCGTCCAACGACCACCACCGGATGCTGACGACGCGCTTTGCCGCCGGCAACCCGCCCGACATCGTGCACATGACGGCCCGCTTCATCTGGGGCTATGCCGACGAAGGCGTGCTGGAGCCGCTCGACCGCTGGATGGACAAGACCGACATCAAGCGGTCGTGGGTGCCCTCGCAGGCGTCGCTTTCCGTCGCGGGCGCCACCTACGGGCTGGTGATGCTGAACTATGGCTGGGGGCTGGTCTACAACGAGGCGATGCTGCGCCAGGCGGGCGTCGCGGTTCCGACCACGGAGCCCGAGCTGTTCGAGGCCGCGCGCAAGCTGACGCGCGACCGCGACGGGGACGGCCGCACCGACCAGTTCGGCATGGCGCTGAACACCTCCTCGTCGTCCTGGGGGTTCATGACCTTCATGCACTTCCACAACGGCCGCGACCGCGACATCGTGCAGAACCGCAAGCTCGACGACGTGGCCGAGATCACGCGCACGCTGGCCCGCATCCAGGAATATGTGAAGGCGGGCGTCACCCCGGCCGGCCTCGACAACAACCCGATGCGCCAGCTCTTCTGGCAGGGCAATGCCGCCATGTATATCGACGGTAGCTGGGCCCCTGGCTATGCCGAGCGCGCGGCCGATGCCGTGCGCAGCGGCTGGCGGATCGCCCCCCTGCCCTTCCCCAACCTGGCCGGCGGGCCCAGCAACGCGCTGGCCATGCCCAAGGACATCTCGGCCGAGCGCAAGGAACTGGTCTGGAAGTTCATCCAGATGGCGGCCAGCCCGGAATGGCAGAAGCGCTATGCCATGGTCACCGGCAACCCGCCGGGCCGCCTGGGCAGCGTCGATGGCGAGGCCCGCGAGAAGTGGCCGTTCCTGGCCCTGTTCGAGGCCAGTGCCAGCCGGCCGTCGCGCTCGCACCTGCCGATCGGCTTCGAGAACGAATACAACCGCTTCAGCAGCATCTTCACCGAGGGCATGACGGCGATGGTCGCCGGCCGACTGACGCCCGAGGCCGCCGCCCGCCAGATCACGGCCGGCCTGAAGCGTGAGATCAAGGGGCTGGAATAGCGCCCATGGTCACCCTTTCCGCGGAGCCGGCGGCGATCCCGCGCCGCCGGCCGCGGCTGGGCCGGCAGGCGCGCACCCGCCTGCTGCTGATCCTGCTGATGCTGCCGGCGATCCTCTGCACGGCCGTCCTCGTCGCTTGGCCGATCGGCAAGCTGATCCAGATCAGCTTCTACGAGCTGCGCCTGGCCGAGCTGATGCGGCCGATCGTCAAGCCGTGGACCCTGGCCAACTATGAGGCCGCGACAGGCCATCCGGGCTTCCTGCCGAGCCTGATGGCGACCGCCATCTTCGTCTTCGTCGGCACCGCCCTGGCGCTCGTCATCGGCCTGGCGACGGCGCTGCTGCTCGACCTGAAACTGACCGGGTCGAGCCTGGTCGAAATCCTGGTCGTCAGCCCGTGGAGCGTGGCACCCGCCATCGCCAGCCTGATCTGGATGTTCCTGCTGAACGACCAGTTCGGCCTGGTGAACTACCTGCTGCTGGCATCGGGCCTCGTCTCCTCGCCCGTCGCCTTCCTGACCTCGCCCGACGTGGCGATCTGGGCGGTCACCTTCGCCACGGCCTGGAAGGCCTATCCCTTCTTCACCATCATGATGCTGGCCGGCCTCCAGTCGATTCCGCATTCCCAGTACGAGGCGGCGATGATGGATGGTGCCGGCCGCGCGCGGCGCTTCCTGGCGATCACGCTGCCCGGCCTGCGCGGCTTCCTGCGCGTCACCGTCTTCCTCGGCCTGCTGTCGGCCTTCCGCAACGTCGAATCCGTGCTGGTGATGACCGGCGGCGGCCCCGCCCGCTCGACCGAGACGCTGGCGGTGCGCGTCTATACCGAGACGTTCCAGTTCCTGTCGCCCGGCCGGGGTGCCGCCCTGGGCGTCCTGACCCTCATCGTGGCCGTCGCCACGACGCTGGCCTTCCTCTACGCCACCCGCAAGCGGGCCGACATATGAAGCGCCGCCTCGTTCCCGCCTTGCAGACGGCCGCACTCCTGCTGGCCGCCCTCTTCGCGATCCTGCCGCTCTACTGGATGGCGGTGACGTCGTTCTCGCGCGCCAACGCCGTGCTGACCTGGCCGCCACGGCTGCTGCCGGACCTGGGCGGCCTCACCTTCGACGCCTACACGGCCGTCCTGACCGGGACCAGCGCCTTGCGCTGGCTTGCCAACTCGGCCGGCATCACGGTCGCCTCGATCGTGGTGGCGCTCGCGGTCTCGGTGCCCGCGGGATACGCGCTCTCGCGCTCGCGCGGGACCGAGGTGAAGCTGATGGGCGCGGTGCTGCTCATCTCGAAGATGCTGCCGGCGACGGTCCTGCTGACGCCGCTCTACGTCCTGGCGCGGGCCGCCGGGCTGCTCGACCAGCCGGCGGCCGTCGTGCTGGGCAACCTCAGCTTCGCCGTGCCGCTGGCCACCTGGATGATGAAGGAGCATTTCGACAAGGTGCCGGTCGACCTGGAGGAGGCCGCCTGGATCGACGGCTGCTCGCGCCTGCGCGGCCTGTGGTCGGTGATCCTGCCCCAGGCGCGGCCCGCGATGGCAGCCGTCACCGCCTATGTCGGGGTGGTGTCGTGGAACGACTTCATCTTCGCCCGCACCCTGCTGACCGGCGGCGACAGCACCACCGTCACGGTCGGCGCCGCCATGATGATCGGCGAATACAACATCGACTGGCCTCGCGTCATGGCGCTGGCCCTGCTGGCGACCCTGCCCGTGCTGGCGATGTTCGCGCTCCTGCACCGGCAGCTCATGCGCGGGATGAGCAGCGGCATGCACTGAGCCGCCGCCGACAGCGGTCCGATCACGAGGCGGACAGGCTTGCGGCCAGGGTTGCCGCCGGCATCGGATGGGCGAAGTGGAAGCCCTGCAGCTCGTCGCAGCGCAGCAGGCGCAGCAGCTTGGCCTGCTCCTCGGTCTCCACCCCCTCGGCCACCACCGTCAGGTCGAGGCCGTGGGCCAGCGTGATGATCGCCTGGATGATCATCATGCTCTCCGAGCTCTCGGCCATCACGCCGACGAAGGAGCGGTCGATCTTGAGCGCGTGGACCGGCAGGCGGGCGAGGTAGGAGAGCGAGGAATAGCCGGTCCCGAAATCATCGACGGCGATACCGATGCCCATCTGCCGCAGGGTGTCGAGCTTGGCGATCGTGCCGGCGACGTCGGTCATGATCAGGCTCTCGGTGATCTCGATGTCGAGGCCGCCACCGGCCGTGTCGCCGTCGCCGAATTCCTCGAGCAGCCGGCAGATGCCGGGGATGAAGCCGTCATCCTGGAACTGGATCGGCGACACGTTGACGGCCACGCGCGGGGCCTGGATGCCGGCGGCACGCCAGCCGCGGCGATCGACCAGGGCCTGGCGGATGGCCCAGAAGCCCACGTCCCGGATCAGGCCGCTGTCCTCCAGCAGGGGGATGAATTCCGCCGGCGGCACGAAGCCCCGGTCGCCATCCTGCCAGCGCATCAGCGCCTCCACCCCGTGCAGGGCGCCGCCGCGCGCATGGATCTTCGGCTGGTAGTGAAGCTGAAACTGCGCGCGCTCGGCCGCCTTCAGCAGGCGGCCGGTCATGCGCAGCTTGTCGGCGACATGGGCATTGAGCGAGGGCTCGTAGAACAGGAGCTGACGCCCGGTCGCCTTGGCGTTGAACAGGGCCGCCGACACGTTGCGCAGCAGCGTGGCGACATCGCCGCCATCGTCGGGGTACACGGCGACACCGACGATGCCCGTCAGGCGCAGCGCGTGGCCATCGGGGGCCGTCGCCTCGGTCACGCTGTCGTTCAGCCCCTGCTCGACCCGGCGCGCGATGCTGAAGGCGTCGCCGACATCGGGCAGGAAGGTGGCAAAATGATCCCCGCCGATGCGCGCCAGGTTCTCGGGGTTGCGCGAGACGGCCTGGAGCCGGTGCGCGAACTGCTGCAGCAGCCGGTCCCCCTCCTTGCGGCCCAGCAGGTGGTTGAAGTCGCGGAAGCGACGGATATCCATGAAGAGGACCGCGATCCGCGTCCCGGCGCGACCGGCCGCGATCATGGCCTGGCCCAGCCGGTCTTCGAACAGCACGCGGTTGGGCAGGCCGGTCAGCGGGTCGTGGTGGGTCAGATAGGCCAGCCGGTCGCGGCTGCGGATATGATCCAGCCCGAAGCCGATGTCGGCCGCCACCTCTTCCAGCAGGGCCAGGACCGGCGGGGTGAAGTAGCCGGGCTCCCGGCTGTAGAGGATGAAGACGCCGACGACCTTGCCGTCGAGCATCAGCGGCAACGCGGCACAGGATCGGTAGCCGAGCTGGATCAGCGCACGCCGCCGGTCGCCGCCGCGCTCGGGCGAGGCCGCGAGATCGTTCTCGAAGACCAGGCGGGCACCGATCACCGCACGCGTGACCTCGCCGCGGCCATCGGGCGGCACGCTGTGGAGCGGCACGTCGTGGGACGGCCCGATCGTGGCCCGGCTGTCGCCGTAACCCTGCACCGAGACCACCTGGTCGAGAACGGGGTCATAGGAGCCGATGGCGGCCGCTCCGAAGCCCCCAAGTTCGTGGGCGATGCGGCAGGCACCCGAGAACAGCTCCTCGCGACCTTCGGCCTTGACCATCAGGCGATTGATGGCACTCAGGACCGAATAGAGCCGGTTCACATGGCGGATCTCGTTCTCCTGCCGGCGGCGCTCGACGAACTGGCCGAGCTGGCTGCCCAGCATGGTGAAGATCCCCAGCATCTCCTGGTCGGCGCGAAGCGGCGCCTGGGCCAGGAACGCCAGCACGCCGACCACCTCGCCGCCGGCGAAGATCGGCAGGGCCACGGCGGCATGGAAGCCCGCCAGCGAGGCCGCGCGGGCCCGCAGGAACTGGCCGCTCATCTCGCCGTCCTCGAACCAGACCGGCCGTCCCTCTTGCCAGGCGCGGCCGACCAGCCCTACCCCGCGGGCGAAGACATGAGGGCGCGAGCCCTCGGCGAATTCCGCCAGCGCCGGATCGGGCGCGTGCCACAGGGCCACCGTGCGCATCGCCTGGCGCTGCGGGTCGATGTCGCGCAGGCTGCCGAAGACGAATCCCAGCCGCCGGCAGATCGCCTCCAGCACCGCCGGGGCCGCGTCATCCAGGCTGTCCATGCGGGCCAGCAGCGTCGACACCGCCTCCTGCACATCGAGCCGGCGCGGCAGCGCGGTCTCGGCGTGCCGGCCGCGCACCGCCTCTGCGAACTGGGCCACCAGGGTGTCCAGGAGGCTGTCGAGGCCGGCCGGCGCCGGGTCCGCCATCGGGGCACCGCCGCCCAGGCACAGCCAGCCGACGCGGGCGCCCGCGATCTCGATCGCATGCAGCAGCGCGCCGTCGCCGGCCGGTGCTGCCGGAAGCAAGATTGCCATCTGCGCCGCCGACAGGCGCCGCCTCGGCGACTCGGAAACGGGCCCCGCCAATGGATCATCGCCGGCCAGCGCCGCGCGCACGGCCTGCGCCGCAGCAGGGTCCAACCCGGACACCGCCAGGCAATGCCCGCCACAGCCATGGACGCTTGCCATCGCCCACGCGGCACCGGCGACCGAGCAGACAGCATCCGCCAACGCCTGGATCAGGGCTTCCTGCGGCCTGTCGGCGGTCAATGCCCGGCAGGCGACAGCCATCCGCGCGAGCTGTTCGCCGGCGGTCATGTCATCGGATCGGTCAGCGGCGCGCCACTACCTGCCATCGTCCTGTGCCCCCCACGGCCGGCCGCGATCATAGCATCGGCTTGGCGGGCGTGCCCGCGGAAGCTGGGGCCATGCCGGAACGGCCGTCGGCCTTTGGCCCTACGCCGTCGGCAACAGCGGCCATGCCGGAACGGCCGTCGGCCTTTGGCCCTACGCCGTCGGCAACAGCTCCGCCAGTTTGGCAGCGGGCATCGGCCGGGCGACGTAGTAGCCCTGCAACTGGTCGCAGCGCATGAGCCGCAGGAGCTTGGCCTGCTCCTCCGTCTCCACCCCCTCGGCGACGACCTTGAGGTCGAGCCCGTGGCCAAGCGCAATGATGGTCGAGATGATCATCATGCTCTCGGACTGCTCGACCATCATCCGCACGAAGGACCGGTCGATCTTCAGCGCATGGATCGGCAGGCGGGCGAGATAGGCCAGCGAGGAATGCCCGGTGCCGAAATCATCGACCGCCAGGTCGACGCCGAGGCGGCGCAACTCGTGCAGCTTGGCGATCGTGCCGACGACATCGGTCATGATCAGGCTCTCGGTGATCTCGATGTCGAGCATTCCGTCGCCACCGGCCTCGGGCCCGCCGAACTCCGTCAGCAGGCGGCGGACTCCGTCGACGAAATCGGCCGCCTGGAACTGCACCACCGACACGTTGACGGCCACGCGGGGCGGCTTGCGCCCCGCCGCGCGCCAGGCCCGGCGGTCGGTCAGGGCCTGGCGGATCACCCAGTAGCCGACATCCAGGATCAGGCCGCTCTCTTCCAGCAGCGGGATGAACTCGACGGGCGGCACGAAGCCCTTCTCGGCATCGCGCCAGCGGATCAACGCCTCGACCGAGCGGATGGTCGGATCCTTGGCATCGACCTTGGGCTGGTAGTGCAGCGCAAATTCCCCACGCTCGAGGGCCAGGCGCAAGCGGCCCACCATCCGCAGCGTGTCGGCGACGCGCGCATTGAAGGATGGCTGGTAGAAGAGGAACCGGCGCCCGGTCGCCTTGGCATTGACCAGCGCGGCCTCCACGTTGCGCAGCAGCGTCGGCACGTCCGTGCCGTCGCCCGGATAGACCGCCACGCCGACGGCGCCGGACAGGTGCAGCGTCTGGTCGCCGATCGGCAGCGGTACCGACAGCACGTCGGCGAAACCAGTCTCGATCCGCCGCGCGATGTCCAGCGCGTCGCCGGCATCGGGCAGGAAGGTGGCGAACTGGCCGGCGTCGAGGCGCGCCAGGTTCTCGGGGATCTGCACCGCCGAGCGCAGGCGCTCGGCCAACTGCTGCAGCAGCCGGTCGCCGGCGAGGCGGCCCAGCGAGTTGTTGACGTCCCGGAAGCGGCGGATGTCGATCAGGATCACCGCCACCTGGCTGCCGCCGCGGCCGGCCTTGATCAGCGCCTGTCCCAGGCGGTCCTCGAACAGGACGCGGTTGGGCAGGCCCGTCAGCGGGTCGTGATGGGCCAGGTAGGCCAGGCGGTCGCGGTTGCGGATATAATCAAGACCGAACGAGATATCGTCGGCCACCTCCTGCAGCAGCGCCAGCGTGCGTTCGGAGAAAAAGTCGTTGCTGCGGCTGAACAGCACGAACACGCCGAATAGCTGCCCGTCCAGCGTCAACGGCAGGGCGGCCGACGATCGGTAGCCTTGCCGGATGGCAACCCTGCGCCGGGCGCCGCCCAGATCCGGGTCGGCCGTCAGGTCGTTCTCGAATGCCGCCCTTCCCTCAAGCACTGCACGGCCGACCTCGCCGCGCCGGTTCGGCGGCACGTCGCGCAGGACGCCGCCCGGCAGCGCGCTCAGTTCCTCTGCTCCAGCCCCTGCACCGGCCACCATCGTCACGCGCCCGGAGCCCGGATCGTAGCTGCCGATGCCGGCGAATCCGAACCCGCCCTGCTCCTGGGCGATCCGACAGGCGCCAGCGAACAGGTGGTCGCGGTCGGGGGCCTTGATCAGCAACCGGTTGACGGCACTCAGTACGGCGTAGAGCCGATTGAGGCGCCCGATCTCCGCCTCCTGGCGCCGCCGCTCGACGAATTGGCCAAGCTGGCTGCCCAAAGTGGCGAACATCTCCATCAGATCGGCATCGGGCGGGCGGGCGCTGCGGGCAAGGAACGCCAGGACGCCCACCACCTCGCCGCGAGCGAAGACCGGGAACGCGGCCGCGGCGTGCAGCCCGGCACGCTCGGCGTCCGTACCGCGCCGGAACTCCGCCGCCGACGCCCCGTCCTCGAACCAGATCGGTTGGCCGGTTTGCCACGCGCGCCCCGTCATGCCGGCACCGGGGCCGAATGTCTGCTGCCGCGAGCCCTCCGCGAAGGCGGCGACCACCGGGTCCGGTTCGTGCCAGACCGCCACCGTCCGCAGGACCTGATACGGCCGGTCGACCTCGCGCAGGATGCCGAAGGCAAAGCCCAGGCGGACGCAGATCGCCTCCAGCAGCGACGGGGCGGCCTCATCGAGGCTGGTCGTATCAGCCAGCACGGCCGCCACCGCATACTGGATGTCGAGCCGCCGCTGCGCGCGCTTGCGCTGCTCGACCTCCTCGGCGATCTCCGACTGGAGGCGGTGCCGCGTCAGAATAGGCCGATGGAGCGCCGTCGCAAGACGAGCCACGCCTTGGAGCAGGATCTCGTCGCGGGCATCGAAGCCGGCCCCGTCCTTGCGGTCTGCGACGACCAGCCAGCCATGCGGACCATCGCCGCCCAAGGGCACCAGCAGCGCCCCTTGTCGCACCTGGGGCAAGTCCCCAACCGCCAGATGGGCCGTGCCCGGCGGCCGGCCGGCAAAGGGGTCGGGCCCCTCGAATGCCTGGCGAAGCCGCGCCGCATCCTCGCCGGCCAGGCCGCAAAGCCAGACATCGGGCACCCCGACATCGGGCGCCTGGCCTGCGTTCCCATGGATGACCGCCACCGACCAGGTCGCATCGCCCACGGCACAGGCCGAGCGGCACAGTTCCGCCATCAAGGCCGCGTGGCCATCGGCCGCGATCAGCGCGGCCTGGGCCACAAGCAGCCGTGAGAGCCGGCCATCATCCGCCATGGCCGGCCCGGCGTTCATTCCGACAGCCCCAGTCGGCAGCACCAGACTGGCGGCTGGCTGGCAGGCAGAAGACGATTACGGTCCATCCTGCATGGCTCCCCCGAAAGGGCCGACCCCATCAAGATACATCACCACGGACGAATATCCATCCGGTCGGACCATCTCGAAAGGGGCCGAGCCCCGGGCCATCAGCCTCCGGGCGCGTACTTGCCGGAGAGCTGCGGCGTCTGCGTCGCGAAGCCCGCCTGCTCGCGATCCAGCCGCGTCTCCCGCCCCCAGGTCCGCTTCAATGCGTCCTTCACAAGGATGCGCAGGCGGCCCAGGCCCTCGGTCTCCAGCTCGACCACGTCGCCGTCCTGGAAGGCGCTGAGGCCGCGATGGTTGGTGCCCGTCGCCACCACGTCGCCCGGCTCCAGGGTGTGGATCGAGCTCACCCACTCGATGATCCGCGGGATCTTGTGGGCCATGTCGTCGGTGTTGAAGTCCTGCTTCACGACGCCGTTGACGGTCAGCCGGATCTGCAGCTTGTGCGGATCGGCGATTTCGTCGGCCGTCACCAGGAACGGTCCCATCGGGGCAAAGGTGTCGCGCGACTTCATCTGGAAGAAGACGTTGCTGGGCGGCGGCAGGCCGCGGGCCGAGCCGTCGATGAAGTTCATGTAGCCGAAGATGTGCCCCATCGCGTCCTTGGCCGCGACGTTGGTGGCGCGCTTTCCGATGACGATCGCCATTTCGGCCTCGCCCTCGAAGATGGTCGCCTGCACGTCGGGCAGCACCATGGTGTCGCCATGGCCGATGACCGAGCCCGGGGCCTTCTGGAAGGCATTGATCGGGGCCGGCTCGGTGCGGGTGCCGTCCTCCATGTAGTTGACCGCCATGCAGTCGATGTTGCCCGGCTTGGGCACCGGCGAACGCAGGCGGACGCCCGACAGCGGCAGGCCCCGGCCGGCCGCGGCAGCCGCTTCCAGGCGGCCGCGATAGGCGTCGAAGCGCTCGATCAGGCCGTTGATCAGGTCATGCGGACCGACATGCGGGATGTCCTGCACGACGGCGGACACGTCCACCACTTCGTCGCCGCGGACGACGCCCAGCTTGAAATCGTCGAAGAAGGCCAGCTTCATGAATTGTTTCCCCCCGAGGTGGTTCGATCCTAGCCCACGGGCCCACCGGTTTCGACCGGAGATCGAGGGAATCCGCCAGTTTCAGCCCCCGGAGGAGGAAACGGCGTGCCAGGAACGCATTCGCAGCGGGCGGCGCGCTCGTCAGATGTGAATGGCGTGCCCCAGCGCCCGCATGGCGGCTTCCTGCACGCACTCGCCGAGTGTCGGGTGCGCGTGGATCGTTCCCGCCACATCCTCCAGCCGTGCGCCCATCTCCAGCGCCAGCCCGAAGGTGGCCGACAGCTCGCCCACGCCCGCCCCCACCGCCTGCATGCCAAGGACCAGGTGGTTGTCGGCCCGAGCCACGATCCGCACGAAGCCCGATTCGGCCTCCATCGTCATCGCCCGGCCATTGGCCGACAGAGGATAGCGGCCGACTCGCGTCTCGATGCCGGCCGCGCGCGCGCCGTCCGGCGACAGGCCGACCGTCACGATCTCAGGGTCGGTGAAGCAGATGGCGGGGATCGCCACCTTGTCCCAGGCGCGGCGCTGGCCGGCGATGATCTCGGCCACCATCTCGCCCTGGGCCATTGCCCGGTGGGCCAGCATCGGCTCGCCCGTCACGTCGCCCACGGCATAGACGCCGCGCATCGCGGTGCGGCATTGCTCGTCGATGGCCACGAACGGGCCGTTCATGGCGAGTGCCAGTTCCTCGCGGCCCCAGCCCTCGGTCCGCGGCCGGCGGCCGACGGTGACGAGCACGGCATCGGCGGGCAGGCGCGCCGCCGTTCCGTCGGCGGTCTCGATCAGCAGCGCGCCCTCGCCCGCCATCCCCTGGGCCTTGGCGCCCAGATACGGCGTCACGCCAAGCTCCCGCAGCCGCTCTGCCACCGGACGCGTCAGTTCCGCGTCATACTGGGGCAGGATGCGGTCGGCCGCCTCGACGATGGCCACCTCGGATCCGAGCTTGGCGAAGGCCATGCCCAGTTCCAGCCCGATATAGCCCGCGCCGACGACAACCAGGCGGCGCGGCAATTCGGTCAGGGCCAGCGCCTCGGTCGACGAGATGACCCGGCCGCCGAACGGCAGGAACGACAGCTCGACCGGCACGGAGCCGGTGGCGATCACGACGTTGGCCGCGCGGATGACCTGGGTCCCGGTGGCCGTCGCCACCTCCACCGTCTTGCCGTCGCGGAAGCGGGCCGTGCCCTCCACCGTCTTCACCCGCGCGCGCTTCAGCAGCTCGGCCACGCCGTTGGTCAGGCGGTTGACGATGCCGCCCTTCCATTCCTGGCACGGACCCAGGTCGAAGCTGGGTGCCGCCACCGATATGCCGGGCGTCCGCTGCCCACGGGCCATGCGGGCGACATGGTGGAACTCGCCGGCGGCGTGGATCAGCGCCTTGGACGGAATGCAGCCGATGTTGAGGCAGGTGCCGCCCGGCCGCCCGGCCTCGACAATGACCGTGTCGAGGCCAAGCTGCCCCGCCCGGATCGCCGCGACATAGCCGCCTGGCCCCGCACCCACGACCAGCACCGCGCAGGAAATTTCCTTCATGCCGGCGATACTAGCCCGAACCTCGCCCGAGGCGCTTCCCTACTGAATCGCGTGACGGGCGAATCCATAGCCTTCCTGGGGCGCATCTCCACGGCCTGATAGTACGCTTAGAGCGTGATCACTCGTTGCGGCCCGAACGCTTGCAGCGTAGCTTCCGGTATGGATTTCGATTGGACCCCGGCCAAGAACGAGCGGAACCTGCGGGAGCGAGCGATCGGCTTCGACAAGGCTGCTCGCATCTTCCTCGGGCCCGTCATCGAGTTCTGCGACAGCCGACATTCCTACGGCGAAGTCCGAATCGTCGCGCTTGGCGTCGCCGACGGCCGTGAACTGGTGGTGGTCTACAGTGATCGCGATGGCGTTCGCCGCATTATCTCCGCACGTCGCGCAAACACGAAGGAACGAAAGCTATGGCACGAAACGCACGGGTGACGAGGATGACCCTCGACGAGATTGCCAAGAATCCGGGTACTGCCGACGAACGCCGCCTGGACGCCATGACCGACGAGGCCATCGAACAGCAGATCGCCGGCGATCCCGACGTTGCGCCCGACGTGATGACGCTCGGTGCCCCGCTGCCCGACCTGAAGCGGATTCGCTTGGCGCTCGGTCTCAATCAAGATGCGTTCGCGGCGGCCCTTGGCCTGCCGCTGGGGACTGTGCGGAACTGGGAGCAGCGCCGCACGATCCCCGATCCCGCCGCGATGGCACTGCTGCGCATCGTGGAGCGGGAGCCAGACGCCGCATTCCGGGCGTTGGGCGCGAAGCCGAAGGCAAAGAAACCGGGTGGCCGCGCGAAGAAAGCAGCCTAGCCGGTTGCCGGGCGTCTACGCAGCCCGGCCGACAAAGCCCGTGAAGAAGTCCGCCCGCTCCAGCGCTGCGACGGGGCCGAGGTCGACCACCGTCTCCGGCGCAACCGGCTGCGGGATGGCCCCCAGCTTGTGCAGGACGTGGGCCGCGTTGCGCATGCCCTCGACGCTGGGGAACATCATCCCCCCCATCAGGCGGGCGAACAGCACCCAGGTGTCGGCCAGCACGCCACGGTCGGGCTCGCCGGTGTATTTCGCCAGCGTCTCGATGCCGAACTCGGCATCGGTGCGGAAGCGATAGACCGCCCGGCAATAGGCGCGGACGTAGCGCAGCACGAGATCGGGCCTGGAGGCCGCGAAGCGCCGGGTAGTGGCGGCACAGCTATTCTGGAAGGCGACGTCGAGCCGGCCCAGGTCCTCGACCACGCGCCAGCCGCGCTTGGCCGCCTGGAAGGGCTCCGGCGCGTGCATGATCGCCACATCGACCCGGGATTCGTCGAGCAGCCGGTCGAGCCGCGGGCCGTCGGTGCCGACGACGACGATCTCGGCGTCGCGCGCGGGATCCCAGCCCCAGCGCTCGAACGCCATGACGATCGAGCCCTCGTCGGCATCGTTGCGGGCGACCACGCCCCAGCGCCGGCCGCGCAGGTCCTCGCGCGTCGACAGGCCGGGCCGGGCCGAGACCTGCTGGGCGCTGCGGCCGATGGCCGACGCGATGACCACGCCGTCGCCGCCGTGCCGCCGGTTGGCCAGGATCAGTTCCGGCCCGACGGAGTTGGTGAACTCGACCTCGCCCTCGATCAGCGCCCGCATGGCGTTGGGGTGACCCAGGATCGGCACCAGCTCGGGCTCCAGCCCCTCGGCCTGGAAATAGCCGCCCTCGACGCCCGCGAACACCGGCGCGATGCCCGCACCCCAGTGGGCGATCGCGATTCTGACCTTCTCCATGATTTTTCGCCGCCTTGCTTTTACTTGAGACCGCTGAGGCCGAAGCCGCGATTGACCCACCGCTGCAGCACCGCGAAGAGGAGGAACACCGGGATGGTCGCCAGGACGGCGATCGACATCTGCTCGGTCGGCGGGGTGCCGTAGTCCTCGCCGAAGGCAACCAGGCCCAGCGGGAAGGTGCGATACTCGTTCACCGACACGACCGTCAGCGGCCACAGGAACTGGTCCCAGCTGTCGCGGAACGAGAACACTGCCAGCACCGCCAGCGCCGGCCGGCATTGCGGCACGATGATCTTCCACAGGATCCGCAACTCGCCTGCCCCGTCGATGCGGGCGGCCTCGATATAGTCGGCCGGGATCGACAGCATCGACTGACGCATCAGGAAAATGCCGAACGCCTCGATCACCAGGGGGCCGGCGATGCCCTGATAGCTGTTGAGCCAGCCGAACTCGTAGACGACGAGGAAGGTGGGGACGAGCGTCACTTCCAGCGGCAGCATCAGCGTGCACAGGATCGCCAGCAGCACCCAGCGGTCGCCCGGGAAGCGGAACTTGGCCAGCCCGTAGCCGGCCAGCGTGCAGAACACGACGTTGCCCGCCATGACGATGACGGACACGACCGTGCTGTTGAAGAAGAAGGTCGGGAAGGCCGCGCGAGAGAGCGCGTTCGGATAGTTTTCCCAGTGCCAGACGGTGGGGATCCAGTCTGTCGTGAGCTGGAACATCTTCTCGCCGGCCTGGAACGACGTCGTGGTCATCCACAGGATCGGCAACAGGAAGGCGACGGTCAGGGCCAGCAGCGCCACCAGCCCCAGCCAGCGATAGAGCGGGCGCAGGCGCACGGCCAGTCGCGGTGGGCGCATCGTCGGGGCGGCGGCGGTCATCCGTGCACCCGCTCGCCGCGCATGAAGAGACGCATCTGGCCCATGGTGAAGACCAGCATGATGGCGAACAGCACGACCGAGATGGCGGCCGCCTCGCCCATCTTGAGGTACGAGAAGCCCGTCTCGTAGATCAGCATCGACAGCACGCGCGTGGCGTTGCCGGGGCCGCCACCGGTCATGATGTAGGGCATCAGGAAGATGCGGGCCGACAGCAGGGCCGAGATGACGACCACGAAAAAGATGGTCGGCATCAGCAGCGGCAGCGTGACATGGACGAAGCGATGGCGCGCCGTGGCGCCGTCAATCTCGGCCGCCTCGTAGTAGTCCCTGGGGATAGCCAGCAGGCCTGCCAAAAACACGACCATGAAATAGGGCGCGAAGCGCCAGGCGGTGACGGCGATGATGGCCGGCATGGCGGTGCTGGTATCGGTCAGCCAGTCGACGCGGGTGACGCCGAAGGGCGCCAGGAGCTGCGTCATCAGCCCGAACGGGTGCAGCAGGAAGCGCCAGACCAGGCAGACGGCAATGATCGGCATGAGGTTGGTCAGGAACATCGCCATCATGCAGTAGCGCGCGCCCGGCACGCGCGTGTTGATGGCCATCGCCAGCCCCAGGCTGACCAGCGTGATCAGCACCGTGGACCCGGCGATGTAGACCAGCGTGTTGAACAGGCTTTCGCCGAACACCGGGTCGGCCGCCAGCTTGCGATAGTTGTCGAGCCCGACGAAGGCCGGCTTCGACACCATGTCGTAGGACGTGAAGCTGAGCTCGATCGCCCAGATCATCGGCCCGAACTTGAAGACGATGAAGAACAGGATCGATGGCAGGACGAAGGCCAGCCCCCACAACGTGATCCGGCGCTGGAAATGCAGGTGCCAGAATCGCCGGCGCGGTCGCTCGCGCTCGACCGCTGCCGCCGACAGGATGTTCTCGCTCGCCATCGTTCCTCGCATGCCTGGTCGCTGGCGGGGCCGCTGCCGGCCCCGCCGCTCGTCCGAACCGGTCTCCGCGTCAGCCGCGCTTGGAGGCTTCGGTCGCGCGATCGACTTCGGCTGCGATGTCGTCCAGCGTCGTCTTGATGTCGGCCCGGTTCAGCATGATGCGCTGGACGCCGCGATGCACCGCGTCGGCCAGCTCGTTGTAGACGACCGTCCGCGGCAGGTAGACGCCCTGGTCCTTGGCCTTGATGATCTCGTCGACATGCGGGAACTGCCGCACCTCGGGCGCGTCGGCCCAGCCGCTCTTGCGCGCCAGCGTGAAGGGGGCGGTGTCCTTCCAGCAGTCGGCCAGGTCGCTCATCATGAACTTGTAGAGGTCGTGCAGGACCTCCTGCTTCTCCTTGGGTGCGCGGGCGTTGACCACCAGGTTGAAGCCGTAGGTGGTCGAGAAGCCCTTGCCGGCCTCGACGCCCGGATACTGCACCGGGCGGTAGTAGCCCTCGGTCAGCATCTTCTGGTTCTGCGAGGCGATCGCCGCCGGCGGGATCGGGTGGCAGAAGAACATCGAGGCCCGCTCGCGCAGCCAGTCCATCTGCGGCAGGGGCGCGGTCGCGATCGAATCCGCCGGGTCCTCGGCGCCATAGGTGCGCGCGATCGAGGCCCGGGTCGTCATCGCCCGGACGCCGGCCGCGTTGTTGATCGTGCACTTGCCGGCATCGTCGAACCAAGCGCCGCCATGCTGGATCAGCATGGGGTTGAACTGGATCATCGTCCATTGCGCGGCATGCATGGCGAACTTGAAGCCCTGCCGGGTGAAGCGCTCGCCGCTCTTGACGGTCAAACGCTTGGCCACCTCGCCCAGCTGCTCCCAGGTCTGCGGCCAGTCGCGCTCGGCATCGAGCCCGACCTCCTTGAACTGGTTGGTGTTGAGGTAGTTGGCAAAGCCATAGAACCACAGCGGATAGCCGTAGACCTTGCCGTCCTTGGTGGCGCCGGCAACGAAGGCCTGGGTGAAGTCGTCGCTGAAGGTCTTCACCGAGGAATAGCCCAGGCGCTGCACGTCGAGCGGGGCCAGCAGGTCCTTGGCCAGCCAGGTCGGCATGAACCAGTCCTGGCTGACGAAGCCGTCTGGCGCGGTGCCGGTGGCGAAGCCGACGCTCAGCTTCTTGCCGAGGTCGCCAAAGGGGAAGAACTGGAAATCGACCTTCACCGCCGGGTTCTGCTCCATGAACAGGCGGATGCGCTTGTGCAGCCACGGCCGCTGCTGCGGGTTCTCGAAGGTCCAGAAGCTGAGATTGACAGGCGCCTTGGCCTGGGCCCAGGCGCGCTGGCCGAGGCCAAGGGTGGCCGCACCGGCGCCGGCCGCGCCCAGGCCGATAAGGACATCGCGCCGCGAGGGGCCGGTGCCCCGGATCGTGTTCGTCTTGCTGACCATCGTTTCCTCCTGTTGCGATCGATCTGCCGTCGATCTCTATCGGTGCCCGGACGTCTATTCGTGTTTCGTATCTTCCCGCTTCAGCCCCGCCATCGTCTCCAGGACCAGGGCCACGGCCGCGGTGTCCTGGTCGCCATATCCCGACGCCACCGCCGCCTGGAACAGCGGCGCGCAGGCCGCGAACATCGGCGTCGGGCAGCCGAGCGTGGTCGCGAAGTCGGCGATGACCCGCAGGTCCTTGCGCCACAGGTCGAGCGGCATCGTCTCGACCGGCAGGTAGCGGTCGGCGATGAGCATGTTGCCGCGCACCTGCAGCGCGCGCGAGCTACCGGCGCCGTCGGCCACCACGTCGAACATCTGCTGCGGGTCGAGCCCGGCCTTGCGGGCAAGCGCGAAGGCCTCGCCGGCGGCCACCGTGTGGATCGCCACCAGCAGGTTGGCCACGAACTTCATCTTCGAGCCGTTGCCGAAGACGCCCAGATGATGGGGGCCGCGCGAGAAGCCCTGGAACACCGGCAGGCAGCAATCCCAGGCGTCGCGCGGGCCGCTGCCATAGACCAGCACGTCGCGGGTGCGGGCCTGGCTGCCCGAGCCCGACAGCGGGCAATCGAGCATGACGATGCCGATGTCGGCCAGGGCCAGGCGCGCCTTCTCCTTGTCGTCGAGCGTCAGCGTGCTGGTCTCGGCCAGGATGCGGCCGCCCGGCGGCAGCGTCGTCAGGTCGGCCACCACAGCGTGCAACGCGGCGGCCGATGGCAGGCAGGTCAGGATCACCTCGGCTTCCGCCGCCGCTGCCGCCGCGGATGGGGCGAGGTTTCCCCCCATCTCCACGAAGGCTGCCTGCGCTGCGGCAGACGGGTCGTAGCCATGCACCGTGAAGCCGGCCGCGATCATGTTGCGGCTCATCGCCGACCCCATGATGCCGAGGCCGATCATGGCGACCGGGCGCCGGGCTTCGGCCATCGCGGTCAGCCCTTGCGCCCGGCCCAGTAGGCCGGCAGCTCGGTGCAGTCGCGCCCGCCCCAGCCGGCTTGGCTCGCCTCGTCATAGACGGCCAGCGTGCGCTCGGCCACCGGCAGGGCGAAGCCCCGGCCATGGGCCTCGGCCACCATGGTGCGCAGGTCCTTGCGGATGGAATCGCAGTCGAAGGTGGCCGACCCCGATTCCGCCGTCGCCAGCGCCTTGGCCACGGCCGCGCCGCGCGCCTTCAGGACGTTGGGGCCGCCCGAGGTATCGGCGAACAGCTCCACCAGCCAGCCGCGATCGACCTTCAGATGGTCGCACAGCGCATAGGCTTCGCCGAATGCCTGCCAGAACACGGCCAGCGGCAGGTTGATCGCCAGCTTCATGCTGGCGCCGGCGCCGATCGGGCCGACATGGTCGACGCGCCGGCAGAGCTGGTCCAGGACCGGCCGCGCGCGCTCTACATCAGCCGCCTCGCCACCGGCCAGGCCCAGCAGCTTGCCCTGGAGCGCCGGACCGACAGTCCCCCCGACGGGGCATTCCACTAGAACGGCGCCCGCCGACTTCACCCGCTCGGCCAGGGCCGTCTCCGCCTCCGGTCGGACGGTGCTCATCTCGATGAAGAGGCGGCCGGCGACGTTGCCGGCCAACAGCCCATCCGGGCCGCCATAGACCGCCTCGATGGCTTCGGCATCGGTCACGATGGTGATGACCGCCTCGACGGCGGCGGCCAGTTCGCGCGGGCTGGCGGCGACGGCGGCACCAGCGGCGGCCAGCGGGGCCGCGCGTTCGGCCGTGCGGTTCCACACATGGACCTCATGCCCGACATCGATCAGGCGGCGGGCGATCGCCGCCCCCATCCGCCCCAGCCCGGCCACGCCGATCTTCATTGGCTTTCCTTCCCACGCTTATTCTTCAGAGCCCGTAGAGGCGCTGGGCCGTATCGTGCAGCACCGCTTGGCGATCGGCCTCCGGCAGGTCGGCCAGGCAGGCCCGGACGGTCGCGATCAGCGTCGCATAGTCCGTCCACAGCTTCTCTATGGGAAAGTTGCTGCCGAACAGGCAACGCCCCGGGCCGAACAGGTCGATGGTGGCGGTGACGATCGGCTTCCATCGCTCGACCGAGCAGGCGCGGTCGAAGGTGCCCAGGCCCGACACCTTCGTGGCCACATTCGGACAAGACGCAAGCTCCACCATCCCGGCCCGCCACAGCGCCCAGCCTGCGGGCGTGCGATCCTCCAGCATGCCGGCATGGGTCAGGATGAAGGTCACGCCGGGGAAGGCCCGCAGCAGGGCGGCCGCGTCGGCCATCTGGCTGGCGAATACCTGCAGCTCGAACATCAGGCCGCGGCGCTCGACCTCGGCCAGCCCACGCCGCCAGGCCGGGTCGTTCATCACGTCAGGGCGCGCGGCGAAACGGTACTGCGGGTTGGCGTGCCAGTGGATCTGCTGGCGCACCGCACGCAGGCGGCAGACCGCCATCTGGCGGTCGAGCACGTCGCCCACATCGGGCGCGGCCAAGTCGGCGAAGGCGGTGACGGCATGGGGAAAGCCGTGCCGGTCGGCCGTCTGCTGCACCCAGGCCGCCTCGTCGACCTCACCGCCCGGGGCGACGTTCACCTGCACGAAGACCGACTTCACGACGCCGCACGGCACGGCATCCGCCATGTACTCGTCGATGTCGTAGTCGCGCCGCAGCGGTTCGTAGGCGCCGAAGATGCGCGGCACGGCCGGCCCCTGGAGCCAGGGCGTGGCGGCCAGGCGCCAGATGTGGTGGTGCGCGTCGATGATGGGCCCGGTCATGCCAGCGCCAGCAGCTCGGGCGAATGGGACGGCGGCCGGGCACTGACGCGCAGGATGAACTCCGTCGTCAGGCCCAGCGCCGGATCGCTCTGCGGCGTGTCGTGGCCGCGCTCGATGAAGGCACCCAGGCGGCGACCGAGCCGGACCGCATCCTTGCCGGCGGGCAACCGCTCCGCCTCGAAGCGGGCCAGGGCATCGGCGATCGACCCGCCGGCCGCCAGACTCCGGGCCAGGGCCCAGGCATCCTCGCCCGCCTTCAGCACGCCGATGCCGGCATGCGGCCGCGCCACGAAGGCGGCGTCCCCGATGAGCGCCACGCCGTTGAAGGCGATCCGCTCGGATTCGACATCGTAGATCGGCTGCAGCATCGGGTGCTCGGCCAGCGCCACGACCTGGGCCAGCGGCGCCGGCAGGTCGGCGGCGGCGTCGCGGCGCAGGCGGTCGACCAGGTCGGGCCGGATCAGCGGCGGCGGGATCGAGTAATCGTGGGTGCGGCCGCTGGCATCGGTCAGCAGGTCGGCCAGCGGCGCCCCGTCGCCGACATGGCGATACCACAGGAAATTGTAGCGGCGATGCCCCGGCGCCACGGAATCGTCGGCACCCGCAACCGGGTAGCCGATGAACTGCCCGCCCGGCGGAAAGCAGAAGCAATACTGGCCGAAGCCTTCGGCGCGGAAGGCCGCCGGCAGTGCCGTCTCCGGCACCAGGCCGCGCCAGGCGACGTAGCCGGCATAGCGCGGAACGACCGCCGGGGCCATGAGATGGCGCACGCGCGAGCGGAATCCATCGGCGCCCACTACCAGGTCGGCCACCTCGGCCCCGCCATCGGCGAAATAGGCGACCGGGCCGTTGCCGTCATGGCGGATCGCCACCAGCTCGCGCCCGCCTTCGTAGCGCCCGCCGGGGAAGGCCGCCTTCAGCGGGTTGTAGACGTAGCTCCAGGAGGTCAGGTACTGCGGGAAAGCGAACTGGCCCAACTGCTTGCCATGGCGGTCGACAGCGATGCGGCCATCCACCTGGATGCCAAGCGGCCCCGTCTCGGTCACGCCGGCGGCGGCCATGATCGGCTCCATCTCGGCGTGGCGGGCGATGCCGGCGCCGCGCGAGGCGAGGTCATCGGGCACGCGCTCGTAGATCGCGACGTCCCAGCCGGCACGATGCAGCATGTTGCCGACGAAGAGCCCGGCTACCGATCCACCGACGATGATGGCCTTCCGCCGTGCCGGCGCTGGCGTACCCATCCGCTATCCCACTCCCATTCGAGAGAGCGTTTCTCGCAAGCCCAGGCCATCGCCGCAAATGCTGATGCGCTATAGCGGATATAGTCGGGCGCTATAGCCCGTACTTGCCGGGCACCGCCAGAAGCTCGGCATGGATCATCTGCACGATGCGCTGGGCCGGCAGCGACAGCGGCTGATCGGGCCGGTGCATGACATAGATGTCGGACGTCAGGTGCGGCGAGGCGATGGGGTTGAGGATGAAGCGGCCCGAACTGCGATCCTTGATGACGGCCGCACTCGGCAGCATCGTCGACCAGTCGGATTCGCCGACGAACTCCATGGTGGCGCCGAGGCCGTCCACCTCGATCACGCGGGCGGGCCGGATGGTGCCGGCCTTGATCTGGCGGTCGAGGATGCGCCGCAGGGAATGGTGCGCCGACGGCAGTACCAGCTTCAGCCCGTCGATCGCGTCGAGCCGGCACGGGACCCAGGGCTGGCGCGGTCGGGCGGCGCCTGACACCAGCAGCACGCGGTCGCTGAAGAGCAGCCGCATGGTCAGGTTGGTCTGCGGCGCCGGGCGGTTGCAGACGGCCAGGTCCAGTTCCCCGGCTACCACGCGGTCTGCCAGCGTTCCGCTATAGGCCTCCACGATCTCGATCTCGACCTTGGGATAGGCACTCGTATAGTCGACCAGGATCTTGGCCAGCGGCCCACGGCAGATGGTGGGCATCAGCCCGACCCGGATGGCGCCCGCTATCGTGCCGCCGAAGTCCAGCATCTCCTGCCGGGCCGATGCAAGATCGCGCAGCAACCCGTTGCAGAGCTTGTAGAAATGCCGCCCCGCCGGCGTCGCCTGCACCCCCTGGGCCGAACGCTCGAAGAGCCGGACCGACATCTCGGCCTCGAGCTGGCGGATATGCACCGACAGGGCCGGCTGGGCCACGTTCTCGCGTTCGGCAGCCCGGCTGATGCTGCCCTCCTCATAGACCGCGACGAAGTAGCGAAGCCGGCGGAAGTCCATCATGCTCGTAGCGAGCCCACGCCGGTGCGTTCCTCGAATGCTCGCTTCGCTGCGCGCTCGGAATGAGGACGGTCAGAACCCAAAATAGTCACTTCTGCAGTGTTGGGCATGCCGAACTCGAATTCCCTCATCCCGCGCCTCCTGTCGAGAGACCCAATGACGGTAGAGCACTCGTGCAGAACGCCTGACCGCGTCAGATAAAGATCATCGCCGGGGCTTCCAGCAGCGCCTTGATGCGTTGCACGAAGACGGCGGCGTCCCAGCCGTCGATGACGCGGTGGTCGAAGCTGGAGGAAAGGTTCATCATCCGGCGCGGCACGAACTGGCTGCCGTCCCACATCGGGCGGACCTGGATCTTGTTCACCCCGACGATGGCGACCTCCGGGTGGTTGACGACGGGGGTGGTGGCGATGCCGCCCATGCTGCCGAGCGAGGTGATGGTGATGGTGGAGCCCGTCAGTTCCTCGCGCGTGGCGGTGCCGGCCTTGGCGGCGTCGGCCAGGCGCGCCAGTTCGGCGGCACAACCCCACAGGTCGCGCGCCTCGGCATGGCGGACGACGGGCACGACCAGGCCCGCGGGCGTCTGCGTCGCGACGCCGACATGGACCCCGCCATGGCGGTGGATGACCCCGGCCTCGTCGTCATAGAGCGCGTTCAGGGCGGGCTGCTCGGCCACCGCCTTCACCATGGCGCGCATCAGGAAGGGCAGGATGGTGAGGCGCGGCCGGCCCTCGACCTTTTCCTTGTTCAGGGCGGCCCGCAGGTCTTCCAGCGCCTCGACGTCCACCTCCTCGACATAGGTGATATGGGCGATGCGGCGCTTGGCGAGCGCCATCCGCTCGGCGATGCGGCGGCGCAGGCCGACGATCTTCACCTCTTCCACGGCATCGTTGCGGCGCAGGCCGGGGGCACCGGCGGGCTGGTCGCCCGCGGCCAGGAACCGCTCCAGGTCGTCATGGCCGATGCGGCCGGCAGGCCCGGTGCCGCGCACCTGGCGCAGGTCGATGCCGGCATCGCGCGCCCGCTTGCGCACGGCCGGCGACGCCAGCGGCCGGTCGCCCTCGCGCCGCGGCGGGCCGGCGGCGGCGGCGGCAGTATCGGCCGGACGGCCCTTCGGCTTCGGAGCGGTGGGTGCCGGTGGCGCGACCGCCTCTGCCACGACAGGCGAGGCTTCAGCGGCCGGCTCGGCCTTGGCGGGCGCCGGCCCGGCGTCGTTCCCCTGCCCCGCCACCTCCAGCCGGACCAGCGGCGCGCCGACCGCGATCTTGTCGCCGATCTCCCCCGCCAGCCAGGTGACGGTGCCGGCCACGGGCGTCGGGATCTCGACCGCGGCCTTGTCGGTCATGACGCTGGCCAGCACGTCGTCCTCGGCCACCTGCTGGCCGACCGCGACGTTCCATTCCACCAGTTCGGCCTCGGCGACGCCTTCGCCGATGTCGGGCAGCTTGATGACGTGGGTTCCCATGACTCAGCCCGCCATCGCTGCCTGGAGGGCCTCGCCGACGCGGGCGGGGCCGGGGAAATAGTCCCACTCCTGGGCGTGGGGATAGGGCGTGTCCCAGCCGGCGACGCGGCCGACCGGCGCCTCCAGCGAATAGAAGCAGGTCTCCTGCACCAGGGCCGCCAGTTCCGCCCCGAAGCCCGAGGTCAGCGTCGCCTCGTGCACGACGACGCAGCGGCCGGTTCGGGTGACCGAGGCCGCGATGGTGTCGAGGTCGAGCGGCAGCAGGGTGCGCAGGTCGATCACCTCGGCGTCGATCCCGGTCGCCTCGGCCGCCGCGATGGCGACATGGACCATGGTGCCGTAGGCGAGCACGGTCACCGCCGTGCCCGGCCGGCGCACGACCGCCTGGCCCAGCGGCACGGTGAAATGCCCCTCCGGCACCTCGCCCAGCGGGTGCTTCGACCAGGGCGTCACCGGCCGGTCGTGATAGCCGTCGAAGGGGCCGTTGTAGAGCCGCTTGGGCTCCAGGAAGATAATCGGGTCGTCATCCTCGATGGCGGCGATCAGCAGGCCCTTGGCGTCGTGCGGGTTGGACGGCACCACGGTCTTCAGCCCGGCGACATGGGTGAACAGGGCCTCCGGGCTCTGGCTGTGGGTCTGGCCGCCGAAGATGCCGCCGCCGGTCGGCATGCGGATGGTCAACGGCGCGGTGAAATCCCCGTTCGAGCGATAGCGCAGGCGGGCCGCCTCCGACACGATCTGGTCGTAGGCGGGATAGACATAGTCGGCGAACTGGATCTCGACGCAGGGGCGCAGGCCATAGGCGGCCATGCCGATGGCGGTGCCCACGATGCCGCTCTCGTTGATCGGCGTGTCGAAGCAGCGCGACGCGCCGAACTTCTGCTGCAGGCCCTGGGTGCAGCGGAAGACACCGCCGAAATAGCCGACATCCTCGCCGAACACGACGACGTTGGGGTCGCGCGTCATGGCGACCGCCATCGCGTCGCGGATCGCCTCGATCATGGTCATGCGCGCCATGGCTCAGACCCCGGCCTGGCGGCGCTGCCGCACCAGGTGCGGGGGCATGTCGCGATAGACGCCCTCGAACATGTCGCGCACCGAGGGCTTGCCGCCGGAATGCAGCGTGCCATGGCCCTCGGCCTCGCGCTGGGCGGCCAGGACCTCGGCCTCGACCTCGGCATTGTACTGGGCGTGGCGCGCGTCCGACCACACGCCGCGGGCGACCAGGTGGTTCTTCAGCCGCTCGATCGGGTCGCCCAGCGGCCAGGCGTCCGATTCCGTCTTGGGCCGGTAGGCCGAGGGGTCGTCCGATGTCGAATGGGCAGCCACGCGATAGGTCACGTACTCCACCAGCGTCGGCCCCAGGTTGCGGCGCGCCCGCTCGGCCGCCCACTTCGCCACGGCGTGGACTGCCAGATAGTCGTTGCCGTCCACCCGCAATGCCGGGATGCCGAAACCGTGGCCGCGGGCGGCGAAGGTCCCTGCCCCGCCGCGCGCGATCCCCTGGAAGGTGGAGATGGCCCACTGGTTGTTGACGATGTTGAGGACGACCGGCGCCTTGTAGGTCGACGCGAAGACGAGCGCCGCGTGGAAATCCGATTCCGCCGTCGAGCCGTCGCCGATCCAGCCGGCCGCGATCTTCGTGTCGCCCTTGATCGCCGAGGCCATCGCCCAGCCCACCGCCTGGACATACTGGGTGCCGAGATTGCCGGAGATCGAGAAGAAGCCGTGCGAGCGGGCCGAGTACATGATCGGTAGCTGGCGGCCATGCAGCGGGTCGGCGTCGTTGGAGAAGATCTGGTTCATCATGTCGACCAGCGGATAGCCGCCGGCGATCAGCAGCCCCTGCTGGCGATAGGTCGGGAAGTTCATGTCGCCCGGCGCCAATGCCTTCTGGAAGGCGCACGCGATCGCCTCCTCGCCCAGGCACTGCATGTAGAAGGACGTCTTGCCCTGGCGCTGGGCCATCAGCATGCGGGCGTCGAACACCCGCACCTTCATCATGTCGCGCAGGCCCTGGAGCGCCTCCTCGTCCGACAGCGAGCCCGCCCACGGCCCCACCGCCTCGGCATCGCGGTTCAGCACGCGGATGATCGTATAGGCGTGGTCGCGGATCTCCTCGGGCGCCACGTCGACCGGCGGGCGCGGCACGGTGCCGGCGCGCGGAATGTGGACACCGCTGAAATCGGGCCGGTCGCCGGGCCGGACGGAGGGTGCGGGGACGTGCAGGCTGAGGGGGGCAGGATCGCTCATGCAACTCCGGTCCTGGAACGCGGGCGAGCGGATGATCATGGTCCTCGCCACCCGTCGCAGTCTACATAATGCGGGGCACCTCACAGCGGGAGAGGCAACGGCATGGCCTGGAAGCGCGTGGTACTGGAAATCGGCATGGGCACCGACATACGCGGCGGCGACAGCACCAAGGCGGCGGTGCGCGCGCTGCGCGATGCGCTGTGGCACAACTCGCTCGGCATCGCCGAACTGGTCGGCCAGACGTCGGACGACATGCGGGTCGCCGTCACCATCGGCGTGCCGCGGCCCGAGACGGTGCGTACCGAGGAGGTGCTGGCCGTCCTGCCGCACGGCACCGGCACGGTGACGGTCGTGGACGGCGGGCTGGCGATCCCGCGCGAGGGCACGGGCGATGTGACGCTGATCGCCCACGCCGCCGCCATCGTCCAACTCGACCTGCCCGAAACCGGAGGCCGCCCATGACCGCCAAACGCGTGATCCTGGAGATGGGGGCCGGCAACGACCTGCATGGCGGCGACTACACCAAGGCGGCGCTGCGCGCGGTGCAGGACGCCCTCCACCACAGTTCGCTCAGCTTCATCCGCACGCTCGGCATCGACAAGGCGAGCCTCGTCGTCGACGTGACCATCGGGGTCCAGCAGCCGGACCGGGTCGACCTGGAGCGGGTGAAGGCGAGCCTGCCGGTCGGCCGGGTGACGGTGCGGGCGGTGAAGGGCGGGCTCGACGTGCCCGACGCCGAGGGCGGCGATTTCGCCGCCATCGCCAGCGCGGCGATCGAAGTGCGGGTGGAACGGCCCGAATAGCCCAGGAGGGGGCAGCCCATGTCCGACATCATCCCGGTCCTCGACCTCGCACCCTTCCTGGCCGGACGGGCCGGTGCGCGCGAGGCGCTGGGGGCAGAGCTGCGGCGGGCCTTCACCGACGTCGGCTTCTATTTCGTGGTCGGCCACGGCGTGCCGCAGGACCTGGTCGATGCGACCTTCGAGGAGGTGCGCCGCTTCCACGCCCTGCCGCTGGCGGCCAAGACGGCGCTGGCCATCGACCGGCACAATATCGGTTACATGCCGATGCGCGGTGCCACGACCCGGTTCAACGCCCTGTCGACGACACAGCGGCCCAACGCCAACGAGGCGATCTTCTTCAAGCGCGAACTGGCGGCCGACCACCCCGACGTGGTGGCGGGCGTGCGCTTCCGCGGCCGCAACCACTGGCCCGACGAGGCCGCCCTGCCCGGCTTCCGCGCGGCCATCCTCACCTATTGCGACGCCATGGAGGGGCTGGGCCGGCGCCTGCTGCCGGTCTATGCCGCGGCCATGGAACTGCCGGCCGACTGGTTCGACGCCGCCTTCGCCGATGCCATGTTCACGCTGCGCATGAGCCACTACCCACCGTCCGAGCCGATCCCGGACGGGCCGATTGGGGACGGCCAGGAATGGGGGCTGGCGCCGCATACCGACACCAGCTTCCTGACGCTGCTGGCGCAGAACCGCATTCCCGGCCTGTCGCTGCGCCTGCCGGGCGGCGAGTGGGTCGATGCCCCGGCCCCGCCCGGCGCCTTCCTGGTGAATGGCGGCAACATGCTGCGGCTGTGGACGAACGACCGCTTCCTGGCGACGCCGCACCGGGTGCTGAACCGCAGCGGCGGCGAGCGCTACGCCATCCCGTTCTTCATGGATGCCGCGCACGACTGGCCGATCGAGCCGGTGCCGACGATGGTCGACGACGCCCACCCGCGCCGACACGCGACCACCACCTATGGCGCGTTCATGGAAACCTACCAGAAGAGCAATTTCCACCACGCCATGGAGAAGCCGACCGCCGCCGTCTGACCGGAACCGAAGGGCGGTCGGGGCGTTTGTCTACGCGCCCGATGGAGGGGCCACGCGCATGAACCTTTCGCTGAACGCGATCACCCTGCAGCCGCTGCTGGCGCTGGTGATCGGCATCCTGATCCTGATCTTCCCGCGCATCCTCAACTACGCGGTCGCCGCCTATCTCATCGTCATCGGCGTCATGGGGCTGTCGAGCCACTTCTGACGCAGCACCGGCACCGGGGCGGCCGATGCTGACCATCCTCTTCCGCATCCTGCTGGTGCTGGCCGCCCTGCCGCTGCTGCTGATCGTCGCCTATCGCTGGATCGACCCGCCGGCGACGCCGCTGATGGCCATCCGCTGGGTCGAGGGCGCGGCCATCGACCGGCGGCCGGTGGCGCTGGCGGCGATCGCGCCCGCCCTGCCGCGGGCGGTGATCGCGTCGGAGGACAACCGCTTCTGCACCCACCACGGGATCGACTTCGAGGCGGTGCAGGACGCGCTCGACGAGCAGGAGGAGACCGGCCGCCTGCGCGGGGCCAGCACCATCACCATGCAGGTCGCCCGCAACCTGTTCCTGTGGCCGGGCGGCGGCTTCGTGCGCAAGGCGATCGAGGCGCCGCTGGCGCTGGCGATCGACGCCTTTTGGCCGAAGCGCCGGATCATGGAGGTCTATCTCAACATCGCCGAATGGGGCGACGGCATCTTCGGGGCCGAGGCCGCCGCACGGCGGCATTTCCGCAAGGCCGCGCGCGACCTGACCCGGACCGAGGCGGCCCGGTTGGCGGCCGTGCTGCCCAACCCCCGCCGCTGGAACGCCGGTGCCCCAACCGGCTACATCCAGCGGCGGACGGCCACCATCGATGCCCGCACGAACCAGCTCGGCCCAGCAAACCTTGGTTGCATTCGCCAGCCTGAATGAACCACATTCCGGCCTTGCCTGCGGACTGGAGAGTCGGCCGCCGGCCGGAGGGACCGCGTGCGGGCCAGCGACATCAGGAGCAGCTTTTCCATCCTGCCGGACGGCTGGCTCGGTGGCTGGGCCGTCGATTCGGCACGGCCGCAGCGGCGGGTCGAGGTCTTCGTCTGGTTCGACGGACGATACCATGACCGCCTGCTGGCCTCCCGCTACCGGCCAGATCTCGTCACCGTGGGCATTGGCGACGGCTGCCATGGCTTCGAATATGCCCTGCCGTCCCAGTTTGCCGATGGCGGCCGGCATGAAATCCGCCTGACGCAAGTCGACGGGACCGATCTCCCGGGCAGTCCGTTTTGCCCGGTCGTCACCACCACCCCTGGCCGCATGTCCCCGACCCCGCCGGCCGCCGGCACCGATCGCGTCATCATGCTGGCGATCGCCAAGGACGAGGCGCGCTACATTGAGGAGTGGATCGCCCACCATTACGGGATCGGGTTCCGGCACTTTCTCGTCTACGACAACGACAGTCGCGACGGCACCGGCGAAATGCTAGCCGGCAACCCCCGCCTGAAGGACATCGTCGAGGTGGTGCCCTGGCCGATAGCCGCCTATGCCGATAGCGGCATGGCGCCGCAATACGCTGCCTACACCGACGCGCTGTCCCGGCTCGACCGGCGGGCCTGGGTCGCCGTCCTGGACCTGGACGAGTTCCTGGTGCTGAAGCATGACCGCCACGTGCAGGCACTCCTGGAGCGGTATCGCGATGCCTCCGCCCTTAGCATCAACTGGCGGATGTTCGGCAGTTCGGGCCTGGCCCGCGGCAACGATCAGCCGGTGGCGGAGCGGTTCCGCTATTGCGGACCGGCCTATTTCGCAAAGACAATCTCACGCGTGGCACTCATCGATCAAATCGGCGTCCATGCCGGCCAGATGCGCTGGCGCGTCCCCTGCGACGAACTGCGCCGGCCGATCGAGCTGGGGTCTTTCCTGCAGACGCCCAGCTACCGATCCGTGCAGATCAACCACTACTTCACCAAGTCCCGCCAGGAGTGGGAGGCCAAGCGCGCGCGCGGGCGCAGTGATCGCCTGGCCGGCACGCCCGACCATGTGCGCCTCGCCCGGGATTTCGTCGGCCACGACCTGAGCGAGGCGCACGAGACCGATATCGACCGCCACGCGGCGACGACCCGTGCAGCGATGGAACGGCTGTTCCCGGACCGCCTGGAGCGGCGCCGGCCGGGGGCGGCCTCGTGACGTTGCGCGGCCAATTGGGGAAAGTGCAGCGCGGCCGCGTCGGCGGCTGGGGCATGCGGAGCGACCGGCCGGGTCGCCCGGTCGAGCTGTTCGCCTGGGCGAACGGCCGCTTCCTCGGCCGGGTCCTGGCCGACCGCCACCGGTCCGACCTGGCGCCGAACGGCATCGGCGACGGCCACCATGCCTTCGAGATCCAGTTGCCGCCCGAACTGGCCGATGGCCGGGCGCATGAACTGCGGATCACCGACTGCGACGGCCAGCCCCTGCCCGGTACGCCGCAGGAGATCTCGTCGACCGACTGCGACCGGCGGGTACTGCCGACGGATTCGATCGCCCCCACCGACGATGTCGTGATGCTGGGGATCGCCAAGAACGAGGCTCCCTACATTGAGGAGTGGGTGGCCCACCATTACGGAATCGGTTTCCGCCGTTTCGTCGTCTACGACAATGACAGCACGGACGGCACCGGCGCGCGACTGGCGCGCAATCCCAGGCTCAAGGGGCTGGTCGAGGTCGTGCCATGGCCGTTGGCGGCCTACCAGGACCAGGCGACCATTGGACCGCAGCAGCCGGCCTACCGCCATGCCATGGGCCGCCTGGGCGGCGAAGGCTGGGTCGCGGTCATGGACATCGACGAGTTCCTGGTGCTGAAGCAGGATGCCAGCGTACAGGCGATGCTGCGCCGGTATCGCGACTTGGCCGCACTGGCGATCCACTGGAAGGTGTTCGGCGCCTCCGGGCTGGCCGACGATGACGGGCGCCTGGTGACCGAGCGGTTCCACCACGCCCACCCCTCGGACATGGTGAAGACGATCGCCCGGCTGGACCTGCTGGAGCAGATGTACGTCCATCACCACATCACGCGCGACCGCGTCGGCGCCAGCGAGCTGCGGCACCCGCTCTATGACCCGCACGCGTTGAAGCAGCCGAGCTACCGCGCGGTACAGATCAACCACTATTTCACCAAGTCGCGCCAGGAATGGGAGGAGAAGCGCTATCGCGGGCGCTCGGACCGGCCGGCGGACGCACCGGGCTTCGTGCGCGACAACGGGCAGTTCCACAGGGCCGACGAGAGCATCGAGTACGATCGCGAGATCGACCACCATGCGGCGACGACCCGGGCTGCCCTGGCCCTGCTGTTTCCCGACCACCCGCAGGCGCCGCGAGGAGGATGATCGCCATGACCCTGCTGGGCGAAGTCAGCGTGGTACAGGGGTGCATCAGCGGCTGGGCCGGCTGGACCGACCGCCCGGGCGCGCCGGTCGAGCTGTTCGTCTGGTTCGATGGCCGCTTCTTCGGCCGGCTCCTGGCCGACGAGCACCGGCCGGACCTGGGGCCGGGCGGCGGTGGCGATGGCCATGCCACCTTCGACCTGCCGGTGCCGCGCGCACTGGTCGACGGCCAGGCCCACGAACTGCGGATGGCCGATGGCGATGGCCGGATGCTGCCCGGCACGCCCCGAACCATCCACGCGACCGACTGCGCCGATCATGTCCTGCCCACGGACACCCCCTCGGACGGCGAGGACGTGGTCATGCTGGCGATCGCCCGCGACGAGGGCCGCTACATCGAGGAATGGATCGCCCATCATCACGGCCTGGGTATTGGCCGCTTCGTCATCTACGACAATGACAGCAGCGACGGTATGGCCCAGCGCCTGGGCGGGAACCCGCGCCTGGCCGGCATCGTCGAGGTCGTGCCCTGGCCGGCCGGGGCGTTCGATCCGGCCGAGGGGCCGCAGCGCCCGGCCTATCGCGATGCCATGTCCAGACTCGGCCGCAGCGGCTGGGTGGCGATCCTGGACCTCGACGAGTTCCTGGTGCTGAAACATGACAGCAGCATCCATTCCATGCTCAGGCGGTACCGCGACCTGTCGGGCATCACCATTCCATGGAAGGTTTTCGGCAGTTCAGGCTTGGCCGCGCGCGATGACCGCCTGGTCACCGAACGCTTCCACTATGCGATGCCGGCACCCCTGACCAAGACCATCGCCCGGCAAATGCTTCTGGCGGAGCCGATCATGCACCACCACAGCATGATCGAGCGACCGATTGCCGACGAGTTGCGCCGCCCGCTCTACGTGCCCGACCGGGGACCAGTCCCCAGCTACCGCTCGGCCCAGATCAACCACTACTTCACGAAATCGCGCGAGGAGTGGGCCGAGAAACGCCAGCGCGGCCGGGCGGGAATGCCTCGCGGGGCCCCGGGTTTCCAGCGCAGCGAGGCACAGTTCTACAGCCACGACCAGTGCATCGAGTTCGACCGCTGGATCGATCGCCACGCATGGACGACGCGCGCGGCGCTGGACCGGTTGTTCCCCGGCCATGTCGGCGCCGAACTGGCCCGCCATCCGCCCTTGCTTCCCGGAACGGACAGAAACTAAGACTGTGGCCATCCATTCCATTCGACATGCGGGGCGTCGTCGGGACCAATGAAGATCGTCGGCTGTCTGGACGGGGTGGCCGACGGCAGGATCGTCGGATGGGCGCGGGATGAGGCGGACCCGCTGGGGCGTCTCGAGCTGTTCGGCTGGATCGACGGCCGGCTGGTCGGGCGATGCCTGGCCAACCGTCTTCATGGCAGCCTCGCGGGCGTGGGCGACGGCTACTATGGCTTCTCCCTGCCGATCCCGCCCGCCCTGCTGGACGGTGGCCGCCATGTCGTGCGCCTGGCATTGGCCGATGGAAGCATGATCGACGGCTTCGAGCGGCCGCTGGCGTTCCCGGCGCGCTCGCTGCCCGCCACCACGCCGCGCCCGGCGACCGTCGCCTTGCTGGCCCGAATCCATCCGGGCGCCAGCGCGGTCGAGCAATGGATCGCCTATCACCATGCGATCGGCGTAGGGCTGTTCCTGCTGCATGGTCTGGAGGCCCCGCTGCGGCAGCGCCTGGCCGCGAACGAGCGGCTGCGCGGGGTCGTGGAGATCATCGACCCCGGCCCCGACCTGCTGGCGGAGGGGCGGGAACGGCTTGCCGGACGGGCGGCGTGGCTGGTCGTCCTGGATGCCGACGAGTACCTGGTGCCCCGCCAGCATGCCACCCTGGGCGGCCTGCTGGCGACCCACGGCGATCTGCCCGGGCTGGGCGTCGGGGTGGTGCAGTTCGCCGATACCGGGGCGGCTGAGCCCGACGCGGCACTGGTGCCGCAGCGCTTCCACTATTCGAACCCCTTGACGAACGTGCGCACCATTGCCCGGGTCGACTGCTGGGCCGGGTTCGGGCGGGACGGGGCCGAGATCGGCGCGGGAACGCCGTTCGACAGCCGCCGCCAACCGATCGACCGCGCGCGGCGGCAGCCCGTTGCGACCGACATGGTACAGGTGAACCGCTATCCGCTGGGTCCCGAACCGGCCGGCCGGCTGTCGACGACGGTCAGCACCAGTCGGCGCTCGGCACTGCCGACCAAGCTCTACGATGGCGCCATCGACCACCATCTCGCGGCGATGCAGCGCAGCATCGCGGCACTGTTCCCCGATGGCATCCCGCGATCGGCCGAAGACGCGCCGGTGCGGGTCTATCTGCACATCGGCCTGCACAAGACAGGCACCACCAGCATCCAACGGTTCCTGCTGCATAATCGCGACGCCCTGGAACGATCGGGGATCCTGGTACCCCTTGCCGGTGCGCTGCCCGAGATGGGCGGCGGCCATCATCGGCTGCCGTGGTCGCTGCGGAGCGACTGGACCGCCGAGCGGGCCGACGCGCTGTGGGCGGAGTTGCGGGCCGAGATCGCCGCCAGCGGCTGCCGGAGGGTGGTCATTTCGGCCGAGGACCTGTCGACCATGCCGATGGAATCGGTCCAGCGAGTGGCCGGATACCTGGCAGGGTACGAGATCGTTCCGGTCGTCTTCTTGCGACGGCCGAGCGACATTCTGGAGGGCGCCTACAGGACGACGATCGTCGCCGGCAGCGATATGGACATGGTTGGATTCATGCCCGCTAGCGGCCTTCGCTTCCGCCTCCGGGACGTTCTCTCCGACTGGCGGCAGATAGCCACCCGGGGGCGCATGATCATCGGCAGCTATGACGACCCGGCGGTCGCCCGTGATGTCGTGGTCACGTTCCTCAGTTGGGTCGAGCCCCATTGGACTGGCGATCAGAACGGCAGCGCCGATCGCAGCAACCGGGGCTTGCCCGCGCCGGTGATTGCACTGACCGCGCAACTGCGTCGCCAGGGGTTGGCCCCTGCGGAAGTCCGGCGCTGGCTGGCCGAAATGACGGCGATACCGTTCGCACGCGCCCAGATCGAGCAGCCGCGCTTCGTCTCGAATGCCGTCGAGGCCGACCTCGACCAGGCGTACCGCGAGGACCTGGCCTGGCTGGCCGCGGACCGCCAGCTGGCGGCCTGCGTGCGCAGCCGCCTGCCGTCGCCCGAGCCGCGCGAGACGGCCACGATCAACAGCCTGCAAGACGCGATCCTGGCGCTGGCCCCGCTGCTGGCCGGCGATGCCGCCGCCCGCCCGCCAGAGAAGGAGGTGCCGGCGCAGAGCCTGGAGCTGGAACGGCTGTTCCACCACCCGACAAGCCCGCGACGCGGCATCGTTCGCGGCAACATAGATTCCCTGAAGATCGTCGAGGGCAGCATCATCCTCGATGGCGACGGGCCGGTGCGACTGCACGGCTGGGCGATGGAAAACGACCGCTCGCCGCAGCCGAGCCCAATCCTGCATATCCGCTCGCTCGACCCGACCGCCGCGGCCAACTACATCCTGCAGTTGAAGCCCGGCGCCGAACGGCCGGATGTCGCCAAAGCGTTCCCCAAGGCGCCGCGGGCGGTGGCGCTGAAGACCGGATTCACGGCGACGCTGGAGCCATGGACCCTGCCGAACGGCCGCTACGCGCTGACCCTGGGGTTCTCGGACGAGTTCGGCATCTGCCTGGCGCCGTCTCACTACCGGCTGGACATCCGCTGATGGCGCCCGAAGCCGAAGAGGAGCCCCCCTCCCCCGAGGTGCGGCTGATGGCCTTCTACCTGCCGCAATATCACCCGATCCCCGAGAACGACGCCGCCTGGGGCAAGGGCTTCACGGAGTGGACCAACGTCACCCGCGCGCAGCCCCTGTTCGAAGGCCACGAGCAGCCGCAATTGCCGACGGAGACCGGCTTCTACGACCTGCGCCTGCCCGAGGTCATGGAGCAGCAGGCGGCCCTGGCGCGCGAGCACGGCATCCACGGCTTCTGCCACTATTTCTACTGGTTCGATGGCCGCCGCCTGCTGGAAAAGCCGCTGGAGGCCATGCTGAGGTCGGGCCGCCCGGACATGCCATTCTGCCTGTGCTGGGCCAACGAAAGCTGGACCCGGCGGTGGGATGGCGCGGACAAGGAGATCATCGTCCAGCAGACCTACCCGCCGGACTGCTTCGCGCGGCTGGCGACCGATCTGCTGCCCTATCTCAAGGACCCGCGCTACCTGCGCGTCGATGGCCGGCCCCTGGTCATCATCTATCGCGCGGGGCAGATTCGCGACTGCCGATCAGCCCTGGCCGAGATGCGGCGGGTGGCGGCCGCCGAAGGCATCGAGCTGTGCCTGGCCGCCTGCCTCGCCTTCGACTACCATAGGCCGGCCGAGGACGGCTTCGACCTGACGCTGGAATTTCCGCCGCTGTCCATCCCGCCGGTCGACATCACCGACGAGATCCGCTGGACGGCCCCGTTCCATGGCCGCGCCTACGACTATGAGCGGCTGGTCGAGCAGCATCTCGTGCGGACGGACTATCCGTTCCCGACCATCCGCTCGGCCATGGTCAGCTGGGACAACACCCCCCGGCGCGGTAGTGCGGGCCACCTCTACCGGGGCGCCACGCCGGAGCTGTTCGAGGCATGGCTGACGGCGCTGGTCGATCGCGCCCGTCGGATGGGACAGCCGGACCGGCGCTTGGTCTTCATCAACGCCTGGAACGAGTGGGGCGAGGGCAACCACCTGGAGCCCGACCAGCGGCGCGGCCGGCAGTGGCTGCGCGCCGTGGCGCGCGCAGTGGGGGCCAGCGGTGGCATGACCGCGGCCCGCGCGCGCGCCGTGATGGTCCAGCTGGAAGCACGGGCCGCGGGCGGCGGTCTTGTCACCAAGGGAATGATCCGTCGCATGGTGGAGGTGATGCACGCGCTCGACGACCGGCTGCGCGCGGCCGAGGCCACCAACGAGTGGCTCGGCCGCATCCACGCCGCCCGGCGACAGGAGCCGGCTAGCGCTGCGCGGCAACCCGCCCCGGCCGACATTCTCGGCCGCCGGACGCGGCTCCGCCAGGGCCAAGTGAGCGGCCGGATCGAGCGCCCAGCGGCTACGGCGCTGCCCCAGCGCCGCGACCAGCCGCTGGCGCTGCAGGGCTGGCTGAGCGAGGCCGGCGCCCAGCCGGAGGATCCGCCGCTGTGCGTCGTTGCGCTACTGCCGGAAAATGGCGACCCTCTCTATGCGCTGGCCGATCATGGGCTGCCGCGCGAGGACGCGAGCGCGATCTTCACCGGCATCGAGGACGAGGGCCAGGACCGCAGCGGCTTCGCCATCACCCTCGACTTGTCGGCGCTGGCGGCCGGGCCGTGGCTGCTGCGCGTCGGGCTGGCCACGGACGCCGGTGCGGCCTACCTCGCGGACGGCATCCGGCTGGAACTGGTTGAGAAGTGACGCGCCGCTGCACGGCATCCCCGCCATGGTCGTCGATACGCAGGCCATGACCGCTGAGCTGGTGTCGGTCGTCGTGCCGTTGTACGAGCACGGCGACTTCGTCGAGGCGGCGCTGCGGTCGGTCCATGCGCAGGACTGGCCCGAGATCGAGCTGATCGTGGTCGACGACGCCTCGACCGACCACTCGGCCGCGACTGTCGAACGGCTGGTTGCGGACGATGCCTTCGCCCGCCGGTTCCGCCGCCTCGTCTTCGAACGCAACCCCGGAAACATCGGGGCTGCGCGCACCATCGAGCGCGGCCTGGCGTTGGCCGCCGGCCGTGTCCTGACGATCCTCAATTCCGACGACCTCTATGCGCCGGACCGGCTTGGCCGCTGCGTCGCTGCCCTCGACGCCGGGCATGAACTGGTGGTCACCGGTGTCGCCTGCATTGATCGCCAGGGGCGGCCGGACCAGTCGCCATCAGCGCACCGGCTGGCGGCACTGCCGGCCTCCATCGCCGCCTTTCCCACCGCGTCGGCCGCCTTCCTCGGCGTCAACCGCGCCGTGTCGACCGGCAACCTGCTGTTCACCCGGGATCTGCACCGGCGGGTCGGCGGGTTTCGCGACATGCCATACTGCCACGACTGGGACTTCGTCCTGGGCGCGATGCTGGAGACCGAACCCCGCCTGGTCGATGGCGCGCTCTATCGCTATCGCCTGCACGACGCCAACAGCTTCCGCGAACTGGCCCCCCTGGCCCGCCTGGAAGGGGAGCGATGCCTCGGCCGTTTCTTCGAGCGGCTGGCCTGCGGCCGGGTCGCCAACCCGGTCCTGCGGGCGCTGGCCACCTCGCCGGTCGCCTGGCGCCACCTGTTGCGCGCCATCGACCCGGCCGTGGCCGGCATCGCCGCAGCCATCGGGCGCGGCGGCCGGCCGCGCGGCCTGGAGGCGCCGGCCACCCGCACCGAACGGACGGAGATCCAGCTCGACCATCTGGGCCAGCGGCTGGATCCGGCGCGCGAAACCGTGCTGATCGTCATTCCTGCCGCCGACCGGGGTGGCCGGGCGGTCCTGGCGCTGAACCTCGCCGGCCACCTGCGCGCCCGCGTCAACACGGTGCTGCTGGCCCTGGCCGACGGCGAGTTGCTGGAGGCCCTGCGTGCCGCCTTCGGCCGCGTCGTCGTGCCCGACCGGAGCCGGCTGGCAAGCCAGGGACAGCTGGTCGACCTGACGGACGACGTGATCGAGCGCCTGTCGGTCACCTATGTCGTCAGCATCGGGCTACCGCCGCACGAACTGTCCCTGGCGCTCGCCCGGCGGTTCGTGCCGATGGTCGTGCTGGTCCACGACAAGGCCGAGGCGGCCGCCACCTGGACCACAGCCAGCCGCATCACGACCATGCCGCATGTCGACCGACGCCCGGCCCGCTTCCTGCCGGTGGGACCGTCCGATTTCTCGATGGCGCGCTCGCAGGACGCGATGCGCCGGGAACTGGCACGGCTGCGCGACCTGGCCCGCTTGTCGACGCCTGCCCCGGGAATGTTCGTCGTGCTCGGCTTCGGTCCCATCGCCCCCGGCGGCGGGCTGAACCGGTTCCTGGCCGCCATGCTGGCCTTCCGCAAGTTGCGCCCCGACCAGCCCTGCCGCTTCGTCTGGATCGGTACCGGCAATGCCGGCGACGGCGAGCTGACCGGCGCCCGGGAGACGGCCGCCCGGCTGGACGACGGCGCCGTCGTCGTGTCGTCGACGCAGTCGAACGAGGCCGCACTGCGCCTGGCCCACGCGGTGCTGGTCACCGCCACGGACGACCTGCCGATCGCCATGCTGGATGCGATGGCCCGCGCCATCCCCACCATCTGCCTGGCCGACTCGGCCGGCGCCGACTGGCCGGTCACCCTCGCCGAGGCCGTCGCGGCCGACCCCGAAGCTGCGGGCGCGCTGCTGGCCGACTTGGCCGCGGCCGGCGGCCGGCATCATCCCCTCGGCGCCCGCCAGCAGGCAAAGACCGCCGACACCCGCATGCGCGACCATGCCGAGGGCTTGGTGGCCGCGATGGTGGAGGCGCGTCTGGCGACCGAGCGGCAACGCCGCGACATCCGCACCCTGGCCGACGACGACCTCTTCGACGCCGACATGCAGGACCCGCCGGTATCCCGCGCGGAGGCAATCGCCCGTCATGTGCGACCGATATTTCCACCAGGCGTGCCCCGCCGCCCATTCGCCGGCTTCCGGCCCGGCCTCTACCACGCGATGCTGTCAGGAGAGGAAGCCGCCCATGATCCAGCCGCGGCCTTCGTCCGCGCCGGGCGCCCCGCCGGGCCATGGCAGCGCCAGGTCCTTCGCCCCGCACTGCGCCCGCCGCAGCGCCGATCCGGGTTGCGGGTCGGCCTGCATCTGCATGTCCATCATGACGAAGGGGTGGCCGACCTGTTTCGCCGGATCGCGCCCGCGAGCGCGGGCGCGATCGACCATGACCTGCTGGTAAGCACCGACAGTGCCGACAAGGCGGCCCGCATCGGCGCGGCCGCAGCCCGGGCCGGTCTGCCGATGCCCGACATCCGCGTCTGGCCCAACCGCGGCCGCGACATCGGGCCGTTCCTGACCGGCTGCGGCCGGGAATGGATCGAACACTACGACATCGTCGGCCACGCCCATGCCAAGCGCAGCCCGCATTTGGAACCGACGGAGTCGGCGCGATGGGCGAACTTCCTGTTCGAGCATGTGCTGGGCGGCTTCGCGCCGATGATGGGTTTCGTTGCGGAATGGATGGCCGCCGACCCGGGCCTGGGGCTGATCCACCCGGACGACCCGCTCCTCTTCGGCTGGAACTGGCACGATCCGGATGATCCCGACGCCGGCCGAGATCAGGCACCGAGCCTCCATTTCGGGGCCGAATCGAACCGCTCCATCGCCGAGCGGCTGGCCCTGCGGATGGGGGTGGGCGCACTGCCGGCAGAGATCGACTTCCCGGCCGGCTCGATGTTCTGGGCGCGCAGCCAGGCGCTGCTGCCGCTGTTCGACCTGGGGCTCGGCTGGGACGACTATCCCGAGGAGCCGGTCCCGCACGACGGCACCATCCTGCATGCGCTGGAACGGCTGGTGCCGGTCGTGGTCGAATCCCGCGGCTTTCGCGTCGCCGTCACCCACATCCCCGGCATCGGGCGCTGATCCGCCGTGGCCGGGTATGGCTGCCCGGTCAGTAGATGTTGCCGCGCTCATACTGCAGGGGCCAACTGGCGTTCCCCTTCAGGACGTTCGCCGCCCGCAGCGGCCAGTGCGGTTCGGCCAGCAGGGCGCGGCCCAGGAACACCAGGTCGGCGCGCCCGTTGGCGACGATGTCCTCGGCATGCTCGGGCGAATGGATGAGGCCGACGGCCCCGGTCGCGATCCCGGCCTCGCGCCGGATCGCCTCGGCGAATGGCACCTGGTAGCCGGGATGGACCGGTATCTGCTGGCGCGGGTCGAGCCCGCCCGACGTGCAGTCGACTAGATCGACCTTGCCCGTGGCCTTCAGCCAGCGCGAGACCGCGATCGTGTCGGCGATGGTCAGCCCACCCGCAATCCAGTCGGCGCAGGACAAGCGCACGAACAGGGGCAGCTCGTCCGGCCATTCCGCCCGGATGGCGTCGACCACCTCCAGCAGCAGGCGCGCGCGCCGCGCCAGGTCGCCGCCATAGGCGTCGTTGCGGCGGTTGGATAGGGGCGACAGGAAACTATGCACCAGGTAGCCGTGGGCGGCGTGGTATTCCAGCACCTGGAAGCCTGCCCGCCGCGCGCGGGCGGTGGTCGCCGACAGCTCGGCCACGAAGGTGGCGATCGCGGCCTCGTCCATGGCCTGGGGCGTCGCGTAGCCATCGGCATAGGGCTCGGCCGTCGGGCCGATCAGTTCCCATGCCCCCTCCGCCGCCGTCAGGGGCGTCGTGCCCTCCCACGGGCGGTGCACCGACGCCTTGCGGCCGGCATGGGCAAGCTGGATCGCCGGGACCGCGCCCTGGGCCGACACGAAGGCGGCGATGCGCGCGAACTGCGCCTCCTGGGCGTCGTTCCACAGGCCGATGCAGTGGCGCGTCACCCGGCCGCGCGGCTCCGACGGCGTCGCCTCGGTGAAGACGATGCCCGCCCCACCCTGGGCGCGTGCCCCCAGATGGACCAGGTGCCAGTCATCGGGCATGGCGTCGGTGGCGCAGTACTGGCACATGGGCGAGACGGCGATGCGGTTGCGCGCCGTGACCGAGCGCAGTTCGATCGGCCGGAACAGATGCGGGTCGCGCTCGCGCTTCAGGATGCGGCGGACGTTCTCTCCGGTGAAGCGCTGGTCGCCCACCCGGGCCTGCGAATCCGCGTTCGTCATCCGGCCATCCCCCTGCTCCCCTGTTTCTTGTCGATTGCCCGCCCGACCTAGCAAGCCCGACCTTACAAGAAGCGGGGCAAACGAAAAGGGGGGCGGATCGCTCCGCCCCCCTCCGTTCGATACCGGAACCGCCGTTAGGTCCGATTCTTCAGCGCCGCCAGCCGCTCGGTCAAGCTCTGCGACGGCGCCGCCTTGCCCGAGGCCGCGGCCATGGCGGCGGCAATGTTGCCGTCGTCCTTTTCCGGCCGCGTCGGGGTCAGCAGGCGCGTCTTGGCGGCGGCGGCCTCAGCCGAGGCGAGGTCGCGCTCGGCCGAATCCTTCATCGCCTTCAGCGCGACCGACAGGCCGCTCGTGCTGCTGGCGAGGCCCGCCGCGCGGCGCGCACCCTCGGCCTGGCGCTCTGACGCGGCGCGCTGCTGCTCGGCCCGCGACATGTCGCGCTGGGCGCGTTCCAGCTCGCTGCGGGCCTGCTTCAGCTTCGAGCCAGCCGCCGAGTAGGACTTCTCCAGCATCTCCAGGAAGGACAGCGCGTCGTCGGCGTCGCGGGCCTCGCGATCGACCTCGGGTGCCATCTCCTCCAGCATGCCGACCAGCGTGCCCAGGCTCTTTTCCAGCCCGGCCTTGCGCCCGGCGTCCGCCTCGCCATTGATCTGGCGCTCCAGGTGCTCGGCCGCGGCCATGCGCTGGCGCGACAGGTCCTGGATGGCGACCGCCTCCTTCTTCTCGCGGTCATAGGCCTGGCGGGCCTTGGCGACTTCCATGCCGAGCTGGTCCAGATGCCCTTCCATGGTGCGCAGCTCGGCCTCGGTCGCGGCCTTCGGGTCCCAGCGGACCAAGGCCTCGACACCGGCCTGCACGGCCTGATCGGCCTTAACGCCCAGAAGGTTGCGGATGAAGATCAGCATGCTCGTGTCACTCCAGAACAGAGTTGGCGCCCGCACCGGGACGACGGCGTGAATATAGGCACGCCTGCCCGGGATGAAAGAACCCGGGCCAATGATGGTTATCCGGCCATCGCCCCGGCGTTCAGCAGGGCGACCGCCAACTGCACCCCCACCATGGCCAGCGCGGCGGCCGTGTTGCCGGCCTCGATCAGGTGGCGCAGGCCCGGCATGATCAGGGTCGCCACCAGGAAGGTCGCGACCTGCAGTATCACGGCCACCGCCCCCCACAGCACCACGTCGAGCCACACCGTCGACGTTGCCAGCGTCGCGGCCAGCGGGATGGAAATGCCGAGGAAGATGCCCAGCGTCATGATGCCGGCCGCCAGGTTGCCCTCGCGGATCAACTCGCGCTCGCGGAACGGCGTGATTGCCATGTAGAGCAGCACGCCGGCCGCCAGGAGGGCCAGCATCGTGGCGAAATGCAGCAGCAGCACGGGCACGCCGGTGCCCAGGCTGGTGAAGATGCGGCTCAGCGCGTCGTCCATCGGACGGTATCCCTCTTCTCGTGAACGCTCAGGCGATGGTCAGCGCGGTCGGGTTTACGTCGATGCCGGCGGCGACCTCGACATAGGCCTGGCCGGCATCCTCGATGACCGAGACCAGGATGTACTCGGCATCGGGGGCCGGGGCGGCCGCCCCGGTCGCGCGGGCATAGAGCATCGCGTGGACCTGACGCTGGCGGCTGCCGCGGGCATCCTCGATCGTCTCGGTCCATTCCCGAGGCGGCACCCGGCTTTCGCCCGGCAGCCAGTGGCGGGCATAGACCTGCCCGTCCTTGGTCTGGAATTCCGGCCAGCCGACCATGCCCTCGCGCTCGTCCATCCAGAAGGCCCATTCCTCGCGGTCGGCCGGATGCACCTCGTCGACCGGCTGGAACCAGCGGCATTCCTCGGGCCGGCCATCCTCGTCGAGCCAGAGCTGGAACCAGCCGTCGCTGCCGGCGAGGTACAGGCGGTGCATGTGCACGTCGCCGGCATCGATGCGGCCCACGGCCGAGACCGAGACCAGGCCGCTGGCACTGCTGGCGGGCGGCTGCGTCACCTTGGCCACGCCGCCCGCCAGCAGGAACGGCGTCGGGTCGAGCGGGAAGGTCATCCCCACCCGGAAGAAGGACGGCTTGTAAGGCTGCCCGCCCCCGAGCTTGTCGCGCAGCATGCCGCGCGCGGTATCGATCGGGCCCATCTGACCTCCCTTGACGGCGGTGGCCGCGGCCCCGGCACGGCGGCGGCGGAAGAAGCGCCAGGTCACGAAGGCAAAGCCCCCCAGCAGCAGCACGGTAATCAGCAGGCCGCCCATGCCGCCTTCCTCCTTTTCACTGGCCTGCGCCACGTCGGACGGCAGGCGGCCGGGTTGCACCGGCTGGCCCTTCAAGGCTGCCGTCTGGCGGTCCAACTCTTCCAGCCGGGCCCGCAGGGCGGGGTCGTCGGCCGCCTTGCGGTCTGCCTCGGAGCGCCAGGCGCGCACGCCCGGGTCGTTGCCATTGTCGTGGAAGGCCTGGGCGCGCCCGGGCCGGTTCAGCGTGTCGAGCAGGTAATAGAGCAGCAACCCGTCCCAGGCACCGAAGCGCCCGCCGCCACCGCCGCCGGCATAGGATGGCGGCTGCCACTGCCCGCCGCCGGACGGCGCCGGCTGGCCGCGGAAGGTGTAGCTGGGCTGGCGCTGCGTCGACGGCGTGCGACCACCATAGAGCGGCCCCTGCGGCAGCGTGATCGCGCCGCGCTGGCCGGACGAGCCGGAGCCGGACCCGCCGCGAAAGGCATCGAGCGCATCCTGGGAGCCGCGCCGCTGCATCGCGCGGTCCGCGCCCGACTGGGCGGGTGCCTGGCGCGGAACATATACGTGCGCGGACGGACGGCTGTAGCCGCCGGACGTCGATGGCCGGCGCGAGCTGGAAGAGCCGGAAGAGAACGAGGGCGTGCGGCTGGTCGACGGTCGAGAATACCCGCCGGACGAGCGCCGCTGCGCCTCCGCGTCGGATGCCACCAGCGTGCCGACGGTGGCCAGCGCCGCCACCTGCAGGATCGGCCGCCCCGCCGGCATCGCGGCCAGCAGCACGGCCAGCGCCACCGCCAGATGGCGGCGCACGGTACCCGGACGCCCAGACCTGTCCGTCAAGCTTGCAAACCCGGCACGATCGTTCCCCCGCTCCTGCGGCCTACCATATCGGCACGCCCCCCGGCCGCGACCAGGGGTCGCCCTGCCGATGGCGGGGGCAGCGTCAATCGACGATGAACAGCGTGGCGCCGTTCTCGGTCGACGACCGATGCGCGGCGTCGCCATGGTCGGACACCTGGTAGCTCATGCCCGCCGTCAGGGTCGACTTCCGCCCATCGCGCAACTCGCTCACCAGCTCACCCGCCACCACGAACAGGATATGGCCGCGGTCGCACCAGTGATCCGCCAGGTAGCCGGGCGAGTACTCGACCATCCGCACGCGGATGTCGCCGATGTTCAGCGTCCGCCACAGCGCGTGGCCGCGCTCGCCGGGATGCTGCGTGGGCTCGACCTTGGACCAGTCGGTGACGGTGAACGGCAGTGCTGGAATTTTCATTGGTCGGCCCCTGTAGCAAGGCCGCACCCTATGCGACCGGGCGCCGGGCTGGCAACGCCCGGGCCGCGGTCGTCACTGGACGGGCGATCAGAAGCCGACCACGCCGAACAGCATGAGCAGGATGACGATGGTGGCAGGCACGCCCAGCAGCCAGAGGATGATCGGCATCGGGAAAGCTCCTTCGCGGGTTGTCATTCGGTTGGACTCCAGCGACAACGCGGCAATCAAGGAACGGTTTCCCTGCGCGGATGCGTTAATTTCGCGCCACCGGCGACGGAGACGACAGCACCGATGAGAGACCAGAACGTGGCCGATGCAATCCTCGGCCATGCGGCCAATACCCCCGCGCGCCCCGCGATTCTCACCACCACCGGCACCGCGACCTTCGCCCAGTGGGCCGCAGCCCTGGGTGGGGTGGCGGCCGGACTCGACGAACGGCAGATCGCACCCGCCAGCGTCGTCGGCATCCTTGTGGACGACAGCCCGGCGGCGCTGCGGGCCATCCTTGGCACGATGCTGGGCGGCCGCGTCGCCCTGCCGCTGGATGCCGATGCGCCACCGGCCGAGATCGAGCGCCTGCTGGCCCTGACGGGTGCCGCCGCCGTCGTCACCGACCGCGCACGCGCCTGGTCCGTGCCGACCTTTGGCATCGACACGCTGCCGGCCTCGGCCAACCCCACGGCGGTCCGTCGCCCAGGCGGCGAGGCGATGGCGCAGATCGCGATCTCGTCGGGCACCAGCGGGCCGGCCAAGGCGTCGCCCGCCTCCCACGCGCAGTTGATCGAGCGTGTCGAGACGCTGTCGCCCTTCCTCGGCCTCGGCCCCGACGATCGCCATCGGCCACTGATCACCATGGGCTTCGTGCTGGGCCGCTACCCGGCGATGCGCACGCTGGCGGCCGGCGGCGCGGTCGTGATGACCCCGCTGCCCAAGACCGTGGGCGAACTGGTCGGCAGCCTGGCGGCGGACGGCATCACCTACCTCACCATGACGCCGACCCATGTCGCGGCGATGCTGGAACAACTGCCGCCGGGCCGGCCGCCGGCAATGCCCTTCATCCGCGTCTTCATGGTCAGTTCGGCCATGGTTCCCCTGGCCATGCGCGCGGCCATCCGCGCGCGGCTCACGCCCAACCTGCATGTCAGCCTGGGCAGCAACGAGGTCGGCACCATCACCCATGCCGGTCCGGCCGACCTGGCGCGCGAGCCCGCCACCGTCGGCCGGCCCCTGCCCGGCATCGCGGTGGAGGTCGTCGATGCCGACGACCGGCCGGTCGCGGCCGGCGCCATCGGGGCGGTGCGCGTCCGCACGGCGGCGGCGGCCGGCGGGTATCTGGGCGACCCGGCGACCTCCGCCCGGGCCTATCGCGACGGCTGGTTCCACCTGGGCGATACCGGCCACCTGGATGAAGATGGCTACCTCTTCCTGCACGGGCGCCTCGACGACCGCATCAACCAGAGCGGCCGCAAGCTCTATCCCTTCGAGATCGAGGACGCGCTGCTGACGCACCCGGCGATCGCCGAGGCCGCCGCGTTCGGCCTGGCCGTGCGCAACGGCATCGAGGTCGCGGTGGCGGCTGTGGTCCTGCGCCAGCCGGTCACCACGGCCGAGATCCGCCGGCACTGCCTGCCGCTGCTGGGCGAGGGAAAGATGCCCCGGATGGTCTTTGCGTTCGATGCGCTGCCGCGCAATGCCGCCCGCAAGGTGCTGATCCCCGAACTGCGCCAGCAGGTGCTGGCGCGCCTGACGGCCGCCAATGCAACGGGCCAGCAGTGATCGGACCGCAATGATCGAACAGGTGGGCCGCCATCTGCGGCGCCTGGCGACGCTGGCGGCGGCGCTGCTGGCGCCGTGCATGCTGGCGCCGGCCGCCGTGTCGGCCGAGCAGCCGGGCCGGGCCATCCGCCTGCTGGTCGGCTATCCGCCAGGCGGATCGGCCGACCTCCTGGCGCGCAAGCTGGCCGAACCGCTGGCGGCCGAACTAGGCCGGCCGGTCGTTGTCGACAATAAGGCCGGGGCCGGCGGCAACATCGCCATGGACATCCTGGCCAAGGCACCGCCGGACGGACAGACCCTGGCCCTGAGCCCGATCGGCCCGGTCGTCATCAATCCGGTGCTGATGACCGGCCGCATGCCCTATGACGCCGTCCGCGCGTTCACCCCGATCACCCAGATCTGGGACCAGCCGCTGGCGATCATCGCCCGGCCCGACACCGGTCCCGCCCCCGGCACCTTGCAGGACTGGCTGCGCCGGCACCCGCAGGCGACCTACGGCACCCCCGGCATAGGCTCCACCCAGCACATGGTGGGCGAGATGCTGTCGCAGGCGCTGGGCCTCCGCCTGCGCCACGTCGCCTATCGCGGGACGGTGCAGGCCGCGACCGACCTGATGGCGGGCGCCATCGACCTGTCGATCGACACCGCCTTCGGCGCCGCCGTCTCGGGCCAGGACGGGCGTGTGGTGGCGGTCGCCACGTCTGGACGGCAACGCTCGTCGCTGCTGCCCGCGGCACCGACCCTGGTCGAGGGCGGCACCCCCGTCGTCGTATCGTCCTGGATGGCCATGTTCGCGCCGGCCGGCCTGCCGCCCGAACAGGCCGAGCGCCTGAACGCCGCCACCAATCGCATCCTCGCAACGCCGGGCATGGCGGCCTGGTTCGCCGAGATCGGCGTGACCCCCGCCGGCACGTCGGCCGCCCGCTTCGCCGCCTTCCTCGACGCCGAGCGGCAGCGATGGGAACAGGCGATCCGCCAGGCCGGGGTCACGCTGGATTGAGACGACCGATCGTCGGTGCAATAACCGGGCGGTGCATTCCAAGGACCATAACTACTGCGACCGGATACTGGGCCACGCCCGGACGGCCGCCCGGCGGACGGCCATCCTCGGCCCGGACCACAGCCTGACCTTTGCCGACCATGCCTGGTCGTTCGGCGGCGTCGCCCACGGGCTGGACCAGAGCGACGTGCCGCCGGGGGCCGTCGTCGGCATCCTGACCGACGGCCAGGCGCCTGCGCTGCGGGCCTGGCTGGGGGTGATCCTGGGGGGTCGGGTGGCCCTGCTGCTCGATACCGGCAGCGCCGATGCGGAGATGGCCCGGCTGCTGGCCGCCACCGGCGCGCAGGCTCTGCTGGTCGACCGCTCGGTGCCGGCGGCCCGCGCGACCGCCATCGCCGGCCACCTTCAGACCATCGCCATCGAGACTCTGCCCGAAAGCGCCGACCCCTTCGCCCGGCGCCGGGACGGCGGCGACCGGCTCGCGCAGATCATCGTGTCGTCCGGCACGACCGGCCCGTCCAAGGCAGCACCTTGCAGCCATCACCAATTGGCCGGCCGCATGGATGCGCAGGCATGGCACCTCGACCTCGGCCCGGCGGACCGCCATCGGCCGATCATCTCGATGAACTTCATCATGGGCCGCTACCCGGTGCTGCGCACGCTGGATGCCGGCGGCACCGCAATCTTCCGCCCCCTGCCCCGCACCATGCCGGACCTGGCCGCCAGCCTGAACGCGGACGGCGTCACCTACCTGTCGCTGACGCCGAGCCACGTGACGGCGATGCTGAACGGCCTGCCCGAGCGGCCGCAGCCCGCCCTGCCCGCGGTGCGGGTGCTGCTGGTCTCATCGGCGATGATGTCGCTCGCCGCGCGGCAGGCGGTCATGACCCGCCTGACGCCCAACCTGCAGATCGGCTATGGCAGCAACGAGGCGGGCTCCATCACCCACGCCACGCCGGGCGAACTGGCGCTGAAGCCCGGGACGGTGGGGCGCGCCGTGCGGTCGGTGACGCTGGAAGTGGTCGACGACCAGGGGACGCCGCTGCCGCCGGGCGCCCTCGGCGAAATCCGCGTGCGGAGCCCGCTCGCCACCCAACACTATATCGGCGACCCGGAGGCGACCGGCCGCACCAACCGGGACGGCTGGTTCCACATGGGCGACACCGGCCATCTCGACGTCGACGGCTACCTCTTCATTGCCGGCCGGGTGGACGATCGCATCAACTTCGCCGGCCGGAAACTCTACCCGGTCGAGATCGAGGAGGTGCTGCTGGCCCATCCGGCGGTGGCCGAGGCGGCCGCGCTTGCCCTGCCGTCCGCCCACAACCAGGAGGTCCCGGTCGCCGCCGTCGTCCTGCGCCAGCCGGTGCCGGAGCAGGTCCTGTTGGACCATTGCCGGGCGATGCTGGTCGGCTGGAAGGTGCCCCGGCGGATATTCGTCTTCCCCAGCCTGCCGCGGACAAGCATGCGCAAGATCATGACTCCCGAGCTGCGCCAGCTCATCTTGGACCAGATGCGCACCACGTCTGGCCTAGAACGCGATTGAATGTCGGAAGCGCTTCAGCCATTGAACCGGGATGGCGTTTGCCGAGGCGAACTATTGCGACCAGCTCCTGCGGCATGCCGCGGCAACGCCCGGGCAGACGGCGCTGGTCACCGACCACGCCTCGCTATCCTTCGCCGACCTTGCCTGGGCGCTGGGGGGCATCGCCCGCGGGCTCGACCAGAGCGACGTGGAACCCGGCGCGGTCGTCGCCATCCTGACGGATGGGAACGCAGGGACATCACTCGCCGCACTGGGGTCAATGCTGGGCGGCCGCGCCACGCTGGTACTCGATCCCGGCAGCCCCGATGCCGACATCGCCCGGCTGCTCTCCACCGCTGGCGCCCGGCTCCTGCTGATCGACCGGTCGATCGCGCTCGAGCGCGCGGCCGCGATTGCCGGCCCGATCCAGACCGTCGCCATTGAGGACCTGCCGGACGGATTCGACCCAGTTGCCGTCCGCCGGCCGGGCGGCGACCGGCTGGCGCAGATCGCCATATCGTCGGGCACGAGCGGTCCTTCGAAGTCGGCCCCGTCCAGCCACCGCCAGCTCATCGACCGCATCGATGCGCGCTCCGCCCCCCTGGGGCTCACGTCCGCCGACCGTCACCGTCCGATCGTCTCGATGAACTTCGCGCTCGGCCGCTACCCGGTCTGGCGCACCCTGAACGCCGGCGGGACCGTCGCCTTCCACCCCCTGCCCCAGAGCATGCCGAAGCTGATTGCCGACCTGACCGCGGACGCCATCAGCTACCTGGCGACGGCGCCCACCCATGTCACGGCCATGCTGGACGGTCTGCCTCAGCAGTCGGAACCGGCATTGCCGGCCGTGCGCGTGCTGACGGTCGCGTCGGCGATGCTGCCACTCGCCACGCGCAAGGCGATCCTCAGCCGCCTGACACCCAACCTGCATATCGGCTATGCCAGCAACGAGGCCGGCACGATCACCCACGCCACGCCGGCCGACCTGGCGTTGAATCCCGACACGGTCGGCCGCGCGGTCGAGACCGTCGCCCTGCGGATCGTCGACGACCTCGACCGGCCGTTGCCGGCGGGCGCCATCGGCGAGGTCTGCGTGCGCAGCCCACTGGTCTCCGAGCACTATATCGGCGACCCGGCCGCGACCGACCGTGCCCATCGCAACGGCTGGTTCCATATGGGCGACACGGGGTATCTCGACGCGGACGGGTACCTCTTCCTGCGCGGCCGGGTGGACGACCGCATCAATTTCGGCGGCCGGAAACTCTATCCCATCGAGATCGAGGAAGTGCTGCTGGCCCACCCCGCCGTGGCCGAGGCAGTGGCGCTCGCCATGCCGTCGGCGCGCAACCAGGAGGTGCCGGTCGCGGCCGTGGTGCTGCGCCATCCGGTGGCAGCGAATGAACTGGAGTCGCATTGCCGGGCGGCACTCAACGACTGGAAAGTGCCCCGGGACATATTCGTCCTGCCCGAGTTGCCGCGGACCGGCACCCGCAAGGTGAAGGTGCCGGAGCTGCGCAAGATCCTGTTGAGCCATGTTCGGGCAAGGCGCGGACGACCAGCATGACCGGCCGGCGCGCGGTGATCGCCGGCCTGCTGGCCGCTCCGTTCGTCCGCCCGGCAGCCGCTCGCTGGGAACCGCAGCGGCCGATCCGCATCCTGCGCGGCTTTCAGCCCGGCAGCACCGGCGACGCCATCCTGCACCGGCTGGCCGATGCGCTGACGCCGCTGCTGGGCCGCCCGATCGTCATCGAGAGCCGGCCGGGTGCCGGCGGCAACATCGCCATGGACGCGCTCGCCCGCGCGCCGGCCGATGGATATACCCTGATCTTCAGCCCGGTCGGACCTGTCGTGATCAACCCAATCCTGATGGGACCGCGCCTGTCCTACGACGCGGAGCGGGACTTCACGCCGCTGTTCCATATCTGCGACCAGCCGCTGGCCGCCCTCACCCACCCGTCGCTGCCGGCCGCCCCGGCGGACATGCTGGGCTGGCTGCGGCAACACCCGGATACGGCGTTCGGCTCGCCCGGCATCGGGTCGACCCATCACCTGCTGGGCGCCATGCTGTCGCGGGCGATGGGCCTGCATCTGCGCCACGTGCCCTATCGCGGCGCGTCGGCGATGCTGACGGACCTGGTGGCCGGGCAGATCGTGCTGGGCTTCGACCTGGTCGGTGGGGCAGCCGCGCCCGTGCTGTCGGGACAGGTCCAGGCGCTGGCCGTGTCCACCGCCGGGCGGTCGCCGCTGTTGCCGGCCGTGCCCACCTTCGGCGAATGCGGGTTGCCGCAGGTGGTGGCATCGTCCTGGCTCGGCATCTTCGCGCCGGCCGGACTGCCGGCCGAGATCGCCACGCGGCTGGTGGGCGCCTTCGACGCCGCCGTGGGCGACCCGGCCTTCGTGGCTTGGCTGGGCCGGCTTGGCGCCACCCCGGCAGGCGGGGATGGCGCCAGCTTCACGGCATTCCTGGCGCGTGAACGGACGCGCTGGACCGCACTGATCCGCGAGAGCGGGATAACCCTCGACTAGGGCCTACGCCTTGCCGATGCCGTCCCAGCAGGCCCGCGACAGGCGGGCGATCAGGGCGACCGAGCCGGACCAGCCGGGCAAGCCATCCGGCAGTTCCTCGGGGATGAAGTCGACGAAGGCTGTCAGCACATAGAGCGGCCGGTCGCCGCGATAGACGAGGCCGGCGTCGGACCGGCCGCGGATGCCGCGCCCGGTCTTGTTGCAGATGCGCCCGCCGAACGGCAGCAGAGCCGGGATCATCGAGCGATGCACCTGCCACGACAGGATATCCAGCGCATAGCGGCACCAATGGCTGGTCGAGCCCAGGAAGGCGGCCGCCTTCTCATCGGCGGCACCGGCCAGGATGAGTTCCATCAGGCGGCCCTGGTCGACCGGCGTGGTCGTCGTCACCGCCTCGGCCGGATGGTCCCAGGGCAGGCCGAGCGGCGGGATCTTGAAGCGGTGCACGGTGCCGTCCAGCCCGATCGCCCGGCAATAGTCGTTCAGCTCGTCGAGATCGACCCGGTCGACGACGATCCGCGTCGAGACGTTGTCCGACGTGATGATCATGTGGACGATGGCATCGCGCAGCGGAATCCGCACGCCGGGCGTCATGTGATGGAAGGTGCCCGACGCCACCCCGGCCTGGTACTCCGCCTCGATCGTGATCATCTCGTCGAGGTCGAGCCGGCCCTCATGCACCGCCTTGAACGCGGCCATCATGATCGAGGTCTTGCGCGTGCTGGCCGACGGCGTCGGCACCGTCCCGGCGCGGTCGGCCACGGCGCCCGTCGTCAGGTCGCGGACATACCAACTGGTCGTGAAGGGTTGGGCATCGCACAGTTCGTTCAGCTTTCGCGCCAGCGCATCCATCGGTCTGCCTTCCCCTTCACGATTCACAAACAGTCGCTCGTCACTTCTTGATGCTGACGTTCCAGAGATAGGGGCTGCCGAGCGGCGAGGACTTCAGGCCCTCGATCCGCTTGTTGGCCACCACCTCGAGCACGACATGGAAGATGCCGACGGCCGGCACCTCGTCGACGAAGCGGCGAAACAGGTCGTCGGCCGCGGCCTGGACCACCACCGGGTCGCTGCTGACCTCGCCCTTCTTCAGGATCGCGATGACCTCGGGGTTCTTCCACACCTTGCGCGGCTCCGGCCCGATGATCCGCTCCCAGTGGCCGAGCGGCTCGAACCGCGGGGAGTAGCCGAAGGACTGCATCTGGTAGGCGCCCTTGTTGTAGTTGGCGAGCTGGAGCGCCCATTCGACGACCTCCAGGTTGATCTTCACGCCGACTTCCTCAAGCATCCCCTGGGCCAGGACCGCCTGGTCATACATCAGCGGGAAACGCTTGCTGGTGGTCATGGTCAGCGGCTGGCCGGCATAGCCGCCGGCCTTCAGGAGCGCCCGCGCCTTGGCCGGGTCGGCCTTCTTCTCGGTGCCGTGCAGCGCCGTGTGGTAGCGGCTGAAGCTGGGCAGGGTCGAGGCCGTGCCCTTCGCTTGGTCGTAGCTGACGGCGGCCGCGATGGCGTCGCGGTCCAGCGCCGCGGCGATCCCCTGGCGCACGCGCTTGTCCTTCAGCATCGGGTCGCTGTCGTTCAGCAGCAGCCCGTACCAGGACGCCGTCTCCGCCGAGAACACGTTCACGTTGGGCTGCTTGCGCATGTCGGCCGCGGCATCGCCGGTCATCGTCGCCACGTCGACGTCACCCGAAACCAGGGCCGCCTTGCGCGTCGCGGGGTCGGGGATCAGCAGGTAGCGCACGCGTTCGACCAGCACCTCGCGCCGGCCGGTCATTCCGGAATGGGGCGTCGTCTGGGCGACGTAGCCGGGGAAGCGGACGATCTCGATCGACTGGCCGACCTTGCGCTCGCCCAGGGTGAAGGGGCCGGTGCCGACCGGCGCCTTCCAACTGCCGTCCGCGTTCAGCGAGGACGGATGCAGGACCGGCGTCATCGCGCAGTCGGTGCGGGCCAGGGTCGACAGGAACGAGCCGTTGGGCTGGTTCAGGCGGAAGACCACCGTCTGCGCGTCCGGCGTCTCGACCGCCTCGACCTTCAGCCCGACCTGGCCCGACAGGGCGCTGCGGCAGCGCCAGACCGAACCCTCGGCCATCAGGTAGTCCCACGACCACTTCACTTCGGCCGAGGTCAGCGGCGCACCGTTATGGAACTTCACCCCCTGGCGCAGGGTGAAGACATAGGTGCGGCCGTCGTCGCGGATCTCGAAGCGCTCGGCCAGGACCGGCGCCACCTCCAGGTCGTCGCGGAAGCCGACCAGCCCTTCCACCACCTGCCGATGGGCGTCATGGGACAGCGCGTCGCGCTCCCGCTGCGGGTCGATCCCGCGTACGTCCTCGGTCGCCGCCACGACGATCGTGTCCGTAGGCGGTGCCGCCACGGCCGACACCGCCCAGATCCCGGCTACCGCCGTCTGCATGGCGATCCCACTCGCCGCCCCGATCGAAACCCTGCTCATTGATTGATCTCCTGCGTTATGGAGAATTTTTTGCGCAAATGCGCCGGGCGGGCAAGGGCGAAGGTCTGGCCGGCGCTTCGACAAGCGCGGAAGTGCCGCTCAGGCGGGGTGCCCGCCGCCGGGTGGCAGGCCCGACTTGCCGCCACGCGCGGCGCTGCATCGCTGCCGGAAGGCTTCGTCGCGGGCGCCGACGCCACCGAATCGCGACGGCCGGAAGGGTACCATGTCGATGCCGCAAGGCTGGCCGGTGACAAGGCTGGCGACGGCCTCGCCAAAGCCGCCGGATGCCGCCACGCCGGAGCCGCAGCAGCCACCCGCCGCGATCAGCCCTTCGACGCCATCGGGCCGGCCGATCACGAAGTTTCCGTCCGGCGTGTACATCGACAGGCCGGTGATGTGGTGAACGAAGCGCCAGTCATCGATGCCCGGGATCACGGTTCGCAGGGCGTCGGCCCGCGCGATGAGAAAGTCGAGATCGCCCGCCTGATCGCGAACCGGCACCGCGCCCATGTCGGTCGGCAGCTCGAACGGATCGAAGGTCGTGGAGTTCGGCTCCTGGAGTCCGACGACGAGACCGCCGACCTCCGGTCGCAGATAGGCGTGCAGTTCGGGAAGCTGCACGATCGGCATCGTGGGCGGTCCGTTTCCATCCGGCGCCGTCATCCAGTACTGGCTGCGCGTCGGCGTGGCGGGAAAGGCCCAGCCGGCCCACTCCGACACGACCCCGGCCCAGGCGCCGGCGGCATCGACCACCTGTTGCGCCCGCACCGGTCCGGCACTGGTCAAGACGCCGGTGACGGTGTTCCCCTCGCGCAGCAGTCCCTGCACCTCCACGCCCTGCCGCACGCGGGCACCCAGCCGGCGCGCCGCCCGCGCGTAGGCCATGCCGAGACGGGCGCCATCCACATGGCCGTCGCGCGGGAAGAAGAGCGTCCGGCGCGCGCCACTCAGGTCCAGCCACGGACAGGCCTCGCGCGCACGGCGGGCGTCGATGACCTCCAGCGGTGTCCCGGCCATGTGCAAAGCCGACTCTATGGCCGCCAGTGCGCGCTCGCCCGCCTCGGTCGCGACGGAGCGGATCGAGCCGACAGGCCGGAACTCGATGGGCTCGCCCAGCAGGTTCTCGAGTTCGGCGATCGCGGCGATCGTCCTGCCCATCATCCCGATGACGTTCGCATCCGCCCGGCCGTGCGTGATCAGGCCCGCCGCCCGCGGCGTCGCCCCGCTGGAGAGCGTGTTGCGCTCCAGCACGAGCACATCGGTCACGCCTGCTCGACACAGGTGATAGGCGACGGACGCCCCGATCACGCCGCCGCCGATGACAACCACCGCCGCTGATTCCATTGCCGACACGATCGATCAGGACCTTCCGTTGCGGTGGGGCATCACGCCGCCAGCCTCACGCCGCCGGCTGGGCCTCCTGCGCCAGGACCGAGCGGGCGCCGGCCAGGAACATGGCGATCTTCAGCTTCGTCGCCGGGTGCCGACCCAGCGGGGACGGCGTGTCCAGTATCGCCTGGCGGATCGCCAGGTAGAAGATGCCGGTATGGAGGTCCCAGCCCAGTTCCTCCTCGATGGCGGTGATTGGTCGGTCGCGCGGCTCGCCCTCGAATTCCGCCCGCATCTCCCGGATCAGTACGTGGACGATGCGCTCGCGCACGATGAGGGTGTTGCGCTTGTGGATGTTCACGTCACGCAATGCGGCAAAGAAGAAGATGCGCGTCCACTCGTCGGTCAGCACGGTGTCGGTATAATCGGCGTAGAACCGCTCCAGGCGCGCCGACAGCGGCATGGTGCGATCACGCAGCCAGTCTTCCCACAACGGCTTCCACTTGCTGGCATAGATGCGGTCGAAGATCTGCTCGATCAGCGCATCCTTGCTGGCGAAGTAGTGATAGAGCAGCGGCTGGCTGATGCCGATGGAGCGGGCCAGTTCGCGCGTATTGCCGTGAAAGCCGACCTTGGCGAAATAGCGGATCGCGCGCTCGACGATCAGGCCCTCGCGGTTCTCCTGCTTGAGGCGCGCGCGGGCGCCCGGCGCGGCCGTGGCGCCCGACTTTGCCGCCTGCCTCGATTTCTCGGCCATTGCCCCTCGCCCCATGACGCCGTGGCATCGCGAATCCTGTCGATGCCGTCCTGCGGTAGCGGTTAGCACGGCCACGGCCGGTTCGGCCACGCACCAATTGCCGCAATACTGATCATATGATTGATAATCCGGCACGAAGCAAGAACACCGCCTGTTCCGCTTTCGTTCGACACATCGACATGGACGGACACCCCAAAGAAAAGGCCCGTCTTTGCTGATCCCGCATCGCCCATTCGGCGAATTTGGTCCCTTGCCTGCCGAATTCAAACATGCCTAAGCTGATCAAGTGATCATGTCAGCCGGGAGCGTGACGATGCGTAACCTTGCGAGAACGACCCTGCTGGCCGTCTTCGGCCTGGCACTGGCAGCGGCCCCCGCCGCGGCCCAGGACACGCCCAAGAGCGGCGGCACGCTGCGCATCCTGGTCCATCCCGAGCCGCCCCACCTCGTCACCGCGCTGGGCCAGGCGAGCGGCACCGTGACGATCGGCGGCAAGGTGTTCGAGAGCCTGCTGACCTTCGACTTCGAGCTGAACCCCAAGCCCGGCCTGGCCGAGCGGTGGGAAGTGTCGGCCGACGGCCTGACCTACACCTTCCACCTGCGCCCCAACGCCAAGTGGCATGACGGAAAGCCCTTCACCTCGGCCGACGTCGCGTTCACCACGCAGGAATTCCTGATGAAGACGCACCCGCGGGCCCGCGGCGTCTTCTCGCGCGTGGCCGCCGTGGAGACGCCGGATGCGCGCACGATCGTCTACAAGCTGAAGGAAAAGTTCTCGCCCTTCCTCTACGCGTTCGAGCTGTCGGGCGCGCCGATGATGCCCAAGCATCTCTACGAGGGCACCGACTTCGACAAGAACCCCGCCAACGAGAAGCCGATCGGCACTGGTCCCTTCCGCTTCGTGGCGTGGAAGAAGGGGGAGTCGCTGCAACTCGAACGCAATCCCGACTATTACCGCCAGGGCCGGCCGTACCTCGACGGGATTAGCTTCCACTTCATCCCAGACGCCGCCGCCCGCACCGTCGCCATGGAACAGGGCGCCGTCGACCAGGCGCAGTTCGACGCCGTCCAGTTCACCGACCTGGAGCGGCTGCGCCGCAACCCGGCGCTGACGGTCGCCGACAAGGGGCAGGAATTCATCGCACCCCTCGTCCTGATGGACATGAACAGCCGCCGCCCGCCCTTCGACGACAAGCGGTTCCGCAAGGCGCTGATGCACGCCATCGACCGCAACTTCATCAAGGACCGGATCTTCTACGGCCAGGGCAAGGTGCCGACCGGCCCGATCGCCAGTTCGACGCGCAACTACGACCCCAAAGTCGCGACCTATCCATACGACCAGGAAAAGGCCAAGGCGCTGCTGGACGAGATGGGCCTGAAGCCCAAGGCCGACGGCACGCGGGCCGACATCAAGATCCTGGCCCTGCCCTATGGCGACCACTGGACCCGGCTGGCGGAATACCTGCGCGAATCCTTCCGCCGCGTCGGCGTGCGGGCGACGGTGGAGAACACCGATCCCGGCAACTGGATCCAGCGCTACACCAACTGGGACTACGACATCGTCTACACGTTCTTCTACCAGTATGCCGATCCGGCGCTGGGCGTGGGGCGGACCTATCTCTGCTCCAACGTCCGCAAGGTCTTCCTCGCCAACGCCAACGGCTACTGCAACCAGCGCGTCGACGACCTGTTCACCGCCGCCACGGCCGAGACCGACGAGACCAAGAAGCAGGCGTACTATTCCGAGATCCAGCGCCTGATTACCGAGGACCTGCCGGTCGGCTTCCTGCTCGAGCTGCAGTTCCCGGTCGTCATGAACAAGCGGCTACGCGACGCGATCACGACCGCCCATGGCCCCAACGATGCCTATGCCGATGCCTGGCTCGCCCGCTGAGCCCGCGATGACCGGCACGTCCACCCGGCGGCGGCATGCCGTCGTCGCCGGGGCCGGCATCGGCGGCCTGACGGCCGCCGCCGCCCTGGCCCAGCGCGGCTGGTCGGTCGAGGTCCACGAGCGCGCGCCCGTCATCCGCGCCACCGGATCGGGCATCTATATCGGCGAGAACGGGCTTCGGGTCCTGGAGGCGGTCGGTGCCTATGCCGAGACGGTGGATGGCGGCATCCGCTTCTATCGGCGGGAGACGCGCGACCATCGCAACCGCACGGTCGGGCGCTATCACTGGCCGCCCGAATCCGGCCTGCGCATCCATGTGGTGGCCCGCGAGAAGCTGGTCCTGGCCCTGCGCAACCAGGCCGAGGCGGCCGGTGCCCGGATCTTCACCGGGTCCGAGGTGCAGGCCGCCACGCCCGACGGCGTCGTGCGCCTGGCCGACGGCAGCGAGCGCCGCGGCGACCTCGTGATCGGCGCGGACGGGGTCTATTCCAAGGTCCGCACCAGCGTCGGCTTTCCCGGCCAAATCAAGTCGCTGAACTGCGGCGCCATCCGGGCGATCGTGCCCCGCCTGCCGACCGATCGCGACCTGCCCGACGACACCTATGCCGAGTTCTGGTCCGGCGTGCGCCGGGTGTTCTATGCGCCGATCTCGCCGCAGGAGACCTATCTCGCGCTGATGACCGTCGACAACGACGTGAAGGGCACGCGCGAGCCGCCCGACCTCGATGCCTGGAGCGAGGCCTTCCCGCACATCGCCCCCGTCCTGCGCCGCATCGTCAACCCGCTGCGCTGGACGCCGTTCGAGCAGGTGAAGCTGAAGCAGTGGCACATCGGCCGGGTAGCCCTGCTGGGCGATGCCGCGCACGCCATGTCGGCCAACCTCGGCCAGGGCGGCGGCACGGCGATGATGGACGGCATCAGCCTTGCCGCCAACGTCAGCCAGACCGATGATCTGGAGGCTGGGCTGACCCGCTGGGAGCAACGCGAGCGGCCGATCGTCGAGCGCATCCAGTTCGTCTCCAACCTCTATGGCAAGCTGAGCTATTGGCCGACCCTGCCGCGATACCTGGCCCTGTGGGCGATGAACCGGTCGGAATGGGTGAAGAACATCCGCACGGTGGCCTCCAACTACGTCCCGGACGGGGTGGAGGCGCCAGCCACCGGCGCGCGGGCGTCGTGACCGGGGGCATCGTGACGCGCCCCGCCGGCCGGATCTGACGGGGCAGCCGCGGTGCGCCTGCGCTACCTCCTGCGGCGGCTGGCCGGCGGCCTTCTGGTCGTGCTGCTGGTCATCGTCTTCTGCTTCGTCATCCTGCGCTTGGCGCCGGGCGACCCGGCGATGATCATGGCCGGCGAATCCGGCGCCTCGGACGAGCAGTTCATCGCCGACATCCGGCGGTCCTACGGCCTCGACCAGCCCCTGCCGGTGCAGTTGGCGAAGTATCTCGGCAACGTACTGCAGTTCGACCTCGGCTTCTCCTACCGGCAGAAGCGGCCGAATGCCGAGCTGATCGCCGAGCGGCTGCCGGCGACGCTGCTGCTGGCCGCATCCGCCTTCGTGCTGTCGCTGGCGCTGGGCATCGTGCTGGGCTACCTGGCCGCGCGCTTCCGCGGGCTGGCCGATGCGGCCGTGTCGATCTTCTCGCTCGCCTTCTATGCCACGCCCATCTTCTGGATCGGGCTGATGGGCATCCTCGTCTTCTCGGTGCAGCTCGAGTGGCTGCCGGCCTTCGGCATGCGCTCGATCCTGCCGGTGACCGGCGGTTGGGCCAAGGCGGCCGACGTCGCCCGCCACCTGATCCTGCCGACCCTGACGCTCGGTCTTTTCTACACCGCCATCTATGCCCGGCTGATGCGGGCCTCGCTGCTGGAGGTGCGCCCGCTCGACTTCGTGGCGACGGCGCGCGCCAAGGGCGCCTCGATCGGTCGGGTGTGGCGGCGCCACATGTTCCGCAATGCCGTCTTGCCGGTGCTGACCATGGCCGGCGTGCAGGCGGGCCAGATCGTCGGCGGGTCGATCCTGGTGGAGACGGTCTTCGCCTGGCCCGGCATCGGCCGCCTGGCGTTCGAGGCCGTGTTCCAGCGCGACTACAACCTGCTGCTCGGCATCTTCCTCGTCACCTCGACCGCGGTCGTCGCCATCAACATCGCGACCGACTTCATCTACACCCTGGTCGATCCCCGGACGGGACCGGCGCGATGACCGCCGCCCAGCGGTTCCGCACCAACATCGCCGCCTGCATCGGCCTGCTGATCCTGGCGGCGATGGTGCTGCTGGCCGTGCTGGCGCCGGTCCTCTACCCGACCAGCCCGTGGGAGATGGCGGGCGAGCCCTACCTGCGGCCGCTGCAGGGCGGCTACCTGCTGGGCACCGACATGCTGGGCCGCGACATCGCCGCCGGCATCGCCCATGGCGCGCGCGTCTCGCTGCTGCTGGCGCTAGTGGCGACGGCGGCCGGCACGCTGGCAGGCGTCCTGGTGGGCGCGGTCGCGGGCTATTTCGGCGGCCGCATCGACGAGCTGCTGATGCGGGCGACCGAATTCTTCCAGACCATCCCGAGCTTCCTGCTGGCGGTGGTCCTGGTCGCCCTATTCAGCCCGTCCATCTCCTCCATCGTGGCCGCGATCGCCGTCGTTAGCTGGCCGGGCGTCGCCCGCCTGGTGCGCGGCCAGTTCCTGTCGCTGCGCCAGGCGGAGTTCGTGCAGGCCTCGATCGTGCTGGGCGAGCCGACCCATCGCGTGATCTTCCGCCAGATCCTGCCGAACGCCCTGGGGCCGATCATCGTCACCGCCTCGCTGATGGTGGCGACCGCCATCCTGCTCGAATCCTCCCTCAGCTTCCTTGGCCTGGGCGACCCCGACCTGATGAGCTGGGGCTACATGATCGGCGCCTCGCGCAACCTGATCCGCGACGCCTGGTGGATGTGCACCTTCCCCGGCGTCGCCATCTTCCTGACGGTGCTGGCGATCAACCTGGTGGGCGACGGGCTGGGCGATGCGCTCAACCCGCGCCTGACGTCCTGACCCGCCGATGCTCCAGATTCGCGGCCTCGACATTCCCCTGCCCGGCGGCGGCGAGCGCCGGTTCGCCGTGCGCGGCCTGTCGCTCGACGTGGCACCGGGCGAGCTGGTGTGCATCGTCGGCGAATCCGGGTCGGGCAAGTCGCTGACGGCGCGCGCGGTCATGGGCCTCCTGCCCGACATGGGCCTGCGCGCCTCGGCCGGGACCATCACCTTCAAGGGCGAGAACCTGCTGGCCCTGCCGCAGCGCCGGATGGAGGGGCTGCGCGGCCGCGAGATCTCGATGATCTTCCAGGAGCCGATGACGGCGCTGAACCCGCTGATGCGCGTCGGCGACCAGATCTCGGAGCTGTTCCGCATCCATCGCTCGGGCTTCGACAAGGCCGAGCGGCAGCGCCGCGTGCTGTCCCTGCTGGCCGACCTCAACCTGCCCGATCCGGCGCGCATCGCCGAGGCCTATCCGTTCGAGATGTCGGGCGGGCAGCGCCAGCGGGTGATGATCGCGATTGCCTTCGCGCTGGGTCCGTCGCTGCTGATCGCCGACGAGCCGACGACCGCCCTCGACGTCACAACCCAGATGCAGATCCTTCGCGTGCTGAAGCGCCTGCAGGCCGAGCGCGGCACCGCCGTCATCTTCATCACCCATGATTTCGGCGTGGTGGCCGAGATCGCCGACCGGGTGGCGGTGATGTGGCGCGGCGAGCTGGTGGAGCAAGGGCCGGCCCGCGCGGTGCTGGGTGCCCCCGCCCATGCCTATACCAAGGCCCTCATCGACAGCGTGCCCCGCCTGTCCGCCGATGCGCGCGCAGAACGAGCCGCGCCGACGCAGCCGCCCGTCCTGTCGGTGGCGGGCCTCAGCAAGATCTTCCGCGTCCGCAAGGGCATGTTCGGCGCCGAGCGCAAGGTGGAGGCGCTGAAGCAGGTCAGCTTCACGCTGCATGCCGGCGAGACGCTGGCCGTGGTGGGCGAATCCGGCTCCGGCAAGACCACGCTCAGCCGCTGCATCGTTCGCCTGATGCGGCCCGACGCGGGCCGCATCGACCTTTTCGGCGAGGACATGGGCCAGCTTGCCGGCGGCGCGCTGCGCGCCCGGCGCAAGGCCATCCAGATGGTCTTCCAGGACCCGCACGGATCGCTCAATCCCCGTATCCGGGTGGGGCCGATCATCATGGCGGGGCCGCTCGCCCATGGCGTGAAGCCGGCCGCCGCGCGCGCGACCGCCGAACGCATGCTGGGCCTGGTTGGCCTCGACGCCGGCGCGATGGACCGCTACCCGCACCAGTTCTCGGGCGGGCAGCGCCAGCGCATCGGCCTCGCCCGGGCCCTGGCGCTGGAGCCGCTGGTGCTGATCGCCGACGAGCCGGTGTCGGCGCTGGACGTGACGGTGCAGGCGCAGATCCTGGATCTGCTGCGCGATGTCCGCGAAAAGCTGGGTCTGGCCATGATCTTCATCACCCATGACCTGCGGGTGGCGGGCCAGGTGGCCGACCGCATCGCCGTGATGCGCCAGGGCGAGATCGTGGAGGAAGGCACGCCGGCCGCCATCATGGGATCGGCCCGGCACGAATATACCCGTCAATTGGTGGCCGCGATCCCCGGCCGCCGCCTCATCTGAAGGGGCTGGAACAATGGCAGAAAGCGCACCGGGCAAACTGGCCCATGTGTCGGTCACGGTATCGGACGTCGCCGCCGCCGACCGCTTCTATGGCGAGATGCTGGGGTTCGAGCGCCTGGCGCGCCCGGATTTCGGCTTCCCCGGCTCGTGGTACAGCCTGGGCCAGGGCCTGGAGCTGCACATCATCGTCAACGACGCCCTGCGCCGGCCGGATGCCGAGCGCCTCGGCTTCGAGGTGCGCTACCCCCACTTCGCCATCCGCGTCGACGACGCCGACCGCATGCAGGCCGCGCTCGAGGCCAAGGGGCTGAAGGTGAACGAGTTGTTCTCGTCACCGACCGGCCTGCGCCAGCTCTTCGTCAAGGACGACGACGGCAACATGGTGGAATTCATCGGCCCCGGCCGCCCGCGATAGGGCGGCCCCCGCGGCCCAAACCGGCCGCGGGGTCACACGGCCCCGCTAGGAGGCCTTGGCGATCTGCTCGCGCGCCACCGGCATCAGCGCGTCCATCTGGCTGCGCACGTCGGCGGCCGTGGCGGCGATGCCCTTGGCCGTCAGGTCGCCCAGCACCTTCTGGAGGACGTCGTCGTCGCCCGGCTTCTCGAAATCGGCCGCGACCACGGACTTGGCGTAGGACTCGGCCTCGTCGCCCGAGAGCCCGAGCTTCTGGGCAGCCCAGGCGCCCAGCAGCTTGTTGCGCCGCGCGGTGACCTTGAAGACGGCCTCCTGGTCGCGTTCGAACTTCTTCTCGAAGCCCTTCTCTCGGTCATTGAAACTGGACATGAAGCTCCTCGTTCTCCCGCAATAGGATCGCCCTCATATAGCGATGCCGGGCGCCGATGACGAGGGGCGCGGGCGGTCGCAAAACGGACCATCGGCAGGGCGCCGGTTGAGCCGGCGGGCCGCCATTGCTATATGTCCGGCTCGCATGCGCCGGGCTGCCTTTCTTCGGAGAAGGCCGGCGCCCGGCGCGACGACCCCTCCTCCCTCCTGGTGGCCGCCCATGTCCCGCCGCAGACAGATCTACGAAGGCAAGGCCAAAGTCCTGTTCGAAGGGCCGGAGCCTGGCACGCTAATCACCTATTTCAAGGACGACGCCTCGGCCTTCAACAACCAGAAGAAGGGCACGATTACCGGCAAGGGGGTGCTGAACAACCGGATCAGCGAGTACCTCATGCTGCGCCTGGGCGAGGTCGGCGTGCCCACGCATTTCGTGCGGCGGCTGAACATGCGCGAGCAGCTCGTGCGCGAGGTCGAGATCATCCCGATCGAGCTGGTCGTGCGCAATGTCGCCGCCGGCTCGCTGTCGAAGCGACTCGGGATCAAGGAGGGCACCCACCTGCCCCGCTCGATCGTCGAATATTATTACAAGAACGACGAGCTCCAGAACCCGCTGGTGTCGGAGGAGCACATCACCGCGTTCGGCTGGGCCACCACCCAGGACCTGGACGACATGATGGCCCTGGCGCTGCGGGTGAACGACTTCCTGACCGGGCTGTTCCTCGGCATCGGCATCCGGCTCATCGACTTCAAGCTGGAGTTCGGCCGGCTCTATCACGACGACGACATGCAGATCGTCGTCGCCGACGAGATCAGCCCGGACAATTGCCGCCTGTGGGACGGCAAGACCAACGAGAAGATGGACAAGGACCGCTTCCGCCAGGATCTCGGCAATGTCGAGGCCGCCTACCAGGAAGTGGCCCGCCGCCTGGGCATCCTGCCCGAGGACGGCCAGGGCGACCACAAGGGCAGCAAGACGCTGCAATAGCCACTTCGCGTGGCGTTCGCGAGACGAGAGAGGATCACCGGCATGAAGGCGCGCGTCCATGTCACGCTGAAGCAGGGCGTGCTCGACCCGCAGGGAACCGCCATCCAGGGGGCGCTGGCCCATCTGGGGTTCGAGGGGGTGGGCGATGTCCGCCAGGGCAAGCTGATCGAGATCGACCTGCAGGAAAGCGACCCGGCGCGCGGTCGCGCCCAGGTCGAGGAGATGTGCCGGCGCCTGCTCGCCAACACCGTGATCGAGAACTACGCGATCGAGGTGATGTCGTGAGGTCGGCCGTCATCGTCTTCCCCGCGTCCAACTGCGACCGGGACGCCGAGACGGCCTTGCGCGACATCACCGGCCGGGCGCCGCACATGGTCTGGCATGCCGAGGGGACCTTCCCGGAGGTCGACCTGATCGTGCTGCCGGGCGGTTTCTCCTATGGCGACTACCTGCGCGCGGGCGCCATGGCGGCCCATTCGCCGGTGATGCGCGAAGTCGTCGCCCGGGCCGGCCGCGGCGTGCCGGTGCTGGGCATCTGCAACGGCTTCCAGGTGCTGTGCGAGGCGGGCCTGCTGCCGGGCGCCCTGATGCGCAACGCCTCGCTGAAGTTCGTCGGCCGCGACGTGCATGTGCGGGTCGAGACGAGCCAGAGCCTGTTCACCAGCCGCTATGCCAACGGCGCCGTCGCCCGCATGCCGGTCGCCCATGGCGACGGCAACTACTATGCCGACGACGCGACGCTCGACCGGCTGGAGGAGCGCGGGCAGGTCGCCTTCCGCTACTGCACGCCCGACGGCGCGGTGGTGGAAGCCGGCAACCCCAACGGCGCGCGGCGCAACATCGCCGGCATCTTCAACGAGACCAAGACGGTGCTGGGCCTGATGCCCCACCCCGAGCGGGTATGCGACCCCCTGCTGGGCGGCACGGACGGCCGGGCCATGTTCGAGGGCCTCGTCGAAGCCCTGACCTGACCCGCCGCATGCCGGCCCAGCCCGCAACGACCAGCCTGAAAGAGCCGCGGCCTTGACCCTGCCGAACGCCCAGATTTCGCCCGAGACCGTGGCCCAGCACGGGTTCACGCCCGACGAGTACGCCCGCGTCCTCGCCATCCTCGACCGCGAGCCGTCGATGACGGAGCTCGGCATCTTCTCGGTGATGTGGAGCGAGCATTGCTCGTACAAATCGTCGAAGAAGTGGCTGCGCACCCTGCCGACGACGGCCCCCTGGGTGATCTGCGGCCCGGGCGAGAATGCTGGCGTCATCGACATCGGCGACGGCGACGCCGCCATCTTCAAGATGGAAAGCCACAACCACCCGTCCTTCATCGAGCCCTACCAGGGTGCGGCGACCGGCGTGGGCGGCATCCTGCGCGACGTCTTCACCATGGGCGCCCGGCCGGTCGCCAACCTGAACGCCCTGCGCTTCGGCCGGCCCGATCATCCCAAGACGCGCTACCTGGTGTCGGGCGTCGTTGCCGGCATCGGCGGCTATGGCAACTGCGTCGGCGTGCCGACGGTGGGCGGCGAGGTCAATTTCCATTCCGCCTATGACGGCAACATCCTGGTCAACGCGATGACCGTGGGGGTCGCCCGCGCCGACCGCATCTTCTATTCGGCCGCCGCCGGCCCCGGGAACAACGTCGTCTATGTCGGGGCCAAGACCGGCCGCGACGGCATCCATGGCGCCACCATGGCGTCGGCCGAGTTCACCGAGGATTCCGAGGCCAAGCGACCCACGGTGCAGGTCGGCGACCCCTTCACCGAGAAGCTGCTGATCGAGGCCTGCCTGGAGCTGATGAACGAGGACGCCATCGTCGCCATCCAGGACATGGGTGCGGCCGGCCTGACCTCGTCGTCGGTGGAGATGGCCGGCAAGGGCGGGCTCGGCATCACGCTCCACCTCGACCATGTGCCGATGCGCGAGCCCGGCATGACGCCCTATGAGATCATGCTGTCGGAAAGCCAGGAGCGGATGCTGATGATCCTGCGCCCCGGCAGCGAGGACATCGCCCGGCGCATCTTCGAGAAGTGGGAGCTGAACTTCGCCGTCATCGGCGAGGTGACCGAGACCGGCCGCCTGATCCTGGAGATGCATGGCGAGGTCGCGGCCGACCTGCCCGTCGGCCCGCTGGTCGACCAGGCGCCGCAGTACGAGCGGCCGTGGGTCGCCACCCCGCCCCGCCCCGTGATCGCGATCGCCGACCTGCCGGCCGACCCGGCCCCGCTCGCCTCGCTGGAGCGGATGGTCGGCTGCCCCGACCTCGCCAGCCGGCGCTGGGTCTACGACCAGTATGATTCGACCGTGATGGCCGACACGGTGCAGCAGCCGGGCGGCGACGCCGCCCTGGTGCGCGTGCACGGGCGGAGCAAGGGCCTGGCCATCACCACCGACTGCACGCCGCGCTACTGCCAGGCCGACCCGGTCCAGGGCGGCCGCCAGGCGGTCGCCGAGACCTGGCGCAACCTGACCGCGATCGGCGCCCGGCCGCTCGCCATCACCGACAACATGAATTTCGGCAACCCCGAGAAGCCCGAGATCATGGGGCAGTTCGTGGGCTGCATCCAGGGCATGGCCGAAGCCTGCCGGGCGCTCGACTACCCCGTCGTGTCGGGCAACGTGTCGCTCTACAACGAGACCGAGGGTCGGGCGATCCTGCCGACCCCGGCCATCGGTGGGGTCGGGCTGATCGACGACGTCGCCAACGCGGTCCGCGTCGCCTTCCCGGGCGAGGGCGAGGCGATCGTGCTGCTCGGCCGCACCGATGGCTGGCTCGGCTCGTCCATCTATCTGCGCGAGATCCTGGGCCGCGAGGACGGCGCGCCGCCGCCGGTCGACCTGGCGGCCGAGCGCCGCGCCGGCGACTTCGTCCGCGACCTCATCGCCGACGGGCTGGCGACCGCATGCCACGACTGCTCGGACGGCGGGCTGGGCGTGGCCGTGGCCGAGATGGCGATGGCGTCCGGCATCGGCGCCGAGATCGCGCCGCCGGCCGGTGCCGTCCGGCTCGACGCGTGGCTGTTCGGCGAGGACCAGGCGCGGTACCTGCTGACGACGAGGGACGCGGATGCGGTGCTGGCCGGCGCTGTGGCGGCCGGCGTGCCGGCGGCGCGCATCGGCACCACGGGCGGGCGCGAATTGACAGTCGCCGGGGCCGGCGCCATATCGGTCGAGACGTTGCGCACGGCCCATGAGCGCTGGTTTCCGGCGTGGATGGCCGGCGACGCCTGATCGCCTTTCCCACCTTCAACCTCCGCCCCTTCGACCTCCGACAGCGGGAAACCGACACCATGGCGATGGATGCCGCGACGATCGAGCGACTGATCAAGGAAAGCCTGCCCGACGCGAAGGTCACGATCGAGGACCTGCGCGGCGACGGCGACCACTATGCCGCCCACGTCCTGTCCGCCGCCTTCGTCGGCAAGTCGCGGGTGCAGCAGCACCAGATGGTCTATGCCGCGCTGCGTGGCCGCATGGGCAACGAGCTGCACGCGCTGGCCTTGCAGACCGGCGTTCCGTAATATCGGCGCAACCCTCCGGGAGTAGCCTGCCATGAACACCATAACCGACAGCGCCGTCTTCGAGCGCATCCGCCAGGACATCGCCGACAATTCCGTCGTCCTCTACATGAAGGGGACGCCGATCTTCCCGCAGTGCGGCTTCTCCGCCGCCGTCGTCCAGATCCTGACCCACCTCGGCGTCAAGTTCAAAGGGATCGACATCCTCCAGGACCCCGAGCTGCGCCAGGGCATCAAGGAATTCTCGAGCTGGCCGACCATCCCGCAGCTCTATGTGAAGGGCGAGTTCGTGGGCGGCTGCGACATCGTGCGCGAGATGTTCGAGACGGGCGAGCTGAGCGAAGCCCTGAGCAGCCGCGGCATCGACGTCCGCGCCTGATCCGGACCGGCCGCGCGGGCGGGCCTTCCGGCCCCCGCGCGCCGGCTTCCTGCCATCCTCCAAGGAGCGATCATGCCCGATCGGGCTTCCGCGTCCTGGCGGATGGGCGGTTATCTGGCCGCGACCGGCGCGTTCCTGATCTGGGGGCTGACGCCGATCTACTTCAAGGCGGTGGACGTCGTCCCGCCGATCGACCTGGTGGCGCACCGGGTCGTCTGGTCCGTCCCCTATCTTGCCCTCGTCGTCACCATCGGCCGCGGCTGGCCCGCTGTCCGGGCGGCTTTTGCCGACACCCGCACGATGGCGATCCTGGCGATCACGACGCTCATCATCGCCGGCAACTGGTTCCTCTTCACCTGGGCGATCACCTCCGGCCGCATCGTCGAGGCGGCACTGGGCTATTTCCTGGGCCCGCTCGCCTCGATCGCCCTGGGCCTCACCTTCCTCGGCGAGCGGCTCGACCGCCGCCGCACGATCGCCGTGGCGCTGGCGGCGGCAGCCGTCCTGCACGAGGCGCTGGCGGTCGCCGCCGGCCCGTCCGCGGCCCTGCTGCTGGGTGCGAGCTTCGCGGTCTATGCCCTCATCCGCAAACGCATCCGCGTCGACGCCGTCACCGGGCTGTTGATCGAGACCCTGCTTCTCCTGCCGTTCGCCGTCGCCTGGCTGGCCATCCAGGGCGGGGGCAGCCTCGGTCGACATGGGGCGACCATGGACGTGCTGCTCGTGGTGGGCGGCACCCTCACCACGACACCGCTGCTGCTCTTCACCATCGGCGCGCGCCGGCTGGAGATGACGACGATCGGGTTCCTGCAATACCTGGCGCCTTCGATCACCTTCCTGCTCGGCGTACTCGTCTATGGTGAGCCCTTTGGCTGGGGCCGCGCGATCACCTTCGGCGCAATCTGGGCGGCCATCCTGATCGCCAATCTTCCCGCGCCCGGAAGCACCCGTTCTCCCGCACGCAACGGCTCATGACCCCACCCCGACCATCGCGGAAATAACCGCCGAGGCAATAACTTGCCGCCTCCTTTGGCCCGTTGCGACCAGCCGGGGATTCGACTAAGTTTGCAAAAGGGTTCGATAGGTTTTCCATCTGGGGGCTGGCATGGCGAAATTTCCCGGCACGAGCGGCAACGACACGTACGGCGGCACCGGCAGCAAGGACGAGATCTACGGCAAGGAAGGCAACGACACGCTGTCCGGCAATTCGGACAACGACCTGATCTATGGCGGCAAGGGCAACGACTCGCTGAATGGCGACGAGGGCAACGACACCGTCTATGGCGATCAGAACGACGACCTGATCTATGGCGGCGGCGGCATCGATCGGCTGTTCGGCGGTGACGGGCTAGACGCCTTGTACGGTGGCGAGGGCAACGACCTCCTGTTCGGCGAAAATGGCAACGACACCATCTTCGGCGGCAACGGTGCCGATTCCGCCCAGGGCGGCAACGGGTCCGACAGCGTCTATGGCGGCGAAGGCAACGACACGCTGAATGGCGGCTACGAGGCCGACTACCTCGAAGGCGGCAACGGCTCGGACAAGCTGCAGGGTGGCGAAGGCGCCGACATCCTCATCGGCTATGCCCAGGGCGCCGAGACGCTCGACAGCGGCAACTGGTTCGAGGGCGGCGACGGCTCCGACACGCTGGTCGGTGGCGTTGGCATCGACACGATGTTCGGCGAGGAGTCGAACGACTACATCCTCGGCGGCAACGGCAACGATCTCACCTATGGCGGCGGCCGCTCGGACACGATCTTCGGCGGCTACGGCAACGACCTCGCCTATGGCGGCGCCGACAACGACCTGATCGTCGGCGGCCAGGGTATCTACTCGTCGAGCGATTCGCTCTTCGGCGGCAGCGACTCGCTGTACGGCGACCTGGGCGACGACCTCATCTATGCCGGCCGCGACAGCCAGATCGACTTCCTGAATGGCGGCGGCGGGCAGGATTCGCTCTTCGGCTCCTACAGCAATGATTCGGTCGTCGGTGGCGACGGCAACGACTTCGCCTGGGGCGCCGACGGCAACGACACGCTGGCCGGTGACGCCGGGGACGACGAATTGCTGGGCGGCCAGGGCGACGACTATCTCATGGGCGGCACCGGCAATGACGTGCTGTTCGGCGGCAACGGCGACGACCAGGCCTATGGCGGCGACGACAACGACGAAGTCTATGGCGGCCAAGGGAACGATACGCTGTCGGGTGACTCCGGGGACGACCGGCTGTTCGGCGGCAATGGCGATGACTCGCTCTCCGGCGGCGAAGGCAACGACTACCTTCACCCCGAAGGCGGCCAGAACTACCTGACCGGCGGCGGCGGCAACGACACGTTCGTCTTCGAGTTCGGCGTCACCTCGGGGCCGGACACGATCTCGGACTTCAGCCTGGGGGATAAGCTCGACTTCCAGGGCGAGTTCGACCAGTTCTTCGATCGCAAGACCGATGCGTTCGTCGGCAAGGATGCGGGCAATTCGTCGGCCAACGACAATGTCCTGGTGGCGACCGGCCAGAGCTACTCGTCGATCAATGCCTTCGGCGATCAGTTCCTTTCGGCCAGCAACGCCGACAACAACAAGCCCGGCTTTTACATCTTCGTGAACAGTTCCAACAACGTCGCGGAAGTGTGGTTCGACTCCAACATGACCGACGCGACTGGCGCGACGCTGATCGCGGTGATCGAGAACATCGACGACACGCAGGAACTGGCGGCGGCGTTCAAGAGCAACGTCTCGTTCGTGATCAACGATCCCACCGTCTGATATACCCATTGCCACCCTGGCGGCTCATGCCGCCAGGGTGGCCTTTGGTCAATTCGAGGGAGGCCTTTCCGGCCTCCCTTTTTTTTGTGCTCGCCGAGCCGCTGGCCGGCAAAGAAAAAGGCCCACCCCGCTTGCGCGGGATGGGCCTCGATCGGCCGGTCTATGATGCAGCGGTCAGCGCGAGTAGAACTCGACGACCTGGTTCGGCTCCATCTGCACCGGATAGGGTACGTCGGCCAGCTTGGGCGCGCGCACGAAGGTGCCGGTCATCTTGCCATGGTCGACGGAGACGTAGTCGGGCACATCACGCTCGGCCAGGGCGACCGCTTCCAGCACGATCACGAGCTGGCGGGACTTTTCTTTCACCGCGATCACGTCGCCGTCCTTCACGATGTAGGACGGGATGTTGACGCGCTTGCCGTTGACCGTGACATGGCCGTGGCTGACGAACTGGCGCGAGGCGAACACCGTCGGCACGTACTTCATGCGATAGACGACGGCGTCGAGGCGGCGCTCCAGCAGCTCGATCAGGTTCTCGCCGGTGTCGCCACGGCGGCGCACGGCCTCTTCATAGATGCGGCGGAACTGGCGCTCGCCGATATTCCCGTAATAGCCCTTGAGGCGCTGCTTGGCCATGAGCTGCGTGCCGTAGTCGGACGGCTTCTTGCGGCGCTGGCCATGCTGGCCCGGGCCGTATTCGCGCTTGTTGACCGGGCTCTTGGGCCGGCCCCAGAGATTGATGCCGAGGCGGCGGTCGATCTTATGCTTAGATTCGGCGCGCTTGGTCATGCGCTGTCCTTTCCGATGGTGTCCCGGTAGTCCCGCAAGACGGCCGACTTCGACCGCTGCTGGCGGGGTGAAACACCCACGTTCCCGGGAATGGAGGCCGGCAACATAGCCGGAACGGCCGTCAGGTCAAGCAAAAGCAGCAGTTTAGCTGCCGGAAACCCCGTCCCCGGCCCCTCGCGATCCCCCTTGCGCGGCCGGCCCGGGGTCGGCGGCGCCTTGCGCAGGGCATAGATCACGCCGTGCAGGGTGCGGATCTCCTGCTCGGTCAGGCCAGCCCGGTCGAAGGCGTTGCGGATGGCGCGCATCATGTGCGGGCGCATGTCGGGCGACTGGAAGAACCCCCCCTCCTCCAGCCCGATCTCCAGGCGAGAGAAGAAGTTGATCAGCTCGCCGCGGGTCGCCGGCCGGTTGCCGTGATAGGAGATTTCCTCCGCCGGCGTCTGGTCGCCGGCCTGGAACCATTCGTGGCAGACCAGCAGCACCGCCTGGGCCAGGTTGAGCGACGAGAAGCCGGGGTTGAGCGGCACCGACAGGATGGTGTCGGCCAGCGAGATGTCGTCGTTCACAAGGCCCGTGCGCTCCGGCCCGAACAGCAGGGCGACGCGCTCGCCCGCGGCCGACGCCTGGCGCAGTTCCGCCGCACCCAGGCGCGGCGTCACCACCCGCTTCACCATCTCGCGCGGGCGGGCCGACGTGGCATAGACCCGGTGGCAGTCGGCGATCGCCTCCTCCAGCGTCGCGAACACCTCGGCCCGCTCCAGCACGACATCGGCACCCGAAGCGGCCGCGATCGCGCGCTCGGACAGGCGGCTCTCGCGCGGCGCCACCAGGCGCAGGCGGGACAGGCCGCAATTCAGCATGGCGCGCGCCGCACTGCCGACATTCTCGGCCAGTTGCGGCTGCACCAGGACGACGATCGGCCCAGGCTCGCCCTCGCCATCCGACAGTGCCAGCCGGGCCAGGTCGGTGCCCGACATCAGGCGACCGCCGCCTCGGCACCCGCCAGGCGCATCAGGCAGAAGGTGATGGCGTCGTGCAGCGCATTGTAGGACGCGTCGATGACGTTGGTGGAGACGCCGACCGTGGCCCAGCGCTCCAGGGCGGGATGGTCGCTCTCGATCATCACCCGCGTCACCGCCTTGGTCGCGTCCTCAGGCGTCAGGATGCGCACCTTGTAGTCGACCAGCTTCATCGCCTCCAGCACCGGGAAGGCCGGCACCAGCACCTTGCGCAGCGCGGTATCCAGCGCGTTCACCGGGCCGTTGCCCTCCGACACGGTCATGTGGCGCTCGCCGTCCACCGTCACCTTGATCGTCGCCTCCGACAGCGTGACCAGCTCGGCCCGCGCGTTCCAGCGCCGCTCGTCGATCACGCGGAAGCCGTCCAGGCGGAAGAACTCCGGCACCCGGCCGAGCGCGCGGCGCGCCAGCAGCTCGAAGCTGGCCTCGGCCCCGTCATAGGCATAGCCGTCGAACTCCCGCCGCTTCACGGTATCGACCAGGGTGGCGATCTTCGGATCGTCCGGCTCGATCTCGATGCCGGCGTCACGCAGGCGGGCCAGCACGTTGGAGCGTCCGGCCTGGTCCGAGACGATGATGTGCCGGCGGTTGCCGACCAGGGCGGGGTCGATATGCTCGTAGGTGCGCGGGTCCTTCTCCACCGCCGAGACGTGCAGCCCGCCCTTGTGGGCGAAGGCGGCATCGCCGACATAGGCGGCGTGGCGGTTGGGCGCCCGGTTCAGCCGCTCGTCCAGCAGGCGCGACAGGCCGGTCAGCCGCTTCAGCCCGTCACGGTCGATCCCCGTCTCCAGCCCCATCTTCAGGACCAGCGAGGGGATGAGCGAGATCAGGTTGGCATTGCCGCAGCGCTCGCCCAGGCCGTTCAGCGTGCCTTGCACCTGGCGGGCGCCGGCGCGCACGGCCGCCAGCGAGTTGGCGACGGCGTTCTCGGTATCGTTGTGGCAATGGATGCCCAGGCGCTCGCCCGGGATGCGCCCGGCCACCTGGCGGACGATCGCCTCGATCTCGTCGGGCAGCGTGCCGCCATTGGTGTCGCACAGCACCATCCAGCGGGCGCCGGCATCGCGCGCGGCCTCCAGGCAGGCCATGGCATAGTCGGGATTGGCCTTGTAGCCATCGAAGAAATGCTCGGCGTCGTACATCGCCTCGCCCTTGCGGGCGTGGGCATGGCGGATGCTGTCGGCGATGAGCTGGATGTTCTCGTCCAGCGGAATGCCGAGAGCCACATGCACCTGGAAGTCCCATGACTTGCCGACCAGGCAGGCTGCGTCCGATTTGCCGTCCAGCACGGCGGCCAGCCCCGGATCGTTCTCGACGCTGCGGCCCGGCCGGCGCGTCATGCCGAAGGCGACCAGCCTGGCGCGGGCCAGCGCCGGCGGGGCCTTGAAGAACTGCTCGTCGGTCGGGTTGGCGCCCGGCCAGCCGCCCTCGACATAGTCGATGCCGGCGGCGTCGAGCGCACGCGCGATCGCCACCTTGTCGGCGACGCCGAAATCGACGCCTTGCGTCTGCGCCCCGTCGCGCAGCGTGGTGTCGAACAGATAGACGCGGTCAGCCATGATGTCCTATCCAGCCCGCCGCCAGAGCGTGCCCTGGGCGGTGTCTTCCAGCACGATGCCCCGGTCGGCCAGCAGCTTGCGGATGCGGTCGGCCTCGGCAAAGTCGCGCGCCTTGCGGGCGGCCACGCGGGCCTCCACCAGCCGGTCGATCTCGCCGTCGCCATCACCGTCCGCAGCGGCGCTGCCCTTCAGCCACGCCTCGGGCGACTGCTGCAGCAGCCCCAGCAAGGCACCCATGGCGACAAGACCGGCCGACGCGCCGGCCTGCCCCTCGTTCACCAGGCCAAGCTGCCGCTTCATGTGCAGGTCGATGGCGGCCGGGGTGTTCAGGTCGTCCTCGAGCGCCGCCACGAAGGCCCCGTCGATCACGCCCTCCCCCTCGGCCGGGCTCCGGCGCAGGGCGCCGTAGAAGCGGTCGAGATCGGCCCGCGCCTCGGCGATGCGCTCGTCCGTCAGGTCGAGCGGCTGGCGGTAATGCGTCTTCAGCAGGGCGAGCCGGATCGCTTCGCCCGGGATGCCATCGTCCAGAAGCTGCCGCACGGTCCAGAAGTTGCCGAGCGACTTCGACATCTTCTCGCCCTTGACCATGACGAAGCCGTTATGGACCCAGTGGCGGGCGAAATGCGTCTCGGTGCGGGCGCCGCCATTGGCGCACACGCTCTGGGCGATCTCGTTCTCATGGTGCGGGAAGATGAGGTCGATGCCGCCGCCATGGATGTCGAAGGTCGGCCCCAGCGTCCGCTCGCTCATGGCCGAGCACTCGATATGCCAGCCCGGACGGCCGCGGCCCCAGGGGCTGTCCCAGCCGGGCATGTCGGCGGGCGAGGGCTTCCACAGCACGAAGTCGGCCGGGTCGCGCTTGTAGGGGGCGACGTCGATGCGGGCACCCGCGATCATGTCGTCCCGGTTGCGGCGCGAAAGCTGGCCGTATTCGGCAAATGACGGCACGCCGAACAGCACATGGCCCTCGGCCTCGTAGGCGTTGCCCGCCCGGATCAGCCGTTCGATGATGGCGATCATGCCGTCAATATGGTCGGTCGCGCGCGGCTCGTAGGTCGGGCGCAGGGCGCCGAGTGCATCCATGTCGGCATGGAACTGCGCCAGCGTGCGGTCGGTCAGCGCACGGATCGGCTCGCCGTTCTCGCGCGCGGCGGCGTTGATCTTGTCGTCGACGTCGGTGACGTTGCGGGCGTAGACCACGCTGTCCGCGCCATAGCGGTGGCGCAGCAGGCGGAACAGCACGTCGAACACGACGACCGGCCGGGCATTGCCGACATGGGCCAGGTCATAGACCGTGGGCCCGCACACATACATGCCCACCCGGTTGGGATCGCGGGGGGTGAAGGGCTCCAACGCCCTCGTCAATGTATCGTGGAGGCGAATGGTCACGGGACCGGTGTCCTGTCGGTTGAAACGGGTGGCGCGGAATGGTGCCGCGGCTACGCCGTCTCCCCGGCGAGGCGCCTCAGCACCCGCTCGCGGCCGATGAGCGGTAGCAGATTACGCATCTCCGGTCCATGGTCGCGGGCGGTCAGGGCCCGGCGCAGCGGCTGGAACAGGGCCTTGCCCTTGCGGCCGGTCGCCGCCTGGATGGCCAACGTCCAGGCCCGCCAGCTTTCGCCGTCCCAGGGCTCGGGCGGCAGCAGGGCAGCGACGGCAGCGGCGAAATCAGGCTCGTCGATGACCGGCGCCAACGGTCCGCGGCATACCTGCCACCAGCCGGCCGCGTCGGCCAGGCGCTCCAGGTTGGGCCGGATCGCCTCCCAGAAATCGGCGTCGGCGCCGGGCGCCACGGCCGCCAGCCGGTCGGACACGGCCGCGAACGGCAGCAGGTGCAGCACCTTGGCATTCACCTGCCACAGTTCCGGCAGCTCGAAATGCGGCGGCGAGCGGCCGAAGCGGGCAAGGTCGAAGCCGTCCACAATCCGGGCCAGGTCGGTCGCGGGCTCCACCGGGTCGGCCGTGCCCAGCCGGGCCAGCAGGGCCGCCACCGCCATCGCCTCCACCCCCTCGTCCCGCAGCGAGCGGAGCGACAGGCTGCCCTGGCGCTTGGACAGCTTCTCGCCCTGCCCGCCCGCCAGCAGCGCCAGGTGGGCGAAGGCCAGCCCGGCCGGATCACCGCCGAGAGCCTGGTAGATCTGGATATGCACGGGCGTGTTGGAGATATGGTCGTCGCCGCGGATGACGTGGCTGATCCCCATCTCCAGGTCGTCGACGACCGAGGCGAAGGTGTAGATCGGCTGGCCGTCGGCGCGCAGGATCACCGGGTCGCCCAGCTTGGCGCCGTCGAACGCCAGCGGCCCGTGAACGATGTCGTCCCAGCCGACCGACCCGTCGTCGAGACGGAAGCGCCAGTGCGGCCGCCGCCCCTCGGCGGCGAAAGCCGCGTGCTGTGCCGCCGAGAGGCGCAGGCCGGCGCGGTCATAGACGGGCGGCTGGTGGCGGGCGAGCTGCACCTTGCGCTTCAGCGCCAGTTCGTCCGGCGTCTCGTAGCAGGCATAGACCCGGCCGGCCGCGTGGAGCCGGTCGAAGGCGGCGCGATAGGCGGCCAGCCGGTCCGACTGCCGCTCGAAGCGATCATGGTCGAGGCCGAGCCAGGCCAGGTCCTCGAAGATGCCGTCGGCAAACCGCGCCTCGGATCGCTCGAGGTCGGTATCGTCCAGGCGCAGCAGGAAGCGCCCGCCATGGCGGCGGGCGAACAGCCAGTTGACCAGCGCCGTGCGGGCATTGCCCACATGCAGGAAGCCGGTCGGGCTGGGCGCGAAGCGGACGGAGACGGTCACCGGCGGGCGCGCGTCAGCCGCGGAAGCCGTTTGTGATGGGATAGCGCCGGTCGCGGCCGAAGGCGCGCCGGGTGATCTTCACCCCCGGCGGCGCCTGGCGGCGCTTGTACTCGGCCCGGTCCAGCATCTGCCACACCCGGCGCACGACGGCGGCGTCGTGGCCCAGCGCCACGATGTCGTCGACCGCCATCTCCTCTTCCACCAGGCATTGCAGGATCTCGTCCAGCACCTCGTAGGGCGGCAGGGAATCCTGGTCGGTCTGGTTGGGCTTCAGCTCGGCGGTCGGCGCCTTGGTGATGATGCGCTGGGGGATGACACGGCCGTCCGGCCCCATGCCGCCCGCCGGCAGGGCCTGATTGCGCCACTCGCACAGCGCATAGACCGTCATCTTGTAGACGTCCTTCAGGATCGCGTAGCCGCCGCACATGTCGCCATAGAGGGTGGCATAGCCGACCGACATCTCGGACTTGTTGCCGGTCGACAGCACCATGTGGCCCAGCTTGTTCGATAGCGCCATCAGGGTGACGCCGCGGGCGCGCGACTGGATGTTCTCTTCGGTCGTGTCGGCGCCGCGGCCGGCGAAGGCGCCCGACAGCATCTGGGCAAAGGCGGCCATGGCGGGCTCGATCGACACGGTCGACAGGTCGATGCCCATGAGACCCGCGCACTCGGCCGCGTCGTCCAGGCTGTCCTGCGAGGTGTAGGGCGACGGCATCATCACCGCCTTCACGCGCTCCGGCCCCAGCGCATCGACTGCGACGGCGGCCGCCAGCGCGCTGTCGACGCCGCCCGACAGGCCCAGGACCACGCCCGGGAAGCGGTTCTTGTTCACATAGTCGCGCAGGCCCAGCACCATCGCGCCATAGATGGCGGCGATACCCTCGGCCGGGGCCTCCAGCGCGCCCTCGACGCAGGCCCAGCCATCGGCCTCGCGCTGCCAGCGGGTCAGCGCCACGGCCTCGACGAAGGACGGCATTTGCGCCTTCAACGAGCGGTCGGCATCCAGCACGAAGGAGGCACCATCGAACACCAGTTCGTCCTGGCCACCCACCTGGTTGACGTAGATGAGCGGCAGCCCCGTCTCCGTCACCCGCTCGACCGCCAGGCGCAGGCGCTCGTCGCCCTTGTCGCCCTCGTAGGGCGACCCGTTGGGCACCACCAGGATCTCGGCACCGGATTCCTGCAGGGTTTCCGCCACGTCGGGCGTCCACATGTCCTCGCAGATCATCACGCCCAGGCGGACGCCGCGGAACATGATCGGCCCCGGCATGGCACCCGCCGCGAACACCCGCTTCTCGTCGAACACGCCATAGTTCGGCAGGTCGTACTTCAGCCGCACCGCTGCGACCTTGCCGCCGTCCAGCAGCAGGGCGGCATTATAGAGCCGCCCGTCGACCCGCCAGGGCGCGCCCACCAGGATCGCCGGCCCGCCGTCGCCGGTCTCGGCCGCCAGCGCCTCGACGGTGGCGCGGACCCGGTCCTGGAACATCGGCTTCAGCACCAGGTCCTCGGGCGGGTATCCCGCCAGCACCAGTTCCGGCCCGACCATCAGGTCGGCGCCGAGTGCCGCCGCCCGCGCGCGCGCCTCGCGGACCTTGCGCGCGTTGCCGTCGACGTCGCCGACGGTCGGGTTGATCTGGGCGAGCGCGATGGCAAGACGGTCGGACATGGCTCTTTCCGGGAGGTTCGCCGGAAGCTAGGTGGCTCGCCTCCCGGCTGTCAATCCGAGGCGGCGCCGACGCATGGCTGCCATCCCGACAAATCCTACCTTCACCAGCCCACGATCCGCGAGGCTGGGGCCATGATCCCTGCGCCCGTCCGCGCGACGGCGGCGGGCCTGTGCGCCATCCTGGTCGGCATCGGCATCGCCCGCTTCGCCTATACGCCCCTGCTGCCGGCCCTGATCGAGGCCGGCTGGTTCGCGCCGTCGGCCGCCGCCTATCTGGGTGCGGCCAACCTGATGGGCTACCTGGCCGGCGCGCTCGCCGCCCGCGCCGTCGCCCGCCGGACCTCCGCCGTCACGGTGCTGCGGGCATCGATGGCCGTCTGCGCCCTCTCGTGCCTGGCCTGCGCGGTGCCGGTGTCGTTCGCCTGGTACTTCGCTTGGCGCGCGCTGGCCGGGTTCGCCGGTGGCGGGCTGGTGGCGCTGGCCGCCCCGACGGTGCTGCCGCTGATCGACCCGGCGCGGCGCGGGCTGGCGAGCGGCGTGATCTTCACCAGCGTCGGCATCGGCATCGTCGGCGCGGGCACGCTGGTGCCGCTGCTGCTGGAAGGCGGGCCGGCGCTGGCCTGGCTGGCGCTGGGTGGCGTCGGCAGCCTCCTGACGCTGCTGTCCTGGCGCGCCTGGCCCAGCGCCGACGCCACGGTGCCGCCCCCGCCGCCGCCGCGCGCCACCCCGGTCGACATGCGGCCACTCTATGTCGCCTATGCGCTGGATGCCTTCGGGCTGGTGCCGCACATGGTGTTCCTGGTCGACTTCATTGCCCGCGGCCTCGGCCGCGGAATGGAGGCCGGGGCGGAATACTGGATCCTCTATGGCGTCGGGGCCCTCTTCGGCCCGATCCTGGCTGGCCATGTCGGCGATCGCATCGGCTTCGGCCTGGCCTTGAGGCTGGCCTTCCTGATCCAGGCGGCCCTGGTCGGCATGCTGGCGCTGACGGACGCACCGGCGCTGCTCGTCCTGTCCAGCCTGGTCATGGGTGCATTCACGCCGGGCATCGTGCCGCTCGTCCTGGGCCGGACCCAGGAACTGCTGCCGGGCGACCGGGTGGCCCAGGGGGCGGCCTGGAGCGTCGCCACCACCGCCTTCGCCATCGGCCAGGCGGCGGGCGCCTACGGCCTCTCCTACGTCTACGCGCTGGGCGGCGACCACCGGCCGCTGTTCGCCCTGGGCGCCGTCGCCTTTGGCTTGGCCATGGCGATCGACCTTGCCGCCGGGCGCCGGCGGGCACGCTGACGCGGGACGGCTGACCCGCAGGCCCGCCATCGGCTACAAAGGCCCCCACATGATCGATTCCATCACCATCCGCCCCGCCGCCGCCAGCGACGCGCCCGTCCTCCTGGCCATGACGCAGGCGCTTGCCGCCTACCACCATGCGCCCGAAGCCGCGACGCTGACGGTGGAGGACATCCTGCGCGACGGCTTCGGCGGGCAGCCCATCATCTGGTTCTGGCTGGCCGAGGATGGCGCCGGCCGGCCGGTCGGCTATGTCCAGGTCGGCGAGGGCTATGCGGCCTGGCGCGGCCACCGCACCCTGATCGTCAACAACCTCTTCGTCGATGAAGCCGCGCGCGGCACCCGGCTTGGCCGGCGGCTGATGCGCGAGGCCGCGCGCTTTGCCACCGCCCGGGGCATCACCCGGATGGAGCTGCATGTGAGCGGCTGGAACCCCGCCCGCCAGTTCTACGAGGCAATCGGCTTCCAGGTGCGCGACGACCTGCGCTGCCGCATCGAGGACGCGGCCCTGGACCGGCTGGCTGCCGATCGCTGATCGACGAGAACCCCAACCCGGCCTTCGGGAGCGCCCCATGACCGTCCAGCGCCGCTTCGTCCTTGCCGACCGTCCCACCATGCGCGCGCCACGCGCCACCGACTTCCGCCTGGAAGAGGCGCCGATGCCCGAGCCGAAGGCGGGCGAGGTGCTGGTGCGCACGGTCTTCCTGTCGCTCGACCCCTACATGCGCGGGCGCATCAGCCAAGTGAAGTCCTATGCCCGCGGCGTCGAGCCGGGCGAGACCATGGTGGGCGAGGCCGCGGGCGAAGTGATCCAGTCCAGGGCCGAGGGATTCCAGCCGGGCGACCTGGTGCGTGGCCATATCGGCTGGCAGACCCATGCCGCCGTGCCGGCGGCCCAGCTCCGCCGGATCGCGCCCGACGGCTTCCCGCTGTCCTACCATCTGGGCGTGCTCGGCATGCCCGGCCGCACCGCCTATTTCGCGCTCCTCGACGTCGGCCAGCCCAAGGCGGGCGAAACCGTGCTCGTGTCGGCGGCCTCGGGCGCGGTCGGCCAGCTCGTGGGCCAGATCGCCAGCCTCAAGGGCGCGCGCGCGGTCGGCATCGCCGGCGGGCCGGCCAAGGTCGCCTATTGCCGCGAGATCGGCTTCGCGGATGCCTTCGACTACAAGGGGCTCGACGACGACGCCCTGGTGGCCGCCGTGGCCCGCACCTGCCCGGCCGGCGTCGACGTCTATTTCGACAATGTCGGCGGGGTCATCCACGACGCCGCCATGGCCAACCTGAACCTCGGCGGACGGGTCATCATCTGCGGCACGATTTCCGGCTATAACCGGTTGGAGCAGCAGGACACCGGCCGCCGCCACCTGCGCACGCTGCTGGTGAAGCGCGCCCGCATCCAGGGCTTCCTTGTCAGCGACTATGCCGCGCGCGAGGCGGAGTTCGAGGCCGACATGCCGAAATGGCTGAAGGACGGCAGCATCCGCTACCGCGAGGACATCGTGGACGGGTTCGAGAAGACGCCGGAAGCCTTTGCCGGGCTGCTGGAAGGGAAGAATTTCGGCAAGCTGGTCGTTCGTGCAGGAGCGGACCCGGCGCGGCAATAGCGCCCAACCCAGGTGCCCCAGGGTGACGGACGGACCCGCCGTCCCCACCTGCGGGACGGGTCATTCGATCGACGAGGAACAACAGCCTTGGAAAGCCTCATCGCCCAAGTCGGCGACTTCATCTCCGCCAACCAGATCTGGGCAGGGCCGATCCTCGGCCTGATCGTCTTCGGCGAATCGTTGGCCATCGTCGGCCTGCTGGTGCCAGCCACTGCGCTGATGCTGGTGACCGGCGGGCTGATCGCGACGGGCACGCTCGACCCCTGGATCGTGCTGCCCTGGTCGATCGGCGGGGCGATCGTCGGCGACGCTGTCTCCTACTATGCCGGCCGCTGGCTAGGCCCCAGCATCATGCGCCGCTGGCCGCTCAACCGGCATCGCCATTCGGTCGCGCGCGCCCGGCTGTTCTTTCGCCGCTACGGCACCGCCTCGATCTTCTTCGGGCGCTTCCTCGGCCCGATCCGATCGACTATCCCCTTGGTTGCCGGCACGATGCTGATGAGCAACCGCAAGTTCCAGTTCGCCAACATCTCGTCGGCGCTAATCTGGGTCCCGGTGATGCTGGCGCCGGGCTATGCCACCGCCAAGGGCCTGGGCGACCTGCATTCGCTGCATGATTCCAGTTGGGTCGTGCTGGGGCTGGGGATCGTGCTGGCCACGGTCGTCGCCACCTGGATCGGGTTCCGCGTCCTGCGCGGCCAGCCGCGACGGCGCGGGCGCCACGCGGCCTGATCGTGGATGGCCTTTGCATAGGCGCCGACCGGCGGTAGAAGAAAGCCACGCGGCAGGACCGCAACCCGATACGGGTACCCGGAGGGCTTGATTTGGCTGCAAATGCCGGACCCGCAGCGAAGGCCCCGCCCGAGCCGGCCGTCGCCGGCATCGATGCGGCCAAGACCGCCATCCTGGAATCGATCGCGTCCGGGGCGCCGATGCAGGTCGTGCTGAGCGAGATCGCCCTGGCGATAGAGCGGCTGTCCCCCGGCGCCATCGCCTCGGTCATCCTGTTGAGCGCCGATGGTCTGCGGCTGCGGCACGGTGCGGCACCCAACCTGCCGGACGCCTTCTGCCAGGCCGTCGACGGGTTGCCGATAGGACCGTCGGTCGGATCCTGCGGCACGGCGCTCTATACGGGCGAGCCGGTCCTGGTAGCCGATATCGAGGCAAGCCCGCTCTGGCGGGAATACCGGTCGCTGGCGCGCACCTGCGGCCTCCGGGCCTGCTGGTCTGTGCCGGTGCGCAGCCCGTCCGGGGCGATGGCGGCCAGCTTTGCCCTCTATCATCGCGAAGTGCGCAGCGCGGGGCCCCGCGACCTGGCGCTGATGACGACGTTCGCCAACCTGACCGCGATCGCCGTCGAACGCGGGCACGCCATCGAATCGCTGCGCGAGAGCGAGCAACGATTCCAGGCGATCGCCGCCGCCACCGCCGACGTCGTCTGGGACTGGGACCTGCGGACCGACACGATCTGGTGGCGGGACGATTTCGAGCAGACCTTCGGCCATGCCGCTGCCTCCGTCGCGACCGGATCCGGCTGGATGGGATTCATCCATCCCGAGGACCGCCGACGCGTGACCGACGACATCCGCGCCACCATCACCGCCCGCCGCCCATCCTGGCGGGCCGAGTTCCGCTTCCTGCATGGCGACGGCCGCGTGCTGGACGTCGAGAACCGCGGCGGTCTCGTGCTGGATGCCGACGGCAGGCCCAACCGCTTCGTCGGCGGCATGTCGGACATCACCGAGCGCAAGCGCCAGCAGCACGCGCTGCGCGAGCGCATCAAGGAACTGCGCTGCCTCTACCGGGTCCTTGAACTGACCTCCGACCCGAGCCGGCCGGCGGCGGACATCTGCGCGGACATCGCCCATTCCCTTCCGGCCAGCCTGCTGCACGAGCATCTGGCCGTGGCCCGGGTGCAGTGCGAAGGGACCGAGCATGTCTGCGGCAGTTGGCAATCGCCGGCAGCCTCCCTGCGGGTCGTCATCTCGAGCGCCGGGGCTGAGACCGGCTTCGTCGAGGTCGGCTATCGCGAGGCGCCGCCGCACCCGGCCAGCCAGGACGATCCGTTCCTTCCCGAGGAGCGCGCACTGGTGGAGGCGGTGGCCGCCCACATCGCGCGCATGCTGGACAGCCGGCGGCTCGCCACCCGGCTCATGCAGTCGGAGCGGCTGGGCGCCGTCGGCGAGCTGACGGGCGGCGTGGCCCACGACTTCAACAACCTGCTGACCGTCATCCTGGGCAACACCGAGCTGCTGGTCGACGCCCTGGCCGACCGGCCCGCATTGGCGCGGATGGCCGAGGTGACGCACACGGCGGCCGAGCGCGGCGCCGACCTGATCCAGCGCCTGCTGGCCTTCGCGCGCCGGCAGACGCTGGCGTCCAAGCCGACCCAGATCGATGCCCTGATCGGCGGCATGGGCGACATGCTGGCGCGGACGCTGGGCGGGCATGTGGAGATGCGGATTACCCATGCCGCCGACCTGTGGCCGGCGCTGATCGATTCCGCACAGCTTGAGAACGCGGTCCTCAACCTCTGCATCAACGCCCGCGACGCCATGCCGGCCGGCGGCCGCCTGACCATCGAGCTGGCCAATGTCCGCCTCGACGGCGCCTATGCCGGCTGGAACGAGGATGTGACGCCCGGCGACTACGTGCTGGTCGCCGTCTCGGACACCGGCACGGGCATGTCGGCCGGTGTCCTGGCGCGCGCCTTCGAACCATTCTACACGACCAAGGAGACCGGCCGGGGCAGCGGGCTTGGCCTCAGCATGGTCTACGGCTTCGCCCGGCAGTCGCGTGGCCATGTGAAGATCTATTCCGAGCCCGGGCAGGGCACGACCGTGAAGTTGTATCTGCCGCGCGCGACGGCCGGGGCCGACGCGCAGGCCGACGCTGAGCGCCAGCCGGCGCTGCCGATGGGCCGGGAGAGCGTGCTGCTGGTGGAGGATGACGACCTGGTGCGGGAACACGTGGCCGGCCAGCTCCGCAGCCTGGGCTATGCCGTAACCGCGATGCGCATCGGCCGCGACGCGCTGGAAGCCCTGCGATCGGACGCACCGTTCGATCTGCTGTTCACCGACGTGGTGATGCCGGGCGGGCTGAACGGCCCGCAGTTGGCCGCCCACGCCCGGCGTGTCCGCCCCGACCTGCCGGTGCTGTTCACGTCGGGCTACACCGACAATGCCATCGTCCATCACGGCCATCTGGAGCCCGGCGTCCACCTGCTGAACAAGCCCTACCGGCGCAGCCAGCTCGCCGAGAAGGTGCGCCAAGTCCTGGACGGCCCCCTCACGGCTCCGAAGTAAGCGAGCGCAGGAAGGCGACCAGGTCGGCCGCCTCTCCCTCCGAAAGACGCAGCGGGCGCACCAGGCGGGCGCCGTCGACATGCAGGCGCTCCTCGTCGACCTCCGAATAGTGGCGGACGACCGCCTCCAGGCTGGCCAGCCGGCCGTGGTGCATGTAGGGGGCGCTCGCCGCCACGTTGCGCAGCGAGGGCACGCGGAACAGGCCGAAATCCCGATGCTGGGCTGCGACATGGCGGGTGGCCGCGGCATCGGCCCCGCCGCCGTCGCTCCAGGGCCCCAGCCGATTGAAGGGGCTGGCGCGCAACCGGTCGATGCCGGCGATGCGGCCGGCATCGGCCTTCCCCCGGCCGAGGAAGTAGCCGACCCCCACATCCTCGAACTCGCTGCTCGTGAAGGCCGGCCCCAGGTGGCAGACGCTGCAATTACCGCGGCCGACGAAGAGGCGCAGGCCGCGCAGCGCGTCGGCCGGATATCCCGCCACCGCCGCCCGGTCTCCCGATGCCAGCCCGTCGCGGAACCGGTCGAAGGGCGAGCGGCCGCCGACCAAAGTTTCCTGGAAGGCGGCCAGGGCCTTGGCGGCATCGACGGCGACGGCCATGTCGTCGGTGGCCGGCGCGTCGCCCGTCGCCGTCCGGTACTGCGCGCGCAGGCCCGCATCCTCGCGCACCAGCCGGGCCAGTGCCGCAACCGAGCCGCCCATCTCCCCCGGCTCCAGCATCGGCCGCAGGCTGGCCGCCCACAGGCTGTCGGACGCGCCGTCCCACCCGAACCAGCGCCATAGCCGCACATCCAGCAGCGAGGGCGCGTTGCGGTCATGGTCGGCCAGGCCGCGACTGGCCGGCCGGCCATCCGTCCACGCCCGGTCGGGACGGTGGCAGGTGGCGCAGGCGACCGTGCCGTCCGGCGAGATCCGGCTATCGAAGAAGAGTGCGCGGCCAAGCTCGACCGCCTCTGCCTTGCCCGACAGCCGGTTGCCGGGATCGGGCCGCCAGGCCAGCGGCCAGGGGCCGTGGCGCAGGATGCGGGCGGTCTCGGCCGGGGTCAATTCGGCGGCGGCGGCATCCGCCAACAGGGCGGCCGCGACGAGCAGGATCGCCGCCAGCCACCCGGGCCGGCGCATCAGTCGACCAGTTCCTCGGCCACCAGGCGCTCGGTGCGGCGCGCCGTGCCGAGGTCGAAGGTCACCTCCCAGCGGCCGGGCATGTGGAACATCATGCCGTCGACCCGCCAGCGCCCCTCGCCCTCGTCGGACAGCAAGGGCGCGTAGTTCATGCCGTGCCCATGCTCCGGCATCCAGGCACCGACGCGCACCAGGGCCGGGGCCGGCCCCCCTTCCCGGCCGCAGACGGCGACCTGGAGGGTGAACATCTGCGAGGGCGCCAGCAGCGGGGTGTCGGGCAGGTAGGCCAGCGTGAAGCGCGGCAGCTCGATCCGGCGGACGCCGGTCTCGCCCAGCTCGTCCCCGCACTCGGCCGCGGCCGCCACCGGTGCCAGCAGCAACAGGGCCGCCAGCAACAGCCTCATTGCGTGCGCGCCGGGAAGCGGCCGGCCGCGAAGCGCTCGAACAGCCGGTCGGCGTTGCGCCAGGCGATGCCTTCGGCCAGCGGCGCCGGCAGGTCGGCCAGCCAGGCGCGCGACCATTCGGCGTGGCGGGCGACATAGTGCCAGCGTTCGGGCGCGAAGGTGTCGGTGCCGACCATGAAGCGGTCGGGGAAGGCCTCGAACAGCGACCGCCATTCGGGGTCGGGCTTGCCGCCGGGCGCATGGTCGCTGCGGAAGGCCAGGTCGCACCACAGGTTGGGATGGCGCTCCAGCATGGCGCGCACGTTGGCCGGGCTGTCGAAGCCGGAATGGGCCCACAGGATGGTGGCGTCCTTGTCCTGGGCGAACAGGCGCTCGACGGCGGCCGCATCGGAATGGGCGTGCAGGAACAGGCGATGCTCGCGCGCCAACTCCACCATGCGGCGCACCACCGGCAGGTCGGCATCGGCGCCATAGACGTGGAACTCGCCGATCCCGACATAGCGGAAGCGGCGCAGCCGGTCTTCCAGGTGGGTCACGATCGTGGGGTCGTGCATCCAGCTCGACAGTTCGCCACGCCGGCGATAGGGCCGCAGCTCCGGCACGATCAGGTCGGGGGCAACCGCGAACAGCTTCTGCGTGCCGTCGTCGCTGGAGCTGGAGACGAGCGCACGGCGGATGCCGGCCTTGCGCAGGATCGCGACCGCGTCCTCCGGCGGCAGCATGTCCCAGGCATCGGCGCTGTAGTGCAGGTGGGCGTCGATGATGGGCATCTCGGCGGCGTGCAGCGCCGGCACGCCCAGCAGCAGCGCCGCCAACGCTCCCCTCCAGGCATGGCCCATCATCGGCTTTCCCTTTCCGGCCCCCGGGCCGTCAGTGATCCAGGTAGCGCAGCAGGAACTCGCGGCCCACCTTCACGCTGGGCTTGCCGCCATAGGAGACGATGTCGGAGGTGGCATAGGTCTCGGTCCAGGTCTCCGGCAGGTAGGAGCCCGTGCCGATGACGTCGACCGGCACCTCGGCGATCGCCATGGCCTTGCACTTGCCCGGGTTGAAGCCGGAGCTGGCGACGATGCGGGCCGCCCCGAATCCGGCCTCGTCCAGGCGCTCGCGGAGATGCCAGATGGCCGCGGCCGACACGCCGGTACCGACCAGGTGGCGCAGCTCGGTATCGGTGCGATAGCCGCGGATCGAGCGCTGCGCGTGGCGGTCGAGCACGGCATACGAGCTGTTGAGGTCCAGCCCCTCGAGGTAGCGGCCGCCATGGGTGTCGAGCCGGAAGGCCAGCCGGCCCTCGGCCGCCATCTCGGGGAAGCGGCGGCATACGGCCAGGGAGTCCGTCACCTCCTGCCCGAAATAGTCGACCAGCACGGTCATCGCCTCGTCGGGGAAGGCCTCGTGGTACATCTCGGCCGCGCGCACGGTCGATCCGGCATAGCCGATCAGCGCGTGTGGCATCGTGCCCATGCCGCGCTCCCGGCCGAAATGGTGCGCCGTCGCGTCGTTGGCGTTGCCGACGAAACCGCGCGCGCCGACGTCGCGCCTGGCCGCGGCCGAGCCGACGCTCGCGGCATAGGCCATCATGTCGGCCATCTCCGCCCCGGCGCAGTGGCGCGCGTCCATCGCCATGAAGTCGACGTTCGGTAGGTCGACGCACATCTGGTAGGCGTTGTAGGCGGCCACGCAGGCCGGCCCCAGCTTCTGGAGATAGATCGTCTCCAGGTCGACCAGGTGGTAGAGCGGGCCGGACAGCATCATCAGCGGCTCGCCGGCACCGACCCAGGCGCCCTCGGGATGGGTCAGGCGGATGTCGAACTCGACACCGCGCGCGCGGGCCATCTCCTCCAGCCAGCCGACCGCCAGGCGCGGCGTGCAGATGACCGGGCGGCGCATGAACACGGCATAGGTGACGCGGGTGTCGCCGAAGCGGCCGACCGTCTCCTTGGTCTTGATGAAATACTTGTCAGCCAGCCGCGCGACCTGGTCGGCGGCCGGCGATGGGGCGGCACCCGAAGGTGCCGCCCCGACCCCGTCAGCGGGCATGATGGAAAGGTCTGGTGCCGGTTACGCGCTGGCCGCGGCCGGCTGGCGCGACAGGCCCAGCCGCTCCGCCTTCAGCTGCTCGGCGATGAGGAACGCCAGCTCCAGCGCCTGGCTGGCATTCAGGCGCGGGTCGCAATGGGTGTGGTAGCGGTCGGACAGGTCGGTGTCGCTGATCGCCTGGGCGCCGCCCGTGCACTCCGTCACGTCCTGGCCCGTCATCTCGAAATGGACGCCGCCCGGATGCGTGCCTTCGGCCTGGTTGACGGCGAAGAACGTCCGCACCTCGCTCAGGATGCGGTCGAACGGCCGCGTCTTGTAGCCCGAGCCCGACTTGATCGTGTTGCCGTGCATCGGATCGCAGCTCCACACCACCTTGCGGCCCTCGCGCTTCACCGCGCGCAGGATCGGCGGCAGCTTCTGCGCCACCTTGTCGTGGCCCATGCGGACGATGAGGGTCAGGCGTCCCGCCTCGTTCTCCGGGTTCAGGATGTCGCACAGGCGAATCAGCTCATCGAGGTCCATCGACGGGCCGACCTTCATGCCGAGCGGGTTCTTGATCCCGCGCAGGAACTCGATATGCGCGCCATCCGGCTGGCGGGTGCGGTCGCCGACCCAGAGCATGTGGGCCGACACGCCGTACCAGTCGCCGGTCGTGGAATCGACCCGGGTCATCGCCTGCTCGTAGGGCAGCAGCAGCGCCTCGTGCGAGGTGAAGAAGTCCGTCTCGCGGATCTGCGGCGTCGTCTCGGACGTGAGGCCGCAGGCGGCCATGAAGTCCAGCGTCTCGGTCAGGCGGTCGGCCAGCTCGCGGTAGCGCTCGCCCAGCGGGCTGCGATCGACGAAGCCGAGGTTCCAGCGATGCACCTGGTGCAGATCGGCATAGCCGCCCTGCGCGAACGCGCGCAGCAGGTTCAGCGTCGCGGCCGACTGGCTGAACGCCTGGATCATGCGCTGCGGATCGGGCTGGCGCACCGCCGGGTCGAACTCGATGCCGTTGATGTTGTCGCCGAGATAGCTGGGCAGCGACACGCCGCCGATCTCCTCCGTCGGCGAGGAACGCGGCTTGGCGAACTGGCCGGCAAGGCGCCCCACCTTTACCACCGGGCAGGCGGCGCCATAGGTCAGGACGACCGCCATCTGCAACAGCACGCGGAAGGTGTCGCGGATGTTGTTGGGATGGAACTCGGCGAAGCTCTCGGCGCAGTCGCCGCCCTGCAGCAGGAACGACTTCCCCTCGGCCACCTTGCCCAGCGCCGTCTTCAGCCGGCGGGCTTCACCCGCGAAGACCAGCGGCGGATAGCTGCGGAGCGTGTCCTCGACCCGGGCCAGGGCCTCGGCATCGGGATACTGCGGCATGTGCTTTGCGGGCTTCGCGCGCCAGCCGTCCGGCGTCCATTTCTGCGGCATGATCGTTTCCTCGGTGCCCCCCCGTTTCTTCGCGACCGGGACGGCCCTTCCTCCAGCTATGGTGTAACCGTTCCTCATACCGCGAGCGGGGCGATCGCGCCAGCCCGCGGTTGATCGGCGTCTCGGGCGCGGCCCGCGCGGTTGCCGCCGCCGCCCCGAAGACGCACATGGAGACGATCGGGGGCGGACGGAAGGGAGTGCCAGGCATGACAGGCGAACGGTTCGGCTTTCCCGGGTCCGGCGGCATCGAACTGGCCGGGCGTCTCGACCGGCGGGTGGCAGGGACGCCGCGCGCATGGGCGCTCCTGGCGCATTGCTTCACCTGTTCCAAGGACAGCCTGGCCGCCGCACGCGTCGCGGCCGGGCTGGTGGAGAAGGGTTTCGGCGTCCTGCGGTTCGATTTCACCGGGCTGGGCGACAGCGACGGCGAGTTCCCCAACTCAGGTTTCGCCGGCAACATCGACGACGTGGTGGCCGCGGCCGACCATCTGCGGCGGACGCATGCCGCCCCTGCCCTGCTGGTCGGCCACAGCCTGGGCGGCACGGCGATGCTGGCCGCCGCCCATCGCATCCCCGAGGCCCGCGCGGTCGCGACCATCGGCTCGCCGCTGGAGCCCGCCCACCTGCTGCGCAACGTCGCCCGACCGGACCGGTTCGACGCGGACGGCACGGCCGAGGTTTCGGTCGGCGGCCGCCCATTCCGCCTGTCGCGCGCCTTCTTCGACGACCTGGCGCGCCACGACCTGGCCGCCCGCGTCGCCGAACTGCGCCGGGCGCTACTCGTCTGCCATGCCCCGCTCGACGAGGTCGTCGGCATCGCCGAGGCCACCCGCATCTTCGTGGCCGCCCGCCATCCCCGCAGCTTCATCAGCCTGGATGGCGCCGACCACCTGCTGACCCGCCGCGAAGACGGTCTCCGTGCCGGCCGGATGATCGGTGAGTGGGCCGCCCACTACGTCGACGACGAGACCCAGGCCGAGCCGGCCGAAGCCGGCCTCGTCACCGTGCACGAGACGGGCGACGGCCGCTATGCCCAGGCGATCGCGGCCGGGCGCCACCACCTGTGGGCGGACGAGCCGGTCGCGGCCGGCGGCGACGACAGCGGCCCCAACCCGTACGACCTGCTGCTGGCGGCGCTGGGCGCCTGCACCGCCATGACCCTGCGGATGTATGCCGAGCGCAAGGGGCTGGCGGTCGGCCGCATCGCCGTCCGCCTGCGCCATGCCCGGGTGCATGCAAGAGACTGCGCCGAATGCGAAGGCCGCGACGGGATGATCGAGCGCATCGAGCGGGTGATCTCGATCGAGGGCGGCACGGACGCCGCGACCCGGGCCAGGCTGCTGGAGATCGCCGACAAGTGCCCCATCCACCGCACGCTGGCCGCCAACCCCCTGGTCGTCACCCGCGTCGAGGGCTAGCCCGGGCGGCAGCCGCGATGATCTCGGCCGCCTCGTCGAGGCCGCGGCGCCCGGCGACATGGGCCGGCATCTTGCCCTCGGCGTTCGGCCGCCGGGGGTCGACACCGCGGGCGAGCAGCAGTGCTGCCACCGCCACGGCCGCGTCCTCGTCGTCCGGCAGCAGGAACAGCAGCGTGCCGCCGCCCGGGTCCAGCACCGCCGCCAGGCCAGGGTCGGCGTCGAAGAGTTCGCCCAGCCGGTCGACCCGGCCCGCCCAGCAGAGGTCGAAGGGGTCGCGCGTCCGGGGTGCCAGCAGGTCGATCATCGGCGAAAAGCCGCCATGGACGGCAAAGCCCAGCGGTGTCGCGTTGTGGCGCGACCCGCGCCGGTCGAGATCCGCCCCCGCCGCGATCAGCCGGGCCGCGGCGGCGACATGGCCATGCTGGGCGGCGGCATGCAGCGGGCGCATGCCGTCCTCTCGCGCGCCATCGACCGGAGCGCCCAGGCCGAGCAGCAGGTCGATCACCGCCACCCGCCCCTGGGCCGCCGCCATCAGCAACGGCTCAGGATCGGCCAGGCATGCCGGATCGCGCGCGGCCAGTTCGGCGGCCGTGGTGGCGTCCAGCATCATGCAGGCGGCCTGGAACGCCTGCTGGTCCGCCAGCGGCACCGGCCGGGCGCCGTGGCGGACCAGCAGGTCGGCGATGTGACCGAAGCCTGCCAGCCGCGCCACGGCATGGTGCGGCAGGCCGCTGTAGGAATTGACGCCGTCGGGATCGGCACCGTGGCGCAGCAGCCAATCCACTCGCCGGGGATGGTCGAAGGTGACGGCGTTGCCGAGCAGATAGTCGATCGCCGATTGCTGGAACTTGCCCCCGATCCCGCCGCCGGGCGGCTTGGTGGTCCAGCGCGCCGCGTCGCCGCGCCGGGTGGACGCGCCATGCAGAATCTCCAGCCACTCGGGATCGTCGCGGACGAGCGAGGTGTCGTAGAGCGCCTGGGTGTCGAACGGGTCGGCGCCACGCGCCACCAGCAGGTCGACGAGTGCCGGCGCATCGGGGTGCGGCGGCCGGCCCTGCTCGCCCTGGCCGATGACGCCGGTCAGCACCGTGAAGGGATTGTCCCAGTCGTCGCTGAAGCGGGCGTTGGGATCGGCGCCGGCATCGAGCAACGCCGTCGCGATCGCCAGGGCATCGCCTTCGCCCGGCGGCACGGGCAGCCGGGCGAAAGCGAGGTAGAGTAGCGGCGGCCAGTTCAGCGGCCCGCCGGTGGCATTGGCGCCAGCCGGATCGGCCGCCAGCCGGCGCGAGACCTCCGCCCGGTCGCCGCAGACCACGGCCGCGTGCAGGCTGTCGCGCGCGATCTCGGGATAGCGACCCAGGATGCGGGCAGCGGCAACGGGATCGCCCTCCCAGACATGGTGCAGGACGATGTCCACCCGCTCGCGGTGGCCGAGCCCCGCCAGCGCGCGAACGGCCAGCGCCTCGCGCAGCGCCGTCCAGCCGGCCAGGCCATATTCACGCGCCAGCGCATGCTGGACATCGCGCAGGCCAGGATCGTCGGGGGCGCCGGGCCATGCCCGGATCAGGCGCCCGCGCGCGGCCGCATCGCCCGCGCGCAACTGGCGCAGCCACGACTTGGCGGCCTTCTTCAAGCTGTCGACGGTGCTTCGCGGACCGAACCGGCGGGCCATGAGAACCTTCCTTCCGAGGGAATGCCTGATGTCCGCTGAAGACAGGCCGGAAGAAGGTCGGATTCGGGGATCGAATCAACCAGGCTGGGTGGAGGCATCGCCCCCTTGCCGCGGACAGGTGGCGCCCCAGGGCGCGCTGTCGCAGAGCATCGCCGGGCGGGCGGCGGCCTGTCAACAACCGTCGACGGGCCGCCCGACACCCTTATTCGGCGGCCACCTTCACGGCCGGTGCCACCTTCTCGCGCATCGTCACGAACTCCTCGGCCGCGGTCGGATGGATGCCGATGGTGCGGTCGAAATGCGCCTTGGTGGCGCCGGCCGTGATCGCGATGGCGAGGCCCTGGATGATCTCGGGCGCGTCGGCGCCGACCATGTGGGCGCCCAGGATGCGGTCGCTGGCGGCGTCCACCACCAGCTTCATCATCGTCCGTTCCTCGCGGCCCGACAGGGTGTGCTTCATCGGCCGGAAACGCGACCGGTAGATGTCCACCTCGCCATGCCTGGCCCGCGCCTCGGCCTCGGTCAGGCCGACGGCGGCAAGCGGCGGCTGGCCGAACACGGCGCTGGCGATGTTGTCGTGGCTGATGCGGCGTGGCCGGCCGCCGAACTGGGTATCGGCGAAGGCATGGCCCTCGGCGATCGCGACCGGGGTCAGGTTCACGCGGTCCGTCACATCGCCGACGGCGAAGATGTTCTCGACGCTGGTGCGCGACCACTCGTCGACCGCGACGGCGCCGCCCTCGCCCAGCTTCACGCCGGCCTCCTCCAGCCCGATGCCCTTGCTGTTGGGCTCCCGGCCCGTGGCGAACAGGACGGCGTCGGCCGCCAGTTCCTGGCCGATGGCGGTGCGCACGGTCAGGCCCATCTCGTCGCCGGTGATGGCGGCCGGCAGGGTGCGGGCATGGATGGTGATGCCACGGGCGGACATCTCGCGCGCCATCTCGATGCGGGCGTCGTCGTCGAAGCCGCGCAGCAACTGCTCGCCGCGCACCAGCATCGTCGTCTCGCTGCCGAGCGAGTTGAAGATGCCCGCGAACTCCACCGCGATGAAGCCGCCGCCGACGATGACGACGCGCCGCGGCAAGGTCGGCAGGTCGAGCGCCTCGTTGGAGGTGATCGCGTGCTCGCGGCCCGGGATCGGCGGCACCACCGGCCAGCCGCCGGTCGCCACCAGCACCTTGTCCGTGGTGTAGCACCGGCCCGCGACCTCGACCGTGTGGGCGTCGACCAGGCGCGCGCGGCCCTCGATCGGCGTCACCCCGGCATCGGACAGCAGCTTGCGATAGATCCCCTCCAGCCGGCCGATCTCGCGGTCCTTGGCGGCGATCAGGCTCGGCCAATCGAATGCCGGCAGGTGGGCGTCCCAGCCGAAGCCGCGGGCGTCCTCGAAGGCGTCGCGGAAGGCCGAGCCGTAGACCAGCAGCTTCTTAGGCACGCAGCCGCGGATGACGCAGGTGCCGCCATAGCGGCTCTCCTCGGCAATGCCGACGCGCGCGCCGTGGCGGGCCGAGATGCGGGCCGCGCGCACGCCGCCCGAACCAGCGCCGATGACGAAAAGGTCGAAGTCGCGTTCCGCGGCCATGCCAGCCCCCTCGCTCAACCGGCCAGCAGCGCGTCGATGCCGGCCTGGCCGATTTCCGCGTCCTGGCTCGACTTCACGCCGCTGACGCCGATCGCACCCACCACGTCGCCATCCACGGTGATCGGCAGGCCGCCTTCCAACGGCACCACGTCGGGCGCGTTCAGGAACGCGAAGCGGCCATTGTTGACCGTGTCTTCCATCGCCTTGGTCGGCCGGCGGAAGATGGCGGCGGTGTGGGCCTTGCCGGTGGCCGTCGCCGCGGTGGCTACGGCAGCCCCGTCCAGCCGCTGGATCAGGACGGGGAAGCCGCCGTCGTCGACGATGGCGATGGAGACGCGCCAGCCGTTGCGCGTCGCCTCCGCCTCGGCCGCGTCCATAACGATCCTAGCGGCGGCCAGCGTCAGCACCTTCTTCGACGGCAGCATGGATGGTCCTTCCTGAATGACCGGCTTCGATGACTGGCGGCGAACCTACCCCGCCCCGGCGCCTAGCGAAAGCGAAGCGACCGGTCCCAGCGCCGCCGCCACTCAGCATTGGCCGTGCCGGCCGTCGGCTTGGTGATGGCCTGCTCCAGATCGATGGAAGGCAGGTCCCCGACCCCGACGGCATCGGCCAGCGAGCGGCATACCATCCCCGGATCGGCGACCAGGTCCTCGTAGTCCACCGATATGGGGGTGGTCCGGTTGATTGCGAAGAACTGCCGCCAGGCGAAGTCCTCGGCCAGGACGATGCCGAGCGACCGGCGCAGATGGGCCGCGTCGAACTTCACTGCCGGCACCGGGGCCTCGGGGTCGCCGGCCTGGCGGTGCCAGACCTGTGTCGCCTGGGCCATGGCCATCGACAGGGCCTGGGCCTGCTTGTCGCGCCGGCGCAGCCACAGGAACGTGGCGCCCTGGAGCAGCCCGCGGAACTGCTGCACCGGGGTCCAGCTCTGCATCTGGGCCATCAGGATCTTGATGCCGAAGACGCCGTTGGCGGTGGTGCGCCGGTCGAGCAGCGCCTGGAGGTAGCGCGGGCCGACGATGCGCCCGTCGTCGAGCAGCACGTCGAACCGCCGGGACATCTCGGCCTGGAGAAAGCGGGGGTTCAGATACTCCGCCGGCACGCCCATGCGGCCCGTGCCATGCAGCAGCGTCGTCAGCAGCGTGCTGCCCGAGCGCGGCGAGGCGCAGATGACGTAGCTGCGGATCGGCCCGTCGAACCGAGGCAGGTCGAACTTCGCATCGGACACTGCCAGGGAGGCCAGCCCCTCCGCGTCATCGCCCGCGATTGCGTTCTTTCCGTCGTTCGCCATAGGCGCTTTCCGCTCGCTCCCCGATCCCGAGCGGCCGAGCATCGGCCCAGACGCCGCGGCACTCAAGGGATTCGGCGTCCGTCCGGACTGGCCGGCGCGAATGGCACGGCGGAGGCCGTACGACTTGCGGTTGTATAGAGCCATGAAACCGGCGTAGGGTTGCAGCGGCGCTTGCACCGATGGTTGAACCGGGGTGCGCTCCGGCCATCGTTTCTTGCGTTCCCAGGCAAGCAGGTCAGCGCGGGAGTGCGGCCATGGCGATGTTCACGGGCACCAGCAACGGCGAGATCATCGCCGGCGGCAGCGGCGACGACACCATCCTCGGCGGCAAGGGCAACGACACCATCGCGGGCGGGTCGAGCCCCGGCCGCGACATCCTGTTCGGCGGCCCCGGCGACGACGTGATCGCAGGCGGCAGCGGCGGCGACACGATCGCGGGCGACGGCGGCGGCGACCGGATCGAAGGCGGGCCGGCCGAAGGGGCGCCATCCGGCAGCGGCGACCTGATCTATGGCGACGGCCCCTACGACACGATCGGCGGCGGGGGAGAGACGATCCACGCCGACGGCGCCACGGTCCATATCCATATCGATGTCGGCGACCGGCTGATCTATGGCAGCGAAACGGCCGAGACGATCTCCGGCGGCGGCCCCACCATCGGAACCGGCGCCGACACGATCTTCATCTACGTCGGCAGCGACGGCCGGCTGGCCTATGGCGGCACCGCTGCCGAGACCGCCCCCGGCGCGGACACCATCCTGGGCGGCACGGATGCCGACACGATCTTCGGCGGCGGCGACGACGACCTGATCCATGGCGGCGACGAGCGCGACGTCATTCATGGCGAGGGTGAGGACGACGCGCTGCTCGGCAACAAGGGTGGCGACACCCTGTCGGGCGGCGACGGGCAGGACACGCTGCATGGCGGCGCGGACGACGACCAGCTGGCGGGCGACGGCGACAGCGATGCCCTGTTCGGCAATAAGGGCAACGACGTGGTCCTGGGCGGCGGCGGGGACGACTTCGCGAATGGCAATGGCGGCGCCGACACCCTGTCCGGCGAGGGCGGCCGCGACACGCTGCATGGCGGCGCGGACGCCGACCTGCTGTCGGGCGGGGCCGACGGCGACCTGATCTATGGCGACCTGGGCGCCGACACGGCCCAGGGTGGCGAGGGCGACGACACCATCTTCGGCGACCATCCCCTGATCGCCCCCGGCCCGCCGGGCAGCGACGACGACCTGCTGTTCGGGGGCAAGGGCCGCGACCTGATCCATGGCGGGTCGGGCAGCGACACGGCGTCAGGCGACCTCGGCAACGACACGCTGCTGGGCGGCCAGGGCGACGACCAGTTGGCGGGCGGCGACGGCGCCGACCACATCGAGGGGGGGCCGGGGGCCGACACCGTGGATGGCGGCACCGGCCGCGACACGATCCGCGACGGCAGCGGCGACGACCAGATCACCGGCGGCGACGGCAAGGACACCTTCTTCTTCGGCAGCGGCTCGGGCCGCGACCGCATCACCGACTTCGACCCCGACAACGACCACATTATCGTCGAGCCCGGCGCCAACGGGACGACGATCGACGACCCCGGCGACCTGAACGGCCGCCTGTCGGTCGACGCCGACGGTAATGTCGTGATCGACCTGGGCGACGGCAACAGCATCACGCTGGAAGGCGTCAGCCTGGACGACCTGCTGGAGCGGCCGCCGGAGGCGCCCGATCCCTTCGGCGTCGGCTACTTCATGGAATAGCGGGGGTCGAGCAGTGGGGACGATATCGCCTGAACGGCGACGGGGACCGGCCTTGCGACCGGTCCCCGCCATTCCCGGAAAAATCCGGCAATCGCCTCAGGCGATGCCGCCGATGCAGAGGTACTTCATCTCCAGGAAGTCATCGATGCCGTACTTCGAGCCTTCGCGGCCGATGCCGGATTCCTTCATGCCGCCGAAGGGGGCGACCTCGGTCGAGATGATGCCGGTGTTGATGCCGACGATGCCGTATTCCAGCCCCTCCGACGTCTTCCAGATCCGCGTGATGTCGCGGCTGAAGAAGTAGGCGGCCAGGCCGAACTCGGTGTCGTTGGCCATCTGCACGGCCTCCGCGTCGGTCTTGAAGCGGAAGAGCGGGGCGACCGGACCGAACGTCTCCTCGCGGGCGACCGCCATCTTGGTCGTCACGTCGGCCAGCACGGTCGGCTCGAAGAAGCTGCCGCCCAGCGCGTGCCGCTTGCCGCCGACGACGACGCGGGCACCCTTGGAAACCGCGTCCTTGATGTGCTCCTCGACCTTGGCGACCGCCTGCATGTCGATCAGCGGGCCCTGGGTGACGCCGGCCTGCAAGCCGTCGCCGACGCGCAGGCCCGATACCGCCTGCGACAGCTTGGCCGCGAACTCGTCATAGACGCCGTCCTGCACCAGCAGGCGGTTGGCGCAGACGCAGGTCTGGCCGGCATTGCGATACTTGGACGCGATGGCGCCCTCGACCGCGGCATCCAGGTCGGCATCGTCGAAGACGATGAAGGGAGCGTTGCCGCCCAGTTCCATCGACACCTTCTTCACGGTGGCCGCGCACTGCTGCATCAGCACCTTGCCGATCTCGGTCGAGCCGGTGAAGGACAGCTTGCGGACGATGGGGTTGCCCGTCATCTCGCCGCCGACATCCTTGGCGCCGCCGGTGACGACGTTGATGATGCCCTTGGGCACGCCCGCACGCTCGGCCAGTTCGCACAGGGCGAGTGCCGAATAGGGCGTGGCGCTGGCGGGCTTGATCACCACCGGGCAGCCGGCGGCCAGCGCCGGGCCGGCCTTGCGGGTGATCATGGCGGCCGGGAAGTTCCAGGGCGTGATGCAGGCGACGACGCCGATCGGCTCCTTCAACACGACGATGCGCTTGTCGCCCTGGTGCTGCGGGATGGTGTCGCCATAGATGCGCTTGCCCTCCTCGGCGAACCACTCGATGAAGGACGCGGCATAGGCGACCTCGCCCTTGGCCTCGGCCAGCGGCTTGCCCTGCTCGGTCGTCATGATGGTGCCGAGGTCGTCCTGGTTCGCCATCATCAGGTCGAACCACTTGCGCATGATGGTGGCGCGCTCCTTGGCGGTCTTGGCCCGCCAGGCCGGCCAGGCGGCATTGGCCGCCTCGATCGCGCGCCGGGTCTCGGTGGCACCCATCTTCGGCACGGTGCCGATGCGGTCGCCGCTGGACGGGTTGGTGACCTCGATGGTGCCGCCGCCATCGGCGTCGATCCAGGCACCGTCGACATAGCACTGCTGGCGAAACAGCGTGGGGTCCTTGAGCTGCATGCGAATTCCTCCGCTGGGGGGCTGGCGTTGGGAAGCTGGGGTGGCCGCACTCTAGTCCCCCCACCCCAGCCGGTCACCTGCTCTTGCGGCAACCCACCTATTCGACGACGACGCTCTTGGCGAGGTTGCGCGGCTGGTCGACGTCGGTGCCCTTCAGCACCGCCACGTGATAGGCCAGGAGCTGGACCGGGATGGCGTAGAGGATCGGCGCCACGAAGGGATGGATCTTCGGCATGGCCGCCGCCCCCTCGATCTGGCCCTGGAAGCGGGCGACGCCGGCCGCGTCCGACAGCATGATCACCCGGCCGCCGCGCGCCAGAGCCTCCTGCAGGTTCGACGCGGTCTTCTCGAACAGCTCGTCGGGCGGCGCCACCACGACGATCGGCACGGCATCGTCGATCAGCGCGATCGGCCCGTGCTTCATCTCGCCGGAGGCGTAGCCCTCGGCATGGATGTAGGACAGCTCCTTCAGCTTGAGCGCGCCTTCCATGGCGATCGGGTAGGCCGTGCCGCGGCCGAGATAGAGCACGTCGCGGGCGCCCATGATGTGGCTCGCCAGCGCGCGCAGCGCCGGTTCCTCGGCCAGGACGGCGGCCGACGCCGACGGCAGGTCGGCCAGCGCCAGGGCCAGTTCGGCCTCGCCGGCGGCATCCAGCTTGCCGCGCGCCCGGGCCAGCGCCAGGGTCAGGCAGGCCAGCACGACGAGTTGGGTCGTGAACGCCTTGGTCGAGGCGACGCCGATCTCTGGCCCGGCCACCGTCGCCAGCACCACGTCGGCCTCGCGCGCCATGGTGCTCTCGGGCACGTTGACGATGGCGGCGATGTGCTGGCGCTGGCTGCGGGCGTAGCGCAGCGCGGCCAGCGTGTCGATCGTCTCGCCCGACTGCGAGATGAACAGGGCGAGGCCGCCCTCGGGCATGTCGGCCGCGCGGTAGCGGAACTCCGACGCGATGTCGATTTCGACCGGCAGGCGGGCGATCCGCTCCAGCCAGTATTTCGCCACCATGCCCGCGAAGAAGGACGTGCCGCAGGCGACGATCGTCACCTTGGGGATCGCCGCCAGGTCGAAGGGCAGGCCCGGCAGGTGGACCGAGCGCGTCGCCGGGTTGATGAAGGATTGCAGCGTGTCGCCGATCACCCCCGGCTGCTCGAAGATCTCCTTGTGCATGAAGTGGGGGTGGTTGCCCTTGCCGACGAAGGCGCCGGACACGGCGGTCTCGCGCACCGCACGCTCGACCGGCCGGTCCTCGGCATCGAACACAGAGGCACCGCCGCGGCGGATGACGACCCAGTCGCCCTCCTCGAGATAGGAGATGCGGCGGGTGAGCGGCGCCAGAGCCAGCGCGTCCGAGCCCAGATACATCTCGCCGTCGCCATAGCCCACCGCCAGCGCGCTGCCGCGCCGGGCGCCGATCATCAGGTCATCATGGCCGGCGAAGACCATGGCGAAGGCGAAGGCACCGTGCAGGCGCTTCAGGGTCCGGGCCACCGCCTGCTCGGGCGACAGGCCGGCCGCCAGGTGGTGGCTGACGAGGTGAGCCACGGCCTCGGTATCGGTCTCGCTCTCGAAGGCATGGCCCAACCGGCGCAGCTCGTCGCGCAGCTCGGCGAAGTTCTCGATGATGCCGTTATGGACCAGCGCCACGCGATCTGTGGCGTGCGGGTGGGCATTGGCCTCGTTGGGCACGCCATGGGTCGCCCAGCGCGTGTGGCCGATGCCGATGGTGCCGGCCAGCGGCTGGTCGGCCACCACCCCTTCCAGGTTCACGATCTTGCCCTCGGCGCGGCGCCGGTCGATGCGGCCGTCGACCAGCGTCGCCATGCCGGCGCTGTCGTAGCCGCGATATTCGAGCCGCTTCAGCCCCTCCAGCAGCAGGGGGGCCGCGGGGTGGACGCCGACGATGCCGATGATGCCGCACATGATGTTCAGACCTTCCCCTCGCGCCGCGCCCGGCGCAGCGCGCGATAGGCCGGGGCCACGCCCGGCTTCGTCGCTTGGCGTGACCGGCCGATCGCCAGCGATTCGTCCGGCACGGTCTCGGTGATGACGCTACCGGCGCCGACGATGGCACCCGCGCCGACCGATACCGGCGCCACCAGGGCGGTGTTGGAGCCGATGAAGGCCCCCGCCCCGATCTCGGTCCGGTACTTGCCGAAGCCGTCATAGTTGCAGGTGATGGTGCCGGCACCGATGTTTGCGCCGGCCCCCACCGTGGCGTCGCCGATATAGGCCAGATGGTTGGCCTTGGCCCCCGGCCCCAGCGTCGCCGCCTTGATCTCGACGAAGTTGCCGACATGGGCGCCCGCCCCCAGCTCCGCCCCCGGCCGCAGGCGGGCATAGGGGCCGACGATGGCGCCGTCGCCCACGGTCGCCTGCTCCAGGTGGCTGAAGGCGCGGATCTCCACCCCCTCGCCCACCGTCACGCCGGGACCGAAGACGACATGGGGGTGGACCACCGTGTCGCGGCCAAGCCGCGTGTCGGCCGCCAGGAACACGGTCTCGGGCGCCACCAGCGTCGTGCCCTCGGCCATCGCGCGGCGGCGCAGGCGGTCCTGCATCGCGGCCTCCGCGGCGGCCAGGTCGGCGCGGGTGTTGACGCCCATCAGTTCCTCGACCGGGGCCTCGGCGAAGCGGCAGGCGGCACCCGCCGCGCGGGCAACGGCGACGAGGTCGGTCAGGTAGAATTCCCCCTTGGCATTGTCGCAGCCGACCCGGTCCAGCAGATCCAGCGCGCGGGCCCCGTCGATCGCCATCAGCCCGGCATTGCACAGGCCGATGCGGCGCTCATCCTCGGTCGCGTCCTTGGCCTCGACGATGCGCGCGAGCCCGCCATCGGCATCCAGCACGAAGCGGCCGTAAGGCGACGGGTCGGCCGGGCGGAAGCCCAGGACCGCGACGGCCGCACCCTGCCGACGCTCGGCCAGCAGCCGGCCGATGGTCTCGGACGACACGAGTGGGGTGTCGCCGAAGACGACCAGGACATCGCCCGCACCCGCTGCGATCGCATCCCGTGCGGCCAGCACCGCGTGGGCCGTGCCGCGGCGGTCCTGCTGGATGGCGATCGGGTGGGGGGCGACGGCCTTGGCCAAGGCCTCCATGCCGGGGCCGACGACGACGACGACATCGGTCACGCCGGCGCCGGCGACGGCGTCCAGGACATGGCCCACCATCGTGCGGCCCGCCACCTTGTGCATCACCTTGGGCTGGGTCGAGCGCATGCGCGTGCCCTCGCCCGCGGCCAGCACGATCGCGAGCGTGGGGGCGGTCGTCCGATTGTCGCCAGTGGTCATGGGAACCCCGACCCGCTAATAAATTCGTTGCCCTTCCCGCCGGCCGGCAGGATGCGCTTCCCGGTCGGATATCGGCCGTCCGGCGCAGGGTCAAGCCGGCCGACCCTCAAAGATTGTGACCTTCGATGACGCCAGAGCGTTTCCCCGCGATCATTTTCGACTTTGACGGGACGCTGGTCGACAGCGCCGCCGACCTGCGCACCGCCCTCAACCGCCTGCTGGCCGAACAGGGGCTGGAGCCCCGGCCGCTGGACGCCGTGCGCCGGATGATCGGCGACGGCGCCCTGAAGCTGGTGGAGCGCGGCTTTGCCGCCGCCGGCCGGCCCGTCGAAGGCGACACGCTGGCCCGGCACGGCAAGCGCTTCCTGGAAATCTACGAGCCGATCTCGGCCGACAGCACCGAGACCTATCCGGGCGTCATGGCAACGCTGGAGGGGCTGGCCGCGGCCGGCCACAAGCTCGGCCTCTGCACCAACAAGCCCGAGCGCGCCACCCGCCTGATGCTGGCCAGCCTCGGCCTCGACCGGCTGCTGACCTCGGTCGTCGGCGGCGACAGCCTGCCGGTCAAGAAGCCCGACCCGGCCCCGCTGCTGGCCGCCATCGCCGGCCTCGGCCTGACGCCGGCCCAGGCGCTGATGGTGGGCGACAACGAGCACGACGTCGCCACCGCCAAGGCGGCCGGAGTGCCGGTCGTGGCCGTATCCTACGGCTATGCGCGGGTGCCGCTGGCAGAGCTGCACGCAGACGCCATCATCGACGATTTCGCCGACCTGCCGACCGCCATCGCCCGCGTGGCCGCGCGCTAGCCGGACATGACGCTGCCGCAGATGACGCTGCCGCAGATGCCCGCCGCCGTGATCTTCGACATGGACGGGCTGATCTTCGATACCGAGGCCCTCTACCAGGAAGCATTCCTGGCGGCGGCCGTAGCCGGCGGGCACGACCTGCCGGCGGCGGTCATCCACGGCACCATCGGCGTGCCGTGGGTCCGCAGCCGGGTGCTTCTGCTGGAGCAGATGGGGCCGGATTTCCCCATCGATGCCTATTTTGCCGGGATGGTCGGGCATTTCGACCTGCTGGCGGCCACGCAACTGCGGCTGAAGCCGGGTGTCGTCGAGCTGCTCGATCTTCTCGACCGGCTCGCCATGCCGCGCTGCATCGCGACCTCGTCGGCCCATTCCACAGTGCAGAGCCATCTGGCCGCCCATGGCCTGACCGAGCGGTTCCACGCGGTGATCGGCCATGGCGACTACGCCGCCGGCAAGCCCGCACCCGACCCGTTCCTGACGGCGGCCAGGCGCCTGGGCGTGGAACCCGGCCGGTGCCTGGCCCTGGAGGATTCCCACAACGGGGTCCGCTCCGCCGCCGCGGCCGGCATGATGACCTTCATGGTGCCCGACCTGCTGGTGCCGACGCCGGAGATCCATTCCCTGTGCACCGGCGTCGTCCCCGACCTGCATGCCGTGTGCGCCCTCATCCAGGCCGCATCGGCGGCAATCCCTGCCGGATAGCTAGCGCCTTGGCGCCGGCCCCTTGGCGACGGAGATGTCATCGCCCGGCGCCGGCAGGGCCCGGCCGTCGATCTTGACCGATGCCAGCTCGGCATAGGCCATGCCGATCGGCGTTGCCAGGTCGAGCCGGACCGGCACCAGCGGCAGGTCCCCGCCCAGCGAGGCCACCGCGATGGCGGCCGCGCGCGCATCGTCGCCGTCGTCCCACGGCGAAAGTGTCTTCAGGAACCCCGCCAGCCGGCGCATGGAGGCCGAGCAGCGGCGCACGGCCGACACGGTCATGGCGTTGGACCGGTCGAGCCCGCCATCGCTGAAGACGAGGTCATAGCGGCGCAAGCCATCATAGACCGGCACTTCGCCATCGCATCGCCCCGTCGACTCCAGCCGCCGCGTGACGCGCAGGACAGCGGTCAGGATGTCGACGGACCCCCGGGTCAGCCCCGGCGGCACCGGGTCCCGCCCCTCCTCCACCGCGGGTTCCGCCGTCGCCGCCACGGTGCCGTCGGCGCGATAGACCAGGCGGGCAGTCTTGGTCTTGCCCGACGCGGTGCTGGTCGTGCGATAGAGGGCGGGCCGCAGGTCGCCGCCCGCCACCACCCCTTCCGATACGCTCTGGTAGTGCCAGGGGAAAAGGAACCCGGCCAGCCCTTGCGTCTGCATGTCGGCGGCGACGCGGTACCCTTCGCCCGTGAAGGCGATGTCGAGCTTCAGGGCGAGCGTCGGCAGGCCGGCGGTGTAGACGTCGTATTGCAGCTCGATCGACTTCGGGGCCGCCAGCGCGGCCGCCGGCCCCAGTACCAGCCAGGCCCCCAGCACCCCCAGCATTCGCAGGCTGCGCATCGTCCGCCCTTTCTCCGCACGGGATCGCCGGCCATGGTTGACTTGGCCGGACGCGGGCCACTATAAGCCATCCGCCGGGCGGGCGCGTAGCTCAGTGGGAGAGCACCGTGTTCACACCGCGGGGGTCGTAGGTTCAATCCCTACCGCGCCCACCATCGCCCTTCCGGCCCCTTTTCTCCCTGCTTCGCGATCGGGACACCCCGATGGACCTCTCGACCGCGCTTCAAGCCGCCCTGCTCGGCCTGCTCGAGGGGTTGACGGAGTTCATCCCGGTGTCGTCGACCGGCCACCTGCTACTGGCCGTCGACCTGATCGGCTTTCGCGGGCCGCCCGGCAAGGTGTTCGAGATCGCGATCCAGCTCGGTGCCATCCTGGCCGTCTGCTGGCTCTATCGCGACCGGCTGTTCGGCAGCCTGGGGCGCCTCGGCCACGACCCCGCGGCCCAGCGCTTCTATGGCAACCTCTTCTTCGGCGTGCTGCCGGCCCTGCTGATCGGCTTCTTCGCCCACCGCTTCATCAAGGAGGTGCTGTTCTCCCCCTGGGTGGTGTCGGTGGCGCTGATCCTCGGCGGCTTCGTGATCCTGGCCGTGGAGCGCATGAAGCCTGTGGCGCGGGTCGCCGACGTCGACGACATCCGCTTCGGACTGGCGCTCCGCATCGGCCTCTGCCAGGCGGTCGCCATGATCCCCGGCGTATCCCGCTCGGGCGCCACCATCCTGGGCGGCATGCTGCTGGGCCTCGACCGGCGGACGGCGACCGAATTCTCGTTCCACCTGGCCGTCCCGACGATGGCGGCCGCCACCGCCTACGACCTGTTCCGCAACCGGGATTCGCTGGACATGTCCGGCGGGGCGGTGATCGCCATCGGCTTCGTGGCCGCGTTCCTGGCCGCCCTGCTGGTGGTGCGCGCGGTGGTCGGCTTCGTCGCCCGCCACGGCTTCGTGCCGTTCGCCTGGTATCGCATCGCCATCGGCACGGCGATGCTGGCCCTGCTGGTCCTGCGCTGAGGGCCCCGGCCCCGCCGACCTTTGCGCTGTCCAAGCGGTCGATGCGCGGAATACGATAGCGCGATGCCACGCCTGCAATCCGGCTTCACCGTCTCCAACCGGACAGCGCTGGTCGCCCTGGGGCTGATCGCCGCCCTATCGGCGGGCAGCCGCGCCGAAGGCCAGACGCCGTCGGCCCAGCCGGTCGATGCGCGAGCGGGCGCCATGTGGGCCATCGTCCGCGGCATCATCAGCTACACGCGCTGGCCGGCCGACCCGGACCCCGTGCGGCTGTGCGTCGTCGGCCGTTCCGACGATGCCGCCGACTGGCCTGCGACCACCCGCACCACGCCTGGCCGGACGATCCTGGTCACCCGCTTTGCCGCGCCGGACCCGGGGATCGGCCAGGCCTGCGACGCGGTGCATGTGGGCGAACTGGCCGAGGGCGAACTGCCCCACCTGATGTCGGCCATCGCCGGCCGCCCCATCCTGACCGTCTTCGAGCGCGACCCGGCCTGCCGCAGCGGCGGCATGTTCTGCCTGCGCACCGAGGGCGACCGCCTCGCGTTCCAGATGAACCTGGACGCCGTCGCCCGCAGCGGCACCCGCGTCAATCCTCGCGTCCTGCGCCTGGCCCGGCCGCCGGAGCAGCGGTCATGAACGCCGGCGCGCATCAGCCGACCACGCCCATGCCCGCGGCCACGGCCCCTGCCCCGGCCGGGCCGACCCTGCAGCATCTGTTGGGCCGCACCCATTTCCGGCTGATCCTGCTGGCGATCGGCATGACGGGTGCCAGCATCGTGCTGACCGGCCTGGCGATCATCCACGCCTACGCCTATCACAACCTCGAACTGATCGCGCAGTCGGCCGCCTACACCGCCGAGGCCGCCGTCGTGTTCGCCGATCCGCGGGCAGCCGCGGAAGCGATCGAGCTTCTGGGGGCGGTGCGGGAGGTGGCGGACATCGCCCTCATCCTGCGCGACGGCACCATCCTGGCATCGTGGGAGCAGCCCCACAGCGGCCTGCTCGATCGCCTGGAGCGCTGGATCGGGCGGATGGCGTTCTCTACCCCGTTCCTGGTGCCGATCGTCCATGAGGGCGAGGTCGTGGGCACGGTTAGGCTGCATGGCAGCGGCGGCGGGCTGACGGAGTTCCTGGCCGGGGCGCTGGTCGGGGCCGTCGTCTGCTTCGCGCTCGCGACGCTGGCCTCCGCGCTGGTGGTGCGCCACCTGCAGCGCAGCATCGTCGGCCCGCTCCAGGCACTGGCGCAGGTCGCCCACGCGGCCCGCCGCGAGCGCGCCTTCGAGCGCCGGGTGCCGCCGACGCCGATCATCGAAATGGACGCGCTCGGCCGCGACTTCAACGCCCTGCTGGGCGAGTTGCAGGCGTGGCAGGGCAGCCTCCAGCGCGAGCACGCGGCCCTCGCCCACCGTGCCAACCATGACAGCCTGACCGGCCTGCCCAACCGCGCCCTGTTCGAAGAGCGACTGGCCATGGCGGTGCGCGCGGCCGAGGCCGCAGGCGGGCGGCTGGCGGTGATGTTCTTCGACAATGACCGCTTCAAGGAAACGAACGACCGCTTCGGCCATGCCGCCGGGGACATGGTCCTGGCCGCGGTCGCCCAGCGCGCGCAGGCGCGCCTGCGCGCGGGCGATATCGTCGCCCGCCTGGGCGGCGACGAGTTCGCGGCCCTGCTGCCGGCCATTGGCGAGCCCGACGATGCCGAGCGGATCGCGGACGGAATCCAGGCGAGCATTTCACAACCGCTTGCCCTACCGTCCGGAGATGCCATAACACCCTCGGTCAGCATCGGCATCGCGCTGTTTCCCGAGCACGCCCGCGACGCCGAAGGGCTGCTGCGCGTGGCGGACGCTGCGATGTATGCGAGCAAGCAGCGATCGCGCGGGGGACGCCGGCCCGCCGGCCAGTAGGGCCGGCACAGGCCGCCGCTGCCGGAGAATACAGATGGTTCTCGTCCGACGCCTCACCTTGCGCATCATCGCCGGCCTGCTGGCGGCAGCGGGCATGCTGGCCGCCTGCGCCACGCCGCCGGCCCCGCCCCACCGCCCACCCGCGGCCTGACGGCGACGCAGATGGCAGCGCTGCGCGACCTGGGTTTCCAGCCGGGTGACGGCACGTGGGAATTCGGCATGTCCGACAAGCTGCTGTTCGGCGTGAACGAAAGCCGGCTGGCCGATGGTCAGGCGGCGAACATCGCCCGCATCGCACGCACCCTGCTGTCGGTCGACATCCGGCGCGGCCGGGTCGAGGGACACACCGACGACACCGGCGCCGCCGCCTACAACGACGCGCTCTCGCAGCGCCGCGCCGCCGCGGTGGCCGAGGCGATGATCGCGGCCGGCATGCAGCGCCAGGATATCGCCATCGAAGGTACCGGCGCCCGCCGGCCGATCGAGGACAACCGTTCGGCCGGCGGGCGGCGCGAGAACCGCCGGGTGGTCATCGTCGTCGACGCCGAATAGCCCCTGCGCGCGGGCCGGCGTCAGCGCAGGTAGAAGCTGATCGGGACGACGATCTCCAGTTGCTCGGTCTCGACATCGGGCGGCAAGGCCGGCAGCGGGCTGGCCCGCTGCAGCAGCTCCTCGACCTCGCGATCGAGCATCGAATGGCCGGAGCTGTTGAGGATGCGCGCGTTCAGGATCACGCCGGCGCGGGTGATGGTGAAGCGCACGGTCGTCGTGCCTTCCATGCGGCGGCGCTGGGCGGCGGGCGGATAGGTCTTATGGCGCTCGAGCTGGGCGCGCAGCGCGGACAAATAGGACTGCGACGGACCGGCCGGGCGCGACGGACGCGGTGCCGGCGCCGACACCATCGCGGTCTGGGCGGGCGGCGCCGGGCTGGGGGACGGCGCGGCGTCGGCGATGGGCGCCGGTGCCGGGGGCTGCGGCCGCGGGTTGGGCGACGGCGGCGCGGTGGCCGCCACCGGGTCGGCTCGCGCCGCGGCGGTGTCGGGCGGCGGGGCTTGGGCGGCGGCGGGGTGACGTCGCGGGCCTGGGTTTCCAGGCGCTCCTCGACCGGCTTGGTCTCCACCGGCTCGATCTCGGCCACCTGCTCGACCGGCTTCTCGACCGGGATTTCCTCGGCCTTGGCGGTCTTCACCTCGTCGGGCGGCGGCGGTGGCGGCGTGGTCGGGGTCTCGACGGCCTTCACGGTCTCCACCGGCACCGGGCGCGCGGCCTCGACGGGAACGGGCGGCGCGGTCTCGACCGGCGTCGCCACCTGGGCGGCGTCGGGCGGCGCCGGCGTTGCGTCGTCGGCCTTCATGGACAGGGCGTCCATGGTGGTCGGCACCGCCGTCATGACGATCTCGACCGGCTTGGGCGGCGGCGGCGGCTGCATCGCCTGGTAGGCGACCATGGCGCCGACGATCGCCGCATGTCCGGCAATCGAGGCCACGATGGGCCAGCGGAGGAAACGATCGGCCAATACCGGCCCCTCAGGGCTTCGGCGGCGGCGCCGAAGCCGCCGAAGCCTCGGACAGCAGCGACACCCGGCCGAAGCCCGACGCCGAGACGATGCCCAGCACCTCCATCGCCCGGCCATAGGGGATGGTGCGGTCGGCGCGGACATAGACGACCGCGTCCTTCTCGGTCTCGGCCAGCTTCAGCAGGTTGCTGCGCAAGGCGTCGGCCTCCACCGGGTCCTGGCGCAGGAAGATCTTGCCCTCGCGGTCGATGCTGACGACCAGCGGCTCGCGCGGCGCGCTGACGCGGGCGGCCTCGCTCTTGGGCAATTGGACCGGCACGCCCGCCATCATCAGGGGCGCTGCCACCATGAACACGATCAGCAGCACCAGCATCACGTCGACGAAGGGCGTGACGTTGATCTCGCCCGCCAGCGGCGGCGCTTCGTCATCGTCGCCGCCCATGTTGATCATACCGGCCATGACAGGCTGCCCCTAGGCGGCCATGCGATGGGCGGCCGCGCGGCGATGCACCAGCTCGCCGCCCAGGCGCTCTACCGCCGCCGAGACCTCGCCCTGCAGCCGGCGCAGGCTGGTGGCATAGCGGTTGTAGGCGATGACGGCCGGGACCGCCGCGATCAGGCCGAGTGCCGTCGCGAACAGGGCCTCGGCGATACCGGGGGCGACCACCGCCAGGCTGGTGTCCTGCGAGGCGGCAATGGCCGAGAAGCTGTTCATGATGCCCCAGACCGTGCCGAAGAGGCCGATGAAGGGGCCGGCCGAGGACACCGTCGCCAGGAAGGGCAGCCCCAGTTCCAGCGGTTTCAACTGGTCGAAGCCGGCGCGCCGGGCCGCGCGCTCGACCCGCATCCGGCGCTCGCCCAGGCTTTCGTCGGCCGGATCGAATGCCAGCTCGCGCGCGGCTGCCACCAGGACGTTGCGGGCGAACGGGCTCTGCCCCGGGTCGACGCCACGGCCGTCGCCGAGTGCTGCGCCGAATGCTGCCACCGCCCGGCGCAGCCGCCGGCCGCGCGCCATCTTCTCGACCACCACCGCCCAGACCCCGACCGAGCCGACCAGCAGGACGACCATCACCGCCTTCACGACGGGATCGGCCATCCAGAAGAAATCGACGAACGAAAGATGGCCGGCAGCGGCGTGGGCGGCCGCGGGAATGGTGGCATCCATGGCTGGAACGAACCTCTACTGCTACTTCGTCAGCTTGACCGCGCCGCGGCTGCTCACTTCCATGAGTGCAACGCAGTCGCGGCCCTTGTCGCCGCATTCGATCACGTCGTTGACCAGGATCGAGGACAGGTCCGGGCAGCCGAGCCCGGCCAGGTCGAAGACCTTCACGCCCTTCTTCTCTGCCCGCATCGGCCCGACATCGAGCGCCAGTCGTCGCGCGATCACGCCGCCCTTGTCGAAGATCACCAGGTCGAGCTTGAACGCCTCGAACGCGACCTTGCCCCGGTTGTCGAGCACGAGATAGGCGCGGCAATCCGCCCCGCGCTCTTCCAGCCGGTTCAGTTCCACCAATACCGGGGCCTCGTCGGCCCAGGCCGGTACGGTGGCAACCAGCGCAACGCCCGTGGCGAGGCCGCCGAGCAGGCGCCCCGCAGCCGTGAACATAGACCGCCCCGTCATCTGAATCCGTCCCGAATTGTCGCGGTGCAACAGAGTGATAGTCATTCTCAATACCAGCCGCAAGCATCGAAATCGGCCATCTCGTCGCACCACGCGGAAAACCGCAACGATCCCAGGGCCCTGACCTACGATGCGGGCTGGACCGCCGGCATGCCGCAAACGCAGTATGCGGCCCGAATTCCCCGGAGCCTGAGCTGCCATGCACCTGCCGACTCACGGCCGCTATGCCTATTCCGGCCTGCCGCGTCGCCCGGTCTATGACTGGCCGAACGGCCGGCGTCTGGCCGTCTATATCGGCCTCAACCTGGAGCATTTCGCGTTCGGCGAGGGGCTGGGTGCGGAACTGGCGCCGGGCGGGCCGCAGCCGGACGTGTTGAACTATGCTTGGCGCGACTATGGCAACCGGGTCGGGGCCTGGCGGCTGCTGGAGCTGTTCGACCAGCTTTCGCTGCCGGCGTCGGTCCTGCTCAACAGCAGCCTCTATCACTATTGCCCGCAGCTCGTGGCAGCCTTCCGCGACCGCGGCGACGAGATGGTGGGCCACGGCCGCACGAATGCCGAGCGCCAGGGCATCCTGGCCGAGGAGGACGAGCGCCAACTGATCGCCGAGGCGACGGCGGCGATGGTGCGCTACGAAGGCCGGCTGCCGGCCGGCTGGCTGGGTCCGTGGATCTCCCAGAGCCGGGCCACCCCCTGCCTGCTGAAGGAGGCCGGCTACCGCTATGTGCTGGACTGGGCGATGGACGACCAGCCGGTGTGGATGGCAACCCGCGCCGGCCCGATCCTGTCGGTGCCCTACCCGCAGGAGCTGAACGACATCCCGGCCATCGTCGCGCGCCGCATGGATGCCGACGCCTTTGCCGACATGATCGTCGACCAATTCGACGAGATGCGCCGCCAGGCGGCAGACGCCCCGCTCGTCATGGGCATCGCGCTGCACGCCTATCTGGTGGGGCAGCCGCACCGGCTGGTTCATTTGCGGCGCGCCCTTGCCCACATCGCGGCGGCGGCCGGCGACGTCTGGATCACCCGCGCCGGCGCGATCGCCGCCCATGTCGAGCGCCTGCCCAAGGGCACGGTGCCGGACGCGCCCTCCTGGTCCGGAGACGGCCGTTGATCACGCCCACGCCTGCCCTGCATGCGGACCAACCCGGCCGCGGCATCCTCTTCATGCTGGGTGCCGTCGCCTGCTTCGTCGTCATGGACGCGCTCATCAAGTGGCTGAGCGCCAAGTTCCCGACCATGCAGGTGGTGTTCTTCCGCAGCCTGTTCGCGCTGGTGCCGATCGCCGTCCTGGTGATCCAGCAGGGCGGCATCGCCCGGCTGAAGACCAAGCGCCCGGCCATGCATGCCCTGCGCTGCCTCATCGGCCTGGGCTCCATGGTGTGCTTCTTTCACGCCTTCCGGGTGATGCCGCTGGCCGACGTCATCGCCATCGGCTTCGCCGCGCCGCTGTTCGTCACGGCGCTGTCGGTGCCGCTGCTGAAGGAGAAGGTCGGCATCCGCCGCTGGTCGGCCGTCGTCGTCGGCTTCGCGGGCGTGCTGATCATGGTGCGACCGGGGGCCGACGTGTTCGAGATCGGCGCCGGCGTCGCCCTGATCGGCACGGTGCTGTACTCGCTGGCGATGATCCTGATGCGCGACCTGGGCCGCACGGACACCACGACTGCCATCACCTTCTACTTCACCATGGCCGGCACGATCGTGGCCGGCGCCGCCATACCCTTCGTCTGGGTCGAGCCGGTCGGCATGGACTGGGCCCTGCTGGTGCTGGTCGGGCTGATCGGCGGCGTCGCGCAGTTGCTGATGACCCAGGCCTTCCGCCTGACGCCCGTCGCCGTCATCGCCCCCTTCGACTACACGGCGATGCTGTGGGGCTCGATCCTGGGCTATGCCGTGTGGGGCGAGATCCCCGACGCGCTGCTGTGGGTGGGTGCGGCCATCGTCGCCGCCAGCGGCCTCTACATCGTCCACCGCGAGACCCGCCTGCGCATCCCGCGGCTGAACATCGGTACGCGCACGGCCGGGCGGCGGTAGGGCGGCTCGCCATTCGGGGCTGATTGCCGCTATGTTGCAGGACGAACAACGGCAATTGGTTCTGTCGGCGATGACTGCGCATGGGAAGCCGGCGCGGCGAACTTGAAAGTTGGCCATGCCTTTTCCCAGCAGCGTTCAACTGTCGTCGCTTGACGGCGACACGGGCTTCCGGATCGACGGCGCAGGGGTGATCGTAACGAGCGGCCGATCCGTCGGTGCCGCCGGCGACGTGAATGGCGACGGCTTCGACGACGTCATCATCGGCGCGTACCGGGCCTACGCCAGCGCGTCCGGTTCCGGCAGCAGCTTCGTCCTGTTCGGCAGCTCGGCTGGTTTCGATGCGACGATCGAACTTTCCGCGCTCGACGGCAGCAACGGTTTCCGGATCGACGGCGCCTCGGGCAGCGACGCCAGCGGCCGGTCGGTCAGCGGCGCCGGCGATGTGAACGGCGACGGCTTCGACGACATCATCATCGGCGCCAAGGGTGCCGCCCCCAACGGCGACGCCTCCGGTGCCAGCTATATCGTGTTCGGCCGCTCGGGTGGCTTTGCCGCAGCGCTGAATCTCTCTGCGCTGGATGGCAGCAATGGCTTCCGGATCGACGGCGCCTCTGCCGATGATGCCTCGGGCCACTCCGTCAGCGACGCCGGCGACGTGAACGGCGACGGCTTCGACGACGTCATCATCGGCGCGCCCTATGCCGCCCCGTATGGCCCCTTCTCGGGTTCGAGCTATGTCGTGTTCGGCAGTTCGGCCGGCTTTGGCGCGACCTTTCAACTTTCCGCCCTCGACGGCAGCAACGGCTTCAAGCTGAATAGCGAGGAGGCCGACAATCTGACCGGGATCGCCGTCCACGCTGCGGGCGACGTGAATGGCGACGGCATCGACGACCTGATCGTCGGGGCTATCGGCGCCACCTTTCTCACTGTCGATACCGGCAGCGCCTATGTGGTCTTCGGCCGCTCGGACGGTTTCGCCGCCGAGTTCGAGCTGACCTCGCTCGACGGCAGCAACGGCTTTCGGATCAATGGCGAATACTCCGGCGACCAGGCCGGGACATCCGTCGGTGCCGCGGGGGACGTGAACGGCGACGGGATCGACGACATCCTCATCGGCGCGGCTGCCCCTGGCAGCCAGGGGCCGGGCCAGACCTACGTGGTGTTCGGGACCACCGCCGGCTTCCCCGGGGCGATAGAGGTGTCGCAGCTCGACGGCGGCAACGGGTTTCGGATCGACGGCGTATCGGGTCTCGATCGGGCCGGCTTTGCCGTCCACGGCGCCGGGGATGTGAACGGGGACGGCATCGACGACATCCTCATCGGCGCCGTCAACGCCGATCCCAACGGATACGCCTCCGGCGCCGGCTACGTCGTGTTCGGCCGTTCCACCGGGTTTACCTCGACGCTCCAGCTCGCCGCGCTCGACGGCAGCAGCGGCTTCGCCATCCAGGGCCAGTCCGCCAACGACAATGCCGGCAGTTCCGTCGGCGCAGCCGGCGACGTGAACGGCGACGGGATCGACGACATCATCGTCGGCGCGCCGGGGTCGGATGCCAATGGATATGGCTCCGGCGCCAGCTATGTGATCTTCGGCAGCCCCCCGCTGCCACCCCCTGCGCCGCCGTTGCCGCCATCGTTCGGCAACAGCCTGCCCGTAGCCGGCGACGATGCCTTCACCCTGCCCTGGCAGACGAAGCTGACGGTGCAGGGGCCGGGACTGCTGGGCAACGACACGGACGCCAACGGCAATCCACTGACGGTGACGGGCATCGCGGCCGGCCCCGCCCACGGCGTCCTCACCTGGAACGCCGACGGCGGCTTCATCTACCAACCCAACGCCGCCTATGTCGGGCCGGATGGCTTCACCTATGAAGTGGGCGATGGTCGGGGCGGCTTCGACACCGCGCAGGTCCGGATCACCGTGGCCGACGACGAGAAGCCGGACCCGGTCTGGCCCATCGACGGCGGCTTCGGCAGCGAGCGTCTGTCCGGCAGCAATCAGGCCGACACCATCCGTGGCAATGACGGCAACGACACCATCATCGGCGACGGGGGCCGCGACCGGCTGGAGGGCAATGCCGGCAACGACAGCATCCTGGGCCAGGGCGACGAGGACATCGCCTGGGGCGGCCAGGGCAATGATCTGTTGGATGGCGGCCAGGGCAACGACTGGGTGCTGGGCGACCATGGTGCCGACACGGTGCATGGCGGCGGCGGCCACGACTTCGTCTGGGGCGGCCAGGGTGACGACCGGGTGTTCGGCGACGGGGACCACGACATGCTGTCGGGCGACCGCGGGAACGATACCCTGACGGGCGGCGAAGGTGCGGACCGCTTCATCTTCAAGGAGGGCGGTGGGCTGGACCTGGTAACCGACTTCGCGTCAGTCGACGGGGACCGCATCCTCATCGATACCGGCGGCGACGGCATCCTGAACGGCCTCTCGCTCGACAGCTTCGCCGACCTGCTGGCACGCATGGTCGATACGCCGGGCGGCGTGTTCCTGTCACTGGGCGACCCGGACCATGGCGTCACTATTGCCGGCATCACCCGGGACCAGCTCACGGCAGGCGACTTCCAGATGCTCTGATTTTAAGCTTCACCGGACGGAAGTGGCGGCCATTGCCGGCCGCAACCCGCTCGGGCACTATCCCCCCATAAGGCACGCGACGAATCGCGGCCCGCCGCCGGGACAACCGGTGGATGAACGGGGGAAACGGCACATGGCGACGAAGGGCGAGTCCCTTCTCAGCGTGCGCGACCTGTCGATCCGCTTCGGGGGCATCGTCGCCCTCGACCGGGTCGGTTTCTCCGTGGCCGAAGGCAGCATCGCCGGGCTGATCGGGCCCAACGGCGCCGGCAAGACCACCCTTTTCAACTGCCTCAGCCGGCTCTATCGCCCGAGCGAGGGCGCCATCCTGTTCGAGGGCCGGCCGATCCTGGACGCGCCGCGCCACCGCATTGCGGCACTCGGCATCGGGCGCACCTTCCAGAACCTGGCCCTCTTCCGCTCCATGTCGGTGCTGGACAATGTCCGCGTCGGCGGCCATTGCCGCATGGGGGCGGGGTTCCTGGCCCATGCGCTGGCCCTGCCGGCGGTGCGGCGCGAGGAGGCGGCCCTGCTGGAGCAGGCCCACCGGCTGATCGACCTGCTAGACCTGGGCGCGGTCGCGGGCGTACCGGTGGCAGCATTGCCGTTCGGCACGCAGAAGCGGGTGGAACTGGCGCGCGCGCTGATCACCCAACCCAAGCTGCTGCTGCTGGACGAGCCGGCGGGCGGCCTCAACCATGAGGAGGTCGACCAGCTCCGCAGCCGCATCCGCGACATCCGCGACCGGCTGGGCGTCACCGTGCTGCTGGTCGAGCACCACATGAACTTGGTGATGACTGTCTCGGACCAGGTGGTGGCGCTCGATTTCGGCCGCGTCATCGCCGACGGCACCCCGGCCGAGGTGCAGGGCGACGATGCCGTCATCCGGGCTTATCTGGGGGCGCCGGCCGCATGACCCAGATCCTGGAAGTGAAGGGCCTGGTCGCCGGCTACGGCGCGTCGCCCATCCTCCACGGGCTGGATTTCTCCGTGCCGGCCGGCGGCGTCGCCACCATCCTGGGGGCCAACGGCGCCGGCAAGACGACGACGCTGCGCGCCGTCTCCGGCCTGATCCGGCCGGCGGGCGAGGTGCGCTTCGCGGGCGAGCGCATCGACCGGCTGTCGACCGAGGACATCGCGCGCCGCGGCATTGCCCATGTACCCGACGGCCGCGGCACCTTCGTCCATCTGTCGGTCGAGGAGAACCTGCGGCTTGGTGCCTACACCCGCCGCGACCCGGCCGGGGTGGCACGCGACTTCGAGCGCGTCTTCGCGCTGTTCCCGGTGCTGCAACAGCGCCGCCGCCAGCAGGCGGGCACGCTGTCGGGCGGCGAGCAGCAGATGCTGGCGATATCCCGCGCGCTGATGCTGCGGCCCAAACTGCTTTTGATGGACGAGCCGTCCTTCGGCCTGGCGCCGCTCATCGTGCGCGAGATCTTCCGCATCATGCGCATGGTGAACGAGGAGGAAGGGGTGGCGATCTTGCTGGTGGAGCAGAACGCCAGCCTAGCGCTGGAGCTGGCGAGCCGGGCCTACCTGCTGGAGACCGGGCGCCTCGTCGTCTCCGGCTCGGCGGACGAGCTGCGCGCGGACGATGCCGTCCGCCGTTCCTATCTCGGCTACTGAAGGGCGGGGCCGATGGAAGCCTTCCTGCACCAGGTGCTGTCGGGGCTGGCGACCGGGGGCATCTATGCCATCGTCGCCCTGGCGCTGGTGATGATCTACCAGGCGACGCACCTGGTGAACTTCGCCCAGGGCGAGATGGCGATGTTCTCGACCTACCTCGCCTGGTCGATGATCGACGCCGGCATGTCCTACTGGCTGGCCTTCGCCTGCACGGTCGTCCTGTCCTTCCTGCTCGGCATCGCCATCGAGCGCATCGTCATCCGGCCGGTCGGCAAGGCACCGGTGCTGGCGGTGGTGATCGTCTTCATCGGCCTGCTGGTGATCCTCAACAGCGTTGCCGGCTGGATCTACACCTACACGATCAAGAGCTTCCCCAGCCCCTTCCCCAGCCGCACGATCCTGGGCGGCTACATGTCGGCGCACGAGCTGGGGGTGATGGCGGTGACGCTGGGCGTGCTGGCCCTGCTGTTCGTCTTCTTCCGCTACACGCCCCTGGGCCTGGCGATGCGGGCAGCCGCCCAGAACCCCGTGTCGAGCCGGCTGGTCGGCATCCGTGTCGGCTGGATGCTGGCGCTGGGCTGGGGCCTGGCAGCCGCCATCGGGGCCATCGCCGGGATGATGGTGGCGCCGATCGTCTTCCTCGACCCCAACATGATGGCCGGCATCCTGCTCTACGGCTTCGCCGGGGCGCTGCTGGGGGGCATCGACAACCCGGCCGGCGCGGTCGCCGGCGGCTTCGCGGTGGGGGTGCTGGAAAACATCTCGGGCGCCTACCTGGTCGGCACCGAGCTGAAGCTGACGGTGGCGCTCATCCTCATCATCGGCGTGCTGGTCATCCGCCCATCCGGCCTGTTCGGCCGGGTGCTGGTGAACCGGGTCTAGGGCGGTGAACGGCCTGACCGACCGGCAATGGAAGCAGCTGGGCCTGGCCGCCCTGCTGCTGGTCGCATTCGCCCTGCCCTTCCTGGTGTCGAGCTACCGGACCTTCCAGTTCACCTCGGCGCTCTCCTATGCCATCGCGCTGCTCGGCCTCAACATCCTGACCGGCTGGAACGGGCAGATCTCGCTGGGGCACGGCGCCTTCTACGCCATCGGCGCCTATGTCGCGGCGATCCTGATGGATCGCTACGACGTGCCCTACTGGGCGACGATCCCGGCCGCCGGCCTGGTATGCCTGGGCGCCGGCTTCCTCTTCGGCCTGCCGGCGCTGCGGCTGGAGGGGCTGTACCTGGCGCTTGCCACCTTCGCGCTGGCGCTGGCGACGCCGCAGATCCTGAAGTCCAAGCATCTGGAGCAATGGACCGGCGGGGTGCAGGGCATCGTCATCATGAAGCCCGATGCGCCCTTCGGCCTGCCGCTCGACCAGGACCAGTGGCTCTATTTCTTCACCCTGGTGGTGGCGGTCGCCATGTTCTGGCTCGGCCGCAACCTGCTGGCGGGCCGCATCGGCCGGGCCATGGTGGCGATCCGGGAGCATCCGACGGCGGCCGAGGCGATGGGCATCGACACCGCCTTCTACAAGTCGGCCACCTTCGGCGTCAGCGCCATGTTCACCGGCGTGGCGGGCGCGCTGGGCGCCATCATCATCCAGTTCGTGGCGCCCGACAGCTTCACCCTCTTCCTGTCGATCACGCTGCTGGTCGGCGTCGTCGTCGGCGGGCTTGCCTCGCTCTCGGGCGCGATATGGGGCGCGCTCTTCATCCAGTTCATCCCCAACGTCGCCGACCAGATCTCCAAGGCAGCACCCTGGGCGATCTACGGCCTTTTCCTCATCGCCTGCATGTACCTGATGCCGACCGGAGTGGCGGGCCTGCTGCGCGCGACGGCTGCCCGCCTGGCTGGACTGACCCGCCGTCCGTAACCAGAGACCGCGCAACAGAGGAGACGTCCCATGCGTATCCTGCCCCTCGTCCTGCCGCTCGCCATCGCCGGCGCGCTCGCCGCCAGCCCGGCGGCGGCCCAGAAGAAATACAGCCCCGGCGCCAGCGACACCGAGATCAAGATCGGCAACACCAACCCCTACAGCGGCCCGGCCTCGGCCTATGGCGCGATCGGCAAGGCAATCGGCGCCTACTTCGCCAAGGTGAACGACGAGGGCGGCATCAACGGCCGCAAGATCAGCTACGTGACGCTGGACGACGGCTACAGCCCGCCCAAGACGGTCGAGCAGACCCGCCGCCTAGTGGAGCAGGACAACGTCCTGCTGATGTTCCAGCAGCTCGGTACGCCGTCCAACACGGCCGTCCACAAGTACCTGAACGGCAAGAAGGTGCCGCAGCTCTTCGTCGCCACCGGCGCCACCAAGTGGGGCGACCCCAAGGGCTTCCCCTGGACGATGGGCTGGCAGCCCAACTACCAGACCGAGGCCAAGATCTATGCCCGCTACATCCTGGAGAACAAGCCGGCCGGCAAGATCGCCGTGCTCTACCAGAACGACGACTACGGCAAGGACTACCTGAAGGGCTTCAAGGACGGGCTCGGCGCCAAGGCCTCGATGATCGTGGCCGAGGCGTCCTACGAAGTGACCGACCCCACCGTCGATTCGCAGATGGTGACGCTGAAGGCGTCGGGTGCCGACATCTTCTTCAACATCACCACGCCCAAGTTCGCCGCCCAGGCGATCCGCAAGGCCTTCGACATCGAGTGGAAGGCGCTGCACTTCCTCAACAACGTCTCCAACTCCGTCGGCTCGGTGCTGACGCCGGCCGGGCTGGACAAGTCCGTCGACATCGTCAGCTCCTACTACCTGAAGGACCCGACCGACCCGCAATGGGCCGACGATGCCGGCTACAAGGAGTGGCTGGCCTGGATGAAGAAGTACAATCCCGACGGCAACCTGGCCGACACCTTCAACGTCTATGGCTATAGCGTCGCCCAGACCCTGGTGCAGGTGCTGAAGCAGTGCGGCGACGACCTGACGCGTGAAAACGTGATGAAGCAGGCCGCCAGCCTGAAGAACCTGGGCCAGCCGATGCTGCTGCCGGGCATCACCATCAATACCGGGCCGGACGACTTCTACCCGATCGAGCAGATGCAGCTCATGCGCTTCAACGGCAAGACCTGGGACCCCTTCGGCAAGCCGATCAGCGGCTGACGGCCGCTACCGGCACGACGGTGATGGCCGAATCCGGGATCAGTTCCCGGATTTCGGCCGCCACCCCGTCCACCACCCGCTGGATCTCGCCCATCTGCCGGTCGGGCCGGAAGCCCAGCACGATCTCCACGATCGGCACATTGCCGGACAGCCGGGACCGCACCGCGACCAGGTCGTCATAGGCATCGAAATGCTGGATGAGCGACCGGTTGATCAGCTCCTGCTGGCTTTCGGCCAGCGTCCTGTCGAGCAGGGACGGCAGGGCGGAGCGGCACATCGACACGGCCAGTTGCAGCATCACCAGGGACACGAACGCCGATCCCGCCACGTCCGCGGCCGTTCCGACGGGCCCGTCGCCGAATATCGCATTCACGGCGAGCGCGGTCAGAACCAGGCAGGACGAGATCACCTTGGCGATCCGGGCCCGGATCTGGCCGATCATGATGACCGAGCGGCCATCGCGGCCCGCCCGCCACAGGCCCCAGAAGATCAGGCCGTTCTGCACCAGGTTGACCAGGCCGACCACGACCGCGAACGCCAGCCCCAGGCCCGCCTGGTCAGCCGGATGCCACCAGCGATAGGCAGCCGAGGCAGCAACCCACAAACCGGCAAGGCCCATGACGAGGCCGACGCTGAAATTTACGAACTGTTCCAGCTTGCCGGCACCGTAGTCATAGCTCTGGGTGCGGCCGCGATGAATCCGCCGCATGACCAGCAGGAGCACGATCTCGAGCAACACGATCAGCGTGCCGCGCATCGATTCCGCCAGGGCGATCAGCGAGTTCGACCAGATCGCGGCAGCGACCAGGGAAGCGACCATGCAACCGTCGGTCAGGACCACCGTCGTCATGGTCGTTTCCCGCCGCCGGTTCGTCGCCAGCGTCTCCGCGGACGGCGACAGCCTGGCGTCCGCTTCCCCCTGTCGGTTCAAGGCACTACTCCAGCTTGCGGATCGTGATGACGGTCAAGGCCCCGCCATTGCTCTCCAGTTCGAAGCGCACCCGGTCACCTGCCACCAGATCTTGCAGAACCGCAGGATCGCGCACCGCAAATACCATGGACATGCCCATCATATCGAACTTCTCGATCGGGCCATGGCGGATGGTGACCTTGCCGGCCGCCGGGTCGACCCGGCGGATCTCCCCTTCGGCCTCCGCGGTGGCGGCAGTGGTCGGCTGCCCATGGCCGTGATGGCCCTGATGGCTGGTGGCAGCAGCCGGGCCGGCGGCCAGCAGCAGCAGGCACAGGATGGCGTTGCGCATCGCGGATCTCCTCTGGCTGGTCGGGGTCATGACGGCACCTTGCCCTTCCATTCATAGGCAACGGTGCCGGGCGGATGGCGGTACCAGCCGGGGTCGCGATAGTCGCCGCGGGCGAGGTCTTCGCGCACCTTCAGCGTGGTGAACATGCCCCCCATCTCGATCGGGCCGAAGGGGCCGTTGCCGCTCATCATGGGCAGGGTGTTGTCGGGCAACGGCATCTGCATGGCCCCCATGTCGGCCATGCCGCGCTCGCCCATCACCATGTAGTCGGGCACCAGGCGGGCGATCGAGCGGGCGACACCGCGATGGTCGGCCGCGATCATCGTCGGCACGCCATGGCCCATGGCGTTCATCGCATGGTGCGACTTGTGGCAGTGGAGCGCCCAGTCGCCCGCATGCTCGGCCACGAACTCGATCGCGCGCATGGCGCCGACCGGCAGGTCGACCGTCACCTCGGGCCAGCGCGCCGTGGGCGCAACCCAGCCGCCATCGGTGCCGGTCACCGCGAACTCGTGGCCATGCAGGTGGATCGGATGGTTGGTCATGGTCAGGTTGCCGATGCGGATGCGCACCCGGTCGCCACGCCGCACCGGCAACGGCGCGATGCCGGGGAAGACCCGGCTGTTCCAGGCCCAAAGGTTGAAGTCGGTCATGGTCGCGACCCGGGGCACATGGGCGCCGGCCGGGATGTCGTAGGCGCCCAGCAGGAAGACGAAGTCGCGATCGACCCGGTGCAGCGCGGGGTTGCGCGGATGGACGATGAAGGCGCCCATCATGCCCATGGCCATCTGCACCATCTCGTCGGAATGCGGGTGGTACATGAAGGTGCCGGCGCGCCGCACGGTGAACTCGTAGACGAACGTCTTGCCGACCGGGATGTGCGGCTGGGTCAGCCCGCCGACCCCGTCCATGCCGTTCGGCAGGACCTGCCCGTGCCAGTGAACGGTCGTGTGCTCCGGCAGCCGGTTGGTGACGAAGATGCGCACGCGGTCGCCCTCGACGCACTCGATGGTCGGGCCGGGGCTCTGGCCGTTGTAGCCCCACAGGCGCGCCGTCATGCCGGGCGCCAGCTCGCGCTCGACCGGCTCGGCCACCAGGTGGAATTCCTTCCACCCGCCGCGCGAGCGCCAGGGCAAGGTCCAGCCGTTCAGCGTGACCACGGGGTTGTAGGGCACGCCATCGGCCGGCGTCAGCGGCGGCTCGGTCGCGGCCGACGCCCGGCTCGGCGCCTCGGGCAGGCCGGAGGCGTCGGCCAGGGCGGCATGGGTCGCCAGCAGGCCGGCCGCACCCAGGAATGCGCGACGATCGATCATCCTTCCCTCCGCTGGCCATGGGTCGCGACGGCATCGGGCATAGTGCCGCCGGTGGCGTCTTCCAGGTCCGTCTGGGCAATCCAGAAGTCGCGCTCGGCGGCAATCGCCTCGGCCACGCCCTCGGCCTGGCGGGCGGCATCGGCCAGCATCTCGAAGACGCTGACCAACATGCCGTTGTAGCGCAGCAGGCTCTCCTCCGAGATCGCCTGGAGGGCCGGCACGATCTCGCGCCGGTGGTGCCAGGCGATTGCGTGGCTGGCGCGCCAGACGGCATCCGCCGCGCGGACCTCCGAGCGCGCGTCGACCGCCAGTCCGGCCAGGCGGTTGGCCGCGGCCTGATAAAGGTTTGCGGCCTCGGCTGCAGCGGTTGTGCCGCCGTCGAATATGGGCAGCGACAGCGTGACCTCCCAGCCGCGACGAGTGGGCGTCCCCGTCTCGCGCGTCGAGGCGATGCCACCCTCGGCCACCGCCACCAAGCGGGTCGCCTGGGTCAGTGCGTGCGAGCGGCCCAGTGCTTCCAGTTCCAGGCGCGCGCGGCGCAGGTCGGCCCGCCGGCCGATCGCGTCCGCCTCGATGTCGGGCCAGTCGGGCAGCCGTTCCGGCAGCTCGGGCAGGCGCTCGGGCAGGCGGATATCCGCCCCTGCCCCCCACAGGCCCAGCAAGCGCACCAACTGCTCGCGCGCGGTCGTCGCGGCCAGCGTCGCGCGGGCCGCGCGCGTCGCCACCTCCGCGTGGAACAGGAAGTGGCGGCTCTGATCGAGCTTGGCGAAGGCGCCCGTGCGACCCAGCCGCCGTGCCAGCTCGGCTGCGGCCTCGGCCGATTGCCGGACCTCCGCCATGTAGGCGGCGGTCTGGCCGGCGGCGACGGCCCGGAAGTAAGCCCGGCGCACTTCGAGGGCCAGGGCGACGACGCGCTCGGCGGCACGCGCCTTGGCCTCCTGCCAATGGCGCTCCTCGACGGCGGCCGCGAACGGCAGGGTCACCAGGCCGATCAGGTCGAGGGTCAGGCCGCGCTCGATCTCGACGGTGCCGCCGCCGGTCGTCCGGGCATAGCGAAAGCCCGGATTGGGCGGCGTCGATGCCCGCACCAGCGCGGCCGCCGACACGCCAAGATCGTCATAGGCCGCCTGCAGCGCGCGGTTGTTCAGCACCGCCACTTGCACGGCGCCATCCGGCGACAGCGGCTGGGCCAGCAGCCGCACCAGCCGCTGCCGGACCCGAGCGGCCTCGTCCTCGGTCTGGACACGGCTGGCCTCGACGCCGAGGCGCGCCGACGCGGCTGCCGTCACCTCGACCACGCCCTGGTCCTCCAGCAATGAGGCGCAGGCGCCCAGCAGCAGGAGGCCGGGCAGGATGATCATCCGGCGGACCGTCATGGCCGGGCCACCGGTTCCGCTGGCGGCTCGCCCCGCATCTGGCCGCTGGCGCCGCCGATCCGGCCAGCCTCGTCGTTGAGTGGCCGCCACGGCGCCGGCTCCACTGGCCGGAATCGCGTCGCAGTCGGAAAGACGGCGGCAGGAGGCTGGTAGGCGACCTTGGCCGACGGGTCGGCCGGGTCGCCGCCCACCAGCGCCGGCGCGGTGGCGCAGGCGGCAGCAAGCGGCAGCGCCACGAGGGCGCGCACGAAGGGATACATGGGGAACCTCGACGGATCGAACGCATGGAACCGCCAGGCGCGACGCGACGCCCGGCAGCCGATGGCAGCGTCAGATACGGTCGCGGTTGGGTGGCCTGGGGTCGACGAAGGGCGTAAGGCCGGCGCGTTCGTTGCTGCGCGGGCGGCCTAGGTCGGTGCGCGATGGCAAGCTCGGCCGCCCCAGGTCGGTATCGGGCCAGGCCGTGATGCAACAGCCCAGGCTGCTGGCACAGCCATGCCCGCTCTGGGTCGGCTGGCCGGGCCGCTCGGATTCGGAACCGGCGGCATGGGGACAATCACCCGCGTCGCCCGGCGCTGCGTCCGCCGTCCGCTCGATCGCGGGCACGCCATGCCCGCCGCCATGATCTCCATGGGCCTGGGCAGCCGTGCCCGTCGCCACCAGGGCGATCCAGCCGAACAGGATGAGGAGCAGATGGCGCAAGGTCGGGTCCGGTCTCCTGGGGTCGAGACCGCAATCTGGCATGCGCGCCGGAAATGGCAATGGCGGCCCTTGACCTTCCCATGATGGGAAGGACTACATGCCGCAGCGATGGGGACCGGAAGCAAGCGGGAGACGGGCATGGCCCACGACCACCATTCGCACGACAAGCACCACGGCCATGCCTGCTGCGCCGGGCACGGCACAGCAGCCATGCCCCCCCCCAAGGCCAAGGACCCGGTCTGCGGGATGACCGTCGATCCGGCGACGGCCAGGCATCAGGCCGACCATGACGGCCGGACCTTCTATTTCTGCGGCGCCGGCTGCCGCACCAAGTTCATGGCCGACCCGGGCAAGTACCTGGCCCCCGCCAAGGCGGCAGAGCCGGTGGTGCCCGGCGCCATCTATATCTGCCCGATGCACCCGGAGGTCCGCCAGGTCGGCCCCGGCACGTGCCCGATCTGCGGCATGGCGCTGGAACCCGAGGTCGCGACCGCCGATGCCGGCCCCAATCCCGAACTCGTCGACATGACCCGGCGAATGTGGATCGGCCTGGCCCTGGCCCTGCCGGTCTTCCTGCTGGAGATGGGGCAGCACCTGACCGGCACCCACTGGCTGGAGCCGCACCTGTCCGCGTGGGTGCAGATGGCTCTGGCGACGCCGGTGGTGCTGTGGGCCGGCTGGCCCTTCTTCGTGCGCGGCTGGCAATCCGTCGTCACCCGCAATCTCAACATGTTCACCCTCATCGCCATCGGCACGGGTGTGGCCTGGGCCTACAGCGTGGCAGCGACGCTGGCGCCCGGCCTGTTCCCCGCCACCTTCCGCGGCCATGGCGGCACCGTGGCGGTCTATTTCGAGGCCGCCGCCGTCATCACCGTGCTGGTCCTGCTGGGCCAGGTGCTGGAACTGCGCGCGCGCGAGCAGACCTCGGGCGCCATCCGGGCGCTGCTGGACCTGGCGCCCAGCACCGCCCGGCGGATGCGGCCCGACGGCAGCGACGAGGAGGTGGCGATCGACGCCATCCAGCCGGGCGACCGGCTGCGCGTGCGGCCCGGCGAGAAGATCCCGGTCGACGGCCGGCTGGTGGACGGCCGGGCGGCGATCGACGAATCGCTGGTCACGGGCGAGGCGATGCCGGTCACGCGGCAAGTGGGCGACCGGCTGCTGGCCGGCACGATCAACGGCCAGTCCGGCTTCGCCATGGAGGCGGAGCGGGTCGGCCGCGACACCATGCTGGCACGCATCGTCCAGATGGTGGCGGATGCCCAGCGCAGCCGGGCGTCCATCCAGCGGCTGGCCGACCGGGTCGCCGGCTGGTTCGTGCCGGCGGTCCTGCTGGCAGCCCTGCTGGCCTTTGCCGCCTGGGCCGCCTTCGGGCCGGAGCCGCGGCTGGCCCATGGCCTGGTCGCCGCCGTCGCCGTGCTGATCATCGCCTGCCCCTGCGCGCTGGGGCTGGCCACGCCCATGTCGATCATGGTCGGCGTCGGCCGCGGCGCGGTGCCGGCGTGCTGATCCGCAATGCCGAGGCCCTGGAACGGATGGAGCGGGTCGACACGCTGGTCGTCGACAAGACCGGCACGCTGACCGCCGGCCGCCCACCGTGACGGCGCTGCCCGCCCCGGCTTCGACGAGGTGGAGCTTCTGCGCCTGGCGGCCGCGGTCGAGCGCGGCAGCGAGCATCCGATCGGGCACGCGATCGTCACCGCCGCCGCGCGCGGGGCATCGCGCTGCCGGCCGTGGCGGATTTCCATTCCCCCACCGGCAAGGGTGCGGAGGGCACGGTCGAGGGCCGACGCATCGCGATCGGCAGCGCCGCCTTCCTGGCCGAGGCGGGCGTCGCCGTCGATGGACTGGCCCAAGAGGCCGAGCGTCTCCAGCAAGAGGGTGCCACGGTCGTCTTCTGCGCGGCCGATGGCCGGCTTGCGGGGGCCGTCGCCGTGGCCGACCCGGTCAAGGACACGACCGCACCTGCCCTGGCCGCCCTGCGGGCCGACGGTGTGCGCATCGTCATGCTGACCGGCGACAATGCCCGCACGGCAGCCGCGATCGGCCAGCGCCTGGGCATCGCCGAGATCGAGGCCGAGGTATCGCCCGAGCGCAAGGCCGCCGTCGTCGCCCGGCTGCGGGCCGAGGGCCGAGTGGTGGCCATGGCCGGCGACGGCGTCAACGACGCGCCGGCACTGGCCGCGGCCGACATCGGCATCGCCATGGGCGGCGGCACCGACGTCGCCATGGAGAGCGCCGGCGTGACGCTGCTCGAAGGCGACCTGGGCGGCATCGTGCGTGCCCGCCGGCTGTCGCGGGCAACGATGCGCAACATCCGCCAGAACCTCTTCTTCGCCTTCGCCTACAACGCCGCCGGCGTGCCGATCGCGGCCGGCCTGCTCTACCCCACATTCGGCATCCTGCTGTCGCCGGTGGTGGCCGCGGCCGCGATGGCGCTGTCGTCGGTCAGCGTCATCGGCAATGCGCTGCGGCTACGGCAGGTGCGGTTGTGACCGCCACCATGACCATCGGCGAGGCGGCGGCGGCGTCCGGCGTCTCGGCCAAGATGATCCGCTACTACGAGGAGATCGGCCTGGTGGCCCCGGCCGGGCGCACCGCCGCCGGCTATCGCATGTATGGCGCCCACGATGTCCACACCTTGCGATTCGTGCGGCGGGCGCGGGACCTGGGCTTCGGCGTGGAGCAGATCGGGTCCCTGCTCGCGCTGTGGCACGACCGCGCGCGGGCCAGCGCCGACGTGCGCCGGGTGGCAGTCGACCAGATCGGCCAGCTTCGCCGCCGCATCGACGAGTTGCAGGCGATGGTGCGCACGCTGGAGCATCTGGCCGACCATTGCCACGGCGACGCCCGGCCGGACTGCCCGATCCTCGACGACCTGGCCGACCCGCCGGCCGACGCCAGCCCGCCACCGGATGCCCGCTTCGGCCACGGCGCCCGCCGCAACCCCAAGGAGCACGCATGACCAGCCGACGTTCCCTGATGCTGGGTGCAGCAGCCGCTGCCGCCCTCTTCCCCGCCTTGGGCGCCCGCGCGACAGGTCCGGCAATCACGGTCCACAAGGACCCGTCCTGCGGCTGTTGCGACGGCTGGGTCGAGCATCTGCGCCGGGCCGGCTTCCAGGTGGCCGTAGCGGAGGGTGACGTGCAAGCCGCCAAACATAGCCTGGGCGTGCCGGAAGACCTCGCCTCCTGCCACACCGCCACGGTCGGCGGCTATGTCGTGGAGGGCCACGTGCCGGCGCACGCCATCACCCGCCTGCTGGCCGAACGGCCGACGATTGCCGGGCTTGCAGTCCCTGGGATGCCGGCCGGGTCCCCCGGCATGGAAGGCGGCCGGCCGGAAACCTACGCCGTCATCGCCTTCGCGCCCGCCGGCCGCTCGACCTTCGGCCGGTATCGGGAAGCCAGGCCGGCATAGGCCGGCCCGGCCATCGTTCCTACCGCAGCGGCTCCAGGATGCTGACATAGTTGGCGACGCAGGCGCCGCCCATGTTGAAGATGCCGGCCAGCTTGGCGTCCTTCACCTGGATGCCGCCGGCCGTGCCGGTCACCTGCTGGGCGGCCAGGACGTGCATCGACACGCCGGTGGCGCCGATCGGATGGCCCTTGGACTTCAGGCCGCCGGACGGGTTGATCGGCAGGCGGCCGTCCTTCTCGGTCCAGCCCTCGTGGATCGCGCGAGCGCCGTCGCCGCGGGCGGTCAGGCCCATGGCCTCGTACTCCAGCAGTTCGGCCGAGGTGAAGCAGTCGTGCGTCTCCACGAGGTCGAGGTCGGCCAGGGTCAGGCCGGAACTGGCGAGCGCCTTCTTCCAGGCCACCTCGCAGCCCTCGAAGAGCGTGATGTCGCGCTTGGACATGGGCAGGAAGTCGTTCACCTGCTCGGCCGCTCGGAACACCACGGCCTTGGACATGGCAAGCGCTGTGTCGATGTCGGCCAGCACCACGGCGGCCGCCCCATCCGACACCAGTGAGCAGTCGGTGCGCTTCAGCGGGCCGGCCACCAGCGGGTTCTTGTCGGAGATGGTGCGGCAGAAGTCGTAGCCCAGGTCCTTCTGCATCTGCGCCAGCGGGTTTACGGCGCCGTTGCGGTGGTTCTTGGCGGCGATGCGGGCCAACGCGTCGGACTGGTCGCCATGCTTCTGGAAATAGGCCTGGGTGATGCGGCCGAAGACGCCGGCAAAGCCGCCCTCGACCTCGCCATCCTCGGGCAGATAGCTGGCGCGGATCAGGATGTCGCCGACCGCCGCCCCGGCGATCTCAGTCATTTTCTCCACCCCGATCGCCAGCACCCGGCGCGCCTTGCGCGCCGCGATCGCGTTCAGCCCCTGGTGGATCGCGGCAGAGCCCGTGGCGCAGGCATTCTCAACCCGCGTCGACGGCTTGAAGCGGAACAGGTCGGAGCCTTGCATCACCAGCGACGACGGGAACTCCTGCCGCACGAAGCCAGCATTCATATTGCCGATATAGATGGCGTCGATGTCGGCCGGCGACAGGCCGGCATCGGCCAGCGCATCGGCCGCCACGCGGACGATGAGGGATTCGAGGGTCTCCCCTTCCAGCCGGCCGAACTTGGTGTGCGCCCAGCCGACGATGCATGCGGTCATGGGAATGCTCCGATCGGGAAATATCAGCCGGGACTATAAGCCCAATCCGCGCCGCTTGCATGGCAAAGGGCCGGACCGTGGGGAACGATCCGGCCCCCGACCGACGCGCCTGAGGGAGGGGGAGCGGCGCGGCCGATCCTGCCAGGCCTCAGTCGCCGTAGAAGGAGAGGTCGGAGCCGTAGCCGGCCTTGACCGCCGGCCGCGTCTTCGCAAGCGACACGGCGGCGGCCTCCAGGCGCGCCATGGCATCCAGCGTGCGGCAGACATCGAGATAGAGCGCGCGCGCGGCCGGCGTCGCCTCCAGCCGGCGGCCCAGGCCGCGATCGAACAGGCGCAGGCCGAACGAACGCTCGATGCGCGCGATCAGTTGGCTGACGGCCGGTTGGGAAAGCTTCAGGCGTTCTGCCGCCCGGGTCACGCTGCCGGTCTCGCAGACGATCCGGAAGGCTTCCAGATTGCGCTGCCGCAGTTGCTGCCGGATCGCGTCTTCGTCGCTCGGCATGATACCCCCTGTTGGTCGCTACAGGGTCTGTACCGCTGGCGAAGGCGTTCGGATGCACCCTTCCGGGACGAAATTTGATAACCGTTGGTTAACGTCAACCCTCCAGAGCGCAGAATCCTGTTATCGCTCCGCGACCGCGCGCAGGCCGCCCCGGGGCCGGCGGCGCGCCGCCGGCACGGCCGGCGTCGGCATCGGCACGACCGCCATGATCTCCTGGGCCAGCCGCACGATCTCCGTCCGGAATGCCGCGCAGAACGGGTGCAGCTCGGCCCCCCGCCGCCGCATCATGTAGAGGCCGCAGCCGATATCCGGCGCCAGCGGGACGATGTCGATCTCGCGATGGCGGCAGCGCCAGGCCGATATCGCGCTCATCAGGCCGATGCCCTGCCCGCGCACCACGAAATCGCACAGCGCGAAGCCGGGCGCCTCGACCGTCGGCGTCAGCGGCTGGCCGGCGGCGGCGAAAGCGGCATCAATCGCCGCCCGGTAGGGCGCTTGGCGATGGACGCAGAGCAGCGGCTCGCCCTCCAGGTCGCCCGGCGCGAGGGACGGCCGCCCGGCCAGGCGATGCCCGCGGGGCACAACCACCACCACCGGCAGGGTGGTCAGCAACTCGCTCTCGACCCGGTCGCTGGTGCCGGCCTCGCTGCCGATGGCGATGTCGAGTTCGCCGGAGACGAGCAGCGCCTCGAGATTGCCCGAGTAGCGGGGGTCGAGATGGACGTGGATCAGGGGATACTCGACGCGCAGCCGGTCGATCGCCTCCTGCGCCATGCCCATGGCGATCGACGGCATCGCGCCGATGGTGACCCGGCCGCCGCTATGCGCGTCCCTCGCCGCCAGCTCGAAACGATCGAGCGCATCCAGCACGCCGCAGCAGGCCGGATAAATCAGGCGCGCCTCCGGCGTCGGTGCCAGCCGGCGGGCACCGGCCCGCTCGAACAGCTTCACCGCAACCGCCTTCTCCAGCGCGAAGATCGTCTGGCTGATCGCCGGCTGCGATACCCCGAGCCGCTCGGCCGCGCGCGTCACGCTGCCCGTCTCGAAGACGTGCCGGAACGCCTCCAGCGACCGCATGCGCGTGAGATTTCGGAGATCCTGCACCTAGCTGCCGATCCGTTGGACTGCGAATGGAAATTGATAACCCAGGGTTTCGTCGGAAGCTATCGCGACGTTATTCTGCCGGCTGCTGGTGCCACGCACGCGGCGTGCCAATAGGCCGATCCTCAAGTCGCCCTTCGGCACCCGCGAGGCTCTTCGCCAGCCGCTCCAGTCCGCCCATGGCGTCCAGGACACGGGACACGTGTTCCAGCAGCAGCCGCGCCTCCCCCGTCGGCTCCAACCGCCGGCCGGCACCGCGGGAAAACAACTGGAATCCGACCGCCCGCTCGAGGCCGGCCAGCAACTGGCTGACCGCCGGCTGGGTAATGCCGAGAACCTCTGCCGCACGGGTGGCGCTGCGCGTTTCAACCGTAAGGCGAAAAGCCGCCAGCGTCCGGTACCGCAGCTGCTGCCGCAAATCCATGTCGCTCAAGGGGGAAGCTCCAACCCGGGGAAGTCTGTCATGCTCGATAACCAACGGATGAACGTCGGCCCCTCTTCCACGTTCCCCGCAGATAGTCGGCGCGCTTGCCATTTCGCGGCACCGCTCGGGGGCGCAGCCGCGGCCCGCCCCTCCACCTTGACCCTCTGCCTTGACCCTCTGGGGGGCCGTGGCTAGGTTGCGCCGCACAATCGCCACGGGAACCCGATTTACATGGCTTCGAACGCCGTCCGCGGTCGGGGAACCGGCCTCAGCTTCCAGTCGATCATCCTGACGCTGCAGAATTTCTGGGCCGAGCAGGGCTGCGTCATCCTCCAGCCGCATGACGTGGAGGTAGGCGCCGGCACCTTCCATCCGGCGACTACGTTGCGCGCGCTGGGGCCGCGGCCGTGGCGGGCGGCCTATGTCCAGCCGTCGCGCCGGCCGACCGATGGCCGCTATGGCGAGAACCCGAACCGGCTGCAGCACTATTACCAGTTCCAGGTCATCCTGAAGCCGTCGCCGGCCGACAGCCAGGCCCTCTATCTGGAAAGCCTGAAGCGGCTGGGCATCGACCCGCTGGCGCACGACATCCGCTTCGTCGAGGACGACTGGGAAAGCCCGACGCTGGGCGCCTGGGGCCTCGGCTGGGAGGTCTGGTGCGACGGCATGGAAGTGAGCCAGTTCACCTATTTCCAGCAGGTGGGCGGGCTGGAGTGCAACCCGGTCTCGACCGAGCTGACCTACGGGCTGGAGCGGCTGGCCATGTACATCCAGGGCGTCGACAGCATCTACGACCTGGAATTCAACGGCGTCGAAGGCCCCGGCCGCATCACCTATGGCGACGTCTTCCTGCGCAACGAGCAGGAGTTCTCGGCCTTCAATTTCGAGCGTGCCGATACCGGGATACTGTTGCAGCACTTCAGGGACGCCGAGAAGGAATGCGCCAGCCTGCTCGGGGCCAGGCTCGCCCTCCCCGCCTACGACCAGTGCATCAAGGCCAGCCACACCTTCAACCTGCTGGACGCGCGCGGCGTCATCAGCGTGACCGAGCGCGCGGCCTATATCGGCCGGGTGCGGGCACTGGCGAAGGGCTGCTGCGAGGAATGGCTGGCGGGCGAGCTGGCGGCCGCAGCCCGGCAGGCGGAGGTCTGAGGCCATGGCCGAACTGCTGCTCGAGCTTTTCTCCGAAGAGATCCCGGCGCGCATGCAGGTGCGCGCGGCCGACGACCTGCGCCAGTTGCTGGCCGACGGGCTGACGAAGGCGGGTCTTGCCCATGACGGCGGCCGCGCCTTCTCCACCCCGCGCCGCCTGGTCGTCGCCATTCAGGGAATCCCGGACGCCCAGCCGGACCTGTCGGAAGAACGCAAGGGCCCGCGCGTCGGCGCGCCGCAGCCGGCGATCGACGGCTTCCTGCGCGCGGCCGGCGTCGCCAGCCTGGAGCAGTGCGAGAAGCGGGCGACCGACAAGGGCGAGTTCTGGTTTGCGGTAACCCAGCGCCACGGCCGGCCGGCCCGCGACGTGCTGCCCGCGATCGTGACGGCCGCCGTCGCCGCGCTCTCCTGGCCCAAGTCGATGCGGTTCGGCCATTCGGTCTTCCGCTGGGTGCGCCCGCTGCATCGCGTGCTGTGCCTCTTCGACGGCCGGCCGCTGGATGGCGCCCTGATGCTGGACGACACCAACCGCCTGCCCTTCGGCAACATCTCCAGCGGCCATCGCTTCCTGGCGCCGGGCGAGTTCACCGTCAGCGACCTGGCCGACCTGAAGGAGAAGCTGGCCGCCGCCAAGGTCGTCCTCGACCCGGCCGATCGCGCGGCCCGCATCACGGCCGGCGCCCAGGCGCTGGCCGCCGGCGAGGGGCTGAGCCTGCGCGAGGATGCCGGCCTGCTGGCGGAGGTCTCGGGCCTCGTCGAATGGCCGGTCGTGCTGATGGGCCGCATCGACGACGCCTTCCTGGACGTGCCGGCCGAGGTGCTGGTCACCTCGATGCGCACCCACCAGAAGTACTTCGCGCTCGACCGCGCCGATGGCGGGCTGGCCGCGCGCTTCATCGTCGTCGCCAATGTCGAGGCCGCCGACCAGGGCCGGGCGATTGTCGCCGGCAACGAGCGCGTGCTGCGCGCCCGCCTGTCGGACGCCAAGTTCTTCTGGGACCAGGACCGCAAGCTGCCGCTGGCCGAGCGCGTGCCCGCGCTGGCCAAGGTGGTGTTCCACGCCAGGCTGGGCACGATGGGCGAGCGCGTCGCCCGTCTGACGGCGTTGGCTGGCGTACTGGCCCAGTCCATCCCAGGCTGCGACCCGGCCGTGGCGCGCGAGGCGGCCGGGCTGGCCAAGGCCGACCTCACATCCGGCATGGTCGGCGAGTTCCCGGAGTTGCAGGGCATCATGGGCCGCTACTATGCCCGCCATGACGGCCTGGCCGATGACGTGGCCGAGGCCATCGCCCAGCACTATTCCCCGCTCGGCCCGAACGACCGCTGCCCGACGGCGCCGGTCGCCGTCGCCGTAGCCTTGGCCGACAAGATCGACGCGCTGGTCGGCTTCTTTGCCATCGACGAGAAGCCGACGGGTTCCAAGGACCCGTTCGCCCTGCGCCGGGCGGCACTCGGCATCATCCGCCTGATCGTCGAGAACCGCCTGCGCCTGGCGCTGACGCCTGTCTTCGACGCGGCGATCGACCTCTACCGCCCGACCCTGGGCGCAAGCGTCCCCTCCTCGGTGGCGGCCGCCCTGATCGACTTCCTGGGCGACCGGCTGAAGGTGCATCTGCGCGGCGAGGGCGTGCGCCACGACCTGATCGCCGCCGTGTTCGGCACCGGCGGCGAGGACGACATCGTCCGCCTGCTGGCCCGCGTCGAGGCGCTGGGCCGGCTGGTCGGCAGCGAGGACGGCGCCAACCTGCTGGTCGCCTATCGCCGGGCCTCCAACATCGTGCGCATCGAAGAGAAGAAGGACGGCCCGCACGACGGGCCGGTCGATCCGGCCACCCTGGCCGAGGCCGAGGAACGGACGCTGGCCGAGGCGCTCGCCGCCGCCAGCCCCGGCGTGGCCGCGGCAGTCGCCGGGGAACAATATGGCGAGGCCATGCGTTTGGTCGCCGGACTACGTGGGCCGGTCGACGCGTTCTTCGACCGGGTGACCGTCAACGCGCCGGATGCCGCCCTTCGGGCGAACCGCCTGCGTCTCCTGTCGGAAATCCGCCGGACGCTCGACAGCGTCGCGGACTTCTCACGCATCGAGGGATAGAAGCGATCATGACGAGATGGGTGTACACCTTCGGCGACGGCAAGGCCGAGGGCCGGGCGGAGATGCGCGACCTGCTGGGTGGCAAGGGTGCCAACCTGGCGGAGATGAGCAGCCTTGGGCTGCCGGTGCCGCCCGGGTTCACCATCACGACCGAGGTCTGCACCTGGTACTACGACCACGAGCAGCAGTACCCGGCCGAGCTGGCGGCGCAGACGGCCGAGGCGCTGGCCGGCATCGAGGCGCTGGTCGGGATGCGCTTCGGCGATGCGGAGAACCCGCTGCTGGTCTCGGTGCGCTCCGGCGCGCGGGCGTCGATGCCGGGGATGATGGACACCGTCCTCAATCTCGGCCTGAACGACGTCACCGTCGAAGGCCTGGCCCGGCGCAGCGGCGATCCGCGCTTTGCCTATGACAGCTATCGCCGCTTCATCCAGATGTTCGCCAATGTCGTGCTCGACATCGACCATCACTACTTCGAAGAGATCCTCGAGAACCACAAGCTCGACCTCGGCCTGCATCTCGACACCGAGTTGACCGCCGATCACTGGCGGGCCGTCGTTGCCGACTACAAGGCCAGGGTTGCGGAGGTGAGCGGCGCGCCCTTCCCGCAGGAGCCCCAGGCTCAGTTGCAGGCCGCCATCGGTGCCGTCTTCGGTAGCTGGATGAACCAGCGCGCCATCACCTATCGCCGCCTGCACGACATCCCGGAAAGCTGGGGCACGGCGGTCAACGTGCAGGCCATGGTCTTCGGCAACATGGGCGAGGACTGCGCGACCGGCGTCGCCTTCACCCGCGACCCGTCGACCGGCGAGAACGTCTTCTACGGCGAGTACCTGGTGAACGCCCAGGGCGAGGATGTCGTGGCCGGCATCCGCACGCCGCAGCACCTGACGATCGCCGGCAAGCAGAAGAACGGCTCCAGCCTGCCGTCCATGGAAGAGGTGATGCCGGTGGTGTTCACCGAGCTCGACCGCGTCCGCGGCGTGCTGGAGCGGCACTACCGCGACATGCAGGACATCGAGTTCACCGTCCAGCAGGGCAAGCTGTGGATGCTGCAGACGCGCACGGGCAAGCGCACCGCGGCGGCGGCCCTGCGCATCTCGGTCTCGCTGGCCGAGGAAGGGCTGATCGACCGCGCGACCGCGGTCGCGCGCATCGACGCCTCCTCGCTCGACCAGTTGCTCCACCCCACGCTCGACCCCAAGGCCGAGCGCAAGGTGGTGGCCAAGGGCCTGCCGGCCTCGCCCGGCGCGGCATCGGGCGCCGTCGTCTTCAGCGCCGAGGAGGCCGAGACCCGCGCCCAGCGCGGCGACGCCGTCATCCTCTGCCGCATCGAGACCAGCCCGGAGGACATCCAGGGCATGCATTCCGCCCGCGGCATCCTGACCACGCGCGGCGGCATGACCAGCCACGCGGCCGTCGTCGCCCGCGGCATGGGCCGCCCCTGCGTCGCCGGGGCCGGCGAACTGCGCATCGACTATCGCGCCCAGACCATGACGGTGCGCGATGTGGTGGTGAAGGCGGGCGAGCGCATCACCATCGACGGCGGTACCGGCGAGGTCATGCTGGGCGCCGTGCCGACGGTGGAGCCCAAGCTGTCCGGCGACTTCGCCCAGTTGATGGAGTGGGCCGACGGCATCCGCCGGATGAAGGTGCGGACCAACGCCGAGACGCCGGCCGACGCCCGCACCGCGCGCAAGTTCGGCGCCGAGGGCATCGGCCTCTGCCGGACCGAGCACATGTTCTTCGACGCCGGCCGCATCGTGGCCGTGCGCGAGATGATCATGGCGGGCGACGTCGAGGGCCGGCGCCGGGCGCTGGCCAAGCTGCTGCCGATGCAGCGCGACGACTTCGCCGAGCTGTTCCGCATCATGCGCGGCCTGCCCGTCACGATCCGCCTGCTCGACCCGCCTCTGCACGAGTTCCTGCCCCACTCCGAGGCCGAGCTGGCCGAGCTGGCCACCGTCATCGGCGCCAGCGTCGAGCAGGTGCGCCAGCGTGCGGCCCAACTGCACGAGACCAACCCGATGCTGGGCCATCGCGGCTGCCGGCTCGGCATCACCTATCCCGAGATCTACGAGATGCAGGCCCGCGCCATCTTCGAGGCGGCAGCATTGGTGGCTGGCGAGGCCGGGGAGTCGGTCGAGCCCGAGATCATGGTGCCGCTGATCGCCACGCGGAAGGAGCTCGACATCCTGAAGGCGGTGATCGACCGGGTGGCGGGCGAGGTTGCCGCCGCATCCGGCCGCGAGGTGGCATATCTCGTGGGGACGATGATCGAGCTGCCCCGCGCGGCCCTCAAGGCCGGCGACATCGCCGCCACCGCGCAGTTCTTCAGCTTCGGCACCAACGACCTGACGCAGACCACCTTCGGCCTGTCGCGCGACGATGCCGGCAACTTCCTGCCGGCCTATGAGCGCCAGTCGATCCTGGAGCACGACCCGTTCGTGACGCTGGATGTCGAGGGCGTGGGCGAACTGGTTTCTATCGCCGCCGAGCGCGGCCGCAAGACCCGGCCCGACCTGAAGCTCGGCATCTGCGGCGAACATGGCGGCGACCCCGCCTCCATCCGCTTCTGCGAGACGGTCGGCCTCGACTACGTCTCCTGCTCGCCCTACCGCGTGCCGATCGCCCGACTGGCCGCTGCCCAGGCGGCGCTCAAGACCGAGCGGGTGACCAGCACGGCCTGAGCTTCAGTACCGCGCCCATTCGGGCCGTTGCGGCACCAGCCGCGACGGCCCGGCTTCCAGCGGCCGCCCGGCCGCTGCCGCGGCTTCGGCCGCCTCCAGGCGCACCAGCGCCAGGCCCAGCCCGTCGATGCCCGAGCGCATCTCGCCCGCGTCCTTGCCGTCGAACAGCAAGGGTGTGCCGGGTGCCGGCACCGGGCCGTCGATGGCGACCGGCATCAGGCGCTTGCGCACGAGGCCGCGATATTTGGTGCGCGCCGTCAGTTCCTGGCCCATGTAGCAGCCCTTCTTCCAGTCGACGCCGTTCAGTTCGTCGAAGCCGGATTCGAGCAGGATCGCCTTGTCGACCGGCAGGTCGCGGCTGCCGTCGGGCACGCCATGAGCCAGGCGCAGGCGGTCGTAGTTGGCGAACGGCACGGCCGCAAAGCCGCGGGCGAGCGCCACGTTCTCAGCCTCGTGCCGCGGCAGGATGGCGCGCAGCCCGAGTGCCGCCAGACGCGGATCGACGAAGGCGACGCCGCCGCCCGCGGGTGCCGCCAGGCCGGGCTGGTCGGCAAGGCCGAAGGGGATGCCGGCGCCGTCGCCGAAGAGCGCCACCACCGACCAGTCGTCGCCGCCATCGGCCAGCGTCACCTTGGAGCGCAGGCGATACATCGACAGGCGCTTCAGCAGGTCCACCCGTCGCCCCGCCTCGACGTCGAGCAGCAGAGTCTCGCCCGCTTCGACGATGAAGAGGTCGTAGAGGAACTTGCCCTGCGGCGTCAGCAGCGCGGCATGGATGGCGCGGTCGGGGCCGACGCGCTCGACATCGTTGGACACGAGGCCCTGCAGGAAGGCGCGCCGATCAGGGCCCGACACCGTCAGCACCGCGCGCTGGTCGAGAAGGATGAAGGATAGCGGGGTCATGCACCTCACCCGAAGTCCGAGCAACTTGGTGCCGAGCCGGAGCCCAGCCCCCTATATGTGGTGGCTGGCCGGCGGCGCGGCAACCCATGACCGCGGAGACGCCAGGAAGAGCGGCAGCCACAGGATATACCAGAGCTCCGAAGGCCCTTTTATGACAGCCCCCAGGTCGCTGATGCCGATGGTCGCCGCATGGACGACCAGCACGGCCGCGACCAGGGACGGCAGCTCCGTCCGGCCGGCGACGGCGTCGCGCATGGCCGACAGGAACAGTACCAGCACCAGCGCCAGCCCCGCCGCCCCGCCGTAATAGGCCGCCGATACATAGATGCTGTGGGGGAAGGTGACGAGGTTGCCGGGGTCGATCTGGGCGTTGACGCCGTAGCCGAACCACGGCCGATCGCGCACCAGGTCCAGCGTGAAGGTCCAGATCTCCAGCCGGTAGGACTGCCGCGTCAGCATCTCCCCCAGCCAGCCGCGGGCAGCGTCGGACCAGCCGAACAGCAGCGCCAGCGCCGCCAGGGCCACACCCGCCGACAGCAGGATCGCGCGGGGGCGCAGCCGGCACACGACCAGGATCGCCAGCGACACGCCGAGCGCCAGGATCGGCCCGCGGCTGCGCGTCAGCAGCACGAAGGCGATGCAGGCCAGCGTGCCGGCCGCCATCGCCACCCGCTCCAGCCGGCTGCGGCCGTCCTCGGCCAGCAGCCAGGCCCCTAGGATGGCGCCCATGCCGACGATCGCCCCGCCCAGGATCTGGTGGCGCGTCTCGGCGAAGCCCGGCAGGCGGTCGGTGCAGCCGTCGGTGCAGGCCAGCCCATGCAGCGCCAGCGATATCGCGGCGTTGGCGGCGATCGACCAGAACAGCACGGTCGCCAGCCGCCGCCCGAAGCCCGGCATGGCGCCGCGGGCCAGCACCAGCGACGCCAGGAACAGCACCGTGAAGGCGCCGCTGCCGATGTACTTGTCGTATTTCGCCGGCCCCTCGCCCGTGTACCAGGCGATGCTGAGCGTGAAGAAGCCGCAGACCAGGGCCGCGACCAGGAACCAGCGCTGCGACAGGTGGGCCAGTGCCGCCCGCCGGTCATGGACGAAGACCGCCAGCGTGGCCGGGATCACCGCGGCATAGAAGAGGATGGCCCAGGCCCGGTTGCTGGGCACGAACAGGCCGGCCGCCAGGAAGGCCATGACCAGCATGGCCAGCAGCGGGCCGGGCGCCCCGCCCGGCAGCCAGCGCGCCAAGGCCGTCACCGCCGGAGCCAGGGGGCGTCGCGCTGCCCATCGCGGCCCAGCAGCACGTCCAGCATGTACCCGGCCACCATGCGGGCATCGGCCATTTCGCCATAGACCTGCCAGCCGCGCTCGGCCACGGGCCGCCAGTCCCGGTCGTTGGCGGCGAATGCGGCCACCCGCTCGACCAGTTCCTCCTCGGTCGAGAAGAAGGCGGCGGCGTCCTCGCCCAGCAGGTCGGCATAGCCCGATGCCCGGTCGATGAAGGCCAGCAACCCGTTGCCCATGATGTGGGCGATGCGGTCGGACGAATAGAGCGCCACATCGTTGCGACGGCTGAGGTTGAGCTGCGCGCGAGAGGCCTCCAGGAAGTCCTGGTAGGCCGCTCCCGTCAGCACCGGCCGCCCCTCGGCCCCGGCCGCCCCCAGGCGCAGGCCAGGCACGCGGCGGCGCAGGATGGCGAGCAGGTCGTCCATCGGCCGCTCCACCCCGCCATAGCTACGCAGGTCGGACCCTTTGCCGACCGAGACCGACAGGTCGTGGGCATGGCTGGCGGCGGCAAAGGACCGGGCGCGCTCGATCGAGCGGTCAACCGGGTTGGGGATGAAGTGCAGGTGCGGCAGCGACGGCCCGAACCACGGCTCCCACGGCGCGGCGGTGCTGACGAAGGTGGCGTCGGCATGGCGGGCGAAGCGCGACATCCGCCGGACGTTGCCGGCGTCGAACAGCGCGTCGACGTTCCACTGCGCCACCCGGCAATCCGGCAGGGCCTGGCGGATCTGCCCCACCACCTCGGGCAGGATCATGTTGGCGTGGCCGAGCAGGAGGATCTCCGGCCGGTACTCGCGCGCGAACTCCAGCAGCGTGCGGCTGGCCCGCGCGCGGCCCAGCACGCGGTTCCCGAACAGCGTCTGCCAGCGCGCGACGTCGCGGTCGGAGAAATTGAAGACGTTGTGGCCGAGCTGGATCAGCCCGTTCGACAGCTTGTTGGCGACGCCGTGGACGAACGCCCCCTTGGGCCGGACGGAGATGCCGCCGACATGCAGGATTCGGAAGGGCTTCGACATGCGGGCTATGCAGGTCCTGGCAGGCTGGGGCAGCGGGTGGTGCGGGCGGCGTCGCGGACGACATGAGCATATCCCGGCCGCCGGCTCCAGTGGCTGCGGCGAGATGCGGCTGATCGCTAGCCTGCCGTCTGCGATGTCGCGTATAAGCCACGGACCATGCTGGCGTTTAGACCCAACGGCCCTCGCGGCACCTGACGATGGGCGGGCTCCTGTTCATCACCGCGACCCGGATCGGCGACGCCGTCCTGTCGACCGGCATACTGGGGCGCTTCATGGCCGACCTGCCCGGCGTGCCGGTGACGGTGGCCTGCGGCCTGCCGGCCGCCCCCCTCTTCCAGCATGTCCCGGGGCTGGAGCGTGTCCACCCCATGGTGAAGCGCCGCGGCGGCGGCCACTGGTTCGAGCTGTGGCGGGCCACCGTCGGCCGGCGCTGGGACGCCGTGGTCGACCTGCGCGGCTCGGCCCTTGCCTGGTTGCTGCCGGCGCGCCGACGCCATGTCCGCGTGCGCGGCCTCGGGTCCGATATCCGCCACCGGGTGGTCGAGCTGGGGCAGTCCTTCCGCTTCCAGCCACCGCCGGCGCCACGCCTGTGGCTAGGCGCCGGCGATCGCGCCCGGGCCGCCGCATTGCTGCCGGATGGCGGCCCGATCCTGGCCGTCGGCCCGACCGCCAACTGGCCCGGCAAGGAGTGGGACCCGCACCGCTTCGCCGCCATGGCCCAGGCCATGACCGGGCCCGGGAGCGAACTGGCCGGTGCCCGCGTGGCCGTGCTGGCGGACGGCCGCGAGCGCGACCGCGTGCTGCCGGTCCTGGCGGCCGTCCCGCGCGACCGACTGGTCGACCTGGTGGGGCAGGACCTGCTGACGGCGGCCGCCTGCATCGAGCGGGCGCGGCTCTTCGTCGGCAACGATACCGGGCTGATGCATTTGGCGGCCGCCGTCGGCACGCCGACGCTCGGCCTGTTCGGGCCGACCGACGACCGCATCTACGGCCCCTGGGGGCCCGCCACGGCGGTCGCCCGCACGACCGAGAGCCTGGCCGACCTGCTGGGCCGCCCCGGCTTCGACCCGCGCACCACCGGCAGCATGCTGGACGGGCTGACCGTGGACGCGGTCGCAGCCGCGGCCACGGACCTGCTGGCGCGGACGAGGGCTGCGGCATGACGGCGATCTCGGCGATCGTCACCGCGGGCGACCGGGACGAGCTGGCCGAGTGCCTGTCGTTCCTGTCCTTCGCCGACGAGATCGTCGTGGTGACGAGCCAGACGCGCGACCGCACGCCGGAGGTCGCCCGCCGCTTCGGCGCCTATCTGCTGCAAGGCACCTGGGCGCGCGAGGGCGAGCGGCGGAATGCGGCGATCGAGGCCTGCACCGGCCCCTGGGTGCTGGAGATCGACTCGCACGAGCGCGTCACCGCCGAGCTGGCGGCGGAACTGCGCTACCTGACCGCCATCTCGCCCTTCACCTCGCACGAATTGCCGGTCGACACCTTCGTCGGCCGCCACCTGATCCGCCATGGCTGGGGCGGCGCCTATGGCGAGGACGCCTATCCCGGCCTGTTCCGCAAAGGCGCCAAGCGGTGGGGACTGGAGCGGTCGCAACCAAGCCTGACACTCGACCCGAACCGCGGCCCGCGCCTGCAGAACCCGGTCGAGCGCCACGCCTATCGCAACCTGTCCGGCCTGCTGCATCGGCTCGACCACAACACAACCCTGCGCGCGGCCGACCTGCGCGAGGCCGGCGGGCTGGGGCGACGGCGCAGCGCGGTTTGCCGATCCGCGGCCGAGTTCTGGCAGTGCTATGTCCGCCGCAAGGGCTGGCGCGAGGGTGGCTTCGGGTTGATGATCGCCACCTGCGCCGGGCTGGACCCGCTGCTGTCCCATCTGAAGGCCGAGCTGGAAGACGAATGAGCAACCCGCCGGCACCGCGCATCCTGCAGGCGATGGCGGGCGCCCCCCAGGGCGGGGCCGAGAACTTCTTCGTCCGGCTGGCCGGCGGGCTGGCACGGGCGGGCGTCGAGCAGAAGATCGTCATTCGCCGCAACCCCGAGCGCGCCGCTGCCCTCCGCGCCGAGGGCATCGAGCCGGTCGAGCTGCCCTTCGGGGCCTGGTTCGATTTCACCACCAGCCCCACCCTGCTGCGGCTGGTGCGGGACTGGCGGCCGGCCGTGGTGCTGACCTGGATGAACCGGGCGACGCGGGCCATGCCGCCCGGCCCCTTCGTCCACGCCGCGCGCATGGGCGGCTACTACGACCTGAAATACTATCGCCGCTGCCATCAGCTCATCGGCAACACCCAGGACATCGTCGATCATATCGTCCGTGGCGGCTGGCCGCCCGAGCGAGCCCATTACCTGCCGAACTTCGTCGACGACCGGCCGGCCGACCCCGTCCGCCGCACCGACCTGGGCACGGCCGACGACGCGCCCGTGCTGCTGGCGGCCGGGCGCCTGCATCGCAACAAGGCGTTCGACGTGCTGCTGGCGGCGCTGGCGCGCTTGCCGCGGGCGACCCTCTGGCTGGCGGGCGAAGGGCCGGAACGGGATGCACTGACCCGCCAGGCGGCCGACCTGGGCGTGGCGGCGCGCGTCCGCTTCCTCGGCTGGCGCGACGACGTGGCGGCCCTCTGCGGTGCCGCCGACATCTTCGTCTGCCCCTCGCGCCACGAGCCCCTGGGGAACGTCGTGCTGGAGGCCTGGGCGCGCGGGCTGCCGATGGTGGCCGCCAGCTCGCAAGGGCCGGCGGGGCTGATCGAGGACGGCCGCACCGGCCTGCTGGTGCCGATCGACGATGCCGAGGCGCTGGCCGCCGCCATTGACCGGGTGCTGGAGGATCCGGCGTTGGCCCGCGACCTGGCCCGGGCCGGGCGCGCGCAGCACGATGCCCACTTCTCCGAAGCCGCCGTCGTTGGTCGCTACATCGAATTCTTCCAGCAGGTGGCCGCCTGATGTGCGGCATTGCCGGGCTGATGACGCTGGACGGGTCGGCCCCGCCGGAAGCCGTCCTGTCGGCGCTGCTGGCCGCACTGGCGCATCGCGGCCCCGATGGCGACGGCCGCCATGTCTCGGGCGATGTCGGCATGGTCCAGGCCCGCCTGGCGATCATCGACCTGGCGACCGGCGACCAGCCGCTCTACGAGCCGGGCGGCGGCGCGCTGGTCGCCAACGGCGAGATCTACAACTACCTGGAGCTGCGGGCCGCCCTCGACGGCGCCCGCATCGCCACGGGGTCGGACTGCGAGCCGCCGCTGCACCTCTATCGCCGCCACGGGCTGGCCTTCACCCGCCATCTGCGGGGCATGTACGCGATCGCCATCCACGACCCGCAGGCGCGCCGGCTGGTCCTGGCGCGCGACCCCTTCGGCATCAAGCCGCTCTACTATGCCGAGACCGCGCGCGGCTTCTCCTTCGCGTCCGAGCCCCAGGCCCTGGTCCGCGCCGGGCTGGTGGAGCCGGAGGTCGACACCGACGTCCGCGCCGAACTGCTGCAGCTCCAGTTCTCGACCGGGACGCAGACGATCTTCCGCGGCATCCACCGCCTGCGCCCGGGCGAGACGCTGGCGGTGGCCGGCGGGCGCATCGTCGAGCGGTTCCACCGGGCGGCCCTGCCCGAGGGCGGCCCCACGGCCATCGGCGAGGCCGACGCGCTGGCCCGCCTGGATGCCGCACTGGAGGACAGCGTGCGCCTGCACCAGCGGTCGGACGTGCCCTACGGCCTGTTCCTGTCGGGCGGGGTCGATTCGACCGCCGTGCTGGCGATGATGGCCCGCCTGGCCGAGCGGCCGGTGCGCGCCTTCACGGTGGGCTTCCCCGGCACCGGCGTCGCCGACGAGCGCGACGCCGCGCGCCGGGCGGCCGCCGCCGTCGGCGCCGAGCATGTCGAGGTCGAGTTCACCGAGGCCGATTTCTGGCGCCTGCTGCCGGCCGTGGCCGCCGCCATGGACGATCCCGCCGCCGACTATGCGACCTTGCCCACCTTCAAGCTGGCCGCGGTCGCCGGGCAGGAGCTGAAGGTCGTGCTGTCGGGCGAGGGCGGCGACGAGCTGTTCGCCGGCTATGGCCGCTATCGCAGCGCGGTCCGGCCCTGGTGGCTGGGCGGGCGGCTGCCGCGGGCGCGCGGCATTTTCGACCGCATAGAGGTCCTGCGTACAGACCTCAGCGGCTGGCGCGACGGCATCGCGTCAGCCGAGGTGTCGGCGCGCGGGACCGGCCGCTCGCGCCTCCAGGTCGCCCAGGCGGCCGATTGCGCCGACTGGCTGCCGAACGACCTGCTGACCAAGCTCGATCGCTGCCTGATGGCCCATGGGGTGGAGGGGCGCACGCCCTTCGTCGACCCGGAGATGGCGGCGCTGGCCTTCGCCTTACCCGACACGCTGAAGATCCGCGACGGGCGCGGCAAGTACCTGCTGCGGCGCTGGCTGGCGGGCGCGCAGCCCACCGCCGAGCCCTTCGCTCGCAAGAAGGGCTTCACCGTGCCGGTCGGCGAATGGATCCATGGGCGCGGTACCGTCCTGGGGCCGCTGGTAGCCGCCCACCCCGCCATCCAGCCGATCGCCGATGCGGGCGCCGTCGTCGCCCTCTTCCGCACCCCGGGCAAGCATGAAGGCTTTGCCGCCTGGACGCTGCTCTTCTATGCGCTGTGGTTCGGCCGCCATATGCTGGGACGGCCCGTCACCGACGACGTGTTCGCCGCGCTCGCGGCCTGAAAAGATCACCAAGCCCGCCCCTTCCCCGGAGGCCCCATGTCGCAATCCTTCGATCTCGTCGTCACCGGCGGCCAGACCTTCACCCCGATGGGGCTGCTGGAGACCGATGTCGGCATCCGCGGCGGCCGCATCGTCGCCATCGGCGGCCTCGCCACGGCGGCCGCCGCCCAGCGCATCGACGCGCGCGGGCTGACCGTGTTGCCCGGCGTCATCGACACCCAGGTGCATTTCCGCGAGCCGGGGTCCGAGCACAAGGAGGACCTGGCGACCGGAACGGCGGCGGCCGCCATGGGCGGCGTCACCGCCATCTTCGAGATGCCGAACACCAAGCCGCTGACCCTGACCGCGGCGGACCTGGGCGAGAAGCTGCGCCTGGCCGCCGGCCGCACCCAGGTCGACCATGCCTTCTTCATGGGCGGCAGTGCCGCCAATGCCGAGCACCTGGCCGTTCTGGAGCGGCTGCCCGGCTGCTGCGGCGTCAAGGTCTTCATGGGCAGCTCGACCGGCGACCTGCTGGTGGAGGACGACGCCACCCTGGCCGCGATCCTGAAGAACGGCGTCCGCCGCATGGCCGTCCATGCCGAGGACGAGGCCCGGCTGAAGGCGCGCCGGCACCTGGTGGAGGGCGGCGCCCCGCCGACCATGCATCCCGAATGGCGCGACGAGCAGACGGCCCTGCTGGCGACCCAGCGGCTGGTGGGCCTCGCCCGCCAGGCGCGCCGCAAGGTGCATGTGCTGCACATCACGACGGCTGAGGAGATGGAGTTCCTGGCCGGCCACAAGGACTTCGCGACCGTCGAGACGACGCCCCAGCACCTGACCCTGGCCGCCCCCGAATGCTACGAGCGGCTGGGCACGTATGCCCAGATGAACCCGCCCATCCGCTCGGCCCGCCACCGCGAGGCCCTGTGGCGCGCCGTGGCCGACGGGGTGGTCGACGTCATCGGCTCCGACCACGCGCCGCACACGCGGGCCGAGAAGGACAAGCCCTATCCCGAAAGCCCGTCCGGCATGCCGGGCGTGCAGACCCTGGTGCCGCTGCTGCTGGACCATGTCGCCCAGGGCCGCATGACGCTGGCGCGCTTCGTCGACCTGACCAGCGCCGGCCCGCAGCGCCTCTACGACATCGCCGGCAAGGGCCGCATCGCGCTCGGCTACGACGCCGACCTGACGATCGTCGACTTGAACGCCCGCCGCCGCATCGAGAATTCCTGGATCGTCAGCAAGTGCGGCTGGACCCCGTTCGACGGCATGGACGTGACCGGCTGGCCGATCGCCACGGTCGTGCGCGGCAACATCGTCATGCGCGACGACGCCCTGGTCGGCCCGCCGATCGGCCGGCCGGTTCGCTTCGCCGACTGCATGCCGGGGTAGGCGAACCAGCGGCGGTCAGGCGGCCTTCTTTGGCCGCCCGGCCGGCCGTCTCGGCCGGAAATAGGCTGCTATCATGACGGGATCGCGGAGCGAAGCCCGGCAGACCATCGCCACGACCTGCGGAATTTCGGCCTCGCCCGACTTCCATCGGCCATAAGTGCTGACGGCGATATTGAGAAACCCACTAGCCTCGTGGTTCGACATCCCCGTCCGCTTTTGCCACGCCATGAGATCGTCGGCGCGGAACGGCCGCTGTTCCATGGCAAGCAGCCGCAAATGGTGGGCGTCGATCACGAGATCGCCATCGGGCTCGCCCCATTCGACCGCGGAATCGAAGACCGCCGACCGGGGCTTCACGAATATCTCTGGATCACGGAGGGCACCTAGCACGGTCCTGTTTTCCGCCAGCCATCCAGCCAGTTCGACCGTATCGGCCCGCCCGTCCTTCCAAGTGATGTGGACGGTAGTGGGCAATTCGGCGGTCACTGTCTCGATCCGGGGATCTTCGTCATGGTCGATCAGGACGGCCTCCTCATAGACCCGCACCTGCATGCCGTTAGGATAAATCCCTACCCCGGATAGGGGCAGTTCTGCCGTCCGCAGCCGCGGGCGCCGCGCGCCGCGACATAGGCGCCGCAGGTGGCGCACGCGACCAGGTCTTCCACCGGCACGGGGTCGGGCTCCCGCCTGGCGGTGGCGTTGCGCTCGGAGCGGCGGGCATTGCCCACGCGGTCGGCCTTTCCGTCCTGCCGGCGGGTGTCGGTCACGCGCTGGACCCAGCGGAACAGCGTCCAGACGGCGATCAGAATGCCGATCAGGGCCAGCAGCTTGGACAGGCTCATCCCGAACATCGCCTAGAGCCCCCACCTGGCCCAGTTCGCGCGCTCCTCAGCGGCGTCGACCGCGGCCCCGATCCAGTCGGCCGGCGCCGCACCCAGCTTCGGCAGCAGGTTGAAGCGGCGCTTGCGCGGCGGGTTCACCAGCGGCAGGCGGACATCGGCCCCCAGCCGTGCGCGCATGGTCGAGCGGATCTCGCCGATGCCGTCGGCCAGCCCCATCTCGACCGCGCGCGCGCCGACCCATATCTCGCCCGAGAACAGCAGGTCGGGCGGCCCCTTCAGGCGCTCGCCGCGCCGCGCTGTCACATGGTCGCGGAAGACCTGGTGCATGTCGGCCTGAATGGCCAGCAGGCGGGCAACGTCCTCGGGCTTCTCGGGCAGGAACGGGTCCCACAGTGACTTGCGCTCGCCGGCCGTATGGACCCGCCGCTCGATCCCCAGGCGGCCGATGGCGTCGGCGAAGCCGAAGCCGGCCGCGATCACGCCGATCGAACCGACGAGGCTGGCCGGGTCGACGATGATCTCGTCGCCGGCCAGCGCCAGCCAGTAGCCGCCCGACGCCGCCACGTCCTCGACGAAGACGGTGACGCGGATACCCTTGGCGGTGGCGAGGTCGCGAATGCGGCGCGCGATCAGCGAGGACTGCGCGGGCGACCCGCCCGGCGAGTTGACGACGAGCGCCACGTCCTTGGCGCCGGGCATGGCGAAGGCGCGATCGAGGACCGGCGCCAGGCCGGCCAGAGTGAGCCCACTGCCGCGGCCGGCGCCGGCGCGGCCGATGACGCCGTCGAGCCGCACCACCGGCACGATCGGCGGTCGCTTGATGCCGAAGCGGGCGGCCAGCCGGTCTATCAGCATGGCCGGGAACAAGCCGGGCTAGAACGCAATCGGGCGTCCCCCGCGCAGGATGCCATCGGCGATGGGGGTGTAGCCGCCGTCCGGGCGGTGCAGGACGATGCCCGGCAGCAGCCGCATCGGCGCGTTCGAATCGCGCCTGGCCTGGACGATGACGCGGCCCGCCGGCTTGTCCGGCCCGGGCCACAGCGGCAGCACGGTGACGTCGCCGACGCGGCCCGACAGCAGCGCAAGGAGCTGGTCCAGGCGGTCGGCGCGGTGGATGAAGGTGACGGTGCCATGCTGCTTGGCCATCAGCAGGCTGAAGCGCACCCAGGCTGCCAGGTCGGCCTCGCCTTCCACGGTCGCCATCGCCTTGCCGGCGTGCGGCGCGGGGTCGGCGCGGCCGGCCTCCATGTAGGGCGGGTTGGCCATGACATGGGTGAAGCTGGTGGGCGCCAGGCGCGGCGGCGGCCGCTGCAGGTCGCCGATCACCACCGAGGCGCGGTCGTCGAAGCCGTTGGCGTCGATGTTGCGGCTGGCGAGCTGGCCCAACTGGCGCTGCAGCTCGAGCCCGACGACGCGGCAGCCGGGCACCCGCCAGGCCAGGCAGAGGGCGGCCGCACCGACGCCGGTGCCGACATCCAGCACCATCTCACCCGCGGCCGCCGGCACGGCGGCGGCCAGCAGGACAGGGTCGATCGCGACGCGATAGCCGTCACGCGGCTGGCGCAGCTTGACCCGCCCTTCCAGCAGGGTGTCGTCGGTCACCGCCAGCGGTGCGCCCGGGGCATTGTTGGCGGGGGGTTCGCTCATGCCGTACCTCTTCCCTGGTTCTGCGACCGCCACCGGCGTTCAGGCCGGCGGCAGGGATTCCCCCGCCTCGGTCAGGAGGCGGCGGGCCGCCGTCAGATCCCCCGGCGCCACCATCAACCGGCGCTGGATGGCCCCGATGCTGCCTTCCATCAGGCTGGCATGGCCATCGAGAACCACCACGCCGATCCCGGCATCGGCCAGCAGGGCCGTCAACCAGGACAGGCGCACGACATCGTTGGTGCGCAGGAGTTCTACCACGACTGCGATTCTATCACGGAGCAAGCTTTTAGCACGGGCCGGGCTTTTAGCACGGGCCAGCGATCTATCACGGAGTCGTGCGAGATGCGGGCATCGCTTGACCAAGGCGGGTCAGCTTCTATGCTCGCCTCCGATCGACCTGACAGCCCCCTTGACCTGACAGATTGCCGAGGAACCGTTTTGGCCGTCGCCGCCAACTTGCCATCGGACGAGACGCCGTCGCTGGAGCCCCTGATCCGCCTCGTGGGCGACGATCTGAGCCGGGTGAACGCGCGCATCATCGAATACATGCACAGCCCCGTCGCGCTCATCCCGCAGTTGGCCGGCCATATCGTGGCGGCCGGCGGCAAGCGCCTGCGGCCCATGCTGACGCTGGCCGCCGCCCGCCTCTGCGACTATGACGGCGACCGCCATGTCTCGCTGGCGGCCTGCGTGGAGTTCATCCACACGGCCACCCTGCTGCATGACGACGTGGTCGACGAGAGCGACCTGCGCCGCGGCATCGCGACGGCCAATGCGGTGTGGGGCAACAAGGCCAGCGTGCTGGTCGGCGACTTCCTCTTCAGCCGCGCTTTCCAGCTTATGGTGGCGGACGGCTCGCTGGAGGTGCTGCGCATCCTGTCCCACGCCTCGGCCGTGATCGCCGAGGGCGAGGTGCTGCAGCTCGTCACCTCCAACGACACGGGCACCACAGAGGAATCCTACCTCGAGGTGATCCGCTCCAAGACCGCCCAGCTCTTCGCGGCCGCCTGCCGCATCGGCCCCGTGGTCGCCGGCCGGCCGGCGGAAGAGGCCGACGCGCTCGAGGCGTTCGGCCTCAATCTCGGCATCGCCTTCCAACTGGTCGACGACATGCTCGACTATTCGGCCCGTCAGGCCGAGCTGGGCAAGACGGTCGGCGACGATTTCCGCGACGGCAAGATCACCCTGCCCATCGTGCTGGCCTTCGCCCGCGGCGACGACGAGGAGAAGGCGTTCTGGCGCCGCACGCTGGAAGACCAGCAGCAGGAGCCGGACGACTTGGCCCACGCCCAGATGCTGCTGCGCCGCCACGGGGCGCTGGAGGCGACGATGGAGCGCGCCCGCGAATATGGCGCGCGCGCGCTGGAGTCGCTGGCCCCCTTCCCCGCCGGGCCGGTGCGCCGCGCGCTCGACGAAGTGGTGGCATTCTGCATCGCGCGCGCTTTCTGATCGATCGACGCCGGTTTGCCTTGCGGGGGCGCGTCCTAGCGGCTATAAGCCGCCTCCGCCGGTCGGAGTGTAGCTCAGCCTGGTAGAGCACTGCTTTCGGGAGGCAGGGGCCGGAGGTTCGAATCCTCTCACTCCGACCAGCGTAAGGCCCCTTCCCAGCTCTACCCCTCGCCTTTCCCAGTACGAATCCGCTCAGGAGGCCCAGCATGGCCGAGGCCGTCGCGCGCCCGAAGGTGCTCTATTTCGTCCTGGGCAACCGGCCGCTGTACGAGCTGGTGGAAAGCGCGCTGCCGCCGGAGTTCGAGCTGATGACGCTGGAGTCCGGTAGCGAGGCCGAGCGGCTGGAGAAGCTGCGCGACGCCGAGGTGGTGATCGTCGGCGGCGGCCGGCTCGCCCGGCATCATATCGAGGCGGCCCCGCGCCTGCGCTTCGTGCAGCACCAGGGCGTGGGATATCATGACACGGTGGACGTGGCGGCCCTGCGCGAGCGCCAGATCCCGCTGGCCCTGGCCCCGGGCGGCACCAGCATCGGCGTGTCCGAGCACACGATCATGATGATGCTGGCCGTGTGCAAGCGGCTGGCCTACCTCGACTCCGAGCTGCGCCGCGGCGTCTGGCATGCCAACGACATGCGCGCGGAGTCGCGCCAGATCTTCGGCATGACGGTCGGCATCGTCGGCTTGGGCCGCATCGGCACGGAGGTGGCACGCCACCTCCAGGGCTTCGGCGCGACGCTCGTCTATCACGACATCGTCGATATCCCGGCCGAGGTCGAGCGCGAGCTGAAGGTGCGCCGCGTCGGGTTCGACGAACTGCTCGCGCTCTCGGACATGGTGACCCTGCACCTGCCGCTGACCGAGCTGTCGCACCACATGATGAACCGCGAGACGATCGGGCGCATGAAGCCGGGCGCCATGCTGATCAACTGTGCCCGCGGCCCCATCGTCGAGGAGGCGGCCCTGGTCGAGGCGCTGCGCTCCGGCCATCTGGCCGGCGTCGGGCTCGACACCTTCGAGATCGAGCCGCCGCCCCACCCGACGCCGCTGGCCGAGTTCCGCAACGTCGTGCTGACCCCGCACAACGCGCCCGGCACCCGCGACGCGATGCGGATGAAGATGGGCGACATGTTCGACAACATCCAACGATTCTACCGCGCCGAACCGCTGGTCGACCGCGTCGAGCTGGACTGAGCCGCCCCTACTCCATCATCCCGCCGCGGCCGCGCAGGTACTGGCGCAACTGCCGCTCGCCGATGTCGCAGCCCCGGTCGTAGGCGACCGGTCGGATACCCGGCGCGCTGCTGGCGGGGATCGCCCGCACGGGCTCCGGCCGGGCGGCGATCTCCAGGATCAGCTTGCGCTTCACGGCCGCGGCGAAGGTCTCGAAACCCTGGGCCACGACCATGAAGGCGCCGGGGCCGCCGATGACGCAGCCGTCATAGTACTCGTCGAGGTCGTCGAGGCTGGGGAAGGCCGCGACGTTGGGGCGGTCGTTCAGGATCGGCAGGCCGTTGATGGTGACGCCCATCGCCAGCGCCGCGTCCCGCGCGGTGGTCACGTCCGGCCCGTCATTGTTGGGGCCGTCGCCGGAGATGTCGATCACGCGGCGCTCACCCTGGAAGCCGCCCGCGCCGAACATCGGCAGCGCGAAATGGATCGCCCCGCTGATCGAGGTGCTGACGCCGGTCGCGATCGGCGCGGCCGCGATCCGTCGCGCCAGCGCCTCGGCCGTCGGCCGGTCGCGCACCAGGTGCCAGTCGGCCACCAGGCGCCGGTGGCGATAGCCGGCCCATTCCACATAGGCGATCGCCACCCGGCCGTGCAGGCCGCCGCGGATGGCGTCGATCACCTGCGGGTCGGTCAGGGCGGCGACATAGCCGTCGCGCTGGAGGCGGGCCTCGTCCTGGTCGACGGAGCCGGAGACGTCGACCGCCAGTACCAGTTCCAGGTCGACGGGCTCGACGGCAAGGACCTGCGTCGCCATCTGCAAGGCCAGCACGGCTGCGACCAGCCCGATGATGCCGAGGCGCGATCGTTGGGACATGAGAGCGAAGCCTACACCCGATATCGGCATCGCGGCAGTGCGACGCCCAATCATCTTGCGCCCTGCCGCCGCCTCGTCCATGCCTGCTGCGCGCAGCCCAAGAAAGGACCGCCAAGGTGCATCGACTGCTGCTACCCGTCATCCTGCTCGGCATGCTGGCCATCGCCGGGCTCGCCGCCGCCTCCATCTGGTCCGGCATGGCCGACATCCGCCTGGGAATGCATGGCTGGATCGCGCTGGGCCTCGGCGTCTTCTTCACGCTGGCGATCGGCGGTGGCCTGATGGCGCTGGTGTTCTATTCCAGCCGGCGCGGCTATGACGAGACGACCACGACCCGCGAGGAGGTCGAGGAGGAGCAGCGGCGCAACGGCCGCTGACCCGGCGCCAACACCAGGAGCCCCGCATGCCGCCCGAAGCCGACGCCAGCACCGAGGCCGTCCTCTACGAATCGCGCGACCGGGTCGCGATCATCACCATCAACAACCCGGCCAAGGCCAATTCCATCAATGCCGACGTGGCGCTGGGCCTGGCCGCGGCGTGGCGGCGCTTCAATGCGAGCGACGACCGGGTGGCGGTCGTAACCGGTGCCGGCGAGAAGGCCTTCTCCGCCGGTGCCGACCTCGACGCGCCGCCGGAACTGCGCCGCTTCATGCCGGGCGTCGGGATCAAGGTCGAGAAGCCGATCATCGCCGCGGTTTCCGGCTGGTGCGTCGGCGGGTCGGTGGTGCTGGTGCAGATGTGCGACCTCTGCATCGCGAGCGAGACGGCCCGATTCTCCTACCCCGAGGCCAAGCTGGGGTTCACCGGCGGCCTGATCAGCTCGCTCGCCACCCGCATCCCGCACAAGGTGGCGATGGAGTTCATCCTGATGGGCGAGCCGATGACGGCCCAGCGCGCCTACGAGGTGGGGTTCGTCAACAAGGTGGTGCCGGCGGGCCAACACCTGGCCGAGGCGGAGGCCTGGGCGCGCAAGCTGGCCGGCATGGCGCCGCTGGTGCTGACCACGCTGAAGCGCTTCGTCGGCGAGGCCTTGCCGCGCGGGCCGTCCGAGCAGGCCGGCCGGGCGCTGGCCGACATCGAGGCCGTCTGGGGCAGCGACGACTATCGCGAGGGCCTGGCCGCCTTCAAGGCGAAGCGACCGCCGGACTACAACGGGCGGTAGCCCCATCTCGCGAGCAAGTGCGAAGTCCGCTACTATTGGCCGGCAGCACGACCGAACGGGGGAAACGATGAAGGTGCGCTCCTGGCTCATCGCGGCCGCGTCGCTTGCGTGCATGGGCGCGCCGGCGGCAGCGTTCGGGTACAACGAGCATGCGGAATTCAACATCGGGAATTTCACGACCGGCGCGATCGACTTCGATGTCCATGGCGAAGTCCGGCGAACGGTCTATCCCAACAAGCACGACGTGCACTCGTCGTACCATTCCGGCGACAATGGCCGCGGGTATCATGTCTGGCTGTACCAGGGCGCCAAATGGTGCCGCCGAAGCGTCCTGATCCAGAATTTGGGGGCCGTCGCTGGCGTGATTCAGATGCGGTGCGTCGACAATGGCAACGAGGCGCATGGGATCTTCTGCTCCCTGGGAGAGATCCTGGAGTACCCCAGCGAGCGGAAATGCATGTTTCCGATCCATGCCTCGCAGCCCTAGCGCTGCCGGCATCTCTTAGCCAGCCAGCACCGCCAGCGCATCCGCATCCGACATCTCGGCCGGAAGCTCGGCCTCGACCGCGATCGCGCGGGCGAGCAGCCGGCGATACTGGGCCTTGGGCACTTCCACGGTGCCGAAGCCGGCCAGGTGGTCGGTCACGAACTGCGTGTCGAGCAGGCGGAAGCCGCCCTTGATCAGGCGGGCGACCAGGTGCACCAGCGCCACCTTGCTGGCGTCGGTCTCGCGCATGAACATGCTCTCGCCGAAGAAGGCGGCACCGATGTGGACGCCGTAGAGGCCGCCCACGAGGCGCCCGCCGCGCCAACATTCTACGCTGTGGGCCCGGCCCATGGCGTGGAGGGCGGCATAGAGTTCGCGGATCTGGCCGTTGATCCAGGTTTCCCGCCGGCTGCCGGTGCGCTCGGCGCAGCCGTCGACGACGGCAGCGAAGTCCTGGTCGACGGTGACGGTAAAGGGATTTTGGCGCACCCGCCGGGCCAGCCGGCGCGGCAGGTGGAAGCCATCCAGCGGCAGCACGCCGCGCCAGTCGGGATCGACCCAGAACAGTTCGGGGTCGTCGGCCGTCTCGGCCATCGGGAACAGGCCGACGGCATAGGCCCGCAGCAGGATCTCGGGCGTCAGCACGCCCATGGGGACGGCGGCGGCGTCAGGCTTCGCCGCGCTCGGCCGCCATGAACCGCTCCAGCCAGTGCACGTCGTAGTGGCCGTCGAGGAAGTCGCGGTTGGTGAGCAGGCGGCGGTGCAGCGGCAGGTTGGTCTCGATCCCGCCCACGGCATATTCGCCCAAGGCCCGGCGCAGGCGCATCAGGCACTCGTTGCGGGTGTTGCCATGGACGATCAGCTTGGCCACCAGGCTGTCGTAGTTGGAGGGCACGACATAGCCCGAGAACAGGTGCGAATCGACCCGCACCCCCGGCCCCCCGGGCGCATGGTATTCGGTGATGCGGCCGGGCGACGGCAGGAAGGTCTCGGGATGCTCGGCGTTGATCCGGCACTCGATCGCATGCCCCGACAGGCGCACGGCATCCTGGCCGTAGCCCAGCGTCGCCCCGGCGGCGACGCGGATCTGCTCGCGCACCAGGTCGATGCCGGTCACCATCTCGCTGATCGGGTGCTCGACCTGGAGGCGGGTGTTCATCTCGATGAAGTAGAAGGCGCCTTCCTCGTAGAGGAACTCGATCGTGCCGACGCCGCGATAGCCGATCTCGCGGATGGCATCGGTGACGCGGCGGCCGATATCCTCGCGCTGCTCGGCGTTGAGCGCCGGCGACAGCGCCTCCTCCAGGATCTTCTGGTGGTTGCGCTGGATGGAGCAGTCGCGCTCGCCCAGATGGACCACGCCGCCCTGCCCGTCCGCCAGCACCTGCACCTCGATGTGCCGGGGCCGCATCAGGTACTTCTCGAGATAGACCGCGTCGTTGCTGAAGAAGGCCTTGGCCTCCGACCGCGCGATCGAGAACGCGCCGCGCAGTTGGCTCTCGTCGAGCGCGACCCGCATGCCGCGGCCGCCGCCGCCGCCGGCCGCCTTCACCAGCACCGGGTAGCCGATGCGGGCGGCCGCCTCCAGCGCGGCTTCCACCGTCGCCACCGCCCCGTCGGAGTCGGGCACGGTCGGCAGGCCCAGGCGCCGGGCCTCGGTCTTGGCCTGCACCTTGTCGCCCATCAGGCGGATATGCTCGGGCGTCGGGCCGATGAAGGTGAAGCCGTGCTCTTCCACCATCGCCGCGAAATCGGCGTTCTCGGCCAGGAACCCCAGGCCGGGATGGATGGCGTCGGCGTTGGTGATGGTGGCCGCCGTCAGGATGGCGGGCACGTTGAGGTAGCTTTCCCGGGCCGAGGCCGGGCCGATGCAGACGGATTCGTCCGCCAGGCGCACATGCATCGAATCGGCGTCGGCGGTGGAATGCACGGCCACCGTCTGGATGCCCATCTCGCGGCAGGCGCGCAGGATGCGCAGCGCGATCTCGCCGCGGTTGGCGATCAGGATCTTCTCGAACATCGGCGGGGCCGGTTCCGGCCTAGTCGAGGATCGTGAGCGGCTGCCCGAACTCGACCGGCTGGCCGTCATCGACCAGCACCGCGCGCACGGTGCCGGCGCGCGGCGCCGTGATCGGGTTCATGACCTTCATCGCCTCGACGATCATCAGCGTCTGGCCGGCGGCGACCCGATCGCCCGCGGCCACGAAGGGCGGCGCGTTCGGCTGCGGCGACAGATAGACGGTGCCGACCATGGGCGACTTGATGGCACCCGGGTCATCGGCCGCGGCCACCGCCGCGGGGGCTGCCGCCACGACCGGGCCCGGTGCCGCAGCCACGGCCGGGCCGGCATGGATCACCTGGGCGGCCGGCGCCCGGGCGATGCGGATGCGCGCGTCGCCGGCCTGGGCCTCGATCTCCGTCAGGCCGGTCTCGTCGAGCAGGCGGGCCAGCGTGCGGACGAGTTCCTCGTCCACGGCCAGCGGCTGGGTCCGCTTCATGCGTCCTCCTTGGCGGCGTCGACGATGCCGGCGAGCGCCTCGATCGCCAGAACATAGCTGTTCGTGCCGAAGCCGCAGATGACGCCGGCGGCGACGTCCGAGATGTAGGAATGGTGACGGAAGGGCTCGCGCTTGAAGACGTTCGACAGGTGGACCTCGATGACCGGCAAGTCGGCCGACTTCAGCGCATCGCGGATGGCGACCGACGTGTGGGTGTAGGCGCCGGCATTCAGCACGATGCCGATGGCGCTGCCGCGCGCCTCCTGGATCCAGTCGATCAGGGTGCCCTCGTGGTTCGACTGCCGGAAGTCGACATCATAGCCGAGCAGGCCGGCCCGCTCGCGACAGGCTTCCTCGACATCGCCCAGCGTGGCGCTGCCGTAGAGGGACGGCTCGCGCACGCCCAGGAGGTTGAGGTTGGGCCCGTTCAGGACAAGGATCGTCGGGTCGGTCACGTCTTATGCGTCCGCTTTCATGGCGGCGTCCTTATAGCATGGGGCGAGCCCCCCGCAACGCGGCGGCGACCGCCCGTCCCGGACGACTCCGACAAGCCAAAAAACTCCCCCGGAAAGTACAGAATCCGCTTTTCAAATCCTGCGCTTGGCTTATATAGCCGGCCTGCGCAATCGCACGTGCCCCTGGCTGTTCCAGGACAAGCAACGACGTTAGGCGTACTTCCCCCGTCAGCCTTGCAGCGACGGCCAGTCAAGAGGAGGTAGCAATGTTCGCTGTTTGCCGAGGAGCGGCGTCGCGTTACCCCGCGTCGTCCGACATTCTCACCCCGTTTTACCCCTGTCGGGCGACCCGCGTCGTCACGCTGCACGAATTCGTCCTCCCTTCGAGTATGACCGCGTCGCGGATCTGATACCGCGCGCGCTTGGGACCCGCATGCGGCGGGTCCACCAGATCGAAAATCGCTAGTTACCGCCTCGACTCTTCCCGTCAACGGGAGGAGGCGTCGCATTCGGCTGGGAGGCCGTTTCGATGACCGACAAGATTCGCCGATTCCTGCGCGATCAGCAGCCCGCTACCCCGTGCCTCGTCGTCGACCTCGACGTGGTTGGCGAGAATTACGATCGCCTGCACCGGCTGCTGCCTCGCGCCGAAATCTACTATGCCGTGAAGGCGAACCCGGCGGTTCCGGTCGTGCGCCTGCTGGCCGAGAAGGGCTCGTGCTTCGACACGGCCAGCATCCATGAGATCGACCTCTGCCTGTCGGCCGGCGCGCCGGCCGAGCGCCTGTCGTTCGGCAACACGATCAAGAAGCAGTCCGACATCGCGGCCGCCTTTGCCCGCGGCGTCGACCTGTTCGCGTTCGACAGCCGGGCCGAACTGGAGAAGCTGGCCGCGGCCGCCCCCGGCTCGCGCGTGTTCTGCCGCGTGCTGATGGATTGTGCGGGCGCCGAATGGCCGCTGAACCGCAAGTTCGGCTGCGAGCTGGAGATGGCGCGCGACCTGATGCTGCAGGCCCGCGACCTCGGCCTCGACCCCTATGGCCTGTCGTTCCATGTCGGCTCGCAGCAGACCGACCTGGAGCAGTGGGACATCGCCATCGGCCGCACCATGATGGTCTTCACCCAGTTGAACGAGGCTGGGATCGAGCTGCGCATGCTGAACCTGGGCGGGGGTTTCCCAGCGCAGTACCGCCGCGACATCCCCGCGCTGGAGGCCTATGCCGACGCGATCAACCGCGCCGTCGAGCGGCATTTCGGCAACCGCATGCCGCGCCTGATCATCGAGCCCGGCCGTGGCATGACCGGCGATGCCGGCATCATCCAGTCGGAGGTCGTGCTGATCTCTGAGAAGGGCTACCAGGAGAATCGCCGCTGGGTCTTCCTCGACATCGGCAAGTTCGGCGGGCTGGCCGAGACGATGGACGAGTCGATCCAGTACCGTATCCGCACGCCCCATGACGGTGGCGAGACCGGTGCGGTGGTGCTGGCCGGCCCGACCTGCGACAGCGCCGACGTGCTGTACGACAAGGCCGACTACAAGCTGCCGACGGCACTGCGCATTGGCGACAAGGTCGAGATCCACGCGACCGGCGCCTACACGACCAGCTATTCGGCCGTGGGCTTCAACGGCTTCCCGCCCCTGGCCGAGCACTACATCTGACGGGCGGGCGCCAGCCCGCCGCTTGCGACCGGGGCGGCCCTTCCGCAAGGAAGGCCGCCCTTTCCATATCCGTCAGGCGGTCCCCAGGTTCATCAGCAACTGCCCCGCCACCACCAGGATGGCGGCCCCGATGCGCCAGGTGCCCATCGCCTCGCGCAGGATCAGCGTGCCGATCAGGGCCGCGAACAGGACCGAGGTCTCGCGGAGCGCGGCCACCAGCGCCATCGGGGCGACGCTCATCGCCCAGATGGCGATGCCGTAGCTGGCGAGCGCCACCATGCCGCCACCCGTCCCGCGCTTCCACTGCCCGCCGGTCAAGTAGGCGCGCACGGCGGCCGGTCGGCGCAGCCAGGCATAAAGCGGCACGAACGGGATCTGGCAGGCGAAGAGCCAGGCCGTGTAGCCGATGGCGTCGCCCGACGCCCGCCCGCCCATGCCGTCGGCCACGGTGTATCCGGCTATGGTGGCGCCGGTGAAAAGTGCCCACAGCGTACCGCGGCGGCCGACGCCGAACGCGCCCGGCTCCATCGCCAGCCCGATGATCCCAGCCGACGCCAGCAGCAGACCCGCGACCTGAAAAAGAGTCAGATGCTCGCCCACCAGGCGGCCGGCCACCAGCGCCACCAGCAGCGGCCCGCAGCCGCGCGCCAGCGGGTAGACCCGGCTGAGGTCGCCATGGGTGTAGGCACCGACCAGGCCCGCGACATAGAGCACATGGATCGCGACCGAGGCGGCCAGCCATGGCCAGGCGGCAGCAGCCGGCACCGGCACGAACGGCAATGCGGCCAGCCCGGCCACGCCGCTGGCAAAGAACACGGCCGCCAGCGCCACGAGGCGGTCGTCGCCCGCCTTCACCATCGCGTTCCAGCCGGCATGAAGAAGGGCGCCCACGAGAACGAGCGCCCCTACCCCCAGATCAATCGTCATGGCGGCGACGCTAGCCCGTCGCCGCCATCGCCGTCATGCGAAGGTCACATGCCGGCCGCGAACGGGCCGCGGCCGTGGCACCGCCCCCTCACCCTTTGCGCGCCTTGTCGATCATGGCTTCCATGGCGCCGGCCTCGAAGGCGTTGGGCAGCAGCTCGTCGCCGATGACGAGTGCGGGCGTGCCGCGGATGCCGATGCGCACCGCCAGCTCGCGCGTCTCGGCGATGCGGGCGGCGATGCCGGGATCCTGCATGTCGCGCTTCATCCGCTCGACGTCGAGGCCGACCGCCTTGGCGGTCGACAGCACCGATTCCTCGCTGAGACGGGCCTTGTTGCCCATCAGCGCGTGGTGGAAGGCCAGGTACTTGTCCTGCTTGTGGGCGGCGAGTGCCGCGCGCGCGGCGAACTCCGACGCCGGGCCCAGGATGGGGAATTCCTTGTAGACGATGCGGACCTTGCGGTCCTTCTCCAGCACCCCGGCCACGACCGGCTTCACCTGCTTGCAGTAGGGGCAGTTGTAGTCGAAGAACTCGACCACCGTGACGTCGCCCTTGGGGTTGCCGGCGACGGGGTCGCCCGGGTTGGCGGTCAGCAGTTGCCGCTCGGCCACGATGGTTTCGCGCGCACGCACCATCTGCGCCTGCTGCTGCTTCTCCTCGGCCGCCTGCAGCACCTCGATCAGGAATTCCGGGTTGCGCTTCAGATAGTCGCGCAGCACCGTCTCGACCTCCTGGCGCTGCTGCGGCGACAGCGCCTGGGCGCCGGCCGCGACCGGGGTCGCGATCATGAGGGCGGCTGCCAGGGCCGCCCGGGGGAAATAACGAGGCATCGGCGGATAGACTCCTGCGAGGGTGGGGTCGCCAGATCGCGCCCACCATAGCGCCAGCCGCGCCCCACGGCGGTGAATTCGTCGTGAGGTCGCAGGCGGCGGCGACCCGCGCCGTCAGGCGGGGGTATGCCGGTCGAGGAAGGCCCGCACGCGCAGCCGGGCGGCATCCAGCGCCGGGCCGGACTTCCACTCGTCGATCAGTTCGCAGCCCGGGATCAGCCGCGCCAACTCCTCGGAGATCGCGCGCGGATGGATGTCGTCCATGCCGGACAGCACCAGGCAGGGGGCAGCGATCGTCGCCACGAAGGCCCGGTCGGCGCAGTAGACGAAGCCCGCCTCGTAGAGGTTGCGGTAGAAGGCCGCCAGCACGTCCGGTGTCGCCTCCGGGTGGTTCTGCAGGGCGGCCGCCCAGGCATCGAACCGGGCCGGGCGCGGCGGCAGGGCCGGGTCGATGCGGCCGATCGGCTGGGCCAGGACGGCGGCGGCGACCCGCTCCGGATGACGCTTCAGCATGTTGAGGATGAACGAGCCGCCGATGCACTGGCCATAGAGGTGGCAGCGCGCGACCCCCAGATGGTCCAGCAGCGCCACATGGTCGGCCGTGTAGGTGTCCCAGCCGTCCTGGGCGGTGATCGGCCCGTGCGAGCCGCCGCCGGCATTGCGCTGGTCCATCGCGATGACCCGGTAGCCGTCTGCGAACTCGACCGTCGGGTCGATCGGCGCCATCGCCTGCCGCCACACATCCATGACCGACACCAGCCCCGCTGGCGCGAAGGTCAGGATGGGGAAGCCCTCGCCATGGGTCTCGTAGCGGATGGTGGCGCCCTGGTGCTCGAAACTTGGCATGTCGGTTCCCCTCGCGTGGCCGGCCACCGGCATATCCGACATTTCAGGCGGCGGCTACTCCTCCTCCTTGTCCCGGTCGCGGCCGTCCTCGCGGTCCTTTTTCACGCCGCGCCGGCCCTCGTCGCGCAGGTCGTCGGCCCGCAGCCAGCCGGGCGACCCGCGCGGCAGGATGCCCAAGGCCCGGTTGGACTGCTCGACCGTGCGCCGATGGTTGCCCGATGCCGAGGCCTGCTCGGCCAGCGACAGCGCGGTCATGCCCAGATTGCCCTCCCGACCATAGGCGATCGCCAGCAGCCGCCAGAAGGAGGGGTTGCGCGTCTCGTGCCGAACCGCCTCGTTCAGCAAGGCCCGCGCCTCCGTGGCCGCACTCTGGTCGTTGCGCTCCAGCAGCACCTGGGCCAGCCCGTAGCGCAGCAGCGCCTCGCCCGGGGCCAGACGCAGCGCCTCGCGATAGGGCGCCTCGGCCTCGGCCACGCGGCTGTTCTCGAACAGCACCTGTCCCTTCAGTTCGTGGAAGAAGGGATCGGCGGGGAAGTCCGCCAGCAGCCGGTCGATCTCCGGCAGGGCGCGCTTCAGGTCGGGAATGCGGTAGTAGGCGATGGCACGGGCGTAGCGCGCCGGCATGCTCTGGTCGGACTGGGGATACTGCCGCAGCGTCTCCGACGGCGATTGCAGGAACCCGCGCAGCTTGGCCAGCATCCGCGCATGGCGCAGCAGCAGCTCCGGCGGGTCGACGGCATCCTTGTACTTCGAGCGCTGGACATGGGCGCGCACCGCGTCCATCCGCTCACGGGTCAAGGGGTGGCTGCGCATGTAGGGGTCCTGGCGGATGGCCGCCAGCAGTTCCTGGCGCTCCAGGATCTCGAAGAACTCCAGCATGCCGCGGGCCGACTGGCCGGTGCGCTCAAGATAGGAGAAGCCCGCCTGATCGGCCGACGATTCCTGCCCGCGGTTGTAGTAGAGCAGGTTGCGCTGGGCGAGCGAGGTGCCGCCGACGATGGCGGCACCGGCGGCCTTGCCGTCCCCCGCCAGGGCGGCGGCCGCGATACCGAGCAGCATCGATACAATCGCGGTGGTGGTGGCGGTCGAGAGCGCATCCTGGATGCGCGCCAGGTGGCCGCCGGCAATGTGCCCCGTCTCGTGCGCGATGACGCCCGAGAGCTGGTTGGGCGTCTTGGCCTGGAGGATGAGGCCGGTATTGAGGAACAGCCGCTGCCCCCCGGCCACGAACGCGTTGATGCGCTGGTCGTTCACGAGGTAGACCTGCACCGCGTCCGGGTCGAGGCTGGCGACCGAGAACAGGGGTGCCGCGTAGGCGCGCACCGTCGCCTCGATCTCCGCATCGCGGATGAGCGAGGTCCGGTTCTGTGCCATGGCCGGCTCCATGGCCATCAGGCACGCGATCAACCCGGCGGTGAGCCGGCGGATGGACGAGCGCGAGATCAAGCAGAGGACTCCGGCACCATGAATCTAGCTAAGGCCGGCGACCGCCACCGTCAATGCGGCCGCGATCGCTCCAACGGGTTCCTTGTATCCAACGGGTTCCTTGGACAGGCCGGAAGGCTGGCGCTGGTTTGCGGCGGCATCGTGGCGCTGTCCGCCTGTGGCGGCGGCAAGAGCAACGAGCCGATCGGCACGGTCGCCGCGGTGTCGGGCTATTTCGGCTCGGTCGCCACCGACGAGCCGCGCGCGACGCTGGCCGGCCGCGACGTGCTGGCCAACAACGGCAGCGCGGTCGATGCGGCCGTCGCCACCGCCTTCACGCTGGCCGTCACCCTGCCGTCGCGCGCCGGCGTCGGCGGTGGCGGTGCCTGCCTCGTCCATGACGCCCGCGCCAAGAAGACCGAGGCGATGCTGTTCCCGGCCGTGGCCCCGGCTTCCACCGGCCCGCTGCCGGCGGCCGTGCCGATGATGGCGCGCGGCCTGTTCGCCATGCATGCCCGCTATGGCCGGCTGCGCTGGGAGCAGACCCTGTCCGCGGCCGAGGGCTTCGCGCGCTTCGGCTACCCGGTCTCGCGCGCGCTGGCAGCCGATCTGGCCCGCCATGGCGAGCGCCTGGCCGGCGACCCGGAGATGACCGCCGTCCTGCTCGGCCCCGGCCGGGCGCCCCTGGCCGAGGGCACCACCCTGACCCAGGTGGCGCTTGCCGCCTTCCTGACGCGCATCCGCTCGACCGGCCCCGGCGACTTCCATGCCGGCCGCTCCGCGCTGGAATTCTCCGAGGCGGCGCGCCTCTCCGGGGCGGCCATCTCGGCCGACGACCTGCGGCGGGCGATCCCCGCCTGGGCCGTGCCGCCCAAGGTCCGCTTCGCCGACGAGGAGATGCACTGGCTGCCGGCGCCGATCACGGGCAGCGAGGTGGCGGCCCAGCAGTGGCGTCGCCTGGCCGATGGCGGCGAATATCGCCGCGGCGGTGCGGCGGTGGCCCGCGACGCGAGCCCTGTCGATGCCGGCACCGCCGACGGCTCGACGGGTTTCGTCGTCACCGATCGCGAAGGCTCGGCCGTGGCATGCGTGCTGGCCATGGGCCGGCCGTTCGGCCTTGGCCGGTCGGCCCGCGGCACCGGCATCCTGCTGGCCGGCCCGACCGACGGCGCGGTCGCCCGGACGATGGCAGCCGCCATGCTGATCAACACCAACGTGAACGAGTTCTTCCTGGCCGCGGCGGCAGCCGGCGGCAGCGACGCGCCGTCCGTCCTGAACGGCGCGATGGCGGCGTCCTTGATTGCCCAGCAGCCGCTGGACCAGGTCTTCACCGGCCTGTCGCCGCAGCGATCGGCCCGTGCCAACATCGTTGCCTGCCCGGCCGGCGCGCCGCGCAAGTCGGAGACGTGCGGCACGCGGGCCGATCCGCGCGGCGCCGGGCTCGCGGCCTTCCCGGGGCAGTAGGCGATGGCGCTCAAGGTCGCCGGGCGGGGCCGCATCCCGCCCTTCATCGTCATGGACGTCGTGCGGGCCGCCGAGGAGCGGGCTGCTGCCGGCCATGACGTGCTGCACATGGAGATCGGCCAGCCCAGCACGCCCGCCCCGCGCGGCGTGCTGGCCGCGGCCCAGGCAGCCCTGGCCGGCAACGTGCTGGGGTATACGGGCGCCTTCGGCCTGGAGGCCCTGCGCCAGCGCCTGGCCGAGTGGTACCGGCTACGCTACGGCGTCGTCGTGCCGGTGGAGCGGATCGCCCTGACGCCGGGCTCGTCGGGGGCGTTCGTTCTGGCCTTCCTCGCCGCCTTCGAGCCGGGCGATCGGGTGGCGCTCGCCACACCCTGCTACCCCGCCTATCGCAACATCCTGACCGCGCTCGGCATCGAGGCGGTGCTGGTGCCGGCCGACCTGGAACATGGCTTCCAGCCAACCCCGGACCTACTGGAGCGCGCCGGGCCGCTGGACGGCGTGATCGTCGCCAGCCCGGCCAACCCCACCGGCACCATGCTGGCGGCGGCCGACCTGGCCGCACTGGCCGGCTGGTGCCGCGCAAAGGGCGTGCGGCTGGTGTCGGACGAGATCTATCACGGCATCACCTTCGGGGTGGACGGGGTGACGGCGCTGGCCTTCGACCAGGACGCGGTCGTCATCAACAGCTTCTCGAAATATTTCTCGATGACGGGCTGGCGCCTGGGCTGGATGATCGTGCCGGCGGACATGGTGCGCGCCGTCGAATGCCTAGCGCAGAACCTGTTCATCTCGCCCCCGACCCTGTCGCAGCATGCCGCGATCGCGGCCTTCGACTGCGTGCCGGAGCTGGAGGAGAACGTCGCCCGCTATGCCCGCAACCGGGCGCTGCTGCTGGACGAACTGCCGAAGGCCGGGTTCGACCGGCTGGCCCCGGCGGACGGAGCTTTCTACATCTATGCCGACGTGGCCCACCTGACCAACGACAGCACGCTGTTCTGCCGGCGGATGCTGGAGGAGGTCGGCATCGCCGCGACGCCCGGGGTGGATTTCGATCCCGAGCGCGGCAACCGCACCCTGCGCTTCTCGTTCGCCGGCGCCACCGAGACGATGGCTGAAGCCGCCCGGCGCCTGGTGGCCTGGAAGCGGTAGGCTTGGCTGAATGCTGCGGCAGGGCGGTCGAGGGTAGACCGCCCTGCCGCAGCGCTTCAGTCGGAGTCGATCACCACGCCATGGTCGAGGCGACGGCGATGCTCTCCTGGATGTCGCGCACGACCTGGGTCATCGCCTGGCCCACCAGATCCATCTTGCGGAGCTGGGCGATGCGATCGGCGGCCTTGTCCTGTTCGGCCTCGGTCAACAACAGGTCCCACAGCCCGGCCGCCTCGACCAGGCAGACCAGCACGACATCGCGCGGGTCGGGGATCTCGTTACTCAGCACCAGCTCGCGCAGGCGCGCCTTCACTTCCCGCTGCTCGCGGTCGTCGATGATCGGATAGCGGCGGGTGTGGAACACCCACAGGAACCGCCCCTCCTCCTTGCGCAGAATGCCGCGCGACACGAGCCGGGCCAGCGCCCGCTCGCGCAGGTCGTCGGCATCGCGCGCGACGTCCTCAACCCAGGCGCTGCTGCTGCGGCCCTCGGCACCGGACAGGCTGGCCAACGTGCCGTCGAGCAACGGGTCGCCGGTCGGCGTCTTGTTGACGACGCGCAGTTCCTGCAGGTCGCTGTCGATGCGATCATGCATGGCGAGGTCCATCAGGACCGCCCCGGCGATCACCCCGTTCATGGCAGAACGCGGCAGATCCACCAGGCGACCATCCTGGTCGTCCAGCATGAGCAGCAGGATTTCTTCTACGAAGGTCAGCATCGTCTTGCTCCTCGGACGGGACTAGACGGCCGCCAGGGCCGCCGCACGGTCCGCATGGATGGCGAAGATCCGGTCGAAACCGCCGACCTCGAGCACTTCGCGGACGTTCGGCTTGAGCGCGGCCAGCCCGATCTTGCCCTTGGCCCCTTCCACCCGCTTGGCCACCACGAGCAGCGTGCGGAGCCCGGCACTGCTGATGTAGTCGAGCTGCGAAAGGTCGAGAACGAGCCGTACATGGCCGCGTTCGATGATGCCGATCAGCGAATCCTCGACCAGTTTGGCCGAGCTGATGTCGAGTCGGCCGTTCGGCGTGACGATAACAACGCCGTTTTGGCTTTCCTGCTGCAGGTTCATTGGCAATGATCCCCCTGTCGCGGTGGCGTCATGCCCCGCTACCCCCTAGAAGCGTACCGCGCCACTATACTGGTAGTGACGGGTTCGCGGAAGCGGATGCGCCGCCCCCGATAGCGCATCCGAAAGATGAGGCGCGCATGCCCGCTCGAACGATAAGAATCAGCAAATCCCTCGAAGATCTGCAGTCGATCGCCGAATTCGTCGAGACATTCTGCGCCGAGGAAGGGGTCGCCGACGGCGCCGCATTCCACCTGTCGCTGGTAGTCGAGGAAGCCGCCAGCAACGTCGTCCGCCACGCCTACGCCCAGGGTGGCACGGACGGCACGCTGTCGATGGAGCGCAGCGGCGACTCGGTGACGGTCGAGATCGTCGACGACGGCCCGGCCTTCGACCCCTGTCGGTGCCCCGCCCGACCCCAACCAGCCCCTGATGGAGCGCGAGATCGGCGGCCTCGGCGTCGAGATGATCCGCCGCATGACCGACCGCCAGGATTACCGCCGCGACGCCGGCCGCAATCGCCTGACGCTGGTCAAGCAGGTCTGACGCAGGCACCGCTCAGGCGTCGCCACCTGGGGAAGGCAGGCCCGGCAAGGCATACCAGGTGGCGCGCGCCTTGCCGTGGCGGCGGACCTGGCCGGCCGCCACGAGTTCGCGGAGGCGGACCTTCAGCGTATTGCGGTTCGTGCCGATGACGGCCTCCAGCTCGGCGATGCTCAGTCGTCCGGTCTGCTCCAGCGCCGCCAGGATCAGGCGGGAGATCTCCGGCAGCCTGTCCCGGTCGGCCTCGCGTTCCAGGCGGCGCAGCAGCCCATCCTTCTGCCGCTTCAGACAGCGAAGGAAGAAGCCGATCCAGGGCTCCCAGTCGGGCTGGTCGCCGTCGAGCGTCGTCTGGGTGCGGCGCAGGGCCTTGTAGTAGTGATCCTTGTTGTCCTCGATCACGCGCTCCAGCGAAGCGTACGGGACATAGGCATAGCCGGCCCGCAGCAACAGCAGAGTCGTGAGGATCCGCGACAGGCGACCATTGCCGTCCTGGAATGGATGGATCGCCAGGAAGGTGACGATGAAGACCGCCGTCACCACGAGGGGATGGAGGGATTGCTCGGCCGTTGCCTTGCGGGTCCAGGCGACCAGCTCTTCCATCTTGCGCGGCGTGTCGAACGGCATCGCCGTGGCGAACACCACGCCGATCGCGCGTCCGTCGGCATCGAATGCGACGACGTCGTTGGATAGGGTCTTGTACGCGCCCCGATGGCGTTCGTCCTTGCGGCTGTGGCGCAGCAGGGTCTGGTGCAACTGGCGGATATGGTTCTCGGTCAGGCGCAGATCGGCATGGGCCTCGAACACCAGATCCATCGCCTCTGCATAGCCGGCGACCTCCTGCTCGTCGCGCGTGGCGAATGACTGGATCTCAAGGTTGGACAGCAGCGTCTCGACCTGCGCGTCGGTGAGCCTCGCGCCTTCGATCCGCGTCGACGATGCGACGCTCTCGATCGTGGCCACCTTTCGCAGCATGCCCAGGCGATCGGGCGACAGCCTCCCGATCGCCTCCCACCGTCCCTTGAATTCGTCGATCTCTGCGATGAGCTGGACGAATTCCGGACCTAGCAGCCGGGGTTCGCGCACGGCGAAGCTACCGCATATCCGATTTCATACCCGATTATACCCGATTCCGGCCCCTAGGGCTCGAACACCGGCGCGCGCTTCTGGGCGAAGGCGGTCACGCCCTCGGCGAAGTCGGGGGTGGCGGACAGGTTGGCGAAGCTTTCCTGCTCGGCCGCGAGCTGCGCTGCAAAGCCGGTTTCCAACGACTGGTTGATGAGGCGCTTGGTCGCGGCGAAGGCCGATCGCGGGCCGGCTGCCAGGCGGCGCGCGATGGCGCGCGTCTCTTCCGGCAGGCGATCGTCGGGAACGACGCGATTGACGAGGCCGATCGCCTCGGCCCGGGCGGCGTCGAAGCGATCGGGCAGCAGCGCCAGTTCCATCGCGCGGCGCTGGCCGACCAGCCGCGGCAGGAACCAGGTCGAGCCGCCATCGGGGCTGACGCCGATCCGGGCATAGGCCAGCGTGAAGGTGGTGGAGGCCGCCGCCACCGCCAGGTCGGTCGCGGCCATCAGGCTCATCCCGGCCCCGGCGGCCACGCCATGGACTTGGGCGATCACCGGCTGGGGCATCCGCCGCAGCAATGCGACCGCCGGATGGAAGGCGTGGATCAGACCGTTCAGGCGAGCCCGGCGTTCGTCGGGCGGCTGCTGGGCCATGCCGGCGAACAGCTTCACGTCGCCGCCGGCCATGAAGCCGGGTCCGGCCCCCTTCAGCACCACGACGCGGATGGCGCGATCATGCTCGATGCTGGCCAGCGCGGCCACCAGTTCGGCCGCCATCGCCTCGTCGAGCGCGTTGAGGACGGCGGGCCGGTTGAGCGTCACCTCGGCGATCGCGTCGGCGACGGAGACCAGTACGGAAGGTTCCATGGGTGAATTCGGTATCAGGCCTGCGGCCCGTCGCCAATGCCCCCTGCCGAGGCCCGCGCGAATGACAGCGAATTAATGCGTCCTTAAGGCCACCGAAAGCCTGCCGGGTCCACATTGGCCATCACCGATAGAGACTTTCGGTAAGCGGAGGTTCCCACAGCATGTCCTCGATCGTTCCCTTGCAGCGCGGCGGCACCCTGCGCCGGCTCTCCCGTGCGGCGGCGGCCCCTGCCCTGGGTGCAGCCCTGGCGGCGGCCACCATGTCGGTCATTCCCTTCGCCATCGCCCAGCCGGCACAGGCGCCGATCACCGCCCCGCCGGGGCTGGCGGCCGTCCTGCCCAGCTTCGCCGACCTGTCGGACCGGGTATCCCCGGCCGTCGTCAACGTGTCCACCGAGCGCGCGGTGCGCGGCGGCGGCAGCGGCGAGATGGGCCTGCCGCAGTTCCCCGAGGGCTCGCCGCTCAACGAGCTCTTCCGCCGCTACTTCGAGCAGGGTCCGGGCGCCGGCCGCCAGGGCCGCGGCCCCAGCGCCCCCGACCGCAAGGCGCGCGCGGCCGGCTCCGGCTTCGTCGTCGATCCCGCCGGCTTCATCGTCACCAACAACCACGTCATCGACGGCGCCGACGAGATCACGGTGACGATGCAGGACGGCACCGAACTGAAGGCCAAGCTGATCGGCCGGGACCCCAAGACCGACCTGGCGGTACTGAAGGTCGATGCCGGCCGCCCCCTGCCCTATGTCGCGATGGGCGATTCCAACCGGGCCCGCGTCGGCGACTGGGTGGTCGCGGTCGGCAACCCGTTCGGCCTGGGCGGCACGGTGACGGTGGGCGTGCTGTCGGCGCGCGGCCGCGACCTGCAGTCCGGCCCGTTCGACGACTACCTGCAGATCGACGCATCCATCAACCGCGGCAATTCCGGCGGCCCGACCTTCAACCTGGCGGGCGAGGTGATCGGCATCAACACGGCCATCTACTCGCCGAACGGCGGCAGCGTCGGCATCGGCTTCGCCGTGCCGTCCAACCTGGCCAAGCCGGTCATCGAGCAGCTGAAGGCGACCGGCAAGGTGGAGCGCGGCTGGCTCGGCGTGCAGATCCAGCCGGTCACGCCCGACATCGCCGACAGCGTCTCGCTCGACCGGCCGCGCGGCGCGCTCGTCACCAGCGTCCAGGGCGACAGCCCGGCCCTAAAGGCCGGCGTGCGCCAGGGCGATGTCATCGTCGGCTTCAACAACCGCGCGGTCGACCGGGTGCGCGATCTGACCCAGGCCGTCGCCATGACGACCGCCGGCAGCCGCAGCGAGGTGGTCGTCTGGCGCGACGGCAAGGAAGTGCGCCTGACCGCCAACATCGCGCGCCTCGACGCCGAGAAGGCGGCGGCCAACGACGACCCGGCGGCCGACGAGCAGTCCGGCAAGCTGGGCCTGGCGCTGGCCCCGCTCGACCAGGAGGCGCGGCGCGAGCATCGCATCCCGGCCAGCGTCCGCGGCGTGCTGGTGCAGAAGGTAGAATCCGACAGTGCGGCGGCCGACAAGGGCATCCGGGCGGGCGACGTGATCGTGAAGATCGGCGGTCGCAACGTGTCCAACCCCGACGAGGTGGCCGAGCGCGTGACGGCTGCCCAGGGCGAGCGCCGCAAGAGCATCCTGCTGCTGGTCAACCGGCAGGGAACGGAACGGTTCGTGGCCCTGCCGCTCGGCCAGGCCTGAACCGACGGCCGCCGCCGCCCGCCCGTCCCCGGGCGGGCGGCGGCGGTTCGCCCGCCTTTGCATCCCCGACCCGGAACCCGTCATGCCGTTAGTGCTGCGCCACCTGATGCCGCTGATCGTCATCGGCACCCTGTTCGTGATCTCGCTGGTCTTCACCCTCGTCCTGCTGTCGGCGCTGGGCCTGCTGTTCGCCCGCAAGCGCGATCGCCTCGCGCGTGGGCCCGTGATCGAGGGCAATGCCGCCGTCATCCCGGACGAGCCGGCCTTGCGGGAAGAGACGCCGGGCGCCGGGCAGCCGCCCCGCGCCGCCGGGAACGGGCACTGAGCCCGCAATCCGACCCGAGAAAGCCCGGAGAATCGCGCTATGGTCGCCGCCGCATCCGCCATCCGCCCCAACCTCAGCATCGGCATGAAGATTCTGGTCATCGAGGACGACCGCGAAGCCGCCGCCTACCTGGTGAAGGGGCTGGAGGAGTCGGGCTATGTCGTCGATCATGCGGCGACCGGCACGGACGGCATGTTCCTGGCCTCCTCGCAGCCCTATGACGCGCTCGTCGTCGATCGCATGCTGCCCGGCATGGACGGGCTGACCATCGTCGAGACGCTGCGTCGCCAGGGACGGACGATGCCGGTGCTGATCCTGTCGGCGATGGGCGAGGTCGACGACCGGGTGATGGGGCTGAAGGCCGGCGGCGATGACTACCTGGCCAAGCCCTATGCCTTCGCCGAGCTGCTGGCGCGGCTGGAGGCGGTGCTGCGGCGCGGCCAGTCGGGCCAGCCGACCACGCGCCTGATCGTGGGCGACCTGGAGATGGACCTGCTGTCGCGCACCGTGAAGCGCCGCGGCCAGGTGATCGACCTGCTGCCACGCGAGTTCCGCCTGCTGGAATGCCTGATGCGCCATGCCGGCCAGGTGGTGACCCGCACCATGCTGCTGGAGAAGGTCTGGGACTATCATTTCGACCCGCAGACGAACGTCATCGACGTCCATGTCAGCCGGTTGCGGCAGAAGATCGACCGGGGCTTCGACAAGCCCCTGCTGAACACGGTGCGCGGCGCCGGATACTGCCTGCGTGAGCCCGCGTAACGCGCTCCGCACCACCACCTTCCGGCTGGCGCTCGCCTACCTCGCGATTTTCGTCGCGTCGTCGGCGACCCTGCTGGGCTTCATCTATTGGGCGACGTCGGGCGCCATCGACCGCGAGAGCGAGCAGATCATCGAGGCCGAGCTGACCGGCCTGCGCGAGCAGTACCGGCAATGGGGCATCGTCGGCCTGGTGCGCGTGATCGAGGAACGGTCCAAGGGCGACCGGGCGGACGAGATGCGCTACATCGTCGTCGGCCCCCGCTTCGAGCGGGTGACCGGCAACCTGTCGGTCTGGCCGCCGGAGCTGCGCGACCGCCGCGGGCTGGTCGAGTTCCCGCTGTCCGTCCGGGTCGGCGACCGCTCCGAGAAGCGCCAGACCATGGCGATGGCATTCGACCTGCCGAACGGCTTCCGGCTGCTGGTCGGCCGCGACACCAAGGAGCGCAGCGAGTTTCGCGAGCGGGTGATCGGCGCGATCGCCTGGTCGCTGGCGCTGACGCTGGCCTTCGGGCTGATGGGCGGCTACTGGGTCAGCCGCCACCTGATGCGCCGCGTCGACGCCATCAACCGCACCAGCGGCGAGATTCGCGCGGGCGACCTGCAGCAGCGCGTGCCGGTGACCGGTAAGGGCGACGAGTTCGACCAGTTGGCCCTCAACCTCAACGCCATGCTGGACCAGATCGAGCGGCTGATGGGCGGCATGCGCCAGGTGACGAACAACATCGCCCACGACATGCGCACGCCGCTGAACCGGCTGCGCGCGCGCCTGGAAGTGACGTTGATCGAGAAGCCGGACGAGGCGCGCTACCGCGAGGCGATCCAGGAGACGATCGACGAGGCCGACCGGCTGATCGCCACCTTCAACGCCATGCTGTCGATCGCCGAGGCCGAGTCCGGCTCCAAGGCGGAATCCCTCGCACGCACCGAACTGGCGCCGCTGGTCGACCATGTGGCCGAGCTGTACGAGCCGCTCGCCGAGGAGAAGGGCCTGACCCTGACGGTCGCCCATGCCGGCGTGGCGGTCGCGCGCGCCGACCGCCACCTGATGTCCCAGGCCGTCGCCAACCTGCTCGACAACGCCATCAAGTACGCCCCCGCCCCCGGCGCCATCACGGTGCGTACCGCCGATACCCCGCTTGGGGCCGAGATCACGGTCACCGACACGGGGCCGGGCATTCCGCCCGAATCGCGCGAGGCGGTGCTGGCCCGGTTCGTCCGCCTGGAGCAGAGCCGCTCCACCCCCGGCAACGGCCTCGGGCTCAGCCTGGTCCAGGCGGTGGCCAAGATGCACGGCGCCGAGCTGACCCTGGCCGACAACGCCCCCGGCCTGGCCGTCACCCTGCGCTTCCCGCCGATCCGCGACGCGCGGCCGCCAGCGAAGTAGCCGCCCCGGCCCGATTGCCGGCACCCGCCACGGGCGCTAAACAGGCTGGCACCGGCCGTGGCCCCTTGGCGGAACTGGTAGACGCACGCGACTTAAAATCGCGAGCCCTCGGGCGTGCCGGTTCGACCCCGGCAGGGGCCACCATCCTTTCGGACCACCTGCAATCATTGGCTTTTTTGCTCTGATTGTCCCACTGGCACAGCATCACGCCGAAAGGTGGGACAATCTCGGGCGGCGGCAGATGGGTTAGGGGCGCTAGCCGGCAAGCGTCACCGCAACTCCCCGGTTCAGGGAGTTCATGGCCATCGATATCTCACTCGTTCGGCGGATGAGATCGGCGCAATCCGAACCGTCTGCCGCCTGAACGGAGACGCGCAGAACCGCTTCGGTGGCGATGATCGGGTCACCCTGCAATCTGACTTCCACGGAGATGCTGATCTCCTTGATCTTCAGACCTCGATCAGCGGCGACGTATCGCAGATCGTTGGCGAAGCAGCCGCCGATCGTAAGGCCCAGCAACTCGGCACCATTGAATCCCAGTCCGAGACCGCCGACTCTGCCCATGGCTCGATCGATTACGAGGGTATGGCTGCCCGCCCAGCCTAGAGCGGCTTCTGTGCCCTCGACATTCCTGATCTCGACCGTTGCAGTCTGCATCTTGCACTCCTCCACGCCGGACAGATTCCTCGGCATGGTCCGCCTCGCCGCCGCGGGGCTGCGCATGCTGGGGCTCCTGCCACCCTATCCTATTGATCCTGCTGCGTAGGAACACCCCGACATGCGCCACCGGCCCCTGGGATGGCAACTTCCGGCCATCGCGGCAACCTGTGCGCCGGCCGATCGCGGGACGGCAGCCGGGACCAGCGCGCGAGCTTTTCCCTCTCATTGAATATCGCCGCATAGGGTATAGGGTCGTCCCGTCCCCACCCCGCTGGTACTGGACAGGCAAAATGCAATCAGCACTGGCCGGTATCCGTGTCCTGGTGGTCGAGGACGAAGTGCTGATCGCGATGCTGATCGAAGGCATGCTGGCCGCGGCCGGCTGCGCGGCCGTCATTCCGGTCGCCGATCTCGAGGCCGCGATCATTGCAACGGACCGCGAGCAGTTCGATGTCGCCGTGCTGGACCTCAACCTGAACGGGCAGGACGGCAGCCTGGTGGCCCGCGCGCTGCGGTCGCTCGGCATTCCGTTCATCTTTGCCAGCGGCTATGGACCCGGTGGCGTCCCGGCGGAATTCCTGGACGTCCCCTTCGTGTCCAAGCCGTTCAAGGCCAGCCGCCTGATCGAGGCCATCGGCCGCGTATTGGCGGCGCGTCCATAGAGGGGCAAGGGCTGTGGGGCAGGCCGCGCCCGCACCGGCCGGCCTTACTGGCTGCGTCTACAGGTCGGCATCCGCCCGCCGAGACTGGGATCGGCCACAGCGGCATCGACGACGTACCAGACCTCGCTCTCCTGGCCCTCGGGGATGTTGGCGCCGACGCAAGGATAGCGCGGGCTCGACCAGCCGATCTTGGCATCGCCATGGGCGGCACTGTCAAAGCAACTGTCGTAGTGGGCGTAGCCCGGGTTCCAGTAGCCCCCGTTCGGGGCGACGAACAAGGTGCCGCCGATCGACAGGATCACATTCGGCTCGTGCCGGCTGTTGAAGCCGCCGGCCCGAACGCACAGCCTGTATCCCGCTTCTGCCGCGGACGAGGCGACGATGGTCGCAAGGGCGAACGCGGCCAGCGCAAGTCGGGACGGCATGTCGGGGCTCCTGCCAGATCGAACGGCTTGTCCCCCGCGCGGAGCGGCGGGACCGGCCGTCGCAATATAACCAGCCGGTCCGCCACCCGATCAAGGCATGCCGCTAGGGACAGTTGCCGTAGGCGGCGCTCATCGTCAGCGTGCGGCCAGACAGGTCCACCGGGTGCACTTTGCAGGACACCACGGTCATGCCCAGGCTGACCCGGATGGTGCAGGCGCCGCCGCTGCTGGTGCTTGAACTGGTGTGGGAGAAGCCGAAAGTCTCGTTGGACCCGCCATAGCTGCCCGTCACCGGGCCGGCGTTGAACTCGGCCAGTTCCGCCGTCGTCATTTCAAGGCTGTGCTTGGCTGCCGCGCAGACATGATTGGCGATGGTGTAGCCCAGCGTGGCGGCGGCCGCGGGGCCGGCCGCGACGACGGCCAGCATGGTGATGGCGAAGGCGCGCATGTCGACCTCCCGGGCCGCGTCCTCCAGCGAGGGGCGGCCGCCTGTGATTAGACCGCCCCCAGGCTAGCACGGGACCGGCCATCCCCCTAAGCGGCCTTGGAGACCTCGACCTCGACACCGTGCAGCGCCGTGCTGCGGCCCATGTCGGATTCCAGGCCGGGGTTCAGGACGTTGACGTTGGCGCCGCCGTCGAGCCAGCGCGACTTGTCCGACAGTGCCACGCCCGGCGGCACGATCTCGGCCACCGCCAGGCGAAGCGACAGGCTGCCGGTGGCGTTGCGCAGGGTCACCTGGTCGCCGGCGACCAACCCGCGCGCCTCGGCGTCGTCGGGATGGAGGATCACCTGGGCCGCCCCCAGCTTGCCGGCGATGCCCGCATCGTTGCCGTAGCTGGAATTCATCAGCCAGCGCGAGGCCGGCGTCAGCAGGCGCAGGCGGCCCGCCGCGGGGCGCGCGTCGGCCATGGGGCTCGGCAGGCGGCCGTGGCCGGCCAGTTCGGCGGCGGCACTGGCGATCTCGATCCGGCCGCTCGGCGTCGGGAACTGGTGGTCGGCGAAGAAGATCGCGGCTTCCGCCCCGACCGGCATGGTGCCGACCGCGGCCAGGTCCTCGAAGCTGGTCCCCGGCAGGGCCAGGGCGAGCTGGCGGTCGATGATGGCGCGGTCGCTTTCCTGCAACTCCGGCTCGTCATAGCCCATGGCCCCAGCGAGGCGCCGGAAGATCTCGGAATTTGGCAGGCTCTCGCCCATCGGCTCGGCCGCCTTCACCTGGGCGCCCAGCGAGATGTGGAAGTAGGACCCGGCCAGGTCGTCGAACTCCAGGAAGCTGGCCGCCGGCAGGACATAGTCCGCCAGGCGCGCCGTGTCGGTCATGAAGGGGTCGACGACGACGGTGAACAGGTCCTCGCGCGCCAGCGCGGCCAGCAGCGCCGTCTGGTTGGGGGCGGACGCCGCGACGTTCATGTTCCAGCAGAAGAAGGCGCTGGACCTGGCCGGGTCGGCCAGGTGGCCGGCCAGGCCCATATGGCCGATCGAGCGGGCGGGCCCGCGGCGCAGATGGGCGGCCGAGACCGATCCCAGCTCCATGCCGCGCGTGGCGCCCTTGCCGTTCAGGTAGTAGACGCCGGCCCCCGGCTTGCCGATGTTGCCGGTGACGGCCGGCAGCAGCGACACCGCGCGCACGATGTTGCCGCCCTGGGGCTGGCGCTGGAGCCCCTGCCCGATCCACAGCAGCGACGGCCCGGCGCCATAGAGCCTTGCTGCCTCGACGATGTCGGCCGCCGGCACGCCGGTATTGGCCTCCCCCCATTCCGGCGTGCAGGGGTCGAGCAGCGGCGACAGCTCGCCCCAGCCGAGCGCGTGGGCCTCCAGGAAGCCCGTGTCGACCCGCCCCTCGCGCCGCAGCACATGCATCAGCGCGAAGGCCAGCGCGGCATCGCTGCCGGGAAAGGGTTGCAGGTGCAGGTCGGCTGCACGCGCGGTGTCGTGGCGCACCGGGTCGACGACGATCTTCTTGCCCGGCGCCTCCGGCAGCCAGTAGCGATGGGCGTGCGGGGCCGAAGCCGACGGGTTGCAGCCCCAGACCAGGATGGCGGACGCATCCTTGGCGGTGCGCGGATCGAAGCCCTTCACCGCCGTGCCGTAGACATATTCGAGCGCGACATAGCCGGCATTGTTGCAGACCGTGTCGGGCTCGACCTCGGTCGCCCCCAACCGGTTGAAGAAGCGGTTGGGAAAGCCGGTGGCGACGATCGAGCAAGTGCCGGTGTAGTGGGCGTGGACCACCGCCTCGCCGCCCGGGCCGTCCGCGATCGCCGTCAGGCGGCCGGCGATGTCGGCCAATGCCGTTTCCCACGATACCGGCTCGAACGCGCCCGATCCCTTGGCGCCCGTCCGCCGCAGGGGGCGCAGCAGCCGCCGGTTCTCGTCCAGCCAGGCGCCGTTGTAGGCGATGGCGCACTTGCCGCAGAGACCGCCCCGGCTGACCGGATGGTCCGGGTCGCCCAGGACGCGGGCAATGCGCCCGTCGCGGCGCTGCACGACGATGCCGCACCCGTCGTAGCAGTCGCGCGGGCAGGTGGTACGGATCGAGTCCTTGGCGGCCATGGCAGTGCTCTCCGGCAGGGGGAGGAATGCTAGGATGGACCATCGTCCGAACCGGAGCCAGCCCCATGCCCAGCCCCCCGACCCCTGAATTCATCGACCTCTCCCGCCGCCTGGACGGGCTGGAGCGGCAGGTGGCGCGCTGGCGCCGGATCGCCGTGGCCGGGTTCTTGACGACGGGACTGGCCCTGGCAGCCGCGGTCACCGGCAGTGCCATCGCCCAGCGCCCGGCGCCGGGGGAGATGGAGCTGCGGCGGCTGGCGATCGTCGACGAGCGCGGCGCCACCCGCATCCTAATGACGGCCGAGGGCCAGGACGCCTTCGTCGGCATGACCGACGTCAACGGCGAAACTCGCGCCATGCTGCAGAGCCATCCGGGCGGCGCCCGCCTGGTGCTGGGCGACGGGCGCCCGCGCCTGGTGCTGTCGGCCGACCCGGGCCAGGTGGTCGCCACCATGAGCGGGCCGGACGGCGTCGCCCGCGCCGTGCTCGGCATCGGCGCCGGCGCGCGCGAAACCCTGCTGCTGGCCCGCCCCGACGGCCGGCCCAGCGTCAGCCTGCCGTAGGGGGTTGGCGCCCTAGGACCGACGCGGGAACCGCAGCGCCGGGTGAAGCGCCCAGTCGATCGCCTGCTCCAACCGGTCGTTGCCCCAGAACACCTCGCCCGCCGCCACTAGGCTGGGGGCGCCGAAGATGCCCTTGGCGACCGCTTCCTCGACCGTCGACGCCAGCCGCGCCTTGTGCGCCGGCTGGGTGGCGCGGGCGACGATCGCCTGGCCGGGCAGGTCGAGGGCGCCGAGGATCGCCAGCACCGTCTCGGGCGCGGCGATATCGCGATCCTCCATGAAGCTCGCGCGGTAGACCGCCTGCGAGAATGGCGCGATCCAGCCCTCGTCGCCGCCCAACAGGGCGACGCGGGCCGCCAGCAGGCTCGAGCGCGGATAGATCGACGGCCAGGCGAGCGGCGTGCCCTGGGCGACCGCGCAGCGCTCGGCATCGCGGCGGCGATAGGCGGACTCGGCCGGCGCCGGCTCCTGGAAGGGCGAGGCATGACCCGGCCGGCGCTGGAAGATCGGCCCCAGCAGCAGCGGTCGCCAGGTCAACCGCAGGGGTGTTCCGGCAACCAACCTTTCGATGCGGGCCGCCGCCAGATAGGCATACGGGCTGGCGAACTCGTACCAGAACTCGATCTCGTTCATGGGCGGAGGCTCCATCGGCAGGTGCAGCGTGCTATGCCATGATTCGCACTGCCGCAGGGGCCGACCGATGCGTGTGTTCCGCCTCCTCATCGTCCTATCCAGCCTGGTGTCCTTCATGACCGCGACCGGCAACGACAGCACCGCCCAGGAGGCGGAAGGCCGCGGGCCGGGGCAGCGCGCGCCGGTGGCGCGGGTGGGCGACCAGGCGATCTCGTTCGCGCCTGCGGGCGGCCCCACGGTCCGCCTGCCGGTCTTCGCCAACCGCTCCATCGACCGCGCCGGCGAGGGCGTGCACCGCGCCGTCATCGTGCTGCACGGCACCCTGCGCAATGCCGACACCTATCTGGACGGCATGGTCGACGCGGTAGCCGCCGCCGGGTTCTCGGGCGAGACGCTGGTCGTGGCACCGCAGTTCCTGGCCGATGTCGACGCCAAGGCCCACGACCTGGCGCCCGACATGCTGCGCTGGACGCTGGAGGGCTGGAAGATCGGCGCCGGCGCCGCGCAGCCACCGGGACTCGACCCGGCGGCCAGCAGTTCCTTTGCCGCGCTCGACGCCGTCATTCGCCATTTCGCCGACCGCGCGCGCTTTCCAGGCCTGCGCCAGGTCGTGATTGCCGGCCACTCCGCCGGTGCCCAGCTTCTCGCCCGCCAGGTGCCCGCCAGCCCTGCGGCCGAGTTGCTGGAGAAGGCGGGGATCGGCGCGCGATTCGTCATCGCCAACCCGTCCTCCTGGCTCTACTTCGACCGACGGCGGCCGCTGGCGGAAGGCCCGGGATTCGCCGAGCCGGATGCCACCGACTGCGCGGGCTTCAATCGCTACCGTTATGGGCTGGAGGCGCCGGTGCCCTATTTCGGCACGGCCGCGGCCGCCGACATGGTCGGCCGGTTTCTTGCCCGCGATGTCGTCCATCTGCTGGGCCGGGCCGACAACGATCCGCGCCACCGCTTCCTGGATCGGAGCTGTGCCGCCCGCCTGCAGGGCCCGCACCGCCTCGCGCGCGGCCTCGCCTACTTCAACTACCTGCGTCTTATGGCGGGAGATTCCGCACTGCATCATCGACTGGTTGTGGTCAACGGCGTGGGTCACGACAACAGGGCGATGTTCGCTTCAGCGGAGGGTCGCGTCGCGCTGTTCGGTGAACGGCGACGTTGAATCCGGCGGGAACTTCGACTCGGAATCATCGCCTTGACCGCTATCGGGCCTCTTCAATTCGTGTTATGTTTTGTGAACAGTGACTGCCGAAAGACGTATCTGGCCCGCAATGAATTCGCATAGCTGCACACCCGCTGGGCAGTCGATGCGTGGATGCGCGACCGGCACTGCCCTGTTTTTGACGATACCGAACTTGGACCAGAGCAGATGAGCAACAAACCCTACGGCCGTGGCGAACGTACGCGTCGTGGCTTCTCCGACGACAACTACTACCCGGCACCGCGCTCGCCTTACCCGGCGTCGTCGTCGTCGGCACCGCGGTTCCCCGCATCGTCGTCGGCACCGATGGGTGGTCCGACGGTCACGGTGGACGCCTCCGTGAAGTGGTTCAACCCGACCAAGGGTTTCGGCTTCGTCACCCCGGTCGACGGTTCGGGCGATGCCTTCCTGCATGTGTCGGTCGTCGAAGGCGCCGGCCTGACCGAGATCGCGGAAGGCACCACCATCCGCTGCGAGATCGGCACCGGCCAGAAGGGGCGCCAGGTGGCGCGCATCCTGTCGGTCGACCAGTCGACGGCTGCCGCCTCGCCGCGCCCGCGCGCGCCGATGGCCCCCGGCGCCGGCGCCGGCGGTTTCGCCGCCCGCCCGCCCCGTCCCGATCGCGACGCCCCGATGGGCGACCCGACCGAGATGGAAGGCACCGTGAAGTGGTACTCCGTCGAGAAGGGCTTCGGCTTCGTGGCCGCGCCCGATGGCGGCAAGGACATCTTCATCCACTCCAACACGCTGAAGCGCTCGCAGATCGCCACGCTGGAGCCGGAACAGGCTGTCCGCATGACGGTCGTCCCGACCCAGAAGGGCCGCGAGGCCACCTCGGTCGAAATCGTCTGATCCGTATCGGCGCCCCGCAAGGGGACGCCGAAGCGATCCGACCCCGGGCCCGTCCCGGAGGAACTGCGCCGCCGCTGCCCTGCAGCGGCGGCTTTTTATTGCCGCCATTCCTGGCCGCCTGCCCTAGAACCATCCGCCATGACAGACCTGCCGATCCATTCCGTCCTGCCGGCCATCCGGGAGGCGCTGGCGCGGGGACGGTCCGTGGTGCTGCGGGCGCCGCCCGGCGCCGGCAAGACGACGGCCGTGCCGCCCGCCCTGCTGGACGCCCCCTGGCGCGACGGCGGCACCATCCTGATGCTGGAGCCGCGGCGCCTGGCCGCCCGGTCGGCAGCGCGGCGCATGGCGGCCGTGCTCGGCGAGGAGGCGGGCGCCACCATCGGCTATCGCGTGCGCCTCGAATCGCGCGTCGGCCCCGCCACTCGCATCGAGGTGGTGACCGAGGGCATCTTTCTGCGCCGCATCCAGGGCGATCCCGGCCTGGACGGCGTGGCGGCCGTGATCTTCGACGAATTCCACGAGCGCAGCGTCGATGCCGACTTGGCGCTGGCCCTGACGCTGGAAACGCGCGGCGCCCTGCGCCCAGACCTGCGCCTGGTCGTGATGTCGGCCACCCTGGACGGCGCCCCGCTGGCCCGCCTGCTGGGCGATGCCGAGACGATAGAGGCCGAGGGACGGATGTTCCCGGTCGAGATCCGCCATGCCGACCGGGCGCGCGACGATGCCGTGGAAATCCGCGCAGCCGACACCGCCCGCCGCGCCCTGGCCGAGGGGCCGGGCGACGTGCTGGTGTTCCTGCCCGGGATGGCCGAGATCCGCCGCGCCGAGCGCCACCTGGCCGAGCGGCTGGAGGGTGACGCGGTCGACATCGAGCCGCTGCACGGCGACCTCGCCAGCGGCGACCAGGACCGGGCCATCGCCCCTTCCCGCCCCGGCCGGCGCAAGATCGTGCTGGCGACCGCGATCGCCGAGACCAGCCTGACGATCGAGGGCGTGCGCACGGTCGTCGATGCCGGGCTGCGCCGCGCGCCGCGCTTCGACCCGCGCACCGGCATGACCCGGCTGGTGACCGTGCCGGTATCGGCCGCCGGCGCCGAGCAGCGCCGCGGCCGCGCTGGTCGCCTGGCGCCCGGCATCTGCCATCGGCTGTGGACCGAGGCCGAGCAGCGCGGCCTGCCGGCCTTCGACCTGCCCGAGATCCGCAGCGCGGACCTGGCGCCGCTCGCGCTCGAACTGGCGCTGTGGGGCGTGGCGGACCCGGCCAGCCTGTCCTGGCTCGACCCGCCGCCGGCCGCCGCCTTGGACCAGGCGCGCGGACTATTGCAACGGCTGGGGGCAGTCGACGCCGCCGGCCGGCCGACCGCAATCGGCCGGCGGATGGGGCGGATCGGCGTGCATCCCCGGCTGGCGCGCATGATCGTCGGCGCCGAGACGCCGGCCGATGGTTGGACCGCCTGCCGCATCGCCGCATTGCTGTCGGAGCGCGACCCGCTGGCCGGGCGCGGGCGGACGGCCGATGCCGACCTGCGGACCCGGCTGGCGGGCGGCGAGCGCGGCGCCTTCTCGCGCATTCATGCCGTCGCCCGCGACCTGGCCCGCGCGGCCGGCATCCGTGCCGGGCTGGAGGGCGGCCACGAGAGCCCCGGCGCCCTGCTGGCGCTCGCCTATCCCGACCGGGTGGGGCGCCGGGTCGATCCGCGCGGCCTCTATCGCCTGTCGGGCGGCGGGTCGGCGGCCCTGGCCGAGGGGGACCCGCTGGTGATCGAGGAGTGGCTGGCGGTGGCATCGCTGGACGGCGACCGGCAGCAGGCGCGCATCTTCCTGGCCGCCCCGCTGACCCGCGGCGAGATCGACGCGTTGTTTGCCGACCGGATCGAGACCGCGGCGCGCATCGCCTGGGACCCGCGCAGCCGCAGCGTCCAGGCCCGGCGCGAGCGCCGGCTGGACCGGCTGGTGCTGGACGAAGGCCCCCTGCCCGACCCCGACCCGGCCGCGATCGCGGCGGCCATGCTGACGGGCGTGCGCGAACTGGGCCTCGGCATCCTGGGCTGGACGAGCGAGGCGCGCGAGTTCCAGGCGCGCGTCGCCCTGCTGCGCCGGATCGAGGGGGCGGACGCCTGGCCCGACCTGTCCGACGCGGCGTTGCTGCAGAGCCTGGAGGACTGGCTAGGCCCCCATGTCGGCCGCGCCACCCAGCCGGCCCAACTGGCCCGGCTCGATCCGGGAAGGATATTGCTCGACCGGCTCGACTGGGATGCACGGCGCCGTCTCGACGCAGCCGCACCCACGCACCTGACCGTGCCGACGGGATCGCGCATCGCGCTCGCCTATGGCCAGGGCGAGCAGCCGGTGCTGGCGGTGCGGTTGCAGGAGATGTTCGGTGAGCGCAGCACGCCCACCATCTGCAACGGGCGGGTGCCGGTGCTGATCCACCTGCTGTCGCCGGCCGGCCGGCCGGTGCAGGTGACGCAGGACCTGGCCGGGTTCTGGGACCGCGGCTATCGCGACGTGCGCTCGGACCTGCGCGGGCGCTATCCGCGCCACTACTGGCCGGACGACCCGCGCCAGGCCGAGCCGACCCGGCGCGTGCGTCCGCGCGGCACCTGATGTTAGGATAGGCCTGCCGGGGCGGGCGCCAACGTACAGGAAGACCGATGATTCCGGTGCCGATCCGCGCGTCCCTGGCCCCGATGCTGCTGGCCGTGCTCGTTGCCATGCCCGCCGCGGCACAGGAGCCGCCGCCCCCGCCGGTGGACACCACGCTCGGCCAGCAGGCGGCGCGCACCGCCACCTATCAGGCGATGTCGTCCTTCAACGATTTCATCTATGGCGTCGCTTTCGGCGGCGGCATCGCCGCGGGCGGGCTGCTGGCGGCGGCATCGCTCGTGACCGAGCCGATCATCCATTTCCTGCACGAAACCGCGTGGGGAGAGGTGGCGCCGCCGGCGGACGCCGACGCGGCGATGCGCCGCGTGCCGGTCCGGGCCGCGACCTACAGCCTGGCCAATGCCGGCCGCGTCTTTGCGTCGAGCTGGCTCATCACCGGCAACCCGGTGGTGGCGCTGGGCATGGTCGCCTTCAATGCCGTCGGCGATTCGATCGTCTATGCCGCCAACGACGCGGCCTGGCTGCATTTCGGACAGTCGCAAGCCCCGGCGGTCGGTTCCGCCGGGGCTCCCTAGGACTGCCGCTCAGCCGAAGATAAAGTCGTTCGGCTGCAACATCGCCTTGCTGACACCGTCGAGGATCAGGCGGTTGCCGCCGCCGAGGTCGATCACCGCGTCGCCGTTCTGGTCGACCGTGGCGGCGACCAGCGTGGCGAAGTTGGTGATGGGCGACCCGTTGACGTTCATCGGCAGGCGGATGGTGTCGCCGCCATTCACGTCGAAGTCGCCGATCAGGTCGACGCCGGAGCCGGCCGCGATCTGGAATCGGTCGGCACCGAAGCCGCCCCACATCGTGTCGTTGCCGAAATCGCCGTTGAGGACGTCATCGCCGACACCGCCATAGAGCTGGTCCTGGTCCGGGCCGCCATGGATGGTGTCGTCGCCTTCCTCGCCGAAGACGAGGTCGTCGCCGCGGTTGCCGTTCAGGTGCAGGTCCGACCCGCTGCCGCCATAGACCGTGTCACTGTCCTGGCCACCGCGCACGATGTCCCGGCCGCCGTCGCCATAGAGCAGGTCGCGGCCGGTGTTGCCGTTCATGTCGTCGTCGCCGCCCCAGCCTTCCAGCGTGTCGTTGCCGCCAAAGCCGAGCAGCAGGTCGCCGCCATCCCAGCCCTGGAGATTGTTGGGGCCGTCGTCGCCCACCTCGGTCACGCCCGAGTAGGGGTTGAAATCGGCGTAGTGGTAGTCGTAGCCGTAGTCGGCATAGACGAAGGTCAGGCTGCCATACAGGTCGTAGCCATAGCCGCCATAGACCCAGTCATACTCGTAGCCGCCATACCAATAGTCGGCATAGAATTCCACGCCGTAATCGTAATACCCGTAGTCGTAGGGGTCGTAGTAGTAATACGGGTCGTAGGTATAGTCGTAATACCCATAGTACGAGTCGTCGTAATAACCGTAGTCGCCATACCAGTCGTCATAGTAGGCGTAATCATAGTACGGGTCATCATAATACCCGTCATCGTAGTATCCGCCGTCGTCGTAATAGTATCCGTCATCGTAGTAGCCACCGTCATAGTAGCCACCATCGTAATAGCCGTCGTCGTAGTATCCCGAGTCGTAATACCCACCATCGTCGTAGTAGCCACCGTCGTCATAGTAGCCGCCATCGTCGTAGTAGTAGTCGTCGGAATAGTAGTAGTCGTCGTAGGCCATCGCGAACCTCGGGAAGCGCCCTCGGGCGACGGAGGGCTTCATGGGGGAAACGATTCGTCGCCTGTTTCATTCCTCGTAGCCGGCGGGATTTTCCGGCGGTGCCTCACGCCGTCGTGAACGGGTTGGCTTCATCACCGGCCGACAGATGCTCCGCCAATCTCTGAACGCGGGCCGAAGGCCGCCGGTTGCGTGGCCGGCAGAGCAGGAGCCGACGGGCGGCCCAGCCATCCTCCAGCGCCAGCATCCGCACGGGCAGCCGGCCGCGGCAGCGCCGGGCAGCGGCCGCCGGCAGAATCGCCGAGCCGGCGCCGTCCGCCACCATGCGGCAGAGCGCGGCGAAATCGCCGACCCGGCCGCGAATGCGCAAGTGATTGCCATCCGCGGCCGCGTGCCGCTCGATATAGCGCTGCAGCGGGTTGTCTGCCACCAGGCCAACCATGTCGGCCGCGCCGCAGGCCGCCAGCGCCAGCCGCCGCCGTCCGGCAAGCGGATGCCCGCGCGGCACCAGCAGCACCAGCGGATCCGGCCGCAGCGGCACCGCATCGATCGCCAGCGGATCCACGGGGCCGATGGCGATGCCGAGGTCGCAGAGGCCCGCCGTCACGGCGTCGAGGATACGCTCGCTGCCATGCTCCTCCACGTCCACGGCAATCGCGGGGTGCCGTTGCAGGAAGCGCGGCAGCTGGTCCGGCACGAGATCGGCCATGGCGGCACTGTTGACCCAGAGCCGGACCCGGCCGGCCAGGCTGTTCCCCGCCAGCCCCAGCTCGTCCTGCATCCGCTGCCAGCGGTCGAGGATGGCGCGGGCATGGTCGAGCAGCAGGCGGCCGCGCTCTGTCGGTCGCGCGCCGCCCGCCCGGCGGTCCAGCAGCGCCGTCCCCGCCTGCGCCTCCATGTCGCGGATGCGCAGGCTGGCGGACGGCAGCGACAGCCCGACGCGGGCCGCGCCCGCTCCCATGCCGCCCGCATCGGCGATGGCGACGAACAGGCGAAGGTCGGTGATATCGAAGCGCATGGCCCGGCCCCGGTCGTAGGGGTTTGCGACGGACAAACCCTTCCATCGGGAATCCCAGATTGCGCGCCGGCCGGCGATGGGACAAGCCAGGGCGATGATGCCGTCGCCCGACCTGATCGTCTTCTCCGCCCTGGTGTTCGTGCTGGCCGGCCTCGTCAAGGGCGTGCTGGGCTTCGGCCTGCCGACCGTGGTGGTGGCACTGCTGGCGCTGGCCCTTCCACCCACCCAGGCCCTGGCTCTGCTGGTGGTGCCCTCGTTCGCGACCAACCTGGCACAGGGCGCGGTCGGCGGGCATTTCGTCGCCCTGTGCCGTCGGCTGTGGCCCATGGGCCTGGGCATCGTGCTCGGCACGCTGGTGGGCGGGCGGCTGACCGCAGCCCTCTTCGGGCCGGAGGCCGCCACCGCGACGCGGACGGGCCTTGGCATCGCGCTGGTGGTCTATGGGATGTCGGGCCTGCTCGGCCGGCCGCCGACATTGCCGGGCCGGCTGGAGCGCCTGCTGGCGGGCCCGGCCGGCCTGGTGTCCGGCGTCATGACGGCGGCCTGCGGCGTCTTCGTCTTCCCGCTGGCGCCCTTCCTGCAATCGCTCGGCCTGTCGCGTGCGGCCCTGTCGCAGGCGCTGGGCATCGCCTTCACCTTGGCGACGGTGGCGCTGGCCGGCAACCTGCTGGATGGCGACCGGCTGTCCGGCCGCGACCTGCTATGGTCGGTCGCCGGCCTGGTGCCGGCGCTGGCGGGGATGGCACTCGGCATGCGGCTGCGCGATCGCATGCAGCCCGCCATCTTCAGCGCGGTCTTCCTGCTGGGGCTGGCGGGGCTGGGCCTGCACCTGGCGCTGGCCTAGCCCCGCCCGCCGTTCAGACAGGATGCTCGAAGAGGGCGGGCTGGCGCGGGTTGGCCGGGCGGCCGGAATCGAGTTCGGCTGCCATGTGGGCCAGGATTTCCGCATTGCGGCGAAGCTGGGCCGCATGCTGGTCATCGGTCCGCGCCATTCCTTCGAACTCGCGGGACATGTAGTCGAGCATTCCGGCATAGGTGGAATAGAAGGGGGACATCTTGGACCCGGGGCGTTTAGGGGGACGTGCCCATGGAGAACGGGGCGGCTCACGATTTGTTCCGCAGTGCGGCATGGCCATCCGAAGTTGCCGGCGGCCGCCAAAACCGCTATGCAGCGGCGGGCTTTCTGCAACGCCCTCCTGAAATGCGACGATGAACGAGCCGATTCACCCCGGACTGCTGCCGGCCGGCCTGGCCGACCTGCTTCCCCATGAAGCCGCCTTCGAGGCGGCCGTCGTCGCACAGCTCATGGCCCGGCTAGCGCAGTCGGGCTACGACCGCGTGAAGCCGCCGCTGTTCGAGTTCGAGGACAGCCTGCTGGCCGGCGCCGGTGCGGCCCTGGCGTCCGACACCTTCCGGCTGATGGACCCGATCTCGCAGCGCATGATCGGCCTGCGCGCTGACATGACGCCGCAGGTGGCCCGCATCGCCGCCACCCGGCTGGTGCGCCAGCCGCGGCCGCTGCGCCTCAGCTATGCCGGCCAGGTGCTGCGCGTGCGCGGCAGCCAGCTTCGGCCCGAGCGCCAGTTGGGCCAGGTCGGCGCCGAGCTGATCGGCGTGGCCTCGGCCGCCGCCGACGCCGAGGTGATCGCGCTGGCCGCCGAGGCGGTCGAGGGGCTGGGCATCGACGGGCTGTCGATCGACCTGACCACGCCCACCCTGGTGCCGGCGGTCTGCCGCGAGCTGGGGCTGGACGGGGTGGCGGAAGCGCGCGTGCGGGCCGCCATCGACCGCAAGGACGCGGCCGCCCTGGAGCGCGCCGGCGGCGCCGGTCGCCACATCCTGGGCGGGCTTCTGGCGGCATCCGGCCCGGCCGACCGCGCGCTGGAGACGCTGGCGGCCATGACCCTGCCGGCGATCGCCGCGCGCGAGGTGGCGACCCTGGCCGAGGTCGTGGCCCTGGTCCGCGCCACCCTGCCCGCCGTGACGCTGACGGTCGACCCGGTCGAGAACCGCGGCTTCGAGTACCATACCGGCATCAGCTTCACGCTCTTCGCCCGGGGCATCCGCGGCGAGCTGGGGCGTGGCGGGCGCTACGAAATCGGCTTCGGCCGCGACGAGACGGCGACCGGCTTCACGCTCTACACCGACGCCCTGCAGTTGGCCGCCCCCCGGCCGGCGCCGGACCGGCGGGTGTTCCTGCCGGCCGGCACGCAGCCGGCCGCCGCGCGTGCGCTGCGGGCGGCGGGCTGGGTCACGCTGCAGGCGCTCGACGATGCCGAACCGCAGGCCGAGGCCCATCGGCTGGGCTGCACCCACCGGCTGTCGCCCGCGGGCGAGCCGGTCGAGATCTGAACCGGACCCCGGTCCGCCGTCGGCCCCCCTCGGTCCGATCCGGACCGGACCGCAAACGAGGAATGGAAGAATGGCGAACGTAGCCGTGGTCGGGGCCCAGTGGGGCGACGAAGGCAAGGGCAAGATCGTCGACTGGCTGTCCGAGCGGGCCGACGTGGTCGTCCGCTTCCAGGGTGGCCACAATGCCGGCCATACCCTGGTCATCGGCAATGTCGAGTATCGCCTGAGCCTGCTGCCATCCGGCGTCGTCCGCCCCGGCAAGCTGTCGATCATCGGCAACGGCGTCGTCATCGACCCCTGGGCCTTCTTCCGCGAGATCGAGACGCTGGCCAGCAAGGGCGTGACGATCACGCCCGACACGCTCCAGGTGGCCGACAACGCAGTGCTGATCCTGCCGCTGCATGGCGAGTTGGACCGCGCGCGCGAGGAAGCCCGCGGGGCCGCCCGCCTGGGCACGACCGGGCGCGGCATCGGCCCGGCCTATGAGGACAAGGTCGGCCGCCGCGCCTTGCGCGTCTGCGACCTGGCCGAGCCCGACACGCTGGCCCGCAAGGTGGACGAGCTGCTGCGCCACCACAATGTGCTGCGCCGCGGCTTCGGCATGGACGAGGTCGAGGCGGAATCGATCCTGGCCGACCTGGGCCGGGTGTCCGAGCGGCTGCTGGGCTTTGCCAAGCCGATCTGGCAGACGCTCGACGAGGCCCGTCGCGGCGGCAAGCGCATCCTCTTCGAGGGCGCCCAGGCGGCAATGCTCGACGTCGACCACGGCACCTATCCCTATGTCACCTCGTCCAACACGGTGGCGGGCCAGGCGGCGACCGGCTGCGGCCTGGGTCCGGCGGCGGTCGGCACGGTGCTGGGCATCACCAAGGCCTACACGACGCGCGTCGGCTCCGGCCCCTTCCCGACCGAGCTGACCGATGCCACCGGCGAGCGTCTGGGCGAGCGCGGCCGCGAGTTCGGCACCGTCACCGGGCGCAAGCGCCGCTGCGGCTGGTTCGACGCGGTCATGGTGCGCCAAGCGATCAAGGTCGCCGGCATCACCGGCATCTGCCTGACCAAGCTCGACGTGCTGGACGGCTTCACCGAGCTGAAGGTGTGCATCGGCTATCGCCTGGATGGCGAGACGATCGACCATTTCCCGGCCGGCATGGCCGCCCAGGCTCGCTGTGAGCCGATCTACGAGACGCTGGAAGGCTGGCAGCAGAGCACGCGCGGCGCCCGCTCCTGGGCCGAGCTGCCGGCAACGGCGGTGAAGTATGTCCGCCACATCGAGGAACTGGTGGGGGCGCCGGTACAGCTCCTCTCCACCAGCCCGGAGCGTGAGGACACGATCCTGATGCGCGATCCGTTCACCGACTGAATGGCCGCCGACGGAACGAAGATGTTGCGGCCGGGATCACCCGGTCGCGACATACTCCCGTAGCGAGCGCGCCTCGGTCTCGACCTCGGCCAGGCGGTGCTTGACGATGTCGCCGATGGAAACGAGTCCGGCCAGCGTGCCGTCGCGCATCACCGGAAGGTGGCGGAAGCGGCCGCGCGTCATCAGGCCCATGACATGGCCGATGCCGTCCTCCGGCTGGCAGCAGATGACGTCGCGCGTCGCCAGCGAAGCGACCGAGGCATCGAGGCAGGCCGCGCCCTCGCGCGCCAGGGCGCGCATCACGTCGCGCTCGGAGAGGATGCCGACCACCACGCCGATCTCGTCGCGGACCAGGACGGCGCCGATGCCGTGGGTCATCATCAGGCGCACCGCACCGGCGATGCGCTCGCCCGGCAGAACCGACACCACGTCGCTGCCCTTGACGTTGAGAATGGCCTGAACGGTCATCGTTCCCTCCCATGGCTGGCGGCGGCCGCCGCTGCCGCATGGCAGCAGGCCGCCGTGGCCGGCGAACCGCCCGGCTGCGACCTGGGGAACGAAACGGCATACCCCCTGTCGAGCAGGACGCGCCTTGCCATCATGCTAACGCGAGTTCTTCCCGCTTGGAAAGACGCGCCTGGGATGGAATGCCGTGGCGGCGGGAAGAGTTGCCCCGATCCGGGGTCTCTTCCACACCGCTACGGTGAGGTCTCGGTCAGCGCATCTGCACCAGATTGGCGCCGCCGCCGCCGGTGAGGCCCTGCTGCAGGGCCGCCGACTTGATCGACTTCTGCAGCTTCTCGAAGGCACGGACCTCGATCTGCCGCACGCGCTCGCGGCTGATGCGATACTGCTGGCTCAAGTCTTCCAGGGTCGTCGGCTCGTCCTTCAGCCGGCGCTCCTCGAGGATGTGGCGCTCGCGTTCGTTGAGCGACTTCATCGCGTCACCCAGCAGCTTGCGCCGCTTGCCCATCTCCTCGCTCTCGGCCAGCGTCGTCTCCTGGCTGTCCGAATCATCCACCAGCCAATCCTGCCACTCGCCGTCACCGTCCGTGCGCAGGGGCGCGTTCAGCGAATGGTCCGGCGCGCCCAGGCGCCGGTTCATGCTGATCACGTCGGCCTCGGGCACGCCCAGTTCCTTGGCGATCTTGGCGACCTGCTCGGGCGTCAGGTCGCCCTCGTCGATCGCCTGCATCTGGCCCTTCAGCTTGCGCAGGTTGAAGAAGAGCTTTTTCTGGGCGGCCGTCGTCCCCATCTTCACCAGGGACCAGGAATGCAGGATGTATTCCTGGATCGCGGCGCGGATCCACCACATGGCGTAGGTCGCCAGGCGGAATCCCCGCTCCGGGTCGAAGCGCTTCACGGCCTGCATCATGCCGACATTGCCCTCGGAGATCAGCTCCGAGAGCGGCAGGCCATAGCCGCGGTAGCCCATCGCGATCTTTGCGACGAGGCGCAGATGGCTCGTCACCAGCCGGTGGGCGGCTTCGGTATCCTCGTGCTCGCGCCAGCGCTTGGCGAGCATGTACTCCTCATCCTGGACCAGCATGGGGAATCGCCGGATCTCCTGGAGATAGCGGCTGAGATTCCCGTCGCTTCCGACGCTGGGCAGTGCAAGGGCGGTCGCCATGATTTCTCTCCTTCCAACCGGCCCCCCAACCGGTCATTGGCACTCTCTCTTTCAGAGTGCCAAACTATCCGATCGGGCCTAAGCCGGTCAATACCTGACCAGATTAGTCAACCAAGCTCAACTTAAATTAATTCTAATCTGGCCAACAAGGTTCCTATATCCTGCGGCAAGGCGCTCTCGAACTCCAACCACATCCCCGTGATTGGGTGTGAGAACCCGAGTAGGGCGGCATGGAGCGCCTGGCGGGCAAAACCGTCCAGGGCCGCCTGCGCCACCCGGTCGTTGGTCGCCTGTCGGCCGCTGCGGGTTCTGCCGTACACTTGGTCGCCGACCAGCGGATGGCCGCGCGACGACAGGTGGACGCGGATCTGGTGGGTGCGCCCGGTCGCCAGGCGGCATTCCAGCAGGGTTGCCCGGCTGCCGACGCGGCGGATCGTGCGATAGCGGGTCAAGGCGGCGCGTCCGCCGCGCTGGACGATCGCCATGCGCTGGCGGTCGACGGGGTGGCGGCCGATCGGCCCCTCGATCGAATCGGCCGCCGGGCTGGGCTGGCCCCACACGACCGCGAAATAGGCGCGCGCCGCACTGTGGTCGGCGAACTGTCGCTGCAGGCCGGCCAGGGCCGCCTCGCTCTTGGCGGCCACCAACAGGCCGCTGGTGTCCTTGTCGATGCGGTGAACGATGCCCGGCCGCCGCTCGCCCCCGATACCCTTCAGCGAGGGGCCGCAATGGGCCAGCAGCGCGTTGACGAGCGTGCCGTCCGGGTTGCCCGGGGCGGGATGGACGACCATGCCGGCTGGCTTGTCCACGACGATCACCTCCTCGTCCTCATACACGACCGAGAGCGCGATATCCTGCGCCTCCGGTTGCGCTGCCACAGGCTCGGGAACGAGGATGGCGAAAGTTTGGCCGGCTTTGACGCGAAAGGCGGGGTCCGATAGTGTCGCGCCGTCGACCGAGACCGCGCCGCCCTCGATCAAGCTCTTGATGCGGCTGCGCGAAGTTCCGTCGAACCGGGCCGCGAGGAAGCGGTCCGCCCGCTCGCCCGCATCCTCGGCCGCCGCCATGAAAATCCGCATCCCTTCCGATTCGTCCTCGTCCGCCATGCCCGCCGCCGTTGCCGCCCGTGCCTTCCGCCGCATCGTCGCACGGATGCCGGCCGAAAGGGGCGTGGCATGACCGCCCTGAAGGCGCTCGTGGTCGGCATGGGGCTGGCCATCCTCGGCATGATCGTGCTGATCGGCTTCACCGCCGCCAAGCGCTTCGGCGGCGGCAACGACAGCGGGCCCGCGCGCGAGTACCGGCTGGGCCTGCCGGCGGGTGCCGCCATCCTGTCGGCGGTGCCGGGCGACGGTCAGCTTGCGCTGACGCTGCGCCTGGCCGACGGCGCGACGCGGGTCACCGTGATCGACCTGGCGACCGGCCGCGCCATCGCCAACGTCACGCCCTGATCGCCCCAGGCGCGCCGATCCCCTCCCCTCCTGCGAACCGGCTCCACCGATCATGAATTTCGCCTCCGACAATACCGCCGGTGCCCATCCGGCCGTGCTCCAGGCCCTGGCGGAGGCCTCTACCGGCCGCGCCATGCCCTACGGCAACGACCCGTGGACCGACCGGGTTGCCGCGCGCCTGGCCGAGATCTTCGAAACCCCGGTCGAAATCTTCCCCGTCGCCACCGGCACGGCCTGCAACGCCCTGGCGCTCAGCGCGCTGACGCCGCCGTGGGGCGCGGTCTATTGCCACGAGCAGGCGCATGTCGAAGTCGACGAGTGCGGCGCGCCCGAGATGTTCACCGGCGGCGCCAAGCTGGTGACGCTGCCTGGTCAGGACGGGCGGATCGCGCCCGAGACCCTGGCCGAAGCGCTGGACCGCGGCGGCTTCGGCAGCGTGCACAGCGTGCAGCCGTCTGCCCTGTCGCTGACCCAGTCGACAGAATGCGGCACCGTTTACCGGCCGGACCATCTCCGCGCCCTCTGCGACCTGGCCCATGCCAAGGGCCTGGGCGTCCACATGGACGGCGCGCGCTTCGCCAACGCGGTGGCGGCACTGGGCGCCGCACCGGCCGACATCACCTGGCGGGCCGGCGTCGACGTGCTGAGCCTGGGCGCCACCAAGAACGGCGCCATGGCGGCCGAGGCGGTGGTGTTCTTCGACCGCGGCCGCGCCGACCGCTTCGCCTTCCGCCGCAAGCGCGCGGGCCACCTCTTCTCCAAGATGCGCTTCCTGTCGGCGCAGTTGGAGGCCTACCTGGCGGATGGCCTGTGGCTGGCCAACGCCGCCCACGCCAACGCCATGGCCACGCGCCTGGCCGCCGGCCTGCAAGGGCTGCCCGGCGTGACCCTGCGCCACCCCGTGGAGGCCAACACCCTCTTCGCGGCCCTGCCCGGCCCCGCCATCGACGCCATGGCCGCGGCGGGCTTCCGCTTCTACCGCTGGCCCGACGCCGGCCCCGACACCATCCGCCTCGTCACCGCCTTCGACACCGAGGCGGCCGACGTCGACGCTTTCCTGGCGAAGCTGCAATCAATCCTCTTGATCCCGGCGGCCGCAACGGGTACTTGAAGCGCCGCCCGGCCACGACGTCCCCTTCGTCTAGAGGCCTAGGACACCGCCCTCTCACGGCGGTAACAGGGGTTCGAATCCCCTAGGGGACGCCAATCCTCCTTGGTTCAATGAAATCAAGGAGTTGACGTCAGCACCGGGCATTTCAAACATCGATGAGTCCGCAGGCGGCACGGTTGATCGTAAGGTCGATCGCCGCCCCTTCGTCGTTGCCGTCGCCGATGAACCAGGCGGCCGACAGGCCTGTCCAGGCGACGATCCATTGCAGCATGCGGCCGGGCTCGACCGGGGCGGTCGCGGCCACGATCGCCAGGCGGGCCTCCAGCCGGCCCGGCAGGGTCGCGACGGGCCAGGCCGGGTCGTCGAGGTCCGGGTTGGTGAAGATGTTCGCATAGTCGAAGCATCGCTCGCCCAGCAGGCCGTGCGGGTCGATCGCCAGCCAGCCGCGGGCGCCGAAGTCCAGCACGTTCCCGTGGTGGAGGTCGCCATGCAGAGGGCCGATGGACCGAGGCTCGGCCAGCAGCCGGCTTGCCGCCGCGGCTGCCCGGGCCAGGGAGGAATCTCGGCCCGCCATGTCGAACAGCGGCTGGAACCATGCCGGCAACGGATGCAGTTCCGGCACGGATCCGGGCCGCGCCTGGTGCAGGCGACCCGCCGTCCGGCACAGGATGCGCGTGGCTTCGTCGTCCTGGCCGGCGCGCGCCATGGCGGCGAGGTCGCGCCGGCCCGTAGCACGCTCCAGGAGCAGCACGCCCGGCGCGGACGCCAACACGGCGGCCGCACCCTGCCCGGCCCACCATTGCATCAGCCCATAGCCGCGCCGCTCGTCCGCCGTGCGCGCGACCTTGAGGACGGCCGGCGCGCCCTCGCCGCAAACCGGCAGGATCCAGCTTGACGGGGTTTCCAGCAGCGCGCCGTCCGGCGCCAGGCCCCACCGCCGCAGGGCGGCCGCGACGGCTGGCGGAAGGCGATCCCCCGTCAGCGCATCGGCGGGGCGTATTGCAGCCCGCCCTGGCTCCACAGCAGGTTCAGCCCCCGGCGGATGCCGAGCGGGGCGATGTTGCGCTCCCAGACCTCGCGGTAGTTGCCCACCTGCAGCACCAGGCGCGCGGCCCAGTCGGCATCGAGGCCCAGCATCCGGCCGGACGAGCCGACCCGGCCGAGCAGCCGCCGTACCTCCAGGCTGGCCAGCGCCAGCTCGGGCTCGCTACGGCTGCGCAGATCGCGCACCGCACCACTGTCCATGTTCAGCTCTTCGGCGGCGACCATGGCCAGGTGCGTCCAGCGCACGATGTTGAAGAAGCGCCAGTCCCCCCGGCGCACGACGAGGCTGAGCGGCTCCTTGGAGATGATCTCGCCCAGCAGCACGAACTGGTCGGCGCGGCTGCCCTGCGCCTTGCGGATGCCGGCCAGCACGCTCTGGTCGCTGGTCAGCGCGTCGCAGAACCCGGCCAGGAAGGCCGCCTGCGCCGTGGCCAGGTCGGGGATCTGCACCAGCGTCAGGCGCAGCCGCATCGCGCGGGCATGGTCGGCCACGTTCTGCTCGGTCGTGGTGGAGGTCTCGACGCAGACCTTGAGGCCGTCCATCTGCTGGATGCGGCGGATGCCGCGATCGGCGCGGAGCATGAAGCTCTGGCCGTCATAGTAGGTGACGGCGGCGAACTCCACATGGCCGCCGACCTCGCGCTCCAGGGTCCAGGTGGTGTTGCGCGAGAGGACGTCGATCCCGCCCTGCTCCAGCACGGCCAGCCGCTCTGCAGTCGAGACCGGCACGAGCTTCACCTTGTTCGCGTCCCCCAGCACCACCGAGGCGATGGCGCGGCAATAGTCGACCTCAAATCCCGCCCACGTGTCGCGACTGGTCTGAACGGCAAAGCCCGGGCTGTTCGCGGATATGCCACATACGAGATGCCCCCTGGCGCGGATCGCGGCCACCGTGTCCTCCGGCGCCTGCGCCACGGCGGGCATGCCGGTGCCAATGGCAATCAGCGCGCCCAGAACGGCGCCAAGCAGGGGGATTCGCATTGGCAATGTCCTCGTCCTCAGGCTACGCGGCGGCAACGAACTCGGGTCGTGATCAACTGCCGGTCCGGGGCGCCGGCATCTGTTCCAGCTTCCGGTTGAGGCCGTCGATGGCGCGCATGATGCGGGCGGCGTCGAGGCTGAGCGGGGCGTCGGCCGGCGTCAGCACGAACTTGACCTTGGGCAGCGGGAAGATGTCGACCGCCACCTTGTCGACCGAATAGCCGCCGATGTCGGCCGCCTCGACGACCGAACGCACGATCATGCGCTGGATCGCCGCCAGCGGCCCGGGGTGGCGCCGGGAATGGCGCAGGAGCTGGCGCTCGACGTACTCCCGGTCGGCCTCGGTCAACTCGCGCGCCTGGCCGAACGTCATCTGCAGGCTGGGGATCACGCCGACATAGCTCTCGATTTCCTTGAGCTTGTAGCCGGCCATCTCCATCAGCGCGCCGAAGTCGTCGCGGGCGCGGGCATGGGTGGATTCCACCTCCGGCGTCCGCCTGGCGAACTGGGAATGGCCCTGACCGAGCCGGAACATGCCCAGGAAATCCGACCAGAGGCGCTCGCTCCACTCGCCGAGCGAATCGGCGCTCGGCAGGTCCTGCAGTTGCACGATCTGGACGCCGTCGGCCGGCTTGGCCGCCGCGGCCGCCTGGGCGGCGACCGGCGCAGGCTGGGCAACCGCCAGCCAGACGAGGGAAAGCCCCAGCAGCAGTGGTCGCATGGCACGTCTCCGGCATCGTCCCCGGGGAATCATTGCGGCCGCATCAGGGTCATCTGTTCGGCCACCCGCCGCTGCGCCAGGCGGTCGGCCGGCGGCAGAGGCACGAGGCCGGAACTGGTGAGATAGCCGCCCGGCCCGATGGCAGCCTCCCTCGTCGCCTCCACCAGCATTTCGGCGATGCCGCGCACGACACCCACGCCGCTCTGGTTCCGGGCATGCTGGCGCTTGGCGTAGAGGTAGACGACGCGCGTCTGGTCGTACTCCAGCGAGGCCACCGTCGATGCCGTCGCATCGACCCCATCGAGCGAGAGCGCGATCAGGTTGCCGCCGCTGTTCGCCACCTCGACCATCGGCATCACCCCGATGGTCCCGGCGGGCGCCGCGAAGACCGCCGCCGGCACATCCAGGCTGGGCAGCACCGTTACCGCGCCATCCTCGCGAAGCGTGATGCACTTGCCGCGCCGATAGGACGCCTCGAACACAAGGCGGATGCCGCGGACTTTGCGGCAGCCCGCCTCGAGCACGAGGTCGTCGAAGAGCTGGCGGCCATCGGTCCCCTGTGCCGGCACGATGACCCGGATCGGCGTGCTGGGAAGATAGGGGGCGATCTGGGACCAGGTGGCCACCTTGTTGGGCATGAAGGCCTCGCCCGCCACCCGCTCGGCCGCCAGTGCCTCATAGACCTGGCGCGAGGTCAGCGCCGGCGCCGGATCGCCGCGGTTCACGGCCAGGACGACGGCGCCCAGCCCGATCTGCACTTCGACGATGTCGCGCACGCCGTTGCTGCTGCAGGCTTCCTGCGCGCCCGCGGACAGCCGGCGGGACAGGATCATGATGTCGGGCGTCTCCGGCCCGATGCTGGCGCAGAACAGATCGGCTGCCGCTGCCGCGTCAACGCTGCGCAGTTCGGGTCGCGCCACGGTCGGATAGCGTTCGGAAAAGGCGCCGACCAGTTGCCCTGCGACGCTGGCCGTCGTCTGCGACCCCACCACCAGCAGATGATCGCGCAACGTCAGCATGTCCTGCGCCTGGCCGCTGCCGACGGGCGCCAGGGTCGCCACCAGCACACCGGACAACAGGGCGAAGATCGCTCGGATCACGGCAGATACTCCCCGACGAATGGCCGGGCCATCATAGCCGCAAGTCGGACGGATGTGCAGGTCATGGCCGCCGGCTGCCGGCGGCGAACGCGTGCAGCAGCAGCTCCCGGATGGCCTGGTCGACGGCCAGCCGGCCGCGCGCCTGCACGGACCAGTCGGCGATGCGCGCTTGCAATGACGGGTCCAGGCTGGCCGCGTCGATCAAGGCGGCGGAGAGATCGTCGCGCGCCAGATGCAGCGCGATGCCGGCCACCGCCGCCTCGGTGCGGCTTGGCGGCGGCGGTGTGGCCAGGCCCGCCCCGGCGACCGCGGCGCGGCTGCCATGCAGCAGGCGCTGGCCGATCCCGCCCTCGGCCGGGGCCTGGGCCAGCAGTTCCGGCTGGATCGCGGCGAACCGTTCGCGCAACTGGCCGCGCGTCGGCACGCCGCGGGCGGCGTGGCCGGACAGGACGTCGGCCAGAGTCGGCGGCAGTTGCCCCGGCCCCGCCAGGTCCCGCACGACCTGCAGCTCGCGCGGCCAGGGCCGGGACGATGCGGTCGCACCCTGCAGATTGAGCAGCCCGGCGATGAGGCGTTCGTTCGACCGACCCGCCTCCATCCGGGCGAGCCGTGCCTCGACGGCGTCGATGCGCGCGACCAGGGCCGAGCCGCCATCGGACGCCACGGCGGAGACCGCGGCCAACCGGGTGGCGGTCGATGTCTGCTGGCCGGCGACGAAGGCAACCACGACGAGCCCACCCACCAGCAGGGCCGTGCCGAGGAAGGCCGGAAGCCTCATCGCCCGTCGCCCCGGCTATGTCGGGCCGTGTCGAGACGGTCCGGGTCGGCGCTGCGACCGATCAGAGGCCGTCGTCCATGTCCTCGGTGATGGTCTTGCCGGCGACGAAGCCGGCAGCGGCGCCGGCCAGGGTTCCAAGGGCATTCCCGACCGCGCCGGCGAGGACCGCCTCGCCCAGGACCGCGCCCGCGACGATGGCCGCCGCGATGATGACCGCATGCTTCACGTTGATGCCCGTCATCTCGATCTTCGACGGCGTCAGCGTGATCGACGGCGACTGCGCGAAGGACATGCTGGGCACGAAGCAGAGCAGCAGGATGGCGATCAGCTTGCGCATTGGGCACCTCGGGCTCGCGGCAGGCGCTAGGTAGCACCCCTGCCGTCGATTAGACCATCGCCGGCATGGCCGGGCAACGCTATCCGCCACCATTCCGGCCGAGGCCGAAGGCGCGGCCGGGGATCGAGGCCAGGAGAGCCCGGGTATAGGCATGGGCCGGACGCTCGAACACCTGGGCAACGGGGCCATGCTCCACCACCGCGCCATCCTTCATCACCGCCACCCGGTCGCAGATCTGGGCTGCCACGCGCAGGTCGTGGGTGATGAAGACGATCGACAGGCCAAGCCGCCGGCGCAGGTCGGCCAGCAGCGCCAGCACCTGCGCCTGGACCGATACGTCCAGCGCCGACACCGGCTCGTCCGCGACCAGGATCGAGGGCTCGAGCGCCAGCGCGCGGGCAAGGCCGATGCGCTGGCGCTGCCCGCCCGAGAACTCGTGCGGGAAGCGGTCGGCCGACGCCGGGTCGAGGCCGACCAGGGCAAAGAGTTCGCGCGCGCGTGCCATCGCCTGGGCGCGTGGCGCGCCGTGGACGATCGGCCCCTGGGCCACCAGTTCGCCCGCCCGCCGGCGCGGGTTCAGCGACCCGAACGGGTCCTGGAACACCATCTGGATGTGGCGCGTGCGCTGGCGCATCTCCGCCCGCGGCAGGGTCGCCAGGTCGCTGCCGTCGAACCAGACATGGCCCGCGTCGGGGTCCACCAGACGGACGATGCAGCGCGCCAGCGTCGACTTGCCAGACCCGGATTCGCCGACGATGCCGAGCGTGCCGCCCTTGGGCAGCAGCAGCGACACGTCCTTCACCGCATGCGTCACCCGCTGGCCACGGCCGAGGAAGCCGCCGGTGCGATAGGTCTTCGACACCCCCTCGATGCGCAGGATCGCCTCGTCCGCCAGCGGGCGCGGTGGCGGCGCGCGCAGGGGCGGCACGGCAGCGATGAGCTGGCGGGTGTAGGGATGCTGCGGGTTCTCCAGCACATTGGCGGCCGGCCCCTCCTCCACCACGAGCCCGTGCTGCATGACGGCGACGCGGTCGGCGATCTCGGCCACCACGCCGAAATCGTGGGTGATGAAGAGCACGCCCGTGCCCTTGCGCCGCTGCAGGTCGCGGATCAGTTCCAGGATCTGGGCCTGGGTCGTCACGTCGAGCGCCGTCGTCGGCTCGTCGGCTACCAGCACCTTGGGGTCGAGCGCCAGCGCCATGGCGATCATCGCCCGCTGGCGCTGCCCGCCGGACAGCTCGTGCGGGTAGGCGCGGGCGGCCCGCACGGGATCGGGGATGCGCACCTCTTCCAGCAGCGCCTGGACCCGGGCGCGGATGGCACCCTTGGCCAGGTTCGTGTGGATGGCGAACATCTCGCCGATCTGGTCACCGATGGTGCGCAGCGGGTTCAGCGCCGTCATCGGCTCCTGGAAGATCATGGCGATGCCGGCACCGCGCACGCCGCGCATCTCGGCCTCGCTGACGGTGGCGAGGTCGCGGCCGTCGAAATGCACGCGGCCGGCGTCGATCGCCACGCCGACCGGCAGCAGGCGCATCACCGCATTGGCCGTCATCGACTTGCCGGACCCGGATTCGCCGACCACGCACAGGATCTCGCCCGGCGCGATCGACAGCGACACGTCACGCAGCGCGTGCGACCGGTCGGCACCGGGCGGCAGGCGGACGCCAAGCCCGTCGAGGACGAGGACCGGCGTCATCGGCCCTTCAACCGCGGGTTCAGCGCGTCGTTCAGCCCCTGCCCCACCAGCGACACCGCCAGCACCGTGACCAGGATGGCGACGCCGGGAATGGCCGAGACGTACCACTGCACCCGCAGCACGTCGCGGCCGAGGCCGATCAGGTTGCCCCAGGAGGCGACGTTGGGGTCCGACAGGCGCAGGAAGGCAAGCGCGCTCTCCAGCAGGATGGCGACCGCCATCACCACGCTGGCATAGACGATGACCGGCGGCAGGGCGTTGGGCAGGATCTCGCCGAAGATGAGGCGGGCGTCGCGCAGGCCCAGCGTGCGCCCGGCCTGCACGAACTCTCGGTTGCGCAGCGACAGGAACTCCGCCCGCGTCAGCCGCGCCGGTGCAGGCCAGGAGACGACGCCGATCGCGATGGTGACGGTCGTCAGGGTCGACCCGAACACCACCACCAGGACCAGCAGCAGCAGGAAGTTGGGCAGGGTCTGGAATGCCTCGGTCACCCGCATCAGCACCGTGTCGACCCAACCGCCGTAATAGCCGGCGATGGCACCGATGACGATGCCGATCAGGATGGCGATGACGGTCGCCACCATGCCGATCAGCAGCGAGATGCGGGCGCCGTGGAAGATCTGGGCGGCGATGTCGCGCCCCGAATTATCGGTGCCGAGCCAGAAGCGGGGGTTCTCCAGCGGCCAGACCAGCGGCCGGCCGGCCAGCGCCAGCGGATCGCGCGGGAAAAGCCAGCCGGCCGAGGCCGCCATGGCAATCACCAGCAGCAGCAGGACCAGGCCGATGACGGCCGGCGGGCTGCGGAAATAGCCGCGGATGGCGCCCATCCCCGTCAGTCCCCCGTGCCGATCCGCGGATCGAGCCGGGCATAGACCAGATCGACCGCGAAATTGACCACGATCACCAGCAAGGCCGACACGAAGACGATGCCGAGCAGGGTGTTCAGGTCGCGCTGGATCACGGACTCGTAGGCGAGCCGCCCGAGGCCCGGCAGCGAGAAGACGCTCTCCACCACCACCGAGCCGCCCAGCATCGTGCCGGCCTGCAGCCCGATCAGCGTCACCATCGGCAGCAGCGCGTTGCGCAGCACGTGGCGGACGATGACGCGGGTCTCGTCCAGCCCCTTGGCCCGCGCGGTACGCACGAAGTCGAGGTTGAGGACCTCCAGCATCGAGGCCCGCATGATGCGCAGATAGATCGCCAGGAAGATCAGCCCCAGCGTCAGCGTCGGCAGTACGAGGTGGCGGGCGATATCGAGGGTGCGCCAGATGCCGGACTGGATGCGGGTGATGTCCTCCAGCCCGCCCGCCGGCAGCCATTGCAGGTAGATCGAGAAGACGACGATCGCCATCAGGCCGAACCAGAAGGAGGGCGTGGCGTAGAAGACCAGGCCCAGCGTCGAGATGATAGTGTCGGGCCACTTGTTGACCCCGCGCGCCGCGATCACCCCCAGCACCAGCCCGGCGAAGAAGGCAAAGGACAGCGAGGCCGTCATCAGCAGGATGGTGGCCGGCAGCCGCTCGGCGATGACGGTCGCGACCGGCTTGCCGTAGATCGACGAGAAGCCGAGGTCGAGCCGCACCAGCCGCCACAGATAGTTGCCGAGCTGGACCGGCACCGACAGGTCGAGCCCGTAGAACTGCCGCAACTCGCGCGCGGTGGCGGCGTCCCCGCCCCCCATCTGCGCCATCATCGCGTCGACCGTGTCGCCCGGCGCGAACTGGAGCAGCAGGAAGACCCCGACCAGGATCAGGAACAGGGTTGGCAGCGAGGCGGCCAGGCGCCGCCCCGCCAGGGAAAGGACCCGCATCGCTTCAGCGCGTCATTCCGCCAGCCACAGGTCGTGCCAGCTCGACGACCCCCAGCGCGGGGTGTTGGAGTGGTTGCGCGCCTTGGCCGAGATGGTGGTGACGAAGATCTGCTCGATCGGCGTCCAGATCGGCAACTCGGAATTGGCGCGCTGCTGGAACTGGGCGTAGAGCGCCTTGCGCTTCGCGGGGTCGATCTCGGTCGCGGCGTCGTCGATGATCCGGTCCATCTCCGGGTCGGTCCAGCCCCACTGGTTGGTCCAGGGAGCGCCGACGGGCTGGCCGGAGCGATACCAGACGGTGGTCGAGACGGCGGGATCGTTGCGATACTGGTGCCAGCCGGTGGCGAGGTCGAAAGCGTGGTCGGCATAGACCTGCTTCAGGAAGCCGGCACCGTCGTTGCGCACCACCTCGACCCGGATGCCGACCTCGCCCAGGGCCTGCTGCACGAAGGTCGACCACAGCGAGATGTCCTCGCCCCACGGCGCCGGCAGCAGCCGGACCGAGAAGCGGGTGCCGCCGGCGCCGGCCTTGTAGCCGGCCTCGTCCAGCAGGCGCGCTGCCTTGGCCTTGTCGTAGGGATATTGCGGGCCGTTATCGGCCGGATAGAAATCGGTCGATACCGACGGCACCGGCCCCGTGCCGAGCTTGGCGAAGGTGCCGAGGAAGTTGTCGATGAAGAACGGCACGTTGATGGCGTGCGCGATGGCGCGCCGGACGCGGATGTCGCTCAGCTCCTTGCGGCGGAAGTTGAATTCCAGCGTGTTGGTGCGGGCATTGCCCTCGTTGCCCTTGGTCGAGACGACGAAGCGCGGATCCTTGGCCAGGCGCGCGATGTCCGACAGCGTGATGCCCGAGAACGGGCTGTAGTGGAGCTGGCCGGCCTCAAGCTGGGCGGCGGCCGCCGAGCGGTCGGTGATGACGCGCCAGACGATGCGGTCGAGATAGGGCGCGTCGGCGCGCCAATAGTTCGGGTTGCGGTCGGCGATCACGTGCTGGCCGCGCTCGTACTGCACGAACTTGAAGGGGCCGGTGCCGATGGGGGCCAGGTTGACCGGGTTCTGGCGGATGTCGCCCGTCTCGTAGAGATGCTTAGGCGAGATGTAGCCCAGGTCGGGCAGTGCCCGCAGCAGCAGGCCCAGCGGCATCGGCCGCTCGTAGCGGAAGATGGCGGTGTGGGCGTCGGGCGTGTCGACCGCGGTCAGGAAGAGCTGCAGCGTCGAGCCGTAGTTCAGGATCTTCTTCCACATCGCCATAGCCGTGAACTGCACGTCGGCCGAGGTGAAGGGCTTGCCGTCGTGCCAGTTGACGTTGCGGCGCAGGTGGAAGGTGATGGTCTTGCCGTCCGGCGTCGCCTCCCAGCGCTCGGCCAGCACGCCGACCGGGTCGCCCTTGGCGTCCAGGTCGACCAGCGGCTCCTGGATCTTGCCGCCGATGATGTAGACGCCGGTCGACGCCTGGAGGCTGGGGTTGAGCTGGCGCTGCTCGGCCCCGTAGTGGACCGAGAAGACCCCGCCCTTGCGCGGGGCGGCTTGCGCGAACACGCGCTCGGGAAACATCACGCTGGCGGCCATGGCGGCCGTGGTCATCAAGAGGGTGCGGCGCTTCAATTCCAGACGATGGTCGGTCATGGGAGCCTCCTGACGGCGAGCGACATGCGGAGAATAGGGCGAAGATGATGCATCGTCCGGGCCACGCGGCTCAGGCCGGGACGAAATGCAGGATGACGCCGCTGGCATCGGCGGCGGGCACGGTGGTGCCGGCCCGCGCGGCATCGTCGGTCGCCACGACGACGGCCACGCCGCCATCGGCGGCGGCCCCGGCCCGCACGGCCGCCGGGTAGCGACGGGCGAAGGTGGCGGCGTCGTAGAAAAGGAAGTCCGCGCGGCTGCCGCCGGACGGCACCCGGTTACCATCGGCCGTCGCGGTCGCCGGCTCGTCGATCAGGCGCGACAGGTGGGCGGCCGCGGCCGCCGGGTCGTCTGCCAAGATTTCGATGCGGACCAGGCGGCGGGCGCCGTTGGCGTGCTGCTGCAATTCCGGAACCCAGACCGTCTCGCGGGTAAGGTGCTGGCAGGCGAAGATGCGCAGGCCGCCCGGCGCCTCGGCGATCGGCCAGCGGAAGACGTTGAAGCGCGCCTCGCCCACACCGCCGCCCGGCAGCTCGACGGGCCGGCCGAAATGCACCGGGCCCAGCGGCTCCAGCCCGCGGGCGCGCAGTTCCGCGGCCCCCGCCGCGGCTTCGTCCGTGGTGAAGGCCGCGCGCTCCAGCCCCTCGCGCTTCTCCAGGAAGGCGATGGTGGGCTTCAGGTGCTCGGTCGGCGTCAGCACACCAAGCAGCTCGATATAGTCGTCGTCGAAGACGATGGTGTAGTTGGCCGAACCCAGATGGGGCGAGTGGGTCCCGCGCGGCGACACGGCGAATCCCAGTTCCTGCCAGCGCAGCGCCGCGGCATCGAGGTCGCGGACAGTGACGACGATATGGTCGAGACCGAGGATATGCTTGAGCGCCATGCCCGAGGCCTCCGGCTGGAAGGGCTGCAACTAGGGGGCGCCCTTATGACATCCCTCGCACGCTTTCCGGCAACGGTTTTTTCTAGCGCCTGGGATGAGGGGAATTCGCCTTGAAATCGCGGGCAGCCAGCATGAACCGGGGTGAGGCCCGCCGGCCCCACCCCGATCCGCACCTCATGCCTGCTGCAACGCCGCCTTCACCTTGGCGGGCGTGTAGGGCACCGAGCGCAGCCGCACGCCCGTCGCGTCGAACACGGCGTTGGAGATGGCGGACGGCACCACGGCCGCCGTCGGCTCGCCCGCACCCCACGGCTTCTCGGCCGGGCGGTCGATCAGTTCCATGACCAGTTCCGGCACCTCCGGGAAGGTCAGGATCGGATAGCTGGCCCAGTCCAGGCTGGTGACGGCGCCGCGGTCGAAGGTCAGTTCCTCCTTCAAGGTGCGGCTTACGGTCTGGAAGACGTTGCCCTCGATCTGTGCCTTCACCCCGTCGGGGTTGATCATCTGGCCGCAGTCGTGGACGACGTAGAAGCGCGTCACCCGGATGATGCCGGTCGCCCGCTCGACCTCGACCTCGGCCACCGCACCGACATAGGTGCGCACCAGCTCGTACTTGACGTAGGTCAGCCCCCGCCCCTTCAGCACGTCGCCGGCAGTCGATCGCTGGGGCGACGGCCGCCTCTCCCACTTCGCCAGTTTCTCCAGCCGCTCCAGCACCTCGATGCCGCGGCGGTCGGCGGGGTCGAGGTACTTCAGGCGATAGGCGAGCGGATCCGCCCCGGCGGCGGCGGCCAGTTCGTCGAGGAAACATTCGTTGGCATAGGTGTTCTGCATCCGCCCGGGCGTGCGGATCCAGGACGGCTTGAAGGGCGTCGTCTCCAGCCGCCGGCAGACCGTGCGGACGTTGGCGAACTTGTAGGGGATGGCCGAGTTCTGGTGGATGCCGCCCGGTGCGATGTCGGTGGCGTTGGGCAGGCCCGCCAGGTCGGCCGCCACCAGGGCGACGTTGCCGGCCGCCCCCTGGGGGATGAAGAACTCGGACTCCCAGGCCGTCACGTTGCCGCCGGCATCCAGGTTGGCGCGCAGGTCGATCAGGGTCGGCGGCCCCTTCGGGTCCCAGCCATGCTCGTCGGCGCGCGACCATTGCACCCGGACCGGCCGCCCCACCGCCCTGGCCATCAGCGCGGCGTCGGCCGCCGCGTCCTCGTGGCCGTTGCGCCCGTAGCAGCCGGAGCCCTCGATATAGACGCAGTGCACCGCATCGAGCGGCATCGCCAGCATCTGCGCCAACTGCTTGCGCAGGTTGTGGGTCGCCTGCGAGGCCGACCAGGAGGTCAGCTTGCCGTCCTTGAACTCGGCGATAGAGCAGGACGGGCCGATCGAGCCGTGGGTGTGGATGGCGAAGTCGTAGCTGGCGGCGAACTTGCGTCCCTCGCCCTTCATCGCCGCGGCCGTGTCGCCGACATTGCTGGTGACGTCGTCCTTCACCACCTTGGTCGCGCGCACATGCTCCCACAGGCGGGACTGGTCGGGCAGCGTCTCGGACTTCGACCACGTCGCCTTCAACGCGCCGGCAGCCCGGATCGCGGCCCACTCGTTGCTGGCGACGACACCCAGGAAGTTGCCCTGGCGCACCACCTGCACTGCGCCCGGCAAGCCCTTGACCGAGCTTTCGTCGACGCTTTCCAGCTTGGCGCCGATCGCCGGCGGATAGATCACCCGCCCGTGCAGCATGCCCGCCACGCGGAAATCCTGCATGTAGGTGAAGCGGCCCATGATCTTGTCGGGCACGTCGCGGCGGGGCTGCGAGCGGCCGACCAGCTTGTAGTCGGCCGGCTTCTTGGTCGGCGCGGCGGGGTCGAGCTTCACCTCGAAGCGCCGGCCGCCGATCAGCTCGGCATAGGTGACGCTGCGCCCGCCGCCCTTGGCCGAGATCGCGCCGTCGACCACCACGAGATCGGCCTTGGCCACGCCAAGGCGCTTGGCCGCCTCGTCCAGCAGGGCCGATCGCGCGGTGGCGGCCGCCTGGCGGATCTGCACGCCGCCATTCTGGATCGACAGGCTGCCATAGGTCGGCCCCTGGTCGGGCGTCAGGTCGGTGTCGCCCTGGATCACCGTCACCCGCGCGTCGGGCACGTCGAGCTCGTCGGCGATCATTTGCCCCAGCGCGCTCTGCACCCCGGTGCCGAGATCGACCTTGCCGGAATAGATCGTCACCTGCCCCTGCCCGTCGATCGACAGGAAGGTGTCGACGAGGTCGAGGGCGACCGGCTTGGGCCCGGCGGCCGATGCCCCCGATCCCTGCGCGAAGGCCTGGCCGATCGGGCCGGAAAGCTGGAAGCCGACGACGAGGGCGCCGCCGGCCTTGAGGACGCCGCGCCGCGACAGCATGGCTTGCGTGGTCATGGAGGTTCTCCCCGTCACGCTTCGGCCGCGCGCTTCACGGCGCGCAGGATCGCGGCATGGGTGCCGCAGCGGCAAAGGTTGTTGGCGAGCGCCGCCTTGATGTCGGCCTCGCTCGGTTTCTTCGCCTTCGCCAGGAAGGCGGCCGACTCCATGATCATGCCGTTGATGCAGTAGCCGCATTGGGCGGCCTGCTCGGCGATGAAGGCTTGCTGGACGGGGTGCGGCTTGTCGGCCGTGCCCAGCCCTTCAAGCGTCACCACCTTCTGCCCGGCCGCCACCGCCGACAGCGGCAACACGCAGGAGCGCATGGCCACCCCGTCGACATGGACGGTGCAAGCGCCGCACTGCCCCAGCCCGCAGCCGAAGCGCGGGCCGTGCAGGGCCAGGTTGTCGCGCAGGGCATAGAGCAACGGCATTTCCGGATCGTCGATCTCGATCGAGACGACCCGGCCGTTGACGTCGAGCGACCTTGAGACGGCCATGTTGCGTCCTCCCCAGTGGACTTTCGGTCGGCGAAGCCGCTCCGGCAGGGGCGGCATTCCCGCTCTGGGATGAGCCTATACCCATGCGGGGGTTTTCCAAGGCCCCTCGCCGGCGCCTATGCTGAACGGCCAAGGGAAGGAATGCGGACATGACGGAAACAGCGGGCGGCCGGCCGGTCGCCCTGGTCACCGGCGGGCGGCGCGGCATCGGCCGCGGCATCGCCTACGCGCTGGCGGAGTCGGGCCATGACGTCGCCATCAACGACATCGTCGACGATGCCGAGGTGGCCGAGACGCTGGGCGGGATCGCCGCGCGCGGCGGCAGCGGCACCTTCGTGCGGGCCGACGTGGCTGACCCGGCGGGCCATGCGGCACTGCTCGATGCGGTCATGGCCGCCCTGGGGCCGATCGGGCTGCTGGTCAACAATGCAGGCGTATCGGTGCAGCGCCGCGGCGACCTGCTCGACATGACGCCGGAGAGCTTCGACCGGCTGGTCACGATCAACCTGCGCGGCCCCTTCTTCCTGACCCAGGCGCTGGCGCGGCGCTGGCTCGACGAGGGCGGCCGGCGCCGGCGGGCGATCGTCACCATCTCGTCGGTGAACGCGACGATGGCCAGCATCAATCGCGGCGAATACTGCATCGCCAAGGCCGGCTTGCCGATGATGACCCGCCTTTTCGCGCTGCGCCTGGCCGAGGCCGGCATACCGGCCTTCGAGATCCGCCCCGGCATCATCCGCACCGACATGACGGCCCCCGTCAGTGCCACCTATGACCCGATCATCGCCGCCGGCACCCCGCCCGCACGCCGATGGGGCGAGGCCGAGGATATCGGCCGCGCCGTGGCGGCGCTGGCATCGGGCGCCTTCGACTTCAGCACCGGCGAGGCCATCCATGTCGATGGCGGGCTGGGGATCTCCCGTTTGTAAGGTCTGTCCTCAGCCCGCCAGGATGGCCTCGACCACGCGCTGCACGTCGAGCGCCTCGCCCAGGGTCGCCAGCGGGTGCGGCCGGCCGTGGGCCATGGCGGCGACGCTGTCGAGTTGGCGCTTCAGCACCAGGGGGCGCGCCTTCTCGTTGGGCATGGCGTCGGCCGCTTCCCGCCAGGTGCCGTCTGGCTGGCGCCGCTCTGCCACCGACCAGTCGCTGAGGCGGATCGCGCCAAGGTCGCCTTCCAACGTCCAGCGGTTGTGGTCGGCCTTGTCGGTGCCGCCGACGCGGCCGGACAGGCGCACCGGCACCTCGCCCGCGGTCAGGGTGGCGGCGATCACCTCCTCGGCCTTGTCGCCGCCCGGGTACTCGACGCTGTGCGCCAGCAGCGTCAGCGGCCCCAGGCGGCGGCGCGCCAGGAACAGGAAGTGCGACACCACCTCGCGCGTGAACCCGCCCTGGCCGCGGCGCGCGAGCCAGCCGGCGGCATCCTCCTGCCAGGGCCGCGGCCAGCGGGCGAAGGCGACCTCGATGCGCAAGGACTGCGGCGCCCCAACCGCGCCTTCGTCAAGCCAGGCGGCCAGTTGCGCCACCGCCAGCGACGAGGCGAAGGGGAAGTTGACCGCCGCCCGCGCACCGGCCGCACCTGCGACCAGCCGCTCGGCCTGGCCGACATCGACCGCCAGCGGCTTCTCCAGGAAGGCGGCCTTGCCCGCCCCCAGGATCGCGTGGGCGTGCTCCAGGTGGCTGGCCGGCGGCGAGGCGACATAGACGCAGTCGGCCGCAGCGATCACCTCGGCCGGGTCGTGCAGGCGGGCGACGCCGGGGAAGTTCGCGGCCAGACGCGCCATCGCCTCGGCCGACGGATCCCACACGCCGACCGTCCGCAGCACCGCCGGGTCATGGTCGAGCGCCGCCCGCAGCAGCCGGTCGCCCATGATGCCGTAGCCGATGAAGCCCAGGCCGATCGCCGTCATCTCGCCGTCCTTTCCCTGCCGATCCGCGCGTCATACGCCCTATAGCCGGCATCCGGGTCAAGGCGCAGCCTGGGCAAGGCTGCCGCCCGAGCCGCTACCGAAGCAAGCTGCCGCTGGCCTCGATGAACGGGCGGCGCTACTCTTCCCCGCAACCCGGAGAACGCGGGTCGGCGGGAGGGAAACATGCGACGCTTCAAGACACTGATGGGCGTTCTTGCGATTGCTCCGTTGCTTGCTGCCGGGCAGATGGCTGTCTTCGCCCCCGAGGCCATGGCCCAGGCCCAGTGCCGGCAGAAATGCATCGACGAGGAGCAGGCCTGCCTCGCGCGCACCGGCAACAAGGGCCAGTGCGGCGGCAAGGCCGGGCAGTGCGTGGCGAAGTGCAAGTAGGCTCGGGACAAGGACGGGTGGCGTAGGTGACCGACAGCTTCGACTACATCATCGTCGGCGCGGGCACCGCCGGGTGCGTGCTCGCCAACCGGCTGTCGGCCGACGGCAAGTCGACCGTATGCATCCTGGAGGCCGGCGGTCGCGACTGGAACCCGATGCTGCACATCCCGGCCGGCTTCATGAAGACGCTGGTCGATCCCAAGGTGAACTGGCTCTACAAGACCGAGCCCAGCGAGTGGACCGGCGGGCGCAGCATCCTGGCCGCGCGGGGCAAGACGCTGGGCGGGTCGAGCGCCATCAACGGCCATATCTACAATCGCGGCCAGCGCCTGGATTTCGACGGCTGGGCCCAGCGCGGCAACCGCGGCTGGGGCTATGCCGACATCCTGCCCTACTTCCGCCGCAGCGAGCGCCGGGTGGGCGACGCCGACGACCAGTATCGCGGCCGCGACGGCGGCATCGTCGTCAGCGACCCCGACTGGAAGCATCCGCTGTGCGACGCCTTCATCGACGGCGCCGTGTCGATCGGCATTCCGCGCAACCCCGACTACAACGGCGCCACCCAGGACGGGGTCGGCTACTTCCAGCGCGCCATCCACAATGGCCGCCGGGTCAGCGCCGCACGCGCCTTCCTGCACCCGGCCGCCAGCCGCGCCAACCTGACCGTGCGCACGCACGCGCACGCCACCCGCATCCTGCTCGAGGGCAAGCGCGCCGTCGGTATCCGCTACATGGCGGGCGGGCGCGGCGGCACCGAGGTGGAGCTGCGCGCGCGCAAGGAGGTGATCCTGGCGGGCGGGGTCGTCAACTCGCCGCAACTGTTGCAGGTATCCGGCATCGGGCCTGGGTCGCTGCTGGGGCGGCTCGGCATCACGGTCGCCCATGAGCTGCCGGGCGTGGGCGAGAACCTGCGCGACCATTATGCCGCCCGCCTGGTCGGCCGCGTGCGCGGCACCGATACCATCAACGAGCGTGCCCGCGGCATCCGCCTGGTCGCCGAAGTCGCCAAGTGGATGGTCGCGCGCAAGGGCATCCTCGGCCTCAGCCCGACCGTCGTGCATTGCTTCTGGAAGTCGCACGAGGCGCTCCAGACCAACGACCTGCAGATGACCTTCACGCCGGCCAGCTACAAGGAGGGGGTGCAGTCGCGCCTCGACGACTTCCCCGGCATGACGGTGGCGGCCTGGCAGCAGCGGCCGGAAAGCATGGGCTGGATTCGCGCCCGCTCGGCCGATCCGCTGGCCCCGCCCGAGATCCAGCCCAACTACCTGGCGCACGAGATGGACCGGCGCGTGCTGCTGGGCGGCATCCGGCTCGGCCGGCGCCTGCTGCGGACCAAGCCGCTCGCCCCCTACTTCGTGCGCGAGGAGTTCCCGGGCGAGGAGGCGCAGACCGACGACGAGTTGCTGGAGTTCGCCCGCCAGCGCGGCACCACCACGTTCCACCTTATGGGGAGCTGCCGCATGGGGCCGGCCGGCGACCGCAACACCGTGGTCGACGACCAGCTTCGCGTGCATGGGATCGAGAGCCTGCGCGTGGTCGACGCCTCGATCATGCCGTCGATGCCCTCGGCCAACCTGAACGCTTCCACCCTGATGATCGCCGAGAAGGCGTCCGACATGATCCTCGGACGGACCCCGCCGGACGCGGTGCCGCTGGCCGAGGCGGGGTGAACGCGGGCACCATCCGCACGGCCCGCCTGCGCCTGCGGCCGCCCTGCGAGGCGGACGTTCCGCGGGTCGCCGAGGCGCTGGACGACTGGACGGTGGCGGGCTGGCTGAGCCGGACGCCCTATCCCTATACCGAGGCCGACGCACGCCAGTTCCTGCTGGCGCCGCAGCCGGGCTCCCGCGAGCGCTGGGCGGTGGCCGATGGCGCCAGCGACCGGCTACTGGGGCTGGTAACGCTGGAGCCCTGCGCGGAGGGGCGCGAGGCCGGCTATTGGCTGCATCCCGACGCCCAGGGGCACGGCTTCATGGCCGAGGCGCTGGCCGGCCTGCTGGCATTGGCGGACACGGCCGAGCCGGGCCTGATCGTGGTGGCCACCATCCATCCGGACAACTACCCGTCGCGCCGGGTGCTGGAGCGATGCGGCTTCCGCTTTGTCGAGGAACGCCCGATCGACCGGCCGCGTCGGCGCGGCACAGGCCAAGTCCACCTCTATCGCCGCAACTCCGGTTGAGCGATTCCGCCGGTCATGCCTAAGCTGGGGCCGACGCCCCATCCCCGTAGCCGCCCTGCGGCCCTCCCAAATTTCCCGAGAGTGCATGGCCATGGACGACCGCTACCTCCGCACCGGCATCTTCCTGGCGCCGTTCCATGCGTTGGGGGAGAACCCGACGCTCGCGATGGAGCGGGACATGGACCTGCTGGTCCATCTCGACCGGCTCAACTACCACGAGGCCTGGGTGGGCGAGCATCATTCGGGCGGGTTCGAGATCATCTCCTGCCCCGAGATGTTCATCGCGGCCGCGGCCGAGCGCACGCGCCACATCCGCCTCGGCACCGGCGTGGTGTCGCTGCCCTACCACAACCCCTTCACGCTCGCGAGCCGCATGCAGCAGCTCGACCACATGACGCGCGGGCGGGCGATGTTCGGCGTCGGTCCCGGCGCGCTGGTGCATGACGCGGCCAAGATCGGCATCGACGCCGCCGCCCAGCGGCCGCGCATGAACGAGGCGCTCGACGTCATCATGGAGCTGATGCAGGGCCGCTCGGTCACGAAGAAGACCGACTGGTTCGAGCTGAACGCGGCCCAGGTGCAGTTGCCGAGCTACACGCAGCCGATGATGGAGATGGCGGTCGCCTGCGCCCGCTCGCCGGTGGGCGCCGTCGCGTCCGGCCGTCACGGCATCGGCATGCTGTCGATCGGCGGCACGTCGGACGACGCCTTGAAGGCGCATGCCAACAACTGGAACATCTACACCCAGAATGCCGAGCAGAACGGCAAGGTGGCCGACCGCAAGAAGTGGCGCATCGTCACCTTCGCCCATGTCGCCGACACCCGCGAGCAGGCGCGCAAGGACGTCGAGTTCGGGCTGCAGAAGTACTGCCAGTACTTCACGGACGTGGCCACGTTCCCGATCATTCCGCCGGGGATCACCGATCCGCTGGAGTATCTGACGACCGAAGGCATCGCCTGCATCGGCACCCCGGACGACTGCATCCGCCATTTCGAGCGGCTGTGGAAGGGGTCGGATGGCGGGTTCGGCGCCGTCCTGCTGCTGGCCCACAACTGGGCCGACTGGGGCGCCACGCAGCGCAGCTACGAGCTGATGGCGCGCTTCGTCCACCCGCATTTCCAGCGCAATTCCAACGCCCTGCGCCAGCTCAGCTACGACATCGCGACCAGCCACAGCGACGGCTACAAGGCACAGTCGGCCGCCGCGGTCATGGGCGAGATCGAGAAGCACAAGGCCAAGACCGCCTGATCGGCGATAGAGCAGCGGCCCGCACGTTCACACGCGAACGGGCGGGCCGGCCGATCAACAGGGGCAGGCGTTCATCGGCAGGGGCAGCATGTTGCCGTCGGTCGTCGGCACCGCGCAGAACGGCCCCGCCGCCAGCACGTTGACCGAGCCCGACAGGAAGATGTCGATGCGGACCGCGCAGGGCTCGGCGCCCGGGCCGCAATGGCCCGACCAGTTCGACCCCAGCGGCAGGTTCTGAATGGCCGAGCGCACCTCGCCCTGGGGCGTGGCGCCATCGCGCACCTGGATGTCGACGGGGGCGCCGGTGCAGTTCCGGATGAGCACCGGCGCGGCCATGGCCGGGGAGATGAACGAGAGCGCGATCGCGGCGGCAAGCAGCTTCTTCATTGATGTCGTTCCCCTGAATTGCCGCCCGACAACGCCGCATCCGCCCCCGGCGTTCCGCAATGCTCAGGTCAGGTATGTGCCACCGTTCACATGGATGGTCTGGCCGGTGACGTAGGCCCCTTCCGGGCCGGCCAGCAGGCGCACCATGCCGGCGATCTCGTCGACCGTGCCGCGACGGGCGAGCGGGATGCTGGCCATCAGCGATGGCGGCATCGGCCCGGCGGCACTGCCGCGCGCGGTGTCGATCGCGCCGGGCGCCACGCAGTTGCAGGTAATGCGATGCGGCGCCAGTTCGACGGCGAGCGATCGCACCAGCCCCTCCAGCCCAGCCTTGGATGCCGAGACATGGCAGCGGTTGGGCGTGCCAACATGGTTGGAGATGCCAGACATGGCGATGAATGCGCCGCCGCCGCGCCGGATCATGTGCGGCACGACCGCCCGCGACAGCAGGAAGGCGCCGTCGAGCGCCACCGACAGGATCTCCCGCCACTCCGCCAGCGAGATGTCGAGGAAGGCGGTCTGCCGGCGCAGGCCCGCATTGCTGACCAGGATGTCGATGCCGCCCAGTTCTTCCGCGGCATGCTGGACCATGGACGCCACCTGGGCCTCGTCGGAAACGTCGCCCATCACGGCGATCGCGCGGCCTCCGGCCGCCGCGATCTCGGCCACGACGCCCTCGACGGCGCCCCGGTCCGCGCGGCCGTTGACCGCTACGGCTGCACCGTCCCGCGCCAGAAGCAGGGCAACCGCCCGGCCGATATTCTTGCCTGCCCCGGTCACCAGGGCCACCTTGCCGTCGAGCGCACCCATCGCCTGCCCTCCAATCGGGGTTCTATCGCGCCCTCTTAGCGGAAGCTGGGACGCAGCGGGCGGCGATCATACCGGCGACCATGGCAATCGCGAACACCCAGGTCCCACCGCTGCCGAGCCCGAGGGATGTCAGGGCCGGGCCAGGGCAGAAGCCGATCAGCCCCCAACCCACGCCGAAGACCGCCGCCCCGCCAACGAGCCTGCCGTCGATGCTGGCCTGGGTGGGCAGTTCGAATCGGTCTGCAATAAGCGGCCGGCCCCGGGCGAAGGCCAGGCGATAGCCAACGAACGTGACCGCGACGGCAGCACCCATCACGAAGGCAAGCGTCGGGTCCCACTTGCCCGCCACGTCGAGGAAGTTGGTCACCTTCGCCGGGTCCACCATGCCCGATACGGCCAGGCCGCCGCCGAACAACAGGCCTGCCGCCAGATGCACCAGGAGCGCGCCCATCATCCGCCCACCAGGTGCCGGGCGACGAACACCGTGCCCAGGGCCGAAGCCATGAAGACGGCGGTCGCCGTCAGGGAGCGCGGCGACAGTCGGGCGATGCCGCAGACCCCATGGCCGCTCGTGCAGCCGCTGCCGATGGTCGTGCCAAATCCGACCAGCAATCCGGCCACGACCAGAAGCAGCGCGCTGTCCGGGACGGTCTGGGCGACCCGATGGCCGGCCGCCGCCAGCAGCGGCGGTGCTGCCACAAGCCCGGCCAGGAACATCGCTGCGCGCAGCCTAGCACCCGGTGCGGCGGGACCGAGAAACCGGCCGACCATTCCGCTGATGCCCGCGATGCGGCCATCAAACAGCATGAGGAGGACGGCGGCCAAACCGATCAGGCCACCGCCCAGCAGCCCGGCCCAAGGTGTGAAGGGGGTCTCTGGGGTCAGCGATTATTCTCCCGGCTAGGAAAGCATTCTACACTACCCCGTCCCTTCACCCAGCGCGGCCGGCCGCCACGATCGCCTCGTGCTCCTTCACGACGCGCTGGGCGCGATAGACGATCGGGTAGTCGACGAACTTGCCGTCGATCTGGAAGGCCGCCGACCCGGCCGCCTCCGCTTCCTCGAACGCCGCCACGACCCGGCGGGCGAAGGCCAGCTCGGCTTCCGTCGGGCTGAAGACGGCGTTGACGACCGGGATCTGCCCTGGATGGATGCAGGTCTTGCCCTGGAAGCCCATGCGCTTGACCGCCTGGGCGGACGCCTCCAGCCCCTCGATGTCCTGGATGTCGACCCACACGGAATCGAGCGGTGCCTCCAGCCCGTTCGCGCGGGAATGGATCACCATCTGGGCCCGCGCATGGGCCAGCTCGGCCTCGTTGCGGGTCCAGGTGACGTTGGCGTCGAAGGTGAAGTCGCCTGCCCCGAACGAGCAGCGGCGGACGCGCGTGCCCGCCCCCATGATCTCGGACAGGTTGGCGATGCCGCGCGCGGTCTCGATGATCGGGATGATGTCTATGCTGCGCCGCGGCAGCCCGCGCTCGCGCTCGAGCTGCTCGACCAGCCAGTCGATCGCCTGGAGGCCGGCGCCCGTCTCGACCTTGGGCAGGATGATGCCATCCAGCCCCGGGCCGATGACGCCGACCAGGTCGGCATAGCAGAAGGGCGTCTCCATGGCATTCACCCGGACGTAGCCCAGGCAGTTCCGCGGCCGCTGGAGGGCGGCCACGATGAGCGGGCGGGTCGCCGGCTTCTCGGCCGTGGCGACGGCATCCTCGAGATCGAGGATGACGCCGTCGGCGCCGATGGTGAAGACCTTCTCGACCCGGCGCGCATGGTTGCCCGGGGCGAAAAGGAAGGTGCGGAAAAGTGCCATGGTCTATCCCCTTGTCCGGCCGATCAGGGCTTCAGCCAGATTTCGGCCAGATCCTGGTTCAGCATGTGGCTGGGCAGGTTGATCCAGCCGTTGACCTTGGTATCCAGCGCCACGTTACGATTGGACCAGAACCCCGGTGCCGAATAGACCTGCTCGATCAGATAGCGCTGAAGCTCGACCACGATCTGCTCGCGCTTCTTGGGGTCGAGGGCCAGGCGCTGCTGGTCGTACATGTCGTCGATCTTGCGGTCGGTGTAGCGGGACACGTTGCCGTCGGTCTTGTCCATCGACAGGTAGCGGTTGAGCTGCACCGACGGGTCGTCGTTCCATTCGGCCTGCGAATCGACCACCACGTCGAAGTTGCCCGACCGGCGCACCGCCAGCCACTGGGCGGTATCGAGCTGCTGATGCTCGACGGTCACGCCGATCTGGCGCCACTGGTCGATCAGGAACAGGCCGAGCGGAATGAAGGGTGCCGTCACCCGGTTGGTCAACTTGAAGGAGAGGTTGGGCACGCCCGCTTCCTTCAGCAGGCGCTTGGCCTCTTCCCGCGACGCCTTGATGTCGCGCGAGAAGCCCGGCAGATCGGCCAGGGCGTCGCCGCGCAGGGCCATGTCGGAGCCCGGCCGCATCAGCCCGCCCACGAACTTGAGGAACGTGATTCGCGACATCGGCGCGGCACCGCCCCAGCGATCGACCGCCAGGGTCAGCGCGCGCCGCACGCGGATGTCGTCGAAGGGCTTCTTGTCGCCGTTGAAGGAGAAGAAGAAGTGGGCCAGCCACTCGCCCTCGGCGAAACCGATCTGCTCGCCGCGCGCGGTCTTGAGGCGCGCCGCGTCGGCCGGGGCGAAGCCGCGGAACTCGGCCTGGATCTGGCCGCCGGCCAGCGCATTGACGGTGGCCGTGGCCGACATCGCCTGGGCCCGGAAGCCGTCGAGATAGGGCAAGCCCTTGCGGAAATAGTCGTCGAAGCGCTTGCCGACCCAGTGCGAGCCCGCGACATGCTCGACGAAGACGAACGGCCCCGTGCCCATGATGGTCTTGGTCGGGAACAGCGGATCGGCTTCCAGCTTGGCCGCCGAATAGAGGCAGTTCCAGGGGCTGGCGAAGTTCGACAGCATGCCGGCGTTGGGCGCCTTGATGCGGAAGACGACGGTCTTGGCGTCCGGCGTCTCGATCGCCGTCAGGTCGTCGAACAGGCCGGAGCGGACCGAGACGACGCCCGGGCCGGGCTTCCAGATACGCTCATAGGTCGCCTTCACGTCCTTGGCGGTCAGGACGGAGCCGTCGTGGAACTTGACGCCGTCGCGGATCTTGAACGTGTAGGTCAGGCCGTCGTCCGACACCGTCCAGCTCTCGGCCACGTCGGGAACGATCTTGGGGTATTCCTTGGGATCGAACTTGGCCAGCACCGAAAAATGCGGCGCCAGGTAGTGGATGTTGGAGAAACTGGACGCGGCGTGGCAGTCGTAGGTCGAGGTATCGCCCTGCACCGCGTAGTTCAGCGTTCCACCCTTCACCGGCGCCTGGGCATAGGCCGACACGCCCCCCGCCAGGGCCAGGGCGGCACCGGCGACCAGGGCCGCCCGGCCGGTTGTCAGAATGCGCATCGTTTCCTCCCGAACTCTTTGTTTCACCCGAACTCGTTGCTTCAAATGACGGCGCCGTCGGCGCGCATCTTCGCGATCTCTTCGGCCGAATAGCCGTAGCGGCCGAGCACCTCGTCGGTGTGCTGGCCGAAGGTGGGGGCGCCGAACTGCGCCGGGCCGGGTGTCGCGCTGAATTCCACCGGCTTGCCCAGGCCGCGATAGGAACCGACGACCGGATGCTCCATGGTCGCCACCAGGTCCTGATCCAGCACCTGGGGATGGTCGAACATGTCCTCGATCGGGTGGGCCTTGGAGCAGGGAACGCGCTGGCCGAAGATCACTTCCCACTCGTCCGCCGTGTGCGCCTGCAGCAGCTCGCGCATCCTGGGCAGGATCTCGGGCGCGTGCTCGGCCCGCTTGCGCATGTTGTCGTAGCGCGGGTGGCGGGCCAGGTCGGGCATGCCGATCAGCTCGCACAGCGCCTCCCAGAAATGCGCCGAGTGGGCCGAGATGTAGATGTGGCCGTCCTTGGTCGGGTGGATGCCCGTCAGCCCGCCCGAGCGCAGGTCGCGCGCGGCGTTGCGGTCCTCGCCTTCCGCCCAGACGAAGCGGCCGGCCTGCATGGCCAGCGCCGTGCGCAGCAGCGACAGGCCGACGAACTGCCCCTCGCCCGTGCGCTCGCGGTGGAAAAGCGCCGCCGACACGCCATAGGCCAGCAGCGAGGAGGTGTAGTAGTCGACGATCGAGCCCAGCACGACCTGGGGGGCGTCGGCCCGGCCCTGGAAGTTGCAGATGCCGGTCATCGTCTGCAGCACCTGGTCGAAGCCGGCATTGTCGGCCATCGGCCCGGTCTGCCCGAAGCCGGTCAGCGAGACGTAGATCAGGCGCGGGTTGATGGTCTTCAGCCGGTCGTAGCCGATGCCCAGCCGCTCGGGCACCGAGGGGCGGAAATTGTGGGCGATGACGTCGGCATCGGCCACCATCCGGTCGAGTGCCGCGCGCGCCTCGGGCTTCTTCAGATCGAGGACGACGCCCAGCTTGTTGCGGTTGGTGCCGAGGAAGACCCGGCTCTCGTTCTCCAGCGTCGAGGGGAAGTTGCGGATCATGTCGCCCGCGGGCGACTCGATCTTGATGACTTCCGCGCCGAGGTCGGCCAGCAGCGTGCAGCCATAGGGGCCGGCCAGGTAGGACGTCAGGTCCAGCACCTTGATGCCGGAAAGCGGCCCCACCGGGGCCGCCGTGGTTTCCGCCATGCTCATCGCCGGTTCCTCCGGGCCTCCAGGCGCCGCGCCCGGTCGATCACCCGCTCGGCCCGCTCGACGATCGGAATGTCGATCATCTTGCCCTCGAAGGTGACCGAGCCTCGGCCCTCGGCATAGGCCTGCTTGTAGGCGTCGACCATGCGCTGGGCGTAGTCGAGTTCCTCAGCACTCGGGCTGAAGCCCTCGTTCAGCAGCGGGACGATGCTGGGATGGATGCAGGCGCTGCCCTCGAAGCCGAACCGCACCGAGCGCTTGATCGTCGCGCGATAGCCCTCGACGTCGGCGAAGTTGGCGACCGAGCCGATGGTGCCGATCGGCACGATGCCGGCGGCGCGGGCCGCGATCACCGCCTGCTGCTTGGGATAGAGCAGCATCTCGGCGCTGGGCTCGGCGCCGAGCGAGGACGCGAAGTCCTCGCTGCCCAGCGTCAGTGCCACGACGCGGGGGTGGGCCGAGGCGATCTCGAACATGCGGGGAAAGGCGGCCGCGGTCTCGACCATGGCGATGAACTTGGTCTGGCCGCGCTTCACGCCCTTCTTCGCCTCGATCGTGTCAACCAGTTCCGCCAGCAGGCGGATGTGGCTGGCGCTGTCGATCTTGGGCACCATCAGCGCCTCGACGCCCGACGAGACCACGGCTTCGATGTCGCGGACCGCCAGTTCGATCGGCCGATTGATCCGCACGATCACGTCGGAGCCGGACTGCGACACGATCGGGGCCGCGGCCTCGACCATGTCGCGGGCGGCCGCCTTGTCGTTGGGGGCGATGCTGTCCTCGAGGTCGAGGATGATCGCATCCGCGCCGCGCTCATGCGCCTTGTCGACGTACTTCTTGACGTTGACGGGCACGAACAGCATCGAACGCCAGACGGTGAAGTCGGCGTATTGGGAACCTTCCAACGACATCTTCTTGTTTCCTCGTTCCTGTTCGATCGCTCGAGACGTCAGCGATCGAGTTCGAACCTGGGCAGGATCACGCCGTCGGGCATCGTGACATAGACGAGCTTCACCCGCTCGCCGATCCAGGTGCCGGACGGTGTCTCTCCCTCCAGATTGCTGATCATGATCGGTCCCTCTTCGAGCCGGACCGCGATGGAATTGTAGGGTGCCGGATAGGCCGGCAGATATTGCCGGTGAAAGACGACCCAGGAAAGGATCGTCGCGCGCCCGGAGACGGGAATCCACTCCAGCTCCATCGACAGGCAGGCATGGCAGCCCGGCCCTGGCGGATACTGGAAGGTGCCGCAGCCGGTGCAGCGCTGCAGCTTCATCTCGCGGGCGTCGATGCTTTCCCACATCGGCTTGTCGTAGAGCCCCATCACCCGGCGGGGCGTGCGGACGTCGGTCGCGGCCATGGGCTGGTCCCCTAGCGGCTGTAGATGATGGAGACGGCCTTGCCGGCGACGTCCGAGGAGTAGTGGACGTTGCGGCAGTCGGCGACCTGGCGGTCGCCGCATTCGCCGCGGAGCTGGCGCACGCATTCGATCTGGTGCGCCCAGCCCTGCATGTAGGTCTCCGACAGGTGGCCGCCGCCGGTGTTGGTCGGCAGCTTGCCGCCGGGGCCGACGCCGGATTCGCGCAGGAACTTGCCGGCATCGCCGACCGCGCAATAGCCGTAGCCCTCGAGTGCCAGCGGCACATGGACCGAGAAGCTGTCATAGACCTGGAACACGTCCATGTCCTTCGGCCCCATCCCCGCCATGTCGAAGACCTGCTGGGCCACCGCCTGCTGGGCCGGCAGGTAGAAGTCCGTCAGGCGCGGCTCCAGGCTGGTGGCGCCGTGATTCAGGTCGGAGCGGCCGGCCGCCTCGATGTAGACCGGCTTGGAGGAGATGCGCCGGGCGATGTCGGCCTCGGCGATGATGAGCGCCACGCCGCCGTCGTTGATCAGGCAATAGTCGAAGAGGTGCAGCGGCTCGCAGACGTAGCGCGACGCCATGTAGTCGTCGACCGTGATGCGCTCGCGCATGATGGCGTTGGGGTTGAGCGACGACCAGCCGCGCTGGGCCACCGCCACCTCGCCCAGATCGCGCTCGGTGAAGCCGTGGGCGTGCTTGTAGGCCTGGAGCGTCAGGGCATAGAGCGCCCCCTGCGAGGTGAGCCCCCAGGGCGCGTGGTAGACATAGGACAGGAAGGCGTTGCCGCCCATCGCGTCCGGCCCGCCATACTGCGTGCCGACCGAGCGCTGGTCGTTGCCGTAGACGAGCGCCACAACGTCGGCAAAGCCGCTCTCGATCGCCATCACCGCCTGGAGGACCGACATCACCGCGTCGGACTGGTCGCCCCAGCGCGGGTTGATGCCCAGCAGCTCGCCCATGCGCTCGTAGGCGGTCGTCGGCCCGACGATCAGCCCGTCGATGATGCTGCGGTCGATGCCGGAATCCTTCAGCGCGGCATTGAACGCCTGCATGCCGTAGCCGCAGGCATCGGTCGGCTTCTCGCCGGCGCGCGTGCGCGCCCAATCGCCGACCCAGTCGCTGTGGCCGACGCCGACGACGGCGGCCGCGCGCCGGATGCGCGGGTTGGGATGGCGCCCGGCGCCCGCCTGCCTGGTCGCAAGTCCGCTGGTTACAAGTCCGCTGGTCATCCGAGGATTCCCCGATCGTTCAGTTCTTTCACCCGCTCCTCGGACAATCCGAGGACGCCGGTCAGGATCTCGTGCGTGTGCTCGCCGAAGAGCGGCTGGCGCTTCAGCTCCACCCGTTCGCCGTCGATGCGGTAGGGCGGCGAGTTGAAGAGCGACGGCCCCATCTCGGGATGGTCGAGCGTCTGCCAGTAGCCGCGGGCGGCGAGCTGCGGGTCGTCCTCGACCAGGTCCTTGGAACAGGCGACGCGGGCAGCGGCCACGCCGGCCGTCTGCAAGGGGCCGGCGACCTCGTCGGGGGTGCGCTCGGCCGTCCAGGCGCCGACCGCAGCCTCGAGCTCGTCGATCGCGGCCAGGCGGCCCTGGGCGGTGCGCAGGTCGGCGCGGCCGGCCAGGTCCTGGCGGCCCATGGCGGCGGCGAGCGCCAGCCACTCGTGATCGCCCTCGACCGCGACCGCGACCCAGGCATCCTCGCCGCGGCAGCGGAAGATGTTGTGCGGGGCGTGCTCGCGCGAGCGGTTGCCGATCTGCGGCGGCTCGCGGCCGGATGCCGCCGCCTCGACCAGGGCCGGCCCGACGAAGTTGGCGGTCGATTCGATCTGCGACAGGTCGATCTTCATGCCCCGCCCGGTGTGGCGGCGGTAGCGCAGCGCCGCCAGCACGGCAAAGGCCGCGTGGTAGGGGTTGGCGGCATGGTCGGGATAATGTGTGCCGGGGCCGACCGGGTCGTTCGGGCCATAGGCCGTCATCCACATCAGGCCGGTGACGGCGCTGATCGTCATGCCGACGCCCAGCAGCGAGGAGAACGGCCCATCCTCGCCATACATCGGCATCGCCAGATAGATGATGTCCGGCTTGATCTTCTTCAGGTCGTCATAGCCCAGGCCCAGCCGCTCCATGGCGCCCGGGCCGAAATTGTTGCTGACGACGTCGGACTGGGCGACCAGGTCGCGGGCGAGCTGCAGCCCGTCCGGCTCCTTCAGGTTGATCGCGACACTCTTCTTGCCAGTGTTGCGCGAGGCGAAGTAGCCGCTGCGGTTGATGCCGGCGATGCCGTCCTTGTAGGGGACGCCACGCCGGACCGGGTCCGGCCGGGACATGCTCTCGACCTTCAGGACCTCTGCCCCGAAGTCGGAGAAGACCTTGGTGCCGAAGGGGCCGGCGCCGGCCCAGGTGAAATCGGCAAACCGGATGCCGCGAAGGAAGTCGGGTCGCATGATCCTGCCCTTTCCTTTGTGTCGACTAGCCGCGGGCGCCGAGTGCGGGCGCGGGCGTGGCGGCCCAGACCGGCTCGGACAGCTTGTATGGGGCGCCCGGGAACTGCACCGGGCGCTCGAAGCGCGGGTCGGCCATCTGGATGAAGTAGTTGCGATAGGCGAGCTGGCGGTCGCCCAGCACGTCGGCGATGCGGGCCACCGGCGCCATCACCACCTTGCGCTTGAGGGCCTGGGCCAGCAGCTCGTCGCGGGTGTAGTCGGCGATGAAGGCCTCGAACAGCGGCCGGAACAGCCCCTTGGCCTCGGCCGTCTGGCGCCAGCGGCGGTCGAGCCAGCGCTCCTTGCCGAACTCGGCCAGCGACGGATGGCTGGTCTCGCCCATCCAGGCCAGGAGCTGCTTCCACGAGATGCCCAGCGTCGGCGGCGAGGCCAGGAACACCTGGCCGTCCTTGCAGGTGTAGATGTCCTCGCTGGCGTCACGCGTGCCCTCGCCGGCGCGGTGCGAGATGCGCCGTTCGAGGTCGTAGACCTGGATGGCGTTCTGCAGCGAATGCGCGATGCATTCCTGCGCCGACACGTCGACGACATGGCCCGTCCCGCCCGTCTCGGCATCGAAGAGGCACATGGCGGTGGCAGCCGCGGCATAGACCGACGTGATCATGACCGACTGGTCGACCGGCAGGCGCAAGGGCGGCTCGCCGTCACGGCCCGTCATCCAGGCGATGCCGCCGGCGGCCTGCAGGACGAGGTCGCTGGTCGGCGCATGTTCCATCGGCCCGCCCATGCCGTAGGGCGACACCAGCGTTACGACCGCGCCCGGATTCTGCTCGCGCACCCAGCCGATCTCGTCGGCCAGCGGCGCCCCGCGCTCCAGGAACACGACATGGGCGTCCTTGGCCATGGCGGCGAAGGTCGCCCGCCCCTTCTCGGCCGCCAGGTCGAGCACGATGCTGCGCTTGCTGGCGTTGAAGAAGCTGAACGCATAGTCCGGGCTGTTGCGGCCCGGCTGCTCGGCCAGGCGGCGGTCCGGCAGGCCTTCGGGCGGCTCGACGCGGATCACCTCCGCTCCCAGGTCGCCGAAAAGCCGCGTCGCATAGCGGCCGAGATTGTGCGTGAGGTCGAGAATCCGGATTCCCGAATAGGGCCGAAACGCTTCCATCACCTGATTTCCCTGATTTCCTGGGCCTGTCGACGCATGGCGGCCGGGGATGGCGGCCAACGCTCGACAATTTGGCTATAAAATATATTCTGTATCGGAGAAGGCCAAGCGGAATTGCCCGCCCCTGCCGTGGCTGTCGCGGGCATCGGTTTGCAGGCATTTCCGCTAGAATGGACAACCCGATGCCGGAACAGCCCGAACGAGCCGAGCGAAGCCACATGTCCTTCAAGACCAAGCAGGATCAGGTCGCCGATATCCTGCGCGAGCGCGTCATCGCCGGCGTCTATGCCCGCGGCACCAAGCTGAAGCAGTCCGAGATCGCCGAGGAGCTGGGCGTGTCGATCACGCCCGTGCGCGAGGCGCTGCATATCCTGGAGGCCGAGGGCTACATCGCCGGCCTCTCCCATCGCGGGCTGCTGGTGCCGGAATTCGTGCCGACCGCCACGCGCGAGATCTTCGACCTGCGCCTGATGCTGGAGCGGGAACTGACCGCCCACGCCATCCCCAACGTCACGGCGGCGAACCTGGCCGAGCTGAAGAGCTTCCAGCATGTCGTGTCCGAGATCAGCCGCGGCCGCGACCCGCTGGCCACCCGCACCGCCAACTTCCGCTTCCATTTCCGGCTCTACGAGCTGGCCGACCGGCCGCAGACCCTGAGCTTCGTGCGCGTGCTGTGGGCCAAGTACCCCTTCATCTACCAGGAGCTGGGCAACCGCCGGACGCGCCACATCGAGGAGCACGAGGGCTTCCTGGAACTGGTGGAGCGGGGCGACCGCGATGGTGCGGTCGACGCCATGGTCGACCATATCCGCAGCGGCTGGGAGGAATTGCACCGGCATGGCTGGCTGGAGGGCGGGCCGGCCGCCGACGGCGACCGGCCGGTAGAGGCGGTAGGCGGCGGCTGAGTGCCGCCGGCCGCCGCCCCTTCCCGTCCTACTTGTCGCCGGCCAGCCAGACGTCGCCCAGATCCTGGTAGATCATGTGGGTGGGCGACATGGTCCAACCCTGGACGCGGTCGTTCATGACCACGATGCGCTGCCACCACAGCAGCGGCACCGAATAGGCCTGCTCGAACGCCCGCTTCTCGAACTGGCGGACAAGCTGGATACGCTTGGCCTTGTCGGCGGTGCGGGCCTGCTCATCGAAGAGCGCGTCCAGTTCGCGGTCGGTCGCACGATGGACGGCCACCGGCGAGCGATCGTAGGAGGCGTACTTGTAGAGGACGTTCGACGGGTCGTCGCTGAACTGGGTGAAGCTGTCGATGAAGGCCTCGAACTGCCCACTGTTCTGCAGCGAGTACCAGCTCGCCAGTTCGACCTGCTGATGTTCCGCCTTCACCCCGATCTGGCGCCACTGGTCGATCACGAAGATGCCGGCCGTGACGTAGGGCGCGATGTTGCGATCCATCAGCGTGAGCGTCAGGTTCTCCTGGCCCGCTTCCTTCAGCAGGCGGCGCGCCTCGGCCCGGTTGGCGGCCATGTCGCGGCCATAGCCCGGCCACTGCTCCATGTCCTTGGGGCTGGCTGACCACTCGCTGCCCGGCCGCACCATCCCGCCCGGGACGCCCAGCGACGAGATCTTGCTGAGCGAGGCCGAGCCGCCCCAGCGGTCGATCGCCAGCGACAGCGCGCGGCGCACCCGCGGGTCGTCGAAGGGCTTCTTCTCGGTGTTGAAGGTGACGATCATGTGCAGGAGCCAGCTCGATTCCTGCACCTTGGCGTCCTTGCCCAGCGCCCGCACGATCCGGTCGCGCTCGGTCGGGGAGAAGCCGCGGAACTCCGCATCGACTTGGCGGCCGGCCAGCGCGTTGGTCATGGCCGAGGACGACATGGTGACGGCGCGGAAGCCGTCGAGATAGGGCCGGTCCTTGCGGAAATAATCGGCGAACTTCTCGCCCCGCCAGTGGGAGCCCGCGACATGCTCGACGAACTTGAACGGCCCCGTGCCCAGCACGTTCTTGGCCGGGAAGGTCGGGTCGGCCTTCAGCTTGGCCGCGCTATAGACGCAGTTCCAGGGCGAGGCGAAGTTGGTCATCATCGACGCATCGACTTCCTTCATGCGGAAGACGATCGTCTGCGGGTCCGGCGCCTCGATCGCAGCCACCTTCACGAAGGAGGACTGACGGTTGGAGACGACGTTGTTGGGCGGGTTGATGATCCGGTCGTAGGTCGCCCGCACATCCTCCGACGTCAGCACCGAGCCGTCATGGAACTTGACGTTGGGGTGCAGCTTGAAGGTGTAGGTCAGGTTGTCGGGCGAGATCGTCCAGCTCTCGGCCAGGTCGCCGATGATGTTGGGATAGTTGCCGGGCTCGAACTTCAGCAGCGTCGAATAGTGCGGCGCCATGCGCTGCATGGTGGCGAAGGTGCCGGTCGCGTGGCAGTCGTAGGTCGGCGGCTCCGCCGCGATCGCCCAGTTCAATGTGCCGCCGCGCTGCGGCGTGGGCTGCTGGGCCTGGACCGCCGCCGGCAATGCCAGCAGGACGGTCGCGACCGACAGGAATGTCAGCGCTTTCATCGTATATCCTCCCGAGGATGGGCTTTTGAGACGGGCGGCTCGCGCCGCCCGATCAGGTCTTGAACTTGGGATCCAGCCAGTCGCGCAGGGAATCGCCGAAGAGGTTGAAGGCGAACACGGCCAGCGAGATGGCGGCACCGGGAAAGAGGATCATCCACGGCGCTTCCTGGTAGAAGTTCGAGGAATCCCCCGACAGCATCAGGCCCCAGGCGGGCTTGGGCTCGGACACGCCCAGGCCCAGGAACGACAGCGACGCTTCCAGCAGGATCGCCTGGGCCACATAGGCCGTCAGCATGATCAGATAGGGCGCCAGCACGTTGGGCAGCATGTGGCGGAAGATGATGTGCGTGTCGGAATAGCCGCCGGCGCGCGCGGCATCGACATAGGGCATCTCGCGAATGGCCAACGCCGCCGAGCGCACGACGCGGGCGACGCGCGGGATGATCGGGATCGAGATGGCCAGGATCAGGTTCACGTCGATGCCGCCGACCGGGCGATGGCCGACCACCGCCACCACGACAAGCGCCAGGACGATGATCGGATAGGACAGCATGATGTCGATGAAGCGTTGGATCGTCAGGTCGACGCGGCCGCCGAAATAGGCCGAGGTGACGCCGACGATGGCGCCCAGCGAGCAGCCGACGAAGGACGACACGAAGCCGATGGTGAGCGCGGTTCGCGCGCCATAGATGATGCGGGTCAGGATGTCCCGGCCGAAGGCGTCGGTGCCGAAAGGATGCTCCCAGGACGGCGCCGACAGCATCGACGCGAAGTCGATCGCCTCCGGGTCGTAGGGGGCGATCACATTGGCGAAGATCGCGGCCGTGCCCATCACCAGGATCACGAGGAGCCCGAAGGTGCCCAGCGGCTGGTAGCGGATGAACTCCAGGACCGGGTTGGCGCGACGCGGCGGACGGGCGGCGGCGGCCACGACGGTGGGAGCAGATGCGGTCATCGGGCGGCCCTCGTCAGGCGTAGCGGATGCGTGGATCGAGCACGCCGTAGAGCAGATCGATCAATAGGTTGACGACGGTGAACATCACGGCGATCAGCAGCACCAGCGTCTGCACGATGATGAAGTCGTTGCGGCTCACCGCCTCGACGAAGAGCCGGCCGATGCCGTTCAGGTTGAAGACCTGCTCGGTCACCACCAGGCCGCCGATGAGGAAGGCGAACTCCAGCCCGACCACGGTGATCGCCGGCAGGAGCGCGTTGCGCATGGCGTGGCGGCCGACCACCAGCCGCTCATAGACGCCCTTGGCGCGCGCCGTGCGGATATAGTCCTCCTTCATCACCTCGATGATGGACGAGCGCACCATGCGGGCGACGACGGCCGAATAGCGGTAGCCCACGGCCAGCGCCGGCCAGATGAGCTGGGACATGTTGGCCAGCGGATCGACGTAGAATGGCGTGTAGGTGACGGGTGGAGACCAGGCGAACATCGTCAGCAAGGCCATGATCATCAGCATGCCAAGCCAGAAGGACGGCACCGCCAGGCCGGCGATCGTCACGATCCGCACCAGGTAGTCCACCCACGTATCTCGGAATAGCGCCGATATCGTCCCGAGCGGCAGGGCGATCAGCACGGCGATCACGGCCGCCATCACCGCCACCTGCATGGTCAGGCCGATGCGGATGCCGATCTCGTCCTTGACCGGCCGGCCGGTCCACATCGAGGTGCCGAAGTCGGCCGTCGCCAGCCCCTTCATCCAGTCGACGAACTGCAGCGGGATCGGCTTGTCGAGGCCCAGCCGGGCGCGCTCGCGGTCGATGACCTCCTGGGTGACGGTGCCGCCGTCGCCGCGCAGTTTCAGCTCGACGATGTCGCCCGGCACCACCCGGAGCATGAAGAAGGTAAGGACCGCGACGCCCAGCAGGGTCGGGATCATCAGGAGGATGCGCTTGGTGATGTAGCGGAGCATCGGCCTCGACCCGTCAGATCTTGATGCAGGCGGCGAAATGCCCGGGGCGCACCTCGCGCACCTCCGGCACCGCCTGTCGGCATTCCGCCGTCGCCAGCGGACAGCGCGTGTGGAACACGCAACCCGACGGCGGCGCCAGCGGCGACGGCAGCTCGCCGGTCAGCGCGCGCGGCTGGCGGGCGCGCTCGGCCACCGGATCGGGCACCGGGGCCGCGTCGAGCAGCGCCTGGGTGTAGGGATGGAGGGGAGCGGCATAGAGCTCGTCGCGGTCGGCCATCTCCATCACCCGACCCAGATACATGACGACGATGCGGTGCGAGATGTGGCGCACCACCGCCAGGTCATGGGCGATGAAGAGATAGGTCAGGCCCAGCCGCTCCTGCAGTTCGTCCAGCAGGTTGATGATCTGGCCCTGGATCGACACGTCCAGCGCCGACACCGGCTCGTCGCAGACGATGAAGCTGGGGTCCATGGCCAGTGCCCGAGCAATGCCGACGCGCTGGCGCTGCCCGCCCGAAAGCTGATGGGGGAAGCGCTCGGCCATGTCGGCATAGAGACCGACCTGCACCAGAAGCTCGGCCACCTGCTCGCGCGCCTGGCGACGCGGCACGCTGCGGCGGAAGACCAGCGGCTCGGCGATGATGTCGCCGATCGACATGCGCGGGTTGAGCGAGCTGTAGGGGTCCTGGAAGATGACCTGGATCTTGGTCCGCAGCTCCTTCATGCGCGAACGCGAGGCGCCGACCAGGTCCTCGCCGTCGAAGCGGACCTCGCCGCCCGTGGCGTCCTCCAGCCGGAGGATGGTGCGGCCGATGGTGGTCTTGCCGCAGCCGGATTCGCCGACGAGGCCCAGGGTCCGCCCGCGCTCGATCGAAAAGGACACGTTCTCGACCGCGCGGACCAGTCCCTTGGCCCCCAGCAGGCCGCGGCCACGCACCTCGAAATGCTTGGTCAGCCCGCGGACTTCCAGCAGCGGCCCGGTGTCGGCCCGGCCGAGCGGTTCGGCCAGCGGGGCTACGGTCGCCTCGGCCAAGCCCTGCGCCAGTTCCTCGGCGCGGTGGCAGGCCGAGCGCTGGCCGTCGCCGGCATCGTGGTAGGGCGGGTCGATCGCGCACTTCTCGATGCGGAACGGGCAGCGGGCGGCAAAGCGGCAGCCGCTGGGCGGCGACAGCAGGTTGGGCGGCAACCCCTCGATCGTCGCCAGCTTGTAGTCGCGCGGCCGGTCGAGCCGGGGGACCGAGCGCATCAGGCCGATCGTGTAGGGGTGGCGCGGAGCGCCGAAGACCCGGTCGGCCGGCCCCTCCTCCACCACCCGGCCGGCATACATGACCGCCACCCGGTCGGCATAGCGCGCGACGATGCCGAGATTGTGGGTGATGATGACGAGCGTGATGCCGAGGCGCCGCGACAGGTCCTTCATCAGCTCCAGGATCTGGGCCTGGATGGTGACGTCGAGCGCCGTCGTCGGCTCGTCGGCGATGATCAGCTTGGGATTGCAGGCCAGCCCGATGGCGATCATCACGCGCTGGCGCATGCCGCCCGAGAACTGGTGCGGGAACTGGCCGAGCCGGCGGGCCGCGTCGGGAATGCCGACCAGCCCCAGCAGCTCGACCGCGCGCGCCGTCGCCTGCTCGTCCGACATGCCGAGATGGATCTTCAGCGGCTCCATGATCTGCAGCCCGATCGTCAGGATCGGGTTCAGGCTGGTCATGGGTTCCTGGAAGATCATCGAGATGTCGCGGCCACGCAGCTCGCGCATCTCGCTTTCCTGCAAGGTCAGCAGGTCGCGGCCGTCGAACATGATGCGCCCGCCGGCGACGCGGCCGGCCGGCTTGGCCAGCAGCCGCATGACCGCCAGCGCCGACACCGACTTGCCGCAGCCGGATTCGCCGACCAGCGCCATCGTCTCGCCCGGCCGGACGGACCAGCTTACGCCGTCGACGGCTTTCACGACCCCGCGGCCGGTGGCGAATTCGACCCGCAGGTCTTCCACGGAAATCAGTGGCACGGCATCGCCGGCCCTGGCTTGCGTCGGCTCCAGAAGAGTGGCGCTGGGCATTCCCCGTTCCGCGTTGGTGAGGCAGAATATACGATATAAGTTACACAGAGCGGACGGGGCGCCAACCCTATAATCACGTTGCCCAGCTTCCAGGCACCCGCCGCGTTCGGAATTCCAGGGCAGAATCGCCGCAAATGCAACCGCTTACATGCGGCACGAGCCAAACCAGCAGGATGAAAAAATGCGCATCGACGACCTGAACGGCAAAGCCGCCCTCGTCACCGGCTCCTCCACTGGAATCGGCGCCGCGGTGGCCCGCGGCTTCGGCGCCCAGGGCATGATGGTGGCCGTCCACGGCAACTCGAACATGGCCCAGGCCGAGGCCGTGGCGGCCGAGGTCGAGCAAGCCGGCGGCCGCGCGATCGTGCTGAAGGGTGACGTCCGCGACATGGCGACCTGCGCCCGCCTGGTGCAGGAGGCGCACGCCGCCTTCGGCCGGCTGGACGTGCTGGTCAACAATGCGGGCGGCGTGGTCGAGCGCAAGCCGTTGAAGGATGTCGACGACGATCTCTATCGTCGCATCGTCGAGCTGAACGCCCAGTCGGTCTTCGCCTGCTCGCGCGCCGTGCTGCCGATCATGGAGGCGGCCGGCGGCGGCTCCATCATCTCGACCACCTCGCTGGCCGCGCGCAATGGCGGCGGCAGCCGGTCGACGCTCTATGCCGCGTCCAAGGCCTTCATGTCGACCTTCACCCGGGGCCTCGCCAAGGAGGTCGCGCGCCACAACATCCGCGTGAACGCCGTGGCGCCCGGCGTCATCGGCAAGCCCAACAAGGAGAAGTCGACGCCGACCCACCAGCTCGAGGCATCGCTGAAGCTGACGCCGATGCGGCGCATGGGCACGGTCGAGGAATGCGTCGGCGCCTACCTCTATTTCGCCTCCGAGGGGCTTTCGAGCTTCGTCACCGGCCAGGTGCTGGAGGTGAATGGCGGGCTGCTGATGCCCTAGCGCCACCGCCAGCGTCATAGCGAACCCGTTTTCACGAAAAGCATTCGGAGGAACCGTTGGCGACCAACAAGAAGAAGGTGCTGGTGCCCCAGGACCTGGGCCAGGCCGGCTGGGATCTGCTGCGGGCGCGCGACGACATCGAGGTCGCGACCTTCCCCAACTTCATCACGCGGGCCGATTTCCAGGACCTGCTGCGCGGGCACGGCAAGGTCCACGCCGTCGTCCTGGGCAGCACGCCCTATGGGCCGGAGGAGTTCCAGGCGACCGACGGGCTGGCCGTGGTGGCCCGCGTCGGCGTCGGCTTCGATGCCGTCCACATCCCGACGCTGAACGCGGCCAAGGTGCCGCTGATGACGGCGGGCACGGCCAACTCGCCGTCCGTGGCCGAACTGGCGGTCTTCTTCATGATGACGCTGGCCAAGCGCGGCGCCATGTTCAACACGCTGGTGCAGGAAGGGCGCTGGGTGGCTGACCGCATGAAGCAGATGCCGGCCGACCTGAACGGCAAGACCGTCCTGATCGTCGGCTTCGGGCGCATCGGCACGCGCACGGCCAAGCGTTGTGCGGCGATGGAGATGGAGGTCCTGGTCCACGACCCCTACGTCTCCGAGGTCTCGATCCGGGCCGCCGGCTGCGAGCCCGCCCCCGACCTCGACGCGGCGTTGGCGCGGGCCGATTTCCTGACGCTGCACTGCCCGAAGACGCCCGAGACGGTGGGCCTCATCAACGCCGACCGCCTGGCACGGATGAAGCCCTCGGCCTACCTCGTCAACACCGCCCGCGGCGGCATCGTCGACGAGCCCGCCCTGCACGCGGCCCTGACCGGCGGCAAGCTGGCGGGTGCGGGCCTCGACGTCTACGCCCAGGAGCCGCCGGACCCGAACAACCCGCTGCTGAAGCTCGACAGCGTCGTCAGCTCCCCGCACATGGCCGGCGTCACCACCGAGGCGGTCGAGCGCAAATCCGAAGTGTCGATCCGCAACGTGTTGAGCGTGTTCGACGGCGCGATCATCGCCGAGAACGTGGTCAACAAGGAAGTGCTAGGATAAAGGGTGACGGCCGCGGCCGGCTGCGACCGGCCGCGGCACCGCCTTACACTGACCACCCCACAGAACTTTCCCGGAGGGATCGTTGGCGACCAACAAGAAGAAGGTCATGGTGCCCGACACCATGGGCCAGGCCGGCTGGGCCCTGCTGCGTGCGCGCGACGACGTCGAGGTCGCGACCTTCCCCAACTTCATCAAGAAGGCGGACTTCCTCGAGCTGCTGCGCGCCAGCGGCAAGGTCCATGGCGTCGTGCTGGGCGCCACGCCGTACGGCCCCGATGAGGTCGCGGCGACCGACGGGCTGGCCGTGGTGGCCCGCATCGGCGTCGGCTATGACGCCGTCCACGTGCCGACGCTGACGGCGCAAAAGGTGCCGCTGATGACGGCGGGCACGGCCAACTCTCCGTCCGTGGCGGAGCTTGCGGTCTTCTTCATGATGACGCTGGCCAAGCGCGGCGCCATGTTCAACACGCTGGTGCAGGAAGGCCGCTGGGTGGCCGACCGCATGAAGCAGATGCCGGCCGACCTGAACGGCAAGACCGTCCTGATCGTCGGCTTCGGGCGCATCGGCACGCGCACGGCCAAGCGTTGTGCGGCAATGGAGATGGAGGTCCTGGTCCACGACCCCTACGTCTCCGAGGTGTCGATCCGCGCCGCCGGCTGCGAGCCCGCCCCCGACCTCGACGCCGCTTTGGCACGGGCCGATTTCCTGACGCTGCACTGCCCGAAGACGCCCGAGACGGTGGGCCTCATCAACGCCGACCGCCTGGCGCGGATGAAGCCCTCGGCCTACCTCGTCAACACCGCCCGCGGCGGTATCGTCGACGAGCCGGCCCTGCACGCCGCACTCACCAGCGGCAAGATCGCCGGTGCCGGCCTCGACGTCTATGCCCAGGAGCCGCCCGACCCGAACAACCCGCTGCTGAAGCTCGACAGCGTCATCAGCGCCCCGCACATGGCCGGCGTCACGGCGGAATCCGTGGAGCGCATGGCCGACGCCTCGATCCGCAACGTGCTGAGCGTCTTCGACGGCGCGCCGATCCGCGAGAACGTGATCAACCCGGAAGTGCTGGGCTGACTTCTATCCGGCGACACCCGGCCGGTTCGCCGGTGGGTGTCGCCGGCTCTAGGACGGCAGCCTGTCCGCTCGTGTTTCGCGCAACGCCTGCAACAGGAACTCCTGCATCAGGCGCTGCAACCCGTCGGTGGCCGACCGCACGGCCGCCATGGCCCGTGTCACCGCCGCTTCATCGAACGGGCGGGCATTGACCGCCTCGGCCAGGCTTCGTCGCGCCTCCCGCATGTCCCGCAAGGCCGCAAACGTGCGCAGGCGGTTGTCGCGCAGGATGCGGCGGAACTCTTGCCGCACCGGTTCGGGATAGGCGGCAAGCGCGCCTTCGGCCAGGATACCGCCTGCCTGCGCCCGGCCGCGGTCGTTGAGCGCATAGCCCGCCAGGAAGAAGTTGGCGACCAGCGAAAGCGCCAGGACCGCCGCAAGCAGCAGACGCAGGCCCGATGGCCGGATCATGGCCGGCCCCCGATACCGGAATCGCGGGGCCATATCCCGGCCTGCCCCTCGCCAGGAGCGCCGACGGCAAGCGCCAGCAGCACCTCGTCGGCGATCTCGTCCTCACCACCGCCCGCCCAATAGCCGCCGACGGCCGAGAGCAGCAGGACGGCCGAGAGCATGGCGGTCCCGACCGCCGCCGGGCGTGGCCACAGGCCTGGAATGAACGCCGGCCGCTGCCTCGCCCGCCCGGTACGCGCCAGCACGCCCGCCAGGAATGCACGCTCGTCCGTTGGTGCCGCCGCCGCTTCCAACACCTGGCGATCGAGCGCCGCATCGCCCGTCCCCGCCCCCGCCCCCGCCCTTCCTCCCAGCAACATCGCGGCCTCCTGCCGATAGGGCGCCGGCCACGCGGCATGGTCCTGGCCGAAGCGGCGCTGTAGCCGCTCGAACTCTTCGCTCGTCATGAGACGCTCCTTTGCCCATCGGCGGCGACGCCGTCCATTTCGGCCAGACGCGCCCTCAGGCTGCGCCGGGCGCGCACGAGAAGTTGCTCGACGGAGCCGGGGGTCGAGCCCATCGCCACGGCGATTGCCGGCACATCCAGGTCGGCCACCGCTCGCAGCAGCAGGGCCATGCGCTGCCGCTCCGGCAACCGGGCCAAGCCCCCTCGGACAAGAGCGAGATCCTGCCGCGCCCCGATGCGGTCGTCGCCGCCCGGCTCGTCGGTCGGGACCAGTTCCCGCACGTCGTCGAGCCCGATGAACGTGCGGAAGCGGCGCCACCGGCGCAGGTCGACGCAGCGATTGGCCGCAATCCGGTAGATCCAGGTGGTGGCCCGTGCCCTGCTCGGATCGAAACGGCCGGCATGCTTCCAGACCGCCACGAACACGTCCTGGGCGACATCCTCGCCATCCGCCGCATTGCCCAGAAAACGGGCGGCAAACAGGCGTATCCCCCGGCCATGCCGCTCCACCAGCCGCCGGAGCGCGCGCTGCTCGCCCGCGGCAATGCGGGCGAGCAGCTCGTCGTCCTCAGGGTGCCCGTGCGGATCACCATCCCCCGGGGCGCCACGCCCGCTCACCGTCCGTCATCTCCAGTGGCGGCGGGCACCGATGCCGACATTGCCCCGCGGCCCGGTGACGGTGCCGATCGAGCGCACTTGGTAGGGCCCGCGCGCCGTCGCCCGGTGCCCGGAATAGGTCTGCCCGTTCGGCCCCGTCGCCTGGAAGCTGCGGCGGCACCGATCCACGACCCCGTCGCGGCAGGCGCCGCTGGAACTGTAGGTGCCGCCGTTCGGGCCGACACGCGTGGTCTGGCCGGAATAATACGGGCCGCTGCCGGTGATGCTGCGCGTGACCTGCCCGCCATGCGCTGTGTCGCGCGTCCATTCCGCAGCCGCCGCCGGCAGCGCCCCAAGAAGGACCGAGACCGCAAGGGCCCATCCCCATCCCGATGAAGTGTGCATGACCTTATCCTCTTTGTTGCCGGTGATCCTGGAACACCTGACCGTCACCGCCGGCCGCCCGAGCTGGGCTATGTCGGGCAGTACGCTGGTACGGCCCCCCTCCTACGGTGGGCAGTCGACGATTCCGTCGTCGGCTGTCGCGTCGGCGCGCGTAGGAGCTGCTGCCCCTCGCCGTAGACCCGGCATCCGCCATCCGGCGGGCGACAGAGGAGGACGAGGATGCGGTCAGGAATGCTTGCGGTCGTGCTGACCATGATCGGCATGGGGGCCGCCTCTGCGGCGGACGGGCAGGCGTTGCGGCAGATGTTCCGGCAGGCGGACCGCAACGGCGACCGCGCCCTGCAGTTCACCGAGATCCAGGCCGCGCGTGCGGCACTGTTCGACCGGATGGACACCAACGGCAACGGGCTGCTCGAATCGACCGAAGTCGAGGCGGCCCGCGGCATGCAGCAAGGCCGCAGGATCCCCGCCGCTTCGCTGGAGGATCTGGCAGCCCAGGCCGCCCGGATGGACCGGAACGGCGACGGCCGGATCGCGCGCGAGGAGTTCGCGCTCTTCATTCCCGAGCGCCTGCTGCGGGCCGACGCCAACGGCGACCGCTCCCTTTCGCTGGCCGAGCTGCGCGCCCTGCGCCGCCAGTGACGGGCGGGCGCCCAGCGGGCCGCGCTCGTCGCGCGCCCCACACTTCCCCCTTCCACCCAACCGCCCCGAACGCGTAAAGAAACGGCGCTACCCAACACCTTTTCCGCGAGAAGGGGCGCCCTTGGCTGCGATCGTCTTGACCAACGTCTCCAAGGACTGGGGGGAGACGCGCGTGCTGGACGACGTGTCGTTCGCCGCCGACGAGGGGTCGCTGGTGGTGCTGCTGGGGCCATCCGGCTGCGGCAAGTCGACGACGCTGCGACTGATCGCGGGGCTGGACCAGGTCTCGTCGGGCACCATCACCATCGCCGGGCGCGACGTGACCGCCCTCAAGCCCGGGCAGCGCAGCGTCGCCATGGTGTTCCAGTCCTATGCCCTTTTCCCGCACCTGACGGTGCGCGAGAACATCGTATTCGGGCTGAAGGCGCGAAAGGTGCCGGCAGCCGACCGCGAGCGGCGGCTGGCGCGGGCGGCCGACGTGCTGGGGCTGGCAGCCCTACTGGAGCGCAAGCCCTCGCAGCTTTCGGGCGGGCAGCAGCAGCGGGTGGCACTGGGCCGGGCGATCGTCGCCGAATCCCCGGTCTGCCTGATGGACGAACCCCTTTCCAACCTCGACGCGCAGCTACGCGGCGACATGCGGCGCGAGATCCGCGCGCTCCAGCAGCGGCTGGGCATGACCATGGTCTATGTCACCCACGACCAGGTCGAGGCGATGACGATGGCCGACCGGGTGATCCTGATGGAGCGCGGCCGCATCGCCCAGAACGGCCCGCCCGAGGAGCTCTATGCCCGGCCCCGCACGGTGTTCGCCGCCCGCTTCATCGGCACGCCGCCGATGAACGTGGTCGATGCCGCCCGCCTGTCGATCCCCTCGCCGCGGCCGGGCGCACTCCTGGGCGTGCGGCCGGAGAATGTCGCGGTTGCGGCCGAGGGGCTGCCGGCGCGGGTGGTGACGGTGGAGTATCTGGGCGCCGACAGCCTGGTCGAGACCGAGGCGGCGGGCGAGAAGATCTTCGCCAAGGTCGAGGGCAAGTCGGCGCTGAAACCCGGCGACACGGTGCACCTCGCCTGGGTCGACGGCGATTGTCACTGGTTCGACGCGAAAACGGGCGAACGCCTGCAATAGACCGCCTTCAGGGATGGCGGCCGCACAACAGGAAGGGGACACCATGTCGACGCTGACGCAGATTCTGAGGACCACCGGCCTGGCCGCGGCCGTGGCCGTGATGTCCACCGCGGCCCACGCCCAGACGGTCGAGGTGCCGTTCTATTTCCCGGTCGCCGTGGGCGGGCCGATCACCAAGCTGATCGACCAGTACGCGACCGAGTTCTCGAAGGAGCACCCGTCGATCAAGGTGACGCCGATCTATGCCGGCACCTACCAGGAGACGATCGTCAAGGCGCTGACCGCCCACAAGAGCGGCACGCCGCCCGTCACTTCGGTGCTGCTGTCGACCGACATGTTCACGCTGATCGACGAGGACGCGATCGTGCCGATCGACGGCTTCGTGAAGACCGACGCCGACCGCGCCTGGCTCAAGAGCTTCTTCCCGGCCTTCATGACCAACAGCCAGACCGACGGCAAAACCTGGGGCGTGCCGTTCCAGCGCTCGACCGTCGTGCTGTACTGGAACAAGGAGGCGTTCAAGGAGGCCGGCCTCGATCCCAACAAGCCGCCCACCACCTGGGACGAGCAGATCGAGTTCGCGAAGAAGCTGACCAAGCGCGATGCGTCGGGCAATGTCACCCAGTGGGGCATGCAGGTGCCGTCCTCGGGCTTCCCCTACTGGCTGTTCCAGGGCTTCACGACCCAGGCTGGGGCCGAGCTGATGAACCAGGCCGGCGACACCACCTTCTACGACAAGCCCGAGGTGGTGCAGGCGCTGCAATACTGGGTCGACCTGTCGACCAAGCACAAGGTGATGGCGCCCGGCGTGATCGAGTGGGGCACCACGCCCAAGGATTTCTTCGAGCGCAAGACGGCGATGATGTGGACGACGACGGGCAACCTGACCAACGTCCGCGCCAACGCCAAGTTCGACTTCGGCGTCGCCATGCTGCCGGCCGGCAAGCGGCTGGGCAGCCCGACCGGCGGCGGCAACTTCTACATCTTCAAGAAAAGCACGCCGGCTCAGCAGGAGGCCGCCGCCACCTTCATCAAGTGGATCACCACGCCGGAGCGCGCGGCCCAGTGGGGCATCGACACCGGCTATGTCGCCGTCCGCCCGGATTCGTGGGAGACGCCGGCCATGAAGAAGTATGTCGAGGGCTTCCCGGCCGCGGCCGTCGCCCGCGACCAGCTTCCCCATGCGGTGGCCGAACTGTCGACGCATGAGAACCAGCGCGTGACCAAGGCGCTGAACGACGGCTTGCAGGCGGCCCTGACCGGCGCCAAGACGCCCGAGCAGGCGATGAAGGATGCCCAGGCCGAGGCCGCCCGCATCCTGCGTCCCTATAAGAAGTAGCAGCGGAACGGGGCGGGTGCCACGCGCGGCACCCGCCCCCTCCTTCCTGACCGGGACCGATCGCCGATGCGACGCATAGACGTCCATGTCCATGGCTGGCTGCTGCTGTTGCCGGCGATCGCCTTCCTGGCGCTGTTCACCCACTGGCCGGCCGTGGCGACCCTGGTCGACAGCTTCTACTCTACGCCGCGCGGCAGCCGCCCTGCCCGCTTCATCGGTACCGACAACTACGCCGTGATGCTCGACGACCCGGTCTTCTGGCAGTCGGTCGTGAACAACCTGTGGTTCGCGCTCGGCACCATCCCGGTCTCGATCGCGCTCGCCATGGTGATGGCGCTCTGGGTGAACGACCGCCTGGCCGGGCGGACCTGGCTGCGCACCGCCTTCTTCACGCCGACCGTGCTGCCGATGATCGCGGTCGCCAATATCTGGCTGTTCTTCTACACGCCCCAGTATGGCCTGCTGGAGCAGGTGACGGGCCTGTTCGGCCTGCCCTCGCACAACTGGCTCGGCAGCCGCGACACGGCGCTCGCCTGCGTCATCCTGGTGGCGATCTGGAAGGAAGCCGGCTTCTTCATGATCTTCTACCTGGCCGCCCTGCAGCAGATCCCGCCCAGCCTGGCCGAGGCAGCCGCGCTGGAGGGTGCGTCGCGCCACTACTACCTGCGCCGGGTGGTGCTGCCGCTCTTGATGCCGACGACGATGTTCGTGCTGATCAACGCCGTCATCAACTCGTTCCGGCTGGTCGACCACATCATCGTCATGACCCGCGGCGGGCCGGACAACGTCACCTCGCTGCTGCTCTTCTATATCTACGAGGTCGGCTTCAAGTTCTGGGACACCAGCTATGCCGCGGCCCTCACCATGGTCCTTGTGGTGGTGCTGGGCCTGGTGGCGCTGGCGCAGTACGCCTTCCTCGAGAAGCGGACCCACTATCAATGAGTGCGGATACCCGCCTATCGCCGTTCGAGCCGGCCGGCATCGGCCGCTGGCTGGAGACCGCGGCTGCCTGGACGCTGGCCATCCTGTGGGCGCTGCCGCTCGTATATGCTGTCTGGACCGCCTTCCACCCGGCCGAGTTCTCGACCCGGTTCGACCTGACGGCGCCGCTGACCCTGCAGAACTTCGCCAACGCCTGGAACGCCGCACCCTTCGCGCGCTACTTCGCCAACACGGTGGCGCTGGTCACGCTGATCCTGGTCAGCCAGTTCGTGCTGTGCACGCTGGCCGCCTATGCCTTTGCCCGCTACCGCTTCTTCGGCGCCGACATCGCCTTCTTCCTGGTGCTGATGCAGTTGCTGATCATGCCGGACATCCTGATCGTCGAGAACTACCGGACCATGGCCCGGCTGGGCGTGCTCGATTCGATCCCGGCCATCGCCCTGCCCTACGTCGCCTCGGCCTTCGGCATCTTCCTGTTGCGCCAGACCTTCAAGACCGTTCCGCGCGAGCTGGACGAGGCCGCCCGCGTCGAGGGCGCCGGCAGCCTGCGCATCCTGCTCCGGGTCTATGTGCCGCTGGCCAAGCCCATCTACCTCGCCTATGGCCTGGTCTCGGTCAGCCACCACTGGAACAACTTCCTGTGGCCGCTGATCGTCACCAACTCGGTCGGCTCGCGCCCGTTGACGGTGGGGTTGCAGATATTCTCGTCGACCGACCAGGGCATCGACTGGTCGATCATCACCGCCGCCACGCTGATCACGTCGGGCCCGCTGCTGCTGGCCTTCCTGCTGTTCCAGCGCCAGTTCGTGCAGAGCTTCATGCGGGCGGGAATCCGCTAGGTTCGACTGACGTCGCAATCGGCTGACAGCGGGCTCGCTATTGAAGAATAGCTTTTGCGGAAGCAACTTTGAATCGAGGAGATGTTTCGGACGAAGAATAGGTGTTGATTAGAGTTTTGCTTCCGCCAAATCCCCGCAAGCAGCTATCCCTTTCGTTTCAGACTAGGCTCACGGGCACCTCCGGCCGGGATGCCGCCGGCAGGGCGACCCTCTTGAGCCCCTTCGTGATCTGGTCGGCATTCTGGCGCACCTGGGCCGCGTTGTACGCCGCCTGCTGGCGCAGCCACGCGTCGGCCGTGCTGCCGATCACGACCTCTAGCCGTAGCGCCAGCTCCGGCGAGATATCGCTCCTGCCGGCGACCACGCGGTGAAGCTGGGACCGGCTTATGCCGAGCGCCGCCGCCGCCGCGGCGACCGAGAGGCCGAGCTCGGCGAAATCGTCCTTCAGGCTCTCGCCGGGGTGGGGTGGGTTCTTCATCGGCATGTCGTGCCTCCTTTCAATGATAGTCCACAAAATCAACGTCGATAGCGTTCCCGCCTGCAAAGCCGAACACGATCCGCCAGTTTGCCCGGACCGTGACGGCCCATTGTCCCTTGCGGTCACCCTTGAGCGGGTGCAGCCGGAAAGACGGTCTGTTCATATCCTCAGGGGCAGCAGCGGCATCCAGTGCGGCCAGGATCGCGCCGACCCGCTCGACCAACTCTGCCGGCAGCCTGCTCCGATCATCGTCCTCGAAGTACCGCTTCAAACCCTTGTGCCTAAACGACGCTATCATGGCCAAAATATCGCATGTCGCGCCACATGCGACAATACTCCTATGCGTGACCGCGGTCTCAATGAACTTCTCGGCCTCCTGGTCCGATCCGCAGCGTGCTGCTGCGGACGCCCACACCCATGTTGGATGCCCACACCGGATCGGATACAGTCGCGCGAACGGGCGGCCCATGTTGCAACCTGTTTTGGCAGCAGTTCCTGGCGCGAAGGTGACGGACATGGCGGGCGGCACGGCGAACCGGTCAATCGGCTGAGATCGGGTTCGGCGATGGCTGTCTCCCCGCGCTCCCAACCGCTGCCGGGCCAGCACCGGCCCATGCTGGAACTGGCCGACGTCCACAAATCCTATCGCGTCGGCCCGGTCGAGATCCCCATCGTCAAGGGCGTCACGCTGACGCTGAAGGAGCGTGAGATCGTCTCCATCATGGGGTCGTCCGGCTCCGGCAAGACGACGCTGATGAACATGATCGGCCTGCTCGACCGGCCGACCTCCGGCCAGGTGCTGATCGACGGCCTGGATGTCGGCACGGTGGCGGCCGACGGGCTGGCCGACATCCGCAACCGCACGGTCGGCTTCGTCTTCCAGCAGTTCTTCCTGCTGCCCCGCCTGTCCGCCCGCGAGAATGTCGAGTTGCCGCTGACCTATCGCGCGGTGCCGGACGCCGAGCGCCGGCGGCGCGCCATGACGGCGCTGGAGCGGGTCGGCATGGGCAAGCGCTCCGGCCACCGGCCGCAGGCGCTGTCGGGCGGCGAGCGCCAGCGGGTCGCCATCGCGCGCGCCATCGTCGGCGAGCCGCGGCTGCTGCTGGCCGACGAGCCCACCGGCGCGCTCGACACCAAGACCGGCGCCGAGGTGATGGAGCTGTTCCGCGCGCTGAACCGCGAGAACGGCATGGCCCTGGTGATCGTGACCCACGACCCGCATGTCGCCGCCCAGTGCCCGCGCCGCGTGGTGATGAGCGACGGCCTGCTGGTCAACGACAGCGGCGTGTTCGACCATGCCCTCGAGCCGTCTTCCGCCAGCCCGGCGTCGGCAGGCCACGCGTGATCCGCCTGCTGGGCGAGGCGTTCCGCAACCTGACGGGCAACAAGCAGCGCTCGCTGCTGGCCCTGCTGGGCATCGTCATCGGCACCGGCTCGGTCATCGCCATGGTCAATATCGGCGCCATCGTCCGCCAGGAGGCGCTGCGCCAGTTCGAGGCGATGGGCACCGACCTGGTGACGCTGACCACGCGCTCGGACGGCGAACTCAACACGGGCTTCACGGCCGAGGAGATATCGGGCCTGCCGACGACCGTGCCCGGGGTCGGCACGGCTGCCGCCTACGGCCAGCGCAGCGAGCAGTTCACCGCCGGCAGCCAGCCGCCGATGTACGGCATCCTGGTCGGCGCCACGCCGGAATTCATGGTCGCGGCCGAACTGAGCCTGGCGGCCGGCCGGGCGCCATCGCCCTTCGACGGGCCGGAGCTGTTCGCCGTCGCGGGTGCCGATCTGGTCGGCCTGTTCACGCGGGCCGGCACCGGGCTGCCGATCGGCAGCAGCCTGCCGGGGCCGGACGGATCGGTGCTGACGATCATCGGCCATCTGAAGCCCGCCATCATCAATCCGCTGATCCCGATCGACATGAACAAGGCCCTGCTGATGTCGGTGCCGGCCTTTCGCCGCGTGGCGCCGGACCAGGGCCTGACCGGGGCCGTCCTGCGGATCGCCGCCGGCAACGACCCGCGCGGGGCCGCCCGCGAGGTGGAAGCCCAACTGCGCCAGGGCCAGCCCAACCGCCAGGTGCAGGCGCGCAGCGCCGAGCAGATCATCGAGCAGATGGCCAACCAGATGCGGCTCTACACGCTGCTGCTGGGGGCGATCGGCGGGATCTCGCTGATCGTGGGCGGCGTCGGCGTGATGAACGTGATGCTGGTGGCGGTGACCGAGCGCCGGCGCGAGATCGGTATCCGCATGGCGATCGGCGCCCGCCGCCGGTCGATCGTCACCATGTTCCTGGTCGAGGCCATGTGCCTGTCGCTGACGGGCGGCTTCCTCGGCACGGTCATCGGCGTCGGCACCGCCTATGGCGCCTCTTCGCTGGCTGGCTGGACCTTCGGCGTCGCCCCGCTCGCCATCCCGCTCGGCGCCGGTGTTTCGGCCGTGGTCGGCGTGGTCTTCGGCTACCTGCCGGCGCGCCAGGCCTCGCGGGTCGACCCCATCGAGGCCCTGCGGTACGAATGACCGGAGCATTCCCCATGCTGCCCCGCCTGCTGGCCGCCCTCCTGCCGGCTGCCCTCCTGCTCGGGGCCGGCCTGGCCGTGCCGGCAGCGCAGGCGCAAACCCAGTCGCCGGCCATGACCGGCGCCTTCGCCCAGACCAAGAGCATCTCGCTGCCCGAGGCCGTCGCCCTGATGCTGCGGGACAACCGCACCGTGCGCAGCGTCCTGCTGAGCCGCATCGTCGACGACTTCAACCTGCGGGTGGCCGAGGACGAGTTCAACCCGCAGTTCGGCCTGGCGGCGACGGCGGGCGCCAACCGCGCGCAGCGCGCGCCCGGCGACCCGCGACAAAAGGTAACCGTGCTGGGGAGCTGGACGCCCAGCGTGTCCCTGGCCCTGCCCTACGGCACGCAGATGCGCGCATCGGCCTCGGGCTCCTTCCTGAAGCTCGGCGACGGCGGCACCACCTACGACCAGTCGGTCGACCTGACGATCCTCCAGCCGCTGCTGCGCGGCGCCGGCAGCGACGTCGCCACCGCCAGCCTGGAGATCAGCCGGATCAACCGCCGCATCCAGACGCTGGGCACCGAGCGGTCGGTGACCGGCGCCATCGTGCTGGCGATCCAGTCCTATCGCAGCCTGATGCAGGCAGGCGAGCAGGTGAAGATTGCCGAGGATTCGCTGCGCCGCGCGGTCGAGTTGATGGGCGTGAACCGCCAGCTCGTGGCGGCGGGCCGCTTGCCGGCGGTCGAGATCGTGCAAAGCGAGGCCAACGTCGCCCGCCAGGAACTGTCGCTGCTGTCGGCACGCAACAGCCTCGATGCCGCCCGGCTCGACCTGTTGCAGATACTGGCGCTCGACGTCGCCATCGGCCTGACCCCGACCGAGACGCTGACGGCCCAGGAGGTGCGGATCGACCTGGCGAAGGCGCTGGAGATCGCGCGCGCCAACCGCACGGACTATCGCCAGGCCTTCCTGCTGGTGGATGTCGCGCGGATCAACCTGCGCCTGGCCGAGGACGGCTTGCGGTGGGAGCTGAACGCGGTCGGCAACCTGTCGACCAGTTCCAGCGATCGCACGCTGCTGTCGACCTTCCGCCGCGCCGGCCGCATCGAGCCCGCCGTCGGCATCGGGCTGGAGCTGCGCATCCCCATCTCCAACCTGTCCGACCAGGCGCGCGCCGTCAGCGCGCGCATCGGCCTGCAGCAGCAGGAGCTGTCGCTGCGCGACCTGGAGCAGCGGCTGGAGGTGCAGGTACGCAACGCGCTGCGCCAAGTGGAAATAAGCTGGCAGCAGCAGCGCCTGGCCCAGCAGTCGGTGGCGCTGTCCGAACAGAAGCTGGACATCGAGCGCCAGCGCCTGCGCGCCGGCCGCAGCAGCAACTTCCAGGTCGTCACCTTCGAGGACGACCTGGTGCGCACGCGAACCGAGCTGCTTTCGGCACGGATCGGCTATCTCAATGCCCTCACGGCGCTGGACGACGTGCTGGGCGTCACGCTCCAGACCTGGGGCGTCCGGCTGGAGGCGATGTGATGGTCGACCAGCAAACCCCGCGGCCGGGCTCCGAGCACGCGTTGCGCGTCGTCGAAAGCATGACCAGCGGTGTCGTCACGCTCGACGCCGAGGGCCGGGTGACCGCGATCAACCAGCGCGCCGGCCAGATCATCGGCATGGAGGCGGACCGGCTGACCGGCGAGAGCCTGGTCGCCCTGCTGCTCGACGACCCGGCCAACGAAGCCCTGACCGACGCCATCGTCGAGGCCAGCTACGACGTCTCCGGCCGCTACCACCGCGAGGTCGAGTACCATTCGAACGGGCGGCGGCGCGTCCTCGACCTGCGCGCCAACCTGCTGCGCGGCGACGGCGGCACGACCGAAGGGGTCGTCCTGGTCATCGACGACATCACCGAGACCGCCATCCTGCGCGCCTCCGAGCAGCGCCTGGCCGAGGAGTTGCGCGCGCGCAACGACAACCTGACCGAGGCCTATCGCGGGCTGGAGGAAAAGACCCGCTCGCTCGACCAGGCCAAGCGCCGGGTGCGCAGCCTGGGCCTGATCGCGCTCGGCATGGCGGTGTTCGTCGTCGGCGGTGCCGCCTTCTATGCCTGGACCGCCGCTCAGCCGCCCGATATCCGCCGGCCCACGGCCGCCGCCGGCACCGCACCCTCGGGCTTCGTCGTCCAGCCGCGCCCGCTGCGCCAGACGACCAGCGTTACCGGCACGATCGAGCCCGGCAAGGTGGTCGAGGTCACCGCCCCCTTCGCCGGGGAGATCCTGGCCCGCGACTTCGTCTATGGCTCGCGCGTCGAGCAGGGCCAGGAACTGGTCCGCCTGGAGGGGGCCGAGATCGAGCGCGAACGGCGCAAGTCGGTGGTGGCCACGATGAACGCGCGTGCCAAGGTCGACGAACTGCTGGGCTGGGAGCGCGGCAACGAGGTGCAGCGCGCGCGCCGGCAGCTTGCCCAGAACCGCCAGGGGCTGGAGCGCGCGCAGCAGCAGTTGCAGACCGCGGCCGACCTGCTGCGGCGCGGCATCATCGCCAAGCAGGAGCATGACAGCCTGCAGCAGCAACTGAGCCAGAGCGAGCTCCAGGTCTTCTCGTCCGAGCAGGACCTGGCCGCCACCCTGCGCAAGGGGTCGTCCGAGCAGGTCACGATCGCCCGGCTGGACCTCGCCAGCGTCGAGGAGAAACTGGCCGACCAGGTGCGCCAGCTAGCGGGTGCGCGCATCATCGCCCCGGTGTCGGGCGTGGCGCTGCGGCCGCGGGCGGCAGCCGCCAGCAGCGGCGGCGAAGGCGGCGGGTCCGCCAGCCGCGACATCGTCGTCGGCAGCCGCGTGGAACAGGGCCGCACGCTGCTGGAGATCGGCGACCTGACATCGCTATCGGTGCGCGGCCAGGTCGACGAGATCGACGTCGGCCGGGTCCGCCCCGGCCTGCCGGTGGTGGTGCAAGGGGTCGGCTTCGGCGGCCAGCCGCTGGCGGGCGAGGTCGCGGCCGTGTCCTCGCAGGCCAACGCCGCCGCCGGCGGGCGTTCCGCCCGGGCGCGTTTCGATGTCCTGGTCGCCATCCGCAACCTGCCGGAAAGCGCGCGCCAGGCGCTGCGCATCGGCATGTCGGCGACGCTGGAGATCGTTCTTTACGAGAACCGCGCAGCACTCATCGTGCCGCCGGACCTGCTGCGCCGCACCGCCGACGGGCCACGCCTGATGGTGCGCCGCGGCGCCCAGGGCGAGCCGCAGGAGGTGAAGCCGACGCTGGGCGTCAGCCTGCCCCAGGGGATCGAGGTGACCGCCGGCCTCAACCCCGGTGACGAGATCGTGCGGCCCTAGCCGGTCGGGCCCGAAGGAGGACAGGGGTGAGAAGCCATTCGCGATGGACCGCCGCCGCCCTGGTTCTGACGATCATGCCGGCCACCCCGGCGCTGGCCGAGGATCGCCTGCAGTTCACCTTCACCAACCGGATGCCGGCATCGCTGGCGGGCAAGGGCGTCGTCGACGAGATCGCCGGCTCAGCCGTCGTCGCATCGGGGCAATCCGGCGACCTGTACGGCCCCTTCCCCACCGAAGGCAGCGGCGGCCACATCATCAAGACCCGGGACGTGCATTTCCAGCATCGCACCGCCCTGTCGCCCGTCTATTGCAGCTGGCGCGTCTCGATCACGGTGAACCTGCGCTGCGACGGCGTGGTCACCTGCTCGCAATACTGGAGCTGCGCCATCGTCTCGCAGCGGGCCGAGCAGGCGGGCATCGGCTGCGATGGCAAGGCCCAGGTGCAGGGCGTGGGCTGCCGCTTCACGTTCGAGATCGACTGAACCGATATCGACTGAACCGAATTCGACCGCAGCCGACGCTACATGCCGCCCTGCCAGCTCCCGCGCTGAACATACGGCTTGTTGTAGCTGACCGTCGCGGTGAAGGTCTTGGTCTTGGCGCCGCTGCTGGCTTCGTCGATGCAGGAGGCGCCGCTGGCGGTCTTGTGGAACGTGTAGACATGGCCGTCGCTGCCGCTGACCTGCCCCGTGAACTCGCCCCCCTCGTACAGCGCCACTTCCCCGCCCACCAGCGCGTGGAAGCCGTTCGGGCCGCACACCTTCGCGGCCAGTTCCAGCCCAAGCGCGACCACCGAGCTCGATTCGGCGGCGACCGGGCCGCCCAGCGCAAGCAGGGCCGCGGCCGCAAGGCAATGTCGGGCGACGAGGTGCATGCGAATGATCCCGGCTGCGCGTCCGATGAGCGAGGGCGGGACTATGGGGCCGCCGGCGCGACCATTCAACCGCCGTCCTTGAACCCGGCATGCCTGGCCGCAGATACTGCGCCCGCGACGAAACGGGAAGCGCCATGAAACTGATCACCTGGAACATCCAATGGGGCCTCGGCATCGACGGCCGCCTCGACCTGGCGCGCATCGTCGCCGACGCGCGGCGCATCGCCGATTTCGACGTGCTGTGCCTCCAGGAGGTGGCCGACAACTTCCCCGAACTGAAGCAGAGCCGGGGCGAGAACCAGTTCGCCGAGCTGGCGGCCCTGCTGCCGGGTTACGAGGCGATCGAAGGCGTGGCGGTGGACCTGCCCGACGGCAAGGGCCGGCGCAAGCGCTTCGGCAACATGATCCTGTCGCGGCTGCCGGTCGGCCGCGTGCTGCGCCATGCCGCCCCCTGGGTCGCCGACGGCGGCCGGTCGATGCCGCGCCTGGTGCTGGACGCGGTCGTGCATGCCGGCTTCGGGCCGGTCCGGGTGATGACGACGCACATGGAGTTCTATTCGCCCGAGCAGCGGATGGCCCAGGTGGCGACGATCCGCCAGGCGCACGAGGCCGCCGCCGCCCGCTTCGCCCTGCCGCCCAGGGAGGGCAACGGCACGTTCGCCACCGACGTGCAGACCGCCTCGGCTGTCCTGACGGGCGACTTCAACATGACCCCCGAGGAGCCGATCCTGCGATCGCTGCTGGAGCCGTTCGACGGCGGTGTCCCCGCCTTCCGGGATGCCTGGACGGTTGCCCATGGCGCTGCCCCGCACCCGCATTCCTTCTGCATCTTCGAGCAGGTGCACAAGCCGCCGCACACCAGCGACTACATCCTGCTGACCGAGGATCTGGCGCCCCGCGTCCGCAACGTGCATTACGACGTTGAGACGCAGGTGTCCGACCACCAGCCGGTGCTGCTGGAACTCGCCTGACGCTCCAACCGCGGTTTGCCCGCTTCATCGCCCCCGTGCCGCCCAGGTAGCCGATGCCCATTACCAGCACCTTCTTCGCCCGGACCACCATCCTGCTCCTGGCCGCGGGCGCGCTGGCGCTGCTCGCGATCGTCGCCGCCTCTCTCTGGCTGGTCGACCGCACGGGGGAATACACCGAGCAGGTGCTCCACGCCCAGCAGACCCGCTCGGCCTCCAGCGGCCTGCTGACCCTGCTGCAATATGCCGAGACCGGCCAGCGCGGCTACGTCATCACCGCCGATACCGCCTATCTGGAGCCCTACGAGCTGGGCCGCACGCGCATCCCCGAGCAGTTGCAGCGCCTGCGCGCCTTGTTCGCGGGCGACGCCACCCGGCTGGCGCAGATCGAGCGGATCGCCGGCCTGGCCGACGAGAAGATGGGCGAGTTGACCCAGTCCGTGGAACTGGTGCGCACGGGGCGTGTCGCCGACGCCGTGGAACTGGTGCGGACCGATCGCGGCAAAGTGGTGATGGACAATCTGCGCGACCATCTGCGGGAGCTGATCGGCCAGATCGACCGCAGCATCCAGACGGCCGCCGGCAACACCCGGAACAGCGCCGATGCGTTGAGCTGGGCCGTCATCGCCGGCGCGCTGGTGATCGCCTTGCTGGCCGGCGGCTCGGTCTGGATGTCGGTCCGCTACACCCAGGACCTGGTCGCGGCCCGCCAGGAGGTGCAGGAGCTGAACTTCAGCCTGGAGGAGCGGGTCGCCGAGCGGACGTCCGATCTGGCCCGCGCGAACGACGAGATCCAGCGGTTCGCCTATATCGTCAGCCATGACCTGCGGGCGCCGCTGGTCAACGTCATGGGCTTCACCAGCGAGCTGGAAGTGTCGCTCGACGTGCTTCAGCGCCATGTGGCCGAAACCGAGAAGCTGGTGGAGCCCGGCCAGGCAATCGAGGCGCGCCAGGCCGCCTTCGAGGACCTGCCCGAGGCGCTGCGCTTCATCCGCTCGTCGACCACGCGCATGGACCGGCTGATCAACGCCATCCTGAAGCTGTCGCGCGAGGGCCGGCGCACACTGACCGCCGAGCGGATCGACATGGGGACCATGCTGGAAACGGCGGCCGCCAGCGTGCAGCACCAGCTCCAGTCGAACGACGGCTCGATCATCGTCGAGAAGCCCGTGCCGAACATCCTGTCCGATCGCCTGGCGGTGGAGCAGATTTTCGGCAACTTGGTGGACAATGCCGTAAAGTACCTCGATCCGGCCCGCCCGGGCCGGATCGTCGTGCGCGGGCGCGAGCAGGGCGGGCAACTCGCCTACGAGATCGAAGACAATGGCCGCGGCATCGCCCCGCAGGACCATGAGCGGATATTCGAGCTGTTCCGGCGCTCTGGCGTGCAGGACCAGCCCGGCGAGGGAATCGGCCTGGCCCACGTCCGCACCCTGGCGCGCCGCCTGGGCGGCGACGTCACGGTGGATTCCGCGCTTGGTCGCGGCACGGTTTTCCGGGTAATCCTGCCCCGCCGTGCCGATGGCTTCGCCGCAGCACCCGGCATCGCAGTCGAGAGGAAGACGTCATGAACACAGCCGCACAGGCGGTGACCATCATCATGGTCGAGGACGACGAGGGGCACGCGCGCCTGATCGAGAAGAACATCCGGCGCGCCGGCGTCCACAACGAGATCGTCCCCTTCACCGACGGGACCAGCGCGCTGGAATACCTCTTCGGCAAGGACGGCTCGGGCCAGGTGAGCGCCGGCCGCGGCCTGCTGATCCTGCTCGACCTCAACCTGCCCGACATGACCGGCGTCGACATCCTGGCCAAGGTGAAGGCCAACCCGCACACCAAGCGGTCGCCCGTGGTCGTGTTGACGACGACCGACGACCAGCGCGAGATCCAGCGCTGCTACGACCTGGGCGCCAACGTCTACATCACCAAGCCGGTGAATTATGAGGCGTTCGCCAACGCAATCCGGCAACTCGGCCTGTTCTTTGCGGTAATGCAGGTTCCGGAGATCGATTGACCGTGCCCGACCGACCACGCCTGCTCTACATCGACGACGACCCGGGCCTCGCGCGCCTCGTGCAGCGCACGCTGGAGCCGCGCGGGTTCGCCTTCGAGCATGCAGACAATGGCGCGGCCGGCATCGCCCGCATCCTGAAGGGCGGCATCGACGTCGTCGCGCTGGACCACTACATGCCGGGCGAGACCGGGCTCGACCTGCTGCCGCAGATCCTGGCCCTGGCCGATGCCCCGCCGGTCGTCTACGTCACCGGGTCGGAGGACAGCCGGGTCGCCGTGGCGGCGCTGAAGGCAGGCGCGGTCGACTATGTCTGGAAGAACGTCGACGGCTCGTTCCGCGAGCTGCTGGCCGAGGCCGTGCAGCAGGCGATCGAGACCCATCGGCTGCGCCGCGCCAAGGAGCGGGCCGAGGAAGAGACCCGCGCCGCCCGCGACCGGGCCGAGATGCTGCTGCGCGAGGTGAACCACCGCGTCGCCAACAGCCTGGCCCTGGTGGCGGGCCTGGCCTACATGCAGGCCCACTCCATGACCGACCCGACCGCGCGGGCGGCCCTGGAAGAGATGCAGGCCCGCATCACCGCCATCGCCGGCATCCATCGCCGCCTCTACACCTCCGACGATGTCCGCTTCGTGGAGATCGACGCCTACCTGCACAGCCTGATCGAGGAGTTGCAGTCGGCGATGAAGGCGACTGGCCGCGACCATACGATCCGGCTGAACGCCGATCCGATCCGCATTCCGACCGACAAGGCGGTCTCGGTCGGCGTCATCGTCACGGAGCTGGTTACCAACGCCTACAAATACGCCTACCCCGCCGGGACCCATGGCGACGTCCGCGTGCAGATCAGCCATGTCGGCGAGCGCGACGTGTCGCTGGTGGTGGAGGATGATGGCATCGGTTGGGCCGGCATCGGCAAGCCGCGCGGCACGGGCCTGGGCTCGCGCATCGTCAAGGCGATGGCGGCTGACCTGAAATCGGCGGTACGCTTCGACGAGCGCCATGCCGGCACCCGCGTGACCCTCAACTTCGCCCTGTAGGGGCGGGCCGTCCGGTCACGGACGGATGTCGATCTCCGTGCCGTCCGCCACCAGCGTCCAGATCTCCTCGACCTCGTCGTTGGTGACGGCGATGCAGCCCTCGGTCCAGTCCCGTTTCTTCTGGGCGCGGGCATAGGACTGGGCGTTGTTCGGCTGGCCGTGGATCATGATCAGGCCGCCCGGCGACATGCCCTGGGAACGCGCCCGCGCCCGGTCCTGGTCGTTGGGGTAGGAGATCTTGAGCGCGCGGTGGAAGCCGCTGCGCTCGTTGCGCGTCTCGATGCGATAGATGCCCTCTGGCGTGCGGCCGTCGCCCTCATGCTGCTTGTGGCCCAGCGTCTGCCAGCCAAGATCGATGCGATAAGTCCGGATCGGCTGTCCGTCGCGCACCAGTTCCATGCGCCGGTCCATCTTGTGGACGACGATGCGGTCGGCCAGCAGCGGTGGCGGTGCGGCATCGGGCGGCGTCAGGCTGGCCCGGCGAAAGCGCGGCAATGGCGGCGGCGTCGCCACGTCGTAGCGCACGACGCGCGCCGGATCGGCAAAGCCACCGGCGGTCAGGGCGGCCGTCTGGCCATCGGTCGGCGACCGCACGGCGGCGGTGGGCGCGACCGCTACGGGGCGCTCGGCACAGGCGCCCAGCACCAGGAGCATCACGGCAAGCAGGTATCGCATCGTCCCCGAACTCTTCAGCCCCCTGAACTCTTCAGCCCATTGCCTCAGGCGCGGTCCAGGACCGCCATCAATTCCCGCCATTCGCGGGCGCCGAGCCCGCTTTCGGCCTGGCCCACGGTCTCACCCGCAAGCATGCGGCGCACCACCGCCAGCATTTTGGCCGACAGCATCGCCGCCCCCATGCGGTAGTCGAGGAAGGCCTCATGCACCATCGGGACCCAGCGCCTCAGCGCCTCGGCCATCGCGTCGGCATAGACCCTGATCTCATACTGGGCATGAGGATCGGCCCGTAAGGACAGGAAATGCAAGAGATTATGGAGGTCGGTCTTCCAGTACCACTGGGTATAGACATTGACGGTGAGGTTCATCCGCGCCAACTCGCGCGCCAGTCCATCCCGGGTGGGATCGCGGCGTTCGCCGGACTCGGTCTCGTTCAGCATCTCCAGGTAATGGTCGTAGCTGCGCGTCGCGTCGTCCCGCAGCAGGGCCAGGACGTGGGCCGCCTCCTCCCCGGCGAGGACCGCACCCCGGCCCTGCCGGTTGACCGCGGACTGGGCCGCCAGATGCTCGGGCGCGGGGATGTAGAACTCCCGGTCCAGCACCGAGTAGCGGGCCGAATACTCGTTCACGTTCGCGGTGCGATGGCGGATCCACTGGCGGGCGACGAAGACCGGCAGCTTCACATGGAACTTGATCTCGCACATCTCGAACGGCGTGGTATGGCGATGGCGCATCAGATAGTTGATGAGCCCCCGATCCTCGCTGACCTTGCGCGTGCCACGGCCATAGGATACCCGCGCCGCCTGGACGACGGCGGCATCGTCGCCCATGTAGTCGATGACCCGCACGAATCCGTGGTCGAGCACCGGCAACGGCACATGCAGGATCTCCTCCAGCGCCGGCACGGTTGCCCGCAGGGTCGGCCGGGTTTCGGCGCGCGCGGCGTCTATCTCAGCTAGCTGTGCATCGGTCAGGGCCATGGGCACCGTATAGCCCGTCAAGTTGCCGCCATAAACCGCTGAGATGAAGGCCCCCTCATCTCCCACTCGTTCGGAGCCCAAGTAGCATGTTCGCCTGGTTCGAGCGCCGCATAGACCCGTTCAAGCCCGCCCCGGTGGCCCAGCCGCCGGCCGGCCTGATCGCGTTCTACTGGCACTTCATCCGCCAGGTGTGGCCCACCTTCGTGGTGCTGATGGCAACCGGCGGCACCGTGGCGCTGCTGGAAGTGGCGATGTTCCGCTACATCGGCCAGATCATCGACCTGTTGAAGACAACGGCACCGGCCGACTTCTTCGCCCAGGAGGGCACCAGCCTGCTGGTGATGGCGGTGGTGGTGCTGGTGCTGCGCCCGCTCTGCGGCATCCTGCACGACATGCTGGTGCGCCAGACGGTGGTGCCGAGCCTGACCAACCTGGTGCGCTGGCAGAGCCATCGCTACCTGGTGCGCCAGAGCCTCAGCTTCTTCCAGAACGACTTTGCCGGGCGGCTGGCCAACCGCGTGCTGCAAACGGGCGTGTCGCTGCGCGAATCGGTGATGGAGACGGTGAACTCGCTGTGGTTCGTCATCGTCTATGCCGTCAGCGCCGTCATCCTCTTCGCCCAGGCCGATCCGCTGCTGGCGGTGCCACTGCTGGTGTGGATGGGGCTCTATGTCGTGACGCTGCGCGTGATGGTGCCGCGCATCCGCGACCGCGCCCGGGCGGCGTCCGAGAGCCGGTCGGCGCTGACCGGCCGCATCGTCGACAGCTACACCAACATCACCACGGTGAAGCTCTTCGCCCATGCCGAGCGCGAGGACGCCTATGTCCGCCGCGCCGTCGCCCGCAACACCGACGCCATCCGCGCCCAGCTTCGCCTGGTGACGGTGATGAGCGGTATCATCGCCGTCCTCAACTGCGCGCTGATCGGCGCCACGGTCGGGCTGGCGGTGTGGCTGTGGACGCAAGGGGCGGTCACCCAGGGCGCCATCGCGCTGACCGCGGGCCTGGCCATCCGCATCTACAACATGTCCGGCTGGATCATGTGGGTGGTGACCGGCATCTTCGAGAATGTGGGCGTGGTCCAGGAAGGCATGGAGACGCTGGCCCGCCCCCACACCGTCATCGACCGGCCCGACGCCCGCCCGCTGGCCGTCGCCCGCGGCGAGATCGCCTTCGACCATGTCCGCTTTCACTACGGCCGGGAGTCGGGCGTGATCGACGACCTGTCGCTGGTGGTGCGGCCCGGCGAGCGGCTGGGGCTGGTGGGTCGCTCGGGGGCCGGCAAGTCGACCCTGGTCAACCTGCTGCTGCGTTTCCACGACCTGGAGGGCGGCCGCATCCTGATCGACGGCCAGGACATCGCCCAGGTCGAGCAGGAGAGCCTGCGGGCGGCGATCGGCGTGGTGACGCAGGATACCTCCCTCCTCCACCGCTCGGTGCGCGACAACATCCGCTACGGCCGGCCGGAGGCCGACGACGGCATGATCGCCGCCGCCGCCGCCCGCGCGCATGCCGACCTCTTCATCCCCGACCTGGTCGACCCGCGCGGCCGCCAGGGGCTGGAGGCGCATGTCGGCGAGCGCGGCGTGAAGCTGTCGGGCGGCCAGCGCCAGCGCGTGGCGATCGCCCGCGTGCTGCTGAAGGACGCCCCCATCCTGGTCCTGGACGAGGCGACGTCGGCGCTCGATTCCGAGGTGGAAGCCGCCATCCAGGAGGACCTCGACACCCTGATGGACGGCAAGACGGTGATCGCCATCGCCCACCGCCTATCGACGATCGCCAGGATGGACCGGCTGGTCGTCATGGACCAGGGCCGCATCGTCGAGGTCGGGACCCATGCCGAACTGGTGGCCTCTGGCGGCATCTATGCCGGCCTGTGGAAGCGCCAGTCGGGCGGGTTCCTGGGCGACCTGGCCCATGAGGCGCAGGCGGCCGATTGACGCCGGCCGGCCCCCGGCGGTGGCGTCGCCGCCGCAGAGGCCGCTATCTTCCCCGCCGGACCGAATCGACAGACGGGGTAACAGGCCGATGGCGGCATGGGGAAGACAATGGCTGGCGGCCGGCCTGGTGACGATGCTGGCCGCCTGCGGGACGAGCAGCACCGGCGGCCTGGGTGACGGAACGACGACCCGTGGCGGTCGCACGATCGCCAGCGATGGAACGCCAATCGACCCGGCATTTGTCCAGATACCGGGCTGGGCCAGCGACGACACCGTGGGCGCGGTGGCAGCCTTCCGCGCCTCCTGCGGTCGGCTGCTGCGCCAGCCGACCGCCTATGCGCTGGGGCCCGACGGCATCGCCGGCCGGGTATCGGACTGGGCCGACCCCTGCCGCGCCGCCGAGGCGGTGGAACCGGGCCCAGCCGCGGCCCGGCGCTTCTTCGAGCGCTGGTTCGTGCCGGTGGCCCTGGGCGGCGGCGAGACCGGGCTCTTCACCGGCTACTACGAGCCGGAACTGCGCGGGTCGTGGGCGCGCACGGCCAAGTTCGACACGCCACTCTATCGCCTGCCACCAAAGGGGCGGCAGATGCCGACACGGGCCCAGATCCAGGCCGGCGCGCTGGCCAACAAGGGGTTGGAGCTGCTGTGGGTCGATGATCCGGTCGATGCCTTCTTCCTGGAGATCCAGGGGTCCGGCCGGGTGCGCATGACCGACGGCAGCGTCGTCGGCGTGGAGTATGCCGGGCAGAACGGCCACCCCTACTTCCCGGTCGGCCGCGCCCTGGTGCAGTGGGGCGAACTGGACCAGCAGGCCGTATCCATGGCATCCATCCGCGAATGGATGCGCCGCAACCCGACGCGGATGCGCCAGCTCAAGGCCACCAACAACAGCCACATCTTCTTCCGCCTGCGGGCCGAGGTGGGCGCGCGTGGCGCCATGGGCGTGCCGCTGACCAGCGGGCGCAGCCTGGCGGTCGACCCCAAGGCCGTGCCGCTGGGCGTGCCGGTCTTCATCGACCTGGCCGAGGCGCCCACCAACGACGGCACCATCCGCCGCTTGGTGGTGGCGCAGGACACCGGCGGCGCCATCAAGGGCGGCGTGCGGGGCGACCTGTTCTGGGGCGTGGGCGAGGATGCCGGGCACTATGCCGGTGCCATGCGCGCCCGCGGCCGGGCGTGGATCCTGGTGCCGCGCAAGCGCACCGCGGGCGTGGCCGCGGTGCGCTGACGGGCAAGGAGAGCGAGGCCCGGGCTACCAGGCCCGGGCCGGCCCCACATCGAGATGCAGGAAGCCGGCGCGCGGATAGGCGCCGACGCCCCCCCGCTCCAGCTTCACCGCCACGGCCCGGACCGCCATCACGTCGCGATCGGGCAGGACGACGTCGAACGCCTGGCCGCGCGTGTGGTAGCTGTCGCGGGCGACCGAGCGGTCGCGGCTGCGCTTGCTGCGGTTGGTCTCGGGCGAGCGATAGCCCGAGATGATCCTCGTCGGCTGCGCCTCGTCGAGCCGGACCGCCTCCTGCAGGTCGTGCAGATAGTCGTAGAGGCCCGGATCCATGCGCGCGACACGCCCGGAGCGATAGTCGCGCAAGAAGCGGCTCAAGGTCTGGAGGGCATCGGGCTGGTAGCGACCGTCGCGGAAATAGGCGATGTCGACGGTCTCCAGCGTGTTGACGTTGTGCAGGTGCAACCGTCGATCGGGTTGCGCCTCGCGGACCACGGCCAGGGCCGGACGGGTCACGCATACGGCCAGGGCAGCACCCAGACCGCAAAGCAGTCGGCGGCGCGACGGCATCCCCATGCCGCCGAGCACGCTCGGCTGGTTCTTCATATGTAGCTCTCCCCAAGCTCTCAGATGGAGCCGCGATCCAGAACGGATGCGGCTGGCTGCGACGTCACGCCCCCCAGCGATGACGACCGCAGGACGGCCCGGAACAGGCCGCCATGGGCAATCCTGGTGCTACCCCTCCTTCTGCTTGGCGTCGGCGGCACCAGCCGCGCGCAGCCCGTAGATGTCGTCGCGGACCACCAGCTCGCCGGCATCGTCGACCCAGGCGGTTTGGTAGACCAGATAGACGGGCCAGCGCTTGCGCAGCGGCACGGTGCGGGTCTCGCCCGTATCAACCGTCGCGTTCAACCGACCCGCCGGCCAATCCGCCTGCTCACTAAGCAAGAACTCGGCCAGCACCATCGGCTTCTCCAGCCGGATGCAGCCCGAGCTGAAGTTCCGCGCGCTGCGGTCGAACAGATGGCGGTCGGGGGTATCGTGCAGATAGATGGCGTGCTGGTTGGCCATGTTGAACTTGATGCGGCCCAGCGCGTTCTTCGGCCCCGGGTCCTGGCGCACCCGCACCGGCCCCATCGGCGAGGTCAGCTTGAACCCGTCGACCTGCGACAGCGGCACTTCCGGGGCGGTCTGGCTCCACCCGGCCAGCACGCGATAGCCTTTCTCGGCGAAATAGCCCGGGTGGCTGCGCAGCTTGGGGAAGAGGTCTTCCTTGGCCAGTTTCTCGGGCGCGTTCCAGAACGGGTTCAGCACCAGGTCGGTGATGTCGCTGCGCATGATCGGGGTCTGGCGGAAGGGCCGGCCGACCACGACCTTCATCGTCATCGCCTGCTGCCCGCCCTTGACCACCGTCAGGTCGTACCCGGCCATGTTGACGACGATGTGCTCGCTCTCCAGGCGGCGCGGCATCCAGCGCAGCCGCTCCATGTTCTCGGCCACGATGCGGCGGCGCTCGCCATTGTCCATGTTGAGCGCCCACAGCGTCCGCCCGCCGACCAGCCCGTCATCGAGCAATGCCAGCCGGCGCTGGAATCGCCGCACGGCCCGCGTCAGGCCCTCGTCGAAGCGGCTCCAGTCGCCGCCCTCGCCATAGTTGGGCGTGGCAAAGGCAACCTCTTCGGCCTCGGACCACTCGCCCTCGGCCTCGATGCGCTCGCGCACCGGGCCGACGCGCGGATCGCGCACGCCCGGACGCAGGATGGGACCATCGGCGATCGCCTTCTCGGCCGGCTCGGCCGCCGTATCGAGCTTGGCGAGGGCGGCGCGCAGGCGGGCATACTGCGGATGGGGCGGGCGCAGCCCGTCGACGAGCGGGGCCAGCGCCGGGGTGTCAGCCTGGGCGGCATCGGCCAGGAACTTCGACAGGTTCAGGCGCTCGTGGCGTCGCGTCAGGCTCTCGTCCACCACCTTGGCGTCCGGGCGGCCGTACCACAGGTCGTTGGCGTAGGCGGCCAGCGACCGGGTCAGCGCCACGTCGAGGGCGGCCAGCGCCTGGTCGCCGCGTGCCTGCCAGCGCGCCTCGACCTGGGCCAGGTAGGGACCGGCATCCATACCGTCCGTGGCAGCCGCCTTCAGCAGGGCGCGCACCGCGTCGGCCCGTCCGGGCCGGTCGACCCACAACGGCCGGTTGCGCCGGGCCTTGTAGACATCGGCCACCGCGCCGCGGATGGCGCCCGAAGTCGCCTCCGGCCCGCGGCCGGGCTGGGCCAGGGCGGCCGGCACGGCCGACGCCACGTCGGCCGATGCCGGAAGAGAGAGGGAGAGCCCGGCGGCCAGCAGCAGGCCGCCGAGGAAACGCTGGATACCGGTCAGACACATCAGCCGAAACGTTCCCCGATCATGCGGTCCAGCGCCCGGATCGCCTGGGCCTCGCCGCCTTCGGGGCGGCCCGGGCGGGCGGACGCGTTCCAGGCATACATGTCGAAATGGACCCAAGGCGTAGTCGGCGACACGAATTCCTGGAGGTAGAGAGCAGCCGTGATGGAACCCGCGAACGGGCTTTCCGACACGTTGTTCATGTCCGCGATCTTGCTGTCGAGCCACTTGCGATAGGGCTTCCACAGCGGCATGCGCCAGACCGGGTCGTTGACCGCGGTCGATGCGGCCTGGATGTCGGCGGCCAGCTTGTCGTCGTTGCAGAACATGGCCGGCAAGTCCGGCCCGACCGCGACGCGGGCTGCCCCCGTCAGGGTCGCCATGTCGATCAGGATGGCGGGCTTCTCGGAATCGCCCTCGGCCAGCGGGTCGCACAGGATGAGGCGGCCCTCGGCGTCGGTATTGCCGATCTCGATGGTCAGCCCCTTGCGCGTCGGAATGATGTCCATCGGCTTGAAGGCATTGCCGGAAACCAGGTTCTCGACCGTCGGCAGCAGCACGCGCAGGCGGATCTTGCGCTTGCCCGCCATCAGCAGGCTGGCCAGCCCCAGGACGTTGGCGCCGCCGCCCATGTCTTTCTTCATCAGCTTCATGCCGGCGGCGGGCTTCAGGTCGTAGCCCCCCGAATCGAAGCACACGCCCTTGCCGACCAGCGTCACCTTCGGCGCCGACGGGTCGCCCCAGGTGATATCCACGAGGCAGGGCGGCCGCACAGAGCCGCGGCCGACCGCATGAACCATCGGGTAGTTCTGGGCCAGCAGTTCGTCGCCGCGCAGCACCCGCACCTCGGCCCCGTGCCGCTTGGCCAGGGAAACGGCCGCATCGGCCAGTTCGCCCGGGCCCAGATCCTCGGCCGGCGTATTGACCAAGTCGCGTACGAGCCAGATGGCATCGGCGATCCGGGTCGCCTCGCCGCGGTCGGCCGCGGCCGGCCAGACCAGGCGGGCCGGCTGCCGCCGCGCCTTGCGATAGCGGGTGAAGGCATAGGCGCCGAGCGCCCAGCCGGCCGCCATGTCGGTCGCCAGCGCCGGGGCGAGCGCGCCCTCCAGGCTGTAGTCGCCCTCCGGCAGCGTCAGGGGCAGGCTGCCCAGCGCCCACAGCGCCTGGGCCGGGTCATAGACCACGACGATCCGGTCGATCGCCCCGTCGGCGCCGGGAATGGCCAGATGGCGCCCGGCCTCGCCCTTCAGCGCGTTGGCGGTCGCCCACTGGCGCAGCGATGCCGGCGCGGCCTCCAGCCAGGCGGCCAGATCCGATTCGGCGACGGGAACGAGGCGGATCGGCGCGGCGGCGCCGTCGATCAGGCTATGGGTCGACACGGGATGCGGACTCGCGTCTTGTATGGGACGAGGCAGTGTCTACCCCGACCGGCCGCCGAAGTCACGGTTGCGTCCGGTCGCAGGTTTCCTCTAACTCGTGCCTCGCCAACGAGAGGGGATCAACGGTGGCGGATCTGACGATCTACATCGGCAACAAGAACTATTCCTCGTGGTCGCTGCGGGGATGGCTGATGGTGAAGGCCAGCGGGATCGAATTCGACGAGGTCGTGATTGCCCTCGACGAGCCGACCACGCGGGAAACCATCGTGCGCCATTCGCCGTCCGGCCGCGTGCCCGCCATCAGGCATGGCGACCGCGTCGTCTGGGACACGCTGGCGATCGGCGAGTACCTGGCCGAGCAGGTGCCGGCCGCCGGACTGTGGCCGGCCGACCAGGGCGTGCGCGCGATCGCGCGGGCCGTGTCGTCGGAAATGCATTCCGGCTTCGAGGCGATGCGCGCGCACTTTCCCATGAACATGCGCAGCACCTTCCCCGACCGCTATCCGACGGGGGACGCCCAGGCCGACATCAACCGCATCGCCGCCATCTGGCGCGACTGCCGCCGCCGCTTCGGCGGGGCGGGCGAGTTCCTGTTCGGGGAATTCACCATCGCCGACGCCATGTTCGCGCCGGTGTGCAGCCGCTTCCGCACCTACAAGATCGAGATGGACGAGGTCGGCCAGGCCTATTGCGACGCCATCTGGAACTGGCCCGCGATGCAGGAATGGCTCCAGGCTGCGCGCAAGGAGCCGATGGTCATTCCCGGCGCGGAATTCTGAGGAAGGAACCGGCCGATATGCATTGGACCCCACGGCGCGAGCGTTTCCGCGCGCTGCTCGCCGGCGACCGCTGCCTGCATCCGGGCTCGGTCTACGACGCCATCTCGGCCCGCATCGCCGAGGATCTTGGCTTCGAGATCGGCATGTTCGCGGGCTCGATCGGCTCCATGTCGGTGATCGGCGCCCCCGACCTGATCACGCTGACGCTCAGCGAGTTCGCCCAGCAGGCCTATCGCATCAACCGCGCCGGCAACCTGCCGCTGCTGGTCGATGCCGACCATGGCTATGGCAATGCGCTGAACGTCAAACGCACGGTCGAGGAGCTGGAGTCGGCCGGCGTCGCCGGCCTGACGATCGAGGATACCGACCTGCCGCAGCCCTTCGGCACCGTCGGCAAGACCCGGCTCATCCCGATCGCGGAGGGCATCGGCAAGATGAAGGCGGCCCTGGCGGGCCGCCAGGACCCGACCCTGGCAGTGATCGGCCGGACCAGCGCCGTGCAGGTCACCGGCATCGAGGACGCCATCGCCCGCGCGCGGGCCTACGAGGCGGCCGGCGTCGACGCGATGTTCTTCACCGGCATCAAGGAAAAGGCCGAGCTGGAGGCGATCCACACCGCCGTGCGGCTGCCCATCATCCTGGGTGGCGTCGCGGCGGGCGCGCTGCGCGATCGGGACTATCTCTCCAGCGTCGGGGTTCGCATCTGTCTGCAAGGGCACCAGCCCTTCGCGGCGGCCGTGCAGGCGACCTATGCCACGCTGAAGGCCCTGCGCGAGGGCGCCGATCCCGACGCGCTGCCGGGGGTGGCGCCGGCCGATCTCATGAAACGGGTGACGCGCGAAGACGATCATCGCCGCTGGATGCAGGACTGGCTGGCGGGCTGACCGCCACTTTCGCATCCGCCCGCAGCGCCAGCAGCCGGTCGAGCGCGCGGGCGTCGCCCAGCACCGCCAGCTTCTCGGCGCGGCTCATCGCACCGACGACGCGGTCCAGGTCGGTCCCCTCTTCGATCCGCGCCAGCGCCACGGCCAGCGGCACGTCGATCGGGTCGATGCCGGGCCGGCGCGGCGGCGGCAGCATGCCGCGGTGGGCATCGAGCAGGGCGGGGTCGGCCGCCAGCTCGGCCACCCCATCGGCCGCATCGCCGCCCGCCAGGTCGCGGCGCAGTTCGGTGGCGCGGCGCAGTTCGGCCGGCGGCATCGATTCCTCGGGCGTGCGCAGGATCCCCGGGCCGGCCAGCGCCATGCCGAGACGGCGGCTGCCGGCGAGCGCCACCAGCGGAATGGCCAGCGCCAGGCCGACCACGACCGGCGACATCCACAGCAACAGGTGGGGCGAGACCGCCCAGGCGATGCCGGCCAGCACCAGCCCGGTCGCCGTGTGCGGCGCATAGCGCCAGGCGACCTGGCGCAAAGGGTAGCTGCCGTCGTCGCGCTGCTGCGGCTGCCAGCCGCCGTCGCGGCCCGACAGGATGGAGACGACGGCGGCACTCTGGCTCAGCATGGTGACGGGTGCCAGCAGGCCGGCCAGCACCGTTTCCACCAGCACGCCCGCGAACATGCGGACCCCGCCGCCGCTCGCCCGCCGGGTCGGCCCGTCGGCCATCATGGCGATCCAGGCCAGCAGCTTGGGCGCCACCAGCAGCGCCATGGTGCCGGCGAAGACCCACATGGCGCGCACGGGGTCCTGGGCCGGCCATTGCGGGAAGAGCGTGGCGCCGGCCGGGAAGTATTCCGGCCGGATGAAGCGCGCCTGCAAGGCGATCAGGATGCCGATGCAGAGGAACCCGAACCACATGGGCGCCGTGATGTAGGAGCCGATGCCCATCAAGAGGTGCAGCCGGCTGACCCAGTGCAGCCCGCGCGCGGGCAGGACAGCCGCATGCTGCAGGTTGCCCTGGCACCAGCGGCGGTCGCGCACCGCCAGTTCGGTCAGCGACGGCGGCCCTTCCTCGTAGCTGCCGGACAGGGCCGGCACCATGCGCACCGACCAGCCGGCGCGCCGGATCAAGGCCGCCTCGACGAAGTCGTGGCTCAGGATGTGGCCGCCGAACGGCTTGCGCCCGCGCAGATGCGGCAGGCCCGCCGCCTCGGCGAAGGCGCGGGTGCGGATGATCGCGTTGTGGCCCCAGTAGTTGCCCTCGCGCCCGTGCCAGGTGGCGATGCCCCGGGCGATCAGGGGCCCGTAGATGCGGCCCGCGAACTGCTGCATGCGCGCGAACAGCGTGCGCCCGCCGACCAGGATCGGCAGGGTCTGGACCAACCCGACGCGGTCGTCCGCCTCCATGGCCGCCGCCAGCCGGACGATGGTATCGGCCGTCATCACGCTGTCGGCGTCCAGCACCAGCATATGGTCGCAGGCCCCGCCGAAGCGCGTGACCCAGTCCGCTATGTTGCCGGCCTTGCGCTCGATGTTGCGCGGCCGGCGACGATAGAAGATGCGGCCATGGCCGCCGGTGCGGGCGCGGAGGGCAAGGAAGGCCTGCTCCTCGGCGATCCAGACGTCCGGGTCGGTGGTATCGCTGAGGATGAATATGGCGAAGGCGTCGCCGCGGCCGGCTGCCTGCAGCCCCTCGTCGATCGCCTGCAAGGCCGCGGCCACGCGCGCCGGGTTCTCGTTGTAGGTCGGCATCAGGATGGCGGTGCGCCGCCGCAGTTCGGGCAGCGGCAAACGTGGGTCGATCAGCGCCGGCCGGCCCGCCAGCATGGCGACGAACCCCGCGATCGAGCTGGAGAATGCCAGCGCGATCCAGGCAAAGAGCGCGACGAAGAGGGCCAGGACGAGCCATTCCAGGGTCGTCATGCCGCCGACATTGAGCGCCTCGAACATCTCGATCCCGGCCAGGACGGTCAGCGCGATGGCCGCGCCGATGACGAGGAAGCGGGTCAGGTGCACCAGGATGTCGCCTGGCACGCGCACGGTCGGTGGCTTGCGCCAAAGATCCTGGCGCGGCATCGCCTGGGGCGCGTCGGGCGGCAGGGCCGGCGCCCGCAGGCCGCCGGCCGGTGCGGGGTCCGGGTTCAGGGCGTCCATCGATAGAGCCACACCTCCGACGCCGGCTGGTCGCCATCCATCAACTGGGCGCGGAGCTCGATCACCTTGGCGCCCTCCGGCTGCAGCTCGAAGCTCATGCGCCAGCCGCCGGTGACGGGATTGGCCTGGGACACGACGTTGCGCAGGCGGCCGCGATCGGCCGTCACCACCGCGCGGCGCTCTCCACTGCCACCCTTCAGCTTGTCGCCGACCGCCTCCAGCACGAACAGCCGGCTGCGGTCGTTCAGGCTCTGCCCCTGGCGCGTGTCGGTGATGCGGGCCAGCTCGGACTTCCACGGCGCTTCCCAGCACCAGTGCATGCGATAGGACATCACATGCTCGCTGCCGGCCGCGATCGGCTCGGCCGGCCGCCAGGCCACCACGATGTTGTCGTGGATCTCGCGATCGGTCGGGATTTCCACCAGGTGGACGGCACCCCTGCCCCACTGGCCCAGCGGCTCGATCCACAGGCCGGGCCGGCGATCGTAGCGCGCCTCCAGGTCCTTGTAGCCACCGAAGTCGCGCTGGCGCTGCATCAGGCCGAAGCCGCGCGGATTGTCGTCGGCGAACGAGCTGACCTGCAGTTCGGCCGGGTTGTTGAGCGGCCGCCAGATCTGCTCGCCGCGGCCGGTCCACATCGACAGCCCCTCGCTGTCATGGACAGCAGGGCGGAAATCGTCGACCCCGCCGCGGTCGTTGGCAGCGAAGAGGAACATGCTGGTCAACGGCGCGATGCCGACCTGGGCCAGCTCGACCCGTGGGTAGAGCGCCATCTCGACGTCGAAAATGGTCGCCTCGCCCGGGCGCACGACGAAGCGGAAGGCGCCGGCCGCACTGCGGCTGTCGAGCAGCGCGTGGATGACCAGCGCGCCCGCCTCCTGCGCCGGCCGCTCCAGCCAGAAGGCGGTGAAGGCCGGAAACTCCTCGCCCCCCTGCTCGGCGGTCTTGATCGCGAGCCCGCGGGCCGACAGCCCGTAGATGTGGTTGCGGGCCACGGCGCGGAAGTAGCTGGCGCCGAGGAAGGCGCAGACCTCGTCGAAGTAGTCCGGCCGGTTCATGGCCGCATGCACGCGGAATCCGGCGAAGCCGACATCGCCGTCGGCCAGCTTGCCGACCTTGCTCAGGTCGAAAAGGTCGGGGCTGTAGGGGATGCGACGGGCATGGCCGCCCGCCACCTCGTACATGTCCACCCGGTCCTTGTAGAGGAAGCCGCGGTGAAAGAACTGCACCCCGAACGGCAGCTTCTCGGCCGCCCACAGGGCCTTGTTGGCGTCGTAGCGGATAGTGCGGTAGCCGTCATAGTCGAGGCGGGCGAGCGGTCCCGACAGGGTGTCGCGCGCCGCTTGCCACGGCTTGGCCGCACGCTCCCTGGCCATCCGTCGCACGGTGGTGGCATCGAAGGGCGTGGCCTCGTCGGCCGTCGCCGCGGCGGTGCCGAACTCCCGCGTCATCGCTAGCACCAAGGGCAGGGACAGGGCCCCCGCCAACAACTCCCGACGACGCACGCCCACTCTCCCTCGGCCAGGCAACGGTACAACGGACGACGGCGCCGGAAATGCCTTCCCGGCGCCGCTTGGGGTCGCCCGTTTCGTTGCTGAACGCGATCGACCGGGTCGGGTTCCTCAGTTCAGGCGCAAGCCGGTGATATGGGCCGGATCCTGCGCCAGCTCGCCGCGCTCCACCCGCTGCACGAGGTCGGTCAGGACGGCATTGGCGCGGGCGTCGATACCGATCTCCTGGCCCCGCTCGACGACGAAGCCGTTGAGGAAGCCGATCTCGGTCCGGCGGCCCTTGGCCATGTCCTGCCCCATGGACGGGCGCTGGCCCTCCGCCCGCTTCTTGGCTCCGGCCATCAGGATGTCCTCGGCCGCCTGGAGGGCGGACGCATCGCCGTTGCCGGCCGCCGCCAGCGTCTCGGGCTTGATGTTCAGGATGTCTTCCAGGACATAGCCCAGGGCCTGCCCGACCTGGACGGCCTCGCTGCCCAGCCGCACGGCAAAGCGGCGGATGACGTCGTCGCGGATCATCGCGTTGCCCGACAGGCCGGTGCAGGCGGACAGGCCGTTCTGCATGGAATTGGCCACCAGCTTCGACCACCGCTCGCCCCACAGGTTGGTCGTCACCTTGGCGCTGTCGGACAGGCCGACCAGCCGGCACACGGCCTCGACCCTGGGGGTGATGCGCCCGTGCACCTCACCCACGCGGAAGATGGTGTAGCCGGCCCCGCCCTTCTCCACCCCGCGATGGACATGGCCCGGCTCGAACAGTTCGACCGAGATCTTGGAGGCGATGCAGCCGACCGTCTTGCCCCAGCCGACGACGGACGCCACCCGCTCCTCGTTCATGCAGTTCTGCAGCGACACGACGAAGCCGCCTGGCGCCAGGTACTGGCGGATCAGCGTCGTCGCCCATTCGGTGTCGTAGGACTTCACGCAGACGAAGGCGATGTCGACCGGCGCCTCCTTGGCGAGCTGCTGGGCATCGGTCAGGTGCAAGGCCCGCACCGGCACCGTGAACTCCTCCTCGGCCGTCACCCCGGTCACCCGGATCCCGTGGGCCCGCATGTGCTCGACATGCGCCGGCCAGGCATCAAGGAACGTGACGTCCTCTCCCGCCCGCACCATGTGCGCGCCCGCATAGCAGCCGACGGCGCCCGCGCCGACGATCGCGATCTTGGTCATCCTGGATTTTCCTTCCCCGAACTGGACGGGGATGGTGCCCGACGCCAACGGGTTGGGGCAAGGCTGGCAGGCAATCCGGCGACCTTTAGTCGTCTGCACCGGGCGGCATGTCGTCGAGCAAGCGCTCCTGTGTCACGCAGCCTTGCGCGGCCGACCGGGCCGCCGCCGCGCCGCCCCCAGCTTTACGCCGAGGACGCCAAATGCAACCTCGGGAGCGCCTTCGATGATTCGCAGCAGCGTGATCGCAGCCGGGTCGGGATAGGTCCGACCTTGCTCCCAGTTCCGGATCGTTCCGGCCGGCACACCGATCGCGGCCGCAAAACTGTCCTGACTCATACCTAGCCTCGCGCGCAGCACCTTCAGGTCCGCAAATGGCTGCGGCTCGTACCCGCCGGGCGGCTCGCCATCATCGGCCGCCTGACGCGCAATCTCTTCCTCGGTGGTGGCCCGCAGCTTATCCCAATCGACATTCGGAGGGGTCGCCTTGATCTCGTCCAGGGTCCGCTGGATCACTCGCCCACCTCTTGCCATAGCTTGCACTCCTTCCGATTGGCCCGCCGAGCGGAGATGATACGGCGAGCCGCGTCGCGATCGGTGTAGACGACGCAGAAGCAGATGTCGGCAACCTGCCCGATAGCAACTACCCGCACCTCTCCATTTTAAATGCTAAAATATACGCTATAGGCGTATATTTTTCGATCAAGGCACCAGCAGCCGATACCCGACGCCCGGCTCGTTGAGGATGAAGCGCGGGTGGGCCGGGTCGTCGGCCAGCTTCTCGCGGATCTGGCCCACGAAGACGCGCAGGTAGTGGACGTCGTTCTCGTGCGCACGGCCCCAGACGGCGCGCAGGAGCTGCGGATGGGTGACGATGCGCCCGGCATTGCGGGCCAGCATCGCCAGCAGGTCGAACTCCTTGCGGGTAAGCCGGACCGGGTTGCCTGCGACCTGCACCTCGCGGCGGGCGAGGTCGATGCGCAGGTCGCCCACTGTCAGCTCCGCCGGTTCGGACGGGCCGGCGTCCGTGCGGCGGTTGCGGCGCAGCGCGCGCAGGCGCGCCAGCAGTTCGGCGATGCCGAAGGGCTTCACCACATAGTCGTCGGCGCCGGCATCCAGCGCCGCCACCTTCTCGGCCTCCGATTGCCGCACCGACAGGATCAGGATCGGCACGCTCGACCATTCGCGGATGCGGGCCACCACCGTCTTTCCGTCCATGTCCGGCAGGCCGAGGTCGAGGATCACCACGTCGGGGTTCTCCGATGCGGTGCGCGCGACGGCATCCTGGCCGCGGATCGCCTCCGCCACCGTGAACCCGTGCGCCTCGAGCGCAATGCGCAGGAAGCGGCGGATCTGCGCCTCGTCGTCGACGACCAAGACCTTGCCGGCGGCTTCCGTCACGGCGTCTCCTCCGGCGCCGGCGGGGTGGGAGGCTCGCCCGCGGACGGCAGCCGGATCTCGATCCTGGCGCCGCCGCCCGCAGCGTCCCCCACCTTGATGCGGCCGCCATGGGCCTCGACGATGCCGCGGCAGATGGCAAGGCCAAGCCCGGTCCCCGCCCGCTGCCCATCGCCTGCACGCACGCGGTAGAACATGTCGAACACCCGCTCGCGATCCTCCGGCGGGATGCCGGGGCCGGCGTCGCTCGTCTCGATCACCACCTCGCGGCCGTCGCGGCGGGCGGCGACGGTGATCGGCGTGCCGGCGGGCGCATACTTCGCGGCGTTGTCGAGCAGGTTGGCCATCACCTGCTCCATCAGGATGGCATCGATGTGGATCGGGCCGAGCGACGCCGGCACGGCGATGTCCACCGGGTGGTCGCGCAGCACCGGGCCAAGCTGGCGGGTGGCCCGCCCCATCACCTCGCGCAGATCGACCCAGTCGAGGTTGAGGCGCAACGCGCCATAGCCGAGCCGCGTCATGTCGAGCAGGTTCTGCACGAACCGGTTGAGGCGCTCGCCCTCCTCCCGGATCGCCTCGGCCATCTGCCGGCGCCCTTCCGGCCCCAGAGCGGCATCGGATTCGATGAGCGTCGATGCCGCCCCGATGATCGACACCAGCGGCGTGCGCAGGTCATGGCTGACCGACGACAGCAGCGCCTGGCGCAGGCGCTCGGTCTCCGACAGGAATCGCGTCTCCCCCAGGTCCGCCACCAGGCGGGTGCGCTCGACCGCCAGCGCCACCTGGTCGACCAGCGCCTCCAGCAGGCGGCGCTCGTCGGGCGACAGCAGGGCGCGGCCGTCGAAGGCCACGCCCAGCAGGCCGACCGCCCCCTGCCCCGTCTTCAGCGGCAGGAACAGCCAGGCCGAGGTCGGCAGCGTGTCGGAGCCCCAGCCGGCCGGCTCCCCGTGCTCCCACGCCCATTCGGCCGCACCGCGGTCCTTGGCGTCGAGCTGGTCCTCGGGCGGGTAGCCGCCGATGATCGCGAGATGCCCGCCGCCCTCGCCCGGCGCCAGCACGAGCGCCCGGCATTGCAGGGTGGACGCGACATGGTGGACCGCGGCCCAGACGACATCCTCCAGGCTGGCGGCGCTCGCGATCTTGCGGCTGAATTCGTAGAGGTTGTTGATCCGCTTGGACACCGCGCGCTGGGCCGTCACCTGGGCGCGCAGGCGGCCGGCGAGATTGCCGCTGAAGAGGGCGGCCGCCAGGAACAGCAGAAGCGCCAGCACGTCGTCCCGGCTGCTGACCAGCAGGGTGAACAGCGGCTCTGTGAAGAAGAAGTTGTAGACGGCGAAGCTGGCGAGGCTGGCGAACAGCGACGGCCACAGGCCGAGCCGCGTCGCCACCAGCAGGACCGCAACCAGGAACACCGGCGACAGGCTGGAGACCGGCAGAACCGCGTCGATCGCCATTGCCACGCCGGTCGCCACGGCGACCGCCACGGCCGCCCAGCCATAGGCCGCAAGGTTGCGCTCGGGCAGCAGGCGCGGGCCGCGGATCGGCGCGCGCGCGCCCTCCCGCGGGTCGCTGGCGACCAGCGTTACCTCGAAGTCCACGGCGCGGCGCACGAGCTCTTCGGCCACCGTCTCGCGCGACAGGAAGGCCAGCAGCCGGCGCGGCCGCGGCCGCCCGACCACCAGCCGGCTGACGTTGCGCTGGCGGGCGAAATCCAGGATCTCGCGCGCGACGTCGGCCCCGGCGGTCAGGGTCACCACCTCCGCCCCCAGGCTCTCGCCCAGGCGCAGCGCCTCGACGATGCGGTCCTTGGCCGCGTCCGGCAGGGATTCGCGGTGCGGGGTGACGACGTTGGCGACGATCCAGCCGATGCGGGCGCGCTCGGCCATGCGCTTGGCCGCCCGCACCAGCGACTTCGCGACCGGCGATTCGTTGATGCAGACCAGGATCTTCTCCTGCGTCGGCCACGGCCCGGCAATCGCGTGGCTGCGCATGTGCTGCGTCATCTGCGCATCGACCCGGTCGGCCGCCACCCGCATGGCGAGTTCCCGCAGCGCCGTCAGGTTGCCCTTGGAGAAGAAGTTCTGGATCGCGCGCGCGATCTGGTCGTGGACATAGACCTTGCCCTGGCGCAGGCGCTGGATCAGCTCGTCGGTCGGCAGGTCGATCAGCTCGACCTCGTCGGCCAGCTCCAGCACCCCGTCCGGGACCGTCTCGCGCACGCGCACGCCCGAGATGCGGGCGACGATGTCGTTCAGGCTCTCCAGGTGCTGGATGTTGAGGGCGGAATAGACGTCGATGCCGGCGTCCAGCAGTTCCTCGACATCCTGGGCACGCTTGGGGTGGCGGCTGCCCGGCACGTTGGTATGGGCCAGCTCGTCGACGATGGCGAGCCGCGGGCGGCGGGCCAGCACCGCGTCCACGTCCATCTCGCTGAAGGTGCGGTCGCGATAGCCGACGAGGCGCCGCGGCATCACTTCCAAACCGGCCAGCAGTGCCTCGGTCTCGGTCCGCCCGTGCGTCTCGACCAGGGCCACCACCACGTCGATGCCCTCGGCCTTCAGGCGCCGTGCCTCCTCCAGCATGGCGAAGGTCTTGCCGACGCCCGGGGCGGCCCCCAGGAACACCTTGAGCCGGCCACGCCCCTCGCGCGCCGCCTCGACCAGCAGCGCATCCGGTCCCGGCCGCGCGGGCTCTTCGGCCATCGGTGGTCCACTCCTCGTCGATTGCGAAGCCCTATCTCGCCCGTCGCGGTGGCGATGTCGAGCATCCTGCCCCGGCCACAGGCCAATCCTTACGCGATCCTTACGGCCGGCACCGACAATACACCTCGTTCCCTTACGGGCACCGGCTCCACCTTGTCATCCGGGCGATCGAGACCGACGCCCGACCAAGGAACCTTGCCATGCCCGACCTGATCCTAGTCGCCGCCGGCGTCGCGTTCTTCGCGCTCGCGGCGGCCTATGCCTTCGCCTGCGACCGGCTCTGAGGCCCCGCCCATGCTCACCGACTATCTCCTGGGCGGCGGCGTCACCCTGCTGCTGCTCGTCTATCTCGTCTACGCCCTGATCCGCCCGGAGCGGTTCTGAGGACCCCATGACCCTCAACGGATGGGTGCAGATCCTCCTCTTCTGCGCGCTCGTGCTGGCGCTGGTGAAGCCGCTCGGCGCCTACATGACGCACATCTTCACCGGCGGGCGCACGTGGCTGTCGCCGGTGCTGGGACCGGTCGAGCGCCTGCTCTACCGCGCCGCCGGGGTGGACGAGCGCCAGGAGCAGCGCTGGCTGGGCTATGCGCTGGCCATGCTGGCCTTCAACCTGGCCGGCTTCCTGCTGCTCTACCTGCTGCAGCGCCTGCAGGGCTCGCTGCCGTTGAACCCGGCCGGGATGGCGGCCGTGCCGCCGGACCTGGCCTTCAACACCGCCGCCAGCTTCGTCAGCAACACCAACTGGCAGAACTATGGCGGCGAGACGACCATGTCGCACCTGGTGCAGATGGCCGGGCTGACGGTGCAGAACTTCGTCTCGGCCGCCACCGGCATCGCGGTCGCCCTGGCGCTGGTCCGCGGCTTTGCCCGCGCGTCGACCGGCACGGTCGGCAACTTCTGGGTCGATATGACCCGCGCCACCCTCTACCTGCTGCTGCCCGGCTCGATCCTGCTGACGCTGTTCTTCGTCTGGCAGGGTATGCCGCAGACCCTGGCGGCCTCGGTCGACGCCGTCACGCTCGAGGGTGCCGCGCAGACGATCGCGCTCGGCCCCGTCGCCTCGCAGGTGGCGATCAAGATGCTGGGCACCAACGGCGGCGGCTTCTTCAACGCCAACGCCGCGCACCCGTTCGAGAACCCGACTGCGCTCGCCAACCTGGTGCAGATGGTCGCCATCTTCGCCATCGGGGCGGGGCTGACCAACGTCTTCGGCCGCATGGTGGGCGACCAGCGCCAGGGCTGGGCCATCCTGGCCGCCATGGGGACCCTGTTCCTGGCCGGCGTCGCCATCGCCTACTGGGCGGAGGCCGCGGGCAACCCGCTGCTGGCCACCATCGGCGTCGACGGCGCCAACATGGAGGGCAAGGAGGTGCGCTTCGGCGCGGCCCTGTCGGCGCTCTTCGCCGTCGTCACCACGGCGGCGTCGTGCGGCGCGGTCAACGCCATGCATGACAGCTTCATGCCGCTGGGCGGGATGATCCCGCTCATCAACATGCAACTGGGCGAGATCATCGTCGGCGGCGTCGGCGCCGGCCTCTACGGCATGCTGGTCTTCGTCGTCATCACCGTCTTCGTGGCCGGGCTGATGGTCGGGCGCACGCCCGAATATCTCGGCAAGAAGATCGAGGCCAAGGAGATGAAGATGGCGGTGCTGGCCATCCTCTGCCTGCCGCTGGCCATGCTGGCGCCGACCGCCATCTCGGTCGTGATGCCGTCGGCGCTGGCCTCGATCGCCAACCCGGGGCCGCACGGCTTCTCGGAGGTGCTCTACGCCTTCACGTCGGCCGCGGCCAACAACGGCAGCGCCTTCGGCGGCCTGTCGGGCAACACGCCTTGGTACAACATGGCGCTGGGCGGGGCGATGCTGATGGGGCGCTTCCTCGTCATCCTGCCGGCGCTCGCCATCGCCGGGTCGCTGGCCGCCAAGCGCACGGTGCCGGCATCCGGCGGCACCTTCCCGACCCATGGGCCGCTCTTCGTCGGCCTGCTGGTCGGGGTCATCCTCATCGTCGGCGGTCTCACCTTCTTCCCGGCGCTGGCGCTGGGTCCGATCGTCGAACATCTGGCGCTGCTCGCCGGCCAGACCTTCCCGGCCGGCAACTAGGACATCCCCCATGACCAGATCCAGGACGGCGAGCCTGCTCGACGCCGGCATCCTTCTGCCGGCGGTCGGCTCGGCCTTCGCCAAGCTCGATCCCCGCACGCTGGCCCGCAACCCGGTGATGTTCGTCGTCGCCGTGGTGACGGTGCTGACGACCATCCTCTTCGTTCGCGACCTCACTACAGGCGCCGGCCATCTCGGCTTCTCGTTCCAGCTCATCCTGTGGCTGTGGTTCACGGTCCTCTTCGCCAACTTCGCCGAGGCGGTGGCCGAGGGCCGCGGCAAGGCCCAGGCCGACAGCCTGCGGCGCGGCCGGGGCGAGACCCAGGCCAAGCTGCTGTCTGGCACCGGCCGGGCCGACTACCGCATGGTCCCCGGCACCCGCCTGGCCGTCGGCGACCTCGTCCTGGTCGAGCCGGGCGACGTGATCCCGTCGGACGGCGAGGTGGTGGAGGGCATCGCGTCCGTCGACGAGGCCGCCATCACCGGCGAATCCGCCCCCGTCATCCGCGAGAGCGGCGGCGACCGCTCGGCCGTCACCGGCGGCACCCGCGTCCTGTCCGACTGGATCGTCGTGCGCATCACGGCGGCCGCCGGCTCCACCTTCCTCGACCGCATGATCGCGCTGGTCGAAGGGGCCCAGCGCCAGAAGACGCCGAACGAGATCGCGCTCAACATCCTGCTGGCCGGGATGACGCTGATCTTCGTGCTGGCGACCGCCACCATTCCCAGCTTCGCCGCCTATGCCGGTGGTGCCATCCCCGTGCTGGTGCTGGTGGCACTCTTCGTGACCCTGATCCCGACCACGATCGGGGCGCTGCTGTCGGCAATCGGCATCGCCGGCATGGACCGGCTGGTGCGCTTCAACGTGCTGGCCATGTCGGGCCGCGCGGTGGAGGCGGCGGGCGACGTCGACACGCTGCTGCTGGACAAGACCGGCACCATCACGCTCGGCAACCGCCAGGCGACCGCCTTCCGGCCGCTGGCAACCGTCACGGTGCAGGAACTGGCCGAGGCGGCCTACCTGGCCTCGCTGGCGGACGAGACGCCGGAGGGCCGTTCGATCGTGGCGCTCGCCCGCGACCAGCATGGCATCCCCGAACGCGACAAGGCCGGGCTGGGCGCGACCTTCGTCCCCTTCTCGGCCCACACGCGGATCAGCGGCGTCGACTTCTCCGGGACCAGCATCCGCAAGGGCGCGGTCGACGCTATCCTGAAGGGCATCGAGGCCGGGGACGCCGCCGCCCGCGAGGCCCGCAGCATCGCCGACGAGATCGCACGCGCCGGTGGCACCCCTCTGGCGGTCGTGCGCGACGGTCGGCTGCTGGGCGTCGTCCAGTTGGACGACATCGTCAAGCCCGGCATCCGCGAGCGCTTCGCCGAGCTGCGGCGCATGGGCATCCGCACGGTGATGATCACCGGCGACAACCCGCTGACGGCGGCTGCCATCGCGGCCGCGGCCGGGGTCGACGACTTCCTGGCCCAGGCCACGCCCGAGAACAAGCTGCAGCTCATCCGCGACGAGCAGGCCAAGGGCAAGCTGGTCGCCATGTGCGGCGACGGCACCAACGACGCGCCGGCACTCGCACAAGCCGATGTCGGCGTCGCCATGGGCAGCGGCACCATGGCCGCGCGCGAGGCCGGCAACATGGTCGACCTCGATTCCGACCCGACCAAGCTGATCGAGGTGGTGGAGATCGGCAAGCAACTGCTGATGACCCGCGGCGCGCTCACCACCTTCTCGATCGCCAACGACGTGGCCAAGTACTTCGCCATCATCCCGGCGATGTTCGCGGCCCTCTACCCGCAGCTCCAGACGCTGAACGTGATGGGGCTGGCGACGCCCGAGAGCGCCATCCTGTCCGCCATCATCTTCAACGCGCTGGTCATTGTCGCCCTGATCCCGCTGGCGCTGCGCGGCGTCGCCTATCGGCCGGTCGGTGCCGCCGCCCTGCTGCGCCGCAACCTGCTCGTCTATGGCCTGGGCGGGCTGGTGGTGCCGTTCGTCGGCATCAAGGCGATCGACCTGCTGATCACCGCGATCGGGCTCGCCTGAGCCCGGCCTCGCGAAAGGAGCATTCCCATGTTGAAGCATCTTCGCCCCGCGCTCGTGATGATCCTCGCCATGACGGCGATCACGGGGCTTGCCTACCCGCTCGCCATGACCGGGGTCGCCGGCGCCGTCTTCCCCGCCGAGGCGGCCGGGTCGCTGCTGGTGCGCGATGGCCAGGTCGTCGGTTCGTCGCTGATCGGCCAGGCGTTCACGGGCGACCGCTACTTCCAGGGCCGGCCATCGGCCACCATGGCGGCCGACCCCGCCGACCCGGCGAAGTCCGTGCCGGCCCCCTACAACGCGGCCGCATCCGGCGGGTCGAACCTGGGGCCGACCAGTGCAGCGCTGGTCGAGCGCGTGACGGCGGACGCCGCCGCCCGCCGGGCCCAGAACCCGGGTGCGGCGGTGCCGGTCGACCTGGTCACCACCACGGCCAGCGGGCTCGACCCGCACATCAGCCCCGAGGCCGCCTATTTCCAGGTGCCCCGGGTGGCGGCCGCGCGCGGGCTACCGGCGGCAGACCTGCGCCGCCTGGTGGACGGCCGGGTCGAGGGCCGGCTCTTCGGCATCATCGGCGAGCCGCGGGTGAACGTCCTGGCGCTCAACCTGGCGCTTGACGCGGCCGGCCGGCGATAGGGGCGCCAAAAAGGCTGCAAAGCCGGTGGACGAACGGCCGGCGAGGGACGATCCTTCCCGGCCCCACCCCCGGCTCGGCCGCCCGAGCCATCCCCAGAAGGAACTGCCAGATGGCCAAGACGAGCAACCCGGAATTTGCCTGGAAGGATGGACGGATCGTGCCGTGGCCCGAGGCCACGGTGCATGTCTCGGCCGAGACGGTGCTGCGCGGCGCCAACGTGTTCGAGGGCATGCGCGCCTACTGGAGCGAGGCCGAGAAGGAGCTCTACATCTTCAAGAACAAGGAGCACCTGCGCCGCCTGCGCCAGTCCTGCAAGATCATGCGGATGACGGTGCCCTACAGCGACGACGAGTTCACTCAGGCCTTCATCGACCTGTTGCGCGCCAACAAGTTCACCGCCGGCGTCCACTTCCGCCCGGTCGTCTATTTCGGCGAGGGCGAGTCCTATGCCTGGAAGCCCGAGGACATCCACAACGGCGCCTTCGTCATCGCCTATTCGCGGCCGCACGCGCCCTCGATCAAGAACGGCATCAAGAGCTGCGTCAGCACCTGGCGGCGCAACTCCGACAACGCCTCGCCGTCGCGGGTGAAGGCGGCCGCCAACTACCACAATTCCCGCCTGGCCCAGGTCGAGGCGAAGATGAACGGCTTCGGCCCGCCGATCATGCTGAACGACCGCGGCGAGGTGGCCGAGAGCCCCGGCGCCTGCTTCATGATGGTGCGCGACGGAGTCGTCATCACGCCCCCGGTCAGCGCCGACATCCTGGAGAGCATCACCCGCCAGACGCTGATCGACCTCTATCGCGAGGAGCTGGGCGTCACCGTCATCGAGCGCGACATCGACCGCACCGAGCTCTACATCGCCGACGAGACCTTCTTCTGCGGCAGCGGCGCCGAGGTCCAGCCGATCACCGCCGTCGACCACTACGATGTCGGCGACGGCAAGGTCGGTCCCCTCACCCGCCGCATCCAGGACCTCTATTTCGACATCGCCGCCGGCAAGGTCGACAAGTTCCGCCACTGGCTGACGCCGGTATACGGCAACTCCACCGCGCGCGGCTGATTGTCGAGCATCCCCTGCCCCTGACAATGGGCAGCACCGTACCGGCTGGGGTCACCGGATTTTCGGAGCCGAGCGCGACACCGTCCTCTACAGCGGCCCGTAGCCAACCATGACCGTCGCCATGTCCCGCACCCTGGAAGACCAGGGTGCGGGCACCGCCGCCGCGGCAACGGTGCTACCGCGATCCCGGAATCATTGAAAAGGTCTGGTGGAAGGGCGCGGAATCGAACCGCCGACGCACACGGCTTCAACGTGTCGCTCCACCGCTGAGCTACCCCTCCACACTGGGGTAACTCCGTCTGCCTTACGGCATGACCAAGCCACCCGGATGCGCGAAGCGCCCGGTGATAAATCGGAGATGGCGAGATGCGGAACACATGGCGGCGCTTCTACAGATGATGCTGCGTTGCGTCAATTCCACATATTACCCGGCAAGGATGTGGAACGCCGGTGGGTATCAGCGGCCGGTGCGAGCTAGTCGGGCTTACGCCCGCCGGTCCAATGTTTAACTGTCCCGGTCCGGAGCGCGGCCGACACAAAACAAGCTGGCCGACCCGGTCGACGGAACCATGACAGTGACGGCGGTTAAGGTCCAATTGATCGCCAAGCCAATGCCGGCCGCTAGGCAGTGGCAGACACTCCCAAAACTGGACTATCACCAGTAAAATTCTATTTGGAGCGTAGAAGTTCGTACCAGACTTCGCCTTCTTCAGCCCCTGGAATGCGATCGGGAAAGTCTCGAAACTCTGTCCGGACATATCTCATTCCGACCTTTTCCATCACGCGGCGGGAGCCACGGTTCACTGCCATGGTACAGCCGACGATCTTCTCATACCCGCCGCTAGTGAAGCCCCAGTTGACCAGCGCCGAAGTGCCCTCCGACGCCAATCCCTTTCCCCATTCCTCTCGACGCAGGCGATATCCGATTTCGGCGATCGTGCTGGTCTCCGGAAACAGGCAGAACCATCCGACGAACGCACTGGTAGCGGTTCGCCGCCCCGTCCAAACATAGGGCTCCGCACCTCTCGGCATGAGAAATGTCACACGCTCAGGGTCAGTTGTCTCATGGTCGACAGCTCCGCCATTAAGGAAATGCATCACCTCTGGATCATGCTCTAGACCAATAAAATCGGCCCGATCACCGAGATCGCACAACCGCAGGGTTAAATTCATTGTTTGTAGGGTATTCACTTCGAATATCCGCACGTCAATTGATTGATATATAAGGTAAATTTGGTGAGCCCGTCGGGATTCGAACCCGAGACCCTCTGATTAAAAGTCAGATGCTCTACCGGCTGAGCTACGGGCTCGCCCTGGGTGCCTGGCGAGGCAGGCGGGGCGGAAGTCGGTCGCGGCGGAAACTAGGGGGCGCGGCGGCCAGGGTCAACCTTCGGCAGCCGCGCGCCCGCTCATTCGGTCGGGCGCGGGCGGGCGAAGCGGGATTCGAGGCGATCGGCCACGCGCGGGCTGACGAAATGGCGCACGTCGCCGCCCAGCAGGCCGATCTCCTTCACGAAGCGGGATGCGATGAACTGGTAGCGGTCGGCCGCCATCAGGAACACCGTCTCGATGGTGCCGTTCAGGCGGGCGTTCATGCCGGCCATCTGGAACTCATACTCGAAGTCCGACACCGCGCGCAGGCCACGGATGATGATCGAGGCGCCGCAGCCGACGACGAAATCCATCAGCAGGTTGTCGAACGGGCGGACCTCGATCTTGACCGCCTGGCCGTTCAGCGCCTCGACCTCGTCGCGCACGATCTGCACGCGCTCGTCGATCGAGAAGAGCGGCCCCTTCCCGGCATTCCGCGCCACCCCGATGATCAGCCGGTCGACCAGCTTGGTCGACCGCTGGATGATGTCGGAATGGCCCTTGGTGATCGGATCGAAGGTGCCCGGATAGACGCCTACGCGTTCGACCGTCATCGTCTTTCCCTTCGAACCGCTCAGGAGGGGTCGCTGTCGGGCGGCACCGCCGTCCCGTCGGGCGTGGGCGTCTCCGGTGCCGCAGCTTCCGGCGCCGGGGCATCGGGCGCGATGCCGTCCACCGCCGCGCCGTCGCCCGCCTCGTCGGCTTCCGCCGGCAGCAGGGCCGCCGACACCACGCGCTCGCCGTCGGCCACCCGCAGCAGGATCACGCCCTGGGTCGAGCGGCCGGCCAGGCGGATGTCGCCCACCGGCATGCGGATCACCTGGCCGCCGTCGGTGACCAGCATGATCTCGGCATCGGCCGCGACCGGGAAGGCCGAGACGACCGAGCCGTTGCGGGCGGACGTGGCGATGTTGGCGATGCCCGACCCGCCGCGCCGCGTGACGCGGTACTCGTAGGCCGAGGTGCGCTTGCCGAAGCCGTTGGCCGTCACCGTCAGGATCAGGTCGTCGTTGGCGGCGAGCTCCAGGAATTCCTCGTCCGACAGCAGGCGCTCGGGGGCGGCCGCATCGGCGTCGGCCCCCTCCTCGGTGTCGGGAGCGGCCACGTCCTCGACCGTGCCGTCGCCCTCGCCCGGCGAACGGCGCTCCTGCGCGGCACGGCGCAGATAGGCCGCGCGCGTGCCGGCGTCGGCCTCGACATGGCGCAGGATGGAGATGTCGATCACCTCGTCGTCGCCCGCCAGGCGCACGCCGCGCACGCCGGTCGAGGTGCGGCTCTGGAACAGGCGCACCTCGGGCACTGGGAAGCGGATGCACTTGCCGCCGCGCGTCGCCAGCAGCACGTCCTGGCTCTCGTCGCACAGCACGACGCCGACCAGGCGCTCGCCCTCCTCCTCCAGCCGCATGGCGATCTTGCCGTTGGCCTTCACGTTGGTGAAGTCGGCCAGGTCGTTGCGGCGGACATTGCCGGTGGAGGTCGCGAACATCAGCGAGCGGCCGTGATGGGCCTCGCGATCCTCCGGCAGGGCCAGCACGCTGGTGACGCGCTCGCCCGCCTTGGTGTCGAGCGGCAGGAGCTGCACCATCGGCTTGCCGCGCGAGGTCGGGTTGCCGGGCGGCAGGCGCCAGACCTTCAGCAGGTAGACCTTGCCGAGCGAGGTGAAGAACAGGACCGGCGCATGCGTCCCGGCCACGAACACCTGGCTGACGAAATCCTCGTCGCGCGTCGCCATGCCCGAGCGGCCCTTGCCGCCGCGGCGCTGCGCCCGGTAGGTGACAAGCGGCGTGCGCTTGATGTAGCCGCCATGGCTGACGGTGACGACCATCGGCTCGGGCTTGATCAGGTCCTCGAGGTCGGTCTCGTCCTCGACCTCGTCGATCACCGTGCGGCGCGGCGTCTCGAACTGCTCGCGCACCGCCAGCAACTCGTCGCGGATGATCTCCAGCCGGCGCGGGCGCGAGCGCAGGATGTCGAGATACTCGCCGATCTGGGCCACGATCGTGCGCAGTTCCTCGGCGATCTTGTCGCGCTCCAGCCCGGTCAGGCGCTGCAGGCGCAACTCCAGGATGGCGCGGGCCTGGTCCTCGGACAGACGATAGGTCTCGTCGACGACCGGGTGCCCGGGCTCGTCGATGAGGGCAATGAGCGGACCGATGTCATGGATCGGCCAGGCGCGCGCCAGCAGGCCGGCACGGGCAGAGGCCGGATCGGGGGCGGCCCGGATGAGCGCGATCACCTCGTCCAGGTTGGCGACCGACAGCGCCAAGCCCAGCAAGATGTGCGCGCGCTCGCGCGCCTTGGCCAGCTCGAACGCGGTGCGGCGGGACACCACCTCCTCGCGGAAGGCCAGGAAACAGTCCAGCACCCGGCGCAGGCCCATCTGGACCGGCCGGCCGGCATCCAGCGCCAGCATGTTGATGCCGAAGGTCGTCTCCAGCGGCGTGAAGCGATAGAGCTGCTTCAGCACCACCTCTGGGTTGGCGTCGCGCTTCAGCTCGATCACCACGCGCACGCCGTCGCGGTCGCTCTCGTCGCGCAGCTCGGAGATGCCGTCGATCAGCTTCTCCTGCACCGTCTCGGCGATGCGCTCCATCATCCGCGACTTGTTGACCTGGTAGGGGATCTCGGTGACGACGATGGCCTCGCGATCCTTGCGGATCTCCTCGATCGTGGCCTTGCTGCGGATGGTGATGGAGCCGCGGCCGCCCAGATAGGCCTCGCGGATGCCGCGGCGGCCGACGATCGTGCCGCCGGTCGGGAAGTCGGGCCCGGGCACGATGTCCATCAGGCCGATGTCGTCGAGCGAAGGGTCGGCGATGATGGCGCAGCAGGCGTCGATCACCTCGGCCAGATTGTGCGGCGGGATGTTGGTTGCCATGCCGACGGCGATGCCACCGGCGCCGTTCACCAGCAGGTTGGGGTAGCGCGCCGGCAGGACCATCGGCTCGCGGCTAGTGTCGTCGTAGTTCGGCTGGAAGTCGACGGTGTCGCGGTCGATGTCCTCCAGCAACGCCTCGGCCGAGCGCGCCAGGCGCACCTCGGTGTAGCGCATGGCCGCCGGGCGGTCGCCGTCCATGGAACCGAAATTGCCCTGCCCGTCGATCAGCGGCAGGCGCATCGAGAAGTCCTGCGCCATGCGCACCATGGCGTCGTAGATCGCCGTGTCGCCGTGCGGGTGATACTTGCCCATCACGTCGCCGACGATGCGCGCCGATTTGCGATAGGCGCGGTTCCAGTCGTACCCGTTCTCCTTCATCGCATAGAGGATGCGGCGATGGACGGGCTTCAGCCCGTCACGGACGTCCGGCAGCGCGCGCGCCACGATCACGCTCATGGCGTAATCGAGGTAGGAGCGGCGCATTTCGTCTTCGATGGTGACGGGTGCGATGTCGAACGGCTTGGACGGAGCGTCGACCAATGGGATGTCTCGTTTCCGGGATGGGGCCGGTATCGGCGGGGTGGGGAACGCCCGGCTCACCGACAGATTCGTCGAACAGTCACACTAGAACATTTCGCAGTTGCGAACAACGATCGCGGCTCGCGCGACTGCATAGGCGCGGACCCGCGCAGCGCCCGGCATGGCCCAACTTATTGCCACGACGCGATTCTTGCCGCACTGTAGCAGCTTGGCTGACCGGGAGCCGCGGGGGAATACGGCGCGTGTGGGCTGCGATGGGGCCGGGTCGTCCGCGATCCGCAGGGCGGAGGTTGGTCGCGGGGCTGGCACTGGCAGTCCTGGGATCGCTTGCGACCCCGATCCCGGTTTCCCAAGCCGCCATCCCGCCGTCCCAGCTTCTGGCCGACCCCGCACTCGTCGCCTATCGCGAGGGCCGCTTCGCCGAGGCGATCGGGCGGCTGGCGCCGCTGGCCGCCCAGCACAAGGACGACGTGCTCGTCCGCCGTTATCTCGGCCTCTCCTATTACGGGCTGAAGCGCTATGGCGAGGCGGCGGCAACGCTTGAGGAAGCGGCCCGGATCGAGCCCGGCAATGCCACCACCTGGCTCTATCTCGGCCTGTCGCGCTATGCCCAGGGCCGATATCCAGCCGCCGCCGAAGCCCTGGCCAAGGCCGAGGCGCTGGAGCCGGATGCCCGCTCGGCCGCCGTCGCCCGCTCCTTCCGCGAGACGATGACGCGCTTCACGACGGAGCGCACGGTGCCCGCCGCCCCGCAGCCGCGGCGCTGGTCGCTGACCGGACAGGCCGGCATCGCCTATGACGACAATGTGCCGCTGCGCGCCGGCCAGGCCCCCGGTGCGCGGGCCGGTGCCCGCACCTTCCAGAGCGCCTGGGGCGGCTACGACATCATCCAGGACGGCGGCTGGCGGCTGCGTGGCGAGGGTTTCGGCTATCTCAGCCAGAACCTGCGCGGCGCGCTGAACGAATACGACCAGATCACCGTCGAGGCCGCCATCGACCTCAGCTACCAGGCGACGATCTGGGGCATGCCGGCCCGGCCCGGCCTGCGCTATGCCTACCAGCCGGCCTGGGAGGGCGGGTCGGAGTACAGCCAGAGCCACGCGGTGACGGCCTCGCTGGTCCTCCAGCCGCTGGACGACACCATCTCCTACCTTTTCTACCGCTACGGGCGGGAGGATTATGCCGACGACGGGGTCCAGCGCCGCTTCACCTCCCGCGACCTCGGTAGCGGGCACCAAGTCGGCCTCACGCAATATTATTACTTCGAGGACCGGCGAAACTACGTCTTCGGCGGCTATTCCTACCTGCGCAACGACGCCAAGGGCTCGTTCTTTGACGAGAGCGGCCACCGCCTGACTGCCGGCGGCGCGTTGCTGCTGCCGTGGGACCTGCGGCTGATGTTGCGGGCGGAATACCAGTGGCGGGACTTCGGCAGCTACCCGATCGATCCCAAGCGCAACTTCCAGCGCCAGCACTACACCGCCACCCTGACCAAGCCGGTGGCCGAGGGGATGGCGGTATCGCTCGGCTACAGCTACACGAACGAGGATTCGAACTACTCGGCGCTGTCCTATCGCCGCAACCTCTTCACCCTGTCGCTGACCTATGACTTCTGACGGCGGCTGGAGCGTGACAGGTACTAGAGCGTGACAGCTTGGGCGGCCAGCGCCAGGCCGGCGACGCCGGTGGCAGCACCCACCAGGGCCGCCAGGACGAGAATGACGAGATGACCGATCGTGCGCTTCATGGCGGTATCCCCGTTGCCGACCGGACCATCGTCCCGTCGCGGGGTACGTCGCGCATTGCCGCCGGGCGGTTCGACCGGCGCGCGCATTATAGTGGCGTCGGCATGTCGAAACTTTCGCTGAACCATTCCGCCACCGCGGACGACTGAGGGAGCAAGATGGCCGAGGGCCAGGGCAGGACCGGGAAAGAGTTCCAGCAACTCGAGAACGATCTCCTCACCCGGGCGGGGCGTGGCGACCGAGCCGCGTTCAAGGCGCTCTACGAGCGTTTTCAGCGGCCGTTGTTCGGGTTCCTGATGCGGATGGTGCGGGACCAGGCGATGGCAAACGAACTGCTCAACGACGTGATGCTGGATGTGTGGCGGTCCGCCGCCGGGTTCGAGGGCCGTTCTTCGGCCGGGACCTGGATCTTCGGCATCGCCCACAACAAGGCCATCAGCCTGCTGCGCCGGCGGCGCGAGGACCAGTTGCCCGAGGATGCGGCCGACACGATCGTCGACGATGCCGCCACCCCGGACGCGACGGCCGAGCAGGCGGACCTGGGCCGGGTGATGCAGCGCCTGCTGGACCGGCTGACGCCGGAGCACCGGGCGGTCCTGCAGCTCACCTACTACCAGGACCTGTCGGTGCAGGAGATCGCCGACGCGCTCGACTGCCCCGTCAACACCGTGAAGACGCGCATGTTCTATGGCCGCCAGCGCATGCGGGAGATGCTCTCCGCCGCCGGCATCCAGGGAGTTTCGGCATGAACCGCAATCCGGTCGACACCATCGACAGCCTGCCCGAGGAAGCGTTCCTGCTGCCGTGGTACGTCAACGGCACGCTCGACGCCGAGGATCGCGGCCGGGTCGAGGCGGCACTGGCCCAGTCGGCCGAGCTGCGCGAGGAGCTGGAGCTGCTGCGCGCCGTCGAGCGCTCCGTCGTGGCCTCCACCGACGCCATGCCCGACCCCGATCCGGACGGCTTCGCCCGCCTGATGGCGCGGATCGACGCCGAGCCGCAGCGCACGGCCCAGCCGGCGGCAAGCCAGGGCCGCGGCCTGCTGGCCCGGGTCGCCGGCTGGTTCGAGGTCTCCTGGCGGCCGGCGATGGCCGCCGCCGCCCTGGTGATCGCCGTGCAGGCGGCCGCCATCGTCGCCCTGGTCGGGGACCGGGGAGAGGCCGGCGGCCAGTTCCAGACCGCATCCGGCGCATCGGGCACGGGCGACGCCCGCTTCCTGGTCGGTTTCGCCGATGGCGCCCTGCTGGGCGATATCCGCGCCTTGCTGGAGCGGGCCGACGCCGTGATCGTCAAGGGGCCGACCGCCGACGGCTACTTCGTCGTCGCCGCCCAGGGGGATGCCGCCCAGGCCCAGTCCACGCTACAATCGGCGGCCAATCTGGTCACCCAGGCTGAACGGATGCCATGAAGAAACCCAGGCGGTCGCACTTCCAGCCACTCGCGGGCAGGCTAGGTCCGGCGGCCGCCCTGGTCTTGGCCGTCACCGCCCCGGCGGAGGCGTCCGACCGCCTGCAATGGAGCGACGGCGACCGCGCCGAATGGATCCTGGCCGACGACCCCGGCCCCCTCGCCGACCGCCAGTACATCCTGCTGGCCCAGACCATGCCGCCCGGCAACGATGGCGGCTTCCCCAAGCCGCCGCCCACCAACGTGCCGCCCGACCGGGTGCCCCCGCCGCCGACGCGGCCGCCGCCGGTGGTGCCGCCCGGGCCCCAGGTTCCCGACACCCCGGACGTGCCCGGCCCGCCGCCGCCTGCCCGCCACCCATCCCGCTCGGCAAGCCGCAGTCGCCGGGTGCCGGCGGCAATGTGCCGGTCATCCCCGGCCCGTTCCGCCCGCGCCGGTTCCGCCCGTGCCGCCGGCCCCGGTGCCGCCGGTGCCGCCCCCGCCGTCCCCCGGCCCCCGTTCCGCCGCCCCCGTACCGCCGGTCATGCCGCCGCCGGGGCGCCCACGGGCCTGGGCCATCGAACGGCCGGTGACGCAGTCGCCGCAGCCGACCGATGCCCCGCCTCCGCCGATGATGCCACCGCCCGGCAGCGACGACCTGGCCGAGGCCCTGCCGGACGAGGTGCTGATCCTGCTGCATCCCGGCCTGGGCCAGACGGCCGCCGACGCCATCGCGCGCGACTACGCGATGGGCCTGGCCGAGACGATCCCGCTTACGATCCTTGGCACCGAGGCCTACCGGCTGCTGATCGTGCAGACGCGACCGATCGGGCCGCTGGTCGACCTGCTGAACCTCGATCCACGCATCCAGATCGCCCAGCCGAACTATCGCTACCGCACCATGCAGACCCAGCCGGCCCCCGCCGGCCCCTTGCGCCAGTACGCGCTGGAGCGGCTGCAGGCCGAGCAGGCCAATCGCATCGCCCGCGGCCAGGGCGTGCGGGTGGCCGTGATCGACACCCGCATCGACGCCAGCCACCCGGCACTGGCCGGCCGCCTGGCCGGCGTCATCGACGTCATGGGACTGGCCGAGCGCGACCCCGGCCAGCATGGCACGGCGCTGGCCGGCATCATCGCCGCCGACGGCCGGCTGCGCGGCATCGCGCCCCAGGTCCAGCTTCTGTCGGTCCAGGCCTTCACCCCCGATCCCAAGCAGGCCGGGTCGAGCACCAGTTCGTCGGACAAGATCGCGCGTGCGATCGACGTCGCGGTCGACCAGGGTGCGCGCGTCCTCAACCTCAGCTTCGCCGGCCCCAGCGATCCCATCGTCGGCCGCATGGTCCGGCGCTCCTACGAGCGGGGTGCGGTGATCGTGGCCGCCGTCGGCAATGACGGGCAGGAGAAGACGCGCTTTCCGGCGGCGTTCGCCGAGGTCATCGCCGTGACCGCGACCGACGCGCGCGACCGGCTCTACACCCAGGCCAACCGCGGCAGCTTCGTCGGCGTCGCCGCCCCCGGGGTCGACATCGTCACCACCGGCCCGGGCGGCACTTTCCAGTCCCTGTCCGGCACCTCGATGGCGGCCGCCTATGTCAGCGGCGTCGCCGCCCTGCTGCTGGAGCGCAACCCGGGGCTGACACCGGCCGAGGTACGAGCCCTGATCGAGGGCAGCGCCCAGGACCTGGGGGCGCCGGGCCGGGACAGCGAGTTCGGGTCCGGCCGGGTCGACGCCTTCCGCGCCGTCAGCCGCAATGGCCAGACCTCGCAGAAGCCGCCAGCGGCGAAGTGACCCGTCAGTAGGTGACGGTCACCACGACCGTCGTGTCGCTGTAGTCGCCGACCGGCACGGTGTTCTGGCCGGCCGGGATACGGCCGAAGACCGTGTGGTTCTTGGTGGTGTTGACCAGCGCCAGCGCATAGCCGTCGACGACCGTGTTGGGCGCGCTCGTGCCCCAGATCGTGCCGTAGCTGTTCGAGGTGTAGAGGTTGTAGTTCAGGCTGTCGCCGCCCTTGAACATCTTGCGCTGGGCGACGCTGCCCGACTGCCCGGCCGAGATAGCGATCTCGTACGAGACCAGCAGCCCGATATTGAGGCCGAGGAAGACGCGGCAGGTGACCGCGACGTTGCCGTTGTTGAGGACCGCCGGCCCGTTGATGGGGTTGTAGTCCGAGAAGCTGACCGGCGTCGTCACCACCGTGCAGGTGCATAGCAGCAGGCACGACGCCGCCTTCACGGGCGGGGACCAGGCGGCGAAGGCCGCCAGCAGCAGCAGGATGCGGGCGATCCTCATCGGCAGGCCTCCACCGTCAGGCGCGGAATGCCGGGCTGGGCGCGATCGAAGGGCGGCACCGTGAAGGCGCAGCCGCCATTGCCGTCATCGAGCGAGAAACGACTGTCGGCCGCCGGCACGCGCAGCAGTGCCTCGCCATCCTGGGCCACCCGGGCCGCCTGGCCGGTATCCAGGTTGGCGACGCGGGTGCCGGGGGCGACCGGCTTGCCGTCGCGCAGCAGCCGCACCAGAACCGTGTCCAGCCCCTCGACCGGAAAGCGCACGACGGTGCCGCTGCGATAGCCAGGCGCCACCTCGATGCGCCGCTGGTCGAGCCGCGCGCGTATCGGCAGGTCGGCCGGGTCGACCCCGATCTGGTTGGCCATGTAGGGGTGCAGGCGGGTGACCAAGAGCTGGCCATCGGCATCGGTGCGGCCGACCAGGTTGTTCTCGCGATAGATGCGCACGTCGGGCTGGTCGGGCACCGTCACCACGGCAAAGCCCTCGTCGATGCGGCGGCTGGCGAAGAGGCCGCCATCGGCCAGCACCAGCGCGCCCGAGGCCGAACCAAAGACGGCGGGCCGGCCGCCATGGCGCGCGGCGCCGGCCGAGAAGCGGCCGACCGTGCCGTCCCATTCGGCCGTCCCCTCGATGGTTTCCTGCTGCCGACCGCGCTGCACCCGGGCACGCAGGCCGAGCCCGCCCTCGACCGGCGTCGGCCGGCTGTAGTCGGCGGTCGCCGTCGCCCCGTCCGTGCCGGAGCGGCCGCCGACCTGCACCGAATCGCGCGGGCCCAGCGGGATCGACAGGTTGAATCCGACCGTCGTCGCTGCCCGGCCGCTGACGGTGTGCAGGGCGAGCAGACCGAGCTGGATGTCGGCCCCGATGGGCACGGAATAGTTCAGGCTGGCGACCAGCACGTCGTCGGCGCCGTCGAGGATCTGGCGGGCGACGGTGCCGCTGGCGGTGCCCAGGCTCCCCATCGGCAAGGATGCGGTCACCTGCGTCTCCGATCGCACCTGGATGCGATGGGCATCGCCACGGTTGTCGCCACCGATCTCGCGGAAGCCCGGGGTGCGTTCGGTATGGCGCAGGCTGAAGCTGAAGTCGGGAAAGATGCGCTGGAAGCCGATCCCGGCCAGCGCGCCGGTGCGGCCCTCGTCGAGTGTGGCCGCCAGCGACAGGTTGAACTCGCCCAGTTGGGGCCACAGCCAGGCGACGCTGGCGCCGGCCGCCTGGCGGTCGATCCCGGCCTCGCCATGGCCTTCCGCCGTCAGCCGGTCGGTCACGCCATAGCGATAGGTGCCCTGGGCCAGGAACTGGCCGTAGTCGAAGCTGCGCTCCTGGAAACGGTTGCGCAGGAACCCCGCCTCCATCGACCAGGCATCGAGGCCCGCCTGCAACAGGCGCGTCGAGATATAGAAGGGCAGCGACAGCACCTGCTCGCGCCCCAGCACGTCGCGGACGACGAGGTTGGCCGTGCCACCGCCCTGCATCACCGGAATGCGGCTGAGCGTGAACGGCCCGTCATCGACCCGCCCGCGATGGTTGAGCGCCCCGTTGATGAAGACGTCCAGCGTCGACGGCACCGCCGCCTGGCCGGCGAAGGACGGCAGGGGATACGGGATGAAGCCTGGGTCGAGCGCGAAGTTGCGGCCGATCTGGATGCCGCCGAAGCGCACCGGGCGGCTCCAGTCGCCGGGCACGCTGATGGCGTCGCCGATGCGCAGCGTGCGCCGCGCTTCCGGATCGTCGTGGATGAAAGCCGTTTCCAGCCGCACGGCATGCGACCGGTCGTCCCCCTGGTGGCCCAGCACCGTCGTCAGCAGCACGCCGAGCGGGCTGAACACGCCCCCCTCCAGCAACTGGCTGGCGAAGCGGCCGGTCCGATCGGCCTGGACGTAGGCGTCGTAGTTGAGGAAGGCACCGGTCGACGGCGCGGGCGGCGGGGCCGGGCGGACGGCGTGGCCGTCGCCGCGGACCTCCTGGCGGGCCCGGGCCTCTGCCGAGATGCGCAGGTCGACCGCCTGCTGCTGGCGATCCAGCACGGCCACGACGCCGGTGCCGGTGCCAGCCGCCGCCAGGCTGCGGCCGCGATGCGTTATCGGCGGCAGGGCGTCGGCCGTCACCCGCCACCCTGCGACATCGGCCGGCTCGAACAGGAAGAGCCCGTTGGTGCGCAAGGCGCGGACATTGCGCTGCACCGACCGGCCATTCACCGAAACGTCCAGGATGACCGGGCGGGCGCCATCGGCGCCATTCCCGTTTCCCCCACCATTCCGATTGCCGTGGCCGTTTCCATTGCCATTCCCGTTGCGCGCCGCCCGGCGGTAGAGGTCGAGCCGGCGCGCTTCGGGGTCGATGCGCAGCCGGAGATCGGCGGCGGCAAGGTCGAACGGGTCGGCGGCCGGGGCCAAGCCCAGGCGCAGCGCGTCGGCGCGCGAGATGAGCATGCGCGCGCCCTGCACCTGCAGCGGGATGGTCAGGCCGGTGTCCTGGCCATCGATGGCAACCGCATAGCTGGCCGGCGGCGACGCCAGCACCGACACGATGCCGAACAACAGGCACCAGCAGGCGCACGCGCCCAGAAGCAGCGCCAGCAGGTAGGGCCAGCGCCCCGGGTCATGCACCGGCTCACCGAAGCTCGCTGGTCAACGGCCCGGCATCGGTCTCCATCGCCACGACCGCAACGGCCTGCTCGCGGCCGGGCGCGATCGGCACCTGCACCACCCGCTCGGCCCCTGGCAGCAGGTAGACGAAGACCTTGTGCCGCCCCAGCTCGGCCCCGTGCCGGTCGCGCAGGACGATCCAGTCGACGCGGACATGGGTATTGCCCTGGTTGCGCAGGGAGAGCGCCCCCGCCCGCATCGGCCCCGCGGCCAGCCGGGGTGCCGGCGGCCGGTTGGGCAGGACGAAGACCGGCACGCTGATGCGGACCACCGTCCGGATCTGGCCCGGCACCGGCTTCACCCGGTCCGGCACCTCGTCGATCAACAGCCGGAAGGCCTGCTCGACCTCGCCGGACGCCGGGGTTGCCAGGCCGACCCGCACCAGTTGTCGGCCCTGCGGTGCCAGATCGAAGATCGGCGGACTGACCACCAGCCGGTCGGACGGGGTCAGGCGATCCTCGCCGCCCGGCTGTTCCCACACGACGGGGCGGACATGCACCATCGTGTCCTGGGTGCCGGGATTGACCACTTCGAAAGAGACGATCGGCGCCTGCGGCCCCAGTTCGATGCGGATGGCGGTCGTATGCAGCGACTGGGCCGCCACCGGCACGGGCGCGACCGCCGCCAGCCCGGCCACGAGCAGGCACCGCGCGACCACCGCAGGACGGAGCGGAAGCACGGGGATGTCCCGCCCTAGAAGGTCACGGTGACCTGGACGGTATCCTCGTAGTCGCCGATCGGCACCGTCTGCTGCGAGGCCAGGATGCGGCCGTAGTAGGTCTTGTTCTGCGCGCTCCCTGTGCCGGTGTCGGATACCCATCCCGTCCCGGACGTGTCGCCCCACGAAGCGCCGCCGGGGGCGTCGGAATAGATCTGGTAGTTCAGCGTGTTGGCGCCGCTGGTCATCTTGCGGGTGGGAAGCGTGGCGCCGCTTCCGAGGCCGACGCTGATGCCGATCGTGTAGCCGGCGCCGGCGCTGCAGGTGACCGAGATGCCGTTGGTGACGGTCTCGTCGATAGCGGTCCCTGCAATCAGGGTGACATCGCCGAACGCCAGCGGCGATACGGTCAGCACGCAGGATGCGATGACCTTCGCCGTCACCGTGAGCGGCTTCACGTCCGTACCCGCCTTGGCCGCGCTCGCCATCAGCATGCCGGACGCCAGAATTGCGGCAAACCCCAGATATTTGCTTCCGCCGATCATCGCCTGTGTCCCCCGCCGATTGCCAAGCGTGCTTGCTATGTTCCAGATACACGCCAAAACTTATCAAAATCATAATCACATTGATGATCAGCATCCTGGCGGGAAATTAAATTATCGGTTGATCCCGGATCGCGAACCAACGGTTCAATTGAGATCGGATTGCGAGGCGATCGCGCATGGAAAAGGCCGGGCAAGGCCCCGAAGCCATGGGGCCCGCCCGACCTCTGCCGGAACAAACTCGGAACCGCGGTACGACCGCGGCGGGTTCTCAGAACGGAATTTCGTCGTCCAGGTCGCCGCGCGGCGGTGCGCCGCCGCCGCCACGCGGCGCCGAACCGCCGCGCCCGAAGCCGCCGCCCCCGCTTGCGCCGCTGCCGCCTCCATACCCGCCGCCACCGCCAGGACCGTCGCCCATGTCGTCATAGCCGCCGGAATCGCCCATGCCACCGCCGCCACCGCCGCCGCTGCGGCCGTCGAGCATGGTCAGTTCGCCGCGGAACTGTTGCAGCACGATCTCGGTCGTATATTTCTCGACACCGGACTGGTCGGTCCACTTGCGGGTCTGCAGGGCGCCCTCGACATAGACCTTGGCGCCCTTCTTCAGGTAGCGCTCGGCCGTCTCGGCCAAGCGCTCGTTGAAGATGACCACCCGGTGCCATTCCGTGCGCTCCTGGCGCTCGCCGGAATTGCGGTCCTTCCACGTCTCGCTGGTCGCGATGGCGAGGTTCACGATCTTCTTGCCGGCCTGTGTCGACCGCACTTCCGGGTCGCGGCCGAGGTTGCCGATGAGGATGACTTTGTTGACGCTGCCGGCCATGACCGCCGCTCCCGCTGTGGTGCCGTTGGAAAAGGTGCCGGAACATAGACCGCCCGCCGCCCGCAGCGGGAGTCGCTTTCTCGCGGGTGAGAACGTATAATGAACAAGATCGACGCTCCAGCCCGATTCTCCGGCCCATCCGCACCCGGCTTGCATTCATGTCGCTGACCCACATCCGCGTGCGTGGCGCACGCGAGCACAACCTGCGCAGCGTCGACGTCGACCTGCCGCGCGATCGCCTGGTGGTGATCACCGGCCTGTCCGGCTCGGGCAAGTCGTCGCTCGCGTTCGACACGATCTATGCCGAGGGCCAGCGCCGCTACGTCGAGAGCCTGTCGGCCTATGCCCGCCAGTTCCTGGAGCTGATGCAGAAGCCCGACGTCGATTCGATCGAGGGGCTGTCGCCCGCCATCTCGATCGAGCAGAAGACGACCTCGCGCAACCCGCGCTCGACCGTCGGCACCGTCACCGAGATCTACGACTACATGCGCCTGTTGTGGGCGCGCGTCGGCATCCCCTACTCGCCCGCGACCGGCCTGCCGATCGAGAGCCAGACCGTGTCGCAGATGGTCGACCGGGTGATGGAACTGCCCGAGGGCACGCGCCTCTATCTGCTGGCGCCCGTCGTGCGCGGCCGCAAGGGCGAGTACCGCAAGGAGTTGCAGGACCTGCAGAAGCGCGGCTTCCAGCGCGTGAAGGTCGACGGCACGCTGCACGAGATCGATGCCGTGCCCGCCCTAAACAAGAAGGTGAAGCACGACATCGAGGTGGTGATCGACCGCCTGGTGGTGCGGGACGGGCTGGGCAACCGCGTCGCCGATTCGATCGAGACGGCGCTGGGCCTGGCCGACGGCATCGCCTTTGCCGAGAACGCCGACACGGGCGAGCGGCTGACCTTCTCGGCCAAGTTCGCCTGCCCGGTCTCGGGCTTCACCATCCCGGAGATCGAGCCGCGGCTCTTCTCGTTCAACAACCCGTTCGGCGCCTGCCCGGCCTGCGACGGGCTGGGCGTCACCATGTTCTTCGACCCCGACCTGGTCGTGCCGGACGATTCGCTGCCGCTGTCGGGTGCCATCGCGCCCTGGGCGTCCTCGTCGTCGCAGTACTACCAGCAGACGCTGGAGAGCCTCGCCCGCCACTATGGCGTGACGCTGGCGACCCCCTGGCGGATGCTGCGCGAGGAGGCGCAGAACGCCATCCTCTTCGGCTCGGCCGGCACCGCCATCGAGATGGCCTACGATGATGGTCTGCGCGCCTACAAGACCGGCAAGTCGTTCGAGGGGATCATTCCCAACATGCAGCGGCGCTGGAAGGAGACCGACAGCGCCTGGGTGCGCGAGGAACTGGGGCGCTACCAGAACAACCGGCCCTGCGAGACCTGCTGCGGCCAGCGGCTGAAGCCCGAAGCGCTGGCGGTCAAGATCCGCATGCGCACGATCAGCGAGGTGGCAGCCCTCTCCATCGCCGAGGCCGCCGGCTGGTACGGCGAGCTGGCCGCCCACCTGACGCCCAAGCATGCCGAGATCGCCGAGCGCATCCTGAAGGAGATCAACGAGCGGCTGGGCTTCCTGGTCAATGTCGGGCTCGACTACCTGACCCTCTCGCGCGCATCCGGCACGCTGTCTGGCGGCGAGAGCCAGCGCATCCGGCTGGCCTCCCAGATCGGCTCGGGCCTGACGGGCGTGCTCTATGTCCTGGACGAGCCGTCGATCGGCCTGCACCAGCGCGACAACGACCGCCTGCTGGAGACGCTGAAGCGCCTGCGCGACCTGGGCAACACGGTGCTGGTGGTCGAGCATGACGAGGACGCCATCCGCCAGGCCGACTGGCTGGTCGACATGGGGCCGGGGGCCGGCGTCCATGGCGGCCAGGTGATCGCCGCCGGCACGCCCGACGAGGTGATGCGCGAGCCCGCCAGCCTGACCGCGCAGTACCTGACTGGCGCCCGCCAGGTGCCGATCCCCAAGGAGCGGCGGCAGGGCAAGCGCGGCCAGTCGCTGTCGGTCAGCGGGGCCACCGGCAACAACCTGAAGGACGTCTCGGTCGACATCCCGCTCGGCACCTTTACCTGCGTCACCGGCGTGTCGGGCGGCGGCAAGTCGACGCTGATCATCGAGACGCTCTACAAAGCGCTGGCCAAGCGGCTGCACAACGCCAAGGAACACCCCCTGCCCTTCGGGCGGCTGGACGGCGTGGAACTGATCGACAAGATCGTCGACATCGACCAGTCGCCGATCGGGCGCACGCCGCGCTCCAACCCCGCCACCTATACCGGGGCCTTCACGCCGATCCGGGAGTGGTTCTCGGGCCTGCCCGAGGCCAAGGCCCGCGGCTACGCGCCCGGCCGCTTCTCGTTCAACGTCAAGGGCGGCCGCTGCGAGGCCTGCCAGGGCGACGGCGTTATCAAGATCGAGATGCACTTCCTGCCCGACGTCTATGTCGAATGCGATGCCTGCAAGGGCAAGCGCTACAACCGCGAGACGCTGGAAATCACCTTCAAGGACAAGTCGATCGCCGACGTGCTCGACATGACGGTCGAGGAGGGCTGCGGCTTCTTCAAGGCGGTGCCGTCGATCCGCGACAAGATGGAGACGCTGCGCGAAGTCGGCCTCAGCTACATCAAGATCGGCCAGGCCGCGACCACGCTCTCGGGCGGCGAGGCACAGCGCGTGAAGCTGGCCAAGGAGTTGTCGCGGCGGGCCACCGGCCAGACCCTCTACATCCTGGACGAGCCCACCACCGGCCTGCATTTCGAGGATGTGCGAAAGCTGCTGGAGGTGCTGCACCGGCTGGTCGACCAGGGCAACACGGTGCTGGTGATCGAGCACAACCTGGAGGTCATCAAGACCGCCGACTGGATCATCGACATCGGCCCCGAGGGCGGCAATGGCGGCGGCGAGATAGTCGCCAAGGGCACGCCCGAGGACGTGGCCGAGGTCGCCCGCAGCTATACCGGCCAGTACCTGGCCCCCTATCTGTCGCGCGACCGCCACCGCCCGCGGAAGATCGCGTGATGGCGTGCCGGCCGGCGTTCGCGGCCCTGGCCGTGGCGGCGGCGCTGGCCTTGCCCCTGCCGGCCATGGCGGCCGAGCCGGAGGGTACCGGCATCTGGCGCCGCGCGGTCGACAAGATGGGCACCTATGCCACCGTCTCCACCATCGCGGACGCCGCGATCCTCAGCGCGATGGTCGGCGGCGGGGCAGTGGCGACGGCTGGCTACCTGGCGGCCGGCACCATCATGGGTTCGGCCAGCTACTACCTGCACGAGGTCGCCTGGCACTATCTGGGCCCCGAGACGACGACGTCCGACATCTCCATCGACATGCAAAAGACGATCACCTGGCGCATCGCCAGCGGCGCGCGGGCCTTTGCGCTGGGCGGCTGGTTCTCGGGCGCCATGTCCGCCTCGGTCGGCTTCGCCGCCGCCAGCCAGGTCGCAGACACGGCCGTCTATTACCTGCACGAAACGCTCTGGCGATCGTTCGGCTCGCCGGTCGCCCGGTAGCCGCCGGGTCTAGAAGGATCCGCAAGGCGCCTACTCGCCGTTCAACATGCGGACAATTTCGTCGGTGTCGGCATCGAAGTCGCGCGGAGCGACGTACTTTCCCTTGAGCAGACCGATGCGCTTGCTGGTGTCGTGCATCGCATCGATCGGCACGAGACGCGCGACCGCCTTGCCGTTGCGCGCGATGATGATTTCGCGCTCGGCGCCGCTCTCCACCGCTTCAACAAGGCGCGAGAGATCTGACTTGGCCTCGATCATGTTGACGACAGCCATCCCGACCTCCTTAGCCAGCTACTACCCCATCAGGCTATCCAGCCCGCGGCGCAGGCCCACGGCCTCGCCCACCCGGCGGGCGGCGAGCAGGGTGCCGGCAACGTAGGGGGCGGCACTGCCGCCGGCGTCATGGCGGATGACAAGGCGTTCGTCGGGCAGGCCGAACACGGCCTCGCAGGACAGGATGAAGGATGGCATGCGCACCGAATGCACCGGCACCGGCGTGCCGGCGCCGACCTGGGCGCCCCGGGTGTCGCGCAGGCCGGACAGCTCGCCCACCGGCTTGGCCGATGGTTTGCGCGGGACGGCTGCCAGCGCCTCGGCCAGTTCGCGCGCGGTGCCCGACGGCACGTCTGGCTTGCCCGCGGCGGCATAGTCGATCACCTCGACATCGGGCACGTAGCGCGCGGCCTCCAGCGCGAAGCGCTTCAGCAGGGTGGCCGTGACCGAAAAGTTGCCGGCCGCCAGCACGCCGCGCCCGGCCGCCAAGGCCGCCTGCTCGATCTCCGCATAGTCGTCCGCCCCCAGCCCGGAGGGCCCGACCACGACATGCCGGCCGGCGGCCAGCGCCGCCAGTGCATGGCCCTTCACATAGGGCGGCTTGGTGTAGTCGATGACGACGTCGGAGGGTGCGGCCAGTGCCTCGGCCAGGGTGGCATGGATGGTCACGCCCGCGGCCGGCAAGCCCAGAGCCTCGCCGGCATCGCGACCGGCGGCACCACGGGCAACGGCGCCCGCCAGTTCCAGGTCGGGTGCCGCCAGGATGGCCGGGACCAGCGCCCGGCCGACCCAGCCGGTGGCGCCGGCGACGACGATGCGGATGGCCATGGGTATCCTCCCTCAGTTCTTCGTTATTTGACTGCCAGGCGCCAGTGCGTCAGGGCCTCGATGGTCTGGATGCGTGGGGCTACACAAAAAGGAAGTCGTCAGCTTGAAGCTGTGCCTTGGACATGCCGGCAATGGTCAGCGAATGGCCGCCACCGAGGTCGATGACAGCGCCGGGCTGGCCTTGATGATCGGCTTCGGTCGCACGGGCCAGGATCGCGGCGAAACTGACGATGTCGGTCCCGTTGATGCCGCCGGCGATCTCGATCCGGCCGCCGCCGTGCTGGAAGCCCACGATCATGTCCCGACCCTGTCCGGACGCGAAGACGAAGACGTCACCATCGCCGTCCGCGATCAGCATGTCGTCCCCGAGGTCGCCCGACAGCCGATCGCGGCCCCATTCGCCGACCAGCGTGTCGTTGCCACCACCGCCGAAGATGGTGTCGTCGCCGCCACCACCATAGACCAGGTCGTTGCCCAGGTTGCCGTTGACGTGCCGGTCGTCGCCACCGGCCCCGTCCACCACGTCGTCGTCTCGCCCGCCGCGGACGAGATCGGCGCCGTCGCCGCCATAGACGGTGTCCTGGCCGCGGTTGCCGTTGACGTCGTCGCTATCCTCGCCGCCGTCAATGAAATCGCCGTCATCGCCGCCCAGGATGAGGTCGGACCCTTCGTTGCCGAATAGGCTGTCTGCCCCGGCGGCGCCGATCAGCGTATCGTCGCCCGCATTCCCTCTGGCACCGTCGTCGCCACCATCCAGGCCGATCGCATCGGCGCCGCCCTGGCCGTGCATGTAGTCGGTCTCCGGCGTTCCGAGCAGCGTCTCGGCCTCCGCGCTGCCATAGGTGAGGTTGCCGATCCGGCCCGGCTCCAGCATACCGTAGGCGTATTGCAGAGCCCGGATGTCGAAGACCGCCGGCTCCGACGCCCAGGTGCCATCCAGGCGGCTGCCGTAGGACATGACGGTGTTGCCGCCATTGTCGAGTTCCGGGGGGAGGTAAGGTGGCGGCGGCGGGTCGCCCTGCACGTTGTAGTTGCCGGGGTGGAACATGCCGAGCGTATGGCCGAGCTCGTGCATGATCGTCCGGTAGGCCAGCGACCCCGGCGTTGGATTGTGGAGCTCGGCCACCCCGGCGTTGAGGTACAGGTCCCCGGCAGTCGGCAACATCGATGGATAGCCGGCAAACGCAAGATTGACGGGCTCGTAGCTCATCCCCAGCCGAATCAGGCCGCCGTCACCGGCGTCCGCGACCTCGATGAAGCGCACCTGGGACACGGCCTCGAACTGCGCGAAGATCGCGCGGGCCGCTTCCTTCATCGTCGCGTTGAAGGGAACGAACGTGACGTTACGCGAATACGCCGGCAGCCGGTCCAGGAAAGAGTAGGTCAGCGTGACCGGGGTTCCGACGATGTCGCCTGCAAGGGTGTTCCAGAGACCAGACGTGTCGCGGATCAGCGTATCGACGATGGGGTCTCCGGTCGCCATGTCCCGGCGCTCCTCGGCAAATGCGGCGCGTCGAGAGTGAGGCGGCCGGCGTCGGTTGTCTATCGTTGGAAGGGCGCGACCAATTCAGCCGTCGCGCCGGCGGCGACGATGCGGATGGCCATGGGGTTCCTCCCTCCTTCTTTTCGTTCGCTCAGGCCTTGGCCATGCCGTCGAGCGTCATGCGGATGGTCTGGCGGCTGCGGAACAGCACGGCCTCGCGCCAGTCGTCGGTGTCGGGATAGAAGGCCCGGCGGATCTGCGCCTTGATCGCCTGGGTCTGGGGGGCGGCCCAGTCGGCGTTCGTGTGGGCGTGCAGCCAGTGGTCGGCGCGCAGCGCCGGCCGCACCGTCGTGTCCGACGGATAGGTGCCGTATTCCAGCGCCACGAAGGTGAAGCGCTCGTCGCCCAGGCGCTCCTCCAGCAGGCGGGCGCAGAAGCCATGGCGGGCGCCCGCCGTCGAGGTGCCGGCCAGCGGCTCGGTCACCGAATCGCCCCACCAGGCGCGTGCACGCGCGGCCGACGCCGTCTCCGGCAGGTGGACGCAGATCAGCTCCCCATAGGAATGCGGGCCCAGCCCGGTGTGATAGTCGATGCAGCCGACATGCTGGCGCTCTGCCAGGCGATAGTCGTCGACGATGCGCCCCAGCGTGCGGTTCGACCAGGTCGGGCCATGGCCGCCGAAGAAGAGGCCCTTGGGGTGCTTGTACTGGCCGCCACTGATGGCGACCGACAGCGCCACCTGGCCCTTCTCCTGGCGGAAGGCGGCGATGCGCGCATCGGCCGCCTCGCGCGCCGGGCCGTCGAGTGAGGCCGGCAGGATGGCTTCGGCCAGTTCGTCATAGCCTGGGTTCTCGGGCAGGGGTGCCGAGAAATCGACGAAGTTGCGGTTGAGGTCGACGCCCTCCTCGGTCACCCGGCGCACCCAGGCAAAGCCGTGCGGGTTGATGGCATGGACGACGAGGGCGGCCGTGCCCGGCGGCAGGTGGCGGTCCCCCGTCATCCAGTCGATCTGGCAGCCTGAGCCGCAGAAGCCCTCGACCCCGTGGGTGGCCGAGATCAGCATCAGCACGCGCGCTGCGTCCTCCGGCCCGATCCAGGCACAGTCGGTCGCCAGCAACTCGCCGGCCGGGCCGCGATTGGGGTTCTCGTAGCTGCGCACGGGCGCGCCGATCGCGGCCGCGGCAGCCAGGAAGCGGCGGCGGGCATCGGCATAGTCGCTGGAGAAGGTGGCCTTCGCGGCCTCGAACTCGTTCATCGGGTCTCCTGCAGGAATGGCGATCTTGGTAGCGCACCCGGCGGCCGATTGACCACCCCCGCTTGCGGGCCGCGCCCGCCGCCGCTATCTGAGGGTGATGAGCACACCCAAGACGGCCCTCCCCGGCCCGATCCATGTGGTCGGCGGGGGTCTGGCCGGCAGCGAAGCCGCCTGGCAGATCGCCCGCGCGGGCGTCCCCGTCATCCTGCACGAGATGCGCCCGGTGCGCGGGACCGATGCCCACCAGACCGACGGACTGGCCGAACTGGTCTGCTCCAACTCCTTCCGGTCCGACGACGCCATGAACAATGCCGTCGGCCTGCTGCATGCGGAGATGCGCCGGGCCGGCAGCCTGATCCTGGATGCCGCCGACCGGCACAAGGTGCCCGCCGGCGGCGCGCTGGCGGTCGACCGCGACGGCTTCTCGGCCGCCGTGCAGGCGGCACTCGAGGCCGATCCCCTGGTGACGATCGCGCGCGAGGAGGTGGCGGGCCTGCCGCCCGCCGACTGGCAGTCGGTCGTGATCGCGACCGGTCCCCTGACCTCGCCCGCCCTGGCCGAAGCCGTGCGCGGGCTGACGGGCGAGGATGCGCTGGCCTTCTTCGACGCCATCGCCCCCATCGTCCATCGCGATTCGATCGACCTCGACGTCGCCTGGTTCCAGTCGCGCTACGACAAGCCGGGCCCGGGCGGCGACGGCAAGGACTATGTCAACTGCCCGCTCGACGCCGAGCAGTACCAGGCCTTCATCACCGCCCTGCTCGAAGGCGAGAAGACCGAGTTCAAGGAGTGGGAGAAGGACACGCCCTATTTCGAGGGCTGCCTGCCGATCGAGGTGATGGCCGCGCGCGGGGTCGACACGCTGCGCTACGGGCCGATGAAGCCGGTCGGCCTGCGCGACCCGCGCTATGGCCGCCGCCCCCATGCCGTGGTGCAGCTCCGCCAGGACAATGCGCTGGGCACGCTCTACAACATCGTGGGCTTCCAGACGAAGCTGAAGCATGGCGAGCAGGCCCGCATCTTCCGCATGATCCCCGGGCTGGAGAAGGCCGAGTTCGCGCGCCTGGGCGGCCTCCACCGCAACACCTTCCTCAACAGCCCGAAGCTGCTGGACGGCTGGCTGCGCCTGAAGGCGATGCCGCGGCTGCGCTTCGCGGGCCAGGTGACCGGCGTCGAGGGCTATGTCGAGAGCGCCGCCATCGGCCTGCTGGCCGGGCGCTTTGCCGCGGCCGAGGCCACCGGGGCCGAGATCGTGCCGCCACCCGTCACGACGGCGCTGGGCGCGCTCCTGGGGCACATCACCGGCGGCGCCGACGCCGAGACTTTCCAGCCGATGAACGTCAATTTCGGCCTGTTCCCGCCGCTCGACGACAGCGTGCGCAAGAACGAGCGAAAGCCGGCGATGGCCCGGCGCGCGCTGGACGATCTCGACCGCTGGTTGGGCACCAGGGTGGACGCAGCCGCCTGACCTGACCCAAGATATCCCATGGTTTACGTTGAGATCGTCTTCGTCTTCCTGCTGACGATTCTGAACGGCGTGCTCGCCATGTCCGAGCTGGCCGTGGTCTCCTCCCGCCGGGCGCGCCTGGAGCATATGGCGTCGGCCGGCGACAAGGGCGCGCGCGCCGCCCTCAAGCTGATCGACGACCCCGGCCGCTTCCTGTCGACGGTGCAGATCGGCATCACGCTGATCGGCATCCTGGCGGGCGCGGTCAGCGGCGCCACCCTGGCCGACCGGCTGGGCGACTGGCTCGACACCTTCGCGCTGCTGGCGGGCCGGGGCGACACCATCGCCATCCCGCTGGTCGTCATCAGCATCACCTACCTGTCGCTGGTGGTGGGCGAACTGGTGCCCAAGCGCATCGCCATGAGCCATCCCGAGGGCATCGCCGCCCTGGTCGCCCGGCCCATGTACAAGATGTCGCAGGTGGCGGCACCGGCCGTCTGGCTGCTGCGGCTGTCGACCGAGGCGCTGCTGCGCCTGCTGCGCATCAACCAGAACCAGGCATCGACCGTCACCGAGGAAGAGGTGAAGTCGCTGATCGCCGAGGGCACCCAGGCCGGCATCTTCGTGCCCCAGGAAAAGGCGATGATCGAGGGCGTGCTGCGCTTGGCCGACCGCCCCGTGGTGGCGATCATGACGCCGCGCCAGCGAGTCGTCTGGGTGGACCTGAACGCATCGCCCGATACCGCCCGGCAGATCCTGGCCGACAGCCGCTTCTCGCGCCTGCCGGTGTGCGAAGGCGCGGTCGACCATGCCGTCGGCATCGTCCACACCAAGACGCTGCTGCCGAAAGCCCTGCGCGGCGAGCCGATGGAGATCAGGGAGACGATGGTGCCGGCGCTCATCGTGCCGGAGCAGACCCCCGTGCTGGCGCTCCTCGACCGTTTCCGGCGCGAGGGCGTGCACATGGCGATCATCGTCGACGAATACGGCCTGACCCAGGGCATCGCCACGCCGACCGACATCCTGGAAGCCATCGCCGGCCACCTGGCCGAGACAGGCGAGGACGAATCGAGCTCGCTCGTCCGCCGCGCCGACGGCACCTGGCTGGTCGACGGCCGCATGCCGATCGACGAGTTCGAGGACGGCGTCGGCCTGCGCGGGCTGTCGGGGTCGGGGGACTTCCACACGGTCGGCGGCTTCGTGCTCGACCGGCTGGGTCACCTGCCGACGGTGGGCGAGGTCGTCGAGGAGATGGGCGCCCGCTTCGAGGTGATCGACATGGACGGGCGGCGGATCGACAAGGTGCTGGTGCAACTGGCCCCCAACGACTGACGATCGGCCACTACCACCAGCGCCCCGTCCAGGCCCCCCAGCCGATGCGCGCCGCGCGCAGGCCGTCGGGCCGGCGAAGGGCGGGCGCGAAGGGATCGTGCCCGGCCCGGGCCAACCGCGCCAGGTGGACGCGCGCCAGCCGCGCCGGCAGGAGCGCCGGCAGCAGGCCCCTGGCAGGCCGCATGGCCCGCGCGGCGGCGAAGCGGGCCTCGGCCGCGCCGGCAACGTCGCGGACGATCGCTGCCAGGGCAGCACCACCGCGGCCGCCCGCGATGTCGTGGGCCGTCAGGCCGGCTGCATCCAGCGCGGCGGTCGGCAGCAGCACCTCGTTGCGCCGGGCATGGTACGGCAGCGCCCGCAGGATGCCGGCCAGGGCCCAGCCGGTGCCGACCGCGATCGCCGGTTCCGCCGCCGGACCCTCGTGGCCCAGCGCCTCTGCGAGTGCGCGGCCGACGGCGCCGCCGGTCGCCCGGGCATAGGCTTCGAGATCCTCCAGGGTCTCGGGTGGCGCCTCCTCCAGATCCTGCCGGCGTCCCTCGACCATGGCCAGCAGTGCCGCCACCGTCACGCCGCCGGCGGCGACCGCATCGGCCAGGGCCGGCATCGGGTCGGCGACCGGCGGGCGCCCGCCGTCTGCCAGGGCTGCCACCGCATCGTCCCACCATTGCAGGCGGATCTGGCCCAGCATGGCGTCGGACACCACCTCGCGCGTGCGCGCGATCTCATGCTCGAAGGCCAGCACGGCGAAGAGGTGCTCGCGCCGCGCCGCGGGGGCCGCGAGAGCCGCCAGGAAGCGATCGGGGTCGTTGCGGCGGGCGCTTTCCCCGGCGGGGGAGAGCGCCTGGCCGTGGGAAGATGCCGGCATGGGCGGATGGCGCTTTGTCGGTGGCGGCGGGAGGGGCTAAGCTACCCCAAGATCGTTGGAAGTTGCGCGGGCCGGCATCGCCGATGCGTCACGAAGCACCAATTCTCTCCCCGGCGGCCGATCGACGGCGGCGTGGGGCCGTGGCCTTCGCCGGGCGACCGGTCGGGCGAGGGCCCAGCCCGTGGCCGGCGCGCTACATGACGGGGGCCCAGCGCGCGGCCCTGATGGCGCTCGACCGCCTCCACCGCCTGCTGGACGACATCGCCGACACCGACCTGGCGGCCGACGACCGGCTGTCGATCCTGGCGACCGTGCGCGAGGACCTGGGGCAGCTTGCCGCCGGCGGCGAGGCCAGCGGCGGCCTCGGCCGCCTCGTGGCGCCGCTGATGGCGATGCGCCCGCCCGCGGAAGAGCTGGAGGCACTGGTGGATGCCCGCCGCATGGCCGTCGACGGCCGCATGCGCGCGCCCTCCACCGCCGACCTGCGCCTCTACGTCCGCCGCCGCCAGGGCGGACTCGCCTTCGTGACGCTGCATTGCCTGGACCTCGACGCACCGGCGCTGGACCGGGTCGTGCTGGCGCTGGGAGAGGCGCTGGGCATGACCGAGATCCTGCTCGACCTGGGCCGCGATGCCGCCCAGGGCCGCCTGATGCTGACGCGCGAATCCCTGGCCGAGGCCGGCATCCCGGCCAGCGATGCGGCCGCCGCCCTGCGTCATCCCCGCATCGGCCAAGCCTGCCGCACCATGGCGCGCCTGGCCGACGAGCGATTCGAGTCCGCCGGCGGGCGCCTGGCCGGCAACCATTCGCGGATCTGGCCGTTACGCTTCCTGATGCAGAGCCAGCGCCGGCTGCTGCAGCGTGCCGTCCGGCGCGGCTGGCAGGACGTCGACCGCCGCCTGCAGCTTGGCACCGTCGAATCGCTGCTGCTCATGGTCCGCGCCCGCTACGGCTGATGCCGCCGTCGCATTTCCCTTCGCGTCGGCGCCATTTCCCCGCGCGTGGGTGCTTCACAATCCGACCGCCCCGGCCTATCAGAAGGGGCATTCGACTTTCACCCCATCCTGCCGAAGACAAGAGGTGACGCATGGCCTTCGAACTGCCTCCCCTGCCCTATGCGCCGAACGCGCTCGAGCCGCACATGTCGGCCAATACCTTCAGCTTCCACCATGCGAAGCACCATCAGGCCTATGTCACCAACCTGAACAACCTGATCAAGGACACCCCGCTGGCCGACAAGTCGCTGGAGGAGATCATCCTGGCGACGGCGTCGGATGCCTCCAAGGCCGGCGTGTTCAACAACGCCGCCCAGGTGTGGAACCACACCTTCTTCTGGAACTCGATGAAGCCCGCCGGCGGCGGCGCCCCGTCGGGCGACCTGGCGAAGAAGATCGACGCCGCCTTCGGCAGCCTCGCCAAGTTCAAGGAAGAGTTCAAGGCGGCCGCCGTCGGCCAGTTCGGTTCGGGCTGGGCCTGGCTGGTGCTGGACGGCAGCGACCTGAAGATCGTGAAGACCGGCAATGCCGGCACGCCGATGACGAGCGGCCAGAAGGCGCTTCTCACCGTTGACGTGTGGGAGCATGCCTATTATCTCGATTACCAGAACCGTCGCCCGGATTTCGTCCAGACGTTCCTCGACCATCTGGTGAACTGGGACTTCGCGGCCAAGAACCTCGGCTGAGAACTATCGCCCGGCGCGGGCACGAGTGGGGGCGGCTTCGGCCGCCCCCTTTTTCTTGCCCGCTGTCAGCCCAGAGCGACCAGGGCGGCAGCCACCAGGCGCCCTTCCATCATCAGCACATTGTAGGTGCGGCAGGCAGCGCCCGTGTCCATCACGTCGACCACGAGGCCGGCCGCGCGCAATGCCTGGCGCTGGGCGGGCGGCAGCAGGACGATACGGGAACCCGCGCCCAGCAACAGTACCTCGGCACCAGCGGCTGCGCGCAGGATCTCATCGATGGTGGCGTCGTCGAGCCGGGCGTCGGTGGCGGACCAAGGCACGACGGCCGCCGGCGTGATGATGATCGAGCCCGCATGCTCGATCCCGTTCACGCGGAAGCGCCCGGTCCCGTAGCCCTGGATGACCTGCCGGTCGACCGGCGCCGCCGGCTGTACCGCCATGGCGGCCGCCCCTTACGGCTTGGCCGGGACCGGCGCCTCGTCGTCGTCATGATGCGCGCGATGGGTATCCTTGCCCGCCAGGTACCATTCCATGGGAGCGGCGACATAGATCGTCGAATAGGTGCCGAGCACAACGCCCCAGGTCATGGCGACGGCAAACCCGAACAACACTTGGCCGCCCAGCACCAGCAGCGCGAAGACCGCCAGGAAAACCAGTCCGTTCGTCACCACCGTGCGCGCCATCGTCTCGTTGACGCTGCGGTTGATGAGTTGGCGGAACGGCATCGCCTTGTACTTGCGCAGGTTCTCGCGGATGCGGTCGTCGATGACCACGGTATCGTTGATCGAGAAGCCGGCGATGGTAACGACGGCAGCCAGCACGTTCAGGTCGAACTGCAATTGCGTGATCGAGAAGAACCCGACCGTGGTCAGGCAGTCATGCAGGATGGCAACGACGCCGGCCAGGCCGGCCCGCCAGCCGAAGCGGAGCGCCATGTAGGCCATGATGCCCAGCAGCGACAGGGTCACGGCGAGGATGCCGCCCGTTACCAGTTCGGCGCCGACCTTCGGCCCGACGACTTCCACCCGGCGGTATTCGTAGCCCGCGCCCAGCGTCTCGCGGACGGCGGCGACGGCCGCCATCTCGGCCTTCTCGTCGCCGCCCTGGCCCTCGATCCGGATCAGCACGTCGTTGCTGGCGCCGAACTCCTGCAACGCCACGTCGCCCAGGTTCAGGTTGCCGATCTTCTCGCGCATCTGGGCAAGGTCGGCCGGCCCTTGCGAGCGCACCTCGATCAGGATGCCGCCCGCGAAGTCGACGCCGAAATTCAGCCCGAGCGTGGCGATCGACAGGATCGATCCCAGGCACAAGAAGGCCGACAGCGCGAAGCACATCTTGTGGAAGCGGAAGAAGTCGAGGTTCGGGACCTTCTTGACCAGCCGGATCGGCTTGAACATCGCTATCTGCCGTTCAAATGGGTAGCGCCGCCGGCCGCGCCCGCTTCAGCCAGAACACGACGATGAGCCGCGTGAGGCTGATCGCGGTGAACATGGAAGCGATGATGCCGATGGACAGGGTGACCGCGAAACCGCGCACCGGCCCAGACCCGAAGGCATAGAGCAGCACGGACGCGATCAGCGTCGTCAGGTTGGAATCGAGGATGGTGAGGAAGGCGCGCGAAAAGCCCGCATCCACCGCCGAGAACGGCGTCCGCCCCAGGGCCGTCTCCTCGCGGATGCGTTCGTAGATCAGCACGTTGGCGTCGACCGCCATCGCCAGGCTGAGGACCAGGCCGGCGATACCGGGCAAGGTCAGCGTCGCCTGCAGCACCGACATGACGGCCAGCGTGATGATCAGGTTCAGCAGCAGGGCGATGTTGGCGATCAGGCCGAAGAAGCCGTAGCCCAGCACCATCAGTACGCAGATCAAGAGGTAGCCGACGATGCAGGCAATGGTACCGGCCTGGATCGAATCGCTGCCGAGGTCGGGGCCGACGGTGCGCTCTTCCAGCACGTTGAGCGGCGCCGGCAAGGCGCCCGCGCGCAGCAGCAGCGCCAGGTCATTGGCCGACTGGGCGGTGAAGCTGCCCGAGATCTGGCCAGAGCCGCCCAGGATCGCCTCGCGGATCACCGGCGCGCTGATCACCTTGCCGTCCAGCACGATCGCGAACAGGCGGCCGACATTGGCCTTGGTGACGTCGCCGAAGCGCCGCGCGCCGTTGGAATCGAAGCGGAAATTGACGACCCACTCGCCGGTCTGGGAATTGTTGCCGGCCTGGGCGTTGGTCAGCATGTCGCCCGACACCATGGCGCGGCGCTGCACCACATACTGGCGGGCCTGGCCGCCGTCGCGCTCCTCGGACGGCAGCAGCTCGGTGCCGGGCGGCAGGCGGCCGCGACGGGCCTCCTCGATCGGCGCATTCATGTCGACGAGGCGGAAGGTCATCTTGGCCGTGCGGCCGAGCAACTGCTTCACGCGCTGCGGGTCGTCGATGCCCGGAAGCTGGAGCAGGATGCGGTCGGTGCCCTGGCGCTGGACCGAGGGCTCCTTGGTGCCGGTCTCGTCGACGCGGCGGCGCACGATCTCAATCGACTGGTCGACGGCGGCCCGCTTCAGGTCGTTCAGCACCCGCTCGGGATAGCGGAGCGTGAAGCGGCCGTCGGCACCGGCCGCGATCTCGGCCTCGGCATCGCCCTCGCGCAGCAGGCGGCGGGCCTCCTCGACCTTGGTCGGGTCGCGCAGCGTGAAGGTGACGGCGTCGTCGCGCGCGGCCAGGTCGGCATAGCCGATCTGCGGCTGGCGGAAGGCCGTGCGCACGACATCCTGGAGGTTGGCGATCCGCTCGCGCACCACGAAGGCGGTGTCGACCTCCAGCAGCAGGTGCGATCCGCCCTGCAGGTCGAGGCCGAGGCTGACCTGCTGGTGCGGCAACCAGTTGGGCAGGCTCTCGGCCACCTGACGCGGCAGCAGGTTCGGGGCCGCATAGAGCAGGCCGGCCAAGGCGACGAGAAGAATGACCACCGCCTTCCAGCGGGGAATGATCAGCATGGTACGGCCCGGCCCCGAACGGCGCTACTTGCCGGCCTTGGCCGGCTTCTCGACCTCGGTCTCCTCGCCGGAGCCCTTGGTGAGGATGGACGTGATCGTGCCGCGCAGCACCCGCACCCGGACGCCGTCGGCGATGTCGACCACCACCTCGTCGTCGTTGGGAACGCGGGCGACGGTCCCGATGATGCCGCCGCCCGTGACGACCTTGTCGCCCCGGCGCAGCGCGCCCAGCATCGCCTTGTGGTCCTTCATCCGCTTCTGCTGCGGACGGATCAGCAGGAAGTAGAAGACCACGAAGATCAGGACGAGGGGCGCCAGGGACATCAGCATGTCCTGGCTGCCGCCGGCCGCCTGGGCGTAGGCTGGCGAAATCAACATACCGCGGGACTCCTCTAGGGGCGGAACAACGACAATCGGACCCGCCCGACAGGCCAAGGCCGCGCATTAGGTAAGCGACTTCCCCGGCAAGCGCAACCGACGAACCATCGCCGGTTGACGCACGGCGCCACTGGGTCGTATCAGCCGGCGGGTCGCATCAGCCGCGGGGTCGCATCCGCCAGAGGGGGCGGAGCCCCGGCCCCACCCTACCCCATCCGGAGACCATGACGGACCAATCCACCGAGGCGCTGCTGCGCCGCATCGCCGACGCCCTGGAGCGGATGGCCCCGCCGGCGGCCCCGCCCGTCGACCTGAAGGCCTACGACGCCTATGTCTGGCACGCCGATGGCAGCCGGCTGGAGGCCGTGCCGCGGGTCAACCGCGTCGCCATGACGCTGCTGCGCGGCATCGACCGCCAGGCCGACATGCTGACCGACAATACCCGGCGCTTCGCCACCGGGCTGCCCGCCAACAATGCGCTCCTGTGGGGGGCCCGCGGCATGGGCAAGAGCTCGCTGGTGAAGGCGGTGCAGGCGACGGTGGCGGCCGAGCATCCCGGCACGATCGCGCTGGTCGAGATCCACCGCGAGGACATCCCGTCCCTGCCCGCCCTGCTGACGGCGCTGCGCGACGTCGACCGCCGCTTCATCATCTTCTGCGACGACCTGTCCTTCGACGGCAACGACGCCAGCTACAAGTCGATGAAGGCGGTGCTGGACGGCGGCGTCGAGGGACGGCCGGCCAACATCGTCTTCTACGCCACCTCGAACCGGCGCCACCTGCTGGCCCGCGACATGATCGAGAACGAGCGCTCGACGGCGATCAACCCGGGCGAGGCAGTCGAGGAGAAGGTGTCGCTGTCGGACCGCTTCGGCCTGTGGCTGGGCTTCCACCATTGCGACCAGGACACCTACATGGCCATGGTCGAGGGCTACGCCCAGCACTACGGCATCGACATCCCGAGCGAGCAGATCCGGCGCGAGGCGAACGAGTGGTCGGTCACGCGCGGCTCGCGCTCCGGCCGCGTCGCCTGGCAGTTCATCCAGGACCTGGCAGGGCGGCGAGCAAGACCGCTGGATGCGTCCTGAGGCGCGGCGGCGCCAGTTCGGGCACGAGCTCGGTCGACCGGCCGACCAGATATTCGGCCGGGTCGACCGCGCGGGTGCCGCGGCGGATTTCGAAATGAAGCTGCGGCTCGCCGACATTGCCGGTCTGGCCCACGCGCGCGATCGGCTGGCCGCGGCGGATGCGGTCGCCGCGCTTCACCAGCAGGCTGTCGTTGTGGGCATAGGCCGTGACCCAGCCATCGGCATGCTTGACCAACAATAGATTGCCGAAGCCGCGCAACTCGTTGCCGGCGTAGGCAACGATCCCGGCCTCCGCCGACAGCACGGCCGCTCCCTTGGGGGCGGCGATGTTGATCCCGTCATTGTGCAGCCCGCGGCCGGTCGGCCCGAAGCGGGTGACGACCTGCCCGCGCACGGGCCAGGCGAAGCCGCGCCCCTCGCGCGGCGGCGGGCCGGCGGTGGGCGGCGGCTCCGGCGGCGGCGCCATCGCCATGGCGGGCGGCGGCGGCGGCACCACAGGGGCGACGGCCGGCGGCGGTTCCGGCCGCACGCGGTCGCGCCCGCGCCGCGGCGCGAGCTCGGGACGGGGTGCCGGCTCGGGCTGGACGGTTGGCTCGGGCGGCGCTTCGGCCGCCGGCGGCGGGGCCGGCGGCGCCGCGCGGCCGGGGCGCTGCGGCGGCAGCACCGGCTCGGGCGCCGTGATCGCGGGCGGCGTCAGGAAGCCGACCTGGGGCGGCGGCTCGACGGGCGGCGCGGGTTCCGGCTGCGGCTGCGGCTGCGGCTCGGCACCCGGTGGTGGGCGCAGCACCTGTGGGGCGGGCGGCTGCAGGATCTGGCCGGGCGGCGGCTGCAGGCTGTTGGGCGGCGGCACGGCCGCCACCATCGTCTCGGGCGCGGAGGTCGCGGCCGGCGTAGGCACCTTGAGCCGCTGGCCCGCCCGCACGCCATAGGGCGCATCCAGGCCGTTCTCGCTCACCAGCACGCTCATCGCCACGCCGTAGCGGCGCGACACGCTGTAGAGCGTCTCGCCCGGCTGCACCTCGTGGAAGCGGTTGGCGGGCACGGCGATGCGCTGGCCGGTCAGCAAGCCGTAAGGCGGCTTCAGGCCGTTGGCGTCGATCAGCGCGCGCACCGGGACCCCCGTCCGCCGAGAGATCGCAAACAGGGTCTCGCCGTTGCCGACGGTGACCGTGCCGCCCACCTGCGGCCGCGCGGCGGCCGCCACGGGTGGGGGCGGCGCCGGCTCGGGCGGCGCGGCGGGCGCGGCAGGTACGGGCGCGACTAGGATCGGCGCAGGCAGGACGGGCCCCGGCGGGACCGTTTGCGGCGGCGGCGGCGGCGATGCTGCCGGGGCCGGGGCCGGCCGCGCCAACTGGTCCAGGCGGCGCTGCGGCAGCGGCGGCGGTCGCACGGGGCCATCGACGGGCTGGCGCTCGACGATCGCGGGGCTGGCCGGCGGGGCGACGGGCGCGGCAGCGGGAGGGTGACGGGGCCGGCCGCACCGGACGCGCGCGCGATCTGTCGCGCGGCCGGGGCACCGGGCGGTCGGGGTCCCACACCTCGATCGCCTCATACTCCTGGCCGCAGGCCGCGAGCGCCAGGGCGGCTGCAAGAAGGATGGGGAGCGCGGCCGGGCGGCGGATGCGCCGTCCTGTCATGGGGTCGATTCTATCGGTACGACCGAGTCAGGCGCAAATCGTCGATGCTTGCCCGCCGGCCGGCCTCGGGCGGGGGTCAGGCCGGACGCTCGGCGGCACTGCGCGGCAGGCCCGCCACCAGCGGCACGAAGCGCACGGTGCCCATGTCGCTGCACACCAGGCCGTCGGCGTCGCGCACCATCCGCACCAGGCGCTGGTTGTCGCCGCGCTCGCCGACCGGGATGACGATGATGCCGCCGGGGGCGAGCTGGTCGGTCAGCAGGTCCGGGATCTCCAGCCCGGCGGCGGTGACGATGATGCGGTCGAAGGGGGCGGATTCGGGCCAGCCCTTCATGCCGTCACCCCAGCGCGTGGTGACGTTGTGCAGGCGCAGCTCGCGAAAGCGCGTCTCGGCCGTCTGCAACAGGTCGCGATGGCGCTCGATGGTGTAGAGCCGGCGGCACAGCCGGGCCAGCACGGCCGCCTGGTAGCCCGAGCCGGTGCCGATCTCCAGCACCCGGTGGCGGTCGTTCAGCTCCAGCGCCTCGGTCATGCGGGCGACCACGGTCGGCTGGCTGATCGTCTGCCCGTGGCCGATCGGCAGGGCGGTGTCCTCGTAGGCCTGATCGCGAAAGGGCAGCGGCACGAAGGTGTCGCGCGGAATGCGCTCCATCGCCCCCAGCACGCGGGTGTCGCTGATCCCCTGCCGCCGCAACTCCATCACGAGCCGGAGCTGACGCGGCGCACTACTCACGGGAAGATCTCCGCCAGCGGCTTCAGGGTCGGCCGATGGGTAAGGTCGGTGAAGAGCGGCGTCACCGAGATGAAGAGGTTACGCACGGCGTGCAGGTCGGTGCCCTCCACCCCGTCATCCTCGTCCCGGGTGGTGGCGATCCAGTAGTAGGAGAGCCCGCGCGGGTCCTTCCCCTCCTGGAGCGCGCCGCCGATCTTGTGGCGGCCCTGGCTGGTCGCCCGGATGCCCTCCACGCTGGCGGGCGGACAGGGCGGGAAGTTCAGGTTGATCAGCACGTTCTTGGGCCAGCCGACCTCGCAGACCCGGCGGATCACGTCCGGCGCGTGATGCTCGGTCGCCGACCACCAGATGGGCTGCCCGGGGCGCGTGCACTGGCTGAGCGCGATCGAGGGGATGCCGAGCTGGGTCCCCTCCATGGCGGCGGCCACCGTGCCGGAATAGGTCACGTCCTCGCCCAGATTGCCGCCGCGATTGACGCCGGACAGGATCAGGGTCGGGCGCTTGCTCTTCAGCAGCACCCGCACGCCCATCAGCACCGCATCGGTCGGCGTGCCGTCGACGGCGAACCTGCGGCGCGAAAGCTGGCGAATGCGCAAGGGATAGCGCAGCGTCAGCGAATGGCCGGCGCCGGAATGCTCCTCCTCCGGTGCCACGGTCCAGACATCCTTGGACAGCGAGCGCGCCACCTTCTCCAGCACCTTGATGCCGGGGGCGTGGATGCCGTCGTCGTTGGTGACGAGGATGCGGGCGTTGGCGAGGTCGATCGCGGTCATGCGGCGGCTCCCGCCGGCGCGCCGATGACCTCGATCCCGCCCAGATAGGGGCGCAGGGCGTCCGGCACCGTCACCAGCCCGTCTGCCCGCTGGTAGTTCTCGAGGATGGCGATCAGGGTGCGACCGATGGCGAGGCCCGAACCGTTCAGCGTATGCACGAAGCGTGTCCCCCTCTCGCCGGCCGCACGATAGCGGGCCTTCATCCGTCGCGCCTGGAAGTCGCCGCACGTCGAGCAGCTCGAAATCTCGCGGAACGCCCCCTGCCCCGGCAGCCACACCTCGAGATCATAGGTCCGGCGCGCGCTGAAGCCCATGTCGCCGGTCGAGAGCGCCATCACCCGGTAGTGCAGGCCAAGCCGCTGCAGCACGGTCTCGGCCGCGCTGGTCATCCGCTCATGCTCGGCATCGGACTGGTCGTCGCCCACGATCGAGACCAGTTCGACCTTGCCGAACTGATGCTGGCGCAGCATGCCGCGCGTGTCCCGCCCGGCCGCGCCGGCCTCGGAGCGGAAGCAGGGCGTGTAGGCGGTGAAGCGCAGCGGCAGGGCGGCGAGGTCGTGGATCTGGTCGGCCGCCAGGTTGGTCAGCGGCACCTCGGCCGTCGGGATCAGCCAGAAGCCGTTGGTCGTGCGGAACAGGTCGTCGCCGAACTTCGGCAGTTGGCCGGTGCCGAACACCGCCTCGTCGCGCACCAGCAAGGGCGGCTGCACCTCGACATAGCCGAACTCGCCGGTATGGATGTCCAGCATGAAGGCGGCCAGTGCCCGTTCCAGCCGGGCGAGCTGCCCCTTCAGCACCACGAAGCGCGAGCCGGACAGGCGGGCCGCCGCCTGGAAATCCATCAGGCCCAGGGCCTCGCCCAGATCGAAGTGCTCGCGCGCCTCGTGGTTGAAGGCCGGCCGCTCGCCGAAGCGCCGCATCTCGACATTGTCGGCTTCCGACGCGCCGTCGGGCACATCGTCGGCCGGCAGGTTCGGCAATTCGGCCAGGAGCGCATCCAGCTCGGCCGCCAGTTCGGCCTCGCGCGCTTCGAGCCGCGGCATCTCTTCCTTCAGGCGCGCGACCTCGGCGATCGCGGGGCCGGCATCCTCGCCCCGGCTCTTGGCCTGGCCGATCGCCTTGGACGCCTCATTGCGGCGCTGCTGGATCTCCTGGACCCGGGTCTGGGTCGAACGGCGCTCGGCGTCGAGCGCCAGGATGTGCTGCGCGCGTGGCGCCACGCCGCGGCGGGCGAGGCCGCGGTCGAACAGGTCCGGTTCGTCCCGGATGAATCGAATGTCGTGCATGATCGTTCGCTTGGGTACTGGGGGTCGGGACAGGCGTCGTGCGTCAGGCCGGATCGCCGGGCGATCGGCCGGTGCTCGATCGCTCTTCCGCCGCCGCATCGGCAGCCGCCTCCGCCTCTTCCTCCTGCTCCCGCTTGCGTCGCGCCCGCTCGGCCAGCTTGGCCGAGATGATCGAGATTTCGTAGAGCAGGATCATCGGGATCGCGAGGCCGACCTGGCTGATCACGTCGGGCGGGGTGACGATAGCCGCGAAGATGAAGATGCCCACGATGGCATAGCGCCGCCCCTTCGCCAGCATGGCCGCGCTGACGATGCCGACCCGGGCCAGCAGGGTCAGCAGCACCGGTAGCTGGAACGCCAGGCCGAAGGCGAAGATCATGGTCATCACGAGCGACAGGTACTCGTTGACCTTGGCTTCGAGCTGAATGGGCAGGTCGCCGCCGGCGCCGGGCTGCTCGAAGCTGAGGAAGAAGCGCCAGGCCAGCGGGAAGATGAAGTAGTAGACGAGCGAGGCGCCCAGCAGGAACAGGACCGGCGTCGCGAACAGGAACGGCAGGAAGGCCTTGCGCTCGTGGCGGTAGAGGCCGGGCGCCACGAAGATCCAGATCTGGCTGGCGATGATCGGGAAGGACAGCATGGTGGCTGCCCAGAACGCGACCTTGATGTAGGTGAAGAACAGTTCCGTCAGGTCGGTGAAGATCATCCGACGGCCTTCCCGGGCGCCCAGCGCATCGGCCAGCGGGCGCGTCAGGAAATTGTAGATGTCGGCCGAGAAGTAGTAGCAGAGGCCGAAGGCGACCAGGATGGCGCCGACGGACCACATCAGCCGGTTGCGCAGCTCGATCAGGTGATCGAGCAGCGGCATCTTCTTGTCGTCGATATCCTCTTCTTCGCGCATGTGCGGGGAACCCTAGGCCGCGCCGGCGGGCGGCTTGGGCGGCGCTGCCGGATCGGGAAAGGCCGCGTCCGGGGCCGGCGGCGGCACGTCCGGCACCGCGGCGGCCGAGGCGATCGTGTCGAGCGCCGGCATCGTCGTCGGGGTCGGAGCGGCTTGGCCCGACCCTACCACCGTCGGCTCAACCACCATCGGCTCAACCACCGTCGGCTCGACCATGGTCGGATCGGGCGGCGGCACGTAGTCCACCGCCTTCTTCTCCGGCTCGGCGAAGGGGTCGTGGCTCAGTTCCGGTGGCGGCTCGAACGCCTTGCGCATCTCGCCCTGGGGGTCGACATGCTTCTCGATCAGCTCCGACACGTTGGTCGAGCGCAGCTCGTCCAACTGCTTCTTGACGTCTTGCAGGTCGGCCTCGCGCGCCATCTCGTCGACGCTGCTCTGGAAGTCGCGGGCGACCGCGCGCGCCTTGGCCACCCACAGCCCGACCGTGCGCAGCACCTTGGGCAGGTCCTTCGGCCCGATGACGACCAGCGCCACCACCGCGATCACGGCCAGTTCGGACCATCCGATGTCGAACATTCGCGCTCCCGGCCGCGCCCGTGCCGGGCCTGCTCAGCCGACCGCGGGCGGGCGGGGCGGCGCCGGGAGACGGGGAAGGTCCTCGCCCATGGCGCCGGCGGTCGCCCGGGCGGTACGGCCGAAACCCCCGGCGGCCCGGCCGATGTCACGCATCCGCCCGGACAGGCGCGGCATGGCGAAGAACACCGCCACGACCAGGACCACCAGGATGATTTCGAGAGCGCTCGGCATGGATGGCGCGGCAGTTGTTTCGGGGCTGGGAAAAATGGAGCCGGATACTGGCAGAAAGGCCATGCTGCCGCAACGACGCCGGTCGCCGCGGCATGCGACCGGCAGTCGCTTCAGACCGTCGCTTCGCGCGCGAACACGAACGTCTGCTCGCGATCCAGCGTGGCGGCCAGAATCGTGCCCTCCGCCGGCAGGAATCGCCCGGGAACGCGGGCATGCAGGTGCAAGGCGCCGGCCGCTCCGCCTTCCGCCGCCAGATGGAGCAGCGAGCTGCGGCCCAGCATGCGCGCGGCCACGACCCGTACCCGCCCCGCCGGCCCTGCCCCCGACTCGATGGGGGCCGACAGCCGGATGGCTTCCGGCCGGATCAGGATGTCGACGGCGGTGCCGTCCAGGTGGCGGGGCGCCTCCACGGCACCGAAAGGCGTTGCCACCCGGCCTTCGCCGACGACCCCGTGCAGGCGGTTCACTTCGCCGAAAAATGCCGCGACGAAGGCGTTGGCAGGCGCGCAGTAGAGGTCGGCCGGCGCCCCCAGCTGCTCCATCCGGCCGGCCTGCATGACCGCGATCCGGTCGGCCATGAACATCGCCTCCTCCGGATCGTGCGTGACCAGCAGGGTGGCGGTGCCGGTGTCCTTAAGCACATGCAGCGTCTCGTCGCGCACCTGGTCGCGCAGCCGGGTGTCGAGGCCGGAGAACGGCTCGTCCAGCAGCATCACGCGCGGTTGCGGCGCCAGGGCGCGGGCAAGTGCCACGCGCTGCTGCTGCCCGCCCGACAGGGTGTGCGGATAGGCCTCGGCCAGGCCGGCCAGCCCCACCCGCTGCAGCACCTCGACCGCGCGGGCGCGGCGGTCGGCGGCAGACATGGCGCGCAGGCCGAAGGCGACGTTCTCGCGCACCGACAGATGCGGGAACAGCGCGTAATCCTGGAAGACGAGGCCGACGCCGCGCTCCTCGGGCGGGCGGTCGATGCCATCGCCCGCCACCGTGCGCCCGGCGATCGCCACGCGGCCGCGCTGCAACCGCTCCAGCCCGGCCGCGACCCGCAGGATCGTCGTCTTGCCGCAGCCGGACGGCCCCAGCAGGCACACCACTTCGCCGGCACCGATGGCGAGGCTGACGTCGATCACGGCGGCGACGCCGTCATAGGCATGGCCGATCCCCTCCAGCGACAGCGCCGGAGCGCCGGCGGCGGCTGCCTGCGGGTGCATCATCCTCTCAGCCGCGGACATGCTCACCCCCGCTCACGCCATCGTCGGCATCTTCCGGCGGCACTTCCGCCGGGTCCTCGCGCTCGTCGTCGCCGTCATCAACGGGCGTTTCCAGTTCGGACGGCAGCGGGTTCAGTACCGGCCGCTGGTCGAGCAGTCCGGCCGCCTTCAGCTCGTCGATGCCGGGCAGATCTGCCAGCTGGTCGAGGCCGAAATGGGCCAGGAACTGGTCGGTCGTCACCCAGGTCGCCGGCCGGCCCGGCGTCTGGCGCCGGCCCTTGGGGCGGATCCAGCTTGCCTCCATCAGGGTTTCCAGCGTCCCCCGGCTCAACGCCACGCCACGAATCTCCTCGATCTCGGCGCGGGTGACCGGCTGGTGGTAGGCGATGATGGCCAGGGTCTCGATCGAGGCGCGCGTCGGCTTGCGCGTCACCGTGCGCTCCAGCCGCAGCGCGCCGGCCAGGTCGGGTGCGGTGCGCATGGCAAAGCGACCCGCCACCCGCACCACCTGCACGCCGCGGTCGGCATAGATCGCCGTCAGACGCTCCATCAGCGCCTCGATGTCGGTGCCCTCGGGCATGCGGCTGGCGATGGTCTGGGCGTCCAGCGGCTCGGCCGCGGCGAACAGCAGCGCCTCCGCCAGGCGCAATTCCGGTTCGAGCTGGCTCACGTCTGCTCTGCTTCCTGCCCCTGGCCGGTCGCAGCACCGCCATCCGGGTTGGCCGGCTTGCCGCTGCGAACGAATATCGGTCCGAACACCTGGTCCTGGCGTAGCACGACCCGGCCCTCGCGCGCCAACTCCAGGCTGGCCGCGAACATCGCCGCCATCGCCGCGCGGGTGATGATACCGGGGCGCAGGTCGTCCGGCAGGTAGCTCGCCAGCGTGCTCCAGCCGGGCGTGCGGCCGACGAGCCGCGACAGCCGCTGCAAGGCCTCGTCCATCGAGTAAAGCTCGAGCCGGTCGATGTGCAGGACTGCCCCGTCACGCTGCCGGCGATGCTCGGCATAGGCCTTCAGCAGCTCGAACAGCGACAACTCATAGACGCCGCGGGTGACGTTGCGCACGCCTTCCGGCTCGCCGCGGGCGAAGACGTCGCGGCCAAGCTGGCTGCCCGCGAACAGGGTCGCCCCCACCTTCTGCATCGCCTCGAGCCGCAGAAGCTGGAAGGCCAGCGCCTCGGCCAGGTCCTGGCCACTCGGCTCGTCGTCGGTCTCGGGCTCCGGCAGCAGCAGGCGGGACTTGAGATAGGCCAGCCACGCCGCCATCACCAGATACTCGGCCGCCAGTTCCAGCCGCAGCGCCTTGGCCGCCGTCACGAAGGCCAGGTACTGGTCCGCCAGGGCCAGGATGGAGATGCGGGTCAGGTCGACCTTCTGGTCGCGCGCCAGCGACAGCAGCACGTCGATCGGCCCCTCGAAGCCCTCCAGGTCGACGACCAGCGCGCCCTCGGCCGCGGTCGTCGGGCGGTCTTCCTCGAAGGGTTCGGCCTTGGCCATCGCGGCCGCCGGTCAGCGCATCGCCGACAGGGTGGCGAGCGGGTCGAAGGCGGTGACCGTCAGCACCATCTCGATGATGTATTCGGTCGGCCCCCGGATCAGCCATTGCAACACGTTCAGGTCGAGCCCGACCTGCTGGCCGATGAAGGGCAGCACGAACAGCAGCCCCAGCAGGATGAAGAAGCCGTGCCGCTCCAGCCGTGCCAGCGGATAGGCGAGCGGCGCCGGCAGCAGCCCGACCGCGACCCGGCCGCCATCCAGCGGCGGCAGCGGCAGCATGTTGAAGACGGCCAGCAACACGTTGATCTGGATGGCATTCACCAAGTTGAACAACGCCCACTCGCCCATGAAGGACGGCAGCACCGGCACCATGTGGCCGAGGATGGCGGCGGCCAGCGCCAGGACGATGTTGATGCCGGGACCGGCCAGCGCCACCAGCACCATGTCGTAGCGCGGGTTGTCGAGGCGCGAGAAATCGACCGGGACCGGCTTGGCGAAGCCGAACAGGAAGGGCTGCGCGCCGACCGCCAGCGAGCCCGCCAGCATCGTCGCCGGCAGGATGATGGTGCCGAACAGGTCGATATGCTTCAGCGGGTTGAAGGTGACCCGGCCGAGCCGCCAGGCGGTGTCGTCGCCGCGCAGGCGGGCGACGAAGCCATGGGCGGCCTCGTGAAAGGTGATGGCGACCAGGACCGGTAGCGTCCAGACCGAGATGGTGAAGATCAGATCGTCCAAGCCCGCACCACCTTCAAACGTCGAGCAGCATCAGATCGCGCCAATTGGCCAGCCGTTCCGGATCGGCCGTGGGGTCGCCGCGCCGCCGGATGTCCTCGGCGATCGACCAGCGTCGGGCCGCGTGCCGGCTCATCGCCGGCACCGCGGCTGCCACGCGGACCATCTCGTCCATGTTGCCGTTGCAGTGCAGGGCCACGTCGCAGCCGGCCGCGATGCAGGCCGCCGCCCGCTCCTCGATCGCGCCCGGCAGCGCCTGCATCGACAGGTCGTCGCTGAACAGCAGCCCGGCGAAGCCGATCCGGTCGCGCACGAATTCGCCCAGGACCACGGGCGACAGGGTCGCCGGCCGCGCCGCATCCAGCGCCAGGTAGCGGACATGGGCCGTCATCCCGAGCGGCATGTAGCGCAAAGCGCGGAACGGCGCGAAGTCGCGCTCCATGAGTTCGGCTTCCGGGGCGGCCACCACCGGCAGTTCCAGGTGGCTGTCGACGCCGGCCCGGCCATGGCCGGGAATATGCTTCACGACCGGCAGCACGCCGCCTTCCAGCAGGCCCTCGGCAGCGGCCAGGCCGAGCTGGGCTACCGCCATGGGATCGTCGGAATAGGCGCGGTCGCCGATCACGTCGTGGCTGCCCGGCACCGGCAGGTCGAGCACGGGCATGCAGTCGATGGTGATGCCGAGCGGCAGCAGCGTGGCGGCGAGCAGGCGACTGTTGGCGCGCACCGCTTCCACGGCGCGCTCCGGGTCGCGCGCCCAGGCGTCGCCGAAGCGGCGGGCGGCCGGGAACTCAGGCCAGTGCGGCGGGCGCAGGCGGGCGACGCGGCCACCCTCCTGGTCGATCAGCACCGGCGCCTGCGGGTTGCCGATCGACCGGCGCAGGGCCGCGGTCAGCCGCCGGACCTGGTCGGGCGTCTCGATGTTGCGGCGAAAGAGGATGAATCCCAGCGGCCGCGCTTCGGCGAAGAAGGCCGCTTCCTGCCCCGAAAGCGAAGTCCCCGCGCAGCCGAACACGACTGCGCGGGGAAATTCGGCTGGCCGCCGCCCGCGGGGGGCGGGGGTCGAAGGCGGGACTATCTCAGGGACGGACGACGAGGCAGCTGACATTCCGGTCCTTGAGGGCCGTGCAGGTGCGGCGGGCCGCATCGGGATCGCCGAACGGGCCGGCCTGGATGCGGTAGAAGACGCCGCGCGATTCGCCGAGGTCGACGCGCACGATCTGCGACGACAGCTTGCCCAGGACGGGGGCATGGGCCGTCTTCATCTTCTCCCACTCCTGCTGGGCGGCCTCCTGCGAGCGGACGGCCGCCAACTGGATGCGGTAGCTGCCGCCGGCGACCGGAGCCGGCGCGCTGGCGGGCGGTGCCGCGGCGACGGGCGGCGGGGCTGGGGCCGGCGCGGCAGCGACGGGTGGCGCGGGCGGCACCACCGGGGCGATCGGCGTAACCGGGACGGACGGCCGCAGGGTCGCCTGCGGCGGTGCCGGTGCGGCCGGCATCGCCATGGAGGGCGGGCTGGTCGGCGCCGCCAGCGACGGCGGGGGACGCACGGGTGCGGGCTGCACGGTCGGCGCCGGGGCGGCCGGGGCCTGCATGCTGGGCGCGGGCGTGACCGGCGTGACGGAAGCCGCCGGCGGCGGCGCCAGTGCGGCCGGCGGGGCGACCGGGCGGGCGATCGGCGTCTCGGGCGGCGGCAGCATGCGCTCGATCGTGGGCGCAGACGTCGGCGCGCGGGCGACCTGGTCGTAGATCAGCTTGTCCTGGTGCGGGACCTTCATCCCGCCGGGCTCCGCCGGTCGTTCGCGCATCGGCGACGGGTCGGCGCGCAACAACGGCACCCCGCCCCGCGTGCCCTGGCTCAGGCCCTGGGTGTAGGCGTACCAGACAATGCCGCAGAAGGTACCGATGACGGCAAGTGCGACGACGCCGATCAGCCACGGGCGGGCGCGGCGGTCGTCGCTGCCATAGTCCCGGCCGAGGGCGCGATCGGCCGCGTCGTGATTGAGTTCGATCGTCATGCGCGCATCTCCTCGACGGGTTCGACGCCGAAGACCCGGAGCCCCGACGCGATCACCAGGGCAAAGCCCTGGACCAGCGCCAGTCGAGCCAGCGTCAGATTCTCGTCCTCCCGCACCAGGAAGCGAAGACTTGCGTCGTCTTTCCCCTTGTTCCACAACATATGGTACGTACTGGCGAGATCATAGAGAAAAAACGCTATTCTATGGGGCTCGTGGGCCTCGGCCGCGCTCTCCACGATGCGCGGCCACTGCGCCATCAGCCGGACGAGGGCAAGCTCGGCCGAATCCGATATGCCCCCCAATTCTACCGCGGCAAGGGCGGCCGGCGATAGATCGGCGGCCGCCAACGTTTCGCGCGCATGGCGCAGAACCGAATGCGCGCGAGCATGGGCGTACTGCACGTAGAAGACCGGGTTGTCCTTCGACTGCTCGCGCACGCGGGCCAGGTCGAAATCCAGTGTCTCGGTATTCTTGCGCGTCAGCATGATGAAGCGGACGACGTCGCGCCCGACCGCGTCGACCACCTCGCGCAGGGTGACGAAGGTGCCCGCGCGCTTGGACATCTTCACCGGCTCGCCGCCATCCAGCAGATTGACGAGCTGGCAGATCTTCACGTCGAGGGCCGCCTGCCCGTCGCTGACGGCGGCCACGGCCGACTGCATGCGCTTTACATAGCCGCCGTGGTCGGCACCCCAGACGTCGATCTGGGTTGCGAAGCCGCGGCGGAACTTGTCGAAATGATAGGCGATGTCGGCCGCGAAATAGGTCCAGCTACCATCCGACTTGCGCAACGGCCGGTCGACGTCGTCGCCCGACCGGGTCGCCCGGAACAGGGTCTGGGGCCGCGGCTCCCAATCGTCGGGCAGCTTGCCCTTGGGCGCCTCGAGCACGCCGGTATAGAGCAGGTCGCGGGCCTCCAGCACCTCCAGCGCGCGCTCGATGGCGCCGGATTCAACCAGGCTGCGCTCCGACGTGAAGATGTCGTGCCGGACGCCAAGCGCCGCCAGATCCTCGCGGATCATCGCCATCATCGCGTCGATGGCGTGGCGGCGGAAGGCCGGCAGCCACTCCTCGGTCGGGGCGGCCAGCCAGCGGTCGCCATGGATCTCCGCCAACTGCTCGCCCACCGCGCGCAGGTAGTCGCCGGGATAGAGGCCCTCGGGGATGGCGCCGATTTCCTCGCCCAATGCCTCGCGGTAGCGCAGGTGGGCCGATGCCGCCAGGACGTCGACCTGCCCGCCGGCATCGTTGATGTAGTATTCGCGGGTGACGGCGAAACCCGCCTTCTCCAGCAGGGCGGCCAGCGCGTCGCCGACCACGGCGCCACGGGCGTGGCCGATATGCATGGGCCCGGTCGGGTTGGCCGAGACATACTCGACATTGACCGGCCGACCCTGCCCCATGGCGGAATCGCCATAGGCGACGCCCGCGCGCAGCACGTCGCGGATGCGCTCCCGCCAGAAGGCCGGCGTCAGGCGCAGGTTGAGGAAGCCCGGGTTGGCGATCTCGATGGCTGCCACGCCCTCGCCGCCGGCCAGCGCCGCGCCCACCATCTCGGCGATGGCGCGCGGGTTGCTGCGGGCGGGCTTGGCCAGGACCATGCCGACGTTGGACGACAGGTCGCCATGGGCGGCGTCGCGCGGCGGTTCGACGACGACCCGCGCGAGATCGAGTTCAGCCGGCAGGCGCCCGGCGGCCTGCAGCTCGGCGACGGCGGCCAGCACCCGGTCGCGGAAATGGTGAAAGACGTTCATCGGCTCCGTATGCCCCGATTCCGGGCTCTTGTCGCGCGTCAGGTGCGCGCATGCACCCGTCCAGCCTCAGGTCCGCGCATGGACATCGAACAGCCGCGTGTGCTCGTCGAGCGCGAAGCGGTCGGTCATGCCGGCCACATAGTCGGCCACCACCCGCGCGGTGCGCGCCGTGCGCGGCCCCTCGGCCTGGGCCTGCCAGTCGGTCGGCAGGCAGTTCGGCTCGTCGACCAGGAGGCCGAACAGGTCGCGGACCACCCGGCGCGCCTTGCTGGCCATGCGATTGACCCGGTAGTGCCGGTACATGCGCTGGAAGAGGAACGCCTTCAAGGCCCGGTCGTGGGTGCGCATGGCCTCGCTGAAGCCGACCACCGGCCGCCCGGCGGCGCGGATGTCATCGACCGAGCGCGGCGCCAGCTCGGCCAGGCGCTGACGCGTCTCGGCCAGCAGGTCGTTGGCCATGCGGTCGATCATCCGGCGCACGCCCTCATGGATCAGGCGCGAGGGCTCGATGCCGGGATGCGCGCGCGTGACCAGGGCGAAGACCGGCCCCGCCAGCGGCACGTCGGCCAGATCCTCCAGCGTGAAAAGGCCGGCGCGCAGGCCGTCGTCGATATCGTGGTTGTTGTAGGCGATGTCGTCTGCCAACGCCGCCACCTGCGCCTCCGCCCCCGGCCACCCGCCCAGTTCCAGCGGCAACACCCGATCGAAGGCGGCGATGGTGGGCGGTGCTGCCCCCGCGGGCAGCGGCCCGTTGTGCTTGACCGTGCCTTCCAGCGTCTCCCACGTCAGGTTCAGGCCATCGAACGCCGCGTAGCGGCGCTCCAGCATCGTCAGCACGCGGAAGGTCTGGTCGTTGTGGCTGAAGCCACCGAAGGGCGCCATCGCCGCGTCGAGCGCCTCTTCCCCGGCATGGCCGAACGGCGTGTGGCCGAGGTCGTGGCCGAGTGCCACGGCCTCCGCCAGGTCCTCGTTCAGGCCCAGTGCCCGGGCGAGCGAGCGGGCGATCTGCGCCACCTCGATCGAATGGGTCAGGCGCGTGCGGTAGTGGTCGCCCTCATGGTTGACGAAGACTTGCGTCTTGTATTCAAGCCGGCGGAAGGCGGTGGAGTGGATGATCCGGTCGCGGTCGCGCTGGAAGGCGCTGCGGGTCTCGCTCTCGGCCTCGGGCACGAGCCGGCCGCGCGATTCCTCCGGCCGGCTGGCATAGGGGGCGAGACCGGGAGCGGCATGGGCCATGACGGGGCCAGACCCTATCCAAAGGGGGTCCGCGCGGCAATCCGTCAGCGAACCGCCATCCCCGCCTTCATGGACTCGGCCAGGGCGGCGGCCAATTGCGCCTGGGTGAAGGGCTTGGCCAAGCGTGGCAGATGGATCGCATCGGCCGGCAGCTCCGCGAACCCCGACGCCAGCACGATGGGCAGATCGGGCCGGGCGGCCGCGATCGCCTGCGCCAACTGCTGCCCGGTCATCTGCGGCATCGCCTGGTCGGTCAGCACGAGGTCGAAGGGCGTGCCGGCCCGCAGATGGGCGATGGCCTCCGCGCCCGAGGCCGCACTCGTGGTGCGGTGGCCCAGATCCTCCAGCATGGCGACGATGTTGGCCAGGACCAGCCGGTCGTCGTCGACCACCAGGACGTGGAGCGCCCGCGCGACGGCTTGCGGGCGAACCGGCGCGGCGGCCGCGACCACGGGCACCTTCACCCCATGGGCCACCGGCAGCCAGATCTCGGCCACCGTCCCGACCCCGGCCCGGCTGCTGAGGTGCAGTGTCCCGCCCAGTTGCTCGGCCACGCCATGGACCATCGGCAGGCCGAGGCCGGTCCCCTTGCCGATGCCCTTGGTCGTGAAGAAGGGCTCGGTCGCGCGCCGCAGCGTCGTTTCGTCCATGCCCTGGCCGTGGTCGGCGACCGAGATGCAGATGTATCGCCCCGGCTCCAGCCCATGCATGGCGCGCGAGACGGCTTCCTCGCGCGCGGCAATCGCGATCGTCCCGCCTTCGGGCATCGCGTCCCGGGCGTTCACCGCCAGGTTGAGGATCGCCAGCTCGAGCTGGTTGGTGTCGGCCAGGATCGCCGGAAGCTGCGGCGGAACATGGAAATCGACGGTGACCGCGGGCCCGATCGACCGCCGCACCAGCTCAGCCATGTCCCGCATCAGGGTGGGCAGGTCGACCGGCTCCAGCGCCAGCTCCTGCCGCCGCGAGAAGGCCAGCATGCGCTGCGTCAGCACCGCACCCCGCCTTGCCGCCTCGATCGCATTCTCGATCAGCGTGCCGGTGCGGGCATCGCCGTCCAGGCGGCGCTTCAGCAGGTCGAGACTGCCCAGGACAACCATCAGCAGATTGTTGAAGTCATGCGCCACGCCGCCGGTCAGGCGGCCCAGCGCCTCCATCTTCTGGGCCTGGAACAGGGCCTCCTGGGCCTCGGCCAGCGTGCGCTGCGCCTCCACCCGGGTGGTGATGTCGCGGGTGACCTTGGCGAAGCCGAGCAGCAGGCCATCCTCGGTGCGGATCGGCTCGATGACGACATTGGCCATGAAGCGCGTGCCATCCTTGCGCACGCGCCAGCCTTCCCGCTCGTACCGGCCCTGGCGCAGCGCCGTCTCCAGCGCCAGCCGCGGCTCGCCCGCCGCCTGGTCCTGGGCCGTATAGAAGCGCCCGAAGTGCTGGCCGATGATCTCGTCCGGCATATAGCCATTGATGCGCTCGGCGCCGAGATTCCAGCTCGTCACATGGCCCGCGAGGTCGAGCATGTAGATGGCATAGTCCGACACGCCGCGAACCAGGAGCTGGAACTGTTCCTCGCTGCGCCGCAGTTGCTCGCGCACGGCCCAGCGCTCGGTCATGTCGCGGGTGATCTTGGCGAAGCCGGTCAGCGCGCCGTCCTCGGCCCGGATCGGGTCGATCACGACATGCGCCCAGAACCGGGTGCCGTCCTTGCGTACCCGCCAGCCCTCGTTCTCGAAGCGGCCTTCGCGGGCGGCCGTTTCCAGGGCGCGGGCGGGAAGCCCCGCCTGTCGGTCTTCCTCGACATAGAAGCGCGAGAAATGGTGGCCCAGGATCTCCGCTTCCTCGTAGCCCTTGAAGCGACGCGCCCCCGCATTCCAGCTAGCGACGCGCCCGCCCAGGTCCAGGCTGTATATGGCGTAGTCGACCACCGCCTCGATGAGGATCCTGAAGCGACTGTCGTCCGTTGCCGCCATCGCGGGCCTTCCCATTGCGCGCGCCGAGATCGCGCGGCACGGGCTTGCTATAGCAGCGGACGCCGGCAGGGTCGAACAAGTCCGTCGCACGGCCCTTTGACACCGCGGCGATAGCCATTACATATGGGCTCCCGAGCGAGGACACCCATGCCCGAAGGCACTTCCGTGATTGACGACCGTCAGATGATGGTCACCGAGAACGCCGCCCGCCGCATCCGCGAGTTGCAGGCGCAGGACGAGTTCAAAGGGATGTTCCTGCGCATCGCCGTGTCCGGCGGCGGCTGCTCCGGCTTCCAGTACGGCTTCAGCTTCGACGACCAGCGCAACGACGACGACCGCGAGTTCGCCGCCCACGGCGTGGCCGTGGTGGTGGACGACACCTCGCTCGACCTGCTGAACGGGGCCGCCGTCGACTACGTCCAGGAGATGGTGGGGTCGGCCTTCCGCATCACCAATCCCAACGCGACCTCGTCCTGCGGCTGCGGCAGCTCCTTTGCGATCTGACCTGGTTCCTCTCGTCCCGTGAAGATTGCCACCTGGAACGTCAATTCCGTCAAGGCGCGGCTGCCCAACCTGGTGCAGTGGCTGGGCGAGTTCCAGCCCGACGTCGTGCTCCTCCAGGAGTTGAAGTGCGTCGACGATGCCTTCCCGGCGACCGAGATCGAGGATCTCGGCTACAACTTCGCCACCCACGGGCAGAAGACCTATAACGGCGTCGCCATCCTGGCGAAGAGCCCGATCGAGGACATCGTCCGCGGCCTGCCCGGCAATCCCGACGACCTGCAGTCGCGCTATATCGAGGCGACGGTCGAGGGCGTGCGGGTAGCCTCGATCTACCTGCCCAACGGCAACCCCGCGCCCGGCGACAAGTACGACTACAAGCTCGCCTGGATGGACCGGCTGGTGCCGCACGCCCGCGGCATGCTGGACGCCGAGGAGACCTTCGTGCTGGGCGGCGACTACAACGTTTGCCCGACCGACGACGACGTCTACGACCCGGTCAAATGGGCCGACGACGCGCTCTGCCGGCCCGAGAGCCGGGCGCGATTCCGCACCCTGTTGCATCTGGGCCTGACCGACGCCTTCCGCGCCCTCCACCCCGAGCCGCACCAGTATTCCTACTGGGACTATGTCCAGGGCCGCTGGTATCGCGACGAGGGCCTGCGCATCGATCACCTGCTGCTGTCGCCCCAGGCGGCCGACCGCCTGCAGGAAGCCGGCATCGACAAGGACCCGCGCGGCCGCGAGCGGGCCTCCGACCATACCCCGGTATGGTGCACGCTGGCTTGAGGGGCCGGGCCGGGCGTTCCCCGGCTGATCCATCGACATGTTCCCGAAACGGGATACAGTGCTTGCGTCGCAAGACGTACGCCCTTAAATGGCCGACCGATGCAGCTGATCTCGCGCAACAGGCTGGATGCTTATGCTCGGGACCATGCGGACGCGGCTTCGGCGTTGGCCGCCTGGATCACTTCGGTAAGAGCAGCCAGATGGTCAACGATGCAGGACATACTGGCGACAGTGCCAAGCGCAAAGGTTCTCAACGGGGAACGTGTCCGCTTCGCCATTCGTGGCGGCAATCATCGCCTGGTTGCGTCGATCTTCTTCCGGCACCAGATGGTTTTCGTGAAGTTCATCGGTACGCATCCAGAATATGACGCCATAGATGCATTGACGGTGGATCAGTTCAAAGGAAGCTGACGTGGACATTCGGCCGATCCGCAACGACGACGATCATGCTGCCGCGGTACTCGAGATTTCTCGACTGGTGGTGGCGGACCCGGCGCCTGGTTCAACCGACGATGACCGGCTCGCAGTGCTGGGAACATTGGTTGACGCCTATGAGAGCCATCGTTGGCCGACCATGACACTGGAGCCGATCACGATGCTCCGGCATGTCATGGAAGACCAAGGCCGATCGCAAGCGGACCTTGGCCGGGTACTGGGACTGCGCTCTCGCGCTTCCGAAGTGCTAGGCCGGCGCCGGCGATTAACCACCGGCATGATCTACGCGCTCCACAAGGCGTGGGGCATCCCGGTCGAGGCCCTGATCATGCCGTACGATCTGGCCCCGGCAGCAAAGAAAGTCGGTCCAGCTACCCGAACCTCGGGCCGCCGCCGCAAGTCCGCGAAGCCCCCCAGACAGCCAGCTGTCGGAATTGCCGGCTCGGACTGATCTGACGGTTGGAGGCTTCGGTCGGATCGCTCCGTCTTTGTCAGACGCGGCTCGATCCGACCGATAGCGGCTATTCCCTAAGCCGCCGGCTGCTGGAACTCCGGCCCGCCCGGATTGATGCGCACGCCGCCGCGCAGGCGGGTGAAGGGCAGGTTGGCGGGGTCGACGATCATCGGGCCGGGCGACTCCACCACCAGGATGGTCTCGGCGATCGGCTGGAAGTCGGCGCGGAAATGCACCGAGCTCTTCAGGCCGAGGATCGACAGCTTGGTCGGCTCGATGCCGACATGGCGGAACATCTCCTGGTCGGCCGCCTGGCACTTCTTGGACGAGACCGCGATGCGCACGCCCCCCACCGACAGGCACGCCATCAGGCCCAACTCCATGTGGGCGCCGCCGTAGAAGGGGCCGGTGCAGGTGAAGCGGCCGTTGCCCAGCTTCTCGACCCGGAAGTCCGCCTCGACCGGCTCGATGCCGGCCACACCCGAGACGGCACCCAGCTTCAGGCGGATGGTGGCGCCCTCGCCGGCCGCGTGCGCGGCCTTGGCCGAGGCCGGGTCCCACAGCAGCCCCAGCGCGCAGTTCTGCGCGTCGTTGCGGATCATCGCCGCCAGCAGGCCGGTGGTGTCGGAGTTGCCGCCGGCGCCGGGATTGTCCTGGGTGTCGGCGATCACGACGGGCTTGCTGGCACCCTGGGCCAGGCGCGTGGCTTCCTGCACCACCGAATCCGGGTCGTAGAGCTTGCCGGCGAAGGCCATCTCGGCCTCGGCCACGGCGTTGGCCATCCGGTCGGCCGCCTCGTCGGCCGCCTCCTGGGTCCAGCCATAGGCCAGCACGGCCGGGCCGCAATGATGGATGTCGGCGGCCGGGAAGCCCGGCGTGAACGACACCGTCAGCACGTCGCCGCCCTCGAGCGATGCGCAGAAATCATAGAGCGACTTGCCGGGCTCGATGAAGGTGCACTGCCAGGTGAGCGGGATCAGGAAGGGAAGCTGGCGGAACGCCTTGTAGACCGGCCGCTTCTCCTTCAGCGCACGATCGAGCAGGGCGGCCGCACGGCCCCCCGTCTCGGCCATGTCGACATGGGGATATGTCCGGTAGGCGACCATCAGGTTCGAGAACTCGACCATCTCGGGGGTAGTGTTCGAATGCAGGTCGAGGCTGGTGAAGACCGGGATGTCCGGGCCGACGATGGCGCGCACGCGGCGCAGCATCTCGCCCTCGCCATCCTCGAACTGCTCCACCGCCATGGCGCCGTGCAGGTCGAGATAGACGGCGTCGTACGGTCCCTGCGAGGCGAGGTCGCCCACGATCATGGCCGAGATGCGCTCGAACGCGTCCTGGGTCACGTAGGAAGACGGCACGGCCGCGCACCAGACGATCGGCACCACCGCATGGCCGGCCTTCTGCAGCACCTCGATGGCGCCGGCCATCGGCAGGTTCATGCCATGGACGCGCGCCGGCAGTTCGTTGCCGCGCAGCAGGGGCGGCCAGCCGCCGCCTTCGACGAAGGTCTGATAGGTGGCCTTTGCCGGAGCGAAGGTGTTCGTCTCGTGCTGGAAGCCTGCGACCGCTATGCGCGCCATTCCCCTACCCTCTTCTTGCCTGGATACCTCGCGGCGACCCGCAGTCTCACCAATGAGCCACGGGAACGCCACCGCAATGTCACGGTTGCTGCCTAGTCTCGGCCCTCGTCAGACAAGCCCACCGATCGGCCAGCAGCCGGAGATGGACCCATGAGCAGCCTGCGAAGCATCTACGCCACCATCAAGCGCCGGGTGACCGACGCCCACCGCCGCCGCCTGTTCCGCGACTGGCGCGACGAGCGGGACGCACGCCGCGCCTGACGGGGTTTTGGCGGGGTCCGCCCGTCAGGCCCCGGCGATCCGTGCCAGCGCGGCCTCCAGCTTGCCCTTGGCCTCGCCGGCCGCGGCCGCCCGCTCGCGCTGTTCCTCGACGATCTCCTCCGGCGCCTTGGCCATGAAGTCGGCGCTGCCCAGCTTCTTTTCGATCTTGGCGATGTCGTCGGCCAGCCGGCCCACTTCCTTGGCCAGGCGCGCGCGCTCCTTCGCCAGGTCGATGATGCCGGCCAGCGGCAGCGCGATGGTCGCCTCGTCGACGACCGCCTGGGCCGCCCCCGCGGGCGGGTCGCCCGCCCCCGTGTCGATCGAGGCCAGGCGGGCCAGCCGCCGGATCACGTCGCCATGGGTGGCCAGGCGCGCCAGGGTCTCGGCCCCTGCCCCCTTCACCAGCAGCGGGATCTCGGCCGCCACCGGCACGTTCATCTCGGACCGGATGGCGCGGATCTCCGACACCAGCCGCACGACCCAGCCCATCTCGGCCGCGGCCACCGGGTCGCGATGGCTCTCGCCGAAGCTGGGCCAGGCCGACGTGATCAGCGCGGGCCGCGTGCCGCCCGACAACTGCTCGCCCAGTTCCTCGGTGATGTAGGGCATGACGGGGTGCAGCAGCAGCAGGATCTGGTCCAGCACCCAGGCGGTCGTCGCCCGCGTCTCGGCGGCCGCTTCCGCGTCGCTGCCGGCCAGGATCGGCTTGGTGAACTCCAGGTACCAGTCGCAGAAGGTGCCCCAGACGAACTGGTAGAGCACGTTGGCGACGTCGTTGAAGCGATAGGCCGCGAACTCCTGCTCCAGCCGCTCCGTCGTGCGCGCGACCTCGCCCACAATCCAGCGGTTGACGCGGTGGCGGGCCTGGTCGGCCGCGAAGCCCTCGACCGCGACGCAGCCGTTCATCTCGGCATAGCGCGACGCGTTCCACAGCTTGGTCGCGAAGTTGCGGTAGCCCTCGACCCGGCTCTCGGCCAACTTGATGTCGCGCCCGGGGGCGGCCAGCGCCGACAGGGTGAAGCGCAGGGCATCGCAGCCGAAACGGTCGATCAGGTCCAGCGGGTCGATGACGTTGCCCTTGGACTTTGACATCTTCTGGCCGCGCGCGTCGCGCACCAGGGCGTGGATGTAGACGGTGCGGAACGGCACGTCGCCCATGAAGTGGTGGCCCATCATCATCATCCGGGCGACCCAGAAGAAGATGATGTCGAAGCCCGTCACCAGCACGTCGCCGGGATAGTAGCGGGCCAGTTCCGGCGTGTGCTCGGGCCAGCCCAGGGTCGAGAACGGCCAGAGCGCGGACGAGAACCAGGTATCGAGCACGTCGGAGTCGCGCCGCAGCGCCACGTCTGCGCCGAAATGGCGGCGGGCGGCGACGATCGCCTCGGCCTCGGTCTCCTCGACGAAGATGGTGCCGTCGGGCGCGTACCAGGCCGGCACCTGATGGCCCCACCAGAGCTGGCGCGACACGCACCAGGGCTGGATGTTGCGCATCCACTCGAAGAAGGTGTTTTCCCACTGGCGCGGGACGAAGACGGTCTGGCCCGTCTCGACCGCCGCGATCGCGGGCTTGGCCAGGGTGGCGGCATCGACATACCACTGGTCGGTCAGCCACGGCTCGATCGCCACGCCCGAGCGGTCGCCGTGCGGCACGACGTGGGTGTGCGGCTCCACCTTCTCCAGCAGGCCCAGCGCCTCCATGTCGGCCACGATCCGCTTGCGCGCCTCGTAGCGTTCCAGACCGCGATAGGGTTCCGGCACGCTGTCGAGCAGCCGGGCATCGGCATCGAAGATGTTGATCGCCGCCAGCCCGCAGCGCCGCCCGACCTCGAAGTCGTTGAAGTCATGGGCCGGCGTGATCTTGACCGCGCCGGTGCCCGTCTCCGGGTCGGCATACTCGTCGGCCACGATCGGGATGGCGCGGCCGACCAGCGGCAGGATGACGTTGCGGCCGACCAGCGCGCGGAAGCGCTCGTCCTCGGGGTGAACGGCCACGCCGGTGTCGCCCAGCATCGTCTCCGGCCGGGTGGTGGCGACCGTGACGAAGGTGTCGGGCATGCCCTCGACCGGATAGCGGAAGTGCCAGAGATGGCCCTTCACCTCGCGCTGCTCGACCTCCAGGTCGGAGATGGCCGTGTGGAGCTTGGGGTCCCAGTTGACCAGCCGCTTGTCGCGATAGATCAGCCCCTGGCGGTGCAGCTCGACGAAGACCTTGCGGACGGCGGCACTCAGCCCCTCGTCCATGGTGAAGCGCTCGCGCGGCCAGTCGAGCGAGGCACCCAGGCGGCGGAGCTGGCGGGTGATGGTGCCGCCCGATTCCGCCTTCCACTCCCACACCTTGGCGATGAAGGCGTCGCGGCCGATAGCGCGGGTGTTGGCGTCCTCGACCACGCCCGGCCGGTCCAGCACCATCCCCTTGTCGGCCAGTTGGCGCTCGACCACCATCTGGGTGGCGATGCCCGCATGGTCCGTACCCGGCTGCCACAGGGCATCCCTGCCCCGCATCCGGTGATAGCGGATCAGGATGTCCTGGATGGTGAAGGTCAGCGCATGTCCCATGTGCAGGCTGCCGGTCACGTTCGGCGGCGGGATCATGATGGTGTAGGGCTGCTTGGGCGAGGCGGGGTCCGCGGCAAAGGCGCCGGAGTCTTCCCACCGCTGGTAGTGCTTCGCCTCGACCTCGGCCGGGCGATAGGTCTTCTCGATCATCGCAGGGGAACCCCGTATCCCGAATTCACCGGCCCGGCGCCACGACAGGAGGGCGGCCGGGGCACGGAACTGGCCCGCGGGCTGCGGGCCTCCTCAAATCAGCGCAGGTTGGCGCGGCGTACGATCCGCTCGACCTCTTCGCGAACGACCGCTTCTACGAGACCGGGCAGGCGCGAATCCAGCCATTCCTTCAGCATCGGCCGCAGCATCTCGCGCACCAGGTCGTCGACGGTGCGGCCGCTGCCGGTCAGGAGCCCGCCCAGGTCGGGCCCGGATACGTGCGCCTCGGCCCGGCCGATGGCGGCCAACGCCGCCGCGACCTCGGCCGCCGCGTCGGGCGATACCAGCGGTGCCGCCGGGTCCGGCCGCCCCTCGGCCTCGGGCAGGATACGTGGCTGGTAGACCTGCGTCAGTTCCAGCACGTCGTCGGCGTCGCGCCGTGCGCGCAGGCGTGGTCCCGGGTCGACGTCAACCGCGCCTGCCGCGACCGCCTCCACATGCAGCGGCTCCACCCGCAGCGGCTGGGGCTCGACCGAGACGGCAGGGTCCGACTGCGGCCCCAGCGGCATGGCGATCACCGGCTCGCCGCGCGGCACGGATACCGGCGGCGGCGCGGCGCCGGGCTTGGCGCCATCGTCGGAAATGATGCGCCGGATGGAGGCAAGGATATCCTCCATCGACGGATCGGCCGCAGGGCGCCGGTCGCTCATCGTTTCATGCCACTAGTCGAGCGGATCGCCGAGGCCGATCCACTTGTCCTTCACGGATTCGTAGTAGGCGTCCATGTCGTAGATCTCGACCGGCAGGCCCAGCAGGCGGGCCGTCAGCCGGCCGGTGGCCGAGGTCAGGTCGTAGACGCCGACCAACTCGTCGCGCTGCGAGCTGACGAGGTTGACGCGGGCGTTGAACAGCTCCTGCTCGGCGTCGAGGATGTCGAGCACCGTGCGCGAGCCGACGGCGGCTTCCTGCTGCACGCCATCCAGCGCGATCTGGGCCGCGCGGATGTTCTCGCGCAGCGCCTCGATCTGGGCGCGGGCCGACTGCAGCGTGTCCCAGCGCGAGCTGGCGAGCTCGACGACGCTGCGGCGGTTGGTCTCGATCTCGATGCGACGCTGGCCGGCGGTCTGCTTGGCCTCGCGGACCCGGGCGTAGGTCGAGCCGCCCTCATAGAGGGGGACCGACACGCGGGCCGCGATCGTGCCCTGGCGGATCTTGGTGTTGGCGTTCTGCGACTCGTCGTTGTAGGTGCCGGTCGCATCCAGCGAGACGGTCGGGAGCAGTTCGCCGGTGATGGAGCGCACGTTGGCGCGAGCACCCAGTTCGCTGAAGCGGGCGGCCACGATCTGCGGGTTGTTCTGCTCGGCCATCCGCTTGGCTTCCTCGCGGGTGGGCGGCGTCTTGGGCACCCGCTTGGGGAAGGTGATGTCGATCGGCACCAGGCCGCTGACCCGCTCGAAGGTGGCGCGCGCGACCTCGACGTTGCCGTCGGCCTGCCGCTTGTCGGCGACAGCGCGGGCCAGGCGCGATTCGGCCTGGGCCACGTCGGTGCGGGTCACCTCGCCCACCCGGAAGCGGTCCTGGGCGGCCTCGAGCTGGCGCTTCAGCACCTCGATGTTGTTCGCGTTGAGCTGGACCACCGCCAGGCCGCGATAGAGGTTCATATAGGCCTGCACCGAGCCCAGCAGCACCTGCTGCTCGATGACGAAGACCTGGGCGCGCTGCGACTGGATCTGGAAGACGGCGCGCTCGGTATTGGCCACCGTGCGGCCGCCGCGATAGAGCGGCTGGCTGACCTGCAAGGTGCTGGAGAAGGGATTCAGCCGCTCGGTACGCTTCAGCGTCGGCACCTCGGTGCGCTCATGCGAGAAGCCGTAGGATGCGCTTGCCTGCACGGTCGGCCGCCAGCCCGCCATGGACTGCGGCACCTGCTCGTCGAACGAGCGCAGGCGGGCGCGTTCCGCCAGCAGCTGGGGGTTGGTGTTGTAGGTGCTGACCATGACCTCTTCGAGCGTCTGCGCCACACCCGCCGCCGGCAGCACGCCCGCCACCAGCACCGCCAGCCACGTCGCGCCGACCGCCCGCTTCACTGTTCGCCTCGTGGCCATCAGACCCTCCACGCCCGCAACTCCAGGCGGCAAATTCACCAATACGCCACGCCCGCGACCCCGCGGGCGGAGACCTTTCAGAACACGAACGCCGGCTTGCCCTCGGTGCCGACCAGCAACGGCGTGGCGGCGTCGAAGATCACGCGGCGCGACAGGCGGCCGCCCTCGCGGCGCACCAGCACCGCCCGGCCGATCCCGTCGGCGAACTCCACCGCTACCAGGCGGCCGCCCTCGGCAAGCTGCTGCTCGACCGCGGCCGGGATCCGCGGGACCGCGCCGGAAATCAGGATCACGTCGTACGGCGCGTGGGCCGGGCAGCCATCGAGAAAGCCGCCGGTCACCACCGACGCATTGTCGATGCCGATGGCGGCTAGGTTCGCCGTCGCCTGGCGGGCCAGCGCCGGGTCGCTCTCGACCCCGACCACGGTGGCGACCATGCGCGCCAGGACGGCCGCGCCATAGCCCGTGCCCGTGCCGATCTCCAGCGCCAGGTCGGTCGGGCGGGGACCGGCGAACTGCAGCAGGCGGCCCAGCACCATCGGCTCCAGCAGGTATCGCCCCGCGCCGATCGGGATGTCGACATCGACATAGGCGACGCCCGACAGCGTCGGCGGCACGAACCGCTCGCGCGGGATATGCAGGAAGGCGGCGATGACGGCAGGGTCCGTCACCTTGTTGGGGCGAATCTGGCTTTCCACCATGTTCGCGCGCGCCGCTGAGTAGTCGATCGCCATGGAGCGAATAGTCCGCTTCTGTTCCGAGTCCCGGATGGGCGCCATCGGGCGCCACCCGTTATATACTTGCTGCACTGCGGGGAGCGCAATCGCCGCCCCCGCCCGGCCGCCGGCCGATTGCGCCAAGGCGCGCGCTATCTGCTGCCGATGCCAGGGTTGCCTTGACCATCCGCCGGCCGCCCGCGTATAGAACCGCCGACCTCGGGGACCGCTGATTTCCACATGTCCGGGGCGCGGTGGCCGAGTGGCTAGGCACCGGACTGCAAATCCGTTTATCCCGGTTCGATTCCGGGCCGCGCCTCCAATGTGACCTGCCCCCCGCGAGCGACGCCCCGACCAGGGGCGACCCGCCGCCGGGGACAGACATACCAACGGACCGGCCGTCCCCGGTCCGCCAGCTTCCGGTCCCAGACCCGCACCCTGGAGAACCGTGATGCCGAAGCCGGCCCGTGGCCCCCTCATCTCCCGCACCATGCTCTGGGGCTTCGATCTGGCCGCGATGGAGCGGTCCTATTCGGGCTATACGACCATGCCCGACGCGCTGACGGCCGAGCAGTGCGACCGGCTGATCGCGATGGGCGAGGCGCAGCTGGAAACGTCGGGCCAGGCGGGCGTCGCCGGCGCCGGCGTCCATCCCGAGATCCGCCAGTCGACCATCACCTGGCTGATGCCGGGGCCAGAGACGCAGTTCCTCTACAAGCGCATCGAGCGCATCGGGCGCTCGGCCAACGACCGGTTCTTCGGCTTTTCGCTGCTGGGTATGGGCGAGCCGGTGCAGTTCGCCCGCTACGCGGCCGGCGGCGACCATTACGGCTGGCACCAGGACGTGGGCGACGGGCCGCCCATCCTGCGCAAGCTCAGCGTCGTCATCCAGCTTTCCGACCCGGCCGACTACGAGGGCGGCGACCTCGAACTGCGCTTCTCGCAGGAGATCACCCGCACCCGGCGCGAGCGCGGCACCATGGTGCTGTTCCCGCCCTGGCAACTGCACCGCGTGACACCGGTGACGGCCGGCCTGCGTTACAGCCTGGCCTGCTGGATATCCGGGGAACCGTTCCGATGAAATTTCGCCTGCCCCTGTCGCTCGCGGCCGCCCTGGCGGTTGCCTGGCCGGCAATCGCCGCTGCCGACCCGATTCGCGGCGGCCGGCCCCAGGCGGTGAACGACGTCGCCGTCGCCACCCCCGCCGGCATCGCAGCCGCGACCTGGGTGGGCGGGCTGGAGGCGCCCTGGTCGCTGGTTTTCCTGCCCGATGGCCGGGCGCTGGTGAGCGAGCGGCCTGGCCGCATCCGGCTGATCGACGGCGGCCGGCTGGCAGCCGGCCCGGTCGCCACCATCGCCGTCCGCCAGGGTGGCGAGGGTGGGCTGATGGGCCTGGCCCTGCACCCCGAGTATCCCCGGCAGCCCTACCTCTATGCGATGCACACCCATGCCGAGGGGGCCGACATCGGCAACCGGGTGATCCGCCTGCGCCTGTCGGCCGACGCCGGCACGGCCACCTTCGACCGCGTCGTGCTGGCCGGCGTGCCGGGTGCGCGCTTCCACAATGGCGGGCGCATCGCCTTCGGGCCGGACGGCATGCTCTACGTCGCCACCGGCGAGACCTTCGATGCGCCACGCGCGCAGGTGCTGGTCGACCTGGGCGGCAAGATCCTGCGGGTCACGCCCGATGGCGCGGTGCCGGCCGACAACCCGTTTCCGGGCTCGCCCGTCTGGTCGCTCGGCCACCGCAACGTGCAGGGGCTGGCCTTCCACCCCGGCACCGGCACCCTCTTCGCCAGCGAGCACGGCCCCTCGGGCGAGTTCGGGCTGCGCGCGCTGGACGAGGTGAACGTGATCCGCCGCGGCGCCAACTATGGCTGGCCGCTGGCCGTCGGCGCCGCCGGCGACGCCCGCTTCGCCGACCCGATCCTGGCCTGGCCCGACCCCGCAACGCCGCCGTCCGGCATGGCCTTCTGGCGGGGCGACCTTTTCGTCGCCACGCTGCGCAGCCAGGCCCTGCTCCGCATCCGCCTCGAACCGGCATCCGGCGGCGGCTGGCGGCCGACCGCCGTCGAGCGCTGGTTCGGCGAGCGTTCGACCCAGCCGCTCGGCCGCCTGCGCGACGCCGTCGCCGGCCCGGACGGCGCGCTCTACGTCCTCACCAACAACCGCGACGGCCGCGGCCGGCCCCAGGAAGGCGACGATCGCATCCTCCGCATCACGCCCGCGCAATAGCGTCCGAACAAAGGGTTGGCAGCGGCGGAGTCGGCTGCTATAAGCCGCGCCGCGCTGTTCCCCGGTAGCTCAGTTGGTAGAGCAAGCGGCTGTTAACCGCTGGGTCGCTGGTTCGAGTCCGGCCCGGGGAGCCAGCGCGATTTTCGCGCCAGAGCGCGATGCGGCAGGCCAGTACGCTCATCGTCGTGCATTGGCAGTTCCGCAGCTGCAACGGTCTCGTCAATCGGCTCGTTCGACGTCCGTCAGCGCGAAATCCTCACCGACATACAGCAGGCTGCAGCCGTGGTCCTTCGCCACGACATAGGCGAAGCAGTCTCCAAGATTCAGACCAGCCGGATGCACGCCCTTTCCCCAGGCGGCATATGCTTGTGCTATCCGCTTGGCAGATGCGGCGGTCAGGCTGACGACCGTAAAGCCGAGACCGTCGATCAGCCTCGTCATCTCCTCGCCAACGTTGCGACGATCGGCGACGATCAGCGCTTCCGACAAAGTGCCTGCCGAGATCAGCAGATCGACTTCGGCTTCCAGGAGCGCCGCAAAGTGAGCGGCTGGCGATTCGTTCAGCACAATGGCCATCAATGCTGACGTATCGACCGCAATCATCCCGGCAAACCGTCATCGCCATAGAGAAAATCCTGGCTGCGGGCGGCGCCCGGCCCAGGCGTGGCCTTTGCCGGGCCAGACGCTCGCACCGCGTCGAGCAGAGCACGGCGGGAGGTTCGATCAGGCGCAGGCGTGACCGGGACGAGCCGCACTGCAGGATGGCCATGGCGGGTTAAAATGATCTCGTCCCCTGCCTCTGCGCGACGCACAAGTTCGGCAAGCTGCCCCTCGGCTTCAATCACGGACACCCGCATCAGCTCCACTCCCCTAGGATATGGATCGGTCCCACCTGAACTATATGGCGGCCCATCGTCGATGGCGATCAACCTCAGGCGCAGGTTGGGTAAGCTTCTTCCTGACCAGGGTGCGCCCCCTGCCAGCAGGCGGTCTATTCACCGCATCCAGTGCGGTGAATGACCCGTCAATCACCGCAGGACCCCTTACTCCACCAGGCAGGCTAGCTGTTCCGTCACAGTCCCCCAGCCATCAAAGAAACCCATGTCCTCGTGCTTCTGCCGCTCGGCCGGGCTGCGGTGCATGGCGACGGCGGAATATTCCGTGCCGTCCGGATGGTCGCGCAGCGTGATGACGGCCGTCATGAAGCCGCGCTCGGCCGGGCGCCAGCCGCCGGTCAGCATGTTGGTGAAGACGATCCGCTCCAGCGGGTCGACGGCCAGGTAGCAGGCGCTGAGATGGGGCACGAAGGGGCCGCCATCCTCGCTCATCTCGGTCACCAGGGCACCGCCCGGGGTGACCTCCATGGCCGCCACGCGGCAGACGATGGGTGCGGGGATCCACCAGCGCGCAAACGCGGCGGGCTCGGTCCAGGCGCGCCAGATGGCCGCGCGCGGGGCGCGGATGATGCGGGCGATCGTCAGGTCGAGGTCGGGATCGGGAAACCGGGTCATGCGGGCTCGTCCTCTTGGTCGGCGGTGGTGACGAAGCGTTCGAGCCGGTCGGTCCGACCCTCCCACAGGGCGCGCTGCGCGGCGAGCCAGTTGTCGACGGCGGCGAACGACTGTCGCTCCAGCGTGCAGGTGCGCACGCGGCCCCGTTTCTGCGTACGGATCCAGCCGCTCTCCTCGAGCAGGCGGATGTGCTTCATGAAAGACGGCAGGGCCATGGCGAACGGCCGGGCGAGTTCGCCGACGCTGGCCGGTCCCTGGCCGAGGCGGCCCAGCACCGCCCGGCGGGTCGGGTCGGCCAGGGCCTGGAAGATGCCGTCGAGCGATGGCAGATATTGTTCCATATGGCTAAGTATCGAGCCCCGACACTTAGCGCAATAGATAAGTGACTGGGTGTTTGGTGGCCCTACTTCCCGCCGGCGCCATCCGCCAGGGCGATGCGCACCATCCGCGCCAGATCGGCATGGCGGAACGGCTTGCGCAGCAGCCGCACGCCCGGGTCGAGGCGGCCGTGATGGACGATGGCGTTCTCGGTATAGCCCGACGTGTACAGCACCGGCAGGCCGGGCTGGCGGCGGCGGATCTCGTCGGCCAGTTCGCGGCCGTTCATCGCCCCGGGCAGGACGACATCGGTCAGCAGCAGGTCGAAGCGCGCGCCCGCCATCTGCCGCAGCGCCGCCTCGGCATCACTTGCCACCGTCACGCCATAGCCCAGTGCCCGCAACGAGTTGGCGAAGAGGCGGCAAACTTCGCCCGAATCCTCCACCACCAGGATCGATTCGTTGCCGCCGGGTGGACGGGCGATCGGCTCCTCGTCGGCGCGGACACCGGCCGTCCGCTCGATCGCCCGCGGCAAATAGAGCTTCACCGCGGTGCCTTCGCCGGGCTCGCTGTAGATTTTCACCTGCCCGCCCGACTGCTTGACGAAGCCATAGACCATGCTGAGGCCGAGGCCGGACCCCTTGCCCACGGGCTTGGTCGTGAAGAACGGCTCGAACGCGCGGGCCACCACCGCCTCGCTCATGCCGGTGCCGGTGTCGCTGACCGCGATCATGACGTACTGGCCGGCCGAGACCTCGGGGTGGACGGTCGCGTAGGTTTCGTCGAGCCGGGCGTTTGCCGCCTCGATGGTCAGCCGCCCCCCTTCGGGCATGGCGTCGCGCGCATTGATGGCGAGGTTCAGCAGCGCCAATTCGAGCTGGCCCGCATCGACCATCGCCCGCCACAGGCTGCCGGAGGTCACCACCTCGGTCTCGATCCCCTGGCCCAGGGTGCGCGACAGCAGGCCCTCGGTGCGCCCGAGGAGTTGGCCGATGTCGGTCGCCCGCGGGTCCAGCGGGTGGCGGCGCGAGAAAGCGAGCAGGCTGGCCGTAAGCTGGGCGCCGCGCTCTCCGGCGGCGATGATCGTCTCGATCTTCTCGCGCAGTCCGGGATCGGCCGACGGCGCCGCCAGAATGGCATCGCCCATGCCAAGGATGACCGTCAGCAGGTTGTTGAAATCATGGGCGATGCCGCCCGTCAACTGGCCCACCGCCTCCATCTTCTGGGCCTGCAGCAGGCGGGCCTCGGTATCGAGCTTCTCGGTCACGTCATGGAAATAGACCGAGAGCCCATCCTCGAAGGGATAGACACGGGCGTCGAACCAAGCTTGCAGCGGCCCGTAATGGACCGTGAATACCTCAGCCTGGCCCGAGCTCATCGCACGTTCGAGAGCCGGGCGGATCACCGAATCGGCGGCAGGGAAAGCGTCCCACACGACGCGGCCGACCAGGTCCTTGCCCATCACGGCGATGGCGCGGTCGTTCAGGTACTGGAAGCGGAATTCCCGGTCCAGGACGTAGAAGGCGTCCGAGATGCTGTCGAGGATCGTCTCCGAGCGCAGGCGCGCGCGCTCGGCCGCCGCCCGCGTCGCCTCCAGCTCGGCCCGGGCCAGGCGTTCGGCATCCAGCGCCTGGCCCAGCGCCTCGGACGAGCGCAGGTTCTCGATCAGGGTCGAGAGCATCAGGGCGAACTGCTGGCAGATCGCCTCGTCGGCCTCCGAGAAGTCGCCCTGGTCGCGGTCGGACAACTGGATGACGCCGATGTTGCTGCCGTCCTGGCCCACGAGCGGCACCGCCAGCCAGCCGCGCATCGGCGGGTGGCGGTCGCTGGCCTCACCGAAGCCGCGCCAGGCGGGATGGGCCTCCAACTCCGCCTGGGTCAGGCGCATCGGCTTGTTGCTCTCCACGACCAGGCGGTAGATTCCGGCCCCGGTCGGCGCCTCCTCGTAGCCCCGCCACTGGGCGTAGCGGTCGCTGAGCGAGACGGCATGGACTACCGGCGGCCCGCCATCGAGCGGGCTGGCGACGACGACCGACTGGTGGGCACCGACCAGCGAGCGCGTCAGGGCCGCGGCCGACCGCAGCATCGTCTCGGCCGAGCGCGTCCGGGCGAGGTCGAGCGATGCGCGCGCCAGGAGGTTGAGCTTGCGTGTCTCCTCCAGGCCGGCGGCCGCGCGCCGGGCCGCGAGCTTGCGCGCATAGAGCGCCAGCACCACCACCAGCGCCACCAGCAGGCCGAGCGTGACCAGCAGGCGCAGGGAACGCGCGAGCCATGGCCGCAGGACCCACGCCGCATCCATCCCGACGGCGACCACGAGCGGATAGCCGTCGACCGCGCGGTACGCCACCAGCCGGCGTTCGCCGTCGATCGGATTGTCGACCACGAAGCGCCCGCTCGGGCCCCGGGGCAGATACTCGACGAACAGCGGCAGGGTGGCGCGCGACGCCCCCAGCGCCGCCTCACGAAAAGGGTGCAGCGTCAGTACCACGCCATCGTCGCGAAAGAGACTGACGCGGCCGACCGGGCCGATGTCCAGGGCCCCGTAGAAATGCCCCAGATAGTCGATCGACAGGGCGGCGGCGAATACCGCCAGGAGTCGTCCGTCGCCATCCCGCACGGCGCGATGGACGATGATCGCCCATTCCCGGCGGCCTTCGCCGGTCGCGATCCGAACGGGCTTGCCGATCGCCAGGCCGGGATTCCGGTCGCGCTCCAGGGCCGCGAACCAGTCCCGCTGCGACAGATCCTCACCGCGCGGCTGACGACTGCGCGCGCTGTGCAGGAGCTGCCCCTGCCCGTCCATGATGAAATAGTCGAGCGAGCCGACCCCCGCCTTCTGCCGTTCCGACAGCAGGTCGAAGATGATGTTCCGGTTTTCCGCCGCGGGAATGCCGGCGACCGGGATGGCGGCGATAAGGGCGGACAGCGAGTGGTCGGTGACGGCGATCGCCTGCCCCGCCTGCCTGGCCAGCGCATCGGCCAGGTTCGTGCCATGGCGAAAGGCCGCCGCCTCGGTGTCGGCGCGGTCGTGAACGATGCCAAACCCCACCCAGCCGCACAGGGCGGCCAGGAAAACCCCCATCGACAGCAGTCGGATGCGCCCCTCGGACACGACCCTCTCCACCCCTAGCAGTGCCACGGCCGCGGTTCGGGCGCCTATGTTGTCGAGATCGCCTTACATATCAATGGTAGTTCTGTCGCATGTTGAACAGCCGATTGCGATGGTGGCCGATCTCGGCCTATGCTGCGCCCGTTCCGTAGGTCGAACTGAGAGATCGAGTGGCGCGAATCCTGGTGATCGACGACGACGAGCTGGTGGCCAAGACCATCGTGGCCCTGCTCGAATCGGCAGCGCACGAGGTCGAGGTCGCCATTAACGGGCGGGAAGCCCTGAAGGCATTCCGGGCCGGCGCCTTCGACCTGATCGTGACCGACATCTTCATGCCCGAGGTCGAAGGGCTGGAGACGATTCGCGAAATCCGCCGCATCGACCGCAAGGTGCCGATCATCGCCATGTCCGGCGGCCCGCGCGCCACGATCATGAGCGGGGCCATGGGCACGATGGACCATCTGGAAGTGGCCCAGCTTCTGGGCGCCACCCGCTCGGTCGGCAAGCCGATCACCCGCAGCAAGCTGCTGCCGGTCGTCAACGAGTGCCTGAGCGGGGCGGCGACCGGCACGACCGAGGAATAGGCCGGGCGCGGCTCACGCCAGCGCCGCGTCGCCGTACTGGGTGCGCACCAGCCGGGCGAAGGCACCGCCAGCCGCCATCAGTTCGTCGAACGACCCCTGCTCGATCACGTGGCCGTCCTCGAACACGAGGATGCGGTCGGCGTCGCGGATGGTCGACAGGCGGTGGGCGATGATGAAGGTGGTGCGGCCGCGCGTGACGGCGGCCAGGGCATCCTGCACCAGCCTCTCGGTGACGGAATCCAGTGCGCTCGTCGCCTCGTCCAGCACCAGGATCGGCGGGTCCTTCAGGATGGCCCGCGCGATCGCCAGGCGCTGGCGCTCGCCGCCGCTCAAGGTCACCCCGCGCTCGCCGATCGGCGTCTCGTAGCCCTGGGCCTGGCGCATGATGAAGTCGTGCGCCTGCGCCGCCCTGGCGGCCGCGACCAGTTCCTCGTCGGTCGCATCGGCCCGGCCGACCCGCAGGTTCTCGGCGATGCTGCGGAAGAAGAGCGCGCTCTCCTGGAAGACGACGCCGATGTTGCGGCGCAGGGATTCCAGCGTCAGCTCGCGGATGTCGTGGCCGTCGATGGTGATGCGGCCCGACTGCGGGTCCCACAGGCGGAACAGCAGGCCCAGGGTCGAGCTCTTGCCGGCCCCCGTCGGGCCGACCAGGGCCACAGTCTCGCCGGGTGCGGCCTCGAACGAGATGCCGCGCAGCGCCGGCCGGCCGGGATCGTAGGCGAACGTCACATCCTCGAACCGCACCGCCCCCTGGGCGCGGTCGATGGTGATGGCATTGGCGGGCTCGGTCACGATCGGCCGCGCATCCAGCACGGCGAAGAAGTCGGCGATCGCCGCCATCTGGAAGAACAGGCGGCTGATGAAGGACATGGCGTGCTCCAGCCGCGCGATCAGCAGCGTGGCGAAGCCCATGAACATGACGATCTCGCCCACCGTCGCCTTGCCCTCCAGGTGCAGGCTGGTGCCGAGCAGGAAGATCGAGATGACGGTGATGGTGCTGGCCGACTGGGCCAGGATGGTCGCCAGCGCCCACCAGTTGAGGACCGGGAACTGGGCCGCCAGCAGCCGCTGCATGACGTCGCCCAGTTGCCGCACCTCGGCTGCCAGGCGCACGAAGCTCTGGATCAGCAGCACGTTGGCGAGCGCGTCGCCGGTGCGCTCGGCCAGTTCCGAATGCTGCGATTCGACCGCGGTCTGGGCCGCTTCCGCGCGGCGGACGACGAACAGCGTCAGGCTGCAGAAGATGACGATGAGGCCGACCAGCAGCAGCCCCAGGCGCCAGTTCAGCCACAGCGACAGGGGCAGCAGCACCACCAGCGACACGAAGGTCGCCAGATGCTCGCGAAAGAAGGCGAGCCACAGGCCGAACAGGTGGTCGCTGCCCTGCAGCATCACCTTCAGCAGGCGGCCGGAATGGGTGCGGGTGTGGAACGCCACCGAAAGCTGCAACACATGCTCGAAAAACGACCGCATCGCCGCCAGGCGGTTGCGATGGGCCAGCCGGTCGGCATGCAGCGACACGGTCATGTTGGCGATGATGCCGCCGACGCCGACCGCGCCCCAGATCGTCAGCAGGACGATGGCATCGGCCCAGACGTCGGCCGCCGGCCGCCCAGGGCTGCCGGCCAGCGTGTCCACCACCCGGCCGAACAGCAGCGGCTCCAGGAATGGCAGCGTGGCCAGCGCCAGGTTGGCTATGCCCAGCAGGATGACGAGGTTGCGCTCCGGCGCCAGCAGCGCCAGGACCCGGCGATAGACCGTGAAGAAATTCATCCGCGAGCCCGCTTTCCGACGCTACCGCCCGTCGGCCCGATCGCCGAACAGCATGGTAACGTTCAAGCGGCGATCCTCGTACCGATCCCGGAAAGAAAAACGGTCGGTGGCGTGGAAAAGATCCGAATGGAAGATGATCGCCCGGTTGCTGCGGTAGTCGACCTTGAGCGAACCGGCGTCGTGCCGGGCGAGGTGGGCGGCGATCGCGTCCTCGTCCGCGTTGAAACGCTGGAACGACCAGTCGAGCGGCGCCTCGCAGCGATGGATCACCAGGCCGCCGCAGGACGGATCGAGATTGGCCTCGTCGGGCGTCAGCCAGAAGTTGACGTTGACGGCGGCGGCATCGGCATGGGTGCCGATCCCCTCCATCTGGCCGTCATACTTGTAGATCCACATCTGGCGCAGGCGGTGATGGCGGATGACCGACGGCAGCCGCCGCGGCAGCTCGGCCGCGATCTGGGCCAGCAGGCCGCACGCCACCTCCGGCAGGTAGGACCCGACATAGCCGCCATGCTTCACATGGTGGAAGATGGTCGAGCCGAAGCAGAACCGGCGCAAGGAGCGCAGTGCCGCCTCCTCCAGGAAGTCGTCCACCCACACGATCCCGGGTGCATCGGCGTGATAGGCGGCTTCCACCCGGCCCCAGTCGCGGGGGGAGAACGGGTCGCCCGCCACGGCCGGCGCCTCCAGCCGGTGGATGGCGCGATTGTAGCGGTGCCCGAGTGCCGCCAGCATCGGGTCGGTCAGGGCGACGGGACGGCGGGTCTCGTCGCCATCCGGCATGACCCGCAGCAGGGCCTCGTAGGGCGGGACCAGCCGCTCGATGGCCGCCCGGTCGACCGCCGGGTCGCCACTGGCCGACAGCAGCCAGCGGAACTGCTCCAGGTCATGGCGGATGCGGCTGCGGTTGGCCAGGCGGTCGACCGTGCCGTAGGGGACGGGCGGGTCGACGCGGCGGGCCCGGGCCGCCTGGGCCCGCCACAGGGACAGGGCCTCCTCGGCATCCCCCCGGGCCAGGCGCAGCAGGGCCAGGGCGGCCGACGACGGCGCGTGGCCAGGCGCCAGCGCCAGGGCCGCCCGCAGGCGGTCCTCCGCCTCCTCCAGCCGGTCGGCGCGCTCGAGCGCCAGACCCCAGGCATGGAGGAACCGTACTTCCCCCGGCGCCAGCGCGGACGCGCGGGCCTGCGCGTCGACAGCTTCCCCGGCCCGGCCCAGGGCCAGCAGGGCATTGCCGCGATTATGGTGGATGCCCGGGTGGCCGGGCGCCAGGAGCAGCGCGCGGTCGAATCCGTCCAGCGCCTCGGCCGGCCGGCCCGCGGATTGCAAGGCAGATGCGAGGTTGGCCAGGCTCGGCACATGCCGCGGATCGCAGGCCAGCGCGGCGGTGAAATGGCCGATCGCCGCATCCAGGCGACGGCGGTTCATCGCCTCCAGGCCCAGCGCATGGTGCCTGTCGGCCGGGGCGGGCGGGGCTGCGGGGCGCTCCTGGGTGGCGTTGCTGTCGACCATGCCGGGCCTTCGTCTCCTGCCGGTTCGTCGGCGTCGGGCAATCTAAGGCCTGGGTCGGGCAGCGGCAACGGAACGGCTGGAAATGCGCGACGGAACGTCGCAGTGCTGCATTGCACAAGAGCTTTTTCGAGCCATACAGCTCTGTTTCGAGATGCGGAAAATCCGCTAATTACCTGACATAGTGCGATATATGATCCGCCTCCGGGCCACTGAAGATCATGCACCATTCTTTCAGTGAGCAACTGCAAAAAACCTCTTGAAAGCCGCCAGGCGAGGGTGCATATTCGGTTTCGCAGCATGGCCCACACCGCCTCGCGGTGCATGTTGTGTCTTCTTGGGCGTTTCCTCCCTAAACTTGGGCCGCACCTTCGGGTGCGGCCTCTTCTTTTTCCGGCCCGCCGATCGACCGCGGCAACGCCAGCCCATGGCATGCTTGTTGCGACGCCGTCGGCACGATGCCGACCGATCCCTCCCCTTCCGTATCCGCCGCGCTGATCCAGGCCCAGGGCCTGGAACTGCATGGGCTGTCCCTGACGATCGAGCGCGCCGGCGAACTGGCGGCCGAGGTGGCGCGCATCCAGGCGCAGATGGCCGCCATCGTTCCGCCATTCTGGTTCTTCGACGAGCCGATGCAGTTCCTGGCCGTCCTGGACGAGTTGGCGCGGCCCGAGGACGGCCGATGACCGACCCGGCCCTGATGGGCGTGGCCGAGCTCGCCGGCGCCATCCGCCACCGTCAACTTTCGTCCGTCGAAGCCACGCGCGCGGCCCTGCACCGGATCAGCCAGTGGCAGCCGGTCGTCAACGCCTTCGTGCGGGTCGAGGCCGATGCCGCCCTGGCCCGGGCAGCCGACCTCGACCGCGCCGCCGCGGCCGGGCAATGGGCGGGGCCGCTGCACGGCGTGCCGCTCGCCCACAAGGACATGTTCGCCCGCGCCGGCGGGTCGATGACCGGCGGCTCGGCCATCCTGCCGGGCCAGCCGCAGCCCGACCCTGCCCCCGCCGTAGCCCGGCTGGAGGCTGCCGGTGCCATCACGGTCGGCTGGCTCAACATGTCGGAATTCGCGGCCGGGCCGACCGGCCACAACATCCATTTCGGCCATAACCGCAACCCCTGGGACCCGTCGCGCATCACCGGCGGGTCGTCGGCGGGCTCGGGTGCCGCCGTGGCCGCGCGCATGGTGGCGGGGGCGCTTGGATCGGACACGGGTGGTTCGATCCGCCTGCCGGCGGCGATGAACGGGCTGATCGGGCTGAAGCCGACCTATGGCCGGGTCAGCCGGGCTGGCTCGATGCCGCGCGCCTGGTCGCTCGACACCATCGGGCCGCTTACCCGCACGGCCGCCGACGCCAGCTTGATGATGGCCGCCATCAGCGGCCACGATCCGCGCGACCCCACGACCAGCCGCCGCCCCTTCCCCGACGACCGAACCTTCCTGGACCGGTCGGTGGCCGGCCTGCGCGTGGGCCTGCCGCCGCAAGCCTGGATGGCCGATGCGACGCCCGAGGTGGCGGGCGCCGTGTCGGCCGCCATGGACGTCCTGGCCGGTCTAGGCATGGCGGGCGCGGCCGTTCCCGCCCCGCCGCTCGAGCCCTATTTCGCCCTGGGCGACGCCATCTCCAAGTCGGAGGCGGCGGCTGCCCATGGGACCTGGATGCGCGACCGGCCGCAGGACTATTCGGTCCATGTCCACAGCCGCACCGAGGCCGGCTACCACATCCCGGCCACCCGCTACCTGGAGGCGATGGCGCTGCGCGGCCGCCTCCTGCGGCAGTTCGTCGAGACGGTGATGGCCGGCATCGACCTGATGGCCGCCCCCATCCTCACCTTCCCCGTGCCCACCATCGCCGAGACGGACGAGGAGCAGACCGCGGCCATCCCGGCCATGGTGGCACGCCTCACCCGCTACACCCGGCCCTTCAACTATCTGGGCCTGCCGGCGCTGGCCCTGCCGATCGGCTTCGACGGGGCGGGCCTGCCGATGGCGGTCCAGCTCGTCGGCCGGCCGTTCAGCGAGCCGCTGCTGCTGCGGGTCGCCCACCAGTACCAGCAGGCGACGGGGTGGCACCGCCGCGTGCCCAACCTGCCGGCCTGAAGCAGCCAACGAAACGAAAAGCACCAGGCGGGAGGCTTCCAGGAAACCACCGGGCTCACCCTCGAAAACGGGAGAGGCAGATGAAGTTTGCACGGGCGACGGGGTCGGCAAAGTTCCGATGGGGCGCGGTCGCGGGCGGTCTTGCCGCCGCCGCGATGGCAACGGCGGGGGTGGCGGCAGCGCAGGAGAAGGTGCTGCGGGTCGGCATGACGGCCGCCGACATCCCCTACGCGGCCGGCCAGCCCGACCAGGGCTTCGAGGGCTTCCGCTTCATGGGCTACATGCTCTACGACCCGCTGGTCCTGTGGGACCTGTCGAGCGCGGACAAGCCGGCCGCCCTGAAGCCCGGCCTGGCCGAATCCTGGTCGGTCGACGCCGCCGACAAGACCAAGTGGACCTTCAAGCTGCGCCAGGGGGTGAAGTACCATGACGGCGGCGAGTTCACCGCCGACGACGTGGTCTTCAACTTCGAGGTGAACCGCGACACCAAGGCCAAGCACTACGACCCCAAGCAGGCGGCCCAGGTGGCAACCCGCATCCCGGACCTGAAGGAGGTCCGCAAGGTCGACAAATACACCATCGAAATCATCACCCACACGCCGACCGCCTACGTGCCGTACGAGGTCAGCTTCTGGTTCATGCCGTCCAAGGCCCACTACGACAAGGTCGGGAGCTGGGAGGCCTTCGCCAAGGCGCCCGTCGGCACCGGGCCCTGGAAGCTCCAGCGGGTGGTCCCGCGCGAGCGGGCCGAGATGGCCGGCAACAAGGACTATTGGGACCGGGACCGCGTGCCCAAGGTCGACCGGGTGATCCTGCTGCCCATCCCCGAGGCATCGGCGCGCACCGCCGCCCTGCTGTCGCGCCAGGTGGACTGGATCGAGGCACCCTCGCCCGACACGGTGCCGCGCCTGAAGCAGGCCGGCATGCAGATCATCACCAACGGCTACCCGCATAACTGGGCGATCGCGCCGTCGCGGGCACCCGGCTCGCCCTGGAACGACGTCCGCGTGCGCAAGGCGGCCAACCTCTGCGTCGATCGCGAGGGCATCAACAAGCTGCTGGGCGGCCTGTCGCTGCCGGCCAAGGGCCACATGCCGCCAGGCGACCTGTGGTTCGGCAAGCCCAGCTTCGAACTGGGCTACCGGCCGGACGAGGCCCGCAAGCTGATGGCCGAGGCCGGGTTCTCGGCTGGCAAGAAGCAGCCGATCAAGATCGCCATCTCGACCTCCGGCTCCGGCCAGATGCAGCCCCTGCCGATGTTCGAGGCGATCCAGGCCAACCTGAACGAGTGCTTCTTCAGCGTCACCGCCGAGGTGATGGAGTGGAATGCGCTGACGGCCTTTGCCCGCAACCCCGCCAACCATCCCGACATCGTCAAGGCGGGCGTCGATTCGGTCATCATCAGCCGCGCGATCCAGGACCCGTTCAGCGCCTTCGACCGCTTCTTCCTGCCCAACCGCATTCCGCCCGGCGGCTCCAACTGGGGCATGGTCGACGACCCGGAATACAACGCCCTGATCCAGAAGGCGTCCCAGACCTTCGAGCTGGAGGCCCAGAACGCCGTGCTGGGCGAACTGCACGCCGCCCTCGTCAACAAGGCGGAATGGATCTGGATCACCCATGACGTGAACCCGCGGGCGTTGGCCCGCAACGTGAAAGGGTTCGTCCAGGCCAAGAGCTGGTTCCAGGACCTGACGTCCGTCACCAAGGACTGAGGCCAATCCGGCCGGGCCGGGGCGCCGTCGCCCCGACCTGTGCCTGGCCCGATAGCCACGACCGATTGGGGGAAGCACATCCATGACGACGTTCGGGAAGACGAGGAACCGGGGGGCGATGGGCCTGCTGCCGGCCGCCCTGCTGGTGGCGGGCGCGCTGGCCGGGCCGGCGCTGGCGCAGGAAAAGGTGCTGCGCGTCGGCATGACGGCGGCCGACATCCCCTACACCGCGGGCCAGGCGGACCAGGGTGCCGAGGGCTACCGGTTCATGGGCTACATGGTCTACGACACGCTCGTCCTGTGGGACCTGTCGAGCGCCGACAAGTCCGCCGGCCTGGTGCCCGGCCTGGCCGAATCCTGGTCGGTCGACGCCAGCGACAAGACCAAGTGGACCTTCAAGCTGCGCCAGGGGGTGAAGTACCATGACGGCGGCGAGTTCACCGCCGACGACGTGGTCTTCAACTTCGAGGTGAACCGCGACACCAAGGCCAAGCACTACGACCCCAAGCAGGCCGCCCAGGTCGCCACCCGCATCCCCGACATCAAGGAAGTGCGCAAGGTCGACACCTACACGGTGGAGATCGTCACCCACACGCCCAGCGCCTACATCCCCTACCAGGTCAGCTTCTGGTTCATGCCGTCCAAGGCCCACTACGACAAGGTCGGTAGCTGGGAGGCCTTCGCGAAGGCGCCGGTCGGCACCGGCCCGTGGAAGCTCCAGCGCGTGGTGCCGCGTGAGCGGGCCGAGATGACGGCCAACAAGGAGTATTGGGACAAGAAGCGCGTTCCCAAGCTGGACCGCGTCGTGCTGCTGCCCATTCCCGAGGCATCGGCGCGCACGGCAGCGCTGCTGTCGCGCCAGGTGGACTGGATCGAGGCGCCCTCGCCCGACACGGTGCCGCGCCTGAAGCAGGCCGGCATGCAGATCGTCACCAACGGCTATCCGCACAACTGGGCGATCGCGCCATCCCGCGCGCCGGGTTCCCCCTGGAACGACATCCGGGTGCGCAAGGCGGCCAACCTCTGCGTCGACCGCGATGGCATCAACAGCCTGCTGGGCGGCCTGTCGCTGCCGGCCAAGGGCCACATGCCGCCGGGCGACACCTGGTTCGGCAAGCCCAAGTTCGAGCTGGCCTACAAGCCCGACGAGGCCCGCAAGCTGATGGCCGAGGCCGGCTTCTCGGCGACCAAGAAGCAGCCCATCAAGATCGCCATCTCGACCTCCGGCTCCGGCCAGATGCAGCCGCTGCCGATGTTCGAGGCGATCCAGGCCAACCTGAACGAGTGCTTCTTCAGCGTGACCGCCGAGGTGATGGAATGGAACGCGCTGCTGGCCGTCGGCCGCCAGCCGGCCAACCACCCGGACATCCTGAAGGCCGGGATCGATTCCCTCATCATCAGCCGCTCGATCCAGGACCCTTTCAGCGCCTTCGACCGCTTCTTCCTGCCCAATCGCATTCCGCCGGGCGGGTCCAACTGGGGGCTGGTGGACGACCCGGAATACAACGCCCTGATGATGAAGGCCTCCCAGACCTTCGAACTGGAAGCCCAGAACGCCGTGCTGGGCGAACTCCATGCCGCCATCGTCGACAAGGCGGAATGGATCTGGATCACCCATGACGTGAACCCGCGGGCGATCGCCCGCAATGTGAAAGGGTTCGTCCAGGCCAAGAGCTGGTTCCAGGACCTGACGCCGGTCACCAAGGACTAGGTCGAGGGTCTGCTGGCAAGGGGGAGGGTTCGATGCTGGGCTACATCCTGCGGCGCACGCTCTACACGATCCCGATCGCGCTCGGCGTGACGATCCTGTGCTTCGCGCTGGTCTATCTCGGACCCTCCGACCCCTTGAGCGCCATCCTGCCCGAGGATGCGCCCAAGGAACTGATCGACCGCATCAAGAAGGAATACGGCCTCGATAAGCCCCTGCCCGTCCAGTACGTCATCTGGCTCGGCAAGGCGGTAACGGGCGACCTCGGCACCTCGATCGCCACCCGCCGCCATGTCATCGACGAGATCCCGCCCGCCTTCTTCAATTCCCTGCTGCTGGCCGTCCTGGCCTCGTGCCTGGCCTTCACCGTGGGCACGGTGCTGGGCGGCATCGCCGGCTACTTCCATGGTCGCCCGATCGACCGGGCGGTGACCGCACTGGCCGTCACCGGGGTCAGCGTGCCGCACTACTGGCTGTCGATCGTGCTGGTCATCATCTTCTCGGTCGAATGGGACATCCTGCCGTCGATGGGCATGGGTCCGGACGGGTCGACCAACTTCAGCTTCACGCCCGAGAACCTGCGCCACCTGATCCTGCCGACCATCGCCTTGTCGGTGATCCCCATGGCAATCGTCGCCCGGACCGTGCGCGAGAGCGTGCGCGAGACGATGAGCCAGGAATTCGTCCAGGCGCTGTGGGCCAAGGGTCTGACCGGCCGCAAGATCCTGGGCCATGTCGCCAAGAACGCCGCCCCCACGGTACTGGCGGTGATGGGCCTGCAGATGGGCTACCTGCTGGGCGGCTCGATCCTGATCGAGACGGTGTTCGCCTGGCCCGGCACCGGCCTGCTGCTCAACAACTCGATCTTCTCGCGCGACATCCCGATGCTCCAGGGGGTGATCCTGGTGCTGGCGCTGTTCTTCGTCACCCTCAACCTGCTGGTCGACATCCTGCAAGCGGTGCTCGACCCGCGCATCAAGCGCTGACCGGAGGCGACGCCCATGGCCGAAACCACCGTTGATGCCGTCATCCTGCCGCGGGCACCCGTCGCCGTCGACAAGCCGCCCGGCTACTGGATCAGCGTCGTCCGCCGCCTGAAGCACGACCCGGTGACGCTGTTCTGCCTGGCCGTCCTGGTGGCGATCGTGCTGGCCGCCGTCTTCGCCCCGCTGGTCGCCCCGCATGACCCCTACAAAACCAGCATGCTGCGGCGCCTGGCCCCGATCGGCACGCCGGGCTACCTGCTCGGTACCGACGAGCTGGGCCGCGACCTCTTGACCCGCCTCATCTATGGCGGCCGCATCTCGCTCTTCATGTCCTTCACGCCCGTACTGCTGGCCTTCATCATCGGCGGCACGCTCGGCATGATCGCGGGCTTCGTCGGCGGCTGGGTCAACATGGCGATCATGCGCACGACCGACGTCTTCTACGCCTTCCCCTCGATCCTGCTGGCGATCGCCATTTCCGGCGCCATGGGGGCGGGCCTCACCAACGGCCTGATCTCGCTGACGCTCATCTTCATCCCGCCGCTGACCCGCATCGCCGAGAGCGTGACGACCCAGGTGCGCAGCCTGCCCTATGTCGAGGCAGCACGGGCCAGCGGGGCGTCCACCTTCGCCATCATCCGCGTGCATGTGCTGACCAACGTCGTCGGCCCGGTGCTCGTCTATGCCTCCAGCCTGCTGTCGGTCGCCATCGTCGTCGCCTCGGGCCTCAGTTTCCTCGGCCTCGGCGTCAGCCCGCCGGAGGCCGACTGGGGCCTGATGCTGAACACGTTGCGCCAGTCGATCTATGTGGCACCCTGGAACGCGGCCCTGCCGGGGGCGGTGATCTTCGTCACCTGCATGTGCTTCAATCTGCTGAGCGACGGCCTGCGCCAGGCCCTCGATATCCAACGCTAACAAGGACGCCGAATGTCCGAAGCCCTGACCGAGGATTTCCTCGCACTCACCCGCCAGGCCGGCCTCACCTTCACCGACGAGGAAGCGCCGCGCATGCACGACGCGTGGCTGAAGATGCACGCGGTCCTGCTGTCGCGCCTGCCGACCGACGCCGACCTGACGGCGGAGCCCGCCCTGGTCTTCGTGCCGGCCGGCGCCGGGGTGGCGGCATGACCAGCCTGACGGACATGACCATCGCCGGCCTGTCGGCGCTGATCGGATCGAAGCAGTTGTCGCCGGTGGAGCTGGTCGACGCCTACCTGGCGCGCATCGCCGCCATCGACGGCGACCTCAGCGCCTACATCCTGGTGACGACCGAGGAGGCCAAGGCCGCCGCCCGCACGGCCGAGGCGGAGATCGCGGCCGGCAACTGGCGCGGTCCCCTGCACGGCATCCCGATCGGGCTGAAGGACATCTATTCGACCAAGGGCATCCCGACCACGGCCCATTCCCGCCTGCTGAAGGACAATGTGCCGTCCGAGGACGCCGAGACGGTAGCGCGCCTGGCGGAAGCCGGCGCCATCAGCCTGGGCAAGCTGTCGACCCACGAATTCGCCTTCGGCGGCCCCTCCCCCGACCTGTTCAGCCCGCCCGCCCGCAACCCGTGGAACCGCGACCTCCAGCCGGGCGGGTCGTCCAGTGGCTCGGGCGTGGCCGTCGCGTCCGGCATGTGCGCGGGCGCCATGGGGTCGGACACCGGCGGCTCGATCCGGGGGCCGGCCGGCTTCTGCGGGCTGGTCGGGCTGAAGCCGACCTACGGGCTCGTCTCCCGCCGCGGCGTGCTGCCCTTGAGCTGGACGCTCGACCATGCGGGGCCGATGACCTGGACCGCCCAGGACTGCGCCCTGATGATGGAAGTGCTGGCCGGGCATGACCCGGCCGACCCGGCCTCGGTCAATGGCCCGGTGCCCGACTTCAAGGGTGCAATCGGCCGCCCGGTCGAGGGCATGCGCATCGGCGTCGCCAAGGCATGGCACGAATCGGCCGACCCCGAGCTCGTGGCCGCGATCGACAAGGCCGCCGCCGTGCTGGCCGGCCAGGGCGCGATCGTCGACGAGGTGACGCTGCCCGACCTCATGGACTTCCACGCCGCCGGCCGCATCATCCTGCTGAGCGAAGGCTTCGCCATCCACCAGCGCCACCTGCGCCGCCAGCCCGAGATCTATGGCGCCCTCTTCCGCGACCGCATGCGGCTGGGCGCCTTCATCTCGGCCGACCAGTACATCCAGGCGATCCGCTTCCGCCGCACCTTGGTCGACCAGATGAACCTGGCAATGGCGCCCTACGACGCCATCCTGACCGCCACCCAGTACGGCCCGCCCGACCGCATGGAGGAGGCGCCCGTCTTCCCCTTCTTCGGCAAGCCCTACTTCACCATGCCCTTCAACGTCACCGGCCAGCCGGCCGCGGCCGTGCCCTGCGGCTTCTATTCCAGCGGCATGCCGATCAGCATGCAGGTGGTGGGCAAGGCCTTCGCCGACGATGTCGTGCTGGCCGTCGCGCACGCCTATGAGCAGGCGGCCGGCGACCGCGTCACCCGGCCTGCCATCGCGGGGGGTGGACAGTGAAGGTCTGCATCGTCGGCAGCGGCGGCACCATCTCGTCGCTGGGCCATGGGTCGCTCGACTATGTCGATTATGGCGACACCGGGCAGAAGCTCGACCCCGCCGGCCTGCTGGAGCGGTTCCCCGAGGTGGCGGCCGCGGGCGAGGTCATCCCGGTCACCTGGCGCGCCATCGGCAGCCCGGACATCGACGTGCCGGACTGGCTGGAGCTGCTGGCCCTGCTGCACGCCCTGCCCGGCCGGCATCCCGGCCTGGACGGCATCGTGCTGACCCACGGCACCTCGACGCTGGAGGAGACCGCCTATTTCCTGCACCTGGCGCTGAAGCTCGACATCCCGGTCGTGCTGGTCGGCGCCCAGCGCCCGGCCTCGGCCTTCGGCAGCGATGCCGGCGCCAACCTGCGCAACGCCGTGCGCGTCGCCGGCAGCGCCGAGGCCCGCGGCATGGGCGTCCTGGTCGTCCTCAACGACGAGATCCAGTCCGCCCGCGACGTCACCAAGACCTCGATCCTGCGCGTCCAGACCTTCCGCACGCCCGATTTCGGCCTGCTGGGCTATGCCGATCCCGACCGCGTGCTGTTCTACCGCAAGCCGACGCGCGCCCATGCACCGGACACCGAGTTCTCGGTCGAGGGCGCGGCCACCCTGCCCCGCGTCGACATCGTCTCCAGCTATGCCGGGGCTGACGCGGTGGCGATCGAGGCCTACCTGGCGGCCGGCGCCCGGGGCCTGGTCCTGGCCGGCCTCGCCCCCGGCATGGTGGCGCCACGCCAGCGCGAACCGCTCGACCGGGCGGCCGCCGCCGGCATCCCCGTCATCATGTCCACCCGCTCCATGAGCGGCCGCGTCGTCCCGCGTGCCGGCCTGCGCAATCGCGGCTGGCTGGCGGCCGACACCCTGTCGCCGCAGAAGGCCCGCATCCTGCTGATGCTGGGCCTGACGGTGACGAGCGAGCCGGAGCGGTTGCAGGCGATGTTCGACCGCTATTGAGGCAGCAGCGCCGCCAGTTCCGGCGGCGCCCCCCTCGAATGCATAGGGATTGAGGAGCTGGCGGCAAACGCCGCCAGGAAACTCCGAGTGTCATACCAATGGTCGGTTGCCAACGGACGCCGGCTCATTTATCGGCGCCCCATCCAGCCCGTGCGGGCGTTTTGTCAGTCACCTACGCTTGAGCATCGTGAGGCCGCTTCGAACGTCCGGGACACCACGAAAAAACTAGGATCCGGTATATCTCGACGAGCAGCGATGCCCCCAAAAGCCGACGCGTTCTGGCTCTGCTGGGCCTTTGAACGCATCAGCGTCTGGCGGAGGCTAGGGTCGGCCTGCATAGCTTTGTTCGGCACAAACATTCTCCCATTGATCAAGGTAGGAAAGCCTCCGCCCCGCCGGATGCGGGACCGGTAAGCGTCACCCTACCGCGGCCGACTCGGTCGACGTGAGACCTCCTAGCGTCTCGCCTATTCCGTGCGTAGGCGCTACGCTCAGCGTCAGGGAGGATTCTAATGCGGAGACTAATAGTGTTGGGACTGTTGACAGTCGCCGCCTGCGGATCGCGGATGTCGACTGCGGATCAATGCTCTTCCTACGGCTTCCAGCCTGGGACGACGGCGCATGCAAACTGCCAACTTCAGGTTAATATCGCCGATGAGCAAGTGCAGCAGAGGCGAAGTGCATCAATGATGCGAATGGGATCGCAGATGATGCAAACCCCTCCAGCGAACAACACGTCATTCTCCTCGTATCGGATGCCGAGCGGCAGGATCGTGAACTGTTCCACAATCGGGACTATGACGAGCTGCAATTGAGGGATACGCGTTCCTGACTCGCAATTTCGCGACTACGCCAAGGTTGGGTAGGTATCGGAGGCGCAGATCGCGGCCGATTTTGGGGAAATACGGTTCGGCGGCGGTACTTGTCTTGAAGAAATTGCGATTCAGATAAAGACACGCTAACCATCGGCCGCTTGGAGACGGCCCGCAACGACGGGGCAGACCTGGCCGGGAAGCCAGACCCAGACATACGCTTCGCTGGGGCGATCTTCGGATCTGGCGCCAGCCTCAGAAATCGTCATCGGCCTCGATCCGCGGGGCGCGTACGGAGCGCGGCATCAGGGCGAGGATCGTCCGGTTGGTATCGATGGTCGCCGCCAGTCCGGCCTGGTCTGTGTCGAACAGGCGCACGCCCACGATGGCGGCCGTCTCGAAGACGGCCCCGATGGCACAGCCCGGATCGCCCTTCTCGATGCGCTGGACCAGGCCTCTCGAAAGGCCCGCGCGCTCGGCCAGTTCCGCAGCCGTCATATTCCGCTCGAGCCGGGCCCGGCGGATCAACTGGCCCAGCAACACTCCGGCGTCACCGGCGTAGCGGGAATAGGCGCGGTTCGCGAGCTTCGTCATTGTCGGCGCGCATGATCCGTAAACAGTTCATGGGTCGGCTTTGCGATCTATTTATGGATCATTCTGGGAATCTGCAACCCGTTCGTCAATTGAACCGGAAATCCTCCCAGATCAGCCGCTCGCGCGGCAGGCCGGCGGCCAGGAACTGCCGGACCATGTCGCCCACGAACTCCGGCCGGCCACACAGCATGACGGCATAGTCGTCGAGCGGGTGAACGGCGGCCATCACCTGGGCCGCCGTCAGCCGGCCGCGGTCCGGCGTGATCCACAGGTCGTAGTCGATCCAGGAGTCCGCCTTCAGCACGCCGTCGCGGATCTCGGCGTCGTAGGGGGCATTTTCGGCGTCGCGCACGACGTACCACAGCCAGATGCGGCGGAAGTCGTCGTTGGTCATCTCGAAGCGCAGCATGCCGAGGAAGGGCGTGATGCCGATGCCGGCGCCCAGGCAGACCAGCCGGCGATATCCCGCATAGCGGTGCGGGGTGAAGCTGCCGAAGGGGCCGAAGACCTCGATCGGCTCCCCCGCCGGCAGGCTCGCCAGCGACCGGGTGAAGTCGCCCAGCATGCGTACCGACAGCCGCAGGTTGCGCTCGGCCGGCGAGGACGAGATCGAGAACGGGTGCAGCTCGCCCCCGGTCGCAGCGTCGCCCGGGCGGCGGATGAAGACGAAGGTGCCGGGCTCATAGATCATCCGCCGGTCGCGCGGACGCAGCACCAGGTCGATGGTGTCGCCCGATCGCGGCTCGACACGCTCAACCTTGTAGCGGAAGCGCGGCGCCAGCCAGCGATGGAAGACGACGCGATAGGCCCAGCTTGCCATCCCCACCAGGACCAGCAGCCACATCCAGAAGCGCAGCGGCTCGAAGGCGAGGATGGTGGAGCCTTCGAGCAGCGAATGGGCCGACGCGCCGAGGAAGATCGGCCCCATGAAGCCATGGAGCGACAGCCAGCCCTCGTAGCGCAGGCGCCTGGTGTAGGCGAGCGCCGTCCAGGCCAGCAGGGCGTAGAGGACGATGGCATCGAAGGTGCGCGCGTCGGGCGACCAGAACGGCACCACCAGATCGCCGATCGACGCGCCCATCTGGATGGTGGGCGGGATGTAGAAGGCGACATGGGCGACGATGAGCGAGACCGCGATCGGCCCGAGGCGACGGTGCAGGCGCACCGCGCGGTCCAGCCCGCCGAACATCGGCTCGATCATGCGGCTGCGCGCCGTCGCCAGCAGGATGACGGCCAGCAGCGTGATCGCCCAGGCGGCGACCAGCATGCCGGGGCCGCGCCAGGGCCACAGCGGGCCGTCGTCGGCCATGCCGGCGCGGCCCACCGCCCACAGGCCGGTGGTGACCAGCAGCGCCCCCAGCACCACCCACCAGCCGGGCGACACGGTGGCGATTCGGCCGGGCCGGCGTGTGGCCCCGTTCCCTGGCGTGGCGGCGCGTTCGGCCGCCGGTCTGGCGACCGTCATGATGCTGGCTTGCCTTGGCTGTCGCTACGGATGGCGACGCGGGCTAGCGATCGAGCAGCGCCGCGTCGACCGGCACCTGATAACCGTTCGCGAGGCGGTTTGTCTCGTTCGCCATGCCGACGACTGCCAGCAGCTCGCCATGCTGGGCATCGCTCATCCCGGCCTTGCGGGCGGCCGCCTCGTGCGAGCGGATGCAATAGGTGCAGCCGTTGGTGATGCTGACGGCCAGGAAGATCATCTCCTTGGTCAGCACGTCGACCGCGCCCGGCGCCATCACCTCCTTCAGGCTGTCCCAGGTGCGGCGCAGGGTGGCCGGGTGGTTGGCCGCCATCTTCCAGAAATTGTTGACGTCGGGCACGCCGCGGGTCTGCTGGATGTCGTCATAGACGGCCTGCACCTCGGGCGTGGCATCGGCATGGTCGATCGGCTTCATCGGCGGATATCCCCTGGAGGCGGCCGGCCCGGCCGCCCGCCATGCCTACCGACCGCGGCGGCGGAACGGAACCCCCGTCGCTACGCCGTCACGCCGCCGCACGCTCCGCCGCCAGGACGCAGCGCGCCATCCGGCCGCTGCCGAAGCGGTGCTCGGGCGGCGGCTGGTCGCATTCGGCCTGGGCATGGCGGCAGCGCGGCGCGAAGGAACAGCCGACCGGCGCGGTCGCCAGCGCTGGCGGGGCACCCGGGATGGCATCCAGCCGGCGCCCGCGCATCGACCCATGCACGGTCGAGGCAAGCAGCCCTTGCGTGTAGGGGTGGACCGGCCGGCGGACGATGTCGGCCAGCGGCCCCGTCTCCACCACCCGGCCGGCATACATGACCGCCAGGCGCGACGACACCTCGACCGCCACGCCGACATCGTGGGTAACGAAGATCACCCCCAGCCCGAGGTCCTTCTGCAACTGCGCCAGCAGCAGCAGGACCTGGATCTGCACCGTGGCGTCGAGTGCCGTCGTCGGCTCGTCGGCCAGCAGCAGCTTGGGTCGGCAGGCGAGCGCCAGCGCGATCATCGCCCGCTGGCGCATGCCCCCCGACATCTCGTGCGGATAGGCGCGCAGGCGCTCCGCCGCCGATGGAATGCGCACCAGCTCCAGCAGTTCCTTGGCGCGCGCCATGGCGGCCGCCTCGCCGACGCCCTCGTGGCGGATGATCGTCTCGGCGATCTGGCGGCCGACGGTATAGACCGGGTCGAAGCTGGTCGCCGGCTCCTGGAAGATCATCGAGATGCTCTTGCCACGCAGGCGCGAGAAGGCCGCGTCGGGCAGGCCCAGCAGTTCCTTGCCCTCGAACAGGATCTGGCCCTGGTAGCGCGTGCGCCGCGGCGGCAGCAGGCCCAGGATGGCCCGCAGGGTGACGCTCTTGCCCGATCCGGACTCGCCGAGGATGCCCAGCACCTCGCCCGCCGCCAGGTCGAAATTGATGCCGTTCACGGCATGGACGGTGCGGTCGCGCCCTTCGAAGCGGACATGCAGGTCGCGGATCGACAGCAGCGTGGTCATCCCCGCCCCCCTTCAGGCCGCGAGCCGGGCGCGGCCGTGGCCGGACGCCGGGTCGTTCATGTGGCAGGCGACCAGATGGCCGGCGCCGGCGCCGTCCACCAGCGGTGGCTCGACCCTGGCGCACACATCCTCGGCAAAGGTGCAGCGGGTGCGGAAGCGGCAGCCGGACGGCGGGTTGATCGGGTTCGGCGGGTCGCCCACGATCGGTGCCTCGCGCGTCTTCAGGTCCGGGTCCATGGAGGGGCGGGACGCCAGGAGCGCGCGCGTGTAGGGGTGGCGGGCATCGCCATAGATCACCTCGACCGGCCCGATCTCCACCACCTTGCCCAGATACATCACCATCACCTCGTCGCTGATGTAGTGGACGACGTTCAGGTCATGGCTGATGAAGAGGTAGGTCAGGTCGAACTGTTCCTTCAGCTCGGCCAGCAGGTTCAGCACCTGCGCCTCGACCGACTTGTCGAGGGCCGAGACCGCCTCGTCGAGGATGAGCAGGCGCGGCCCCAGGGCCAGCGCGCGGGCGATGTTCACCCGCTGGCGCTGGCCGCCCGAGAGCTCGTGCGGATAGCGCCGCTGGAACTGCACGGGGTCGAGGCCGACGCGCGCCAGAAGGTCGGCCGCCTGGGCGCGGGCGGCCTTGGGTGCCGCCCCATGCGAGACCGGGCCGAAGGCGATCGTCTCCAGGATGGTCAGGCGCGGGTTGAGCGAGGCGTAGCTGTCCTGGAAGACCATCTGCATCTGCCGGCGCATGGCCCGCACCGACAGGCCGTCATGGGCGCCGACCGCCTCGCCGTCGAAGATGATGTCGCCGGCATCGGGCTCCACCAGGTGCATCAGCAGCCGGGCGGTGGTCGACTTGCCGCAGCCGCTTTCGCCCACCACCCCCAGCGTGCCGCCCTTGGGCAGGGTGAAGGACACGTCGTCGACCGCGCGCACCACCGGCCGCGGGCCGCTGGCCAGCATCGGTTTCTTCAGGGGGAAATGCTTGCGCAGGCCGCTGACGATCAGCAGCGGTTGCGCCGGTCCGCCCCGGTCCTCGACCTTTCGCATCCCGCCCGCCCTCCTGGCTGTCTGCCAGGGGACGAGGCAAGGCGCGTGCCAGGATCAGCTTTACTGGACGGGCGGGATCGCGGTCAGGTCGCGACGGGCGCCGCTGATGGTGATGGTGAAGCCGGCGATCACGTCGATCAGGGTCATGACCGTCAGCAGGAAGAAGGTCGAGGTACCGGCGAACGGCACCACGATCAGCTCCACCAGGCAGACGAGCAGCAGGCCCAGCGACAGCGTGTGGTCGGCGATGGACACGGTGGTGGTCCGCGTGGCCTTGCTCAGCTCGCCATACAGCAGCAGCAGCCCGGCCAGCATCAGCGCGTCCTTCACCTGGAAGGTGAAGGGCGACCCGGACAACAGGCCGATGCTGAAGAGCGTGCTGTCCAGCAGCTCGACCCCGATCGCGGCCACGATGTTGTAGGCCACCACGACGAAGGCGAGCAGCGGTACATATCGGATCACCTGGATCATGGCGGCATCCCTGAGAGGATCGGCGGCTGGACCGCCTGATTATCACGAACCGCGGGCGGGCAGAAGGCGCCGCCGTTCTGATGGCGACCCGCCCTTGACGAGCCGCGCCTTCCAATCGCTATGCTCGGGCCCAAGGTCGCCCGGGGGGCAGCAAAGGAGTTCAGCATGTTCGATCTGCTCGTCCGCGGCGGCACCCTCGTCGACGGCACCGGTGCTGCCGGCCGCACGGCCGACGTGGCGGTGACCGACGGCCGCATCGTCGAGGTCGGGCGCGTGTCGGGCGTGGCGCGCCGCACGGTCGATGCCGACGGCCTGCTGGTGACGCCCGGCTTCGTCGACATCCACACCCACTATGACGGGCAGGCGACCTGGGATTCGTACCTGTCGCCGTCCTCGCTGCATGGGGTGACGACCACCGTCTTCGGCAATTGCGGCGTCGGCTTCGCGCCGATGCGGCCGGAGTCGAAGGACCACCTGATCCGGCTGATGGAGGGGGTCGAGGACATCCCGGGCACAGTCCTGTCCGAGGGCGTGCCCTTCAACTGGGAATCCTTCCCCGAATATCTCGACGTGCTGGGCGGACGTTCCTACGCCATGGACATCGGCGCGCTGATGCCGCACGGCGTGCTGCGCTTCTATGTCATGGGCGAGCGCGGGTTCGACCACAGCCAGCGCCCGACCGAGTCCGAGGCCGCGACCATGGCGCGCCTGCTGGAGGAATCGCTTGGGGCCGGCGCCTTCGGGCTCAGCACGTCGCGCACCATCAAGCACAAGGCGAGCGACGGCACGCTGACGCCCAGCCTGTCGGCCGACGAGCCGGAACTGCATGCCCTGGCGCTCGCCATGAAGCGCGCCGGGCGGGGCGTCTTCGAGGTCAATTCCGACTTCGGTCCCGGCGAGTTCGAGATCCTGCGCAGCTTCTGCCGGGTTTCCGGCCAGCCGATGTCGTGGCTGATCGTGCAGGTCGACCGGGCGCCCGGCCTTTGGCGCGAGACGATGGACCAGATCCATGCCGCCCGCGCCGAGGGCCACGACGTCACCGCCCAGGTCGGCTGCCGGCCGATCGGCATGCTGATGGGGCTGGAAACCTCGATCAACCCCTTCACCGGCCACCCGGTGTGGGAAAATGCCCTGCGCGGGCTCCATCCGACCAAGCGGTTTGGCGCCATCATGGCCGACCCCGCACTGCGCCGGGCACTGGTGGCCGAGGTGCCGGACACCGCCGACGCGCGCAACATGGCCCGCATGCTGGAGCGCGCGACCCTGCTGACCGAGCCCGTCGACCTGGAGCCCGATATCGCCAACAGCGTGGCGGCCCAGGCCCGCCGGCAGCAGCGCAACCCGTGGGAACTGGCGCTCGACCTGATGCTGTCCGAGGGCGGCCATGCCCTGCTGCTCTATCCGTTCGAGAACTACAGCGCCGGCAACTCCGATGTCATCGCCGAGATGCTGGCGGACGAGGCATCCGTGATCGGCGTGGCCGATGGCGGCGCCCATGTCGGCCTCATCTGCGACGCCAGCGCCCCCACCTACCTCTTGTCCTACTGGGCGCGCGACCGCACCCGCGGGCGGCGCTTCCCGCTCGAATACGTCGTCCGCAAGCACACCCTCGACACGGCGCGGGTCTATGGCCTGACCGACCGCGGCGTGATCGCACCCGGCATGAAGGCCGACCTCAACATCATCGACTTCGAGCGGCTGGCGCTACGCAAGACCGAGGTCGTGCACGACCTGCCGGCCGGCGGCTCGCGCCTGCTGCAGAAGGCGCGCGGCTATCGCCACACCTTCGTGTCCGGGCTGGAGACGCTGCGGAACGACGAATACACGGGCGAACTGCCCGGCCGGCTGATGCGCTAATTGGCTGTTGAACACGGTTCTTTACAGATAGGTGATTGGACAACTCCGTGGGCAGCGGAATTGAATTGGGTCAACCGGAGGGCAATTTGACGTCCAACGAGAATTTCCTGGTTGGCGAGCCATTCGTTGGAGTCGCAGGCGCTACTGAAGAGTCCGTAGCCACTGAAGATTCCGACGGGGGTGATATTTCCGGCACTTACGCGGCCGAAAACCCAGTTGTCGACTGCTCAAGAGCGACAGGGTCGCCAGCGCGGCGCCGCACCTGCTCGACAGTCGGGTATGAAAATCGAGTTTGAAAGCCGTAGCAGCGATTGAACCGCCATATGCGGTGTCAACGCAGCGCCGGTAATTGATCACTCCTTGATCGAGCCACTCCCAGCGGCTAAATTAGCGATATGAAAAGCGACGCGATCAAGAATGCATCAAGTCTCGACGTCCTTCGTGATGCTGTCGAGCGGCTGCGCGCCGATGGGCCGGCAGCTGTAGGCACTCGTGTAGGGGCTGTACTCGCTGATCGCATCCGCGCAGCGATTGAGTCTGCGGACAATATCTCAATTAACGCGCTAGCTGACCAGCTCGCCAGCTTCTACCGTGATCTCTTTGCAGCCGTGTCGCCTGCTGCGCGGGATGCAGCCCGGGGGGCTCCCGGACAAGATGATACCGCGGCCGCATTTCTCCTCGGCCAAGCCGCCTTCGCGCATCTCCTAGCAGCGCGCACGTTCGACCGGCGCGCCGATGATCGCTTTTTGCATACGATTCGCAACAAACGCTACGAACGCTACGTACGAGCCTTGCAGCACCAGCCGCTCAATGGTCTTCGTTTGGGCGAAATAGTCAGGGAGCGCGAAGAAACAGTAAGCCGCAAACTGGCCGTTCTACGCCAGCTCGGCATCGTTACGGCACGCAAAGAGGGTACATCGGTCATTAATATTCTGACACCAGCGGCTCTTGGTGTGCTCGAGCATTTTGGAATTGCTCCATTAGCAATGAGTAGTACACAGACAATTGAAGTTAAGAAAGCAGTGAACGAATTGCATATTGAACTTGCTCCGCATCTTCAGAGAGCTCCCTCCTTTGGTGATCTGGCGAATTTCTCCCGACGACGAGTCGCCTAATGGCACGGGTTTCAGGGCGATCGGGCTCAATTACGACATTCTTTTCCTACAAAGGGGGCGTTGGACGGACCATGGCCCTCGCCAATGTAGGCTTTCTCGCGGCCATGGCGGGCAAGCGCGTCCTGCTTATGGACTGGGACCTTGAGGCTCCTGGTCTTGCTTATTATTTTCGTGGAATGACAGACCATGCGGATTCCCGACGTATCCGGACGGCCGATGGTATTCTGGATCTTTTTTGGATATGGACCAGCGGGATCCGCAGCGCCAAAAGTAAAACTGCGCTCGATGAGCATGTTAGGACGTTTCGCAGCGGTGCGCTATTCGACCAATGCACTCGCTCGCTCGTTTCTGAGTTGCGCCTGCCCGATGGAGCACGACTAGACTTCATAGGGGCTGGTTCTCCAACGATTAGAGCGCCCGACCTAGTGCCCTATGCCGATGCCTTAGCCCGGTTCAGTTGGACCGACTTCTTTGAGCAAAGCGCGGGCGGCATCATGATCGAAGCGCTGCGAAACTGGTGTCGTGACAGTTACGACGTGATTCTCGTCGACAGCCGCACCGGTCTCGCAGATGTTGCTGGCATCTGCACGATGCAGCTTCCGGATGCTGTCTTGCTTTGCTTCGTTCTAAATCGGCAAAATATTGAAGGAATTTCCCAAGTCGCCACAGCAGTGAAGGGTAGTCGAGGCGACGCCGTACAATTGCGTATCTGCCCAATGCGTGTATCCCAGGATCGTCCTACGGAGGAAGCTGACGCGCGCGCTCGGGCACACCGGCACCTTCAGCGTGCCGGGCTAGATCTCGGCGCAGTCGAAGCCGATATGGAACGTATTGCCATACCGGTGGCTGGAAATGTGCCATTCTACGAGACGTTAGCTCCATTTTCCGCCAGTGACCCGGCGCACGACGTTCTGACGCTCGCCTATCAAACTCTAACCGAGACCTTGACTGGGGTCGAGCTCTACCGTCCCAAAATCGACTCTGCTTGGCGCGAGCAAGTACGCCGTCGGCTGGAGCCCAAGCTTACCACTGTCGAATATCTAAAGAGCCTTGAGCACGCTGACCCAGGACGTGCTCGCGAGGAAATTGACCGGTACCTCTTGGGTGCAATTGACGCCGATCCAGCGGTCGAACTGGACCGTGATTACGTAGAGGCATTGGTCAGCGCCGCCTTTTCCATTGCCGCACTTTCCTGGGATTCTGACTCGAAGGATTCTGAGGTCGAAGCCAAGGAAGTCGCAAAGAACGCAGTTGATCTGCTGCGCCGACTCAACGCTTTAAGCGACGGTGACTGGCGGCTCCGCCTCGTTGACGCACTTGAGGATCTCGATGTCTATTTCGGTAGCCGCGATGCTGGCGGGCGCTATGCCGAGCTCGACGACATTCTCGAAGCGGGCCCACAAGACCTCGAAATTCTCCAGCGCCGAATTAGCCTCACCCTCAGCGAGGCGCGCAGCCAGGCACAAGGGCGGTCGACCCAATCTCTACGAATGACTGACAAGGCCCGAAGTCTGCTCGACGCTATGCGCGAGCTAGCCGACGCCGACGCTGCAGTGCTCGCACTCGCTGAAGGAGAGATAGGCGATGTGCGATCTGCCGTTCTCATGAAGAGCAATCCGAGTGCGGCCCGCCGTGAGGCGCTGCTAGCGCTCGACGCTCTGTCCAAAGCGGCTGCGGGTATATCCGCAAGCACCATATCAGCAAGCCTACATCTGCGAATTGCCCGTGTGGAGAGCGCGGCCGCTGACGCCGAGCGCCATCTTCTTGAAGCGGCGAAAATCTGGCCGCGCTCTGTGGTTAGCGATATGCCGACCTACACTTGGGCAGTCGAGACCCTCCTCAACGGCCCAGATTTCGCGGCGGCCGCGCTTGCTTTCGTCAATTCCGTGTTTGGAACCACGCAGCGCCGAGTATCCGCACGCCGCCCCGTGCGTTCGTCTATCCCGATCATGCTCGACTCCCAGGAGGCTATTCGCTTCGCCACCACTACCGAACGGCTGGCACTTGCGGTTAGCGAAACGCGAAAAGGGAGCGCAGAAAGGGCCCTCGGCGCGCTTGCCGAAGTATCGGGGCAGGTACTCAGCCGGACCCTTCGCCGGCAGCTCTCCCGTCGTTCAGCGCGATCGTCTGCATCTGCACTAATTAAAAATTACGCCCATCTCCACGATACTCTGATTGCGGTTGGCGCCCCGAAGGGATCGCTCGATCTCCTATCTGAGGTCATCATCAGCTTTGACAGGCCTCGGTCCGAGGACACCTGATGACCACACTTGACGATCTTCGCTCGTCGGCCGAACCAGCGCAGCTGTTTCTCATCGCTTGGTCGGTGGCCATACGCCTTTCAGGCAACGCACTGTCGATGGCTAAAGCTTGCCCCGACGACGTCAAATTCGCGGTGGCTGACGCACTCACCCAGCATAACGGGGCCGATGCTGTCATCAAATGTTGCGCGGCGCTCAGAAAAATCTGGCCGGAAGGTGCTGCCGTCGGAATCCGGCAGCGGCAGGCGGGGCTTTTGCTACAACTCATGCGGGAGATCGACATCGCGATGGCTCACGTCCACCCGCGATCTCGTTTGCTACCTCCGTACTTCACCCGGCCCGCGGCGCCGGCCTGGGTCCGTGAAGCCGGCGAACGCCGGACCGCATATGGTGTCTATGCCCAAACTGACACGCACTTTCTCGTTCCTCGAGGTCCTTTCGCCCGGAACGCTCGCGGTCGTTTCCACGAGGGAGGGTTCAGCCTTCCAGACCAGTTCGGGTATCTTGGCTGCGGTGTTCGGCGCCTCGATCACGACTCGGGCACCGCGACCGTCCACATCCACGTTATTGATCAGGGCATTGCACGCGGTGTCCCGCCCCGCAAACGCAGTGAGGGGGCTGAGCGCGTCACCTTCGTTCCGCTCGCAGAGGCCTCAACCGATCTAGTGCCTCGTCTCCGAGAACTCGATGGAACTGCGGTGATCGATATCACCCAGGGCGGATCATTCCACCCGCTCGCATCCTTCACGCGCGCTGTCCGCGACGCGGCCGACAGCGACATGCTTTTGGCACCAGAGCTGACCATAGTCGCTAGCGACTTAGACGGATTTGCTCATGCGCTGGCTAGCGGGCCATCACCACGCCTAGTTGTGGCCGGCTCGGGACTTATGCCCGCTAGAGACCATGAGCCGCCCGTCAACGAAGCGGTAATGCTTAATGCTCTGGGCGCAACTTTGTGGCGTCATCGAAAGGTATGGGCCTATGGCATGAATAAGCCGACCTTCGAGCGCCTCGACCTGGGCGATTTACCCGACACGCAACAGTTAATGGAGAACATAACCTGTGGAGATACCTTCACTATTGCTGATGTCGATGGGCTAGGTCGCTGTCTTGTTCTGATTTGCCAGGATCTTATGATAGCGTCGCTACCTGCTCTTCTCCATTCCTGGCAGCCTGACTGGGTGTTCGTACCCATACTCGACACCGGCACGGGGATTGATCGGTGGTCGACTCATCGCGCGATCACGCTGTCATTCGAATCACAGGGGCACTTCTTGGTCTGCAGCAGCCTTACGATGGTGCACTGGCTCAAGGACAAATCGGCTGCGCCGGGCAAGGAGATCATGGCAGTGGCGATCGGGCCCGGACGCACTGCCGCTGCCGACAAAGGAAGCCATGCCCCGCTTGCTCGAGCCGAGGTCGCCTGCGAATCCAGTGTGATGAGACACGGCACCGTAGAGTGGCATGGGCTTAGGGGCTGGCTGGTGCGTCCGGCCAAGTAGTGCTGCAATCCTCCAGCGGATGCGATAGACGTCAGTTGCGACAGAAAGGCTAATGATCGATGGACTTCCGGGATCGGACGGTGATGGTGACCGGTGCCGCCGGCGCCCTGGGCCGGGCGGTGGCGGAAGCCTTCGCCGGCCAGGGTGCGGCACTGATCCTGGTCGACCTGCATGCCGAGGGCCTGGCCAAGGCGTTCGGCCAGGCCCACCGGCAAGTCGCCGTCGACATCACCGATGCCGCCCGCGTCGTCGACATCGTCGGCCAGGCGGCGGCCGGCGGCGTCGACGTGCTGTGCAACATCGCCGGCGGCTTCGCCATGGGGCCGGCAGTGCACGAGACCGAGCCCGCCATGTGGGACGACATGCTGGGGCGCAACGCCGTCAGCGTCCTCAACATGGCGCGCGCGGTCGTGCCCGCAATGAAGGCGCAAGGGCACGGCAAGATCGTCAACGTGGCGGCGATGGCCGCCCTGAAGGCAGCGCCGGCCATGGCCGCCTACTCCATCGCCAAGACCGCCGTGCTGCGCCTGACCGAGGCGATGGCGGGCGAGTTGCGCGACAGCGGCATCAACGTCAACTGCGTGATGCCCAGCATCATCGACACCCCGGCCAACCGCGCCGACATGCCCAAGGCCGACCCCGCGCGCTGGGTTTCGCGCGAGGCGCTGGCCGACGTCATCCTGTTCCTGGCATCCGATCGGGCACGCGCGATCCACGGGGCGGGCATCCCGGTGGTCGGCCTCAGTTGAGCGGAACCGCCCGGGCCGGCAGCACGCCGGCAGATCCCTGCCATGCGGGGATCGTTCTGGTCAGGCGGGCGGTTTTTCGCTAACTCCGGGCTACGTTTCCCCCGGCGTTCAGGAGCCACCCCCCATGGAGATCCGCGACGGATTCACCGGCACGATCGGCCGGACCCCCCTCATCAAGCTGCGCCGCGCCTCCGAGGAGACCGGCTGCACCATCCTCGGCAAGGCGGAGTTCCTCAATCCCGGCGGATCGGTGAAGGATCGGGCGGCCCTGTCGATCATCCGCGATGCCGAACGGCGCGGCCTGCTGCGGCCGGGCGGCGTCATCGTCGAGGGCACGGCCGGCAATACCGGCATCGGGCTGGCCCTGGTCGCCAATGCGCTGGGCTATCGCACCGTCATCGTCATGCCCGAGACGCAGAGCCAGGAAAAGAAGGACATGCTGCGCCTGTGCGGGGCAGACCTGCGCCTGGTGCCGGCGGTGCCCTACTCCAACCCCGACAACTACATCAAGCAGTCCGGCCGCCTGGCCGAGGCGATGGCGAAGACGGAGCCCAACGGCGCGGTCTGGGCCAACCAGTTCGACAATGTCGCCAACCGCCAGGCCCATATCGACACGACCGGGCCGGAGATCTGGGAACAGACCGACGGCAAGGTCGACGCCTTCACCTGCTCGGTCGGCAGCGGCGGCACGCTCGTCGGCACCGGCATGGCGCTGAAGGCGCGCAACAAGGACGTGAAGATCGTCCTGGCCGACCCGATGGGGGCCGCGCTCTACAACTTCTATGCCCATGGCGAGCTGAAGTCCGAGGGCGGGTCCATCACCGAGGGCATCGGCCAGGGCCGCATCACCAAGAACCTGGAGGACGCCTCGATCGACGACCAGTTCCAGGTGACCGACGAGGAGGCCCTGCCGATCATCTTCAACCTGATCCGCGAGGAAGGGTTGGTCCTGGGCGGGTCGAGCGGCATCAATGTCGGCGGCGCCATCAAGCTGGCGCGCAAGCTGGGGCCGGGCCACACCATCGTCACCATACTGTGCGACGGCGGCGCGCGCTACCAGTCCAAGCTGTTCAACCCCGCCTTCCTGCGGGAGAAGAACCTGCCCGTTCCCTCCTGGATGGCGTGAGGCGGCGATGACCGAGCAGTTGTTCCGCGACGACGCCTACCTGCGCGAGTGCGCGGCCACCGTGATCGCCGCCGACGAGCGCGGCATCACGCTCGACCGCACCGTCTTCTACCCGACCGGCGGCGGCCAGCCGGGCGACACCGGCACCATCCGCCTGGCCGACGGCGGCGAGATCGCCATCGTCGACACGGTGAAGGCGCCGACGCCCGACGGCATCCTGCATATCCCCGCCCCCGGCAGCACCTTGCCGGCCGCCGGCAGCGCCGTGGTCGCGGCCATCGACTGGGAGCGGCGCCACCGCCACATGCGCATGCACACCTGCATGCACCTGGTCTGCGCCATCGTGCCGGGTGCCGTTACCGGCGGCCAGGTGGGCGCCGATCGCAGCCGGCTGGATTTCGACATTCCCGGCGAGGCGCTGGACAAGGCCGTGCTGACCGAGAAGCTGAACGCGCTGGTGGCGGCCGACCACCCGGTCGCCTCGACCTGGATCACCGACGCCGAGATGGCCGAGCGGCCCGAGCTGGTGCGCACCATGTCGGTGAAGCCACCCTCGGGCCAGGGCCGGGTGCGGCTGCTCGACATTGCCGGCGTCGACCTGCAGCCCTGCGGCGGCACGCATGTGCAGCGCACGGGCGAGATCGGTCGGGTCGAGATCGCCAAGATCGAGAACAAGGGCCGGCAGAACCGGCGCGTCGTCATCGCCTTTGCCTGATCCCAAGGAAGCCCCCATGAGCTATGCCAATCCCGACGCCCTGGTTTCCACCCAGTGGCTGGCCGAGCATCTGAACGACCCCGGCGTGCGGGTGGTCGACGGCACCTATTTCCTGCCCAACCTGAAGCGCGACGCGCTGGCCGAGTACCAGGCCAAGCACATCCCGGGCGCGGTCTTCTTCGACGTCGACGGCGTGTCGGACCATAATTCGCCCCTGCCGCACATGCTGCCCGATGCGGACGCCTTCGCGCGTGCCATGGGCGAGCGCGGCATCGCCAACGGCGACCATGTGGTGGTCTATGATGCCAGCGGACTGGTGAGTGCGCCCAGGGTGTGGTGGACCTTCCGCATCTTCGGCCATGCCCGCGTGTCGGTGCTGGATGGCGGCCTGCCGAAGTGGGAGGCCGAGGGCCGGTCGGTGGAGGCCGGCAGGGTGATGCTGCCCGCCACCACCTACCAGGCGTCGTTCGACCCGGCGCGGCTGCGCCACAAGGCGCAGGTGCGGGCCAACATCGACGCCGCGGCCGAGCAGGTGGTCGATGCCCGCGCGGCCGAGCGCTGGCGCGGCGAGGCGGCCGAGGTATGGCCGGGCCGCCGCCAGGGCCGCATCCCGGACAGCCTGAACGTGCCCTACCCCGACCTGCTGGACCCCAAGACCAAGACCTACCTGCCGGCCGACCGGCTGCGCGCAGCCTTCCTGGCGGCCGGCGTCGACCTCGACCGGCCGGTGGTGACGAGTTGCGGCTCGGGCATCACGGCGGCGATCCTCTATCTCGGCCTGCACTTGCTGGGTAAGAAGGACCTGGCCCTCTATGACGGCTCGTGGGCCGAATGGGGCCTGCCGGGCGACACCCCCGTCGCGACCGGCCCCGCCAAGGGCTAGGCCGGCCGGCGCCGGCATGGCCGTGGACGACCATACCGGCGCGATCGACCTGGCGGAGCCAGCGGAACTGGGCGAGCGCCATCGCTGGCTTCCGTTCCTGCCGGCGGCGACGGCCAGCGCCGCGCCGCCGCTGTTGCTGGATGATGCCGACCTGCTGCCCGACAACGCAGCCGCATTGCATGGCGCGGCGCCGGAAGCGGTGCCGGCGCTCGGCTGCCATGTGCTGAAGGATGTCCTGGTCGGCGGCGCCGGGCACATGGCCATGGACGGCCGCATCGTCGTCGGCCGCAGCATCACCGGCCATTGGCGCAACCAGTTGCTGCGCGGCGAGATGTTCGATTCTCCGCTCAGCACGAAGCTCCCCGAGCGGCGGCTGGCCGGTGCTGCGATCCTGATCGGCGGGCCCGGCTTCACCAGCTACGGCCACCTGCTGCTCGACATCCTGCCCCGGCTCTGGATCCTGCGGGGGGCGATCCGGACCATTCCCGCCGACGTGCCGATCCTGCTGCCGAGCTTCGTGCGGGGCTTCGCCCGGCAGATGCTGCGCACGCTGGGCATCCACCAGGACCGGGTGCATCGCTACAGCGTCGCGACCGAGACCTTGCGGGTGGAAACCCTGCTGGTGCCGACGCTGGCTCATGGCGACTTCTGGTTCCATCCGGCGGCGGCCGGGTTCTATGCCTCATTGGCGGACCGGATCGGGGACCGGGAGCCGGTGCCGAGGCGGGTCTTCATTTCGCGGGCCGGCGTCGATTCCGGGCGCGGGCGCCTGCTGGCCGACGACAGCGACCTTATCGCGGCGCTGGAGCCGCTGGGCTTCGTCGCGATCCGCCCCGAGACCCTGCCCTGGCCGCGACAGGTGGCGATCTTCGCTGGCGCCGAGGTGATCGCGGGCGTCCATGGCTCGGCCCTGAAGAGCACCGTCTTCTCGCGCCGGGGCACCGGCATCGTGAACATCGACCTGCTGAACGATACGCAAAGCCGCATCGCCGGCTTGCGCGGCCACCGCCTGGCCTATCTGCGGAGCGAACCGGCGGACGACGGCGACCTGCGCCGCGTCGACCCGCGCAAGCTCGTGCGCTGTGCGGAGGCCGCCATCGCCGCCACCGCGGCCCAGCCGCCCGGCGGTCGATGACCTTGCCAGGCTCCCCCCTCGTCGCGGACATCGCCCTGTGGCGCGCCGAGCAGGCCCATCGCAGCGGCTTCGCCGTCGCCCGGCGCCCGCTGACCCAGGTCGCGCGATGGACGCTCGGCGACGACGCCCTGGCGCACGACACGGGTGGCTTCTTTCGGGTGCTGGGCATCGAGACCCGGGCGCGGGACGATGCCGGCGGCCCCGACATGGTCGAGCGGCAGCCCTTCATCGACCAGCCGGAGATCGGCATCCTGGGCTTCCTGTCGCGCCGGAAGGCGGGTGGCCGTGAACTGCTGGTGCAGGCCAAGACCGAGCCCGGCAACATCGGGGCCGTGCAGCTTGCCCCCACCTTCCAATGCACGCCCAGCAACTACGAGCGGCGCCATGCGGGCACAGTGGCACCCTACCTGGATCTGTTCCGGGACGCAGACGCCGGGGCCATCGTGGCCGATGCCCGCCAGAGCGAGCAGGGCTCGCGCTTCCTCGGCAAGCGCAACCGCAACATGCTGGTGGAGGTGACGCAGGCGCAGGCGCCCGAGCCGGCGGACGCCGCCTGGCGCTGGCTGCCCGCGGCCGACGTGCTGCGCCTGCTGGCCTGGGACAACGTGCTGAACACCGATGCCCGGTCGGTCCTGGTTTCCGCGCCCTGGGACCGGCTGGCTGATGGCCCCGCCTTTGCTGGCTGGCGCGGCCGGGGCGGCTTCGGCGAGGCGGTGGCGCAATCCCATGCGGCCGCCGACGATGCCGGCGAAGAGACATCGGCCCGGCTGGCCGCATGGCTGGCCCGCCACCGCGCGGCGCGGCAGCACCTGCACGCGCGCCTGCCCCTGGCCGCCATCCCCGGATGGCGGCTGGCCGAGGCCGGGCTGGTGCCGGACATCGCGGCCGAACGGCCAGGCGGCTTCGCCGTGCATGGGTTCGACGTGCGGGCGCGCGACCGCGAGGTGCCGGAATGGCAGCAGCCGCTGGTGGAAAGCACCGGCGAGGGCACGGTCACCCTGCTTTGCCAGCGGCGGCGCGGCATCCTGCACCTGCTGCTGCGGGCGATCGGCGAGGCCGGCCTCGCCAACCGGGTCGAGGTGACGGCCAGCCTGCAGGTGGCACCGGGCGCCGCCATGCCGGCCCCCTGGCGCACCCTCCATGCCGCGGCGGAGGATGGCCGGGCCGCTGTCCGCCTTGCCTGCCGCCAGTCGGAGGAAGGCGGTCGCTTCTTCCAGGACAGCAACCTCTACCGCGTGGTCGAACTGCCGGAGGACATGGCCGTGCCGATGGCCGACGACCTGCGCTGGGCCACCGTGCGCCAGTTCGAGAGCCTGTGCCGCACCCCCGGCACCGTCACCAACGAGGGGCGGAGTGCCGCCAGCCTACTGCTGTCGCTGGCCGGCGGGCCGGCATAGGTCCGGCCCGCCGGCTGGGCGTCAGGCGAACAGGACGAGGTCGGCGATCACCGGCTGGACCTGCGCCAAGGCCAGGCCGTCCAGTTCGACCCAGTGGTCTGCCGACAGGATCAGCAGCGCATCGCCATCGGCCGAGGCCCCCAGGGTGTAGGCTTGTCCTTCGGCCAGGACGATGCGGTCGATCGCCAGGTCGAAGTCGGCGACGACGTCGTAGCCGGCGCCCTCGATGACCGGAATCGAGTCACCCTCCTCCACCGCGTAGATGGTGGTCGTGCCGCTGATCTCGTTGGCGACGACAACCAGCGGCTTGCCGTTCGGGCTGTCGGCGGCGGCGATGAACTGCGTGACCTCCGGCCCGAGGTCGCCTGCCGAGGCGCTCTCGACGTCCTGCGAGAAGTCCCGGTTGTTGGTGTACTCGACGAAGGCCGGCTTGGTCGGGTCGGTCACGTCGTAGACCATGACCCCGCCCATCCGCTCCAGGCCGATGAAGGCGTAGGTACGGTCGCCGATCGTGCCGATCGAGATCGCCTCCGGCTCCGGGCCCTTGGCATCGCTGCGATCGTCGAGCGCGTTGCTCGTGTTGCCGGCATTGAAGTTGCCGGGATAGGCGGCGGCAATGATCCGCTCGAACTGGTCGCCGCTGTCGAAGACCAGCTTGCCGTCGGCATCGAAGATCGAGAAGCTGCGCCCACCGAAGGCGACGATCTCGTCCAGGTCCCCATCCCCGTCGGTGTCGCCGTCGATCAGCGACACGGTGAGGCGGCCGAGATTCTCGTTCTTCAGCAACTCGGCCGCATTGGGGAAGGCGGTGGGGTCGAGCTTCAGGCTGCCCAGCCGGACCTCGTCGCTGCCGTCGCTGCGGGCGTCGCCCTCGTTGGCGGTCACGATGTAGGTCTGGCCGCCGGCCGAGAAGCTGGCGATGGCATCCGGCTCGTAGAGGCCGAAGACCGGGTGGTTGACGATATTGATGCCCGCGTCGCGATCCGAGGCATCGAAGCCGTTGCCGGGCAGGCTGTAGTCCTTGCGGCCGAGCGGCAGGATCTCCTCGATCGCCTTGGTGGCCAGGTTCACGACCGCGAAGGCGCTCGCCTCCTGGATCGAGACGTAGGCGCGCGTGCCGTCCGGCGTCACCGTGATGTATTCGGGCTCCAGGTCGAGCGCCAGGGACTTGCCCGACGTGACCCGCAACCCATCGGCGACCAAGGCTTCCCGCTGGCCCTCGAAGGCCGAGAAGCCGAGCGTGACCGTCGTGGCAGCGGCCACCCCGGCCGACAGGTCGATGATGCTGATGGTGCCCGGCGGGTCGATCTGGTCGGGCCCCGGATCGCCCACCCGCTCGCCCTCGTTGGCAACCAGCACCATGCGGCCGTCCGGCGTGAAGGTCAGCATGTCGGGCAGCACGCCCACCGCCTGCTGGCCCAGCAGGTTGCCCGCGGTGTCGAAGAACACCACGGTCCCGGCCGCGGCGCCGTCGTCGTTGGCGACGGCCGCCGCGACGATGCCGTTCTTCACCGCCACGCTGTTGACGCCGCCGCCGAACGCGTCGAGCGCCACGCTCTTGAAGAGGATCGGGTTCTCCGGATCGGCGATGTCGAGCACGTCCAGGGTGTTGGCCTGGGCGTTGGTGACGAACAGCCGCTTGCTGGCCGGATCGAAGGCCAGCGTCTCGGCCGCCCCCTCCTCGAAGCCGCCATGGTCGTAGGTGGCGATCGGCTGCAGCGCGATCTGCTGCGTGCCGGCCGGCGCCAGCGGCAGGAAGAGGAAGCGGTCGGCCCCCTCGCCGCCGATCAGCAGGTCGTCGCCACGGTCGCCCGACAGGGTGTCGGCGCCGGCACCGCCGTCCAGCGTGTCCTCGTCCTGGCCACCATGCAGGCGGTCGGCCCCGGCCCCGCCGCGCACGGTGTCGGCACCGCGGTTGCCGTTGAGGAACAGGTCGTCGCCCTCGCCACCCTCGACCAGGTCGTTGCCGGCACCGGCCAGGGCAAAGTCCGCCCCGGCACCGCCCAGCAGCCGGTCGCTGCCCTGGCCGCCGAACAGCAGGTCCGCGCCATCCAGCCCTTCCAGCGTGTCATCACCCTGGCCACCGCTCAGCGTGTCGGCGGCACCGCTGCCGACCAGATTGTCCGCTCCGGCCGTGCCGGCCATGTCGTAGGGGCCGTCGAGTACGCCATCCTCGCGGAAGGCCAGGTTCTGGATGCGCTCGTCCTGCTCGGGGCCGGTATCGGCGACGTCGTAAGGGGTCTCGGCGTAGCGCGCGGCGACATAGTCGGCCATCGCGTCCTGCTCGCTGCTGGAGGCAGCGAAGGTGGCGGCACCCGGATCGATGGCAGCCGCCAGGTCGAGCCGGCCGTTGCGGTTCAGATCCTCGCCGGCATCGAGCACGCCGTCCCTGTCGGCATCCTCCGAGGCGAGGTCGACCCGGTCGGCGAAGGCCGGGTCGGCATCCAGGAATGTCTTGAAGGGATAGCCGTCGCCGCCATCGGCCATGAAGTTGAGGGTGATGATGCGGACCCCCGCCGCGGCATCGCCGACCAGCGCGCCGTCGCGCACCAGCACGTCGGTCACATGGCCGTCCGCGTCGGTCAGGGCTGCCGACAGGATGCGGTCGCCGGCCGGGCGCGTCGCGTCAAAGCTGTAGGACACGCCGCCGACCTGGGCGAACTGGCCCGGCGTGGCGCCCGGCGCCGTGCCGGCCACCGCATGCTCCAGCACCTGGACGAGCTGCGCGCGGGTCACCGTCAGCAACGTCAGGCCATTGTTGAAGCGCAGCGCGTTCTCGATGTCGAGGCGGGAGATGTCGCCTTCGGCCTTGTCGGCCAACGGGTTGGCCGCAGGTGGCAGCTCCGTGGTCTGGCCCAACCCCACCTGCTCCACCACGCCGATCGGCTCGCGGATGCCGCCGCCGTTCTTGATGCTGACGACCACCGTCGGATCGAGCTCGCGGCCGCGGGCCAGGTTGGCGTCGGCCGACAGGTCCCCAAGGTTGGTCTCCTCCGTGCGGACCTCGGCGCGCTTGCCGTCCAGGAATACGTCGGTGCGGCCAAAGATCAGCCCGTCCTTGGCCACGATCACGCCCTCGGCCGCGTCGACCAGGGTCTGCACCATTCCGCCCTTGGTGCCGGCGGCATAAGCGGCGTCGGCGTCGCCCCACAGCGCCTCCACGTTCTCGTCGGTGGCGGCGATGGCCCCACTGACCGCCGGATCGACGCTGCCCGGCAGCAGGCGACCCTGCTCGTCGAACTCCACCACCAGCCGGCCGACATATTCGTATCCGCCATCGGTGTTGACGATCAGCAGCGGGTCGCCGTCGGCGTTCGTGGTGACGATCGGATAGGGCCCCTCGGCGGTATCGCCGGGCTGGAGGCCGGCCGCCACGTCCTGGTCGTCGGCCAGCAGCGTGTTGGAGCCGCCCGCGATAATGATGTCGACGCCCTTCAGCAGCGGCGCCAGGGCCTGTTCCAGGCCGATCTGCTGGAGGTGCGACAGCAGCACGATCTTGTCGATGCCGCGGGCGATCAGGGCGTCGATCGTCGGCTGGATGACGGCGGCCAGCGCCTGCATGTCCTGGGTTCCGGCGCCCGGCCCGATCACCGTCGTGTCGCCGGTGGACGAGATGCGCTCCAACTCCGGTGTGGTCGCGCCGACGATGCCGATCCGCTCGCCATTGACCGTGATGATCGTGGCCGGCGCGATCTTGCGACCGTCCGTGGCACCGTTCAGGTCGGCCAGGCTGGCATCGAAATCCGACGCGTCGCGGATCTCGCTCGTGAAGATGGGCGCGAGGTTGGCGTCCTCGGAGAAATCCAGGTTGGCGCTGAGATAGGGGAAGTCGACGCCGAGCCAGCGCACATTCTGCGGCAGGGCGCCGCGCACGTCCTGGCCGATCGCCTCCCGCAGCGGATTGGTGCCGAGGTCGAACTCGTGGTTGCCCAGGGCCGAGGCCTGGATGCCGATCGTGTTCAGGATCGCGACATCGAGCCGTGCCCCGCCTTCGCGCAGGTCGGCGAAGGACTCCGCGATGCCGTCGCCGTTGCGGTCGACCGGCAGGCCATAGAGCTGGTTGTAGACCGCCTGCAACTCGTCGCGCACGGAGGGGTCGCTGCCGGCCGAAAGGAACGGCCCGGGGATGAAATTGTCGCCCGAGGACAGGATCAGCGTGTTGTCATGGGTCTCGTCGAGGGCATCGACGATGGCCGCGAACTGGGGCGCCGTCGAGAGCGCGTCGACACCGGCCTCGAAATCCGAGGCATGGAGAATCTGCAAGGTATAGTTGGCCAATGTCGCCCCCGGCGATGAAGGAAGGGGGTCGACCGACCCGCCCGGATCGGTCGACCACTCCGGCCAGGGTTAGCGGCGGTGGATAACCGGTGCGCTACAGGGCCATGAAGGGAATGCGACGGTTCGGCGTCCGTTCCGCGACGGCCCTCAGACCGCCCAGACGATCAGGTCGGCGATCGCCGGCTGGACCTGGGCCGGCGCCAATCCGTGCAGTTCGACGGTGCCGCCATCGCCCAGGACCAGCAGCGCGTCGCCGTCGTCGGCCACCTGCACGGCATAGGTCGTGCCGGCGGCCAGGACGATCCGGTCCTCCGCCGGGTCGAAGTCCAGGATCACGTCGTGGCCCGAGCCGGCGGCGAACACGAAGCGGTCGGCACCGTCGCCGCCGGCCAGCAGATCGTCGCCGCGGTCCCCCGACAGGGTGTCGGCCCCGGCACCGCCCTCCAGCGTGTCGTTATCCTGGCCGCCGGCCAGGCGGTCGTTGCCGGCGCCGCCGCGGATGCTGTCGGTGCCGCGATTGCCGGCCAGCAACAGGTCGTCGCCGTCGCCGCCGTCGATGCGGTCGCCGAAGGCGCCGGCCAGGATGAAGTCGGCGCCGTCGCCACCCAGCAGGATGTCGAACCCGGCACCGCCCAGCAGCAGGTCGCCGGCGGAGCCCCCCTCCAGCACGTCGTCGCCGTCGCGCCCCGACAGGGTGTCGGCGGCATCGCTGCCCACCAGATGGTCGCCGATGGCCGTACCGACGAGATCGTAGGGGCCTTCCAGCACCGCGTCCGCGCGCGCGTCCAGGTTCTGGATGCGGCCGTCGGCGTCGGCCGGCGTTTCGGCCTGGGCGAACGGGGTGTCGGCATATTCCGCGGCCAGATGCCAGGCGAGTGCCCCCTGCTCGGTCACCGGCCCGGCGCCGTCGGCTAGGTCGACGCGGTCGGCGAAGTCGGGGTCGGCCGCGATGAAATCCACCAGCGGGTAGCCGTCGCCGTTCTCGGCCAGGAAGGCGATGGTGACGATGCGGACCGGCAGGTCGGGCAGGCCGACCAGTTCGCCGTCGCGCGCCAGGACATCGGTCACGTGGCCGTCGCCGTCGACCAGGGCCGCCGACAGGATGCGATCGCCCGAAGGCCGGTCGGCATCGAAGCTGAAGCGGATCCCCGAGACCTGGGGGAACTGGCCGGGCACGCCATCCGCCAGCGCATGCTCCAGTGTCGCCAGCAACTGCGCGCGGCTCAACGTGACGGTCGTCAGGCGGTTGTCGAAGCGCAGCACGCTGTCGATGTCGAGGCTGGAGATGTCGCCCTCCGCCTTGCCGACCGCGGCATTGGCGGCCGAGGGCAGGAAGCGGTAGGTGCCGTCCGCCTCGTGGCTGATGCGGCCGATCGATTCGCCGATGGCGCCCGCATTCTTGAAGGCCACTTGCACCAGCGGGTCGATCGCGCGGGCACGCGCGAGGTCGGCATCGGTGACGAGGTCGCCCAGGTTGGTCTCCTCGCTCGTCACCCGCTCGGCCCGGCCGTCGAGGAAGACCGTGCTGCGGCCGGCGATGTCGCCATCCTTCTCAAAGATCACGTCGCGCGCCGCGCCGATCAGGTCGGCCACCACGCCGCCGCGCGTGCCGGGCGCATAGGGATCGGCCGCCCCCCACAGTTCGGCGACGGCAGCATCGGTCGTCGGCACCACGCCGGCCGCGCCTTCGGCCACGATCCGGCCAGCATCGTCGAACGACAGCTCGAGCCGGCCGACGCCGTTGTAGCTGGCCGCCGTCGAGACCAGCAGCACCGGGTCGCCGTCGGCGCCGCTGAGGCGCACGGGATACTCTGCCGGCGCCGTGTCGCTGCCGTCGACGATGACCACGTCGACGCCGGCCAGCAGCGGCGCCAGCGCCTTGCCGGCCGCAACGTCGCCCAGATTGGCCAGCAGCACGATCTTGTCGATGCCCTGGTCGCGCAGTTCGTCGACGACCGATTGCAGCAGGGCCGCCAGCGACGCCAGATCGGGCGTGTCGGCGACGGTGACGCCGCCCGACGACGAGATGAAATCGAGCTGCGGGTTGGTGAAGCCGACGACGCCGACGCGCTCGCCCGCCACCTCCAGGATGGTGGCGGGCGCGATCTTTGCCCCGTCCGCCGCCCCGTCCAGATCACCCGGCACCGGCGCGAAGTCGCCGCCGTCGCGGATCGCGCCGGTTACCAGCGGCACCATCGCGGCATCGCCGGACGCGTCGAGATTGGCCGAAAGATAGGGGAATTCCACCCCCAGCCAGCGCACGCCCGCAACGCCCAGGCCGGCGCCGTCGGTCCCGATCGCACCCGCCAGCACGCCGGTGCCCTGGTCGAATTCCTGGTTGCCCAGGGCCGATGCCTGGATGCCGATCGCGTTCAGCACCGCCACGTCGACCCGCCCGGGTGCGGCGGCCAGCCCGGCGAAGGACCCGGCCGGCAGTCCGAACCGCGCATCCTCGGCCGCCGTCAGGGCATCCTCGACGGCCGGATCGCCGCCGGCCGTCAGCAATGGTCCGGGAAACAAGTTGCCACCAACCGACAGCACCAAGCTGTCCGGCTGCTGGCGCACCAGCCCGTCGACGATCGCCGCCAGGCGCTGTGCGCGGTCGAGATTGGCGGTTTCGAGTTCGAAATCGCCGACATGGACGATCTGGAAGGTGACTGCGGCCATCAATTCCCCCTGATTGGCCGCCAATGTGCCACGGGCACCCGCCCTACTGGAATCGAAAGGGCGGCCGCGGCCGCCCTTTGATTCACCGCACGGGCGAGTGCCGTCAGTGGCGCAGGATCTGGCTGAGGAAGAGCCGGGTGCGCTCGCTCTTGGGATCGTGGAAGAACTGCGACGGGGGGGCCGTCTCAACGATCTCGCCCCGGTCCATGAAGATCATCGTGTCGGCGACGGTGCGCGCGAAGCCCATCTCGTGGGTGACGCAGACCATGGTCATGCCGTCCTCGGCCAACTGCACCATGACGTCCAGCACTTCCTTGATCATCTCGGGATCGAGCGCCGACGTCGGCTCGTCGAAGAGCATGATCTTCGGCTTCATGCAGAGGCTGCGGGCGATCGCCACGCGCTGCTGCTGGCCGCCTGAGAGCTGGCCCGGATACTTGTTGGCCTGCTCGGGGATCTTCACCCGCTCCAGTAGCTGCATGGCCGTCTGCTCGGCCTCGCGCTTGGGCACCTTGCGCACCCAGATCGGCGCCAGCGTGAGGTTCTCCAGCACCGTCAGGTGCGGGAAGAGGTTGAAGCTCTGGAACACCATGCCGACCTCGCGGCGGATCTGCTCGACGTTCTTCACGTCGTTGCCGAGTTCCACCCCGTCGACGATGATCTGGCCCTTCTGGTGTTCCTCCAGGCGGTTGATGCAGCGGATCATGGTCGACTTGCCCGACCCGGAGGGGCCGCACACGACCACGCGCTCGCCACGGCGGACCTGGAGGTTGATGTCCTTCAGGACGTGGAATTCGCCGAACCACTTGTTGACCTGGCGCAGCTCGATCATCACCTCGCCGCCGAGTTCGGCACGCGGGGCCAGTTCGTGTGCCTGCATGGCTTGCGTCATCGCCGGGTTCCCTTGTTGAGGTCGCGTTCGAGCGCCTGACTGTATTTCGACATCGAATAGCAGAAGATGAAGTAGATCGCCGCCGTGAAGATGTAGAGCTCGATCGAGAAGCCGCGCCAGTTGAGGTCGGTCAGGGCCGCCTTGGCACTGTTCAGCAGGTCGAACAGGCCGATGACGATGACCAGCGTCGTGCTCTTGAACAGGCCGATGAAGTTGCCGACCAGCGGCGGGATCACCATGCGGAGCGCCTGCGGCAGGATGATCTTGCGCTGCTTGTGGAAGAAGCCGAGGCCCAGCGAATCGGCCGCCTCGTGCTGGCCGCGGGGAACCGCCTGCAGGCCGCCGCGGACGATCTCGGCGATGTAGGCCGCCTCGAACAGGATGAGCCCGACCTGGGCGCGCAGCAGCTTGTCGATGCTGACCCCGTCCGGCAGGAACAGCGGGAAGATGACCGACGCGGTGATCAGCACGGTGATCAGCGGCACGCCGCGGATCAGCTCGATATAGGCGACGCTGAGCCAGCGCATGATCGGCATCTCCGACCGCCGCCCGAGCGCCAGCAGGAGGCCGATGGGGAAGGCGAAGATGCAGCCCGCCACCGCCATGATGATGGTCAGCGGCAGCCCGCCCCAGTCGAGGTTCGAGACATAGGTCAGGCCGAAGACGCCGCCCCACATCAGGACACCGACCGCCACCAGCCCGACCGCCCAGTAGGCCATCAGCCAGCGGGACCACAGCCGCCGGTCGCAACTGCCGATGATGAGGCCCAGGAGGATGACGGTGGCCGCCAGGGGCCGCCACTGCTCGGCATAGGGATAGGTGCCGAAGAAGATGAGGCGATGCTTGTCGGCGATGAAGGCCCAGCAGGCCCCGGCGCCGGCGACCTTGCAAGGCGCCGAGTTGTCGGCGACCCAGACCGCCCGGATGATGGCCCAGTCGATGATGCCCGGCACCGTGGTGACGATGGCGGCACCGGCCAGGATCGTCAGGATCGAGCTGAAGACGTTGCCGAACAGGTTCTTGTGCATCCACCCGATGACGCCGATCTCGATCGCCGGCGGGCGGAGGGACGGGGCGGCCTGGCCGCCATGCGCGATTTCGGCCATGGCTCAGCGCTCCACCAGCGCGACGCGCCGGTTGTACCAGTTCATGAAGAGCGAGATCGACAGGCTGATGGTCAGGTAGACCGCCATGATGATGGCAATGCCCTCGATCGCCTGGCCGGTCTGGTTGATCGTCGTGTTGGCGAGATGCACCAGGTCGGGATAGCCGATGGCCACCGCCAGCGAGCTGTTCTTGGTGAGGTTGAGGTACTGGCTGGTCATCGGCGGGATGATGACGCGCAGCGCCTGCGGCAGGATCACCAGCCGCAGAACGACCCCGCGGCGAAGCCCAAGCGCGTAGGCGGCCTCCGTCTGTCCCTGGGAGATGGCGAGGATGCCGCCACGCACGATTTCGGCCACGAAGGCCGAGGTGTAGATCACCAGGCCCAGCAGCAGGGCAATGAACTCGGGCGAGATCTCGGCGCCGCCGGTGAAGCTGAAGCGGCTGAGCTTGGGCCAGTCGAAGGTCGTGGGCGCCCCGCCCACGAGCCAGCCCAGCCCCCCCAGGCCGACGATCATGCCGATGCCGGCCCAGAGCTTGGGAAACTGCTGCCCCGTGGCCTCCTGCCGTCGGCGCGCCCAGTTGGCCGTCAGGAACGCTGCGACGGTTCCGGCCAGGGCTCCGGCAGACAGCAGGGTCCAGCCGGGTGCCGCGGCGGGCACCGGGAACCGCAGGCCGCTGTTGGAAAGATAGAGGCCGGTGACCGGCTGGAGCGCCTCCCGGAAGGTCGGCAGCATCTCAAGGAAGATCATGTACCAGAAGAAGAGCTGCAGCAGCAGCGGCGTGTTGCGCACGACCTCGATGTAGATCGAGGACATCTTGCGGACCAACCAGTTCTGGGACAGGCGGGCGATGCCGATGGCGGTGCCCAGGACGGTGGCGATGACGATGCCGATCGCCGAGACGTAGAGCGTGTTGACGATGCCGACCAGGAGTGCCCGCGCATAGGTGTCGGCGGGCGTGTAGTCGATGAGCGCTTCGCCGATCGGGAAGGCCGCCTCGCGGTCCATGAACCCGAAGCCCGATGCCAGGCCGAGGCGCCGCAGATTGGCCAGCGTGTTGTCGACGAAGTACCAGATGCCGGCCGCGACGGCGGCCAGGGCCAGAGCTTGATAGACGACCGCGCGCACGTTGCGGTCGTTCCAGGAGAGCCGCCAACGGGCATGGCCCGGGCGACCGCCATACTGGACGGCCATAGCGTATCCCCCTTCCGCGATGAAGCCGGAACTGTCCGCGGCACGCCGCCGTCCCCCTCCCCGGGTCGGCGGCGTGCCGCGTTCAGATACTGGTCGGGCAGATCGGGCCGGGCTTACCGGAACGGCTGCGAATACTGCAGGCCGCCACGGGTCCACAGGTCGTTCAGGCCGCGCTCCAGCTTCAGGGGCGTGCCCTTGCCGACGTTACGGTCGAAGATCTCGCCGTAGTTGCCGACCTGCTTGATGATGTTGAAGGCCCACTTCTCGTCGACGCCCAGCGCCTTGCCGTTGCCGGGGGTGACGCCGAGGAAGCGCTTGATGTTGGGGTCTTCGCTCTTCAGCATCTGCTCGAGATTGGCGGAGCTGATGCCCAGTTCCTCGGCCTCGATCGTGGCATAGACCGACCACCGCACGATGTCGGCGAACTCCTCGTCGCCGTGCCGGACCGTCGGCGCCAGCGGCTCCTTGGAGATGATCTCGGGCAGGATGATGTGGTCCTCCGGCACCGGGGCGTCGACCGCGCGCAGCGACGCCAGGCCCGAGGCGTCCGTCGTGTAGACGTCACAGCGGCCGCTGAAGTAGGCCGCCTTGATCTCGTCGAACTTCTCGATGACGACCGGCTTGAACTGCATCTTCTGGGCGCGGAAATAATCGGCCAGGTTCAGTTCGGTGGTGGTACCGGGGGTGACGCACACGGTGGCGCCGTTCAGTTCCTTGGCGCTCTTCACGCCGAGCTTCTTGGGCACCATGAAGCCCTGGCCGTCATAGAAGGTGACCGGGGCGAAGTTGAAGCCGTTCACCGTGTCGCGCGTGAGCGTCGCCGTCGTGGTGCGCGACAGCATGTCGACCTCGCCCGACTGGAGCGCCGGGAAGCGCTGCGGCGAAGTGGTCGACACATAGCGGACCTTGGTGGCATCGCCGAAGATCGCGGCCGCGACGGTGCGGCAGAAATCGACGTCCAGGCCTTCCCAGACGCCCTGGTTGTTCGGGCGCGAGAAACCGGCGGTCGCCTGGCTGACGCCGCAGATCAACTGTCCGCGCTGCTTGATGGTGTCCAGGGTCTTGCCGGCCTGCGCCGGTCCGGCGACCGTCGCCGCGAGTACGGCGCCGGCAGCGATAATGCTGAGCTTTTTCATATTTTCCCACCTTCCCTGAAACGGTTGCTTTGCCCTTATCTCGCCCCTGCCCCCGCACACGGACCCAACTAATATTGACATCCGGCCCGTACCCCCTGCGGAACCTGGGCAATTGAATTACGATACCACCCCACGCGCCGAAGGCAATCGGCACCAGGAATGCGGGAGACGAGGCTTGAACGACCCCACTTTGGGCAATGACGCATGCGGGGCGGCCGTGCAGGAGCCGTGCCAGCCATTGCTGGACGCCATCACGTTCGACGATCGCGGCCTGGTGGCCGTGGTGGCCCAGCAGCACGACACGGGCGAGGTGCTGATGGTCGCCTGGATGAATCGCGAGGCCGTGGCCGAGAGCGTGCGCACCGGCCGCGTCTGCTACTGGTCGCGGTCGCGCGCTCGCCTGTGGCGCAAAGGGGAGAGCTCGGGCCAAGTGCAGCGCCTGGTCGAGTTCCGCGTAGACTGTGACGGCGACACCCTGCTGGCGCTGGTCGACCAGGCTGGCGTCGCTTGCCACACCGGCCGGCGCAACTGCTTCTTCCGGGCCTGGCGCGACGGCGAACTGCGCACGGTCGCCCCGGTGCTGGTCGCCCCCGACGCCCTCTACGGCCCCGGCGCGTCATCCGACAAGGACCGCTTCTGAGCATCGGGCGAAGGTTGCGACGCCATCGCGCTTCTCATTCGCAGGCCAGCCGTGCCATGGGTGGCGCTTCTGGCGTGATCGGAGTCGACCGGCAAGCATGGCGAGCCACCACAAGACCATCCTGGTGACGGGCGGGGCCGGCTTCGTCGGCTCACACCTGGCCATCCTGCTGAAGCGCGACCGGCCGGGCGCGCGGGTGCTGGCCTTCGACAACCTGAAGCGGCGCGGCAGCGAACTGGCGCTGGCCCGGCTGGCGGCCGGCGGCGTCGAGTTCGTGCATGGCGACGTGCGCCAGGCGTCCGACCTGGCCGACGCCGGGGCCTTCGACCTGCTGGTCGACTGTTCGGCCGAGCCTTCGGTGCATGCGGGCTATGCCGGCGGCGGCGAATACCTGGTCGACACCAACCTGGGCGGCACCACCCGTTGCCTGGAAGCGGCCCGCCGCCATGGCGCCGACATGCTGTTCCTGTCGACCAGCCGGGTCTATCCCATCGCCGGCCTGCGCGCGCTGCCGCTGGAACGGCGCGGCAACAGGCTCGACCTGGCGGCCGATGCCGCCGGCGTCGGCTGGTCGGCGACCGGCATCGCGCGTGCCTTCCCGCTTGATGGCGCCCGCTCGCTCTATGGGGCGACCAAACTGGCGAGCGAACTGCTGGTGCACGAGTACGGCGCCATGTACGGGCTGCGCACCGTCGTCAACCGCTGCGGCGTGCTGACCGGCCCGTGGCAGATGGGCAAGGTCGACCAGGGCTTCTTCGTGCTGTGGGCCGCCCGCCACCTCTATGGCGGGCCGCTATCCTACATGGGCTTCGGCGGCGAGGGGCTGCAGGTGCGCGACATCCTGCACGTGGCCGACCTGTACGCCCTGCTCGACCGGCAGCTAGGCCAGCTCGATCGGCATGCCGGTTGCACCTACAATGTCGGCGGCGGGCGCGATCTCAGCCTGTCGCTGCGCGAGCTGTCGGCGCTGTGCGGCACGCGCGGCGGTGACGCCAGGACCATCGGCGGCGTCGCCGATACCGCCCCCGCCGACGTGCCATGGTACGTCACGGATGCGGGCGAAGTGCGGGCGGCGACCGGGTGGGTGCCCGAACGCCCGTTGGACGCTATACTGGAAGAAGTGTTCCGATGGTTGACCGACCATCGGAGTCTGTTGGAACCCATTCTCGGCATGTCGGGCGGACACCGGACAAGCGGGCAGGGGCAGGAAAGCGAGGCGTGATGGCCGTCGCCATCGTCACAGGGTCGGCCGGGCTCGTCGGAGCCGCGGCCGTCCGCAAGTTTGCCGCCCAGGGCCTGGATGTCGTGGGCATCGACAATGATCTGCGTCGCCACTTCTTCGGCGAGGCGGCCAGCACCGCCTGGAACCGCCAGGTGCTGGAGCGCGAGATCCCCGCCTATCGCCACGTCTCGGCCGACATCCGCGACGCCGACGCCATCGACCGCGTCTTTGCCGACCATGCCGGGTCGATCAAGGCCATCGTCCATGCCGCGGCCCAGCCGTCGCACGACTGGGCGGCGCGCGACCCGATCATGGACTTCTCGGTCAATGCCAACGGCACGCTGGTGCTGCTGGAGGCGACCCGCAAGCACGCGCCGGACGCCGCCTTCGTGTTCCTCAGCACCAACAAGGTCTATGGCGACACGCCGAACGACCTGCCGCTGGTGGAACAGGAGATGCGGTTCGAGCTGGACCCGGCCCACCCCTACGCCCGGCACGGCATCGACGAGCACATGTCGATCGACGGCACGCTGCACAGCCTGTTCGGCGTCTCCAAGGCCGCGGCCGACCTGCTGGTGCAGGAGTATGGGCGCTATTTCGGCCTGCGCACGGCCTGCTTTCGCGGCGGCTGCCTGACCGGGGCCGACCATAGCGGCGCCGAGCTGCACGGCTTCCTCGCCTACCTGATGCGCTGCGCGGTCACCGACAAGCCCTATACCGTGTTCGGCCACAAGGCCAAGCAGGTGCGCGACAACATCCACGCCGACGACCTGGCCGCGGCACTCTGGGCCTTCGTCGAGCGGCCAAGGCCGGCCTCGGTCTACAACATCGGCGGCGGGCGCCACGCCAACTGCTCGATGCTGGAGGCGATCGCCGGCTGCGAACGGCGCACCGGCCGGCCGATGCGCTGGAGCTATTCCGACGACGCGCGCACGGGCGACCATATCTGGTGGGTCAGCGACACGCGGCGCTTCCAGGCGGATTTCCCCGACTGGCGCTACCGCTACGACCTGGACGGCATCCTCGACCAGATGCATGCGGCCGTGGAGCGAAGGCTGGCGCACGATGCCGCTTGAGGTCCGGTCGCTCGCCGAGTGGGAGAAGGCGGGCATCGCCGACCTCCTCTCCGTCGTCATTCCCGCCCACAACGAGGAAGGCCAGATCGAGGGCACGATCGACGCCCTGGTGGCAGCGCTCTCGGCCGCCGGCATCGCCCACGAGATCCTGGTCGTCAACGACAACAGCCGCGATTCGACCGAGGCCATCCTCCAGCGGATGGCGGCCGCCAACCCGGCCGTGCGCTACGTCAACAACCCCAAGCCCAACGGCTTCGGGCTGGCGGTGCGCACCGGCCTGGCGGAGTTCCGCGGCGACGCGGTGGCCATCGTCATGGCCGATGGGTCGGACCCGCCGGACGATTTGGTCCGCTTCTACCGCCGGCTCCAGGAAGGGTACGACTGCGTCTTCGGCACCCGCTTCTCGCGCGGCGGCAGCACGTCGGACTATCCCTGGCCCAAGCTGGTGATGAACCGCTTCGGCAACCAGGTGATCCGCAGCCTTTTCCTGATCCGCTACAACGACGTCACCAACGCCTTCAAGCTCTACCGCCGGTCGGTGATCGCGGGCCTGCAGCCGCTGCTGGCCTACCATTTCAACCTGACGGTCGAGCTGCCGCTGAAGGCCATCGTCCGCGGCTATCGCTACGCGGTCGAGCCCAACGGCTGGATCAACCGCAAGGAAGGCCTGTCGAAGTTCAAGGTGCGCGAGATGGGCTCGCGCTACCTCTTCATCATCCTCTATTGCCTGCTGGAGAAATGGCTGTCGCGGCAGGACTATCGCGACCGTCACGACCTGCGGGAAAGCCAGTTGCAGGTGTGGCACCGATGAACCGCACCGACATCCGGTTGCAGTTCGCCTGCTACCTCGTGGTCGGCGGCTCGGCCTTCCTGGTCGAGCTGGCGACCTTCCTGCTGCTGCTCGAAGCCGGCATGGCGGTAATCGCCGCCTCCGTCGCCAGCTTCGTCGTGGCGTCCGGCGCCAACTATGTCCTCTCGAACGTCATCGCCTTCCAGAGCGGCGGCATCTCGCGCGGGCAGGAGGCGCTGCGCTTCGCCTTCGTGGCACTGGTCGGGCTCGGCCTCAACACCGGCTTCGTCTGGCTGCTGCTGGCCCTGGGGGCCGCCCCCGTTCTGGCGAAGATCTCGGCCGTGGCGCCCGTCCTGGCCTGGAATTTCCTGGGTCGCCGGCTGCTGGTCTTCTCGGCCCGGATACCGGAGGCAAGCTGGCGGGTCGGCAACCGGCTTGCCGGTGGCGGACCGATAGACGACGCCCGAGTTCCGTAGGCCCGGCCCCCCTAGGCCCCCGGCACACCAGCCCCAACCGCCACAGACAGGACGCCGCTCCTTGCTCTCCGCCCGGTCGTTCGTTCTGGGCGCGGCGGCGCTGGTCGCCGTTGCCCATCTTTTCATCACCTGGACGGCGCCGCTGATCGATCAGCATGCGTTCCGCCAGACCCAGACCGCGCTCACCGTCTATTGGTACCTGCGCGACGGCATCGACCTGCTGCGGCCGCCACTGCCGCTGTTCGGCACGACCCACCCGTCCATCCCGCTCGAGTTCCCGCTCTACCAAGCGATCGCGGCGGCCATCCTGAAACTGCTGGGACAGGATTCGGTCGCGGCCGTGACGGCCGCCTGCCGGGGCGTGTCCTTCGCCTTCCACCTGCTGGCGGCCTGGCCGCTGCATCGGCTGGCGCAACGCCACTTCTCGACGGCGGCCGCAGACGGGGCCGTGCTGCTGTGGCTGGCCCTGCCCTATGCGGTCTTCTGGTCGACCAGCGCCATGATCGAATCCATGGTGGTGGCCCTGTCGCTGCTGCACATGGACCTGGTCGACCGCGCCAGCCGCTCGCCGCGGTTCGCGTCGTTGATCGCGCTGGCGGCCGTGGCCGGCGTGCTGGCGGCGATGGTGAAGGTCACGACCTTCGTCCTCTATCTGCCGGCGGCGGGCCTGCTCTATGCCATCGGCCGGCGGATCTGGGTCCCGTCCGAATGGCGGCTGCGGGACGTCAGCGTGCTGCTGTTCGCGGCCGCCCTGCCGATGATGGCGGCCTTCGCCTGGACCGGCTGGGCCGACCTGGTGAAGCGCGAGAACCTGGTCGGCGGGCTCGGCCTGGTGTCGCCCGAGATGCTGGAATGGAGCTTCGGCACCTGGGCGCAACGCCTGCAATTCGAATCGTGGAAGGCGGTCGCCATCACCGTCGGCATCACCGCGCTGGGGCTGCCCGCGCTGCTGGCGGTGGTCGTCGGGGGTCTCGGTTCGCTGAGCGATCCGCGCCGGCTGGCCTGGGCGCTGCCCGCCGCCCTCGGGCCGGCGGTCTTCATCAACCTCTACGTCGTCCACGACTACTACAGCTATGCGATCCTGCCGGTGCTGGTGGTGCTGGCGGCCTGGGGGCTGGTGGTCCTGGTACGGCTGCTCGGCCGGCGGACCTGGATCATGGCGCTGGCCATGCCGGCGCTGGTCGTGGCGACCTGGATCGACCTCGATTTGCGCTGGCGACCGCTGGAGGCGGCCCGCCGCGGCGATGCGCCCATCTATCTCGTCCGCCGCCTGATGCCGAACGCACCCCACTGGCCGGAAGCGGCCCGTCCGCTGGAGATCGCGCGCCACATCAAGGAGGGGAACTACCCCCCCGGCCCCATCGTCGTCACCGGCAACGACTGGATGGCCGACATCGCCTTCTATGCCGAGCGCCCGGCCTTCATGATCGGCAAGGACGCCGGCCACAAGCTGGGCGGCTGCTCACAGGACAACTGGAAGGCGATCCGGGCCGAGCGCCCCGTGCTCTTCATCAAGGTCCGGCCCGCACCCAACGAGTGCGAGGAGTCGGTGCCGATCCATGCCTGCACGATCGCCGACAACCGACGGTTCTGGATGGGCCGCTGCATGGCCGGCTCGTAGGGGAAGCGCCGCCCGCAAGCGGGAACGACCGGCGAGCCGTCTGGCCAGCCGGTCGTCTGGGGCAGCGGCGCAACCGGCGACAGCGTGTCAGAAGCTGTCCATGCCGTTGGCGCCGAGCTTGCCCTCGTCGAGGTTCGCGCCCTTCTTGCCCTCATCCATGTCGGCGCCGAACTTGCCGTCGTCGAGGTTCCGGCCGTACTTGCCTTCGTCCATGTTCGAGCCCTTCTTGCCCTCGTCCGTGTTCTGCCCGAACTTGCCGTCGTCAAGCATCTGGCCGAACTTGCCCTCGTCCATCGAGGCCAGCGCGGCACCGGCGAAGGTCACGGAAAGCAGGGCGGCGGCGATTGCGGTCTTGATCATCTTGGTCTCCTGTTGGATGGCCGGGCGGGTGTCGCACCGGGGTTGAGCGATAGTCGCCCCCACCGGCCGGGCGGTTTTGCCCCCTTCGGAAGAATTTCATGGCAATCGACTCATCCGGCGGCAACTCATGCGGCAGCCGGGCGCTGCGCATCCTCCACGTCATCCCGCATCTGCGCGCGGGCGGGGCCGCCGGCTCGATGGCCACCACCGTCCGTCGCCTCCAGGCGGCCGGGTTCGCGGCCGAGCACCGGGTCCTGCCGTTGGAAGCCATCGTCTCGCCCCTCATCCGGATCGAGCTGGCACGCGGCGGCGTCGCCCTCCTGCCCGGCCCGGCGGCCGAGACAGCCGCACTGGCCGCGACGGACGTGATCCTGCTGCACTTCTGGACGACGCCGGCCTCGCTGGCCTTCATCGAGCGCCTGCCGCCGCGGGTGCCCGTGGTCGCCTGGATCCAGGTGGCCGGCACCGCCCCGCCGCAGGTCGTGCCGCCAGCGCTCGCCCGGCGGGCCGACCGCATCCTGCTGACCGCGCCTTGCACCGCCCTTCTGCCGCCACTCGCCGGCATGACGCTGCCGGCGCCGGCTGAGGTGCTGCGCGCGCCGGCCAACCTGGAGCCGCTGCAAGGGCTGGCGCCGGTGCCCCATGCGGGCTTCGTCGTCACCTATGTCGGCACTGTCGGGCCCGGCAAGATCCACCCGGACTTCGTCGCGCTGTCGCTGTCGGCCGGCCTGCCAGACGCCCGCTTCGTCCTCTGCGGCGGCGGTGGCGGGGAACCCGCCCTGACGGCGGCGGCCACCGCAGCCGGCGCGCCGGAACGGTTCGACCTGCGCGGCCATGTCCGCGACCTGGTGCCGGTCCTGGCCGGATCGGACGTGTTCGGCTATCCGCTGGCGCCCGACACCTATTCCAGCAGCGACCGTAGCCTGCAGGAGGCGATGGCCGCCGGCCTGCCACCGGTGATCCTGCCATATGGCGGCATTCCCACCATGGTCGAGCATGAGGTGTCCGGCCTGGTCGTGCCGGAGCGGGAGTACGGCGCGGCCCTGGCCCTGCTGCATGCCGACCCCGGGCTGCGCGCTCGCCTGGGGGCCGGTGCGGCCCGCCACGCGCGCCGCGAGTTCGATGCCGGGCGCACCTGCGCCCGCCTCGCCGCCATCCTGGGCGAGGTCACCGCCGGCCCTGTCCGGACACGGCCGGCGTCGCCCGAGCCGCCACCACCCTTCCCGGCCGCCCGGCGCTTCGCCGACGCGCTCGGGCCATGGGGAAAGGCGTTTCGCGACAGCCTCGCGGGCGACGATCGGGCCGATGCGGCGATCGCCGCCCTGCCCGCCGATCAGGTGCGGGTCGAGGGCGGGCTGTTCCACCAGCGCAACGGCATGCCCGACGACGGCATGCTGCGCTACTGGACCGGTCTTGTGCTGGCCGCCGAAGGTCGCATCCCGGCAGCGGCCCGCGAACTCGCCGCCGCGATCGCAGCCGGTGCCGCAGTTGAGCGTGCCGGCCGCCGCCTGGCCAATATGCGCGATGACGGCGTACCGCCGGACCCGCTATCGTGACGGCCGAGCCGCGCCCCCCAACAGGCCCGCAGGAGCCCTGCCGCATGACCGCCGAACCACCCTGCTACCTGCACATCAACCGCAACCTGATCGCCCATGACGTGATCGACGGCGAGGTGGTTCTGGTGAACACGGTCAGCGGTTTCTACTTCAGCCTGCGCGGCACGGGTGCGGCCATGTGGGCCGGCATCGAGGGCGGCCGATCCATCGCGCAGGTAACCCAGTGGACCCAAGAGCAGTACGGGCTGGCGCCGGCCGAAGCCGCAGCGGCGGTGGCCGGCCTGGTCGAAGCGCTGGTGGCCGACGACCTGCTGCTGCGATCGGACCAGCCACCGGCGATCACCGCCGATCGTTCCGCCCTGCTGCCGGCGGCCGGTACGCCCTTCACGCCCCCGGTGGTCGAGCGCTTCACCGAGATGCAGGACCTGCTGACGCTGGACCCCATCCACGAGGTCGACGACCTGGGCTGGCCGCACCCGGCGGCCAAGACGACCTAGCAGCCCCGCATGGCCCACCCGCTGGTGAGCGTCGTCGTGCCGATCTTCGACGCGGGCGACCTGTTGCTGGAGGCGATCGCCAGCATCGCCCGCCAGGGGATCGACGATATCGAGGTCATCGCGGTCGATGATGGGTCGCAGGACGACCCGGCCACGCGGCTGTCCCGTGCCGCCCTGCCGGTCGTCCTGTTGCACCAAGCGAACAAGGGGCCGTCCGCCGCCCGCAACCGGGGGCTTTCCGTCGCCCGCGGGCGCTTCGTGACCTTCCTCGACGCCGACGACATCTGGCCGCGGCACAGCCTGGCCATCCTGCTGGCCGCGATCGAGGCCGACCCCGCCTGCGAGGCCGCGCACGGCCAGGTGCGGCGATTCCGGGACACCGTCGAGGGCGAAACGGACGGTCCCGCCACCCTTCTCGGCAAGGTCGCGGGCGGCTTCAACCTGGGCAGCGCCCTCTTCCGGCGCGAACTGGTCGCCCGCCTGGGCGGCTTCGACGAAACCATGCGCACCGCCGAGGACGTCGACTTCTGGGTCCGGGCGCGTGCCGCCGGCGCGGTGCGGACGACCCTGCCCGACGTCACCCTCTACTACCGGCGCGGGCACGGATCGCTGATGGACAAGATGGAGCCGCCGGTCCGGACGGCCGATCATCTGCGGCGCTGGCCGGTCATCCTTGCCCGGACCCTGCGCGCGCGGCGCGCGGGGGCGGTCCCGTGACGATCACCGCCGTCGTCTGCGTGCGCGACGGCGCCCTGCGGCTGCCGCGCGCGCTGGCCAGCATCCGCGCCCAGACCCGCCAGCCGGACGAGGTGCTGGTGGTCGACGGACGGTCGACGGACGGCACGGCGGAGATCGCGCGGCAGTGGGGTGCCCGGGTCGTTGAACAGTCCGGCCGCGGCTTGGCCGACGCCCGCAATCTGGCGCTGGCAGAGGCGCGTGGCCGACTGGTCGCGTTCCTCGACCATGACGACCGCTGGATGCCGGACAAACTGGCCCGCCAGGCGGCCGACCTCGCAGGCCCCGACGAGACCGCCTATGGCGTCGCCCACCTGCGCTTCGTGGCCGACGATGCGGACGGCACGCCGATCGACGGTCCCCGCGGGCTGCCGCGCCTGGGGCGCACGCCGGGGACGCTGGTGGCGCCGCGCGCGCTGTTCGACCGCGTCGGCCCGTTCGACCCGACGCTCGGCATGGGCTGCGACATGGACTGGTTCGTGCGGGCCGACGCGGCCGGCTGCCGGCGCGTGGCCGACCCGGCGGTCCTGCTGCTGAAGACGCTGCGGGCCGACGCCCTGTCGGCCGACCCTGCCGTCAACCGCGCGGCCGCCTTCGCGGTGATCGCCCGGCGCCTGCGCGACCGGCGGGCCGGCACGGACGAGGGCTGATCCGTCAGCGGCCGAGTGCCGCCAGCGCCCGGGCCGCCAGTGCCGCCAGTGCCGGGTCGCCGCCGTGCCGGCGCTGGCCGCCCCGCACCATCGCCAGCGCCTGCACCGCCCGTCCGCGCCCGATCAGGCGATCGGCCCACAAGGCGATGCCGGCCGGCGACAGGTTGCCGCTGCGCTGCTCGTAGACCAGCCGGTCATAGGCCCCATCGGCGGCCACGGCCGGGGGCGGACGAAGGGCCGAAGGCGCCGGATAGGCCCGACGCACCGCATCCAGCGGCGTCGAGCGGCCGGTGTGGGTGGCGCCCGCACCGAGCCCGAGATTGTCGACCATGTTGCGCGCCGGCACGACCGCCAGCCCGCCCGCCAGCAGGCGCGCATGCTCCCACTGCACGTCCCAGGTCGACCAGATGCCGGCCAGCACCCGGTCGACGCCGGCCAGATGGCGCCGCTGCTCGTCGGCGTCGGGCAGGACACGAGCCAGCCGGGCCAGGGCATCGGGCGCGCGATGATCGTCCGGCGGGTCACGGAAGGCAGCCCAGGCCCGTCGCCAGGTGGCCCAGCCCCACGAACTGCCGTAATGGGCGAAATGGTGCGACTGGCGGTCCGCCTGCCATTCTTCAAGCGGGTTGCTGGCCGTCACCATCATCACCCGCGGCTCGTCGCGGTAGCGGTCCAGCATCGCCTGGCACCAGGCAAGGCAGCCCGGCTGCGGCAGGCAGTCGTCCTCGAGCAGGATCGCCTGATCGACCGCGGTGAAAACAGCCGAGAAGGCCGAGGCCTGACGCTGCCGGCAGCCGAGATTGACCGCCGAATAGTCGCGTTCGACCCGGCAGGGCCAGTCGACGTCGGCCACGGCCGCCCGCGCCTCGGCAACGCCGGGGGCATCGGCCGGACCGTCTGCGAACAGGAACAGGCGGGGCGGCCGGGCGGCACGGATGGCCGCGAAGACGGCCCGCGTCGGCCCCGGCCGGTTGAAGACGGTCAGCGCCACCGCGGTTTCGCATGCCGGCCCGCCGGCTGATTGGCCCAAGTGACGCCCCCATCCGCTAGGTTGTGGACCCCGACGGCGATCCTCCCATAGAGTTCGGCCAGCTTCCCCGCGGCAAGGGAGGCCAGGGAGCTGCCAGATGCATGGTTGGTTGCGCCGCCTCGGTCCGCTCTGCTTCCTGATACTGGCATTTCCCGTGATCCTTGGCATCCCGGCCACGGCGATCGCCCAGGACCTGCCGCCGCTGCCGGCCGACATCAAGCGTCACGGGCTGCTGCGCGTCGGCGTCAACTGCGACTACCCGCCGGACGGCTTCGTCGACCAGAGCGGTCGCCCGGCCGGCATCGAAGTCGACCTCGCCCGGCAGATCGCCGCCTATGCCTTCGGCCGGCCCGACCGCATCGACGTGATCTGCGTCAGCGCCGCCAACCGCATCCCCTGGCTGGTCGGCCGCCGGCTCGACCTCGTCCTCGCCACCTTCAGCATCAACGAGGAGCGGGCGCGCCAGATCGCCTTCTCCGCGCCCTATGCCTGGGGGGTCAGCGACATGCTGGTGGCCGCCGACGGGCCGCTCGGCCGCCTCGACGACCTGGGCGGGAAGACGGTCATCGTCATCCGGGGCACCTGGCAGGTCGGCTGGTTCGAGCGCAACCTGCCGGAGGCGACGCTGCTGCCGCTCGACACGGTGTCGGAGGGGCTGCAGGCACTTCTCCAGGGGCGCGGCGCCGGCTTTGCCCACGACCAGGCAGTGCTGCAGGCGCTGGGAAACAAGAACCCGCGCGTCCGCCTGCTGGGCGAGCCCTACCAGCTAGGCCATCGCGGCGCCGGCATGCGGCAGCAAGAGCCCGAATGGGTGGCCTATGTCGACGCGGCCATCGCCCGGGCCAGGCGCGACCGCATCGTCGAGCGATCGGTGCGCCGCTTCGTGGAGCCGGCCCAGGTCGATGCGGCCCTCGCCGCCTGGGACCTGGCCACGGCCCCAGCCCAGGTGCGCTGACCGCCCATGCCGCAGGAGCCCGCCGAAGCCCAGATCGACGCCGTCGCCCGCTCGCCCTTCTTCGACGCGCGCGGCTACTGCGCCGCCATCGGCCGGCAGTTGGCGACCCGGACGCAGGCCGCCCGCCACTACCTGGCAAGCGGGGTCCGGGCGGGGATCGCGCCCCACCCCTTCTTCCACCTGCCCTGGTATCGCAGCCAGCACCCCGAACTGGGGGCCGGCGATCCGCTGGCACATTACCTGCGCGGCCATCCGGCCCGGCGCAGCCCGCATCCCTTGTTCGACCCGGCCTGGTATCTGGAAGCCTATCCCGACGTCGCCCGCAGCGGCATGGACCCGGCCCTGCATTATTGGCACCACGGCGCGCGCGACGGCCGGGACCCGGGCCCGAGCTTCGCCACCGCGGACTATCTGGCAGCCCATCCCGGCATCGACCTGGCCGCGATCCACCCGCTCGAGCATCATCGCCGGCAGCGCGCCATGGACCGGTTCCGACCGCTGGGCCGGATCACGGTCCTGCGCCATCCCCTGCGGGTACCGAGCGGCGCCACCTTCCCGACCCGCCTGCGCCTCGACAATGACGGCCTGGCCGGCTGGACGCTGGAGGGCGACGGCCCGGCGCGGCTCGGGCATCGCTGGCTGCGCCTGGCCGATCGCGGGCCGGTCGCCGACGGTCGCACGCCGCCGCCCGTCGCGCTGGCACCGGGCGGGCGCTTCTGGATGGATGGATGGATGGCAGCCCCGCCCGAGCCCGGCCACTATCTCGTCCAGCTCTGCCTGCTGCCGGCGGACTCCCCCTGGCCCGCCATTGCCGCGGCCGGCGACGTCGCCTGGCTGAAGGTCGAGGTGCGGGCCGGGCTTCCCCTGACCGCCATCCAGCGCTGGCATCGGGGCACGGCGATCCCGGCCGAGGTGCTGGAGGAGGAAGCCCGCCTGCAATCGGACCGCGCCGAGGACGGCCACCTGCCGCTCGCCCGGCGCATGGCCGAGACGGACGCCGCCCGGCGCCAGGCGGCCCGGCGCCCTTTCTCGGCCGGCACGCGCCCGGTCATCCGCTGGATCAAGGGCGACGGGCAGGACGACGTGGTGACGCAGGCCGCCATCGCGCTCGCCACCCGCCTCTTCGGCGACCGGGTCGACTATTGCCTCTGCACCAACGGTATCTCCGGCGCGCGGGCGCGCGCGATCCTGGCCCATGCCGAGCAGCCGGTGGAGCTGTGGCCGGTCGCCGCTGCCGACAACCCCTGGCTCGCGGGCCGGCTGGGCGCCGCCGGCTGCTATCCCGACCGCTATGGCTACTGGTGGAAGTGGTTTCCCGAGCGCGTCCGCCCGGACGCGCCCGAATGGATACTCGACGGCGACATGGTGATCACCGGCGCGCCGGACTGGTTCGAGGCGTGGTGCGAGGGCCGCGACCGCCTGCGCGTGACGCAGGACGATCGCTGCATCCCCGCGCGCGCCTATGGCGTCTACAAGGACCAGGTGGACCGGGCCCTCCTGCTCTATTCGGGCCTGATCTCGCTACCGCCCGGACAGGGCTTCCGCGCCGGCTTCGAAGCAGCCCTCGACCGGCCGCCGCTGCCGGCCGGCCATGACGGGCGCCGGGACGTGGAAGAGCAGGGCGTGGCCGCCGTCGCCTTCCAGCAGGCGGGCGCCTTGGCGATCCCGCTGAACGTGTTCCCGTTCGGCCGGCGCGCGCAGGACGGGCTCGACTTCGGCCTGGCCGGCGACCAGGGCCGGGCCTGGGGCTATCACTTCAGCTATGCCTTCCACGGCCACAACCCGCACTTCGGCCGCATGGTGGCGGCCGGCATGCTGCCCGACTGCACCCGCGAGCCACCGGTGCCGGCGCGCTTCCGCTGGCTGGCCAATCGCGGCCAATGGGGCGACCCCGGGCAGTCGCCGTCGGCCGTCTCCACCGCCCGCATCCTGGACGCCGCCCGCCCCTTTGCCGGCCAGCCGGTGCTGGAGATCGGCACCTCGCGCGGACACCTGACCGCCATGCTGGCGGCACTGGGCTGCATGGTGACGAGCGTCGACATCGCCCGCCGGGGTGCGGCCGACAATCTGGACGGCATGGGGGTGGAACTGGTCGTCGATGACGGCCGGCATTTCCTGGAGGCATCCGGCCGCCGGTTCGCCCTGGTCCTCATCGACCTGCATGGCAACGGGCCCGAGGTATGGCAGACGCTATGGCCAGCCGCCGTCGCGGCCGTGCTGCCGGGCGGGCGCCTCGTCGTCAACAACACCAACCTGTCCGAGGTGCCGGTCTGGCACGCCGAGACCGGCCTGCGCGACGTGATGCCGGCGGCGATGGACGGCTGGACGGTCGAGCACTTCGCCCGGCCCCTGCCCGGCCTGGCGATCTGGAGCCGGGCTGGCTGACCGCCGACTACGAAGCCGGGGCCAGGATCAGCCCTTCCTCGATCCAGCGCTGGCGCTTGCGGTAGATGGTGGACGGGCTGATGTCGAGCAGCTCGGCCGCGCGCGGGATGTTGCCGGCGCAGAGCTGGATCGCGCGCTCGATCGTGTCGCGCTCGATGACGGCCAGCGGGCGGATCGAGCCGATGTCCTCGGCCACGCCGCTGCCGTTGGCCGGGTGGGCGACCGTCGTTGCCGTCAGCGGCGGCGTCCGGCTGGCGCCGCTCGATGCCAGTGCCACCGGCAGCATCTGGGGCAGCACCGTCTCGCCGTCATGCAGCACGACGATGTTGCGGATCACGTTCTGAAGCTGGCGGACATTGCCCGGCCAGTCGTAGGACAGCAGCGTCGCCTCGACCTCGGGCGCGAAGCCGCGGAAGCGCTTGCGCTCTTCCTCGGCGAAGCGGGTCAGCAGGTGGTTGGCCAGCAGCAGCACGTCCTCGCCGCGCTCGCGCAAGGGCGGCATGTGGATCGGCACGACATGCAGCCGGTAGAACAGGTCCTCGCGCAGGCGGCCGGCCTGCACCTCGGCCAGTGGGTCGCGGTTGGTGGCGCAGACGAAGCGCAGGTCGGCCGTTTCCTCGTGGTTGCCGCCCACCCGCACGAAGCTGGAGGTCTGGAGGAAGCGCAGCAGCTTGCTCTGCAGCGACAGGTCCATCTCGCACAGCTCGTCCAGGAACAGCGTGCCGCCGCTGGCCCGCCGGGCGGCGCCGTCGCGGTCGGCGGTGGCGCCGGTGAAAGCGCCCTTCACATGGCCGAAGATCTCGCTCTCGATCAGCTCGCGCGAAATGGCCGCGCAATTGAGCGCGACGTAGGGGCCGGTGCGGCGGGGGCTCAATTGATGGATGGCCCCGGCGCACAGCTCCTTGCCGGTGCCGCTCTCGCCGGTGATGAAGACCGTGGCCCGGCTGGGGGCCGCGCTCTCGATGATGCGATAGACCTGCTGCATCGGCAGCGACGTGCCGATCAATCCCGCCAGTCCGGTGCGATCGTAGGTCTCGCGATAGGTCTCGACCATCGACAGCAGCTTCTGATGGGCAAGGCCGTTGCGCAGCGTCACCTTCAGCCGGTCGGGGTCGAACGGCTTCATCAGGAAGTCGTGCGCGCCGTTGCGCATCGCCTCGACCGCGGTATTGATCGAACCATGGGCGGTGATGACGATGACCGAGCAGCCGTAGCCGTTGGTCGTCACCTCCTTCAGGATATCCATGCCCGCCATGTCGGGCAGGTTGAGGTCGAGCAGGACGGCCGACGGGGCTTGGCTGCGGATCGCCGCGATCCCCTCCTGCCCGGTGGTCGTCACCATGACGCGCACCGGCTCGCGCCGCAGATATTCGACATAGAGCGCCGCCAGCGACGGCGTGTCTTCGATCAGCAATACGAGGGGACGGGAATCCGACATCATTCCAACCGCAGCGAACGGTTGCCAGGGGGTTTGACGGGCGGGCAACCTCGGCAGGCAAGCAACCTATGCCGCCGGACAGCCCGGCGCCAGGGCCGGGCGACCGTCACGGCCAGCTATAGCCGCCGATTTGGCGCATGTCGAACCCGATGGCACCAATGCCTCCAATAGAAGAAGTAATCAGGATATTTACTTCTCCCGGATGCGTGCTATGGCAGTCGGATCCCGCCCCTCCTGCCGCCAGGCCGATCGCCGCAGCATGCAACATATCGCCACCCTGCAGATCGTCCTGGGGGCCGTCGCCATGCTGGGCGGTCTCGGCCTGCTCGGGCTCGGGCTCGGGCGTGGCGGCGCGCCGGCGCGCCTGGCGGGGTTGGGCCTGCTGATCATCGGCGGGGCCTGCGCCTGGACCGGCCTAGTGGCCGATGCCCGCGGCCTTCCCGTTGGCGGCTTGCGCCGCGAAGCGTTCCAGACCGAGCCCGGCGATCGGCAGGTTGGTGGCGCCGTGGATCGCCAGGTCCGCCACCACCGACCCGCAGATCGGCCCGAGCTGAAACCCGTGCCCCGAATAGCCGAAGCTGTGGATGATGCCGTCGGCGGCGAGCGAGCGGCCCAGCACCGGCAGATGATCGACCGTCTCGGCCTCGATCCCGCACCAACTGCGCACGAGGCGGGCGCCCTGCATCAGCGGAAATAGCGCGATCGCCGCCCGGGCGCTACCGGCCAGGTTGGCGAAGTTGATCCGGGTCTTCTCGGTATGGCGGTCGGCCGTCCCTTGCTGGCCGCCGCCGATCACCACGGTGCCGGCGTCGCTCTGCTTGAAGGACAGCTTGCGGCCCACCGACGCGATCACCGGGTCGAGGAAGCGCGGCATCCGCTCGGTCACCATCATCATCGAGGCGCGGACGCGGAGGTCGACGGCATCGCCCACCATCGCCGCCACGTCACCGGCCCAGGCGCCGGCCGCGTTCACCACGATGGGCGCGCGATAGCGGCCATGCTCGCCCACCGCCAGCCAGTCGGCGCCGGCCCGCTCCAGCGCCACCAGCCCCTCGCCCTCGCGCACCTCGGCACCCAATGCCGCCGCCCGCCGGCCGAAGGCCAGCGTCGTGCGATAGGGGTCGGCGGCGCCGTCGTCGCGCACGATCAGCCCGCCGACGCAGTGCGGCGCGATCGCCGGCACCAGCCGGCGCAGTTCGTCCCGCTCGATCAGTTCCTCATGCTCGAAGCCCAGGCGGCGCACCATCGCGACGCGCTCGGCCACCTTGGCCAGTTCGGCCGGCGTCTCGGCGACGCGGATCTGGCCATGGGCATGGAAGGCGCAATCGTCGCCGGTCAGCTCGCCGATGCGGCGCCACAGCTCCATGCCGGCGACCGACAGGCCGATCTCGGCCGGGTCGCGGTTCATGGTGCGGACGCCGCCGGCATTGATGCCCGACGAATGCCGCCCGACATGGCGGCGCTCCAGCACGACGACGCGCCGGCCACGCTGGGCCAGGTGGAGGGCGGCCGAGCAGCCGTGCAGACCGCCGCCGACGATGACGACATCGGCCTCGACGGTCATGTCCCGGAATCTTCGCCCAGCGCCGCCAATTCGCCCAGCGTCAACGGCTTCAGCGGCGGCCGGATGCGGAAGAAGCCGACCTCGGCCGGGGTGCGGCCGGTCGCCTCGGCGATGATGCCGGTCACCGTCAGGCCGCACATGCGGCCCTGACACGGCCCCATGCCGCAGCGGATGAAGGACTTGGCCTGGTTGGGGCCGACCGCGCCGATCCGCACGGTTTCGCGCACCTGGCCCGCCGTCACGGATTCGCAACGGCACGCGATCACGGCGTCGGCCGGCGCCGTCAGCCCGCGGCGAGGCCGGAACAGCGTATCGAGGAACGGGCGGATCGGCAGGTGCCGGCGCAGTTCGCGGCGCAGCGGCCGGGCCATTCGGTCGCGGGTGGCGTCGTCGATGCGGCCCAGCGATGCCGCAGCACCCAGCGCCACCAGCCGGCCGCGAGCCTCGGCAGCCCGCGCGCCCTCGATCCCGCCGCAGTCGCCCGCGACCAGGATCGCCGCGATGTCGGTACACCCCCACTCGTCGAGCCGCGGCCGGAAGCATTCCTGCCGCTCGTCCCATTCATGCGCGCAGCCGATCGCCATGGTGACATGGACGTTGGGCACCACGCCCTCGTGCAGCAGCAGCAGGTCGCAGGGCTTCTCGTGCCAGGTGCCGCCGCTGCGGAAGCGCACGCGCTCCACCCGGCCGTCGCCTGCGGCCTCGACCGCATCGGCGCGATGGCCGGGAATGCCCGACCGGCGGAGCGCGCCGCGCAGCTTCAGGCCCTTGCGCAGATAGGGGAGGTTGCGCAGCGCCGCCGACAGATGCGGGGCCGCCAGGAAGCCGTTGGCGGCCGGCGTGGTGTCGATATAGCCGGCGATCCGGCCGCCGGCCGCGATGATCTGCTGCATGTAGAGCAGCGGCAGCGGCCCGCTGCCGACGACCCAGGTCTCGCCCGCCGGCACCATGCCCGACGATTTCAGCAGGATCTGGCCCGCACCGACGCCCATCACGCCGGGCAGCGTCCAGCCCGGGATCGGCACCGGCCGCTCGGTGGCACCGACCGCGACCAGGGCGCGTCGGCCGGCAAAGGCGACCGAGCGCTGGCCATCGCTCGCCAGCACCTCGCCCGACGGCTCGACCTGCCAGACCTGCAGGCCGGGGCGGTAGGCGGCACCGCTGCGCCGGAACGCCTCCACGACCTGGCGGCCATGGGCATAGTCCGCGCCAAGGGCGGCGGCAGCCGGTCCCTTGGTCGCGCGCTCGACGGCGCGGTAGATCTGGCCGCCGGGCTCCGGCTGCTCGTCGACGACGACGGCCGACAGGCCCAGTTCGGCCGCCTGGGCGGCAGCCGCCAGCCCGGCCGGGCCGGCGCCGATCACGACCAGGTCAAAGGTCTCAGACATCGGCCGTCTCCGCGCTGCCGAAGGCGAGCGCACGCGCGCCGGCCTGGCGCTCGATCCGCATGCCGTCCCGCACCGGGACCAGGCAGGCCTGGCGCGACGGGACCCCGTCGATCACCATCAGGCAGTCGTAGCAGACGCCCATCATGCAGAAGGGCGCGCGTGGCTCGCCGTTCACGGGCGACGTGCGGGTCGCACCCATGGCGGCCAGCAGGGCCGCCGAGGCGGCCGTCTCATGGGTGGCGACCCGCATCGCCTGGCCGTCGACCGTGACGGCGACGGTGGCGCAGGCCGGGTCAGGCAGCTTGCGAAACATGGAATCGCCTCGGGTGGAAGGGTGCGAGCGTGTCGGGCAGGCGGTGGGCGAGGAACGCCTCCGCCAGGTCGTTGGCATGGACGGCCGCCAGGGTGTTGCCGGAATGGCAGATGGCGACATAGGCGCCCGGATGGGTCTCGGATTCCATGTAGACCGGAAAGCCATCCGGCGACAGCACGCGCAGGCCAAGCCAGGTGCGCACCATCTTCACCCGCGCCATGTCGGGGATCAGGCGGACGATGCGCTCGGCGATATGGACGGCGTTGGCGGTGGTGGCCCGCGTCGTGAGGTCGGGGGCCGCTTCGTGGGTCGTGCCGATCATGATGGTGCCGTCGCGCGTCTGGCGCACGCCGCTGGCCGGGATCGGCAGGATCGGCGCCACCCGCTCGGTGATGATGAGCTGGCCGCGCTCGGGCACGATCGGCGCTTCCAGGCCCAGCGTCGCCGCCAGCCCGGTCGTGCCGTGGCCGGCCGCCAGCACCACCTTGCCGGCGCGGAACGGACCGGCCGGGGTGTCGATGACGAAGCCGCCACCGTCGCTCTGGATCGCCTGGGCCGGTGCATCCGGGCGGTAGGCGATGCCGACGCGCTTCAGGGCGCCATGCAGCGATTGCAGCAGGCGCAGCGGGTTGGTCACGCCGTCATGCGGCCCGAACGAGGCGCCCACCATCTCGGGCCCGAAGCGGACGCCGGGATAGAGCGCCTCCACCGCCTTGCGGTCGATCATCCGGGTCTCGTAGACCCATGGCTCGACCTGATTGTGCATGCGCTGGATGGTGTTGCGGCGGTGTTCGAACTCCGCCTCGCCCAGGCAGAAGGCGATGCCGCCCTTCTGCTCGTGCTCCGGGTCGATGCCGGACAGGTCCTGGAGATAGGCCGCGAACTCGGTCCACAAGTCGGCGGAGCGCCGGGTCCAGCGGCCATATTCCGGCATGCCGTCGCCCTTCGACTGCAGCCAGACCAGCCCGAAATTGACCCGCGATGAACGCAGCGCGGTGTCGCCCTGGTCGAGGATCGCCACCCGGGCGCCGCGCCGGGCCAAGCCCAGGCCGATCGACGAGCCGACCACCCCGCCACCGACCACGACGAAATCGAAACTGGCCTCCGCCATGCCCCTAGCCCTCCGGCAGCACCACCGCCGGATGACCATACGCGGCTCGGGCGCACCGGCGCCATCGGCCGCGGGACAAAAAATAGGGCGCTACTGGTCGCCGCCGGTCCGCCGCAACACTGCCTCGTGCCGCTCCAGCACCTGGTCCAGGCCGGCCCCTTTGGCCAGCCGGTCGCAGGCCTGCATCAGGTCGTCGAAGGAATCGCCGGCCAAGCCGCCGCGCTCGGCCTTGTCGTCCGGGATGGTCACAGGCTGACGGTATGGCCCTGGATTGCCCGGAGGGAGGGTCAATCGCTGAGACATCGCGAAATCTCCTTTCGCCATGGATCGGCTAAAGTGATCGCCTCCGAGCATCCTGGTGGGGATTTGTGGCGGGACTTGGGCGTTATTCCAGCGGCTCGGTCGCGATGCGAACCCGGCCATCGGCGATCACCTGGTCCAGCAGCAGGCAACAGGCGTAGAGGGCATCCAGCAGCGGCGTCGGCGTGTCGGTCAACCGGCCGATCTCGGATACCGCACCCACCAGCGCATCGACCTCGAGCCGGCGGCCGGCCTCCACGTCCTGGTGGGTGGAGGTGCGCACCGCGCCCAGCGCGGCCGAGTTCGCCAGGCGCGCGTCGAGCGCCACCGGGAACGCGACGCCGACGCTGCCGGCCACCCGGGCCACCTCGACCATCAGGTTGCGGGCCAGTTCGCGCGCCGGGCCATGAGCATAGATCTGCCCGATGGTGGCGTGGGCCAACGCGCCGATCGGGTTGAGCGCGGCGTTGCCCCACAGCTTGAACCACTTCTCGGCCCGGATGTCGGGCACGACCGGGGCGCGGATGCCGGCCTCGGCGAACATGCGCGACAACGCCTCCACCCTGGCCGACACGGTGCCGTCGGGCTCGCCCAGGGGGAAGCGGTCGCGCTCGCTGTCGCCGCCCTCGACGACCCCCGGCTCGACGATCCGGTAGGCGCCCCAGGCGACGCTGCCGATCACCCGGTGCCCGTCGACATGGCGCGAGACGATGCCGCCAGGGTCGACCGTTTCCAGCCGGGTGCCCTCCAGCGCACCGCCATGGCAATGGAAGTACCACCAGGGCAAGCCGTTCTGCAGCGCCACCACGGGCGTGTCCGCCGCGAAGAGAGCCGGCAGGTCGGGGGCGACCGGCGGGATCTGGTGCGACTTGCCGGCGAGGATGACCAGGTCCTGCGGGCCGGCCTCGGCCACCTGCGCCACCGCGCGGACGGAAGTGGCCCGGCGCACGGCGCCATCCCGGCCAAGATGGCCCAGACCGTCACGGTCGATCGCTTCCCGGTGCGGGCCGCGGGTGACGAGCGATACGGCATGCCCGGCGGTCGCCAAGCGAAAGCCCAGCACCCCGCCGACGGCGCCGGCTCCGACGATACAGATGCGCATCGATCCTCTTCTCCGGTTGGGCGGCCGCACAATCCGCCGTGCCCGATCGCGCCACCGGAACGGAATCGCGGAGCCCTGGTTTGTCCTGCTAATCCACCATGAAAGGACACTGCCCCATGGCGAGCGAAGCTGATGCCGTAGCCCTGCTGAAGAGCGACCATCGCAAGGTAGAGGAATTGTTCGAGCAGTTCGAGAAGGCCAAGGACGGCACGCGCAAGCGCAAGCTGGCCGACCAGATCTGCCTGGAACTGGCCGTGCACGCCAAGATCGAGGAGGATGTCTTCTATCCGGCCTGTCGCGGCAAGATCGAGGAAGACCTGCTCGACGAAGCCCATGTCGAGCATGACGGCGCCAAGGTGCTGCTGGCCGAGATCGCCGCCACCAGCCCGGACGACGAGTTCTTCGACGCCAAGGTCAAGGTGCTGTCCGAGATGATCAAGCACCATGTCGAGGAAGAGGAGAAGCGGGTCGAGGGCATGTTCTCGCAGGCCCGCAAGGCCGGCCTGGACATGGACGCACTCGGCCGGACGATGGCCGCGCGCAAGCAGGAACTGACCGCCAGCTACACCAAGTCGGGCATCCCCAGCCCCGAGACGCCGACCTTCTCCGGCACCAGGCTCGCCGCCGCGGCCTGATTTGCAGCGGCACGCCGGTCGCCGGCATCGCCCGGCGACCGGAGGCCGCTCGCGGCAGCGTCCGCCGTCTGGTATTCCTCGATCGCGCCTGGGCCTTCGAAATACCGACGCATGCCCGCATCGTCGCCGAACAGGATCGGGATCTGCGAGCGGTACTCGCTGAATGCCGCAATCTTGCCGGCCAGTTCGGGCGGCGCCAGCCGCCTGCGCCGATAGGGGCCGACGAAGCATCGCCGTCCCTGGGCATAGTAGAAGTCCCGGTAGAGTATGACGGCCAGGCCCGCCGCCATCAGCGGGGCGGCCAGGCCGCGGCACAGCACATGGTCGACATGCCCGCCCAACCCGTACGGCAGGTAGACCGTGGCCGGCTTGCCGCCCAGCCCGGCCAGGACAGCGGGCACGATCAGATCGGCAAGCCGATCGTCGCCCGGCGCCGGCCGCCCGCCGATCATCTCCGAACCGCCATAGAGACTGGCGCCACCATCGTCGCGGCGATAGAGCGCATCGGGAATATCCAGCCACGCCGACCGGCAGCTCAGCATGGCACAGGCGCGGGCATCTTCGCGGCGGCGCTCCTCGACCGGTTGCGGCCCTGCGCCCCAACGTTCGTGTATTCGCCGGGCCAGCGGCGACAGCGTCCCACCGGGCAGGCCGCCGAAGACAGTCAGCACGCGAACCGAGCGCCCCCTGGCGGCCAGCCTCGCGATCAGCCCGCCGCAGGATCCAACGGCGTCATCGAAATGGGGCGACAGGAAGAGGTGCTGGCGCATGGCCATCCCATGAAGACATCCTGGCCCTGAATAGGCCCTGGACGCCAGCCTGCCCAGCCCCTGGCAGCATGATCAGTCGGGGATATCCGCACGCACGCCGGACGCCTGCAGCAACAGCACGGCCTGCTTGTTGAAAGACACGAAAGTCTCGCCGCCGAGCGCCCTGCCACCATGGGCGATCACGCCATCGGCGAAGTCACCGCCGGCCTCCAGCAGCGCGATGCCGGCCTCGACGGCAGGGCGGTCCATCACGCATTCCGGGCTTTCGATGAGCCCTCGGAGCGTCCTGACGAGATCATCGGTCGGCTGACGATAGCCTCGGCGAAGGACCCAGACCAATTCACACAGAACCGGCAACGGTAGTGCGATCGTCTCAGCAGCGGCCAGGGTGCGTTGCGCGACCTCCGCCTGGGCAACGTCGTCGGCAACAATCGACCGCACGAGCACGTTCGTGTCAGCGGTGATCTTCACCGCCGACCTGCCCAGCCCTCTTCTGCGATCCGGGCGATTTCCTCGATCGACAGGGGTGCGGTCCCCTCGCACCTGAGGGTGCCGAAAATGTCCCGGATCGAGCGACCCGTCTCGGCCGGGCGCACGGTAATGCTCCCCCCGGGCAGCTTGTCCACGTGCAGCTTCTGACCCGGCCGCACGCCAAGATGCTGCAGCAATTCCTTCTTCAACGTGATCTGGCCTTTGGCTGTAACCGTCAAGGTCGCCATGCAGCCCTCTCTTGTTTCATCAAATGTAAGGTGATGATACCTTACGAGCAAGATTGATCCATGAACGCCTGACGTCGGTGGTCACGTCTCGATCATGTCGCGGATGCGGGTGGCCAGCGTCTCCATGGCGAAGGGCTTGGTGATCATCGCCATTCCCGGGTCGAGGAAGCCGTTGGCCAGTGCGGCATTCTCCGCATAGCCGGTCATGAACAGGACCTTCAGCCCGGGGCGGCGCTCGCGCGCGGCGTCGGCGATCTGGCGGCCGTTCAGACCCGGCAGCCCCATGTCGGTGACCAGCAGGTCGATCCGCGGCGCCTGCCGCAGGATGGCCAGCGCGGCGTCGCCGTCGGCCGCTTCCAGTGCGCGATAGCCCAGGTCCTGCAGCACGTCGACGATCAGGCCACGCACCACCGCCTCGTCCTCCACCACCAGCACGGTCTCACCGTCCTCGGCCTGGTGGGCGACGGTGAGTTGGGGCATGGCGTCGGCTTCCACCGCACCGCCGCGATGGCGCGGCAGGTAGAGCTTCACCGTCGTGCCGCGCCCGACCTCGCTGTAGATCTTGGCATAGCCCTCCGACTGGCGGGTGAAGCCGTAGATCATCGAAAGGCCCAGGCCCGTGCCTTGCCCGATCGGCTTGGTCGTGAAGAACGGATCGAAGGCCCGCTGCACCACCTCCGGCGCCATGCCGGTGCCGGTGTCGGTCACGCACAGGCACACGTACTGGCCGGCGGCGATGTCGCGCTGGCGGGCGACATAGACGGAGTCGAGATGGGCGTTGGCCGTCTCGATGGTGAGACGGCCGCCGTCCGGCATGGCGTCGCGCGCATTGATGGCGAGGTTCAGCAGCGCGCTCTCGAGCTGGTTCTGGTCGCATAGCGTCAGCCACAGGCCGCCGGCCAGGACCAGCTCGATGGCAATGCGCTCGCCCATCGTGCGGCGCAACAGGTCTTCCATCGAGGAGACGAGGGCGTTCACCTGCACCGGCTTGGGGTCGAGCGGCTGCCGGCGCGAGAAGGCGAGCAGGCGATGGGTCAGGGCCGCCGCGCGGCTGGCCGAGGTCATGGCGCCCGACACATAGCGGTCAAGCTCGCCGGTGCGGCCCTGGGCGATCCGCTTCTTCACGAGGTCGAGCGAGCCGGTGATGCCCTGCAGCAGGTTGTTGAAATCATGGGCGATGCCGCCGGTCAGTTGGCCGACCGCCTCCATCTTCTGGGACTGGCGGAGCGCGTCCTGGGTCTGCTCCAACTCGGCCTGGCGCAGCCGCTCGGCCGTCACGTCCCGGGCCACGGCATAGAAGCGGCCGTCCTCGGGCACCGCCATCCACGACAGCCAGCGATAGGAGCCGTCGCGATGGCGGAAGCGGTTCTCAAAGCTGGTGGTCCTGCCCCCGCCCTGCAGCCGCAGGCGCTCCGCATCGGTCGCCCGCACGTCGTCGGGATGCTCCAGCCAGCGCGAGGTGCGGCCGACCAGTTCATGCTCGCGCCAGCCCAGCGTCGCCTCCCAGGCCGGGTTCACCGCCAGCCAGACGCCATCCAGGTCGGTCACCACCAGCATGTCCTGGCTGACCCGCCAGATGCGCTCGCGCGCCTGGGTCTGCTCGGCCACACGCTCCTCCAGCGTGGCATTCAGTTCCGCCAGCCGGTCGACGGCCATCTTCTGGTCGTCGATGTCGGTGTTGGTGCCGATCCAGCGGATCACCTGGCCGCCATCGCCGAATACCGGCACGGCGCGCGCCAGGAACCAGCGATAGGCGCCCGTCGCGTCGCGCAGCCGGAACTCCACCTGGTAGTTCTGATGCGTGGCCACCGCCAGGGTCCAGGCCGCAAGTGCTGCGGGCAGATGTTCGGGATGGACCACCCTTGCCCAGCCTTCGCCATCGAGCTCCCCCGGGGCCGCGCCCGTGAACCCATATACCCGGGCGTTGAACCAGAAGAGCCGGCCATCGGCATCGGCCATCCAGACATGCTGGGGTGCCGCTTCCGCCAGCGACTGGAATAGCGCCTCGCTCGCGCGGGACGCCGCCCGCGCCTGGGCGCGCTCGATCGCCGACAGGGCGCGGGCGGCACCGTCGCGCAGCAGGGCCAGGTCGTCGGCCGACCAAGCGCGCGGCTCGCAATCATGGACGTAGAGGATCGCGGCCAGGCGGCCACCATCCATGACCGGCAGGTTCAGGAGCGCACGGATGCCGAGCCGGGCGAAGCTGGCAGCGCCGGCCGCCGTCGCCGGGTGGTGGGCGACATCGGCCACCGACACGCTGTCGCCGCGCCGCAGCAGGGCGGCGAAGGCCTGGCCGAACTCCTCCAGGCGATGGCGGCCGGCGACGCTGGCGACCCGGCCGTCGGTCCAGTCGCGCACAATCTCGGCATATTCGCCGGTGGCATCAATGGTGGCGAAGCCCGCGCGGGCGCCGCCCACGGCCCGGCCCAGCATCTCGGCCGCCACCAGGGCGATCTCGTCGATCTGGTCAAGCTCGCGCAGGCGCTCGCCCATCTCGTAGAGCACCGCCTGGCGCTGCTCGGCGCGTACCCGGTCGGTGACGTCGAAGCCCTCGATGAAGATGCCGGGCGCGGCGGCCTCGGGGTCGATGCGCTGGTAGATGAAGTCGAGGAAGCGCTCCTGCGCCGGCCCGCCCGGCTGTGGCCGCAGCAGGACCCGCATCTCGCGGCCGACGAAGGCCTCGCCGGTATGCAGCACCCGGTCGAGGATCTGGGGGAAACCCTGCTCCGACAGCTCCGGCAGGACGGCCGCCAGCGGTCGGCCGACCAGGTCGCGATCGCCGACCAGTGTCAGGAACGCATCGTTGGCCAGTTCGAACACCTGATCGGGCCCGCGCATCACCGCCATGAAGCTGGGCGCCTGGCGGAACAGCTCCTTCAGCCGCATGCTCTCCGTCGCCAGCCGGCGATTGAGCCGGACCCGCTCGGTCGTGTCGATCGCGGTGCAGAGGACGCCCGCCACCGCGCCGCTCTCGTCGCGCACGGGCGTGTAGAACAGGTCGAACCACAGCTCCTCGGCAACGCCGTCGCGCTCCAGCCGCAGCAGATGGTCGCGCGCCGTGCGCGCCTCGCCGCGGAAGCCCGCCGCCAGCATCTGGCGGTTCCAGTCCCAGATCTCGGGCCAGATGGCGGGAACGGTGCCGCCCAGCGCCTCCGGGTGCTTCTTCCCGGCGATCGCGACATAGCCCTCGTTGTAGACCATGGCGTGGTCGGGACCCCACATCAGCACCATGGCGATCGGCGACTGCAGCACCATGTCGACGGTCGTGCGCAGGCTCTGCGGCCAGCTATCCTGGCGGCCAAGGCTGGTCCGCGACCAGTCGAACGATCGCACGAGGGTCTCGATATCGGTCACGGTACGGTCTTCCGGCTGTACGACGGCTTCACGGGATCGCTGCCAGGATGGCAGCATCGTCGGCATCGAACGGCAGCAGGCGGGTGCCGGCCTCGGCCAGCAGGCGGCCCAGCATTCCCCCGTAGGGGCCGCCCTCGACCAGCGCCAGGTCGATGCGGTCATGGCCGATGCCATGGCCGATCAGGTGGTCCTTGGGCATGACGAGCAGGGCCGCATCGGCCTCGGGATGCTCCAGGATGCGATCCACCGCCCAGGCGGCGCCTGATCGCGGCGGTACGCGCAACCGGTCGGTGCCGACGTGCAGTTCGTCGGGCCCCGCCAGCGCCACCGTCCAACCGTGGCGCTGCCCGAGCGCCGCCGCCAGCCGGCCGGCCCGGCCGGCCATGGCCGGGGATACCGGCCCCGTCGTTGCGAACAGGATGAAGGGCAGCGGCCCCCGGCGTGCCGGCGGCAGGATGCGGTCGACCAGCCGCCCCGGCACGTCGACGCCGCGCAACCGGCCGGTGACGGCGATGTTGTCGAGGCCGGGGCCGGCATTCACCTCGCACACGCCGGCCGGCCCGTCCTGCCAGGGTTGGCCGATATCCGCCATGCGGATGTCGATGCCGGCGATCTCCAGCCCCATCAGCCGGGCGATGCGCACGGCCAGCGCCGCATTCTCGGGATGCACGCCATCGCTGGTGTCGCGATAGGTGCCGCCATGCTTGCGGAAAGGCAGCGGGTTGACCAGGACGGTACGGCCGGCCGCGGGCACGCGGTCCAGGCCCAGCCCCTGCCAGGCGAGGCAGCGCTCGACGGCCGGCTGCACCACGATCGGCCCGGACCAGGCATCGGCCGGGGCCAGGCGGGCCGGATCGGCATTGGCGGCGGCGATCAACGCGGCAACCGTGGCGCGCCCGTCGCCGACCACGACCGGCGCCACCCGCTCATAGACCGCGCACACAGCACCCGCCGCCACCAGGATGCGGTATTCACGGCCCGGCACGTATTTCTCGACGATGATGCCGCCGCCGGTCCCGCGACCCTGGGCGGCGGCGAAGGCGTCCGGGATCTCATCGCCGATGAACACGACCGACACGCCGCGGTTCCACCGGCCGTCGCGCGGCTTCACCACCACGGGCAGGCCGAACGCGGCCGCCGCCCGCCCGGCCTCGTCGGCCGAGGCGACGACGCGGTGGCGCGGCACCGGCACGCCCTGCTCGGCCAGATGGCGGTTGGCCAACGTCTTGTCGCTGGCCATGCGGACGGCGATGAACCCCGTCTCGCCGGTGATCGCGGTCAGCAGCCGCCGCTGCCGGCGCCCCTCGCCCAGTTGGATGCAATCGGGAAAGCTGGCCAGCCGCCGCCAGCGCACGCCGAGCCGGCGGCAGGCACCGATGATCTCCGCCTGGTCGAGGTCGGGGCGCCATCCCGCCACCATGCCGGCTATGGCGGACAGTTGGGCGGCCACCCGCCCGTGCAGCGCGTCATCGGCCGGCCGCACCGCCAGCCAGGCCACCAGGTCGGTCGCCAGGCGCAGGATTTCCTCGGTCGACGGCCCGTGCTCCAGCGGGATGACCACCTCCCACGGATCGACAGCGGCCGCCGGGCGCAGCGCCAGCGCGTCGGCCGTCGCCAGGCCGTGCTCAGCCAGCAGGCGGCCGGCCACCGCCCGGATCAGGTCAACGCCCGTCCCGGCCGCCGGCAGCGTCGCGGCGTCGATTGCAGTTCCGGCGGCACGCAACGCCTCCGCTGTCCGGCCAGCGAGGGCGGCGTCGGCGGCCGGCGGGTCACCCGGCAGGCGCCCACGCAGCCGCGCGACCACGACATCGCGGTCGGCATAGGCGTTGATGCCACGGAAATGCCGGATGGCGCCGATCGCGACGAGGGGGCGATCCCCAGGTTGGGGATCGCCCATGCCCGTCGAACCCGCGCCGTAGTCCGTCTAGGACCCTGTCGGGCGGCTCAGCCGGCCGCGACCGCGGCGGCAGCGGGCTTGCGTGCCGCCCGCGGCTTGACCGGGGGCTTGGCGGCCGCCCGTTCGGCCAGGGCGGCCCGGATCGCCGGCAGCATGGCCGCCGCCTGGGCCTTCTGGCCGGCGGTGCCGTTCTGCTCCAGGCGCTCGGCATTCATGCTCAACGTCTGCAGGTCGTCGTCGGGAAGTTGCGGCAAGCGGGCCAGCAACCGCGCGCGCGCCTCCGCCTCCCTCGCCTCTTGGGCGGCTCTTGCCTTGGCGGATTCCTTTGCCGCCTTGGCCTCGGTGGTATGCCGTCCATCTGCCATGGCGTCCACCTCTCCAGATCCGTAGCCGCCGGAAGGGCGGCATCACCGGTATGTAGCGGGAAGACCGCCGCCGGCCATGGCTATGGACCGGCGGTCATATGTCACCCGTTCCCTTATCCTATTCCGAATGCGGCACGAATGACACTGCCGTCCGAGAAATGGCTGTGACCGGCCGAATTGGCACGGCCTCCCAGGGCATCCGGCGCCGACTCGGCCCCCCGGTCAGCCCGCCGGGTGCGGAACCTGCACGCCGGCGGCCAGCGCCCAGGGCTCGGCCGTGATCGGCCGCGTCAGCAGGCCGTGGATGGCGTCCTCGATCGACAGCCCACCATCCAGGATCGCCTTGACCGTGGCGCAGATCGGCATGTCCACCCCCAGCCGGTCGGCCAGCTCGGTCACCGAGCGGGCGTTGGCCCAGCCCTCCACCACCGCCGTCCGGCCGGCCAGCGCCGCTTCGATCGACAGGCCGCCGCCCAGCGCCTTGCCGAACGAGAAGTTGCGCGACTGCTCGCTGGAGCAGGTCAGCGTCAGGTCGCCCACACCGGCCAGCCCGCTCACCGTATCGCGCCGCCCGCCCAGCGCATCGGCCAGGCGCTGCATCTCGGCCAGTCCGCGGGCGATCAGGGCCGCGCGGGGGTTGGACCCGTATCCCCGGCCCGCCGCCATGCCGCAGGCGATCGCCAGCACGTTCTTGACGGCGCCGCCGACCTCCACCCCCGCTGGGTCATCCGAGACATAGGGGCGGAAGGTGGCCGTCCCCATCGTGACGGCCAGGCGCGCGGCCAGCGGGTCGATGCCGCCCGCCGTGGGCGGCACGGCGATGGTGACGGCCGTCGGCTGCCCGGCCGCGGCCTCGTCGGCGAAGCTGGGGCCGGACAGGACGGCGTGGGGCCGGCCCGGCATTTCGGCCGCCACCACCGCGGTCATCAGGGCGCCGGTTCCGGCCTCGATGCCCTTGCTGCAAACCAGCACCGGCACGCCCGGGGCCAACTGCCGCTCGACCTCGGCCGCGACCCGGCGCAGGAACTGCGATGGGATGACGAGCAGCGCCAGGTCGGCGCCGTGCAGGACCGCGTCCAGCCGGCTCGTGATGGCGATGGCGGGCGGGATCACGTGGCCCGGCAGGAACGGGTTGCGCCGGCTGTCCGCTGCCGCCCGGGCGGCTTCGGGCTCGCGGATCCACAGCCGCACGCTGCGCCCGGCGCGCTCGGCCACCATCGCCAGGGCGGTGCCCCAGGCGCCGCCGCCGACCACCGCCACCGTGCCGAACGGCAACGGCGCCGCCTCCCCTGCCCGCTCGTCCGCCATCCCGCTGCTCCTCTCCATCCGCCGTCCGCCTTCCAGTAGCACCGCCGGGCGACGGAAGCATGACCGGCCGCCTGCAGGATGCAGCCCCCCGGATGATGCAGCCCCCCTATTCCGAAACAGCAAGGCTCCGCACATGGCACCGGCCGGGCCGCGGGGTATGTTGCAGTGCAAAGTAATTTTGAGGCGCCCCTGCGCCGAAGGTTCCAGGTCGAGCAATGCCCCCCAGCCACCCCGCGGGCGATCCGCCGCCCAAAACCCACCGCGAGATCCGCTCCACCATCTTCGGCCTGATGATGGCGATGATGCTGGCGGCCCTCGACCAGACCATCGTCGCCACCGCCATGCCGACGATCGGGCGCGACCTGGGCGACTTCCAGAACCTGCCCTGGGTCATCACCGCCTACCTGATCGCGGCCACGGCCGTGGTGCCGCTCTATGGCCGGCTGGCCGATACGCACGGCCGCCACATCACGATGCTGTCGGCCATCGTCATCTTCGTGGCGGGCTCGGTCGCCAGCGCCATGGCGCCGTCGGTGGCAGCACTCGCGGTCGCGCGCGCGATCCAGGGGCTGGGCGGCGGCGGGCTGGTCGCCCTGGCCCAGACCATCATCGCCGACGTCGTGCCGCCCAAGGAGCGCGGCCGGTATCAGGTCTATATCGCCAGCGTCTTCGCGGCATCGGGCGTCGCCGGCCCGGTCCTGGGCGGCTTGATCGCCCAGCACCTGCACTGGTCGGTCATCTTCTGGCTCAACATCCCCTGCGGGGCGGCCGCCCTCTTCATGACCAACTCGGTCCTGAAGAAGATGCCGCGCGTGCATCGCCGCCGGCGGATGGACTTCGCCGGCGCCGGCCTGATGGTGGCGGCCACGACCACCCTGCTGCTGGCCCTCAACTGGGGCGGCGTGCGCATGCCCTGGTCGTCACCCGTCATCATGGCGCTGCTCGTCACGTCGGCGATGATCTGGCTGCTCTTCATCGCCCGCATCCGCACCGCCGACGAGCCGCTGATCCCGAGCGAGCTGCTGCGCAACTCGGTCGTCATGCTGGGCATCACCTCGGCCGGGTTCGGCATGGGCACCTTCATGGGCCTCACCTTCTTCGTGCCGATCTATCTGGAGCTGGTGGTCGGCCTGTCCGCCAGCCAGTCGGGCCTGGCCCTCATCCCGCTGCTGGTCGGCACCGTGACGGGCGCCATCACGTCGGGCAACGTCATGGCGCGCGTGCGCCACTACAAGCGCCTGCCGATGGTGGGCCTGGCGATCTCCACCAGCGCGCTGGCGACGCTGGCCCTCTTCCCCCAGGGCCTGCCGCTGTGGGGGCTGGAGATCCTCTTCGCGGTCGCCAGCTTCGGCGTCGGCACGTCCTTCCCGGTCACCACGGTCTGCATCCAGAACGCGGTGCAGATGCACATGATGGGCAGTGCGACCGCGACCATGCACTTCTTCCGCCAGCTCTCTGGTGCCTTGGTGATCGCCGGCTTCGGCGCCATCGTGCTGGGCAGCGGCGTGGTCGCCGGGCGCGGTGCCGGCACGGTCCTGTCGGCCGCCAACAGCGCCACGCTGGTCGCCAGCTTCCAGTGGGTGTTCCTGGCCGCCGCGATGGGCGTCTCCACCGCGCTCTGCGCCTTCGTGATGATGCGCGAACTGCCGTTGCGCGACCGCGTCTCGACGGCACCCGTCACCGCCCCTGCCGCGGGGGATTGAACCCGCCCGGCGAATTGCCTTGACCTCCACTTAGGTCGAGGTCCTATCACCGCCCTCCCGACAAGAAGGAGGGCGCATGGCGACCCCGGGCTGGCGAGAACTGTTCAGCGGCGGGCATGGCGGCCGCGCCGTGGCCCTGGCGGCCGGCGTCACGCTGCATGCCGTGAACATCTTCGTCGTCACCACCATCATGCCCTCGGTGGTGGCCGAGATCGGCGGGCTGGCCTACTACGCCTGGAACGCCACCCTCTTCATCGTCGGCTCGATCATCGGCTCGGCCCTGTCGTCGGAGCTGCTGGCCCGGCGCGGCGTGCGCGGCGCCTACCGGCTGGCCGCGGTCTGCTTTGCCGCCGGCACGCTGATCGCGGCACTGGCGCCGGCCATGCCGGTGCTGCTGCTCGGCCGCGGCATCCAGGGGCTGGGCGGCGGCATGCTGTTCGCGCTGTCCTATGCCCTGATCCGGCTGGTCCTGCCGCAGGAGCTGTGGCCGCGGGCGATCGCGCTAGTATCCGGCACCTGGGGCGTGGCCGCGCTGTCCGGCCCCTTCGTCGGCGGCATCTTCGCCGAAATCGGGGAATGGCGGCTGGCCTTCTGGTCCGTGCTGGCAGCCACCGCCGCCTTCGCGCTGCTCTGCGCCCGTGTCCTGCCGTCGCCATCGGCCGCCCCGCGGGTGGAGGCGCCGCCGCGCTTTCCGGTGCGCCGCCTGGCGCTGCTGGCGGGTGCTGCCCTGGCCATCTCGGGCGCCAGCGTGATCCCCAGCATCTGGGTCAATGCCGCCGGCATGGCGGTCGCCATCGCGCTGCTGTTCGCCATGGTGCGGATCGAAAGCGGGGCCGCCGTGCGGCTGCTGCCGTCAGACGCGCTGCGGCCGGGCACGCCGCTGGGGGCCGTCTACCTCACCATGGCGCTGACGACGGTCGGCACCAACTGCATCGTCTTCGTGCCGCTGCTGCTGCAGACGCTGCACGGGCTGACGCCGCTGGGTGCGGGCTACCTGACCGTGCTGCAGGCGCTGGGCTGGACGGTGGGATCGCTGCTGTCGGCCGGCTCCGGACCCGGCCGGGTCGCGCGGTCGATGGTGCTGGGGCCGGCCGCCATGACTATCGGCCTGGCGCTGCTGGCATGGCGCATGCCGCTCGCGAGCCACAGCGACCCGGCCGCGATCGCCACCATCGGCTGCCTGCTGGCGGTGGTCGGCATGGGCGTCGGCTTCAGTTGGCCGCACCTGCTGACCCGGGCCATGACGGTGGCACCCGACGGCGAGCGCAGCCTGGCCAGTTCCTCCATCTCCACCGTCCAGCTCGTCACCAGCGCGTTCGCCTCGGCCCTGGCCGGCGTCGTCGCCAACCTGGCCGGCATCACCGATCCCGGCGGGGCCGTGGGCGGGGCCAATGCCGCCCTCTGGCTGTTCGGCCTGTTCGCGCTGGGGCCGCTGACGGCGGCAGCCGCCGCCGCCCTGCTGATCGCGCCCGCCGTCAGGAGCGCGAGAACAGAAGCATAGACAGCGTCAGCACGAGCAGCCCGAGATTGATCCCCCACCAGCCCTGGCGCCGCTTGCCGTCCGGCAGCGCGCGGTCGCGCAGGCGTTGCAGCCCGTACCACATCAGCAGCGCGCCGCCGCCGGTCGCCAACCCCAGCAGCATGCCCGCCATGCCTGCCGGCATGGCGCCCTACTCCGCGTCCGTCTCGACCGGACTGTCGCCGAGGCCGGTCATCATCGCCTTCACGTCGTCGGTGGCGAGCGCCAGCCGCGCCACGTCGGTCGCGCGCAGCACGATCGCCGTTCCGGGCTTGCCCATGCGGAAGAAGGGATAACTGCCGATCTCGACCTCGGCGAAGCGATCCTGGATGGCCGACAACTCGGCCGCCATCGCCCCTTCGGGCAGGGTGCTGGTCACCGTGCGCGACTGCATCGGCAGGCCGCCGGTCAGGCTGTGGCGCAGGCTTTCGAACATCGCCCGCATGATCGCCGGCACGCCCGCCAGCACGAAGACGTTGCCGATGCGGAAGCCGGGCGCGATCGACACCGGGTTGTCGATCAGCTCGGCCCCTTCCGGCGTGTTGGCCATGCGCAGGCGCGCCTCGTTCAGCCCGCCCGGCGGATAGTGCGCCTGGAGCCGGCGCACCGCCTCGGGGTTGCGGATAAGCGGCAGGCCGAAGGCGGCCGCCACGCATTCCGAGGTGATGTCGTCATGGGTCGGCCCGATGCCGCCCGTCGTGAAGACATAGTCGAACTGCCCGCGCACGGCGTTGACCGTGTCGATGATGGTCTGCGGCACGTCGGGGATGACGCGCGCCTCCATCAGGCGCACGCCCGACAGGTTAAGCTGCTCGGCCAGGAAGGCCAGGTTGGCGTCCTTGGTGCGGCCCGACAGGATTTCGTTGCCGATGATGAGGACGCAGGCGGTGACGGTCTTCCGCTCGGGACTGGAATCGGACAAGGCTTGCTCCTTGGGACGCGCGGGGTGGCTGGCGCCAGCTTCTACCGGCTGCGCCGGCATCCCGCGACCGGATATTGGCGAAGGGGAAGACCACCATGCTGCGCCTGTTCATCGCCGGCTTCGCCTTCTCGCCCTTCCGCGCCCGCGTCGACGAGATGCCCTGGGCGATCACCCAAGCCTTGCCCGACCTGCTGGCGACGATGCTGGCCGGCGGGCTGGGGTCGACCTATGCCATCAACGAAGGCGTGGCGATCCACCGCGACGCCATCGTCGAGACGGGGGCCGTGGTGAAGGGGCCGGCGATCGTCGCATCCGGCTGCTACGTCGCCGCGGGCGCCTATCTGCGCGGCGGCGTCTGGCTGGACGAGGGCTGCACCATCGGCCCGGGATCGGAGGTGAAATCCTCGCTGCTGTTCGCCGGCAGCCGGCTGGCCCATCTCAACTTCGTCGGTGATTCCATCCTGGGCGCCGACGTCAATTGCGAGGCCGGCGCCGTCATCGCCAACTTCCGCAACGAGCGTAAGGATCGGCGCATCCGCATCCTCCAGGACGGCGAGGTGATCGACACGGGCGTGGAGCGCTTCGGCGCGGTCCTGGGCGACGGCGCGCGGATCGGCGCCAATGCCGTGATCGCGCCGGGCGCCCTGCTGGCGCCGAGCCAGGTCGTGCCGCGCCTGGGCCTCGTCGACCAGTCGCCGGAGGCATAGGGCAGCCCCATGCGCTTCCCCTTGCCGCTGGTGCCGGCGACGCTGCTGCGCCGCTACAAGCGTTTCCTGGCCGACGTGCAACTGGCGGACGGGCGCGAGGTGACCGTCCATTGCCCCAACCCCGGCGCCATGCTGGGCATGGCCCGGCCGCTGGCCCGGATCTGGCTGTCGCCGGCCACCGCCCCCGGCCGCAAGCTGCCCTTCGGCTGGGAGTTGGAGGAAGTGGACGGGCACCTGGTGGGAATCCATACCGGGCACCCCAATATCCTGCTGGCCGAGGCGGTGGCGGCCGGCCGAATCGCCGAACTGGCGGGCTACGGCACCGCCCGGCGCGAGGTCGCCTATGGCCGCAACTCGCGCATCGATCTGCTGCTGACCCAGCCGGGCTTCCAGGACGAACCGGGGCGGCCACCCTGCTGGGTCGAGGTGAAGAACGTCCATCTGCGGCGCGGCGACCGGGCGGAGTTCCCCGACTGCGTGACGCTGCGGGGCGCCAAGCACCTGGAGGAGCTGGGCGACCGGGTGGAGGCGGGCGACCGCGCGGTCATGGTCTATGTCGTCCAGCGCGGCGATTGCCGCGGCTTCGCCATTGCCGGGGACCTCGACCCCGGCTATGCCAGGGCTCTCGTGCGGGCCAGGGCGCGTGGCGTGGAAATCTTGTGCTATTATTGTGACGTGCGGACCGATGGAATCGAGATCGCCCGGCCGCTGCCCCTGATGCTGGATGCGCCGGGGTGCTGATATGAGGGAAGACACTGCCATGAACCGAAACCTCGCCGTCCGCCCGGACCCCGAAGAGCGCAGCATCAAGATCCATGGCGCCGAGGCGTTCGCCGGCATGCGCAAGGCGGGCCGGCTGGCGGCCGAGACGCTGGATTTCATCACGCCCCACGTGCAGCCCGGCGTCAGCACCGACGAGCTGAACCGGCTCTGCCACGAATTCATCGTCGAGCACGGCGCGATCCCGGCGCCCCTGAATTACAAGGGCTTCCCCAAGTCCATCTGCACCTCGATCAACCATGTCGTCTGCCACGGCATCCCGAGCGAGAAGCGGGTGGTCGACGGCGATACGCTGAACATCGACGTGACGGTCATCCTGGATGGCTGGTACGGCGACACCAGCCGCATGTACATGGTCGGCGACAAGGTGCCGCTGAAGGCGCGCCGGCTGATCGACGTCACCTACGAGGCGATGATGCGCGGCATCCGCGCGGTGCGCCCGGGCGCCACGGTGGGCGACATCGGCCACGCCATCCAGAGCTATGCCGAGGGCCAGCGCTTCTCGGTCGTGCGCGATTTCTGCGGCCACGGCATCGGCCGCATCTTCCACGACGCGCCGTCGATCCTGCATTTCGGCCGGCCGGGCCATGGCCCGACGCTGCGGCCGGGCATGTTCTTCACGGTCGAGCCGATGATCAATGCCGGCCGCTACGACGTGAAGATCCTGGCGGACGGCTGGACCGCCGTCACCAAGGACAAGTCCCTGTCGGCGCAGTTCGAGCATACGGTCGGCGTCACCGACAGCGGCTTCGAGATCATGACTTTGTCGCCCACCGGCATGGACCAGCCCCCCTACAAGACCGCCTGATCGAAGGCGCCGCACGGTCCCCGGGGGCAGGATGGCACGCGCGTCGAACCGGCCGGGGCTCGACGATGCGGCGGGCCTGCTGCCGCTGGAACCGGCAGACTATGAAGGCCATCGCGAGCGCCTGCGCGAACGCTTCCTGGCCGGCGGCGGCGATGCGCTGGCGGACTATGAAATGCTGGAACTGGTGCTGTTCCTGGCCATCCCGCGCCGGGACGTGAAGCCCGTCGCCAAGCGCCTGATCCAGCGCTTCGGCAGTTTCCACGGCGTGCTGGCGGCCGAGCTGGCCCAGCTTGCCACGGTGAAGGGCATCGGCGAGGCGACAGCCGCCGCCATCAAGACCGTGCATGCGGCGGCCTTGCGCTTCGCCCGCGAGGCGATCATCGACCGGCCGGTGATGAGCTCCTGGCAGAAGGTGCTGGACTATTGCCGGGCGGCGATGGCGCACAACGAGCGGGAAGAGTTCCGCATCCTCTATCTCGACGCCAAGAACGGCATCATCCACGAGGAGCAGCAGCAGGTCGGCACGGTCGACCACACGCCGGTCTACCCGCGCGAGGTGGTGAAGCGCGCGCTGGAGCGCGGCGCTTCCTCCATCATCATGGTCCACAACCACCCGTCCGGCGACCCCACCCCCAGCCGCGCCGACATCGCGATGACCAAGGAGGTGGCCAAGGCCGCCGCCACGCTCGGCATCGCGCTGCACGACCACATCATCATCGCCCGCGGCCGCCATGCCAGCCTGAAGGGGATGGGCTTGATCTGACCGGCGGCGATGCCGCCGAGTGCTAACTCAAAGGCGGAATTCGGCGCCGATCAGCAGTTCCCACCGGACCCACTGTTCCGGGCTCATGGCCTGCCGGGCCTCCGCGAGCGCCGCCGTGCGGATCCTGCCGGTTGCCTCTTTCTTCTCGGCGGCACTCATGGCCGATGACTTGTGCAGGCCCGATAGCTGGTCGCCCATCGCATCGCCCACCTTCGACAGCCGCTCGGTTTGGGCGGGCGTCAGCTCCAGGTACTGGATCACCGCTGGCCGGCCGAAGGCCCGGACACCGAAGGTGTGGATCTCGATCTGCCTCAGACGCTGGTTCTGGGCGGCGCTGATCACGCTCTCCAGTCTTTTGAACGTATCGGCGTTGACGGCTATGAACAGGTCCTTCACCAGCGGCACCCGCTCGGCCTTGGTGGCCGGCTTCAGCGCCGTCTCGAATTCCACCCGCTGGCTCTCGATGACTGCATTGGAAATGCCCTGGGCGGCGCGGGCCTGCTCGGCCGTGAGCCCGAGATGCGCGATCACGGTCGGATTGTGCAGCAGGCGGTTCAGGTGCCCGCGGTTGCCATCCGGACCGGGAGCGGCCGCGCTCGCGGTCTGGGCGAACAGCACGGCCGAGAAGAGTGCGATGGCGCCGAGGCGAAATTTAGACATGCGGACATGGTGCGAGGCCATTTCCTGCTCCTGATGGTGAGTTGGCTGAAAGCTTGGTGACCGGCCGCGTCAGAACGTCACTTTGGCGTTCAGGAACACGGAGCGCGGCAGCCCCTGGTTCATGAAGACGCCGCTGGAGCCGGACACGTACTTCTTGTTGAAGATGTTCTCCGCCCTGAGCCGCAGCTCCAGGCTTTCGTACTGCCATCCCAGGCTGAGATCGAACCGCGAGTAGTCTGGCAGGCGATACGAGTTCTCGTTGTCGCCCTGACGGTTGCGAACATAGATATAGCCGACGCCCGCATCCCACAGACCGAAGTCGGTATCGAGGCTGTAGTTCAGCATGGCCGTCGCCTTGTGCTTCGGCACGTTCGCGGGCGTGTTTCCCTTGTAGAGAACGGATTCGGTGAATTCCGTATCGAGATAGCTGTATCCACCGATGAACGTTAAATTGTCGGTGATCTTGCCGACCACCTCCAGCTCCATGCCCTTGACCTCCTGGTCGCCGGCGATGATCGACAGCAGGCGATCGGCCGGATCGGTCTCGACCCGGTTGGTCTGGGTGATCTGGAAGATCGACAGGGTCGAGGCGACGGCGTCGCCGAACCACTGGCTCTTCACGCCGATTTCCAACTGCTTGCCTTCGGAGAACGGCACCGGCCCGCCCGTCTTCAGCGTGCCCACCTGCGGCGTCAGCGAGGTCGAGTAGCTGATAAAGGGATTCAGCCAGTCGTTCTGGTTGAAGATGGCGCCGATCGCATAGTCGATCGCCTTGTCGGTGCCGCCGGTGTCGTTGAAGACGGTCCGGATATCGGTGTAGCGGAGGCCGCCGAACAGCTTCAGCTTCTCGCCGACCCGGGCGTAGTTCTGGATGTAGACGCCTTGTTCCCGGATGGTCCAGTCGACCGTGCCGGTGTAGGGGCCAAGGTCGCCCACCGATGCGAACACCGGATCGAGCGGGTTGATCGCGCCCCGGATCGTGCGCTGGACCCGCTTGCTGTCGTAGCCCTCGCGGCGATGCGAAACCCCGATGGTGGTCGTGTTCGCGACCACGCCGATCTGGTACTCGCCCTGCAGCTTGGCCCGCGCTTCCCGGTGCTCGAAATCCGTCTCGAACCGGATGACGTCCCGGTCGATCAGCGCGGTTCTCGACGGCGCGGTCCGGGTATTGGCCGAATCCCACAAGGCGTCGATGTGATTCTTGCCATAGCTGCCATCGACCGAGATCGACCACTGGTCGGTGATCGGGTGCCAGATGCTGGCGGTGGCAATGTGGTTCGTGTGCTTGGAGAAGCTGTCGTCGCTGACCAGCGACCGCCCGCCGAAGCCGAAGCTCCCGTCGCTGAAGCGCAGGATGCCGGGGTCGGCCACGCTGTTCTGCCGGCTGTATTCGTAGCCGAGATCGACCCTGGTCCCCCCGTCGCTCTGCCAGGCGATCTGCGGCTTCACGATGGTGCGGTCGTCGAAGCTGCTCGCGTGGTTCTTGCCGGTATAGGGCTGGTTCGCTTCCTGGGCCGTGGCGATCAGGCGGTAGGCCAGGCCGTTCAGCGCCGCCACCGGGCCGGTCAGGTCGACGGAGGCGCGCCGCGTATCAAAGCTGCCGATGGTGGTCGAGAGCTGGTTGCGGGTTTCGAAAAGCGGCTTCTTGGAGGTGTAGCTGACGATGCCGCCAGGAGACGCTGCGCCATAGAGGACCGAAGACGTGCCCTTCAGCACCTCGACGCGCTCGTACAATGACCGGTCATAGTGATAGTGCCGGCTGGCCGGCCGGTGCCCGTCGATATAGACCGAGTTCGACCGCGATCCGAGGCTGCCGCCCCTGGTGGTCGACGATTCGAAGCCGCGGATGGTGAAGGTGTTGGTCATCGAACTGCCCGTCGCCCCCGGGCCGGTTCCTGGGATGTACTGCAGGATGTCGTCGAGCCGCTGGACGTTGAGCCGCTCCATCGTCTCCGACGACATGACGTTCACGGTCGCCGGCGTTTCGATCAGCGGCGCGGCGACGTTGGTCGCGCTGCTGGCCTGGCGGGCGCGGAATCCCTCGACGGCGAGCTCGGCCCGGCCGCTGACCATCACCGGCACCAACGTGACGACCCCGCTCGAATCGCTCGTCGTCGCCATCTGCAACGACACGGTGTTCGGGCCGCTGAACCGGTAGGCCATGCCGGTGCCGGCGAGGAGGCGGTTGAGGCCGTCCTGGGCGGTGAACCGGCCGCGCAAGGGCGCACTGCGCAGGCTTCTGACCGACGCAACGTCGTAGATGAGTTGAAGCCCCGCCCGTTCGGCAAAGGTGAGCAATGCCGAGTTCAGGCTCTGGACGGGAATATCGAACTCGACCGTGCGTCGGGCGACCGCCGCCGATGGGCTGCCCTCCTGGGCCGCGAGCGGGACCGGCGCCAGGGCCGCCTGCATCGTGAGAAGCCCGGCGCCCGCGGCCATCCGCCCCAACCCGGAAAGGGCCAACCCGACCCGGGCCTTCACCGCCCCCCGGCGCACCGCCTTCGCCCCCATCGCTCGATCCCTTCGCGCCCGTGGCCAGAATTTGGCGAATGCCTCGCATTCGCTCTCTTCATTGGGACGCGATTTCGAATGGGAGTCGGTAAAGGAAACCGAAATTTTTCTGCGGGAGCTGCCGGCCGGGCCGAACCACCCGTCAGAAGAGGACGGTCACCAGCAACGGCAGGGATGCCGCCGAGATGCGGAGATCCCGGGCGATGGTCGCCAGCGCCGCATCCGGCGCCGCCGTGTCGAACACGCCGCTGACCTTGCGGGACGCGAGGCCCGCGCCCGCGATCACGATCCGGTCGTGGCGATAGCGGTTGAGCGCGGCCACCACGTCGCCGAGCGGGACGTCGTCGAAAATCAGGCGGCCACGCTGCCAGGCGGTCGCGCGCTCGATGTTGGCATCGTGGACGGCGCCGAGCCCGGATTCGGAGTAGCGCACCACCTGGCCGGGCGCGACCACGACGGTCGGGCCGTCGGCCGCGGCCCCCGCGAGCGCCACCTCGACATCATGCTCGGCGACCGTGACCTCGACCGCGGCCGACAGGCGCTCCACCATGAACCGCGTGCCCAATGCCCGCGCGGTGCCACTGGCCGCGCCCACGACGAATGGTCGGGGTTCGCTGGCGTCGGCGGGCGCGGCGGTGAAGTAGGCCACGCCGGATAGAAGCCGCACCCGGCGCGTGCTGTCGCCATAGTCGACGGCGATCGCGCTGGCCGGGCCGAGATCGACCGTGCTGCCATCGGCGAGCGCGACGCGACGCTGCTCTCCAGGCGCGGTCCGATAGTCCGCCGTCGCCAGGACGACCGGGTCGCCGACCCAGACGGCCAGGCTGCCGGCGAACAGCAGCAGGCTGGCCGCCACGGCCGCGACATGCGTCCACCGGGGACGGCGGCCGGCCATCATGGAAGACGCAATCCGCCTGGTTCGCGGCGGCGGGACGATGTCGTGCCGGAGAGCGCCGGGGGCGAAACGGAGCGCTCCCATCATGTCCCAGGCCGCCAGGGCTTCCGCGAAAGCGGCCGCGTGGACGGGGCTTCCATCGAGCCACCGGTCGAGGCACCGGCGCTCGGCGTCCGACAGGGGGCCGCCGCCGAGGCGTGCCGCCCAGTCCGCCGCTGCCGTGTCGATCTCGTCCTGTCGGTCGCCGCTGTTGCCCAAAGCTCTTGTCCAGATTTCACCCGGTGCCGCGGGGCACCCACTTGCCTATCGAGTATGACGGAGCAGCGACCCCGACCCGGTAACGGAGACCCGAAATAGTTTCGTCAATTGCGCTCGCGTCGGCGCCGCAGCATGACGTGCCTCGTCGCCACCATCAGATGCTTCTGGACGGAACTGGTCGAAATGCCGAGCCGGTCGGCGACGTCCTGGTAGATGAGCCCCTCGAGGCGCGCCAGGGCAAAGACCTGGCGCGTCCGTTCGGGCAATTCCAGCAGCGCCGCGCGGATGGCGTCGAGCTCGTCCCGGCCGCTGACGACCGCTTCCGGCGACGGCATCTCGTCCGCCACCTGGGCGATTTGGAGGTCGTCCGCCCGCTCGGTCGGGCCGCCCCGCTCCTGGCGCAGATAGTCGACCGCGAGGTTGTGCGCGGTGCGATAGATGTAGGAGCGCTCGTGCGTGATCGTCACGGCCGGATTGTCCGCCCGGAACGCCGCGAAGCGCAGGAACGTCTCCTGGGTCAGGTCGGCGGCAGCTTCCCGATCCCGCAGCTTTCTATGGAGAAAGGCGTGAACCTCGCGCTGGTGCGCGAGGAACAGGCCCTTGAGGTCTTTCTTCGTCAACGACGCGTACCGATCACACTCGCTATCCCGATCGCGGATCGATCGACGCTACCTAAATTGATAATCGTTCTCAACAGCAATTCCCATCGGGAAACCCGCCGGGGCTATCGATAGCCCGTCGTGTCCGCCGGCCGGCCCGCGTCCTGCACCTCGGGCACATAGCGCCAGGCATCGGGCCGGGAGCCGTCGAGGTCGGTGAAGCCATAGACCTGGGCCAGCCCCCCGCTCGACAGGGAATGGCCGTTCCAGCGCGCGCGGTCCGGGTCGGCGGCCAGGGCCGCCACGGCGCGGCCGACGAAGCGCGGCGTCTCGGAAATGGCGAAGTGCGGCTGGATGCGCGTGGCGTCGCGCCAGTTGGCCTCGGTGACGCGATAGGCCTCCAGCATCGCCTCCGACCGCAGCCAGCCGGGGGTAACACAGACCGAGGTGGCGCCGTGCGGCGCCAAATCGCGGGCATGGGCCCAGGCCATGCGCGTCACCGCCACCTTGGCGAGGTCGTAGAAGGGCGAGATGCGATAGTGGTTCTGGTTGTACTCCGCGGTGCCGTCCGTCACCTCCACCAGCAGGCCGCCGGGCCGGGCGATCAGCAGCGGCAGGGCGTGGTGGGCGGTGATGAGATGGGTGTCGATCGCCAGGTGGAGCATGTGCAACCCCTTCGCCAGGTCGTGCTCCCACACCGTGCGGTCCCACTCGATCAGACGATCGGCACCCCAGATGTCGTTGACCAGGATGTCGAGGCGCCCCTGCTCGGCCCGGATGCGGGCGACGAGTGCCGCGACCTCGTCCGGCACCAAATGGTCGACGCGAACCGCGATGCCGATGCCGCCGGCGGCCTGGATCAGTTCCGCCGTCTCCTCGATCGTCTCGGGCCGGGCGCTCTCGGACGGGCGGTCGCGGGTGGTGCGCCCGGTGACATAGACCGTGGCGCCCGCCGCCCCCAGTTCGACCGCGATGCCGCGCCCGGCACCGCGCGTGCCGCCCGCCACCAGGGCCACCTTTCCTGCGAGGCGCATCGCTCCCTCCTCCGTCAATGTATTTATAAACGATCGTTCGGTTATATTAGACTGACAACATGCCACGCACCAAGATTCTCACCGACGGCGACGTGCTGGAGGCCGCCCTGCGGCTGATGCACGCGTCCGGCCCGCAGGCGCTCACCTTCGCCGCGGTGGCGCGTGCGTCGGGCCTGTCGGCCTCGACCCTGGTGCAGCGCTTCGGCACCAAGGCGCTGCTGGTCCGGGCGACTCTGCAGCGCGCCTGGGACCAGTTGGACGACAAGACCGCGCGCATCGGTGCTGCCGTGCCGCGGACGGCCGCCGGCGCGGTCGAGCTGCTGGCCGCCCTGTCGCGCGACTATGGCGACATCGAAGCCTATGCCGAGGGGCTGCTGATCCTGCGCGAGGACCTGCGCGACCCGGCGTTGCGGGCGCGTGGTGCACACTGGAAGGTGGCGCTGTGCCGCCTGCTGGACGACTGCCTCGCCGGATCGGCCCTCGCCGGATCGGCAAAGCCGGTGCCCCCCGGCATCGGCCTGCTGCTGGCGACGCAGTGGCAGGGCTCGCTGCTGTGGTGGAGCTTCGACCCGCAAGGCGACGTGGAAAGCCATGTGCGCGACAGCCTGCGGCGGTTCCTGGCCGCCATTGGCGCTGGGCCGCCGCCATGATCGTCCGCCGGGTCGCGCGCGGCGATGCCGAAGCCATCGTCGCCCTGCTGAACCCCATCATCCGGGCCGGCGGGCTGACCGCCATGGACCAGAGTTTCACGGCCGACGAGCAGCGCGCCTTCATCGACGGCCTGCCGCCCGGGGCCATCTACCTGGCAGCGGTGGAGGCCGGCACGATCGTCGGCATCCAGGACGTCCTGCCCCTGCCCGACGGCACCGGCGCGATCAGCACCTTCGTGCGCCTGGACCGCCATGGCCGCGGCATCGGTCGCACCCTGACGCGGGCCACCCTGGCCCGCGCCCGCCAGCAAGGCTATCGCCGCCTGGTCGCCCTCGTCCGGGCCGACAATCCGACCGCCCTGGCCTTCTACCAGGCGGTCGGATTTCGCGTCGCGGAGATCGAGCCTGCCGTCCCAGGCCGCGAAGTCCGACTGGTCTTCCCGGTGACGGCAGGCGATTCCCACGCCCTTCCACGCCCGTGAAAAGAGTATCGGCGTCAGCGACGGAAGATGTCGGCGTCGAGCCAGGGCGTCATGCGGGCGACCGTGTCGCGGCCGTCCGGCAGCGCCTCGATCCAGTCGGCGGTATCGGCCAGGATCTGGGCGTAGGCGGAATCCGGCAGGTACCAGAACTCGGCGAACAGGCGATCGCGGATCTGGTCCCAGGCGTCGCCATAGCGGACGTCCTTGGCCCAGCGGAGGTCGGTCAGGTCGAGCGCGGCCACGGCGGCACCGGTCGAGCGCGCGAACGCGACCAGGTCGGCGCGGCGCTGCATGCCGGGGAAGCGGTCGACGAAGCCCATGCCCTCGGCCATCGCGGCGAAGTAGCGGCGGACCGGGTTGCCGAAGGCGCCGCGGTCGGCCAGGTGGATCAGCGCGCCGCCGGGTTTCAGCACGCGCAGCAGTTCGCGACAGGCATCCTGCCAGCCGGACACGTGCTGGAACAGCTTGGAGACGACCACGGCGTCGACGGCGCCATCGGGCAGTGGCAAGGCGCGCACGTCGGCCTGGCGATAGCGTGCCGGCCAGCCGGGCCGGCACTTGGCCTGGGCCAGCGCCACCATCGGACCCGATATGTCGAAGCCCTCGATGGCGTAGCCGCGCGCGGCCAGCGGCAGCGACATCTGGCCGGTGCCGCAGCCGGCATCCAGGATCGTGCCCGCCGCCGGCAGCAGGCCGGCCGCGATCATCCGGTCATAGGCGGCGTCGAGCAGGCCCGGCGGCACGTCGCGCGTGGCATCGTAGCGGCCGGCGATCGGGGAGAAGTCCGAGGTCGGCGAGAAGTCCGAGGGTGGACGGACCGGCTGTGGCAGTAAGCCCTGCCAGGGCACGGACGCGGTCAGGGCCCCGTCAGGCAGCACGGCGCGCATCGGACATGCCTTCCTGTTCGGGGGTTCGCGGCAGGATGGCGGGCGCGATCGGCGTGACCGCGGCGGCGGGGCGCTGGGCCGGCTGCGGCTCGGCCGCCGCTGCGGGCTGGGTGGTGCCGTGGGTCGGGCCGGTGACGACGTCGAAATCGAACATGGAAGCCTCCGTTTGGATCGGGTGGAGGCCGTCCGGCACCTCTGGCGGTGCCTCTATGTCGGATGTCGGACATGAGAAAGCCGCCTCGGAGGGGTCCGGGCGGCTTTGGCAGGGTTGCGCGCGTGTCGCTGTTGCCTAGGCCGCCGGTGGAAACCAGCGGCCGCAAAATCGGGGCGTGCCCGAGGGAACGAGGATCGTGCGCATGACCATGGGGCGAAGGTAACGCTTCCGCCGGCGGGATTCAAGCCGCCCGGGCATCGTCAGCCGGGCATCGTCACTGGTCGGCCACCGGGACCCACGGGATGCGGCCGAATTCGATCCCCTCCTCGGCCAGGGCGCGGGCTTCGTCCTCGGTCGATTCGCCGTAGATGTTGTGGCGATCGGTCTCGCCGTAGTGGATCTTGCGGGCCTCTTCGGCGAAGTCCTTGCCGACATAGTCGCAGTTCTGCTCGACCAGCCGCCGCGCCTCGCGCAGCACGCGCAGCATCTCGGCCGCCTTGGCCATTTCGGGCGTCGGTTCGGCCGGCGGCGCGGGCGGTGCCGCGTCCACGGCCTTGACCATTTCCTGCCGCGGCTTCGTCCCCTTGGAGATGCGCGGCGCCATCAGCGCCTTCTCGACCGCATTGGTGCCGCAGACCGGGCAGGCGACGGCCTTGGCGTTCGCCTGCCGGTCATAGGTGTCGCCGTTGCGGAACCAGGCCTCGAACGTATGTCCCGCGGTGCAGCGCAGGTTGAAGAGGATCATCGGCCGGCCGCCTACTCCGCGGCCCGGGCGATCGGCTGGCCCGGCAGGGCGAACGGGCGGTCGTGGCCGAGTGCGGGCACCATGCGGCGCGCCTCCACCACTTTGGCCGGGTCGATCTCGGCCATGACGAAGCCAACGGCTTCCTCGGCATCCGCCAGCACCTCGCCCCAGGGCGAGATGATCAGCGAATGGCCATAGGTCCGCCGGCCCTCGGCATGCTCGCCGGTCTGGGCCGGGGCGAAGACGTAGCAGCCGGTCTCGATCGCGCGCGCGCGCAGCAGCGTGTGCCAGTGGGCGCGCCCGGTCGGCACGGTGAAGGCCGCCGGCACCGACAGCATCGTAGCCCCTGCATGGGCCAGCGCCCGGTAGAGATAGGCAAAGCGCATGTCGTAGCAGATCGTCATGCCGAGCCGGCCCCAGGGCAGGTCGGCCACCACCGCCTGCTCGCCGGGCCGGAAGCGATTGCTCTCGCGATAGCTCTCGCCGCCCGCCAGGTCGACATCGAACATGTGGATCTTGTCGTAACGCGCGACGATCTCGCCCGCGGGCGACAACAGGAACGAACGGTTGGCCAGCCGCTCCTCGCCCTCGGCCTTCACGGCCAGCGAGCCCAACAGCAGCCACACCCCGGTCTCGCGCGCCAGGTCGCGGCCGGCGGCCAGCATCGGGTCGTCGCCCTCGAAGCGCACCTTGGCGAGCTGGGCCTTGCGGTCCGGCTCGATCATGTTGCTGACCTCGGGCGTCATCACGAGGTCGGCGCCGGCCGAGCGCGCCTGCCGGGTCAGGCTGGCGATGGTATCGATGTTGGGCGCCATGTCGCGCGCCGTCGTCATCTGGATGCAGGCCGCCTTGAAGGTCGTGCTCATGGGGCTCATGCCTCCAGCATCGGGTCGAGCTTGCGCGCCCGGTCGAGCGCGTAGAGTTCGTCGCAGCCGCCGACATGGACGCCGTCGATGAAGATCTGCGGCACCGAGGTTCGCCCGCCGGCGCGCTTGGTCATCTCGTCGCGCCGCTTGGTGTCGGCATCGACGTCAATGTCGGTATAGGCCACGCCCTTGCGGTCCAGCAGGGTCTTGGCGCGGGCGCAGTAGCCGCACCAGGGGCTGGAGTAGATTTCGACGGTCGCCATGGGGGATCGGATCCTGCCTCGCGATTACCGGATCCCGTAATATAAGACCGAGGTCGGGCGGCGGCGATACCCCCCGACCTCGATCATGTGCGGGTCAGACCGCGGCCAGCGCGGCCTCGACGTCCTCGATGATGTCGTCCACGTCCTCCAGCCCGACCGACAGGCGGACGAGACCGGGCCCGATACCCTGGCGGGCCCGATCCTCGGGCGACAGGCGCTGGTGGGTGGTGGTGCTGGGATGGGTGACGAGGCTCTTGGCATCACCCAGGTTGTTCGAGATATCGACCAGCGACAGCGCGTCGAGGAAACGGAACGCCCCCTCCTTCCCGCCGGCCACGTCGAAGCACACGATGGTGCCGCCGGCCTTCATCTGGCGCCGGGCAAGTGCCGCCTGCGGGTGGCTGTCAAGGAAGGGGTAGCGCACGGCATCGAGCTTGGCATGCCCTTCGAAGTGGCGGGCGACCCGCTCGGCCGAGGCGACATGGCGCTCCATGCGCAGGGGCAGCGTCTCCAGCCCCTTCAGCAGCACCCAGGCATTGAACGGGCTCAGCGCCGGGCCGGTATGGCGCAGGAAGGGTTGCAGCTTCTCCTCGACGAAGGCCTTGGAGCCGAGGATGGCGCCGCCCAGGCAACGCCCCTGGCCGTCGATGTGCTTGGTCGCGGAATAGACGACGACGTCCGCCCCCAGTTCCAGCGGCTTCTGCAGGAGCGGCGAGGCGAAGACGTTGTCGACGACGACGGTCGCCCCCGCCTGGTGGGCCAGTTCGCACACCGCCTGCACGTCGACCAGGCTGAGGCCGGGGTTGGACGGGCTCTCGAAGAAGACGCAGGCGGCTCCGGGCGCCAGCGCCGTGCGCCACTGGTCCAGGTCCTCGCCGTCGACGAAGGTGGTGCGCACGCCAAAGCGCGGCAGCAGCTCACCCAGGATGTACTGGCAGGATCCGAACAGTGCGCGCGCGGCGACGATATGGTCGCCCGCCTTCACGCAGGCGACGATCGCCGCATAGACCGCCGCCATGCCGCTCGACGTCGCCCGGCAGGCCTCCGCCCCTTCGATCAGGCGCAGGCGCTCCTCGAAGTTGGCGACGGTCGGGTTGGCGAAGCGCGAATAGACGAAGCGCTGGAGCTTGTTGGCGAACGCCGCCTCGGCCGATGCCGCATCGGGATAGACGAAGCCGGAAGTGAGGTAGAGTGCCTCGCTCGTCTCGTCGAAGCCGCTGCGCGCCATGCCGCCGCGCACCAACTGCGTCGCGGGGCGCCAGGTCCGGCCGGTCGTCGGCGGGGAGAACTCGTTCATCGATCCGCTCCAAACAAAAAACCCCGACCGGACAGGTCAGGGTTCAGGCGAACCTCCGACCTCTTTAGCGATTTCTTTAACGTGGCCGCAAGCCGGTCGGCTCAAATCACCACGAGGGCAAAGCCCAAATTTGTTCCTACGCCCCCGGCGGGGCGCTGTCAACTGCCCTGACGACGCCGAGCGGCAATCGAAATCAAGGGCCGCAGCGTATGGAAAAGGCTTTTGCCAGCTACTGGCATTTCCCCCCATCGCCTACTATGCAACCGCATATGATTGGCTATGGTGTGATTGCATGTCTACGATACATCTCGTTCCAGATGACCTCCGGGAAAATTACCACGTCAAAGAATGGCGCAACGCCGCTGGCGTGCTCGCTACGGCATCACCTGATGAATGGCAAGATATCCAGATCGTGCTTCGTGGATTCCGACTGATGAAGTCGGAAATCCTAGTTGGTGGTGGAAATCGCTCGCTCATAAGCCGCCGCATCGACAGCGCCTTCTATTCGCGCGGATGGCTGGAGAAGGGATTTTCCACATCCATCACGGTGGATGACGCCACATTTGATAGCCCCACACATGCCGTTGACTGCTTCAAGAATGGCGTGGCAGTCGAAATGGAGTGGAACAATAAAGATCCGTTCTTTGATCGTGATCTCAACAATTTCCGACTTCTATTTGAATTGAGAGCGATAAAAGTCGGGGTGATCATCACTCGTTCTTGGGAACTGCAGCAAATTTTCAAACATCTCGGCAAGGGCGCATCCTACGGCAAAGCCACCACCCACCACGAAAAACTTTGGCCGAAAGTGGAAGGTGGTGGAGGCGGCGGCTGCCCGGTCCTGACGTTCGCAATCAGGCCGCAGCTATTTGTGGACGATGGCCCTGAAGCATTGGAGCAGCTAAAGGTGCGCATTGCCGACGAGCAGCAAGCCAAGGTAATGGCAAGGCGCAGAGGCATCATCGTTTCCGATGGTTCGGATGAGGAAGAGTAGCGCCCATCACTTCACTAGAAGCGGGAGCATCAAAGGCCCCTTCTCTTGGCTTGTACTATTATGCCCATAAGTCGGCCACGATGGTGCGTATTCGTCATCGGCCTGATTTCCCCAAACGGCCCACCCCTTTCGGACACCTCTCGCGAACAACTCTATGCGCGCGCCGGGGCTACAAGACTCTATGATATCGAAAATCTCATCAGGCTTGCGGGAATGCTCGCGCTTCCTGGTCGCCAAATAATTAACTTGTGTCCGACCAGGTGCCAATGTTCTTGCGTTCTTTCCCCGGACGCCAAACAGTAGCAACTCTGTAACGTTACGAAAGTAGAAACCGACGCCACGCCCGTCACTTCCACCGTCTTTGCGAATCTTGTGCCACACGATATTTGACTTGTAGGCAAAACCCCAAGCTCGCATTACCTCTAACCCTTCGGGCAAAAGAGCATTCGGTACCCACAGATACATATGCGAGGTGGATGCTGCCATCTCGCCAACTGGCAATGCGCAGATCGCCGATACGTCCATAGTGCCATAGCGGGAAAGGCGCCGATGTTCGGGCGCCACTTTTCCCGTGCGATTCACAAAGCGCCAAGGCGGGTCCGCCAGGATCGTAGCGAACTTACGGCCGTCAGCGAAGCGGCGCAGATCATCCGCTGCGTCGGTCCCACCAGGATTCATGTCAAACTCCTTACGGGTCCTATAACATCATAAGCAAGGGATTCGGTGCATGAACTGTATCGCACCGAACCAGCGCACATCGGCACACCTTGGCTGAAGGCAGCTTCCGTTAACCTTGAAGGCCCTACGCCACCGCCAGCGCCCTCTCCATGTCGGCCAGCAGGTCGTCGGCGTCCTCCAGCCCCACCGACAGGCGCAGGCTGCCGTCGGCGATGCCGAGGCGGGCGCGTTCGTCGGCGGCGACGTTGGCGTGGGTGGTTGTGGCGGGATGGGCGACCAGCGTCTTGGCGTCGCCGAGGTTGGGCGAGATGTCGGCGAGGCGCAGCGCGTTGGCGAAGCGGAAGGCGGCCGGCTTGCCGCCCGCCAGGGTGACGGCCAGCATGGCGCCGCCGCGGCGCATCTGGCGCCGGGCGATCGCCCGCTGGGGATGGCTGTCGAGGCCGGGATAGCGCACGGCCTGCACCTTCGGATGGTCGGCGAGGAAGGCCGCGATGCGGCCGGCCGATCGGGCGTGCCGTTCCATCCGCAGGCCCAGCGTCTCCATCCCTTTCAGGATCACCCAGGAATTGAAGGGGCTGATGGTCGGGCCGGTGTGGCGCAGGAAGGGCTGCAGCTCGTCGATCACGAACCGCTCGTCGCCCAGCACCGCGCCGCCCATGGCCCGCCCCTGCCCGTCCAGATGCTTGGTGGCGGAATAGACGACAAGGTCCGCACCCAGCGACAGCGGGCGCTGCTCTGTCGCGGTGGCGAAGACGTTGTCGACGATCACCCGGGCGCCCGCGGCATGGCCCAGTTCGGCCACCGCGGCGATGTCGACCAGGTCCAGCATCGGGTTGGACGGCGTCTCGAACAGGATGGCGGCCGCCCCGCCCCGCAGCGCGCTGCGCCACTGGTCGAGGTCGCCCGGGTCGACCAGGGTGGTGGTGACGCCGAAGCGCGGCAGGATGCGGGTGACGACATAGTGGCAGGAGCCGAACAGGGCGCGCGAGGCGACCACCCGGTCACCGGCCTTGACCGAGGCCATGAGGGCCGCGAAGACCGCCGCCATGCCGGTCGCCGTCGCCCGGGCGGCGGGCGCATTCTCCAGCAGGGCCAGCCGGTCCTCCAGCATCGCCGTGGTCGGGTTGCCGAAGCGGGTGTAGATCCAGCCGTCCTCGGGCCCGGCGAAGGCGGCCTCGGCCGTCTCGGCGTCGGGGTAGACGAAGCCGGAGGTGAAATAGAGCGCCTCGGACGTTTCACGGTTGCCGGACCGCCGCGTCGCCCCGCGGACGAGGCGGGTGTCGATGGCGAGGTCGGCGACGGGGTCGCGCGGGATATCCTGGATTGTTGCCATGGGCCCGAGCCTATGGCGGGCACCCGGGACCGTCAACCAATGCGGGCATCATTTCATAAAATACACTAATAAGTTGCAGTCAGAACAGCCGGACCACGGCCAGGGTCACCGCCGGCACGTAGGTCACCAGCCCCAGCACCACGATCAGCACGCCGATCAGCGGCCACAGCTCGCGCGATATGCGCTCGATGCTGAGGCGCGAGATGGCCGCGCCCACGAACAGGGCATAGCCGAACGGCGGCGTCGCCATGCCGATGGCGAAGTTGATCGAGACCATGGCACCGAGCTGGATCGGGTCCATCCCGATCGTGCGGCCGAGCGCGATCAGCACCCCGCCCAGGATGATCATGGCGGCGATGTTGTCCATCACCATGCCGATAGCCAGCAGCAGGAGGTTGAGCGACAGCAGGATGATCCAGGGCTCGTCCGAAATCGCGGCGATGCCGCCGGCGATCTTGGGCGGCAGTTGCTCCATCGCCACCAGCCAGCCGAAGGGGGCGGCAGCCGCGATGATGAACATGACGATGGCGGTCGTGCGCATCGAGCCCATGACGATGGCGGGCAGGTCGCGCCATTTCAGCTCGCGATAGAGGAACAGGCCGACGAACAGGGCATAGACGGTGGCCACCACCGCGGCCTCGGTCGGCGTGAAGATGCCGCCATAGATACCGCCCAGCACGACGAAGGGGGCCACCAGCGCCCACTTGCCGTCCCAGGCGGCCCGGCCGATCTCGGCCGCGCTTGCCCGCGGCTCCTTCGGCACGTCGTGGCGCACGGCATAGCGGACCGACGCCAGGCACAGCCCGACCGACATCAGCAGGCCGGGCACGATGCCGGCCAGGAACAGCTTGGCGATCGATTCCTCGGCGATCACGCCCCAGATGACGAAGATGATGGACGGCGGGATGACCGGGCCGATGATGCCGGCGGCAACCGCGAGCGCCGCCGCGAACTCCGGCGAGTAGCCGCGCTTGGTCATCTCCGGGATCATGATGCTGCCGATGGCAGCGGTCGTCGCCGGAGCCGAGCCCGAGATGGCGGCGAAGAACGTGGCCGACAGCACCGTCACCATGCCCAGCCCGCCCTTAACGTGCCGGACACAAGCGTCCGCCACCGCCACCAGACGGCGCGACAGCCCGCCCTTCGTCATCAGGTCGCCGGCCAGGACGAAGAACGGGATGGCCAGCAGGCTGAAGGACTGCGTGCCCGAGATGAAACGCTGGGCCAGCACGATGATGTCGATGTCGATCACCATCAGCCCGGCCAGCGACGTGATGCCGAGCGCGAAGACGAACGGCACCCCCAGCAGCAGCAGCCCGGCGAAGCCCAGGCTCAGCACCCATGCGAGCTCGCTCATGGCCTGGCCTCCGGTGCGGGCGGGAGGACGAAGCTGGCGACGAGGCGCGTCAGCCCGTGCAACACCACCAGCGCGCCCGATACCAGGGCGGCCGAATGCAGGAGTTCGATCGGATAGCCGACGGCCGCCGATAGCTGGCCCGTGGTGCCGTCATAGAATTCCCAGCCCGACACCGCGAGATAGAAGCCGAAGACGGTGACGAGGACCAGGATCAGCCGCTCCAGCCAACGTTGCCCGCCGGGGCCGAGGCGGTCGGGCAGCAGGGTGAGCGCGACGTGGAAGCCCTCCCGCACCCCCAGGCTGCCGGCCAGCAGCACCGTCCAGGTGAACATCAGCAGGGCCAGTTCCTCCGACCAGCTCAGCGCCTGGCCCAGCGCGTAGCGGAACAAGACCTGGAGGATGAGGCAAACCGTCATGACGACGGTCATGGCGATCACGAGGAAGATCGTGGCACGGCCGGCGGTGCGGCTCAGCGCCTCGAGCAGGCCATGGATGGCCGTCATCTGCGTGCGGGCGGGCGGCGGATGGGGCGGCGACCCGTGGCGCCACCCCGTCCCTTCACTGTACCGCCGCCAGCGTCTGGTCGAGCAGGGCCGAGCCGATGGTCGGGCGGAACTTCTCGTAGACCGCCTTCACGCTGCCGCGGAACTGGGCCGGGTTGCCGACCTTGTTCACCTTCATGCCCTTGTTGCCCAGGGACACGATGATCTCCTGCGCCTGGGCGCCGGCGATGCGGCGCTGCTCGGCGGTCGCTTCCGCCCCGGCCTTGACCACGGCGGCCTGCACGTCTTTCGGCAGCTTGTCGAAGCTGCGCTTGGACACCAGCAGCGCGATCATCGAGTAGGTGTGGTTGGTGAGGGACAGGTACTTGGTGATCTCGTAGTACTTGGCCGCGTCGATGACGGCGACCGGCAGTTCCAGGCCGTCGATCGCCCCCTGCTGCACGGCCGTGAACACCTCGCCCCAGGCCATCGGGATGGCGTTGCCGCCCAGGGATGCGAACATGTCGATGAAGACCGGGTTCTGCATCACCCGGTACTTCACGCCCTTCACGTCCTCCGGGTTCACCACCGGGCGGACATTGTTCAGCATGCTGCGGAAGCCGCCCTCCATGAAGCCGAGCGCGATCACGCCCTTCTTCGCCAGGCGGTCCTTCAGCTCCTGGCCAACCGGGCCGTCCAGCACGCGGCGTGCCTGGGCCTCGTCGGCATAGAGGAAGGGCAGGTCGTTCACCTGGAAGCCCGTTTCCAGGTTGGCGATCACGGCGTTGGTGATGACGCCCATGTCGACCGTGCCGAAGCGCATGCCCTCCAGCAGTTCCTTCTCGTCGCCGATCTGGCGGTTGGGGAACAGGCTGACCTGGACCTGGCCCGGCACCAGCGCCTCGACCTTCTCCTTGAACAGCTTGGCGCCGATGCCATAGGGGTCCTGGGCGGAATCCGTGCTGGTCCAGCCGATCTTGAGGGTGGCTGCCTTGCCCTGTGCCAGGGCCGGCATGGCCAGGGCGGCGGTGGCGGTGAGCGCCAGGGCGCCCGCGACGATCGTGCGAATGTGCATGGCTGTCCTCCCCTTGGTCGGATTCTTGTCTCGTTGGACGGCGCGGAACTCTCCGTCAGAACCGGTAGAGCCGGGCCGGATTGTCCACCAGGATGCGGCGGCGCTGCTCGGCGTCGGGCACCCATTCGTTGAAGAGGTCGACCAGGTCGCCGTCATTGGGCATCGGCCGGCGATAGTCGGGGTGCGGCCAGTCGGTGCCGAAGACGACGCGGTCGGGTGCTGCCGCGATCAGGGCGCGCGCGATCTCCGTCGTGTCGCGATAGGGGATGTCGGCGCTGGAGCAGCGATAGGCGCCCGACACCTTCACCCAGGCCGTGCCCTCGCCGAGGAGGGCCAGCATGGCCCTGGCGCCGGGATCGTCCAGGCCACGCTCGGGCCGCAGGTGCCCCATATGGTCGATCACGACGGGCACCGGCTGGCGGCGCATCACCTCGACCAGCTCCGGCCGCAGGTTGAGGTCGGCGAAGAACTGCAGGTGCCAGCCGAGCGGCGCGATGCGCCGGGCGACCGCCTCGACCGCCTCCAGCGGCAGGCCGCCGGGGTTGTTCAGGTTGAAGCGCACGCCGCGCGCGCCGCCGGCATCCAGCGCCCGCAGCTCGGCGTCGGAGATCGACGGATCGACCACCACCACCGCCCGGAAGGCCCCGCCCATGGCGGCCACCGCATCCATGGTGGCGCGGTTGTCGGTGCCGAGCACGCTGGGCTGGACGATGACCGCGCGGTCGAAACCCATCGTCGCCAGCATGCGCCGATAGTCCGCCAGCGACGCGTCGGGTGGGGTGTAGCCGCGGTTGGCGACGTAGGGATAGCGATCGACGGGGCCGAAGACATGGCTGTGGCAGTCGACCGACCCGGCCGGCAGGCGCATGGCCGGCGGCCGCGGGTCGGGGTCCGGGCCGGGACAGGCCGGTGCAGTCGCCGTCGACGGGTCCGCCATGCGCGCCGCTCTCCCAAAATTCGCGCGCCTTCGGCCATGCTCCTGCCGCAACGCGTCGTAGTCTATCGTCCGACTGTATCGCCCCCGCGCCGCGTCGGGCAATGTCCGTCGTGCGATGCCGCAGCCCGCGTGCGCCCCATGCGGCGTTGAGGGTACAACGCCGGCCAGGATCGACCATCACAGCGAGTCTCATGGCCACCGTTCTCGACGTCGCGCGCCTGGCCGGCGTGTCGTCCGCCACCGTCTCCCGCGTGCTGAGCGGCAAGGGCAATGTCGGCCAGGAGGCCCGCGAGCGCGTGCTCCAGGCAGTGCGCGAGCTGGACTTCCACCCCAACCGCATGGCCCAGGGCCTGCGCCGCGGCCGCGGCAACGCGGTCGGCCTGCTGGTCGGCGACATCGAGCAGAACGTCTATTCCGCCCTGACCAAGCATGTGCAGAAGGCGCTGGGCGAGGTCGGCCTCGACCTGATGCTCTACAACCTCGACCACAGCACCGAGCGCCTCGTGGCGATGCTGGAGGCCGCACCGGCGATGGGCCTGCGCGGCGTGGCGCTGGCCACCACCGACAACATCGACATGGCGAAGGTGGGGCCCCTGCTCCGCGGCCTGCAGGTGGGCGGCATGGCCGTGGTCTCGATCGGCCAGCGGCTGCACCGGGCCGGCATCCCCTCCATCGTGCACGAGGAACGGGCAGCCGCGCGCCGGGCGGTCGAATACCTGCTGGAGGGCGGCCGCACGCCGGTCGCCTATCTCGGCCGCCTCACCGGATCGGCGGTCGGGACCGAGCGTTATCGCGGCTATGCCGCGGCCCTGGCCGGGGCCGGCATCGCGCTCGACCGCGCCCTCGTCTGGGACGTCTCCTACCGCTTCGCCGCCGGCTACGAGGCGACCAGGCGCGCGCTCGATGCCGGCCTTGCCTTCCGCGCGATCCAGTGCGGCAGCGACGAGCTGGCGCTGGGCGCCATGGCCGCCATCCAGGACCGCGGATTGGCCATCCCCGGCGACGTCGCCGTGATCGGCTTCGGCAGCATCGACTGGGGCGCCCATGTCCGCCCGGCCCTGACCACCATCAGCGTCCACCCGGCGACGGTGGCCGCCCGCATGGTGGGGATGCTGACCGGCCAGGACGTGCCGGCCCTGACGGTGATCGAGCGCAGCCTGCTGCGCCGCGGCTCGGCCTGACCCACGCCGCCGACGGTCAGCCGCCAGCCATCAACCCGCACGCAAGAAGGGCCATTGACAGGCTTTCCGCCCGACCGTCAAATGACGGTTCGGAGTAAACGATTACACGGGCACGTCCCGGAGGGTTGTGGCAGGCATGCTGATCGACGGATTGCAGTGCGGTCATTTCACGCGGGAAACCTTCGCCGACCTGCGCCAGGCCGACGTCGGCTGCGTCACCGTCACCTGCGGCTTCTGGGAAGACGCGGTGGAATCGCTGGATTCGCTGGCGAAGTGGCGCGACCTGATCGCCGCCAACGCCGACTTGGTGGCAACCGCGCGCACGGCCGCCGACATCCGCGCGATCGTAGCCTCGGGCCGCACGGCCCTGCTGATGGGCTACCAGAACGCCGAGCTGTTCCAGGGCCGCATCCGCCTGGTGGAGCTGTTCGCCGAACTCGGCGTGCGCTGCATCCAGCTCACCTACAACAACCAGAACTCGCTGGGCGGCAGTTGCTACGAGGACGAGGATTCGGGCCTGGCCCGCTATGGCCGCCAGGTCATCGACGAGATGAACCGCTGCGGCATGCTGGTCGACCTGTCGCATGTCGGCAACCGCACGACGATGGACGCCATCCGCTATTCCAAGAAGCCGGTCGCCATCACCCATGCCAACCCCGACAGCCTTTTCCCGCACAAGCGTAACAAGACCGACGACGTGATCGCGGCCCTGCGCGACAATGGCGGGGTCATCGGCTGCGCCACCTATCGCAACATCACCGGCGACGAATATTGCCGCACGGCCGAGAAGTGGTGCGAGATGGTCGCCAGGACGGTCGAGATCGCCGGCATCGACCATGTCGGCATCGGCACCGACCGCAGCCACAACTTCACCAAGCCCGACTATGACTGGATGCGCATGGGCCGGTGGACGCGCGGCGTCGACCTCGGCGCCTCGCCCGCGTCGCGGCCCGGCAAGGCGCCTCCACCCGACTGGTTCGTGGCCCTGACCGACATCGCGCTGATCGAGAAGGGTCTGGCGACGGTGGGCTTCTCGCCCGACGAGGTCGCCAAGATTGCCAACGGCAACTGGCTGCGCGTCTATGAAGACGTCTTCGGCGGCTAACCCCTGGACAGCGAGGATGGCCGGGCGATGAGCGAAATCCTCGTAGACGGGGTGGAGCGGACCTACCGCAGCGGCGGCAAGGCCGTGCATGCCCTGGGGCCGGTGTCGATCGCGATCGAGGCCGGCCGGACCACCACGATCGTCGGCCCCAGCGGCTGCGGCAAGAGCACGCTGCTGCGCATCCTGGGCGGGCTCGACCGGCCGAGCGAGGGCCGGGTGCTGGTGCGCGGACAGCCGGTGGGCGAGCGCATGGACGGCATCGGCGTCGTCTTCCAGCGCGACCTGCTGCTCGACTGGCGCAACATCCTCGACAACGTGCTGCTGCCGGCGGAGATGAAGGGCCTGCCCAAGGCGGCGGCCGTCGCCCGCGCCCGCGCCCTGCTGGACGAGCTGGGCGTCGGCGACTTCGCCGACCGCCAGCCGTGGGAGCTGTCGGGCGGCATGCGCCAGCGCGTCGCGATCGCCCGCGCGCTCCTGTGCGAGCCCTGGCTGCTGCTGCTGGACGAGCCCTTCAGCGCGCTCGACGCGCTGACGCGCGACCAGATGGGCGTGCTCCTGCAGAAGGTGCAGCAGGCCAAGAACACGACCGCGGTGCTGATCACCCATTCCATCCCCGAGGCGGTGTTCCTGTCCGACCGGGTGCTGGTGATGTCGGGCCGGCCCGGCATCATCCTCGACGACATCCAGGTCGACCTGCCGCGCCCGCGCACGCTGGCCTTGCGCGAGGAGCCGGAGTTCGCCGCCTATACCCGCCGCATCCGCGTGCAGTTCGAGCGTTCGGGAGTGCTGACGGCATGAGTGCGACCGATCGTCTGGACCGGGTGCGCCCGCGCGAGCAGGCCGCCATCGGCCGCCGCGGCCTGTCGGGCCGGGGCTGGGGCTTCGTCCTGCCGACCGCCAGCGGCATCGGCGGGCTGCTGCTGTGGGAACTGGCGGTGCATGCCTTCGAGCTGCCGTCCTACCTGCTGCCGGCCCCGTCGGAGGTGGCGATGGTGATGGTGCAGAAGTGGCGCCTGCTGCTCGACCAGCTCGTCTACACCGCCTTTGCCGCCACCGTCGGCTTCGTCATCGCGCTCGGCATCGCGCTCGGCCTGGGCGCCATGATCGCGGCCTCGCCGTTCGTCGAGCGGGTGATCTATGTCTGGCTGGTCGTCTTCCACGCCATCCCCAAGGTGGTGGTGGCCCCACTGCTGCTGGTGTGGATCGGCTTCGGACTGAAGAGCAGCATCATCTTCGTCGTCGTCTTCACCTTCTTCCCGATGCTGGTGAACACGGTGGCCGGCCTGCGGTCGGCCGACCCCGACCTGCTGCTGCTGGCGCGCTCGATGGGCGGCAGCGCCTGGCAGGTGCTGCGCAAGATCCGCATCCCGGCCGCCATGCCCAGCATCATCTCCGGCATCAAGATCTCGATCACGCTGGCGCCGCTGGGCGCGGTGATCGGCGAGTTCGTGGCCTCCAACAAGGGCCTGGGCCACATGCTGATCCAGTCGGTCGGCAGCCTGGAGGTTCCGGTCGCGTTCGCCGCGGTCACCGTCGTCTCGGTGCTGGGCATCCTCGTCTGGTACCTGGCGGAGTTCGTCGAGCGCGCCACCATCCCGTGGCACGCCAGCCAGCGTGGCCGCGCCAGCGAAGAATCATGAACAAGCAGGGAATGGCACCGATGAAGCTCGCCTCGCTCGCCGCACTGGCACTCCTGGCCGGTGCGACCCTGACACCCGCCGCCGCCCAGACCGAGAAGGTCCGCGTCCTCCTCGACTGGGGCTGGCTGCCCTACCATTCCTCGTTCTTCCTGGCCCAGGAGCGCGGCTACTTCAAGGAAGCCGGCGTCGAGGCCGAGATCGAGCAGGGCCGCGGCTCCAACACGACGGCCATCCTGGTCGGCCAGCGCTCGTTCGACCTCGGCCACCTCAACGTCACCAATGCCGCGGCTGCCATTGCCAAGGGCGTGCCGCTGAAGGTGATCGCGGTCTACCAGCATCGCAGCTCGGCCTCGTTCATCGGCATCAAGGGCCGGGTGAAGCTGGACGGACCGGAGTCGCTGAAGGGCCTGAAGATCGGCAGCACGCCGGGCGGCTCGGACGGGCTCAGCCTGTCGATCTTCCGCCGCTCCAACAACATCCCGGACAACGCGCTGAACGTCATCTCGCTCGACGCCAGCGCCAAGACGGCCGGCCTGCTGACCAACCAGGTCGACGTCGTCAGCGGCGACAGCCATGCCTACCAGGCGATCGTGCGCGGCGCCGGCCATGAGCCAGTGGCGATGGAACTGGCCTCGTTCGGCGTGCCGCTGCTGGGCTTCGGCTTCGCCACCAACGAGACCTTCCTGAAGGAGCGGCCCAAGGCGGCCAAGGCGTTCCTGGCCGCCGCCAAGCGCGGTTTCGCCGATGCCGTGGCCGACCCCGAGGGCGCCTGCAACCTGATCCGCTCCAAGGTCCAGGTCGCCGGCAACCTCGCCCAGTGCGTCGACTACCTGACGGGGTTGCAGAAGCTGAGCCAGTCGCCGACCGATCCCAACTGGGGCCGCTCGACCGATGCCGAGTGGGAAGCCTTGATCTCGACCCTGCGCGGCGTCGGCGAGATCCAGAGCACCAAGGCGGCCAGCACCTACTTCACCAACGAGTTGGTGCCCTGACGCCTTCCGGCACCACCGCATCAGCAGCAAACCCGGGACGAGTGTCGCCATGACCGCCAATCGCTTCGATGCCATCATCATCGGCGGCGGCCATAGCGGCCTCGTCGCCGCCGGCTACCTCGCCGGCGCCGGCCTGTCGGTTGCCGTGCTGGAGGCCGGCCCGCGCATGGGCGGGCCGGCGGCCACCATCGAGTTCATGCCGGGCTATCGCTCGACCATCGCCAACTCGCCCGGCTCGCTCGAACCCAAGATCGTCCGCGACCTGGCGCTGGAGCGCCACGGGCTGCGCTTCCAGCCGGTCGATCCGACGCTGGTCCACCCGCTGGCGGACGGCCAGCTCTTCATCGGCTGGCGCGACCGGGCCCGCACCCAGGCCCAGATCGACGGCTTCGCGCCGGGAGAATCCGCGCGCTACGACGCGCTCTTCGCCTATATCGAGGCCTTCGCGCGCAAGCTCGGCATCTCGGTCTTCCGCGAGCCGCCGACCTTGCAGGAGCTGGTGCGCAACATCACCAGCATCGAGGACCAGGAGGCCTTCGGGCGCATCTTCTTCGGCAGCGCGCGCGACCTGTTCGACGAGTTCGAGCTGGCCTGGCAGACCCAGACGATCATCGCGCCGATGGCCGTCGTCGGCGGCAACTTCACCCCGTCCACGCCCGGCACGCCGATCAACCTGCTGACCCGGCCGCTGTCGCTGGCCTCGCTGGCGGCCGAAGCGGGCGACGACCCGCGGCGGATGCCGCTGCGCGGGTCGACCGGCATGCCGGTCGGCGGCATGGGCGCCATCGCCGACAGCCTCATCGCATCGGCCGCCAGCCGCGGCGTGACCTTGCGCACCGGCGTGGCGATCGACCGCATCCTGACCCGCGACGGCGCGGTCGAGGGCGTGGTCTCCGCCGCGGGCGAGGAGTTCCTGGCCGACACCGTGATCTCGGCCGTCAACCCGCGCCGCACGGTCGTCGACATGCTGCGCGACGACCCGGCCTGGGGCGGCATGGCGGCCAAGATGCGGCGCCGGCCGATGACCGGCAAGGCGTTCAAGGTGGTGCTGGCACTGGACGGCATGCCGACCTGGGCGGCCGCCCCGGCCGATGCCGACCCCGTCGCCCTGGCGTCCGCCCAGTTCCGCATCGCGCCCTCGATCGACTATCTGGAGGCGAGCCATGCCGAGATGCAGCAGGGCCGCATCTCCGACAACCCGGTGGTGTGGGGCCTGCTGCCGTCGATGACGGCGCCCGAGCTGGCGCCCGACGGCAAGCATGTGATGAGCCTGAATGTCGGCACCGCTCCCTATCGCCTGGCCGAGGGCGACTGGAAGACCGAGCGCGACCGCCTGGCGCGGCGCACCATCGCCGCCGTCGCCGAATGGATGCCCGACCTGCCCGGCCTGATCAGCGACTGGCGCTGCCTCGACCCCGAGGATTTCGAGCGCGAGTTCGGCCTGGTCGAAGCCAACATGACCCATGGCGACCTCGCCGGCTGGAACCAGTTCTGGATGCGCCCCCTGCCCGGCCTGCACGCCTATCGCACGCCGACCCGCGGGCTCTATCTCAGTGGCAACGGCACCTGGCCCGGCAACTTCATCTCGGGCCTCAGCGGGCACAACGCGGCCCAGGCCGTGCTGTCCGACCTGGAGGCGCTGCGCGCCGGCATGGACCAGCCGCTGGCCGCCTTCGGCGACTGACACAACCCGCTCCCGGAGCCGCCGCCCCATGGAACCGATCGCGCTCGACGTCCACGCCCATATCGCGCCCATCCTGCCGGAGCGGATCGCCGGCCTGCCCGGCATCCGCTGGGACCCGGCCGCACCCAAGCTGGAGATCGACGGCGCGGCGCTGGCCGCCCCGTCGGTCTTCAAGCCCGAGGCGCTGGTCGCCTGGATGGACCAGCGCGGCGTGGCGCGCGCCTGGATCTCGATCCCGCCGCCGCTCTACCGCCTCGACCTGGACGAGGACGCGGCCCGGGTCTGGACCGACTATGTGAATGACGGGCTGGCGGCCTGCGCGGCGCGCTTTCCCGACCGGCTGGCGCCGCTCTCCTACTTGCCGATCCGCCATCCGGCCCTGGCAACCGACATCGTCCGCCGCCAAGTGGCGGCCGGCAACAACCGCTTCGCGGCGGCGGCCGGCTCGGCCAGCCACGGCTCGGTCATCTCGGGCGAGGACTATGCGCCGCTATGGGCCGCACTCGACGCGGCCGCGGCCTTCCTTTTCCTGCATCCGACCAAGGGCTGCGACGGGCGGCTCGACCCCTTCTTCCTGCACAACCTGCTGGGCGGCCCGGGCGAGACGGCGCTGGCTGCCGCCCACCTCGCCATGTCCGGCATCATGGACCGCCACCCGGCCATGCGCATCTGCCTGGCCCATGGCGGCGGCTCGGTACCGGCGGTGGCCGGGCGACTGGAGCGCGGCCAGACGGTGCGCCGCCCCGGCGCCTATATCGGCGCGCGCCCGGCAACGGAGGCGATGCGCGGCTTCTGCGCCGACTGCATCACCCACTCCCCGGCTGCGCTCGAACTGGCGGCGTCCGTCTTCGGCGAGGACCGCATCCTCTTCGGCTCCGACTGGCCCTTCTCCATGGGCCTGCCCGATCCGCACGCGCAGATGCAGGACGTCCGGTCCGACCTGCGGGCGAAGATCTTCGCGGCCGACGGCGACCGGCTGCCCGCTTTCTGACCTACTCCACGATCGCGACGGATAATTCGCGGTCGGGGACGTAGTCGGTTGCCTCCAAGCCCGGCAGGCAGGTGGCCATCACGGCGTCGGGGGAGCCGGCATCGACGGTCAGCCGGAAGCGCCCGATCGGCCCCTGCCAGTTGCGGGCCGTGGTCAGGACGTATTCGACCGTGCGCATGCGGCGGTAAGGCTCCATCGCCGTGGCCAGGGCCAGCTTCGCCCGCAGCAGCGCCACGGCGCGATCGTCGACGCAATGGTCGGCGCGCCATTTGCGACCCTCCTCGGAATCGGCCAGCAGGTACTGGCCGAACCAGCTTTCGCCCACCACCGGCCGGTAGCGATGCTCCACCTCGACCGGCTGGCCGGGCGGGAACGCCTGGCGCCAGTGATAGGCGGCCCGCATCGTCCAGAGGGGGTAGACGTTCTCGCTACCTTCCCACGCCGCGATGCCGGCCGCGGTCAGCTCGGCACGGCCCGGCGGCGCCATCGCCCGGAGGCGCGGGTAGAGGTCGGGATGGAAGCGCGACACGGGCAGGCCGTGCCGGCGCAGCGTCTCCGTCACCTCCACGCCGTCGCGCCACGCCCGCATCTCAAGTGCCGCCACCACCGGCCGGCCGTCGACGGCCACGCGGAAATCGACGAAATCGTCGGGATCGGCGCCGGGGGCAGTGATCGGCGTCTCCGCCATCTGCGACAGGTCAATCTCCGGCAGGGGAAAGGCGACCAGCGTCTCGACCGGTGCTGGGCCGGTGTTGCGAAAGCGGTAGCGGACGCGAATCTCCGCCGGCGAGATGTGCAGGTCCTCGCGCTCCATGGCGATCGTCTCGGCCCGGGTCAGGACCAGCCCGCCCGCCGCCAGCACCGCCGTCGAATCGTTGGCCGCCGCCGGCAGCGCCGCCAGCATCAGCGGCAGCGCCAGCCAGCGCCGCATCACGCAGCCGCGCCTTCGGTCAGCAGGCGGCGGAGCTGGGTCTTCACCACCTTGCCGTTAGCGTTGCGCGGCAGCGGCTCGGTGACGAAGGTCACCGTCTCCGGCACCTTGTAGTCGGCCATGCGCGGGGCGCAGAAGGCGCGGACGGCAGCGGCGTCGAGGTCGCCGCGGTCGGCCAGGATGAAGACATGCACGCGCTCGCCCAGCACCGGGCAGGGCCGGCCGACGACCGCCGATTCGACCACGCCCGGCAGGTGGGCCAGTTCGTTCTCGACCTCCGCGCTGTAGATCTTGTAGCCGGCGCGGTTGATCATGTCCTTCTTGCGGTCGAGCACGCGCACGAAGCCGTCGGGATCGACGGTGCCGAGGTCGCCCGATTTCCAGAAGGCGCCCTCGAAGTTGGCGCGGGTGGCGGCCGCGGCATCCCAGTAGCCGGGCACGACCATGGGCCCGGCAATCCACAGTTCGCCCACCGTGCCGGGGGGAACGGGTTGGCCTGCCTCGTCCACCACCTTCACCTCGCCCAGCGGCACCGGCAGGCCGACGCTGTCGGGCCGGGCCGCGGTGCCGCCCGCCGGCACGATGGTGGTGGGGGACGTCGTCTCGGTCGCGCCATAGAGGTTGGCTAGGCGCAAGCCGGGCAGGCCGGCGGCCAGACCCGCAATCGTGGCCTCGGGCATCGGGGCGCCGCCATAGCCGCAGACCCGCCAGCTCGACAGGTCGGAGGCCGCGAAGGCCGGCTCCATCAGGCAGAGGTTGGCCATCGCCGGCACCAGGACGGTGAAGGTCATCCGCTCGCGCTGGGCCAGGTCGAGGAAGGCGCGGGCCTGGAACCGCTTCATCATGATGAGGGTGCCGGCCAGGCGCGCGGTGACGGCGACCAGCGCCACCAGCCCGGTGACATGGGACGCGGGCACCGCCAGCAGCGACCGCTCGCCCTCCTTCAGCTCCAGGCAATACTGGTAGTGCATGGCCGAGTGGACGAGGCCCAGGCCCGTCAGCATCGCCCCCTTGGGCCGGCCCGTCGTGCCCGAGGTGTAGAGGATGACGGCCGGGTCCTCCTCCGACACGGCGGCCGGCGGCGGCGCCACGGCCGGCGCCAGCAGCGTCTCGAACGGAAGGGCATCGCCGGCCGCGCCCTCGCCATCGACGAAGCGGTGGCGCAGCACCGGCGTCTCGTAGGGCTTGGGCAGGTTGCCGGCCAGTTCGCCGTCGAAGATCAGCACCTCCGCGCCGGAATCGTTGATCGCGTGGGCGATCTCCATGCCTTTCAGCCGCGCACCGAGCGGCACGGCGATGGCGCCCAGCCGGGCGCAGGCCCACAGCGTCCACAGGAACGGCCGGCCGTTGCCCAGCAACATCGCCACCCGGCTGCCGCGGATGACGCCGCGGCGGGCGAGATTGCCGGCGACCCGGCCGACCGCGTCGTCCAGCTCGGCCCAGGTCGCGCGGCCCCGCTCGCCCACGACCGCCATCCGGGACGGCGCGCGGCCCACGGCGGCGGCGAAGAGGGCGTGGAGACTGCGGGGCCGGTCGGCGAAGCAGCGCATCGGCCGGCCATAGTGGCGTTCCTCGGCGACGGCGACCGGAAGGGACCAGGCGAAATTCATCAGCCGATGGTAGCCCGCCCGCCTGCCCCGGCGCCACCATGGGCGGCTTGCACCAGATAGGCTTCCAGGCCCGCCAGCCAGCTCCGGTCCTGGCCCAGGATCGGGCGGGCCGCGCGGGTGCGCTGCCGCAGGCTGGCATGCCAGGCGGGATCCCGGGCCAGCCGCACCGCGATCTCGACATATTCGTCGGCCGAACCCGCCACCGTGTCGGCAATCCCCATCAGCCGCAGGATCGCCAGCGAGTGCCGGCCGCGCATCATGCGGCCGGGCCAGGTCACGACCGGCAGGTCGGCGTCGAGGCTTTCCAGCGTCGAATTGCAGCCCGACCAGCCGACCGAGTCGAGGAAGGCATCGGCCAGGTGGGCGACGCCGGCGAAGCGCGGGCCGGGCAGGCTGCCGAGGAAGCGGCAGTGGCGCCCGGCATCGAGCCCGGCCCGGGCGAAGGCCGCCCCGATGCGGTCGCGGATCAGGTTTCCGACCCGGTCGCCCATCGGGTAGCCGACGAAGACGAATCGCGCCTGCGGCACTCGGGCCGCGATCCGCGCGAAGAGGTCGTCGTCGGCCGGCAGGTACTTGTAGAGCGACTGGCAGCACCAATAGACGAAGGCCTCGTCCTCCACGCCGATGTCGGCCCGCGTAACGGCCTCGGGCACCCGGCGCATCGGCATGCGGCGGAAGGAGAGGCCCGGCAGCCGCACCAGCCGCTCGGTATAGTGGTCGTCGCCGTCGGCCGGCTCCATCAGGTCGCTCGACAGGAAGGCATCGACCGTCGGCATGCCCGAGGTCTGGGGATGGCCCCAGGAGGTCGCCTGCACGGGCGCCAGGTGCAGGGCCGCCAGTTGCAGCGTCGTCGGGTCCATGCCGATCTCGGGGATCAGCAGCACATGCAGCCGGTCGTGGCGGATGCGGCGCGCCCAGCGGTCGACGCCGTGCGGCCCGGCCGCGAACTGGGCGCAGAACGCCCGCGCGGTCGCGGTGTCGGCGTCGCCCTCCCCATCCGGGAAATAGCCGTGGATGGCAAAGCGCTCGCGGTCGAGATCGGCCAGCCAGCTATGCAGCGGCACCTTCCAGACCGAGTGGTTGCGGAAATAGGCGGTCAGCACCCCGACCCGGATGCGCTCGCCCGGCGCCAGCCCGGGCGGCGGGGGGCGCTGGCCGTATTCCGGCAGGCGCGCCGCCATGATGCGGCAGGCCATGCCGCCGAACATCGCCTGGAGGTCGCGGTCGTTCTCGCCCTGATAGGCCAGGTAGAAGGGCTGGCGGACATGCAAGGCCTCGGCCCGGGCCGCCACCTCGGCCGGGTCGTCGGGCAGCGGGGTCGCCGCCAGGGCCGCCAGGTCGGCCGCATAGGCCTCGCGCGCCGCCAGCCGCTCGGCTTCGTCGCGATAGACGATCGGCAGGCGGCTGACGCAGGAGGAGAGCCGCGCCGGCCAGTCGTCCGGGCGCTGCGCCAGCAGGCGGTCGAACAGCGCCCGGCTTTCGTCCTGGCGGCCGAAGGCGTGCAGCGCGTTGGCATAGTGGGCGACGACGGGCGGATGGTCGGGCCGCACGTCCACCGCGCGGCGGAACACCTCGAGCGCGGCCGCCGACTGGTTCACCTGCCACAGGACGGCACCCAGGGCACTCAGTGCGGCCCCGTGCGCCGGGTCGAGGCGGACGGCCTCCTGCAAGGCGGCGATGGCCGATTGCAGCCGATGGCCGCGCCGCAGCGCCCGGCCCAGGTCGTACTGCAGGTCGGCATTGCGCGGTTGCAGCCGGGCCGCCTGCTGCAGGCCGGATATGGCGTCGTCCAGCCGGCCCATCTGGTCCAGCAGGATGGCGCGGGCATGGTGGGCGGATGCCAGGTCCGGCGCCTGCGCGATGGCGCGGTCGAAGCCGGCCAGCGCCTCGGCCGGGCGCCCCATCACCTGCAACAGTTCGGCCCGCCCCTGCTCGGTCGCCGCATGGCCCGGCCGGATGGCGAGCCCCCGGTCGAAGGCCGCCAGCGCATCGTCGGCGGCACCGCCCCGCGCCAGCGCCGCCGCCAGGCCCGCCCAGCTTTCCCAGCGGCCTGGCTCCCGGTCCAGTGCCGCCCGATAGGCCCCGGCCGCCTCCTCGAAGCGCGACAGCCGCCGCAGGGCGCCGCCCAGATTGTGCCAGGCCGCGACCTGGCCGGGTGCGGCCGCCAGCGCCCGGCGATAGACGCAGGCGGCGTCGGCCCAGGCCCTGGTCGCCATGAAGAGGTCGCCCAGTGCTGCCAGCAGCACCGGGTCCGCGGTCGCCGCCAGCCCGCGCGCGGCCGCCACTGCCGCCTCGACGCGGCCCGCCCGCAGCAGGATGCCCGCATGGTCCAGGCGCCAGGCAGCCGGTGCGTCCGCCGGCGCCACCGCCCGCCCGATCCACTCCAGCGCCTCTGCCGCGCGTCCGCCCGCCATCGCCGCCAGCGCCAGCCCGCGCATCGCCGCATGATGGGCGCCATCCGCCGCCAGCAAGGTACGGAACGTAGCCTCCGCCTCGGCCGGACGCCCGGCCCGCAAGGCCGCCCAGGCGGCCTCGATCGTGCTCATGGCTGCCGGTCCGCGGCCTGCATCAGATAGGCCTCCAGGCCGGGCAGGTACGATCGGTCGGCGAACAGGCGATGCTTGCCGGCCGCGATCCGCGCCCGCAGCCGGCCGCGCCACGCCGGATCCGTGCCCAGGCGCACCGCCAGGTCGACATAGGCGTCGGCCGAGCCGACGATCGTCTCATCGACGCCGACCAAGCGCAGGATGGCATCGGAATGGCGCGCGCGCATGGTGGCCCCCGGCCAGGTGATGACCGGCAGGTCGTACTGCACCGCCTCGATGGTCGAGTTGCAGCCCGACCAGCCGATCGAATCGAGGAAGATGTCGGCCGCCCGCGTGCAGCCGGCGAAGCGTGCCGCGCTCTGCCGGCCGAGATACCGGCAATGCTGCGCCGCATCCAGCCCGAAGGCGGCAAAGGCCTTGGCGATGCGGGCCCGGAAGGCGGCATCGACCCGGTTGCCGGCGGGCTCCCCCAGGAAGAGGAAGCGCGCCGCCGGCAAGCGCCGCGCGATGCGCGCGAAGACGTCGTCATGCTGGGGCAGGTACTTCGCCAGCGACTGGCAGCACCAGAAGAGCACATCGTCGGCCCCTGCCCCCAGCGCGTCGCGGTCGACCGGCTCCGGCGCGACCGCCACCGGGATCGGCCGGCAGGACAGGCCCGGTAGGCGGACCAGACGCTCGGTATAGTGCCCGTCGCCGTCCGCCGGCTCCATCATGGCGCTGGACAGGAAATCGTCGATCGTCGGCATGCCGGAAGTCTGGGGATGGCCCCAGGAGGTCGCCTGCACCGGCGCCAGCCGCAGGCCGGCCAGTTGCAGCGTCACCGGGTCCATGCCGATCTCGGGCACCAGCAGCACATGCAGGCGGTCGTCGCGGATCCGGCCGGCCCACTCGCCGACCGGGCGGCTGCCGCCCAGGAAGCGGTCGGCCAGGGCGCGGGCGCGGGCCGTCTCGGCATCCTCGCCACCGCCCGTATAGTAGGCGTGGACGGCAAAGCGGCTGCGGTCGAGATCCTCGAGCCAGCCGCGCAGCCGCATCTTCCAGTTGGAGTGGTGGCGGAAGAAGCCCGACAGGATGCCGACCCGGACGCGCTCGCCCGGCCCCAGGCCGGGCGGCGGCGGTGGTGCCGTGAACTGCGGCAGGCTGGCCGCCATCGCGCGGCAGACGAGCCGCCCGTACATCGCCTGGAGGTCGCGGTCGACCGCGCCTTGGTAGGCCAGCAGGAAGGGCTTGCGCGCGCCCAGGATGCGGGCGGCCGCCGCCGGGTCGGCCGGGACCGGCATGGCGTCGATGGCGGCCAGGTCCCTGGCATAGGCCGCGCGCGAGCGGTCGCGGGTGGCCGTGTCGTCATAGATCTCGCGCAGGCGGGCGACGCAGGCATTGACCCGGCTCGGCAGGTGATCGGGCCGGAGCCGCAGCGTCTCGGCGAAGATGCGCTCGGCCGCGTCCCAGTCACCGACATGGTTACGCGCGTTGGCCAGGCTGTCGCGCAGCTCGATCCAGTCCGGCCGCAGCGCCACCGCGCGATCGAGTGCCGCGATGGCCGGTTCCGTCCGGCGCTGCAGCCATAGCGCGCCGCCCAGCGAGGCCAGCGCCGGCACATGGTCGGGCTGGTCGCGCAGCACCGCCTGCCAGGCCGCGATCGCGGCATCGACGCGGCCCAGCCGCTCCAGCGCGCGGCCCAGTTCCCAGCGCAGGTCGTGATCGGCCGGCGCCAGCGCCAGCGCCTGCTCCAGCCGGGGCACCGCCTCGGACGGGCGGCCCGCCCGGGCCAAAAGGATGCCGCTGGCGCCGATCCAACGGGCCGGGGTCGCGGGGCCGGCGATCGCGCGCTCGCTCCAGGGCAGGGCCTCGGCAAAACGGCCGTCGGCCGCCAGGGCCTCGGCCAGTCCCGCCATCGCCACCCGGTCGTCCGGCTGGCGTTCGAGCCGGTCCCGGAATTGGCGGACGGCCGCCGCGGTCATGCCGGCAGGCCGGCCTGGGCCAGGAGATAGGCCTGGAGACCGGCTGCCGGGGCCCGGTCGCCCGCGATGACGGCCCGGCCGGCGGCGATGCGCTGGCGGAGCGCCGCGCGCCGGGCCGGGTCGTGCGCCAGGGCGGTCGCGATCGCGACATACTCGGCGACGCTGCCCGCCACCAGCTCGTCCAGGCCGGCCCGGCGCAGGATGGCCGCGGCATGCCGGCCGCGCATCAGTTCGCCCGGCAGCGTCACCACCGGCACCCCGGCATCGAGCGCCTCCAGCGCCGAGTTGCAGCCCGACCAGCCGAGCGAATCGAGGAAGATGTCGGCCAGCCGGTTGACCCCGGCGAACCGCGCCGGGCTGACGGTGCCCAGGAATCGGCAATAATGCTGGGCATTGAGGCCGGCCGCGGCGAACGCCCCCACGATGCGCCGGCGAAAGAGGTCGCCCACCTCGCCACCGGCCGGATAGCCGAGGAAGACGAAGCGCGCCCGCGGGACGCGCGCGGCGATGGCGGGGAACAGATGGTCATCGCGGGGGAGATACTTGAAGAGCGACTGGCAGCACCAGAAGAGAACCGCATCGTCCGGCACGCCGATGTCGGCGCGGGTGACCGGGTCCGGCCGGATGGTCGGCGGCAGCGGCCGGAAGGACAGGCCTGGCAGCCGCACCAGCCGCTCGGAATAGTGCTGGTCGCCGTCGGGCGGCTCCATCAGGGCGCTCGACAGGAAATGGTCGATGGTCGGCATGCCCGACGTCTGGGGATGGCCCCAGGACGTCGCCTGCACCGGCGCCAGGCGCAGGGCGGCCAGCCGGACCGTGACCGGGTCCATGCCGATCTCCGGCACCAGCAGGACGTGCAGGCGGTCAGCCCGGATCGTCTCGGCCCAGGCGGCCGTGGTGCGCTGGCCCGCGACGAAGCGGTGGCAGAGTGCCCGCGCGCGCGCCGCCTCCGGGCCTTCGATCGCCTGGGTATAGTAACCGTGGAGGGCGACGCGGGCCGGGTCCAGATCCTCCAGCCAGCCCTGGATCGGGATCTTCCAGTTGGAATGCAGCCGGAAGAAGCCCGACAGCACGCCGACGCGGATGGGCTCGCCCGCGGGTGCGGGCGGCATCGCCGGCCGGTCGGCGAACTCAGGATGGCGGGCGGCCATCACCCGGCAGACGAAGTCGCCATAGAGGCGCTGCAGGTCGCGGTCGTTCAGGCCCTGGTAGGCCAGGTAGAAGGGCTGGGCCGCCCCGATCGCGTCGGCCAGTTCGCCCAGGGCGGCCGGCTCCGTCGGCAGCGGCATGGCCGCCAGCGCCTCCAGTTCGCGGCGGTAGGCGGCGCGGCACCGGTCGCGCTCGTCCATGTCACGATAGAGGATGCGCAGCCGGGTGAAGGCCGCGTGCAGGCGCAGCGGCAGGTCGTCCGGCGCCTGGGCCAAGCCTTCGTCCGCCACCGCCTCGGCCGCCTCCTGGCGCCCCAGCGTGTGCAGCAGGCCGGCCAGGTTGCGGCGCGGGCGGCGATAGTCGGGCTTGCGGTCGAGCGCGCGGCCATAGGCGGCAACAGCCCCGTCATGGTCGCCCTCGGCCTCCAGCGCGCTGCCGAGGTTGTTGTGCGCCTCGGCATAGTCGGGGCGGATCGCCAGCGCCTGGTGAAAGCAGAGGATGGCCGTGCCCGTGTCCCCGGCCTGGTGCAGCGCGCTGCCCAGGTTGTTGCGCGGCACCGGATCGTCCGGCGCCAGTGCCAGCGCACGGCGGAAGCCGGCGATGGCGGCGTCGAGCAAGCCCGTGTCCTGCAGCACGACGGCGCGGTTGTTGTGCGCGTTGGCATCGTCGGGATAGCGGGCCAGCACGGCGTCCAGCCCGTCCAGGGCCTCGGCATCGCGGCCCAGGCCGTGCAGGACCACCGCCCGGCCGATCTCGGCCGGTGGGAAGTCCGCCCGCAGCGCCAGCGCCCGGTCGAAGGCATCGAGCGCGGCGGGGCGTCGACCCGCACGATTCAGCGCGTTGGCGAGGTTGACCCAGACCTCCGGCATCTGGCCCGCATGTTCGGTCGCCGTGCGATAGGCGGCGAGCGCATCCGCAACGGCGCCGCTGGCTTCGAGCGCCGTGCCGAGGCCGCTCCAGCCGGCGGCGCTGACAGGCTCGATCGCCAGCGCCTCGCGCAGGGCCGCCACCGCCCGGGGCAGGTCGCCGGCGGCGACCGCCGCCTCGCCGAGTTGGACGCGCAAGGCCGCGTGGCCGGGCGCCAGGCGGACGGCATCGGCCAGGGCCAGCATGGCGTCATGCGGACGGCCCAGGTTGCGCAGGAACAGGCTGCGGTTGGCATGCCAGGTGGCAGGCACGGTGCGGTGGCCGATCGCCCGGTCGAGATGGTCCAGCGCATCCGCCCAGGCGCCGCGCCGGCCCAGCGCCAGCGCCATGCCGTTCAGGGCATCGGGCTGGGCCGGGTGCCGGGCCAGAACTTCGCCGAATATGGCCTCGGCTTCGGCGGCGCGGCCGGCCCGCAGCGCGTCGATGCCGCGATCGATCGCGTCCGGCTGCCGGGCTGGCACCGCCACCTGCTCCACCCCGGTCCCCGTCGCCACGCCCGTGTCCGTCGCCGTACCCGTGCCCGCCGCGGTCAGCCGCCGACGCCGGCCACGGTCATGCCGCCGCAGACATGCAGCACTTGGCCCGTCACGAAGCTCGTGTCCTGGCGCAGGAAGAAGGCGACGGCCCCGGCGATATCCTCAGGCTGGCCCATGCGGCGCATCGGGATCGTCTCGCGGATGGCGGCGGTGCGCGGGCTGTTGTCGGGGTTGACGCGCCGGAACAGGTCGGTCGCGATCGGCCCGGGCGACACCGCGTTCACGGTGATGCCGAACTGCCCCAGCTCCAGCGCCCAGGTCTTGGTCAGCCCGTGCAGCGCCGACTTGCTGGCGGCATAGGCCGAGCGCAGCTCCTTGCCCAGCGCCGCCCGGCTGCTGATGTTGACGATGCGGCCGAAGCCGGCCTCGCGCATCGCCGGCAGCAGCGCCTCGGCGCACTGGATGGCGGTGCGGACATTCAGGTCCATCACCGCCTCGACATCCTCCGCCGTCTGCTCCTCGACCGGGCCGGGGCGGACGATGCCGACATTGTTCACGAGCCGCGTGACCGGATATCGCCCGACCACCTCCGCCAGCGCCGCGGCGGTTGCGCTGCGGTCCGCCAAGTCGACCGCCACATGCACGCCGCAGGGCACCTGCGGTGGCTCGCGGTCGAGGTTGATCACCTGGAATCCGGCGCGGGCGAGTTCCGCGGCGATGGCCCGGCCGATTCCCTGGGAACCGCCGGTAACGAGGGCGCTTTCAGTCATCGCGCGACGCTAGCCGGCCGCTCGCCGCTCTGCAACTGCCCCCCGAGGAAGTTGCCGAAACCTATATCCAAAAGTTGATCTGCCATAACTTGAACCGTCTCTTTGATTGTGGCAGATGGTCGCATGGTATACCAACCCTTGGTCCCGACACGGCGAAGTATATATATCGTAGACATAATGCGCTCCGGTCGCGGAACGAGCGCCTAGATTCGCGTTGTCGGCCTGTCTGGGGGGGTTGGGTCGCCAAAGAGCTTCGTCCCGGTCGCCTGATTCCCTTGCAGCGCGACTGCACGTCATGAAAAGGTAACGCAGATGGCACGCTCCCCAGCTAACCAGATGGCTCGCATCCAGGCCCTGAAGGCCGGTGGCCTGACCGACGTGGAGATCGCGACGAAGCTGCAGGTCGGCCTGCCCACCGTCCGCCGCGTGCTGGCCCCGCCGGCCGCCGCCAAGCCGCGCGCCGCGCGCCCCGCCGCCCCCGCCGAGCGCCCGCGCCGCCGCGTCGCCATCATCGACGGCCCGTCGCCGGTCGACGTGCATGTCGGCCGTCAGGTCCGCCTCTATCGTACCGTCGCGGGCCTGAGCCAGACCCAGTTGGCCGAGGCGATCGGCCTGACCTTCCAGCAGGTGCAGAAGTACGAGCGCGGCGGCAACCGCATTTCCGCCAGCAAGCTCGTACAGATCGGCCAGGTTCTCGGCACGCCGGTGACGGCCTTCTTCGATGGCCTCGAGGGCGGCGCGGAAACCCCGCAGGAGCCGGGCATCATGCTGCGCCGCGAAGCGATCGAGCTGTCGCGGGCCTATGAGCGCATCGCCAGTTCCGACCTGCGGCAGTCGCTGATGGAGCTGTTCCATCGCCTCGGCGACAAGCTGACGACCCCGGTTCCGGCACCGAAGAGGCAATCGGCCAGGTGAAAGCAAGAGTCCTCATCGACCGGCGTGGCACTATCCTATCGGTCGATCGAGGGCTGCAGCGCGTCATCCACCGGATGCCGCCGGGCGGCGGCGACCCGCTGTCCTACGGCGTGCGCAAGTTCGGCATGATCGAACTGGCGGCTGCGGGGGCCGGCGTGCGCCTGCGGTTGCAACCGACGGCGATCACCGACCGGGCCCTGACCCAGATCATGTTCCTGCTGGCCGATCTCAGGCCGCGACGCATGGTGCTGACGCATTTTGCCGGTGACTGGTGCCATGAGATGGTACCGGGCATCGACGCATTGGCCCTGCGGATCGAGCAGTTGAAGAGCGGCCCGCGCAGCCGCCATCTCGACAAGGCGTTCCACGCCGAGGAACTGGTGGCCGATCCCGCCGTGACGGCCATGCCGGAGAGCTTCGTACGCCTGATGGCGATATGGACGATGCGCGGCGGCATCCTGCCGGACGATCCGCGCCGGCCCTTCCGCCGGGCGCATTGCCTGGGGCGCACGACGCTGGTGGAGCATGCCGGGGACAGCCGGATGCTGGTGGCGTTCCGCGGTCGCCGGCTGACGCATTACGGCGCCGCCGGCTGGTCGGAGGCCCTCGGCCGCTCGGTCTACGAACAGCCGGACATGCGCTTCTCGACCGCGGCCAGCCAGGTCTATGGCGAGGCGCATGCCCGCGGCGGCCCGATACTGGAAGCCTGCGAAGGGTCGATCGCCGCCCCCTCGGGCATCGGCCGGCGCAGCATCTACGACCGGCTGATCCTGCCCTGGCAGACCGAGGACGGGCGCCGCATGGTATCCGGGGTCAGTCACCTGCGCGGCCGGGTCGACTGGAAGGTGCCAGCGAACCTGGCGCTGTCCTCGACCAGTTCCTGACCGGACATCCACACCCAGGACACGTCGTACGCCCGGCCGTAGCGGTTGCGGAAGCGCAGGCCGCGATGGCGATGGGGATAGCCATAGACCGCCTCCAGCCCGCCATCGAGCAGCCGGTCGACGACATGGCTGAAAACGAAGTCCGGCTGCCAGCGCAGATAGGCCCACGCCCTTCCCACCCGCGGCATGATGCGGCCAAGCCCGCGGCCCCGGCAGTCGGGATGGATCCACAGCCCCCCGACATAGGCGACGCGGCCGGACACCCGGACCGGCATCGGCTGATCCAGCGTCAGGTCCTGTCCCGGGCGGCCGTCGACCTGCGGCCGGTCGTAGAAGATGCGCGACGCCAGCCCCTCCCGCTCCAGGTCGGTCGCGGACCAGTCGAAGAGGCGGGCCGCGTGGGTCAGCACGGTCCGCCCGTTCTCGTCGAGGCCCTCGATCCAGAAGGCGCTATCGGGCGGCAGTGCGCAGTAGTCGACATCGAGCTGCGAGGGCAGCGGCCGGTCGGCGGCGAGAAAGGCGTCCGCGCGATGGCGGTCGCGCAGGCCGGTCATGTCATCATGGCGGACCAGCCGGACGCCGCGCTGCGCTATAGTGCCCTCGGCCGCGGCCAGGAGCAGCCCGAGAAGCGCGCCCGGCACGGCCGGGGCGGCGGGATTTACCGGGAACTGAGGCGAAAGCATGACTACAACCTATTAGTGTATAAACATACATACTACACTAATTGCGCGAGTCGCCCAAGCTATCGCCCCACCGGGTGCGCGCGGTAGGATGCCGCCCATGTTCCGGATTCTCGATCTCGACCATCTCGTGCTGCGCGTCACGGACCTGGACCGCATGCTGGGCTTCTATTGCGGCGTGCTGGGCTGCACCGTGGAACGGCGGCAGGACGCGCTGGGGCTGGTGCAGTTGCGCGCCGGCAGCGCGCTGATCGACCTGGTGCCGATCGACGGCCAGCTCGGCCGGCGGGGCGGTGCGGCTCCCGGGTCCGAAGGTCGCAACCTCGACCATTTCTGCCTGCGGATCGAGCCCTGGGACGCGGCCGCGATCACCGCCCACCTGGCCGCCCACGGCCTGGCGCCAGGGGAAAGTGGCCAGCGTTTTGGCGCCGATGGGGAAGGGCCTTCGATCTATGTCGGCGACCCGGAAGGCAATGTCGTGGAGTTGAAAGGGCCGCCCGACCGACCCGGCAGCTAGCCCCGCATGACTTGGTGGAGCTTGCGCTGAAAGGAGGCGGCCAGCGCCTCGCCCTGGCCGTCGGCCATCCGCGCGCAGGATTCGATCATGCGCGCGGCCAGTTCATGGGCCAGGACTACCCCCGCGCGGTTGACATACCGACCGACCAGCAGATTGCGCCGCTCTTCCGGATCGGCGGCAAGATCGAACAAGGCGGGCGGGCCAGCCTCGGGCAGCACCAGCTTGGCTGCACCGGTCCAGAATATGCGCTCGCAGCGCGGCAGGACGCCCAGCATCTGACGGAGGTTGCCCTGCCGGTCGGCCACCGGCTCCAGCCCGACGTTCTGCACGACCAGCCCGTCGCGCGCGACCGTGCCATCTGCAACTCGCGTCAGGTCGTCGCCATCGGCCCGCCAGTCGACGCCCGACAGGCCCGCCAGCGTCGGCGCGACATCGAGCAGCGAGACGGGTGCCGCGACATCGCCCGGCTGCACGCCCGGCGCATGGACGAGGAGCGGGATGCGCAGGGCCGCATCGTCGGCGCTACGCTTGCTGCCCTTGCCGACCTGGAAGGTGTCGCCGTGGTCGGAGCAATAGAGGATGGCCAGGGGCCGGTCCGGCGGGCGCGTCGCTGCCGCTGCCATCAGCCGCCCGACGCAGGCGTCGATGCCGTCGACCGCCGCATAGTAGGCCGCATGCGGCAGCCCGCCGCCGCGATAGCGCGGGAAGTAGCGGTCGGGCGCATCATAGGGCGGATGCGGCGGATAGTAGGACAGGACCAGCAGGAACGGACTGCCCGTTCCCCACTCGGCCAGAAGCCTGAGCGCCGCGTCGGTCTCCTGCTCGGGCCGCCAGACGCGGCCGCCGGGCCCGGGGACCCATTGGGAAACGGCCGAGTTGTAGCCGGCCCAGTGATCGAACCCGGCCGGCTGCCCCTCCCCCAGGTGCCACTTGCCGATATAGGCCGTGCGGTAGCCGGCGGCCTGCATCGCCGGGAAGACGGTCGCCCGGCCGAGGCGAGCCAGCGCATCCGGCTCGCCATAGATGTTGTCGGTGATGCCGTGGCGATGGGCGTGCAGGCCGGTCCACAGCCCGGCCCGCGCTGGGCTGCACAGCGGGAACGGCGTGACGGCATTGCGGAAGCGCAGCGAACTGGCCGCCAGCGCATCGATATGCGGCGTGGCGACGAACCGATTGCCGGCATAGCCCAGGCTGTCCGCCCGCTGCTGGTCGGTCATCACCAGGATGATGTCGGGCCGCACCGTCACGGCACGGGTCCCCCGGCTACTCGGTCCGGCAAGACTTCACCCAGACGTCGTAGACCGGGTGCTCGAGGGCCGAAATGGCGGGGCTGGAAGCGAACATCCAGCCGGTGAAGACGCGGCGGCGCTCCTCGCCCGGGCGCTGGTCGTCGACCTCAAGGAAGGCCGTACTCTCGGGCGGTTCCTCGGGCGGGCGGGTGCGGCAGGCGCGCACGACGATATGGAGCGTGCCGAAGGTGGTTTCCTGCCCCACCTTGGCCTCCAGGGTCGAGATGCGGCCGAGGATCTTGTCGAGCGCCTGCAGCACGGCCACTTCGGCCGCCAGCGCGGGCGCGGCCGGCAAAAGCGCCACGGCCGCGGCCATGGCAGCCCACCGCAACCGCCCGGCGCGGCACCCCGTCACTTGCGCACGATCACAGCTTGGGCGCGTCGGCCGGCGCTTCGCCCTTCTTGTCGGCCCCGCCCTGGCTGAACATGAACTGGCCGATCAGGTTCTCGATGCTGACGGAAGCCTGCGTGTACTGGATGACGCCGCCCGGCGGCAGCATCTTCTCGTCGCCGCCCGGCACCAGGGCCAGGAACTTGTCGCCCAGCAGGCCGGTGCTGGAGATCGAGGCGACGGTATCGGCCGGCAGCTTCACCGACGGCTCGATGCTGAGATGGACGACGGCCAGATAGGTCTTGGGATCGAGCTCCATGCGCGAGATCGAGCCGACCTTGATGCCGCCGATGCGGATGTCCGAGCCGACGGCGACGCCATCCACCCGCTCGAACCGCGCGATCAGCTCGTAGCCGCTGACGGCGCGCACCCCGCTCGAATTGTAGGCGAAGGCCACGAACCCGGCCGCGACCAGCAGGACGACGGCGCCGATGATCGTCTCGACGATATTGTGCTTCATTCCGATGCCAGCTCGAATCCTGCTCTAGTTGGGCCGCCACGGCTCGTAGTCGCCGGTCGCCCGGGCGCGCCGGCCGCCCTGGAGGACGTGGCCGGGCGGGCGATAGGCGGTTTCCGTCCCCGTCTGGTTGGGCAGATGCTCCTTCTGCCAGGCGCGGTGCGGCTGTCCGGCGCCGGCCGCTGGCACGGCCGCCACCGTATGGTGCAGCCAGGCGTGCCATTCCGGCGGCACGCGCGTCGCCTCCGCGGCGCCGTTGTAGACGACCCAGCGCCGGCTGCGGTCGCCCGGGCCGGCCTTGCGTTCCATATAATAGCGGTTGCCGAGATGATCGCTGCCGACCTCGCGGCCCCGCAGCCAAGTGAACAAGCGCGTTCCCAGCGTCATGAAGCGGTCCGCGAATCTGCCGTCAGGGGTGATTGATGGGCCGGACTATGGCACCCGGACCCCGTCGCGTAAAGTGTCGGCCCTTTTCGGGAGCCCCGCCGGACCATGCCCGCCCCTGCCCCGTCACCCGATTCTCCACCGACATGAGCGGCTTCGTCGAGCCGCCGGAGGCGCGCTACTGGCGCGGGCTGGGCTTCCTGCTGGTGTCGAGCGTGGGTTTCGGGCTGGCGCCGACGCTGGCTCGCCTGGCCTACGACGCCGGCAGCACGCCGGAGACGGCGATCCTGATGCGCTTCACGGTGGCGACCATGGTGGTCACGCTGCTGCTGCGCCGGCTGGGCCGGCCGCTGCGCCTGGCCGCGGGCGACCGGCGCCAGGCCATTGGCATCGGGCTGCTGGCGGGCGTGCTGTCCTATGGCTACCTGTCGGCGATCATCCACATCCCGGTCAGCGTCGCCGCCCTCGTCTTCTTCACCTTCCCCGCCATGGTCGCGGGGGCCGCCCACATCCTGGGCCAGGAGCGGCTGACGCTGCTGCGCGCGGCTGCCCTGGTGACGGCCTTCGCCGGCATCGCCCTGGTGGTCGGCATGGATGGCGGTGTTGCAGCCGGGCGCAGGGCGCTCGACCCGCTTGGCCTGGGGCTGGCGCTGATGGCGGCGCTTGCCTGCGCCACCTCGATCCTCTGGACCAGCCGCCTGCTGCGACGCGCCGACCCGCTGGTGGTCAACGCCCATGCCGTGCTGACGGCAGCCGCCGCCTACCTGCTGCTGGTGGCGATCCAGGGCGGGCCGGCCTGGCCGGCGACCGCGCTTGGCTGGGCCGGGCTGGGCGGCGCCAGCCTGGTCTATGCCATCGGCTTCACGACGCTCTTCCTGGCCGTACGCCTGCTGGGCCCGGTGCGCGTGGCAGCACTGGGCAATATCGAGCCGGTGATCGCGGTCGGCGCCGCCGTCGCCGTCCTGGGCGAGACCGTCACCTGGCAGCAGGGCCTGGGCATCCTCGTGGTGCTGGCGGCACTGGTGACGCTGCAACTGCGCGACCCGCGCCCGTAGTACCGCCGACACGAGTCCCGCCCGCGGCGGGCGACGCAGATTTGCAACATCTGGCGTCCGCCGCGCGTTGATCGACCAAATCTGGTTGCCTCCCCGGGGCGGCTTTGGCACGCTGTCCCTGCCGACGCACCCGCGACCGATCGGGTATAAACGTCGTCACCTTCGGAAAATCCAACGAATTCAACGCAATACGTTGCGATGCTTTCGCATGCTCGAAAGATTTGCAGCTTAGATACGGCAGTCCTTCATTTTTTTGGCCCAACCCGTTGCGGCTCGGGGGCCGCCTGTTCTACATATTGCGTCGGCGCGGTTCGCCGCTACCAGCCAATGTGTCAGGCGGAAATGCCCGGCAGCACGCAATACCAAGGGGGCAAGGGAATGCGTATCGCGCGACGTTTCACCAGCGAGGGACGCGATCCCTACGACTCCGTTGCCTTTCGCCGCACCACCAGCGAGATCCGCAACCCGGACGGCTCCGTCGTCTTCCAGCAGACCGACATCGAGGTGCCGGCCGACTGGTCGCAGGTCGCGAGCGACATCCTGGCCCAGAAGTACTTCCGCAAGGCCGGCGTGCCCGCCGTCCTGAAGAAGGTCGAGGAGAACGACGTCCCCTCCTGGCTGTGGCGCCACGAGGCCGACGAGGCGGCCCTGGCCCTGCACCCGAAGGCCGAGCGCATCGGCGGCGAGACCAGCGCGCGCCAGGTGTTCGATCGCCTGGCCGGCACCTGGACCTATTGGGGCTGGAAGGGCGGCCATTTCGACGGCGAGGAGGACGCGCGCGCCTTCTTCGACGAGATGCGCTTCATGCTGGCGCGCCAGATGGCTGCACCCAATTCCCCGCAATGGTTCAACACGGGCCTGCACTGGGCCTATGGCATCGACGGCCCGGCCCAGGGTCATTGGTATGTCGACCATCGCACCGGCCAGGCGGCCCCCTCGCCCAACGCCTATGAGCGGCCGCAGCCGCATGCCTGCTTCATCCAGAGCGTCGCCGACGACCTGGTGGGCGAAGGCGGCATCATGGACCTGTGGGTGCGCGAGGCGCGCCTGTTCAAGTACGGCTCGGGCACGGGCTCGAACTTCTCCCGCCTGCGCGGCGAGGGCGAGAAGCTGTCTGGCGGCGGGCGCTCGTCCGGCCTGATGAGCTTCCTCAAGATCGGCGACCGCGCGGCCGGCGCCATCAAGTCCGGCGGCACCACGCGCCGGGCGGCCAAGATGGTGACGGTCGACGTCGACCACCCCGACATTGAGGCCTATATCGACTGGAAGGTCGTCGAGGAACAGAAGGTGGCAGCGCTCGTCGCCGGCTCCAAGCTGGCCGACCGCCACCTCAACCGCATCATGAAGGCCTGCACCGAAGCAGCCGGGGTCGGGGCAACGGGCGAAGACCGCTTCGACCCGGCGAAGAACGCCGCGCTGAAGGCCGAGATCCGCGCCGCGCGCCGCGCCATGGTGGCCGAGAACTACATCCAGCGCGTGATCCAGTTCGCCCGCCAGGGCTACAGCTCGATCCACTTCCCGACCTACGACACCGACTGGGATTCCGAGGCCTACCTCACCGTCTCGGGCCAGAATTCGAACAACTCGGTGCGCCTGTCGAACGCCTTCCTCGACCGGGTCGAGAAGGGTGCGGACTGGGAGCTGATCCGCCGCACCGACGGCAAGGTCGCCCGCCGCCTGCCCGCCCGCGAGCTGTGGGAGAAGATCGCCCATGCCGCCTGGGCCTCGGCCGATCCGGGCGTGCAGTACGACACCACCATCAACGAGTGGCACACCTGCCCCGAGAGCGGACGGATCAACGCGTCCAACCCCTGCTCGGAGTACATGTTCCTCGACGACACGGCCTGCAATCTGGCGTCGATCAACCTGATGGCGTTCCACACGGCCGAGGGCACGTTCGACACCGAGGGCTTCGCCCATGCCTGCCGGCTGTGGACGGTGGTGCTCGAAGTGGCGGTGCTGATGGCGCAGTTCCCGTCGCGCCGGATCGCCGAGCTCAGCTACGAGTTCCGCACGCTGGGCCTGGGCTATGCCAACATCGGCGGGCTGCTGATGGCCATGGGCCTGCCCTATGACAGCGATGCCGGCCGCGCGCTGTGCGGCGCCATCACCGCCCTGATGACCGGGCAGGCCTATGCGACCTCGGCCCGGATGGCGGCCGAGCTGGGCGCCTTCCCCGGCTATGCCGCCAATCGCGGCGCCATGCTGCGCGTCATCCGCAACCATCGCCGGGCCGCCCACGGCGAGACCGCGGGCTATGAGGGGCTGGCGATCCTGCCGGTGCCGCTGGATGCCGCCAACTGCCCCGACCAGGCGCTGGTCGAGGCCGCCCGCCTGTCCTGGGACGAGGCGCTGGAGCTCGGCAAGCAGCATGGCTTCCGCAATGCCCAGACGACGGTGATCGCGCCGACGGGCACGATCGGCCTCGTCATGGATTGCGACACGACCGGCATCGAGCCCGACTTCGCGCTGGTGAAGTACAAGAAGCTGGCCGGCGGCGGCTACTTCAAGATCATCAACCGCATGGTGCCCCAGGCGCTGCGTACCCTGAGCTATCCCGAGTGGCAGATCACCGAGATCGTGAACTGGGCGGTCGGCCACGGTTCGCTGGATGGCGCCCCCGGCATCGACCATGAGGGGCTGCGGGCCAAGGGCTTCACCGAGGCCGCGATCGAGAAGCTGGAAGCGGCCCTCGGCAGCGCCTTCGACATCAAGTTCGCCTTCAACAAGTGGACGCTGGGCGAGGATTTCTGCCGCGACCGGCTGGGCCTCTCGAACGACAGCCTGGACGACCCGGCCTTCGACCTGCTGGCCGCCCTCGGCTTCTCGCGCGCAGCCGTCGATGCCGCCAACATCCATTGCTGCGGGGCGATGACGCTGGAGGGCGCGCCCTACCTGAAGGCCGAGCACCTGCCGGTCTTCGACTGCGCCAACCCGTGCGGCCGCGACGGCAAGCGCTATCTCTCGGTCGACAGCCACATCCGCATGATGGCCGCCGCCCAGCCCTTCATCACCGGCGCCATCTCCAAGACCATCAACATGGCCAACAACGCCACCGTCGAGGACTGCAAGGAGGCCTATCTCCTGTCCTGGCGCCTGGGGCTGAAGGCCAACGCGCTCTATCGCGACGGCTCCAAGCTGTCGCAGCCGCTGTCTTCGGCGATCGGCGACGACGCGGCCGAGGAGATCGCGGACGACGTGGCCGCCGCGGCCCCCGCGGCCAAGGCGCCGATGGTGGCCGAGCGGATCGTGGAGCGCATCGTCGAACGGGTGGTGGAGCGGGCCGAGCGCCGCCGCCTGCCGCAGCGGCGCAAGGGCTATACCCAGAAGGCCATCGTCGGCGGCCACAAGGTGTACCTGCGCACCGGCGAGTACGAGGACGGCAAGGCGGGCGAGATCTTCATCGACATGCACAAGGAGGGCGCTGCCTTCCGCTCGCTGATGAACAACTTCGCCATCGCCATCTCCATCGGCCTGCAATACGGCGTGCCGCTGGAGGAGTTCGTCGAGGCCTTCACCTTCACCCGCTTCGAGCCGTCGGGCATCGTCGAGGGCAACGACACCATCAAGATGTCGACCTCGATCCTCGACTATATCTTCCGCGAACTGGCGATCTCGTACCTGGGCCGCAACGACCTGGCCCATGCCGAGCCCGCCGACATGATGCCGGACACACTGGGCCGCGGCGACGGCGAGGGCGACCTGCCCTCGATGGCTGCCGTGCAGCGCGTCGCCAGCAACGGCTATGTCCGCTCCCGCCTCTATGTCGTGCCAGGCGGCGGCCAGGCGGCGGCCCAGCCCGCCACCGTCCAGGCCACTTCGGTCGCGACCGAGACGGTGGCGCTGGCGGTCGGCGGCAACACCACCCTGGTGCAGGCCTTCGAGACCCGGTCGTTCGAGGCCCCGGCCCCGGCCGCGCCCCCCCGCGCCGCCGGTGGCGCCAGCCGCGCCGAGCGGGTGCGCCAGGCGCGGATGAAGGGCTACGAGGGTGACTCCTGCGGCGAATGCGGCAACTTCACGCTGGTGCGCAACGGCACCTGCATGAAGTGCGACACCTGCGGGTCGACCAGCGGCTGCAGCTAAGGTCGGTCCCTGGCGGGTAGACGGGGGGACGGGCAACCGTCCCCCCGCTTCGATTCCGGGAGACCCTCGCTGCTTCGTCCGAGGAGGAGGATGGCGAGCCGCTCGCCATCACGAATCCGATTTCAATGCTTGGCCAGCCGAAATGCGCGGCACCCGCGATTGACGCCAACCCATCCGCCCCGCGATCCTGCCGCGGCAATCAGGGAGGGGAACGAACATGGCGTTGATCGATGTCGGCGACGTGCGGCGGGTGGCGATCGTGGGGGCGGGCACCATCGGGGCGAGCTGGGCGGTGTGGTTCCTGGCGCGCGGCTATGACGTGGTGGCGACCGATCCGGCGCCGGACGGCGAGGCCTTCGCCCGCGGGTTCGTCGCCCGCGCCTGGCCGACGCTGGAGCGGCTGGGCCTGGCGGTCGGGGCCGATCCCGCGCGGCTGCGCTTCACGGCCGATGTCGAGGACTGCGTGCGCGACGCCGACTTCGTGCAGGAGCAGGCGCCCGAGCGCGAGACGCTGAAGCAGGAGCTGCTGGCGCGCATCGACGCCGCCCTGCCGCCCGACCGGGTGATCTCGTCCTCCACCTCGGGCTTCACGCCCTCCAGCCTGCAATCGCGCATGGCCCATCCGGGCCGGCTGGTGATCGGCCACCCGTTCAACCCGCCGCACCTGATCCCGCTGGTGGAGGTGGTGGGCGGCGGCCGGACCGACGAAGAGACGGTCCAGTGGGCCATCGCCTTCTATGAGGCGGTCGGCAAGAAGACGATCCGGCTCTTGAAGGAGATCCCGGGCCACCTCGCCAACCGCCTGCAGAGCGCCTTGTGGCGCGAGGCGGTCCACTGCGTCGCCGAGGGCGTGGCGACGGTGGAGGACACCGACAAGGCCATCGCCTACGGCCCCGGCCTGCGCTGGGCCATCATGGGCCCCACCCTCACCTTCTCGCTGGCCGGCGGCGAGGGTGGCATGCCCCACTTCCTCGACCATCTGGGCGAGTTCATGGAGACGCGCTGGGAAGAGCTGGGCCGCCCCCGCCTGACGCCCGAGGTGCGCCGGCAACTGATCGAGGGCGTGGCCGAGGAGGCCGCCGGCCGCACCATCCCGGAGCTGGCCCGCGACCGCGACGCCAAGCTGGTGGCGATCCTGGAGGCTTTGCAGAAGGCGTCCGCGCCGGGGTGACACTGATCGGGCGATAGGATAGCGTTCCTGTCCCTTCCCGCCATCTTCCCGCCCGCCATCTCCCGGAGCCCGGATCGCCCATGCATCGTCCCCCCTTCGATTTGCGCGAGCGGGATCTGGAGGATTTCGCGACCGGCGCCTGGATCCTCGGCACCGGCGGCGGCGGCGACCCCTACTTCTCGATGCTGGAGGCCAAGCAGCACCTGGCCGCCGGCCGCCGCGCAACGGTGATCGACCCGCTGTCGCTGCCCGACGACGCGCTGGTCGCCTGCGTCGGCCAGATGGGGGCGCCGCTGGCCAAGCAGGAGAAGCTGTGCGACGGCGACGTGATCGCCAGCACCATCCCGATGATGGAGGAGTATCTCGGCCGCCGCTTCGACGCGGTGATGCTGTGGGAGGTGGGCGGCAGCAACGGCTTCCAGGCGATCCTGGCCGGGCTGCTGCTGGGCCTGCCGATCGTCGACTGCGACGCCATGGGCCGCGCTTTCCCCCAGGCCGACATGACCACCTTCGCCATCTGCGACCTGCCGGCCTACCCGTGGACGATGGTCGACATCCGCCGCAACCGCATCCTCTTCACCGAGGCCGAGGACTGGTCGTGGATGGAGCGGATGACCAGGCGCGCCTGCACCGTGTTCGGCGCTTCGGCCGCCACCTGCAAGGCGCCGCGCACCGGCGCGGAGGTGAAGCGCGCGACCTGCCTGCACACGCTGTCGCGCGGGCTGTCGATCGGCCGCACGGTGCGCGCCGCCCGCGAAGCCCACGCCGACCCGATCGCGGCCGTGGTCGCGGCCGAGGGCGGCATGGTCCTCTTCCGCGGCAAGATCACCGACGTGATGCGGCGCGCGACCGAAGGCTGGCTGCGCGGCCGCATCGCCATCGAGGGGCTGGACGCCGACCTGGGCCAGACCATGGCGATCGACTTCCAGAACGAGTTCTCGGTCGCCTGGCGCGGCGACCAGGTGGCGGCCACCGTGCCCGACCTGATCACCCTGGTCGACAGCGCCTCGGGCGACGCCATCGGCACCGAGACGGTGCGCTACGGCCAGCGGGTGACGGTGATCGCCCTGCCGGCGCCCGCCATCCTGACGACGCCCAAGGGCCTGAAGCATGTCGGCCCGCGCGCCTTCGGCTTCGACCTCGACTTCCACTCCGTCTTCGCGGAGCGCCCGGCATGACCGATATTCTACGCATCGGCATCGATGTCGGCGGCACCAACACCGACGCCGTCCTGATCCAGGGCGGCAGCGTGCGCCATGCGGTCAAGACCGCGACCACCGCCGACGTCATGGGCGGCATCCTCGCCACCCTGCGCCGGCTGCTGGACGAGAGCGGCACGGCCGGCGACGCGGTGGGCGCGGTGATGATCGGCACCACCCACTTCACGAATGCCGTCGTGCAGCGCCGGGGCCTGGCCCGCACGGCGGGCATCCGCATCTCGCTGCCGGCCGCGCGCACCCTGCCCGCCTTCGTCGACTGGCCGGCCGACCTGCGCGCCGTGGTGGCCGCCCCCAGCCACGCCGTGCGCGGCGGCTACGAGGTCGACGGGCAGCCGATCGCGCCCTTCGATGCGGACGCCGTGCGGGCAGCGGCCCGCGCCATCCGCGCCGACGGCACGACGGCCGTCGCCATCACCGGCGCCTTCTCGCCCCTGAATCCCGACCAGGAGCAGCGGGCGGCCGCCATCCTGGCCGAGGAATGGCCCGACGCCCAGGTCACCCTGTCGCACGAGCTGGGCCGCATTGGCCTGCTGGCGCGCGAGAACGTGTCGCTGCTGAACGCCGCCCTGGTGCCGATGGCGCGGCGCACGGTGGCCGCCTTCGCCGACGCGCTGGCCGCGGTCGGCATCGCGGCGCCGCTGTTCATCACCCAGAACGACGGCACCGTCGTGCAGTCCGACGAGGCCGCCGCCTATCCCGTACGCTCCTTCGCCTCCGGCCCGACCAACAGCCTGCGCGGGGCGGCCTTCCTGTCGGGCCTCGACCGGGCGCTGGTGGTCGATGTCGGCGGCACCACGTCCGACGTCGGCAGCCTGGTGAACGGCTTCCCGCGCGAGGCCAACAACGTGGTCGAGGTGGGCGGCGTGCGCACCC